>NZ_JBYTCO010000008.1:98675-431867 GCF_058790355.1 Paenibacillus sp. FW101-FHT12H11 | reverse complement strand
TCCCTGATAGCTCAGTTGGTAGAGCACTCGACTGTTAATCGAGTTGTCACAGGTTCGAGTCCTGTTCGGGGAGCCATTTTCTTGATTATCGCATGGAGGCTTAGCTCAGCTGGGAGAGCATCTGCCTTACAAGCAGAGGGTCGGCGGTTCGATCCCGTCAGCCTCCATTTTATCTAAGGCTCGGTAGCTCAGTCGGTAGAGCAGAGGACTGAAAATCCTCGTGTCGGCGGTTCGATTCCGTCCCGAGCCACCATGTTATAGGGGCATAGTTTAAAGGTAGAACAAAGGTCTCCAAAACCTTTGGTGTGGGTTCAATTCCTGCTGCCCCTGTCCAAAAAGAAGCTATAATCTTTTCTGTTATACATCTAGGAGCTGCTACGGCAGCTCTTTTTTGTATTCCATTTTTCAAAAAAGGTTGGTATCCTAGTATTTCATGCTATAAGCATAACGCTCGTCAAGAGCTATAATTTCATTTATAATCGTGCAAGATATCGCACAAAATACGTCGTACTGGTGGTAGATGATGTAAATCTGGATGAGGAGTCTGTTATGACGATTTATTGCAAGGTTCTGATTGTTGATGATGAGATGTTGGTGCGCCAAGGCATCCGGCATCTTCTGGATTGGGAAAGCGAAGGGTTTCAAATTGTTGGTGAAGCCTCCAATGGCAAAGAAGCGTTAGAGATGGTTCATTTGTACCAACCGAACATTGTGTTGACCGATATTGTCATGCCGGTGATGGATGGTGAGGAATTGACGAGAATCGTAAAGGGTATGTATCCGGAGATGGAAATCGTCGTGCTCAGCAGCTTCGGAGAATTCGAGTATGTTCGCTCTACGTTTCAAAGCGGTGTCGCTGACTATATGTTAAAACCCAAACTGGACGCGGTATCCATGTTGGCTGTTCTGAAAAAAACGGCAGAACGAATTCCTGCTTTTCAACACTCGGTGTGGAAAAGTGAGAAAAAGCAGTCAGTCGATTACATCCTGGACAAGCTGATTTCGGGTTATTCCGTTGATTATGACAAAAATGAATTAAGTACGATAGTTCCGTATGCCAGTTTTGTCTTACTCTCGGTGGTTCAGGATAAATCCGTGTCCTTGACCCGAAATGAGGAATGGTTAGAAGCGGCTCTGAAAGCGATCATTCAAAATAGGGATAGACCCGTCGCTACACGCCGTTTTTCGCATCAAGACGGCTATATTCGCTACCTGCTGAATCTGGACAACTCCGCACAAGAGGACGCCGTACAGATCGCCCAGCAGCTGCTTGAAGCCGGCGATAAAGGGCATATGTCCATCGTCGTGGCGCTCAGCCATGTTTTTGAGCATCTATCTGAGCTGCACGATATTTATACCAATGACATGCTGAAAGTGTTGGATCACCGCTTCTTTCTGCCGGATCGCAGACTTCTCATTGTCAATGAATTGGAGAAGCAGGCGGAGAAAGGCGCTCCTTTTGACATGGAGGCGTTCACGGCAGAATTGAATCATCAAGAGTTCGATCTGGCTTTTGGGCGTCTAAGCACATACGCTCACTCGATGAATGGCAGACTGGATACCGACATGTTTGAGTTTAAATCTTTTTTGGACCACAGCCTGTTTAATATTATTGTTACGCTAAAGCATTTTCACTATGAGGCAAGTTCGTTGGATGAAGGCAAATACGAGTATTTTCGCGCGATTCATGAGGCTGAGCATATTGGGGAAGTTATTCTTTTGTTAGAAAAGTTTTTGAATGAGGCTGTATCATGCGTCAGCGATAATCGAACGGGATCTCCGGGCATTCAGAAAATTTTATTGTATATGGACAAACATTTTTCGCAGCCACTGACGTTAACAGAAGTCGCCAAACACTTCCACTTCAATCCTTCCTACTTGTCCAATTACTTCACGGTTCATAATAAAGAAGGTTTTAATGAATATTTGAACCGGATTCGGATCGATAAAGCCTGTACGTTGCTGCGCGAAAATCCTAATCTCTCCATTTCAGAAATAAGCAATCTCGTCGGATACTCCGATCACAGCTACTTTACGAAGGTGTTCCGAAAGCTGATGGGAATTTCCCCAAGTCACTATCGCAAAAAATAAGCTTGAAGGGACTACGATCCATAATGGGAGCATGGGTAAAAAAAATAACCGATCAAAGTCTGTTTACCAAAATGTTTATTGTGATGGTCGTAAGCATTATTTCCGTCACGATTCTGACCTCTTGGGTATCGGTTCAAATGTCGCAGAAACTTTTCGTCCAAACGTTCAGTATTACCAATTCCAAAATTATCAACCAGATCAAAACGGGATTAGACGCCATTCATTATTCCAATATAAATATAGCCATTAGTGTCGCGCAAAGCGGCGCGATTAGAAGCTTCCTAACCGAGGGGGATACGGATTCGTTAACGAATTTCAAAACGAATTTCAGCATGAGTGATCAGATGAAGCGAATTCAGTCCGGGATTGGGGCCAAAAATATTGGCATCAGCGTCCTGGGCATGAATGGCAGGAGCTACGTGAGCGATGTCACCTATTGGTCCGGCTCCTCGAAGGAGCTCCAGAACAGCCCACTAACACAAGAGACATGGAAGCAGCCCGGCAGGATATTATACAGCTTCATGAGGGCGGGAACATGGGGCTCCAATGAAGATCGGATTGTTGCCACCAAAGCGCTGCTTTCTTCAGAAAGCAAAGAAGGTTATGGATCGCTTTACATGATGATTAGAGAGAGTGATTTTAAGAAAATCTATGCGAGCTTCACAAGTCAAGGCAATGATGTCATGATTTTGAATCAAAATGGTTTGATTGTCTCTAGCAACAGGGAGGACCTGATTGGAACGATTTCCGAGGAACTCTTGTCGAGCGCCAAGCAAGCCCAGCAATCTCAAGCGACAAGTCAAGAAATGACTTTGTTTAATCATGACGTCATCGTTTTGGCAGATTATTTACCCATGTATGATTTCTATCTCGTCAATGTGATTGATAAGCAAATGACACTGGGCCAGATGCTCAACAGGAAGGCCTTATTTATGATTGGTGCCGGTATCGTATTGACGGCTGTGCTTGTTGTCTATTTTATCACTCGCAGAGTAACGCGATCTTTAAGAACGCTTGTCATGAAGATGTCGAACATTACCAAAAAGAATTTTCTCAACTACATGGCGGTGACCGGTTCGTATGAGACAAGAGAGCTCAGTAATGCTTACAACTATATGCTTGATGAGCTTAACGATTATATTATTCAGCTGGTGGAGACACAGGAGGAGCAGCGGAAGGCCGAGTTAGCTGCGCTGCAGCAGCAAATTAACCCACATTTTCTCTATAATACGCTGACTTCCGTTAATATTCTGGTTCAACAAGGGAGTAAAGAAAAGGCCACGGACACGATTCATGCGCTGATTTCTCTGCTGCAAAATACGATTAGTAATGTGAAAGACACGATATCTGTTGAGCAGGAACTTTTGAATTTAAAACATTATGTATTCATCAATCAGGTGCGCTATGGGAATGGCATTAAGGTGGATTATTTCGTTTCGCCGGACTGTTTGAAGTCGCAAGTGCCAAAATTAATGCTCCAGCCATTTATCGAAAATGCGTTTTTTCATGCTTTTAATAAAAAAACGACGGGATATATTTATGTCATTATCACGAAGGAGGGCGATACGCTGCACTGTGAAATCGTGGATAACGGCGATGGCATGGACCTTGCAGAAGCGCAAAGCGAGCAGCGTACCTCAACGAGTGCCAGGCAGCTTTTTACAGGGATTGGCATTCGCAATGTGCATGATCGCATCCTGCTTTTATACGGAGACAAATATGGAGTTTCCATTACGAGCACGCTTGGGCAAGGAACAAAAATTGCCATTAGTCTTCCCTGGCGAACTTAGCAAGTCCCCCCATGTATAGAAATCTAAAGAAAGTACAAATTATAAATAAAGTACCAAAATGGTCATTATGATAGCGGATACAAAACACAAGAATTTCGCTAATTATGACAAAATTTTTTCTAACAGAAGGGATTTCCGAGATGCTATTCTTTTAAAAGAAAGCATTTTCAAAAAATCAAAACTACACGGGGGGCGCACATGAAAAAGAAAGTTTCAACCATTTTATTGGCTAGTTTTTTGCTGCTATCTGCATGCTCAAGTAAAGCACCTGACACAACTGGAACAGCGACAGGGACTCCAACTGGAACAGGAGCAGCGAAGGAAATTACGGTCTGGGCCTGGGATAAGAACTTCAACATTGCAGCTATGAAGCTGGCACAAGAGGCTTATGCGAAAGATCATCCTGACGTGAAAATAAACATTGTTGAATACGCGCAAGATGATATTATTCAGAAGTTGAACACGGGGTTGAACTCCGGGACAACGACAGGTCTACCGAATGTTGTGCTGATTGAAGATTATCGTGCACAAAGCTTCTTGAAAACATATCCTGATTCCTTTCAAGATTTGTCGGCATCCATTAAAGCATCCGATTTCGCAGATTACAAAATCGGTCCAACAAGTTTGAATGGCAAACAATATGGCCTTCCATTTGATTCCGGAGTAACAGGTTTATATGTTCGCTCGGACTATTTACAACAAGCTGGTTATAAACTAGACGATTTGAAGGATATTACTTGGCAGCAATTGATTGAAATCGGTAAAGCGGTTAAAGCTAAAACAGGTAAGGATTTGTTAACGCAAGATCCGAATGACCTTGGCTTAATTCGTATGATGATTCAATCTGCAGGTGCTTGGTATCTGAAAAGCGACGGTTCTACACCGGATCTGAAAGATAATGCAGCTCTGAAAGATGCTTTTGCTACATACAAAGAGTTGATGTCCGCTAACATCGTTAAAATCACGTCAGATTGGAATTCCTTCCTGGCTGGCTTCAACAGCGGCAGTGTAGCAGCTGTACCGACAGGAAACTGGATCACGCCTTCCATTAAATCGCAAGCTGACCAATCTGGGAAATGGGCGGTTGTACCTTTTCCTAAGTTGAAAAATACAGCAAGTTCCGTACACGCATCAAACCTTGGAGGCAGCTCCTGGTATGTATTAAACAACCCTGGTAAAGAAGCGGCAGCTGAATTCCTTGGTAAAACACTCGGTTCCGACGTGAATCTGTACCAGAAGTTAGTAACTGACGTTGGTGTTATCGGTACGTACAAACCGGCAGCAACAGGTGAAGCTTACACGAAAGCGGATGATTTCTTCGGAGGTCAAAAAGTCATTTCCGATTTCGCAACGTGGACGACTCAAATTCCTAAAGTAAACTACGGCATGCATACGTATGCGATTGAAGATATTCTGAAAGTAGAAATGCAGAACTACCTGAAAGGCACGGATATCAATAAAGTGCTAAGTGATGCCCAGTCTCAAGCGGAGTCTCAAATTAAGTAAGTTTTCCAATAAACCTAAGGGCGCTGACCCCCGAATTGCATGATGGTGCAAGCGGGGGACAGCGTTTCGATTTTTAAATGCAATATAGGAAGGATCTGGATAAATTGAACTACTCGATGAGTAACCGTGTAAGACTGACAGGCTGGCTGTTTATCGGTATAGCGGTATTGATGATTTGTTTGTTTTACTTCTATCCCATGATTCAGGCGCTGTTGCTGTCGTTTAAAACCGGCGCAGGAGCTAATCTGCATTTCAATGGCGTCAGCAACTATAAGCGGCTTCTGAGCGATAAAACGTTTTTCACTGCTGTAAAAAATACGTTTCTATACCTAATCATTCAGGTCCCGATTATGATCATTCTCGCGATGATGATCTCCGTTCTATTGAACGACAGCAAACTTCGTTTCAAAGGGTTTTTCCGTACAGCGATTTTCTTGCCTTGTGTTACCTCGCTTGTTGCCTACTCCGTCGTATTCAAATATTTATTTGGCAATGATGGACTCATCAACTTGGCTTTAGTGAAAATGCACTTGATTGCACAACCGATTCAATGGATTTCCGATCCCTTCTGGGCGAAAATTACGATTATTATTGCCATTACGTGGCGCTGGACAGGATACAACATGATTTTCTTCCTTTCCTCTTTGCAAAATATCGATAATTCGATTTATGAAGCCGCACGCATCGACGGAGCTTCTCCGTTCAAACAGTTTTTCTTTATTACGTTCCCAATGTTAAAACCAATTGTTCTTTTTACGTCGATTACATCTACGATCGGAACCTTGCAATTGTTTGACGAGATCATGAATATTACGAAGGGTGGCCCAGGAAACGCAACCCTCTCCATATCGCAGTACATTTACAACCTTTCCTTCAAGTACACACCTGATTTTGGCTATGCGGCGACAGTTTCCTATTCGGTTGTAGCTATGATCATTGTGTTATCTGTCCTTCAAATCAAATTGGCAGGTGATAAATAATGAGAGTTCTCAATCGCACAATTGTCTATGTCTTCCTTATTGCCGTAGCCGTGATTTCGATTTTTCCATTTCTATGGATGATCGTTAGTTCAACGAATCTTTCTGTGGATGTCACGCAGGGAAGAATGCTGCCGGGTACGCATTTTGTCTCTAACTTTAATAAACTGGTTGATTCCATCAATCTCGTTCCTGCACTGTGGAATTCCCTTAAAATTTCTGTATCGACCACGATATTGGCATTGCTCGTTGCTTCGCTCGCGGGATATGCTTTCGAAGTTTATCGGAGTAAAGCAAAGGACGTCGTATTCAACTTGCTGCTTCTCTCCATGATGATTCCGTTCGCAGCGTTAATGGTTCCGCTTTACCAAATGTTCTCCAGCTTGTCAAAGACGGTTCCTTTTCTTGGAATCAACACGATGAATGCCGTTGTTCTTCCAACGTTTACAACAGCTTTTCTCATTTTCTTCTTCCGCCAAAGCACGAAAATGTTTCCGAGAGAGCTGCTGGAAGCAGGGCGAATGGATGGATTAACGGAATTAGGCCTGTTTTTCCGAATTTATATGCCGACCATGAAAACGACCTATTCAGCTGCAGCGATTATTACGTTCATGTCCAGTTGGAACAACTACTTGTGGCCGCTCATCGTGCTGCAAACACCGGAGAAACGAACAATTCCTTTATTGATTTCGAATTTAGGATCTAGTTATGCACCGGATTTCGGGGTCATTATGACCGCTATTGTCATTTCGACGATACCGACAGCGCTTGTGTTTTTCCTTATGCAAAAACAATTTGTTGCAGGTATGGTTGGTTCAGTAAAATAGGAGCTGATAGCAGTCAAAATAGAGGAGTTATTTCAGTTTTAATTCTCAGGAGGCATTATTCATGAAACATTCCGTACCAAGCCTTGATTGGCTGCAAGATGTGCGTGTTTTTCGAGTTAACAGGTTAGACGCTCATTCCGACCACCGCTATTATGGCTCGATGGCGGCTGCTGAAGCAGGCGCTTCCATGGACATGAGACATAGCTTAAATGGCAGCTGGCAGTTCAGTTACGCGCCAAATGCAGCAAGCCGTGTGCAATCGTTCTATCAATTGGATTATAACTGCAGCAGTTGGGAGCATATCCAAGTGCCGGGACATATTCAGCTGCAAGGTTGGGGACAGCCGCAGTATGTGAATACGATGTATCCTTGGGATGGCGTAGAAGCACTGCGTCCTCCATTCATCTCGCAAGAACATAATCCCGTGGGCAGCTATGTGAAAAATTTCCAACTCCCTGACACGATGAAAGGAAAACCGGTTTATATCTCCTTCCAAGGGGTTGAATCAGCTTTCTACGTATGGCTTAACGGGGAATTCGTCGGTTATAGCGAAGACAGCTTTACGCCTTCGGAATTTGATCTTACGCCTTATATTCGTGAAGGTGAGAATAAGCTGGCCGTTGAGGTTTATCAGAGAAGTACGGGAAGTTGGCTGGAGGATCAGGACTTCTGGCGGCTATCAGGCATTTTCCGGGATGTATACGTATATACGGTTCCTAAGGTGCATGTGTGGGATCTGCGTGTAAAGGCAGACTTGGATGATGCGTATGTGGAAGGATTGCTTGAAATTGACCTCGATCTCCGAGACGCTCATGCGAAAACAGCAAGTGCCAAGCTTGAATTAAAAGATGCTAAGGGGCAGACGATTCTCACAGAATCGGGTGAATTCCGAAACGGAAAGCTGTCTTTCAACCTCGCAGCGGGCATTGTTCAGCCATGGAGTGCAGAAAATCCCTATTTATATGCGGCTTGTATCTCGATCTACGATGAGAACGGAAATTTGGTCGAGGCCATCGTGCAAAAAACCGGCTTCCGCCGATTTGAGATGAAAGACAAGCTGATGTGCTTGAATGGCAAACGAATCGTATTCAAAGGTGTAAATCGCCATGAATTCAACAGCCGCAGCGGGCGAGCCATCACGAAGCAGGATATGCTGTGGGACATTCAAACACTCAAACGCAGCAATATCAATGCGGTCCGGACTTCCCACTATCCTAATCAGACCTTATGGTATGAGTTATGCGACGAGTATGGCGTCTATGTCATCGACGAGATGAATTTGGAGACACACGGATCGTGGCAGAAAATGGGGGCTGTCGAGCCTTCGTGGAACATTCCGGGCAACGATATGCAGTGGCAGGATATCGTGCTCGACCGGGCGATTTCGATGGTCGAACGCGATAAGAATCATCCTTCGATTCTTATCTGGTCCTGCGGAAACGAATCTTATGCCGGTCAAGTGATTTTGAACGTAGCCGATTACTTCCGTGAGACGGACCCAGGCCGACTTGTTCACTACGAGGGCGTATTCCATAATCGTGATTATGACGCTACAAGCGATATGGAGAGCAGAATGTATGCCAAGCCTGCGGACATTGAAGCGTATCTCAACAGCCAGCCGGGCAAACCGTATATCAGCTGCGAATATATGCATGCGATGGGCAATTCCGTCGGAGGGCTTCACAAGTATACGGAGCTGGAAAACAAACATCCGATGTATCAAGGCGGCTTTATTTGGGATTATATCGATCAGGCGATTATGAAAAAAGATCGGAATGGTCGTGAGTTCTTGGCCTATGGCGGGGATTTCCAAGACCGTCCTACGGATTACAGCTTTTGCGGAAATGGACTGGTATTCGCTGATCGTCAGCTTACGCCTAAGATGCAGGAAGTTAAATTCCTTTATCAGAATATCAAGTTGGAGCCTACAAGAAGCCATATTAAAGTAATTAACGAAAATTTATTTGTGAACACAGATCCGTACGTGCTTGAATATCGCCTCTATCATGAAGGCACGGAAATTAGCAATGGGTTTAAGGCTGTTGCCGTTGAGGCGCAAAGCGAAAGCATCATTCCAATCGAGCTGCCAGACGTGAATGGGCAATCAGGCGAATATTGCATCCAGGCTTCATTGGTGCTCAAAGAGTCAGCGATCTGGGCCGACGCCGGGTTTGAGACGGCATTTGGCGAATCCACTTTCATCATAGAAGCAACCGTACAGAATGAACAACCTGCCGGTGAAGTCAACGTGGTGGAGGGAGACGTCAATATCAGCGTCACAGGAAAAGGCTTCAAGGTCATTTTCTCGAAGCAGGTGGGCTCGCTTGTTTCGCTTAGATATCATGGCCGGGAGATGATTGCGATACCTCCGGCACCGCTATTTTGGCGGGCAACCACAGACAACGATAAAGGTACGGCAATGGGCTATACGGCCGGTGCTTGGTACGCTTCGAGCCTGGCGCGCAAATGTGTCGGCACGGAGTTGAAGCAAGAGAAAAGCTCGGCAACGGTTGCCTTTGAATACAGATTCAGCATTAGCTCTGAAGTCAGCGTTCGCATTGCTTATACGGTGCACGCGGATGGAACCATTCGGGTTCACACGAATTACAAAGGCGCAGCAGGCTTGCCGAATCTTCCGATCCTTGCCGTTTCCTTCAAAATGTCGGCTGATTATAACCAGTCCGAATGGTACGCAATGGGACCTGAAGAAAACTATAGCGATCGCAGCTTTGGAGCTCGTTTGGGAATCTTCAGCCGTCAGGTTGATCAACTGCCGACACCGTACCTCGTTCCACAGGAATCGGGTAATCGAACCGGTGTTCGTCGGGTGAATGTGACGGATGTGAAGGGGAACGGTCTTATGATTAAAGCTGACCCGCAAGCTCCGGTAGAATGCAACTTGTCTCCTTATACGGCATTTGAGCTTGAGCATGCTGACCATGCTTGGGAGCTGCCGGATGTTCATTATACGGTTGTAACAGTTGCCGGCAAACAAATGGGTGTAGGTGGCGACGACAGCTGGGGAGCTCCTGTTCACGAGGAATATCAGATTCCGGCTGATCAAGAGATCTCGTTCGAGTTCGTTATTGCTAGTGCAGGAAACTAGGTATATGAAAAAAGTCCAAGACACTTGTCTTGGGCTTTTTTTGTCGCCTTGCGTGAAGTGAGCAATTTGCTCAGCATGCCCGCCTCGCACCAAGTGACCATATTGCTCAGCATGCCCGCCTCGCACCAAGTGACCATATTGCTCAGCATGCCCGCCTCGCACCAAGTGACCAATCCGCTCAGCATGCCCGCCTCGCACCAAGTGACCATATTGCTCAGCATGCCCGCCTCGCTCAAAGTAACCAATCCGCTCAGCATGCCCGCCTAGCTCAAAGTAACCATCCCGCTCAGCACATCCGCTTCGCACCAAGTGACCATACCCACACTCCATCACCGCTTAGCGATCGGCTCCTCGCTCCCATGTCTATGTTGCACTATGTACACCATAGAACAGCTTTAACCCCCACAAACGCGCTCTTCCTTGCACAAAGTACAATGAATTCAGTACAAATAGCGTGAAATCAGCGCTATCCTGCCCAAATCGTTGTACTTTGTACAACGTAGAAGGCTGCAGCGGCTGATCTGAGGCCTTAATATTGCACAAAATGCAATATAGCGATGGCGGTGGCCATTATTTGCGGCTGACATTGGATTTCATCCAATGTCACACTCATCCACAACGCGCCTGCGCGTGCAAATAGCGGGAAACTGCGTTATCCTTGCTCGTAGTTTTTGGAAGGGAACTACAGTCCTCTATTTCCTGTAAATTCACTATTTTCCATTTAAAAGGGAACTACAGTCCGCTATTTTGCCAATTTTACGCGAATAACAGGTCATGGTGGCTAAATAAGATCCTGTAGTTCCCCTCGGAAATAAAAACAGCTCATTTTCCTCCAAATAGAGTACCCTAGTTCCTCTAAGCAAAACCTTTGTTCAACTTTAATGCAAATCGCAGGGTGTGGGAGCAGTTGCTGCATAGCGATCTGTCTGAATAGACGGCCGCCAGGTGTAATGCGATGTGCCGCCACAATAGATTGCCATAAAATTACAAGAAATGCCTGAAATCTGTAAATACAAAAGGTTAGAGGGACATATATGCTTGAGATGCGCTCACTTTTGATTTGAGGGTAATGCCAAGTTGAAAAGGAGAGGAGGCATATGCAAGAAGACTCGTTTTATAACCCGTAAATCCAGTAATTCAAAAGAGGAGAATTGTACAAATGAAAACGACCAAAAGGCTTGTGCAGTTATTTATCTTTTCTATGCTGATCTGTATCATTCTTCCGTATAGTTTATCCAAAAGCCATGCGGCAGATTCCAATTCCAATGCAACGAATTATGGCTTGAAAGCAGACTATTACAAGAACTCGGGACCCGATGAGTTTAGGTTTGAAGAATTGGTTACGACTGTGGTCGATCCGTACATTAATTTTAGTTCATTGGAAGGAGCATTCACAACGCTGGTAGGGCAGAACAATCACGTGAATGTGAGATGGACAGGGCAGATTACACCTGAATTCACTGAAAATTATACGTTCTGGATGATTGGCGACAACGGTTTCAGACTATGGATCGACAACAAACTAATTATTGATCATTGGGTTAATGACTGGGATAAAGAACAAACAAGCAGTCCGATTGCCTTGGTAGCCGGCAAGAAATACGACATTAAAGTGGAGTATTTCGAGAATGACGGCGGGTCCAATTTGTATCTAAGATGGGGCAGCCCAAGTGTGCCGAAGCAAATTGTACCTGCGACAGCCTTCACGCTGCCTGCTGATTACGAGAATAGCGGGCCTGTTGCCGGATCGGTTCTGCCTGATGGTTTGCATGCCGAATTCACATTTGCGGAGGCGTTGGAGGAGCTGGGCAGCGGTGCGCGCGAGCAACTTTCAGCTAATGTGCTCGGGAAGGAATGGCCGATTAAATCGGCGGCTTTAAAAGTCGGTGATCCGAAAACGATTCAGATAGAGTTTGAATATCCGATGTATCGTCAAGATGCTCCGATGGCCAATATCGGATATACAGGAGGCGGCGCTCTTGTTTATGCGGCAAGCAGTAAGCCACTCAAAGATTTTTATCTCGCAATCAAAAATGACTCCACCTATCAGATCGAAACGCCGTGGGCAAGCCAAGTCGATCCGAACAATCCGTTGCCGGATTATCCAAGACCGCAGATGGTTCGCGATCAGTGGCTAAACCTGAATGGGAAGTGGGAATTCCAACCCGCCAAGCAAGGGGACGCCCTTCCGACAGGTCAAACGCTGAAAGAGAACATCACGGTACCGTTTGCCGTGGAATCACGGCTTTCAGGCATCCAACGCCAAGAGCAGCTGATGTGGTATAAGCGAAATTTCACGGTGCCGCAAAATTGGAATGGCCAACATGTGAAGTTGAATTTTGGCGCAGTGGATTACGAAACGGACGTCTATGTAAACGGAACAAAGGTAGGAAGCCATAAAGGCGGCTACACGTCATTCAGTTTCGATATAACAAGTCAGTTGAAACCCGGGGAAAATGAATTGATTGTACATGTACTCGATTATACGGATACCCAAGGGGATCAAATCAAAGGGAAACAAACCGTCGTACAACCAGGAGGCATCTGGTATACGTCGGTGTCCGGGATCTGGCAAACCGTCTGGCTGGAGCCTGTCGCTAGCGCAAGCATTGACCGGATGAATATGGTGCCGGATATTTGGAATGGCAAGTTGAAGCTGACCGTAGATGCGGTAAATGGTACAGGTAAGACTGTAGAAGCTATTGCTCTAAAAAATGGCGTTGAAGTCGGTCGCATTAGCGGAAACGCGGGCACTGAATTGCTGCTTCCAGTACCGAATGCGAGATGGTGGACACCGGACGACCCGTTCCTCTATGATCTCAAAGTGTCTTTGAAGGATGGCGGAACAATCATCGATAACGTTGACAGTTACTTCGGAATGAGAGAAGTGAAGCTGGGAAAAGTCGATGGTATCCAGCGTCCATTGCTGAATGGGAAGTTCGTTTTTCAAATGGGCACTTTGGATCAAGGGTATTGGCCGGACGGCCTGTATACAGCGCCAACCGATGAGGCATTGAAATTCGATATTGAAGCCGAGAAGCGAATGGATATGAATATGATCCGCAAACATATTAAGATTGAACCGGCCCGTTGGTACTACTGGGCAGACAAGTTGGGACTTCTCGTTTGGCAGGACATGCCAAGTGGAACCAGCAGAGATGCATCGGCTCAACCGCAATATTACAAAGAATTCGATGAAATGATTAAGCAATTGCAGAATTCGCCTTCCATCATCGTCTATATTGTTTTTAATGAAGGGTGGGGGCAATTCGACAACGGCGGTGACTATACCCGAGAGGCAATTGCCCATGCGATAAAAGCAGATCCAACTCGCCTTATTAATGGAGTTACCGGTTGGTATGATGCCGGAGGCGGGGCCAATGAGTCCAAAGCAGGACATTTCCTGGATTGGCACAAATATCCTGCACCTGAGTCTCCGACGCCTTCGGACTATCGGGCAGCTACGCTTGGCGAGTATGGGGGCGTAGGGCTTCGCGTGCCAGGGCATGAATTCAGTCCTTTGACCGTGTATGCCGGACTGGCGATGAACACGAAAGAAGAGTTAACGGATCAGTATATTCGTTATATTAATACGATCAAAACATTGAAGGATAAACCTGGACTTAGTGCGGCCGTATACACCCAAATCTCGGATGTCGAATACGAAATCAACGGATTATTAAGTTACGACCGCAAAGTGGAAAAGGTTGATTTCGCTCGCGTTGCCGCAGCACATAGGGAATTAATCGGCAGCAGCAATAAGTCCGATCTCCTGACCAGCATTCAAGCGGCGAAGCAACTTCGTGATAACGCCGCTGTGGGAGATGGTCCGGGACAGTACAAGCAGCAAATCGTGAATTTTTTTTCAGCGGCCATTGTAAGCGCACAAGCTGCGTACGACAAGGAACAAACTACCGCGGATGGCATTAAAACAGCGATAGCTGCGCTGGAGGCAGCCACGAAGCAATTCCTCGACAGAGCGAATAATCCGCTGCCTTTTGTTGATACATTTGATGATCGGAATGCGGATGGTTGGACGACCTATGGCGGTGAGTGGAGTGCTGCTAACGGCAACTACACCGTGATTAACGGTGAAGGTTATAAAGCTGTGGCTAACGATACGAAATTCAAAGACTTCACTTATGAAACGGATATCTCCATGAGTGCCAGCCCTAATTTAGCTAATGCCGGCGTCATTTTCAGAGTGAATAATCCAACAGTTGGAACGGATAACTTGCAAGGTTATTATGCGGGCATTACATTGGCAGGTCGAGTTCAGTTGGGCAAGCTGAATAACAATTGGACAGAACTCGTGAATAAAGCGCTACCTTCGGTCTCCGTAGATACGGTTTACAGATTAAAGGTTGTGGCGAAGGGACCAAACATCGATGTTTATGTGAATGATACGCTTGTGGCTAGTGCGGTTGACGGTACCTACACAGAAGGTGCAATTGGCGTTCGCACATACAAGGCTAATGCAACGTTCGATAACATTCGTGTGACTGAAATGGAAGATGCCGTACAACCGAACATGACTTTAGACGGAGCAAGCCTTGTCAATGAAGGTTCGACGTTCGCGGTGAAGCTTGGTGTATCCAGTGTTACAAATTCGGTGTACGGATCAGATGTTACGTTGAAGTATCCGGCAGATTTGTTTGAACTACAGAAGGTAGACTCGGCTGCAGATGCTATTGCCGTTGTTCATTATGTCGATGATCACAAGGGCAGCGTTCGAATGGTGCTCGCGAATATCGGGGGAGATGATCGAAGCAAGCATGAAACGCCGCTTGTTTCGCTGCAATTGAAAGCGAAGGGTTCTCCGAATTCCTCTGGCAACATCTCGGTGCTCCAAGCCATTTTGGCCGATGAAAAAGGGGTGGAGACAGAAGCCGTGCCTGCTGAGCTTACAGTGAGCATTGAGGGATATGTCTCAGATGGCGACTTGAACCATGACAGCAGATATTCGATTGGTGATTTGGCCATCCTTGCTACTCATTATGGGAAAAATAGCAGCAGCCCGGACTGGAATATGGCTAGAGCAGCAGACTTAAATGGCGATGGCAAAGTAGATGTTGAAGATCTGGCGAAAATGGCACAGAAGGTGTTGAGTCAATAAGAAGAATGGAATCATGGCTTTTTTAGCATGATTCCATTTTTTTTATTGTAATCATCAGAGCCTTTTCAAATAATCAATCACTTCCTGCGGCTCCGTTCGATTCATGAAATCAGGATCAACGCGGGCATAACGGAGGATACCTTGCCTGTCAATGAGGTAAGTCGCCGGAACCGGCAGCACCCAGCGATCGCTTGCGTTGAACTTGGCGAGATCCCGTCCAAGTATGTCCGTAAATGTATTTTGAAGATAAGCAGGCAGTTCAAATAAAAGGTTGTAACTGTCAGCGACATGGCCGTTCGGATCACTTAGCACGTGGAACGTAAGCTGTTCTTTCTCCATCTGAGACAGCGAGTTGTCGGGGCTTTGAGGAGAGACGGCCGCCAGTTGGCCGCCGACCTTCTGAATTTCAGGCAGCAATTGCTGATAAGCTCTAAGCTGGACATTGCAAAACGGGCACCATCCGCCCCGGTAGAAGATGAGAATAACCGGGCCATTCGCAAGCTGGTCGTAGAGGGTGATCTGCTCTCCTAGCGGATTGGCTAATGTAAAGTCAGGGGCTTGATCCCCCTCATTCAGACCAAAAACGATACCGGATTGCTGCTGCTCCTGGATATGACGAAAAATATTTTCTTGAGCCAATGCAGGCACTTTCGCGATAAAACCTGCCTTGGTTTGTTCCAATTGTTCGTTCATCGACATGGGACAACGCTCCTTTTTGAATGGAATTTTGGCGCTTCCTTTTGGTTTCATTCTGGAACTCATTTAAATAAAGATACCAATTGGTATCTTTTTATTGTAGCATACATCCAATAAATGGCAATGGATCCCTCGAAAAATTTGTTATAATGAATTATCGACTACGATTTGCACGGAGGGCTTATGAAAAAAGGAGATAGAACCAGGGAACACATCATCATGAAATCTGCTGAGCTTTTTAATCAACAAGGATATGCGGGTTCATCGTTAAACGATATTATTGCCGCCACCGGCATTAAGAAGGGAGGCATTTACCGGCACTTTAGCAGTAAAGACGAAATTGCCCTCGAAGCCTATCAATATGCGGCCGGTACAGTGGGCAGGAGATTCACCGAAGCTATGGAGAAAGAGGAGTCTGCCTCGGGGCGATTGCTCGCTTTTTTCCATGTCTATGAAGACGTTGCGGACAATCCCCCGTTCATCGGCGGGTGTCCTTTGCAGAACACAGCGGTAGAGAGTGATGACACTCATCCGATATTGCGTAATAGAGCGCAGCGCAGCCTTACCACTACTCTGGATATGATGAAGAACATTATTCATGAAGGCATCCGATTGGGGGAATTTAAGGGGGATTTGGATGTAGATGCCTTGGCTACGTTTGCCCTTTCCTTATTGGAAGGAGGCATTATGTTGAGTAAGCTAGAAGGCAACAGCAGGCATATGCATAGGAATATGGCCAGCTTCACTTCGTACCTGCAGCAGTGTTGTTTGAATGTTCATTGAACGGCCGCACCTGCTCCCGGCACCTCGAATCATCTCAGGAAATTCGAATCAGCATACTGGGGACTGCGGACAAATACGGATGGGAAGTGAATCATTAGCATGATGGTACGATTTAAGGCTTATTGCCATGCTATTTTAAACAAATATCTTTCAGGGGAATCGATCGATTACCGACAGGTCATCTCGTTATTTCTACCGATCCTCATCGACCAAGCCTTCCTTGTCGGTTTAAGTTTGGTGAACACGGCGATGATAAGTTCATCAGGCGTGGCGGCGATCAGCGCGGTAAGTATGGTCGATTCGCTCAACATGTTTTTGGTTAACGTTTTTGTCGCCATTGCGACCGGCGGTACAGTCGTAGTGGCGCAGTATAAGGGAAGCGGGAACGATAAAATGGTTTCCAAAGCGGCGGCCAGCTCGCTTTCAGCGGTCACGCTGGTAGCGGTAGCGCTCAGCCTGCTAGTTCTGCTGTTTTATCATCCCATTCTGAAGGTGCTGTTCGGTACGGCGGAGCCGGAGGTGTTCTCCCATGCCGGTACCTATTTGGTGGGCAGCTGTATCTCCTACACGGGAATCGCGATCAAGGAAGCAGTTAACGGAGCGCTTAGAGGAATCGGCAGAACGAGAGTGACCTTGGTGCTGTCTTTGATCATGAACCTTACTTACGTGCTGCTCAATGTCGTATTTGTCCATTATTTGGACATGGGCGTTCTAGGGTTGAGCGTGGCTGTGAATATTTCCCGGTATGTAGCGGCCGGTTGCGCATTATTCTATCTGCTGCGGATGGATGCCAGCCTGAGAATTCAACTTCAGGATGTACTCGAATGGAATTTCTCCATGTTTAAGAAAATCATGTTCATTGGGCTGCCATTCGCAGCGGAGCAGTTATTTTTTAACGGGGGAAAAATGTTAACCCAAATCTATATCGTCAGCCTGGGCACCTATGCGATTGCAACTAACGCGATCAGTTCGGTAATCGCCATGCTGCTGCAAATCCCTTCAATCGCCTTGTCTACAGCGCTAGTCACGGTAGTAGGGCAATGTATTGGGAGGCGTAATATTCAGGATGCGCGCAAATTTACGAGGTCGTTTATGTGGCTGTCATCAGGCTGCCTTTTATTGATGGGGCTGCTGTTACTTCCGTTTTTCAATCCGCTTGTACGAATGTTCAGCCCTCCGGCAGAGATTATGGACGATCTGTATCTCATTATGCTGGTCAATTTCTTAGCTCAAATACCGTTATGGTCGATCAGTTTCCTGCTGCCAGGGGCACTGCGAGCTGCGGGGGATTCACGCTTCACCTCGATCTCTTCGATGCTGACCATGTGGTTGTTCCGGGTTGTGCTCGGCTATGTTTTCGGCATCACTCTGGGTTACGGCGTTATCGGGGTTTGGGCGGCTATGCAATTGGAATGGGGCGTGCGCGGGGCGGTTTTCCTCTGGCGCTACTATGGCGACAAGTGGTACAAACACCGCTTGATCGAACCTACGTGCGGGAAATAAACCAGGAAATAAGCCCCATTCCATCAGGGGTCACTTGAGGGCTTGTTTGCTCGCATAATACTTGGGCAGCACGCCTACTTTTTTCTTAAACATGCGCAGGAAGCCAGTGTAATCATTAAAACCTGACCCCATGCAGGCCTCGGTAACGTTGTAGCCATCTGCGAGCATTTTTTTGGCAAGCGCAATCCGCTTGTAGATGATGTACTCATGGATGGTGCTGCCTGTATGTTTTTTGAAAAGTCGGCTTAGATGATATTTGCTGATAAAAAACATTTTCTCCAGCCGTTCAAGGGTCAAATCTTCCGTGAGATGTTGATCCAGATACGCCAGGATGGGGCTCAATCTTTTCGGCAAATCCATGCCGTTTTCGTTTGCTTGGTTGGTATAAAAGAACCGGTGAACCAGAACAAGAATCTCAATCAAACAGCCGAGTTTCACGAGGGAATCACCCGGGAATGGGTGGTTGATGATTTCATTATATTTCGTAAATAAATCAAGCAAGGCGGAGGATTGTTGTTCGCTAAGCTTGATTTTATTTTTTTCACCGGCGGGACGATCATAGAAGCATTGAAGTGGTTTCAAGTCTTCGGTTTGAAAGAGAGCAATCAGAGCCGGATTAAATTCTATGGTTACACGTTCATATAAGTCGTCTGTCGTGAGCGCAGGTTTATGAATTTCATGCTCATTGGTAATGATGAGATCACCGAATTCCAGAGGGTACATCGTCTTGTCAACGAAATAGTTCACATCACCCCGGATTAAAAAGAAGATCTCACAGCCCTGATGCAAATGAAAATGAACATTAAAGGGGGCTGTTCGAATGGCATGGCGGAATTTCACATGTTCATCAAACTGTTCCAAGTAATCAGAAATCAAGATCATGACCTCCTGTGATGAGAGCAAGTTTATCCACTTTTGAGGCAATTTCATCAAGGAAGTGGTAATTGTAATGATATAGGATGATAGTGTGATATTCAATAGATTTGGGAGGGAACTACCTATGAGTGAGCAAAAAATCAAATTTGGACTTGTTGGCATTGGTAATATTGGCAATACGCATTTGAAGTATTTGAGTGAGATGGACAATGTAACGCTTGTAGGCGTTTGTGATGTAGATAAAGAAAAGGCCGATTTGAATGCCAAAACGTATGGGACGACGGCTTATTACGATGTCTTGGATTTATTGGACAACTCCGGGCTGGATGTCATCATTATCGCCGTTCCCCACTACGATCACCCATACATTGCCATTGAGGCTTTCAAACGCGGGATTCATGTCATGTGTGAGAAACCGATCGCCGTTCATGTCAATGATGCCAACCGCATGATTGAAGCTTATGAATCCGCTAAAGAGACATACCCGGGCCTCCAGTTTGCCATTATGTTTCAAGAAAGAACGCTGCCTTTCTATGCAAAACTTAAAGAAATTGTGGAAAGCGGAGAGTTGGGACAACTCACTCGCGCAACTTGGATTCATACCAAATGGTTCCGCTCCCAGTCTTACTATAATAGTGGCGGATGGCGGGCGACATGGGCCGGCGAGGGCGGCGGCATCTTGACGAATCAGTGTCCGCACACGCTCGATATGTATCAATGGCTGTTCGGGCTGCCTTCGCTGATTTCCGGTCATGCGCATATCGGTAAATATCATGACATCGAAGTTGAGGATGAAGTAACTGCTTACTTTGAACATTCAAACGGCATGATCGGGCATTTGATTGTGACGACAGCTGAGCTGCCGGGCACGAACCGCCTGGAAATCGTCGGCGATACCGGTAAACTCGTGTTGGAGAACGGGAAGCTGCTTCACTATAAATATGAGCAATCCATGCTCACGTTCACGAGAGAAACGGAGCAAAAATTTGCCACTTGGCAGATTGAACCGGAGGAAGTTGAAGTGGATGAGAATGCTCCTAATGGCCATCATGTCGTAACCGGCCGCTTGGTTGACCGTCTCTTGGGCAAGGAGATTGACTTGATTGCTGAAGGTCCTGAGGGGCTGGGCTCTTTGACGCTGGCTAATGGCATCATGCTGTCTTCCTTCCAGAAGCGCCCTGTTGAAGTGCCAATTGACGGTGATGCTTTCCAATCTCACTTGGACGAACGGATCAAATCCTCTACATTTGTGAAAAAAGTCGTCGCAGAATCTAAGACGCAAGAAGATATGTCAGCTTCTTTCGGCAGCAGCAAATAATAAAGGAGAGATAGCCATGCTTAAAGCAAAAATTACTTGTTTCGCCGATGAAATCTCGCAGGATTTGGAAGAACAGTTAGACGTGCTGCAGCAAGAGGGAGTCTCCTATATCGAGCTGCGGAATGTATGGGGCAAAAATGTCTTGGAATTGAATGATGAGGAACTCTCCTCCATTCGTCAAGTATTGAAAGAACGCGGTTTTCAGGTATCTTCCATTGCTTCTCCCATCGGCAAATATCCGGTTGCGGAAGAGTTTGGTCCCCAAGTACAAGCGGTTCAGAAGGCGATTCATGCAGCACACGTGTTAGGAACCCCGTACATTCGTATATTTTCCTACCACCCGCCCGAAAATGCGGATCTCGATACGTGCAGAGACGAAGTGCTGCGTAGAATGAAGCAATTGACGGAGATCGCAGAACAGAACAACGTTGTCCTCATTCTAGAAAATGATAATAACTTGTACGGAACGTCGGATGAACGTTGTTTGGAAATTTTACAGCATTGCGTGTCCGATTCCCTGCGTATGGCTTTCGACCCAGGTAATTTTGTTAAGAATGATATAAAACCGATGCAGGACGCGTATCCGAAACTTCAAACCTATACGGATTACATTCATATTAAGGATGCTACATTCGAACCGAAGCTATTTGTTCCTGCGGGAGCGGGTGACGGAGAAGTGGATGCACTGTTGTTGTCTCTAAAAGAGAGAGGCTACGACGGATTTCTGTCTGTTGAGCCGCATTTGCAGCATTACATGCCGCACGCGAGTAATCCTAAACGTGTTGTCACTGCGGTCCGCGCACTCAAGCAGCTGCTTGAACGGACGGAATACCAGTGGGAGTAAATTCATAAGTAGAAAAATAGAGCTCAATCCATTTGGATTGGCTCTTTTTTAGATCATGGACTGTTTATAAATCCCGTGGAATAAAGTGAGATAGGCAGCTGAAATCGGGAGGAGTCGAAGGCAGTGACTTATTTCATGTATCCCTATATGGGTTGGAAGCAGCAATGCACGAATGTTCCTATCGTGTTTCCACCACAGCATCAGGACCGACAACCAGGCTTCGAATATTTGATGAATCCCCGGCCATTATCCTCTCGCTTTTTATTTTTTGCCAAGGAAGCCTTCCTTGAAAATATTCAGTAAATATTCGAGCGTTGTCGGATCGCTATACGTGGAAGCTTCCGTATCAATCTCGATGACGTGCTTGTTCTTGACGGCAGGAATATTGTTCCACGTTTCGGTTTTCATGAATGAATTGTTGGCTGCCGAGCTTCTGCTCAGGACAAGATAGTCACCCGCATAATTAGGGATAACTTCTTGAGAGAGCGCATAGTAGCCTGGGCCAAGGGCATCCTTTTTAACTTTCTCAGGCATGTTTAAACCCATCGCTTGGTAGAGGACCTCGGTACCGCGAGCCCAGTTATTGCCGAATACATAGAAGTCCTTCGAATCTGTTTCAATGACGGATACGGTAGCCTGCTCACCGATTTTGGTTTTGATTTCTTTGCCGAGATCTGCCGCACGTTTCTTGAAATCATCGATCCACGTTTGCGCATCCTTTTCTTTATTCAGCAATTTGCCAATTTCAAGTTGTTGGGCCAGATAGTCCAGTTTGCCCCACGTATAGACGACCGTTGGCGCAATTTGTTTTAACTTTTCGATATTTTTCGATTCGGAGCCGGTAATGATGAGATCCGGTTTCTGCTCAATGATTTTCTCAAGTTCATTCTCTGAAACAACAGGGACGCCACTCAGTTTTTCTTTGAAAAGAGGGTTCTTGTTCGTCCATTCGTCGACTCCGACCAGTGTGCCGCCTAGAGATAACACGTTCGGCGCATTCGTCAGGGCAACGATACGCTTAGGATTCGCCGGAACCTGGACAGGTCCGGTCTCGGATGCATAAGTCATCGTTCCGGAAGCCTCTTTGGCAGCGGCTGGCGCGTTCGAGCTTTGTGGGGATGCTGCAGGGCTATTGCTCGCCATATTGTTATCGCAAGCGGAAATAGCGAACATGAACACGAAGAGAATAGGTATAAAAAGCTTGTTTTTCATCTTGGAGTCTCCTTATAGGTGGAACTAAACCACGCAATAATTGATAATGATAATCGATATCATTTAAATAAATATAGATTCTAGCTGGCAGTTTGTCAACGAGAATCTCATCTTTTGAGCAGCGGCGCGGAGCTTCGACTTTTCACTGAAGAAAATGTTGCTTTTTGAAAAACGGATAGAACCTTTGTCGAATGCAAATTTATTAGCAGGGAATGTCGTGTTTTTGGTGAAATTGTTGCTAGGAGCTTACACGGTGTGTTCCTTTTGCACGAAATAGAGATGGGGGTCGTTCGATGTATAGACTATTAATTGTCGATGATGAGCCTAGACATAGGGATGGTTTAGCGAATCTGATCGGGAAATTAAGGCCGGAATACCATGTACTTAAGGCGAAAAATGGAAATGAAGCGCTTGGCCTTATGGCTGACAATCCCATTGATATTGTTTTTAGCGATATCCGTATGCCGCAGATGGACGGCTTGCAGCTGCTCGAACATCTGGATGCCTACGAGAAACCGCCTATTCTTGTCGTATTAAGCGGTTACCGACAATTCGAATATGCACAAAAAGCCATTAGCTTAGGGGTATGCGAATATTTGCTTAAACCTGTTGATGCAGCGACCTTGAAGAATACCTTGGAGAAGATTGAAAGAGAAATAGCCGCCAATCACACGCAGCTGCAAGAAAATGAAAATGCGCTCATGAAGCTCAATCAAACGCTCCCTATTTACAATGATCATTTGATGAATCAATGGGTCGCTGGGCATATAGAGGGGAAAAGTCTATCTGAATTGCGGAAATTACTTCCGCCTATCGAGGCGGGCACTATTCTGCTTACAGAGATCAATGCGTTTAGATCAGCGGATTATATCGATGATTTCCAGGCCAAACAATTTCTGAAGGGGCAAATAGAGCAAATATTGGGGCCTGCAGCAGGCTCTGTTTCATTTTCCTTGGAGGACAGAAGAAGCATTCTCGTTACCGTCATATCCACCCGTTCATTCGAAATCTACTCGACTGAAACGCAGGATAAGCTGCGCGCATGCATTCGACAAATGAAGGAAGACGGATTGGAGATCACCATAGCGCTGGGAAGCCAATGTGAGGATATCATCCTGCAAGCTAAACAAGCCTTCGAAGACGCCAAACGGGCCCTATCGTATCAATTTTTTCTTGGTAGCGCTATCATCCTTTCGTTGAATGAGATTATGCCGGCAGCAAGCGGGAGGGTTCTCACCAAATATCGAGAAGAAGAGGAGCTGCTTGATGCTGTCCGGGAGTCGGATAAAGAGAAAACCGTTCGATTGATCACGGCCATTTTCGAAAAGCAGATCCATGAGGGGCTTCCGCTGCCTGAATCCTTTAAAGAGTTTATTCTGCGTATTGTGCTGCACCTGATCCATCAGTTTAAAGACGTTATGCTGGAGGACTATTATAAAGATTTCTTGCGAAGGGCCGAGGAGACGTTAAAACACAGCCCCTTTTATGCCATGATGAAAACTTCCGTTATCGACATGTTGAGCGAGATGATTGACACGATTCTGAAAACTAGAAATTGGAAAAAAGAAATGATTATCAAAACGTGTTTGCAATATATCGAGGAGCATTATGCCGAGGATTTATTTCTGGAGGCAGTGGCCAGCAAATTTTATTTTAACACGAGTTATTTCAGTCATTATTTCAAAGTAAACACCGGCATTTCGTTCAGCCAATACTTACTTCGAACACGGCTCAGAAAAGGGAAAGAGCTGCTGGAGGAGACGGATTCCAAAATTTACGAGATATCCAAATTGATCGGCTTTAAGGATACGAAATATTTCAATCGCGTATTTAAAAAAGAATTCGGAGTCACACCGGAAGAGTACAGACGAATTACGGTGAACATTTTCAACGCGAATAAATAAAAAGCGAGTGGATGCGGCAATGAAGAAATATTTGAGACGGCTAGGTCAATTGCTGAGTGAGCTGAGGTTCAGAGACAAATTAACGATTTCTTATATTTTTCTTATTACAGTTCCAGCTGTGGTGATTGGCATTAAATATTACAATACAAGCTCACAAATTATTCTGGAAAATGCCAGTAAACATATTTATGAAATTGTCAAAAAAGACAATCAAATTATTGATAACAGGCTAAACAAACTGCAAGAAAGCACCTTATCTACCATTTCCAATGTGGAATTATATTCACTGTTAAACGCAATGAGCACCGATGATGATATGCAACTAATTCAAATGGACAAGCGGATCAAGGAAATATTAAACCAGTATTTTATTGAAAATGGCGATATTTTCTCAGCGAATCTGCTCACGAGCTACTATGCTTTTGGAAGCAACAATGTATCCATTTCTCAGGAGAAGGTGCTGGATTCCAGCGTGTATAAGGATGCCAAGGATGCACAAGGAGGGCTTGTTTGGGTTCCCAATTACGAAGTGTCCGAAATCGTGAAAAGCGGAGAAATTCTGAATAACAATGTGAATAGTTTCTTTGCGGCCGCCCGTACGATCAACAGCACCTATTTCCAAAACGGCTCGATTCATTACATGAGTGAAGGCATCGAACGGCCCGTTCTGTTAATTAATGTAAAAATCGATATGTTTAATAGCGTGTTCGCTGATAGCCTGCCTGTAACGGGGGCATTTACTTTTGTCCTCTCCCAGGACGGAAGGGTGATCTCTCCCTCGCAATCCAATCACATCAAATCGTACGCAGACTCTAACTGGTTTCAAGACGCGATGCTGCAAAAAAGCGGATCCTCGATCACGACGATTGGCGGCAAAAAGCTGCTGGTCTGCTTCGACCGCATGCAAACGACGGGGTGGATCACGGCAGCGTTCGTGCCGTATGATCAACTGATTGTCAACTTATCGAATCTCCGCACGTATACGCTCTATCTGAGCATTTTTCTCATGGTGTTGTCGGTTATCATTGCCTATTTTCTCTCCGGCTGGTTAACGAATCCGATCAAGAAATTGTTAGTTGCGACTCATTTAATCGGGATTGGTAAATTCACCACGAAGATTCCAGTTGTATCGGATAAGGAGTTCAGCTTTCTTTTCACCAAATTCAACCAGATGAACGAGAAAATTCAGCAATTGATTACCGAAAATTACGAGGTGAAATTAAGGGAGAAAGAAGCGGAGATTATGGCTTTAAATCTGCAGCTGAATCCTCACTTTCTTTACAATACGTTAAATATTATTAACTGGATGGCTATTGATAAGAATCAGGATGACATTAGCCGCATGATTATCAGCTTATCCACGATGCTTGAGTATACCGTACATAATAAAAAAGAAGTCGTCCCTCTTCGAGAAGATATGAAGTGGCTGAAAGGCTATTTGCATATCATGAGCACTCGTTATGAAGGTATCTTTGGCGTTCAAATCGAGATTGACCCCTCCTTGGACAACTGCACGGTACCTAAACTATTTCTTCAGCCCATCATAGAAAACTCCATTATTCACGGATTCGAATCACTTGAGGACGGCGGTTTGATTCAAATTATCGGATGGCATAACGAATCGATGGTGCATTTTACTGTGCAGGATAACGGCAAGGGAATGGATGATTCCCAAAGAAAGCATATCATGAAAAACGATTCGGAGCATGTTGGGATTAGCAATATAGACAAACGAATTAAGCTGTTGTTCGGGCAAGAGTACGGAATCGCGATAGACTCCCAAGTCGGCGTAGGAACGAGTGTGCATATGGTGTTTCCATTTCGCAAATTCGAGAGCAGTGTGGACAATTTTTAGTACGGCGTCAATTTTATTGAAAATATAAGAATAGTCCACTAAACCAAAATCTTTCGAATATCCAAGATGTAAGCGCATTCGTTATAGTGGTATTACATAAGTCAAACCTTATGAAGAACCTAGAGCGATAAGGGAGGAAAGCAAATTGTTACAGAAAAAAAGAATGATGAAACGATCTCTCGTGGTTTTGTTTGCATCCATGATAACGCTCACCGGATGTACGACCGGTACGAGTACGAAAGAGGCGGCAGTAACACCAGCGGGAACGACGGCGCCTCAACCAAGCAAAGAAGCTGCTGCAACACCGGAAGCGAAGAAAGAACCTGTTAAACTAAAGTATACCTATTGGGGAAGCCCGCAAGAAAAAACAGCGATCGAGAATGCAACAAAAAAATTCACGGAGAAATATCCTTGGATTACAGTAGATCCCGTGTTCATTCCTGAATCGGATTATGACGCAAAAATTACAGCGATGGTGGCTGGTAATGAATCGCCGGATGCCGGCTATATGCATTCTGAGCTAGGGGAAGCATGGCAAAATGAAGAAAAATTCGTTAACATCAACGATTTGTTCGCAAACGACAAGGAAGTTAAAAAATCGGACTTCCTAGACTATATTTGGTTCAACGGCACAAAACCTAATTACACGTATGCGATAAGTTCAGCCGCAGAATCATTTGCTATTTTCTACAATAAAGATTTGTTTGCAGAGGCCAAAGTGGAGGCTCCTCCGGCGAAGGCTGAAAATGCATGGACGTGGGATCAATTCGTAGCAGCAGCGCAGAAATTAACACTTGATAAAAATGGTAAAAATGCAGCTGACCCGGGTTTTGATCCTAATAATATCAAACAATTCGGCGTATCCTTCGAGAGCTGGTGGGGGCCAATTATGGCTCAAGTCGTGAATAACGGCGGCGATATCATCTCGAAAGATGGGAAAACATTCGCACTCGACCAACCGGAAGCGATTGAAGCGGTGCAAAGACTTGCAGATCTTATTAATAAATACCATGTTGCTCCATCCCCGACTCAAATGAAGTCAATTCCGTCTCAAGCTGTCGCGCTGCAATCCAAAATCGTCGCGATGAGTATGCATGGACAATGGATCAATCTTGATCTTGGAGCGGCAAAAGTGAACTACGGCATTGGGGCCCTACCGAAGATGAAGCAAAGCATCGCAATGGGCATTAGTGGTGCGAGTGTTATCTACAAATCGACGAAACATTTGGAAGAAACATGGATGCTGACCAAATTCCTGGCTGATCCTGCAGGCGCCATTGATTTGTATAAAGGCGGATTATGGATGCCGACGATGAAGAAATGGTACACCGATCCTGCACTTGTAGCACAATGGGCGGAAAATAATCCTGCGCATCCGGAAGGCTTCAAAGACGCCTTTATGAACAACTTGTTGAATAATGGCGTGGCAAGCGCCGGTTACTATTTGATGAATTTCGGTAAAGTCACGGATATGACTTTCTCCGCCCTTGACCCTGTATGGCTTGGTAAATCAACGGCGGAAAAAGCGCTCAAAGATTTAGCTCCGAAAGTTCAACCGGAGATTAAAGGCCGATTTGGCGCTAACTAATGACTGAATAGGAGATTAGCAATGGATTTATCGATTAGTCGGCCTTCGTGCCGGCTAATCGAACAAATGATAGCAGGAGAGATAGCGATGGAGATTAGTACTGAGAATAAACTGGCTGTATCGACATCTAAGAAGATGCTGAAAAAAAGAATCACTCGCGAGCTTTTAAACGGTTTATTGTTTGCTTCTCCCGTACTTTTGGGGTTTCTCATTTTCGTAGTTGGTCCCGTGCTTTATACCGTGTTTCTAAGCTTTACGAAATATAATATTGTCTCCTCTCCTCAGTTTGTTGGACTTGATAATTATGTACACCTGCTTTCAGGCAAAGATGCTTTCTATTATCCAGCCGTCAGGGCTACCTTCTATTATGTCATGATCAGTGTGCCTGCAGGTATCATTTTCTCGTTTTTCATTGCCATTTTACTGAATATGAAAATAAGAGGAAGAACGGTCTTTCGTGCCATATTTTATCTGCCTGTTATCATTCCGCTTGCAGCGTCTTCCATGATCTGGCTTTGGCTGCTGCAGCCGAATTTCGGCGTCGTCAATTTCCTGCTTGAAACGTTTCATTTGCCAACATCCTTGTGGCTGTCGTCCGATGCAACCGTGATTCCGACCTTGATTCTCATCAGTTTGTGGACCACTGGAAACATGATCGTCATCTTTCTCGCAGGGCTTCAGAATATACCGGCTCATCTGTATGAGGCTCTTGAAGTGGACGGTGGGAACAGCTTTCAAAAATTGGTTTATATTACGGTGCCTATGAGCTCTTCCATTATATTTTTCAATACAGTTATCGGTTTTATCAACGCTTTTCAAACGTTTGTTCAGCCTTACGTAATGACGCAAGGGGGACCTAATAAAGCGAGTTACTTATATGTTCTCTATCTGTTCAGAGAAGGCTTTCAATTTTCGAATTTTGGTACCTCAAGCGCGAGTGCCGTTCTTCTATTCTTGATAATATTATTGTTCACCTGGGTGTTCTTTAAATTTTCAAAATCTCTTGTGTATTACGAAGGGCAGGAAGACCGCAAATGACAAATAGGAGTTCATTCAAGCTGCTTCTTGTGTATGTCATTTTAGTAATCGGCAGTCTCATTTGCTTATTCCCTTTTTATTGGATGGTTCGAACCGCGATTGTAGATATGGGGGAAATTTTTAAAAGTCCCCCGATCTTTCTTCCAACGACCATTCATTGGGATAACTTTAAGACCGCACTAAGCAGCCATCCATTCCATAGATATTTTCTCAACAGCACAATCGTTACAGGGCTTTCCATTGTTGGCGTCTTATTAAGCAGCTCACTTTGCGCCTACAGCTTTTCCAGGATTAACTGGGTTGGCAGAGATCGAGTGTTTGGTGTCATTCTGACCGGATTAATGCTCCCGTTCTTCGTCGTTATGATCCCTCATTTTATCGGTTGGAAATTATTGAATCTGACGGATTCTTTTGTTCCGTTAATTGCTCCAGCTTGGTTTGGCGGTGGTGTGTTTAACATTTTCTTGCTTCGCCAGTTCTTCATGTCCATTCCGAAAGAGATGGACGAGGCGGCTAAAATCGACGGTGCGAGCCATTTCCTAACGTATTGGAAAATTATACTGCCAATCGGCAAGCAATCGATGATTGTTGTAGGGTTGCTGACGTTTCTGGCCAGTTGGAACGACTACTTGGGACCGCTTGTTTTTATCACAAGCGAGAAAAACTATACGTTGATGCTTGGATTGACCTTGTTCCAAGGAACGTACTCTGCACAGTGGAATTATATGATGGCGGCAACCAGTGTAGTTGTTCTGCCGTCCTTGGTCTTATTCCTCATTGCACAAAAACATTTGGTAGAAGGTATTGCGATGACCGGTGTGAAGGGATGAACGTTGCATAATCGAATCGCGAAGTTAACTACCTTAAGGGGGTGGTCCTCATGAACGGAATGATCAGCATCGTAGATAAGCAAATGTGTAGCAGCAGGCTGTTCATTCCGCTAAGTCATTGTTTAGATGGCAGACAGTAGCTACTAAGGGGCATGTCACGGCTAAAATTCAATAGGAGGTAACAAATGAGAAAGTTCAAAAAATCAATTGGCAGAAAAATTTTGACGACATCATTAGTGTTCTCGTTAGCATCCATTTTCGGCGCATCCGTTTTCGCAGCAGATCCTAATTTTGTGAATAATAATGATCCCGGAATGCCTGTGTTTACGAATGCAGCCGGCAATGTCGTCGTACCTGCTGAACCTGCACCATTCAATGCGAGCAGCAGCCGAATGATGGATATGTATCAAGCGGACCTTGCCGCAGGCGGCACTTCCTACTGGATGGATCGCATCCTCACGCGGAAAGGGAATGATCCGACAGGAACCTATTTGATGTCACGGGGCAAAGCCTTGTACATGTATACGAATAGTGCCACCGTCATAGGCTTTGGCAATAACATCGCCTATTTTGATTTGCTGAATCAAAAGGGGTACTCGGTTCAGATCCCTGGCGTAACCTTCACGCAGGATGCCAATAAACGCGTACAGACGCCAAGTTACTGGTCTGCCTTTTATAATGCGACGGGATATACGCTGGAAGAGACTAAATTCATTACAGATAATAACGTAGCTATCGACAATGTGACGATTACGAATACAGGCACAACGTCCAAAACCTTTGATTTAACCGCAGATTCACCATTCGCCAAAACGGCATCCAGTGATGGCACGGAGCTTTCCGGCACCTTTGATGTCAGGAATAATTTGACCAAAGTGTATCCAAAATTTAGCGGCACGGGCATGACGGCTAACAACGGGATTTTAACCAGATCCATCACTTTGGCGCCTAATGAGAAAATAACGGTGAAATTCCAAATGGGTTTCATCACGAATGAAATCCCGCAATCGCTTGTTGATTACAATAGATTTAAAGATTATGATGCCAATACCGCTTATCTCACGCAACTTCGTGAATATAACAAATGGTGGGCAGACAACGTCCCGTACATCGATGTAGCGGATGAGAATATCAAAAAGATCATCTACTACAGATGGTGGTTAAGCCGATTTAATTTCCTCGATGCGAATATTCCTGGGAATGACTATCAGTTCCCGATTTCCGTTGAAGGAGCTTTAGGCTACAACAACGCAATCGTATTAACCCAGCCGATGCATATGCAGGATCTAAAATATTTAAGAAGCCCGATTTATTCCTATGGCGATTGGGTGTCAGCGGGCGAAACTTCCAGGGACAGTCTGTTTACAGATAATCCAGGTAAACCTTCCAACTGGAATAACAGCTATTCCCAGTACATTGGGGATTCCGCTTTTCAAACATATGAAGTCCATGGCGGTCAAACGGAAATCCTGAAAAATTTGGCGCGATATTCGGAAAAGGATGCGAAAGGCCAGCTGGATCGTTTCGACACGAACAAAGACGGCGTTATCAATTATGATTGGGGTTCTCTAACAGGGAACGATGCTGATGGCAATGCTTTTCACTATTATGAAAAAAGAGGCAATATTGATCAAAATAGAACTGAGAGCGCTTTCGTGTATGGAAATGCGATGGCTTCAGCCAAAGCTTACCAACTGGCCGGCGATTCGGCAAAGGCAACTGAAATGTTCGCTTTTGCAGATAAGCTAAAGACCTCGTTCTTGTCCATCATGTGGGATGATAGTTCGAAAATGTTTTTACAAAAGGATTTGTTGACGAATACATTTATTCCATGGAAAGAAGCAAACAATTACTACGCGTTCCAAATGGATGGACTGGTTCCCAAAGATGATCCTAAGTACTTAGAGTCACTTAGATATTGGGGAGATAGCGCCGAATTCCCTGTATTCCCATTCTATACGGCTAACCAGAAGGACAAAGCCTTATCAGTAGCGGCAGGCGTCGGCGGTTCCAATAACTTTGCCAACTTGAATGCATCAGGAAATATTCGACTCTTTACCGAGGTGCTTCGCAAATATCCGAACCAGCCTTACATAACAGCCGATATGTATAAGAAACTGATGTATTGGTTGGGATGGTCAACCGCTTATCAAGGGAATATCAACTACTTGGATAACAATGAGTATTGGTATAACTGGAACCCAACAACGAAACAAATCGGCGGAAGATCAGGCATTCACCACAATATTCTTGGAAATTACAACTATTCAGTCATTGAAGATATTATGGGCCTTGTACCTCGTACAGACGCAACGGTTGAGCTATGGCCAATTGATATCGGTTGGGATCACTTTACGGTGAATAACCTGCGATATCATGGCAATGACGTAACGATTGTCTGGGATAAACCAGGAGACGGAACTACGTACTATCCGAATGTTCAAGAAGGATATTCGATGTATGTGAACGGTACGTTAGTCATGAGAACGGATAAACTGGCTCATCTGGAATGGAATTCGGCTACAGGTGTCGTATCGATCTTAGACGGCAGCGGAGCAGTAGCATCCGTACAGAACAGCAATACACAAATGAAGAGCGCTATGGATGTCGATTTGAATACGTATGACAGGGCAGCAGACTTATTCCAGAAGGCCGGTGTGGATTTGACGCCGGAAACAGGCAATGCAGTCAACCTGGCTTTGGATTCAACGATGACGGCTTCTTATACGCATCCGCAAACCTCAGCAGCAAATGCCAAAACAGGCTTCACGATCAGCGGTAACTTCTTTACCTCTGGAGCGTTTACCGCTAACCCGCCAATTTGGGGATCGAGAGGGTCAACCAACGCGCAAGATTGGTTAGAATCTGATTTGGGGTCACCTAAGACATTTGATGATATCAAAATTTATTATTATAACGACAAACCGCAAAGCTTTTACAGAGAGCCATCCATGTATACCGTCCAATATTACGACGAAGCCACATCTGCATGGGTAGCTATTCCTAAACAGTACAAATCGCCAACACTGGCAAACTACAATCACATTCAATTCCCTGAAATTACAGCACAGAAGGTAAGAGTCCTGATGACTCCTAAGCCGGGTTCCAATGTAGGTGTCAAAGAACTTCAAATCTTCCGTACCGGTGTTAAAGCTCCGGAGGTTGTGAATACGCCGCCAGTGGTGACGGTCCAACAAGATACGACGGCGAAAATTCCGTTAAAAGCGAAACTGCTGGTCAATATGACGGATGACGGCCTGCCTAACGGTACGCTGGATACGAGCTGGTCGCTGAAAAGCGGAGTCCAAGGCGGTCAGGCTATCTTTACCAAGGATGCAGCTGGCAATACGATTGCTACTTTTAACAGACCAGGCAGCTATGTCATAACACTTACGGCAACAGACGGTGAGTTGTCTACCAAAGTGGATGTCGCCGTGACGGTAGATCCTCTTCCGAATGCGGTGAATGTAGCTTTAACAGCTACGCCATCAACTTCCTTTGTTTCAACTTGGGAAAATCTGAATGCGATCAATGATGGTTATGATCCGACCAGCTCCACCGATAAAACAGGCGGCGCTTACGGAAACTGGAATAGCAGCCCTAAAACACAGTGGGTTGAGTACACGTGGGGAACACCGGTGAACATTTCGAAATCGGATGTTTATTGGTGGACAGATAACGGAGGTATTCTGGCACCTACGGACAGTAAGCTTCAATACTGGAATGGCACGCAATATGTGGATGTTCCAAATGCAGTGGGGAATGGTGTTGCCCTCAACAAATATAATACAACGACGTTCTCACCGATTACGACGACGAAGCTGCGCATGACCGTCACAAGAGGCACGCAATGGACGGGAATTTTGGAGTGGAAGGTTTACACGACGCCGACAACAAGTGTGAAACCGGTGAAAGTAAGCACACTTCATGATGTACTGCCTGTCCTTCCGCCGACCGTTACGAAAGTTTTCGAAGATGGATCAACGGCTTCTGCAAGTGTCATCTGGGATGTTGTGACGCCAAGTCAAGTCGCGACGCCAGGAAGCTTCACAGTAAAAGGTACAGTTGAAGGAACAAATATTGAAGCTGAAGCTACAGTATATGTACGTGTAACAAATGAAGTAACGATTAACAGCATACCGGATGAGAATATATCCATCACGGCAGGGCAACCTCTCGTATTACCATCGGTGATCGAAGCTTATTATAACGATGGCTCGGTTGATAATATCAACATCAAAGTCACATGGGATGCGTATGATCCAAATCTGTTGAATCAACCTGGAACCTTCACCATTTTTGGTACAGTACCAGGCAGCTCTGTAAAAGCCAAAGCCAATGTGACGGTGTATCCAAGGACGATTACCTCTCTAGCAACAGCAACGGCTACAACGGCAGTTGGCGTAGCGCCGGTATTACCGCAAACGGTAACAGCCGTATTCGATAACGGTACAACCGGGCCTGTCAATGTCGTCTGGAGCATAACGCCAGAACAATACGCAGCTACGGGAACAGTTACGCTTAACGGTACTGTCCAAGGCACAAGTATTGTAGCTCACTTAACACTAACGGTCACTGCGAAAGCTATTACGAGCATTGCTCCGGTCAATGTAACGACAACTTCGGGTACAGCTCCTGTCCTGCCTAGTGTCGTAACAGCGACGTATAGCGACGGAACAACGGCCACAGTAAACGTCGTTTGGTCATCTATTGACCCAGCGCAATATGCGGCAGCAGGAACGTTCAGTGTCAATGGAACGATATCCGGAACTTCGGTTAAAGCAGTTGCCAATGTGACGGTACTTGCACCTCAAGTAACTTCGTCTACATTGATTGGCCCTGAAGCTGTGAATCAGGCTCAATTGTTTGACTTGACCGTTGGAGTAAGCAGCGTGCAATCAAGCTTTACGACGATGGACGTCATTGTGAAATACGACCCTGCTAAGCTCGAGTTTGATACGGTTACTAGCGGGAATGCCGTCTCCTTGCCAGAAAGTGCGATTAGCAACCTGAAAGACAATTTTAAAGTGCTGGGTACAGCCGTTAAAGCCCAAAAAGGTGAAATTCGGGTTATCATGGCTAGCGAAGGCGCAAACAATGCCATTACCAGTCCGGGCGATTTATTCAGCCTTCATGCCAAAACCAAAGCAAGCGTTGAACCGGGCATTACGACGGTATCGTTGACGGGCTTTAAAGTTTCTTATGAAGGATCTGAAACAGGAGTCCCTGGTGCTTCCCTCAATATCCAAATTAACGTTGTGGATAAAGCTGATTTGATTACAGCCATTGCTGCTGCTCAAAGTAAATACGACAGCGCAGTTGAAGGTACTCAGGTTGGTCAATATCCAAGCGGTTCCAAAGCTACATTGCTGGCAGCTATTACTCAAGCATCGGCAGTAAGCAATAACCCTTCATCCACGCAAGCTGAAGTAGTAGCTGCGCTGAATGAGCTGAACGCTGCTGTTACTGCATTTAATAACTCTGTCATTACGGAAACAGATCCAGAACCAGGTACAGTTGATAAATCTCATTTAGCTGATGCTATTACTGCAGCACAAAGCAAGCTGGATGCAGCGGTAGAAGGCAACAAACTCGGCAAGTATGAGACTGGTTCGAAAGCGGTTCTGCAAACAGCGATTGCAAGTGCTCAAGTTGTTCTTGACAAGTCCTCTTCGAGACAACCGCAAGTGGATGCAGCAACAGCTGCATTGAATGAGGCCGTAGCTACATTCGCGACTAAGTTCATTACACTTGTTCCTGGTGCAACGAAAATTACGATTAATGACTTGTCCATCGTTGCTAAGTACTACGGTACTAAATCTGGAGATACAAATTGGAACGAAATCGAAAAAGCAGATATCTACAACAATGGCGAAATTGACATTCAAGTCCTAGCAGCCGTTGCCAGAATGATTATTGACGATTGGATGCTGGAAAACTAATTCTTAGAATCGGGGAGGCGGCGGCTTACAGCCCCTCCCCGATCCTTATAGAAAGGAAGAATCGGCTTAATGACTCGCAAACTGTTTTCATTCAGCTTAGCTCTTCTGCTATTCACTACCTGGTTGCTGCCACAAACATTGCTGGCGGTGGATTCTCCTTCATTTTTCCTTGAGATGAGCGACAAAACAAACGCAGGCAAAGAGGTACAAGTTACCGTCAAGGGCAAAAATCTGACGGATGTGTTCGCTTATGAATTTAATTTGCAATTTGATTCCAAACGCCTGTTATTTAAAGACGGCAAAAGTGCGATATCCGGCTTTACTGTCAGCCCGATAATAAAGGGTGACCTGCTAACTTTTGCTCATACGAAGGTTGGACTTTCACCGGGGCAGAGTGGAGATCTCACGTTCTTCACGCTTAATTTTGAAGCCATTGAAGAGGGGGACGCCCTCATTCAGATAAAAGACGTGAAATTAATTGACTCCGATTTGAAGATGACATCGCAAAAAGCAGAAACGCTCGCAACTATACAGATTGGCCAGATCCTTCTGACGGACATTGACCAGCACTGGGCGGAAGCTTCTATTCGAAGAGCTGTCAGTCTTGGCATCGTCAAGGGTTATGATGACGGTACGTTCCGTCCGGAGCGTCCGGTAACTCGCTCTGAGTTTGTCACGATGTTGATGCGTGCATTGAAGCCTCCTGCAAGTGATAGTAAAGATCTGGCTTTTGCCGATGTCGATGTGATTCCACCGTGGGCAAAAGAGCCTTTATCGGCAGCGGTGAAACAGAATGTCATTAACGGTTATGAAGATAACACGTTCCGTGGTGATAACCAGATTACCCGTACTGAAATGGTAACGGCTATTATTCGTGTGCTCGGATTGAATGAAGAGGCAAGCGAGAATACGTCCTTTGCGGATTACGAGTCGATTCCGGCGTATGCAAAAGGATTTGTTGCCGCAGCCCTTAAGGCTGGATTAGTACAAGGGAAAGAAGACAATGCCTTCGCTCCTAATGATCCTACAACGCGAGCGGAAGCAGTAACGTTAATTCTTAGAATGCTGGACATGAAATGATGATTGTCTAAATAGAAAGGTGATGGATCGTGAAACTTTTGACTAAAGTATGTTCAGCATTCCTGTCTTTCGTGATTGCGGCTCCTTTACTTGCATCCACCGGAACTGTTCTGGCTGCCGATCCTGTCGATTACCAACTGGATATCAACGCAGCACAGCGGGGAGCTACGATAAGCCCGAACTTGAACGGGCTATTTCTGGAGGATATTAACTATGCCGGTGACGGAGGGCTGTATGCCGAGCTGGTTGAGAATCGTTCCTTCGAATTTCTTTCTGCGACGGGAAGTACGGCGAATTCGACACCGGCCCCACTTTTTGCCTGGAAATTGATACAAACTGGAGCGGGTGTCGGCACGATTACCGCACTGAAAACAAGTCCGTTAAATGCCAAAAACCCAACGTACCTGCAGCTGTCCGTGACTGCGCCGGGTGATGGTGTTGGCATTTCCAATGATGGTTATGATGGTATGGCCATTAAGAATGGCGACAATTACGATTTCTCCGTGTACTTGCGCAGCAGCGATGCGTTAACGGAACCGGTTACGGTCAGTGTCATGGATCCGTCAGGGACACAATCCTATGGCGAAGCTCAAATTGCAGGCTCCGGGATCAAGGGCACATGGAATAAGTTCACGGCAACGATTCAGGCTACAGGATCTGCAACCAATGCCAAGCTGTTTATCAAAACAAAAAATACCGGTCGAATTGATATCGATATGGTCTCGCTATTCCCTCAGGAAACATGGAAAAATCGTCCAGGAGGGCTTAGAGCCGATCTGGTGCAGATGCTTGCGGATATGAATCCCAAGTTTCTAAGATTTCCAGGCGGAGCCATTGTCGGCGGTAAAAACATGGCCAATGCGTACAACTGGAAAAACACGATTGGGGATGTAGCGGAACGCCCGAATAACATTAATTTCTGGTCAACGGCCAACCGAGGTGAGAAAGGGGCGGCGCTAACCCAAAATCAATCGGGAGGTTTAGGCTTCTATGAATACTTCCAATTGGCGGAGGATCTGGGCTCGGAGCCGCTGCCGGTTGTAAATGTAGGCATGGTCGAGCAATTTCTGGTCGGTGGTCCCAACACGCCATTGAGTGAGATTCAGCCCTATATCCAGGATGCGCTCGATCTCATCGAATATGCCAATGGCGATGTTTCTACGGAATGGGGCGCTAAGCGCGCTGCGGCTGGGCATCCGGCTCCGTTTAATCTGAAATATATGAGCCTTGGCAACGAACATTGGGGACAGGATTATTATGATCGATATCCTTTGTTCTACGATGCGATTAAAGCTAAATATCCGTATATGAATCTCATTTTTTCAACGGGTGGCAGTGCGGACGTTGCCGCAGGCTGGAATTGGATGAACGACCCAAGTAAAGGAAAGGGCCGAGCGGAAGTCATCGATGAGCACTATTACACGAACGCCTCCTTTATGCTGAACAATACGAACAGGTACGATAGTTACGACCGTAATTCCAAGCAGGTATTTGTCGGCGAATATGCGGTTAAAAACGATGCGGGTTCCGCCAATAATGGCGATGGCAATACAGGCAACTCGATGAAAGGCGCTCTTGCCGAAGCAGCGTATATGACTGGACTTGAGCGCAATGCGGATATTGTGAAGTTTGCCTCGTATGCGCCAACCTTTGCCAAGCTCGGAAGCGCAGGCGGAAATACGTATACACAGTGGTGGCCTGATCTCATTTTCTTTAATAATTCGCAAGTCTATGGAACGACATCCTATCAGGTTCAGAAGTTATTTAGCAGTAACACGAGCAAAAGCTCTTATGTACTGCCTAGCACCTTATCCAAACCTAACGCGAGCGCCTTAGCAGGTGTATACTCGGCAGTCAGTAAGGACCTTTCAACGGGTGATATTGTTGTAAAACTAGTAAACAACTCCAGTGCTGCGCAAAACACTCGTATCCATCTGGATGGAATCAACGCAGCCAACCTGTCGCTGGAAGGAACGGCAACGGTACTTGCCGCTAACGCTTTGACCGACGAGAACTCGTTAGCGAATCCAACCAAAGTTGCCCCGCAAACACAGGCTATATCTGCAGTAAGTCCACTATTCGACTATAGCTTGCCTAAATATTCAGTGACGGTTTTGCGTTTGCATACGACAGGCGAGAATCCGTTAGATATCCTTAGTATTCCTTGTATCACCTTGGATGCTGTTGTGAACAAAGCACCGAAATTACCAACGACTGTAACAGCGATACTTAAAAATGGCACGACGACCAAATTAGCGGTTACCTGGGATCCAGTCGATGTCTCGAAGTTCTCTACAATAGGCAATATCTTTATCGTTAATGGCGTAGTCCCAAGTACATCTGAGAAAGCGATGGCGATCGTAACGGTCATTGGAACGCCGTCGTTAACAAGCATTGATCCGGTTTCCGTCTCCACGCGAGCGGGTGTAGCACCTTTCTTGCCAACTACCGTGAAGGCTAACTATTCGGATCAGAGCAATGATTATGTTGGCGTCACATGGGAACAACCGGATGCAGCGAAATATGCGCAAGCAGGAACGTTCACCATGGAAGGAACGGTTGCGGGCACGACAATAAAAGCCGTAGCGAATGTGACGGTAACGCCAGGACCGGCGGCAGGAACAGACTTAATGCTCTGGTACAAATTTGACGAGGGCAACGGAACGACGCTTACCGATTCGTCCAATAAAGGGAATACCGGAACGTTAAAAACAACTTCGGGAGGTTCAGCCACTTGGGTGGCAGGAGGCCATGACGGCACAGGATTGAACTTGAACGGCGGCAAAATTGACGCCGGTACGAGCCGAGATTTGCAGCCGGCGGATATTACCGTCTCCTTCTGGTTCAAGCGAACAGCCAGCATCAGCGGTGAACAGGTCGTCGCATGGTTCAAGCCGAATGGCAATTATGCGGGACAGGGCTTTTTCATCACTTTCAATGGCGCGATTATTATGATGATTGACGGCACGAACCTGTTCAAGGTGGCTCAAGCACCAAATACCTTCTTCCCATTAAATGAATGGACACATGTCGCGTTTACGTTTAACTCGGTATCCAAGCAAGGCGCTATTTACAAAAACGGCGTAGCCCAACAGGTAGCTATTGAGGGAGCCTTGAATAGTATTACGCCAACCAGCGACCCTAAATTAATCGGCGTTAGCGGTTATTCGGACGGCGCACCGTTAAAGGGCGGGGTGTTGGATGATTTCCAAATCTATAATCTGGATAAGAGTCCACAAGAAGTTCAGACCATCTATCAAGGGAAGCAAATTGCAAGCATTAACGAGATCCATGTAACGACGGAAGCGGGAACGGCTCCAGTGTTACCGACTGTTGTAACAGCGGTGTATAGCGACTCCTCAACATCGCCCGTAAATGTCACGTGGGATGCCGTTGATCCAATCAAGTATGCGCAAGAGGGCACTTTTATTGTCAATGGTGCGGTTCAAGGAACAGCTGTCAAAGCAAGAGCGAATGTTACGGTCGTTTCAGCAGGCGTCACAGCAGCGACATTAACGGGGCCTTCTTCCGTTGGCAGCGCTCAGGGTTTTGATTTGAGCATTGGCGTGAATAAACTGCGCACCAGCTTCACTACATTGAATATGGTGCTCAATTATGACCCAAGCAAAGTGCAATTCGAAACAAAAACGAATAGCAACGGTACGCTTTCCTTGGCAGACAATGTGCTGAGTCCTGAGAAAGCTAATTTCCGAGTGCTGGATACAGGTATAAAAGCGGATAAAGGCCAAATTATGATTCTTATGGCCGGTGAAGGAACCAATAATGAAGTCAGCGAGTCAGGCCCGCTGTTAACCGTACACGCTCGTGCGCAAGCCGTCAGCGATACGGTCACAACTAGCGTCTACATCTCCGACTTTGAAATATCTAAAGACGGTGTGGGCAGAACGGTAGAAGGCGCAACTCATGCGTTTGAAATCACCGTAGACAGGCAAAACGTGGATACATCGCTACTAAACGCGGCCATATCGCAAGCTCAAAGCAAATTGGATACGACAAAAGAAGGCACGACCATCGGTACGTATCCGGCAGCAGCGAGATCAGCTTTGCAGGCAGCGATTAACAGTGCACAAGCAACAGCGAACAACGCATCTTCGCAAAATCAAGTGGATGCAGCGGTCGTCAGCTTGCAAACTGCTGTACAAACTTACATCACCACTTTCATCACATTAATTCCGGGTCAAACAAGAATTACGCTGAATGATTTGTCGTTAATTGCCAAGTATTACGGAACGACGTCTTCAGATGCCAACTGGCCTCTGATTGAGAAAGCCGACATCTATCATAGTGGCGTTATTGACATTCATGCACTGGCGGCAGTGGCAAAAATGATTCTCGATGACTGGTTAAACGAGGAATAGTTAATTGCACGAAGGCAGGCCTGTCATCCTTGGATGACGGGTCTCGCTGTGATTTCTATGGATGATACTATGAATAGCAAAGGGGAGCCTTTCCATGACTTTATCGATCGCAAGACCTGTTCCATTGAAACAAATCCAGATTACGGATGATTTCTGGTCCGAGTACATTCGATTGGTTCGTGAAGTTGTTGTTCCTTATCAGTGGGAAGCGTTGAATGATCGAATTGAGGGGGCGGAGCCAAGCCATGCGATGAAAAATTTCAAAATTGCGGCGGGTTTGGAGGCCGGCGAGTTCTATGGGATGGTTTTTCAGGACAGCGATGTTTCGAAGTGGCTTGAAGCCGTGAGTTACTTATTGGAGACAAGGAAAGACCCGGAACTGGAACAATTGACTGACGAGGTTATTGATATTATTGCCCTGGCTCAGCAGAAAGATGGGTACTTAAACACCTATTTTACGCTCAAAGAACCGGAGAACAGATGGACGAATCTTGCCGAGTGCCATGAGCTTTACTGTGCAGGCCATTTTATTGAAGCTGCCGTTGCTTATTACAACTCGACAGGCAAAGAAAAGGTGCTCGAAGTAGCTTGCCGTCTAGCCGATTGCATCGATCAGGTATTTGGGCCTGGACCGGATCAATTGAACGGATATGACGGGCATCAAGAAATTGAATTAGCGCTGGTTAAGCTGTACAATGTCACACAGAATGAAAGATATTTGAGATTAAGCCAGTTTTTTTTGGACGAAAGGGGGAAAGAGCCGAGTTTTTATGAAATGGAGTATCAGCGCCGCAATGGGAAGGTCCATTTTCCAGCGTTAGATATCGTTCATGATCGTGCCTACAGTCAAGCCCATAAACCGATTCGAGAGCAGCACACGGCAGAGGGGCATGCGGTGCGTGCCGTTTATATGTGCACGGGGATGGCCGATGTAGCGGCGCAGACAGGAGATGCGGAACTGCTTGAAGCTTGCCGTCGATTATGGCGGAATATGGTCAGCAAACGGATGTACATAACGGGAGCAATTGGCTCTATGGAGTACGGGGAGTCGTTTTCGCTGGATTATGATCTGCCTAACGACACCGCTTATGCGGAGACTTGCGCCTCGATCGGCTTGATATTCTTCGCGCAGCGCATGCTGCAAATGGAGGCCAAAAGCGAGTACGCGGATGTCATGGAGCAAGCGCTCTACAATACTGTGATCAGTGGGATGTCGCGCGACGGGAAACGGTTTTTCTACGTGAACCCGTTAGAGGTATGGCCGGATGCCATCGGTAAAAATCACACGGTGAACCATGTGAAGGCAGAGCGGCAAGGATGGTTCGGATGTGCGTGCTGCCCGCCGAATATTGCGCGTTTGCTCGCTTCGTTAGGCCACTATGTGTATAACATTCAAGGGCGAACGATTTATGCGAACTTGTATATCGGCAATCAAGCGACTTTACAAATAGAAGGGCAGCAGGTAAAGATTGAGCAGCAATCCCAATTTCCTTGGAATGGACTTGTACGTTTTCACATTGACGTTGAGCGGGAGACGGAATTCACTTTAGCGCTGCGAATTCCGAAATGGTGCCGGGAAGCGAAGCTCGTCGTTCAGAATGAACTCGTTTCGCTTCCTGATGTTTGTGTAGATGGCTATGCCTATATCCATAGAAAATGGCAGCCAGGCGATCGCGTAGAACTGGATCTGGCGATGCCGGTCAACCGGATGACGGGCCATCCGCAGGTACGTGAAACCATCGGCAAAGTTGCACTTCAACGTGGGCCGCTGGTGTATTGCATCGAAGAGGTGGACAATGGACCGAACCTGCATCAAGTTCTTTTGCAGCGGCAGTCCGCCTACGAGCTTCAATTCGAGCCTGATGTCGTTGGAGGCCTTCAGACTATTTCTGTTCCTGCCTACCGGTTAGCATCCAGCGAGTGGGGAGACCAATTGTACATGGCCAGCGCAGAAAGCCATCTGGAAGAGGTCAATTTGAAGTTTATTCCGTATTATGCGTGGGCCAACAGGGGGCGCGGTGAAATGTCCGTGTGGGTAAAAGCGTAGTGATTGCCGGCTAATCCGCCGGTTTTCCTGTGCAGCTCCCGACATGATATAATGAACCCGATTAACAGCAGGAGATGATCGTCGGATGGGGTTCGCGAAAGTGTATTTAGCCTACTTGAAAAATAATTTATTCATGAGACTGCTGCTCCTGTTTTCACTCATTACGATTATTACGATTATTTCCTTTTCTTTTTACATGTATCACTCGATGTCGCAAGCCGCGATCAACCGTGAGCTGGATATACAAAAGAAGGCCATGATGAACGTTAATAATTATTTGGGACAGAAGTATGACTCGGCGCAGTCCATTTTATTCGGGTTATATCGGGATAGTTCGCTGGCCGCGGGCGTATCCTTCATGCTGCAGCATCCGTTTCAAGAATATGTGCAGCATAGCCTTGAACAAAATAATTTGGGTGGAAACAGCACATGGAATGATGGTTTGGAGTATTTCAAAAACCACTTGGAAGATGACGAGGATATTCGCAATATCATGTTGTACAGCGTGGAGCAGCAGGATTTGTACGTTCTGAGCCACAACCGGCCGATGAGGCTCATATCCGCGAACGCGGCGCACTCGTATATTCCGGAAGTGATGGCGCTCGACAGCAAGAGTGTCACGCTTCCGAATATTTGGGTGCGCGAAGCCGCGGATCAATGGGATAACCATCTATATGCCGTGCGGACGCCGATCAATGATAAACAAACGTTGAAAAACATCGGTCAACAGCTTGTTTATTTCAGTTCGGACAGCATTTGGAAAGTGTTATCCGATGAGCAGAAAGATTTGAAAGGGGCGATTCTCGTCCTGTCGTCAGAAGGCGGCGTCCTGTTCGACTCCTCAGATCAGTATTATGGCAAGCCTTATCCATACATGGACCAAGTGAATGCGATGTATGAGCACAGCGAGATGAATAATAACAATTATGTGACGAAGCTTACGCAAAATAAAGGTGATTTTATCGTCGTCGGCCTGATGCCCAAAGAGGAGCTTTCCGCTTCTTCGTGGCGAATCGGGAGCACGATTTTTTCAATTAGTGCCGTGTGTATTGCTATTGCGATCCTGCTGCCATCATTGGTCGTGCTGAATGTCGCTAAGCGAACGAACCTGATTATCCGCTTCACCCGGAAGGTCAAACAAGGTGATTTGACAGCACGGATTCAGGACAGTCGGGAGGACGAGTTGGGCCAGATTTCCCGCAGTTTTAACGAGATGATCGATGAATTGAACCAATATATCGACCGCGTATATAAGGCGGATATTAAGCAGAAACATACGGAATTAACAGCGCTGCAAGCTCGTGTGAATCCCCACTTTTTATATAATACACTGGAAGTGATCCGCATGCGGGCGATATCCCAAGGCGCTCATGACGTTGGCGAAATGATCTACAGCTTATCGGCGTTATTCCGCAGTTTTGTCCAGCAGAAGAAAGTTTACACATTGAAGGACGAGCTGGAAGCCTGCCGCTTGTATTTGGAGCTGTTTCAGATTCGCTACAAAGATAAATTTACGTATACAATCGAATGGGATCGGAAGCTCGCTCCTCTTCGCATTATGAAAATGTCGCTGCAGCCAATTATTGAGAACTACATCGTTCATGGATTGCGAAATGAGAGCACGGACAACCAGCTGCACATTCGAGTCCATCAAATGGAGGAATTCCTGCACGTTCAGGTGACAGACAACGGTAACGGGATAACGCCCGAACGTTTGAAAGAGATTGAGCAGCGCCTGCAAATGGAAGAGTCGGAAGACGAATCGTTTGGTTTACGGAGCATTCATCAACGACTGAAGCTTCTCTATGGAAGTAAATACGGCATCGAGCTGCGAAGCACCCCAGGGATTGGAACGACTGTTGATGTATGGCTGCCTGCGGACGGCGGGAAGGAAGATTACGATGTTTAGGGTTTTCATTGTGGATGATGAACCATTTATTGTAGAAGGATTGTACGACATTATCGACTGGGCGGAAATGGGGCTGGAGATTGTTGGACATGCCGGCAACGGTCAAAAAGCGCTGGAAGCTTTACAGGAAACGACCGTGGACATCCTCTTGACGGATATCTCCATGCCTGTGATGAATGGGTTGGATTTGATTCGGGGTGCCCGGGTTCACCACCCGGATCTGAAAGTCATCGTGCTCAGCGGATTCGATGAATTCAGTTATTTAAAAGAAGGCATGATGCTGGGCATTGAAAATTATCTGCTGAAGCCTATCAATATCAAAGAGCTCAAAGCAACTCTGCACAATACGGTTGAGAAGCTGAATTCTACGAAAGAGACCCGGCTGGTTCAAGCTTACAGTAAGCAAATTCTGAAAGACAACACCTTGCAGCGCTGGCTGACGCATCAGATTGCGCCGACGGAATTCTACGAACGAGCGGAATTGCTGGGCTTCAACCTGGATTGCCCGTATATGGTAGTCTCCGTATTGCGGACGGAAGCCAATGCCGCGGAGGTTTTTGAGACACTCTCACAGCGAGTGGAGGCACATGACGGGTTGACGTCCTTCTACGATATGGATGGCGATATCGTGCTGCTTGCGGTTATGAATGATGCGGATCGCGGCAGAAAAACGTTGAAGGATTTGCTTCGACAATTCCAAGTCGATCTGCACGACCGCTTACTCCGCATCACGGTAGGCAGTGTTGAACAGCTTCCTGAACAAACAGGAGAGAGTTATGCAAGCGCGAAGAAAGCACAGGAGTATTTCTGGGTTTATCCGGAGCTCTTTCTAATTGATGTTAGCGACTTAGCGTTCCATGAAGGCCATCCTAAGGTGGATTTCTCGATCATAGACTGGGCTAGTTATGCCAAACTGATCGTGGCCAAAGATCTGGAACATTTAAAGCTGCAAATTCAGAGTGATTTCAAGCGGATTCAGGCGCTGCCGGGAATTACCCCGCAGCATTTTCAGGATATAGCTTTCGAGATGGTGATTCATTTCAAAATGGAACTCAAGACCATCCGCCATACCGAGGAACAGGACGTATACAATCAAGCTTTTCAACAAATCAGGAGCTCGGTGACGCTTGACGACTTGGAAAAGGCGATTCTGGAAGTTGCTGAGATGACGGTCGGATTATTAATCTCTGACGTTCGAAGTCCGATCGTGCAGCAAGTATTGAAATATATTCACGAATCGTACGCCGATGAGCTTTCGCTCAAAATGCTGGGAGCTCATTATCATATTCACCCGGTCTATTTAGGACAGCTGTTTCACAAGGAAATTAACGAGTCGTTTACGGAATATATCAACCGGTACCGGATCGAGAAGGCCAAGGAATTGCTCAAAACAACCCATTTGAAAGTTCATGTCATTGCCAAAGACGTGGGCTATTGGGAAGTCGGTTATTTTTATAAACAGTTCAAAAAGTATGTGGGAATATCCCCGACCGATTATAGAGGACTGCTCTAGGGTAAACTGGAGTGCAGTCCTTTTTTTTGTTTTTTCTTTGATTTGTACATGCTTACATTTAATTTATCGTCTATTTGTAAATGCTTTCATAGGTTACTGTAAATATAGCCCCTCGGGCGTTATACAATAGAGCACTGAACAGGGAGGATACACACAGATGAGCAAGATTAAAAACCGATGGACGGCGACACTTGGACTAACGCTTGCGGCTTCAATGGTACTTAGTGCATGTGGAAGCAAAGATGCTAGCGATACGAATGGGGCGGGAACGCCAGATAAACCGGTAGAGTTGATTTGGTACACGATCGGGACGCCGCAAAAAGACGTTGACCGCGTGATGACGGAAGTTAGTAAATACACAGCTCAGAAAATTGGCGTAACTGTGAAAATGAACATGATCGATTGGGGCGACTATCCGCAAAAGATGCAGGTTATGACCGCTTCCGGTACCCCTATGGACATTATGTTCACGTCTTCATGGGCATTTGACTATGTGCAAAACGCGCGTAAAGGCGCTTTCAAATCGATTGATGATCTTCTCCAAAAAAATGGACAAGGGATTGTCAAAGCGTTGGACCCCGCTTTCTTGAACGGTTCTAAAGTAGACGGCCACAACTACGGTGTTCCAGCCAACAAAGAGCTTCCGGCACAAGACGTATGGCGTTTTAACAAAAACCTGCTTGATAAATACAACTTGAAAATCGATAACGTAAAATCTATCGAAAGCTTGGAGCCATTGCTGAAAACGATCAAAGAAAAAGAACCGAATGTATACGGCTTAGCTGTGGACAAAACGTTCATGCCATATGTTCCGTATGACTATGTCATTGAAAAAATGCCGATGGCTGTGAAAATCGACAACCCGGATTACAAAGTCGTCAACATTTTGGATACGCCGGAAATGAAGCAAGCGCTTCAAGTGATGAACAAATACTACAAAGCGGGTTACATTCCGACGGAAGCGGCAACGCTTAGCTCTTTGAACGATGTTCAAGTGACGGGCAAATGGTTCGCGGATAAAGCGACCAACCAACCTTTTGCAGATAATCTATGGTCCGCAAGCTATGGTTATCCCGTTGTTTCTACGCCAGCAAGCCCGGCTTTGATCTACAACTGGTCTGTCATGGGTTCCATGCAAGCGATCTCAGCCAATTCCAAATATCCTGAGAAAGCGATGGAGTTCTTGAACTTGCTGAATACGGATCCGGTTCTGCGCAATATGGTTGACTCCGGAATTGAAGGCGTTCACTACAAAAAAGTCGATAACGATAAAATGGAAAACCTGCCGGATTCCAAAAACTATGATATGCCGACCTTCTCGCTTGGAAACGTTCTACTGACGTACAAAGACAAGAAAGATCCAGAGAACAAATGGGAAGAGTTCAAAAAGTTTAATGACACGGGCGTACCTGCACCGCTGCTTGGTTTTAACTTCGATCCTTCGAAAGTAACGGCTGAAATCGCTGCGGTTCAGAACGTGAAAGAAGAATTCTGGGCGACATTGATGACAGGTACGGTTGATCCGGACAAATTCATTCCTCAAGCTAACGAGAAGTTCAAAGCGGCTGGTCTGGATAAAATCATTGCAGAAGCACAAAGTCAGATTGACGCTTGGAAAGCAGCGAACAAAAAATAAAATTGAATTCGGATTAGGCGAATGTCACGCATTCGCCTGATCTTTTTAATCGCAAATGGGAGGGGTGGTTTTATGAATAGAATAGGAGCATTTCTAAAAGATGTTAAACAAAGCAAAGTGCTGCTGCTCATGGCATTGCCGGCGACGCTTTGGTTCCTGTTCTTCTCTTATTTACCGATGGCGGGCATGGTGATTGCGTTTAAGCAGTATCGCTATAGCCGAGACGGTTTTTGGGCAAGTATTATGGAAAGCAAATGGGTCGGATTGCAAAATTTCAAGTTTCTTTTCAGTACAAATGATGCCTATATCATTACGCGAAATACATTGCTGTACAATATCGTATTTATTGTTGCAGGTCTCGTGCTCTCAGTGGCGTTAGCCATTGTCTTATCGGAAATTGCCAACAAGAAGCTGGCGAAACTGTACCAAACCGGGATGTTCCTGCCTTACTTTTTATCCTGGGTTATTGTAGGCTACTTCGTATTTAGTTTTCTTAGCTTTGATAAAGGGATGCTTAATCATATTCTCTCGGCGTTCGGAGTTGATCCGATCCGGTGGTATAACGACAAAACGTACTGGCCTCTTATTATTATTTTCGTCTATCTATGGAAATCCGTAGGGTATAGCAGTGTTGTTTATTTAGCCGCTATCATGGGGATTGATAAGTCCCTATATGAAGCTGCGATGATTGACGGTGCCAGCAAATGGCAGCAAATTAAGCACATCACATTCCCGATGTTGAAGCCTCTGATGACGATTCTGACGCTGCTCGCGATCGGGCGTATTTTCTACGCAGATTTCGGATTGTTTTTGCAAGTGCCAAGAGATTCAGGAACGCTATATTCGGTAACGAATGTTATCGACACTTATGTTTATCGCGGCCTCAAATCTACCGGTGAAATCGGGATGAGTACGGCAGCAGGTCTTTATCAATCGGTTATTGGTTTCATTCTCGTTATGACATCCAACTATATTGTTCGAAAATTTGATAAAGATAATGCATTGTTCTAAGGAATTGCAGGGAAAGGAGGAACTTTAAAATGATAGCAAAACGGATGAAAAGTCGTGATTTTCATAAATTGCCGCCGGTACTTAATATCCTGTTCAACCTCGTCGCAGGGATTTTTGCTTTGGCGTGTGTGTTTCCATTTCTATTTGTAACGATCATTTCATTTACGGATGAGAAGACGCTTAGCGCGAACGGGTATCGAATCTTTCCTGAAAAGTGGAGTCTGGAAGCCTATCGTTATTTGTTTAAGGCAGGCGATCAATTGCTCATGTCTTACGGAGTCACGATTCTAGTAACGGTTGTCGGTACGATTGTCAGCTTGATATTGACGGCTACGTTTGCTTATGCGATTTCAAGAAAAAGCTTTAAATTCCGCAATTTTTTCGGTTTCTTCGCTTTTTTTACGATGCTGTTCAATGGCGGTCTCGTGCCGACCTATATCGTTGTTACACAGTTAATGGGGCTTAAGGATTCCTTGTGGGCTCTCGTATTGCCGCTTGCCGGTAACGCCTTCTACATGATGATTATGCGGACTTTCTTCAGCACGTCGGTGCCTGATGCCATTATTGAGTCCGGAAAAATCGACGGTGCCGGTGAATTCGGTATTTTCATCAGATTGGTGCTGCCGCTTTCACTCCCGGGTTTAGCAACGATCGGCTTGTTCAGCACCCTGGGGTACTGGAACGACTGGTTTAATGCGCTGCTCTATATCGATTCGCCTAATCTCGTACCGCTGCAATCGATGCTGATGCGAATCGAGAACAGTATGCAGTTTTTGCTGCAAAACACGAGCAATCCTTCGATTGGCGTGGGCTTACTGCAGTCTCTGCCGCAGGATACATCGCGAATGGCAATGGTTGTGCTGGCTACAGGACCGATCATCTTCGCTTATCCGTTTTTCCAACGGTACTTTATTCAAGGTTTGACCATCGGCGCAGTGAAAGAGTAAGACAGACGGATTCATACAACATTTGTATATCATAACTATTTTGGAGGACTTACCATGGAACAATTCAGACTGCCGAAAATTCCAATGCCGAAGCTCGAAATGCCAAAGGCGATTCAAGACGTATTAGCGGAAGCCGAAGAGAAGCTGGCGCACCGTCCGAAGCTTTTGCAATTATTTAAAAACTGTTTCCCAAACACGCTGGAAACGACTACGAAAATGATGGAGGACGGCACGACATTCGTCATTACGGGGGATATCCCGGCATCCTGGCTGCGTGATTCGGTTGAACAGGTGATGCACTATGTCCCGTTTGCGAAAAATGATCCGGATCTTAGCCGCATTCTTAGCGGGCTAATTAAAAGGCATGTGCAATATATTCATATTGACCCTTACGCGAACGCTTTTAACGAATCGGCAAACGATTGGCATTGGAATAAAGCAGATCAAACGGAAATGTCGCCATGGGTGTGGGAACGGAAATTTGAACTTGATTCCTTGTGTTTCTCGATGCGTCTGGCTTACGCCTATTGGAAGGAAACGGAACTGACGGATATTTTCGATGCCGGTTTTAAAGCGGCGATGATCAAAATTTATGAGCTTTTCAAAACGGAACAGCACCACTTCGAGCAATCTCCGTATCGGTTCACACGGAATAACGGAATTCCGACGGATTCGCTGCGAAATAACGGACTAGGAATGCCGGTGAACTATACGGGGATGGTTTGGTCAGGTTTCCGTTCCAGTGATGATGCCTGCGATTTCCATTACAACATTCCTGCGAATATGTTCGCGGTTGTAGCCCTCCGCCATATGCAAGAATTCGCGGAATGGGTGTTCCGGGATATGGATTTCTTAAGTGATCTGAAAGCGCTGGAAGCGGATATTGATCACGGCATTAAACTCTACGGTATCTATCGCCATCCGGAGTTTGGACCGATTTATGCGTATGAGACCGACGGCTTCGGCAACTACTGCCTGATGGATGACGCGGGAACGCCAGGACTCATGTCGATTCCTTATCTGGGATATGTCTCTGCTGACGATCCGATCTATCAGAACACTAGACGATTTGCGCTGAGCAAAGAGAATCCGTTTTATTTTGAAGGGAAAGTGGCAAAAGGGATCGGAAGTCCGCATACGCCGGACAATTATATTTGGCACATGGCTTTGTCCATGCAAGGAATTACGGCCTCAACAGCCGAAGAGAAATTAGCGATGATCGCCATGCTCGAAGCAACGGATGCGGACACCGGATTCATGCATGAAGGTTTTCATGTCGACGATCCAACCATTTTTACGCGAAAATGGTTCGCTTGGTCGAACAGTCTATTCTCCCAGCTCGTGTATAAAGCGATGAAGGAAGGCTTGCTATGAGTCCGAGCCATCCTGTCGTCATTTTCTATGATCCGGCATTCCCGATCAGCGCTTCACTTGAAGTTCCAGCGGCTGAGTTGACAGCGCAAGGTGGAATCCTTGCAGACGCCGACTCGCTGGCGGAAACGCTTCGGCAGGCGGAGGGAGGATGCTTCGTCAACCTGCATGCGCCTTATTTCCCTAAATCCGCATGGCAGGAAATTCTGGCTTTCTTGAAACGCGGCGGAGGATTGTTAAGCGTCGGAGGTGCAGCTTTCAAGCGGCCGGTTCGCTGGCAGGCAGACGGCTGGCACGTGGAAGCAGAGCAAACCGCCTACCACCAGCAGCTGTTCATCCATGAGATACTCCGCGTCGAGTCGAGTCCGATCTTCAGTTATGCGGCTTTAGACAGCATACCGCTGCTGAAGGGGCAAGAATCGATGTTCGCGATTGCCGACACATGGAACATGGTGCCGCATACGACGCGCAACAGTGATTTGCCTCATCAAATGGGTGCCGCTGGAACGATGTGCACGCAGATTTATCCCCTCATGAAGGGCATCGGCAAGGAAGGCCGTGAAGTTGCTGCACCTGTTGTTCTGTGGGAAAACACCCGCGGTGATTTTGTGGGTTCGCGTTGGCTGTTTGTCAATGTCCCATTGAGCGGTGGTTTCTGGCATGATGGCGGAGCTCGGGCTTTGCTCGCGTGGGCGGCATTTTGCGCCAAAGGGGTTACGGAGCTGTGGATCAAGCCGAATTATGCCAGCTACGAGCCTGGCGAGCATCCGGTGCTTTCGCTTCAAACACAACGGATGGGAAGGAACTTGGCGGAAGTCAAAACTCCTTCATGGAAGTTTAATCTGACTGTGGAGCGCGAAGACGGCGCTGGGGCCGGTTGGACGCATCAAATAACAGCAGTCGTGAACAAAGAATTTAATCTTGTGCGCATTCCTGTACCTTTAGAGATTGGGCGCGGCTTGTATCGTGTAACGTGTGTGGCTGAGGCTGAAGATGGAGAGATTCGGGTGCTTCGCCAGGGCTTCTGGGGTCATGATGCAGAGCTGCTCGCTGAAGGCAGTCCAATCACTTGCGATCGCGATTATTTCATCAAAGATGGACGCCCACTGCCCGTTGTCGGGATGACGTACATGACTTCCGATGTCGCTCGAAAATTTTTGTTCTTACCGAACGCGGACGTGTGGGACCGGGATATGGCCCAGATGGCGAAAGCGGGCATTAACTGGATACGTACGGGCATTTGGACGGCGTACCGCAACGTGATGCAGGTGGATGGGCATGCTTCCGAAGAAGTGCTGAGAGCGATCGACGCCTTTTTCTTAACGGCTAAAAAGCATAATTTGCAGGTAACGTTCACTTTCTTCTCCTTTACACCGGAGACTTGGGAAGGCGTGAATCCGTACCTGGATCCGCAAAGCGTAGAGGCACAGAAGCGATTTATTCGCTCCATTGTGTCGCGCCACCGCGAGTCAACACACGTGGACTGGGACTTGATCAATGAGCCGTCCATGTTCGATCCGGCGCAGATTTTTGCGAATGGTCCGCGCTCCAGCCGGGACGCTTTCGAGCAGGCCGCTTTCACAGCTTGGCTGAAGCAGCGTCACGATAACATTGCGCTCCTGCAAGAACGGTGGAATATGTCGCCGGAACAGCTTCCGACCTTTGAAACGGCGGTCATTCCCGAGGCGGATGAAATCAACTTTGACGTGCAGGATATGCATCGGGCCAAAAAGGGAACCCGTTGGCTCGATTACTGCCTGTTCTCGATGGATATGCATAATCGTTGGGCGAAGGAGCTCTACGATACGATCAAAGAAATCTGTCCGAATCACCTTGTCGTGGTCGGTCAGGACGAGGCGCTTGGCGCGCAGCGGCCTTCGCCATTCTTTTATCAGGAAGCCGTCGACTATACGACCGTACATTCGTGGTGGCTGAACGACAACCTCGTTTGGGACGGGATTTTTGCCAAAACACACAATAAGCCTAACGTTATTCAAGAAACAGGCATCATGTACGTAGAAACGCCTGATGGTCGCGCCAAACGCTCGGAGAACGAGCTAAGGAGCATGCTGGAGCGCAAATATGCCTACGCATTTTCTACTGGCGGCGCTGGCGCTATTCACTGGATTTGGAATACGAACTTCTATATGGATAATGCGAATGAATCGCATATCGGCGCGCTTCGCGCAGACGGCACGGAGAAGCCGGAGGCGGATGTTTCTTATGATTTCGGACGGTTTATGGCTGAAATCAGGGACCTTTTCAAAGATCGAGAGCTGGAAGACATCGCAGCGATTTTCCCTTATTCGAACGATTTCTCGAACCGGAAATTGGCTTTCGATGCTACGACGCGAATGATACGCGTCCTGGCGTATCAGATGAACATGCCGCTGCGAGCGGCTTCGGAGTATCATCTGGACGTGCTTATGGCCCAACCGCCGAAGTTGATTATGCTTCCGAGCGCTCATAATATTGACGAGCAGGCTTGGGAGAAGCTGCTGGAGGTCGTTAAGACGACAGGGGCGACGCTGCTTGTAACGGGTCCGCTAAGTCTTGATGCTTACTGGAAGCAGACGCCACGCTTAACCGGCGAGCTGGGCGAAGCGGAGCTTCAGAATGTGCGCCGGGAAGAAATGCTCTTGCTGCATGGCGAGAAGCTGCCGGTATCTTTCGGCCAGCGCCGCATTGCCGAGGTGGTTAAAGAAGTTCGCACCGCAGGTTCCGAAGTTGTAGACGGCAGCCGGGGCGATGCGGTTGTCGACATTCCGCTTGGACGCGGCAAGCTGATTTGGAGTCCTCTGCCCGTTGAACTGAACGAACGGACGGAGACCGTGCTTGCTTTATATCGCCACGCGGTAGAAGCAGCAGGCTGCGACAGCGGTATGCAGTGGAAGCAAGGCGGCGATATCGCTGGCGTGTACGGAAGGAAGCTGCGTTATAAGGAAGGTTTCCTGTACGTTTTCGTTTCCGAATATGCTTGGGATGCGGACATTGAAGTGAAAGACACGGATAGCGGAGCAACGTATGGCTTTACGTTGAAGAAAGAGCGTTCCGTGTTATTTGCAGCTAATGTGAAGGGCGAAATCTTATCTGTCTACCGACCGGATGAAGTTCAAATTGAGAGGAGCTAAGCCATGAGCACCAAACGAACAGCTCATATCATTTCCCATACGCACTGGGATCGGGAATGGTATTTACCATACGAGAAACATCATGTACGCCTTGTGAAATTGGTGGACACTTTGCTGGATAAATTAGATAACGATCCGAATTATCGCAGTTTTTACTTGGATGGACAAACCATTATTCTAGAGGATTACTTGCAAGTCCGACCTGATCAAAAAGGGAAGCTTGAAAAATATATCCAAGATGGCCGAATCATCATCGGGCCTTGGTACATTCTGCAGGATGCTTTCCTGACTAGCGGTGAAGCCAATGTGCGTAATATGCAAATTGGGCATCAAGATGCAAGAAAATATGGCTCTGTAGCCAAAATCGGCTATTTCCCGGATACGTTCGGGCTTGTAGGCCAAACGCCGCAGTTGATGCAGCAATCCGGCATTACGAACGCTTTTTTCGGCCGTGGGGTTAAGCCTACAGGTTTTAACAATACGGTCTCTGATAGCGACTATGAATCCTCATTCTCTGAATTGATGTGGGAAGGACCGGATGGTTCAAAGGTTCTGGGTATTCTTTTCGCAAACTGGTACTCTAACGGAAATGAAGTCCCTGTGGATCTCGAGGAAGCTAAGGCATATTGGGAGCGGAAGCTGTCGGATGCCGAAAAATACGCTTCGACGAGCGAGCTGCTCTTCATGAACGGCTGCGATCATCAACCGATTCAGCTTGATTTGCCTGAGGCAATTGAAACGGCAAGGGAGTTATATCCGGACACGGTATTTATTCATTCGAATTTCAACGACTATTTGGAGTCTGTTCAGCGTTCATTGAAGCATGAGCTTTCTACGGTCAAAGGCGAGCTTCGCAGCCAACGCACGGACGGCTGGTCGACGCTGGTGAACACGGCTTCGGCGCGTGTTTATTTGAAGCAGATGAATCAACTAGGGCAAGCGATGTTGGAAAAAGTCGCAGAACCGCTGGCTGCATTCGCACATACGCTTGGCGTCGGGGAGAAATACCCGCATCATCTGTTCACGTATGCGTGGAAAACACTCATGCAGAACCATCCGCATGACAGTATTTGCGGGTGCAGCGTGGATGAAGTGCACCGCGAAATGGTCACTCGTTTCGAGAAAAGCCGCCACGTGGCGGAAGCGATTGTGGAGGAAAAATCCCGCGCGCTTGCTGACGCGGTTGATACATCGAGCTTCGAGGGAGCAGGCAAAGACGCCCTGCCGGTCGTTGTTTTTAACACTTCGGGTTGGGAACGTACCGGCGTTGTCAGTATTGAAATTGATGCGCTTAGCCTGTACTTCCGTGACGGTTATAAGCTTGAAGAGGCAAGCCGTCTTGCCAAGGAAGCGGATCTCACGGGGCGTGTGCTCGTAGATGAGCAGGGGACAGAGATTTCCTGTTCTATGGAAGATCTCGGTTTGCAGTTCGGCTACGATTTGCCGGACGATAAATTCCGCCAGCCGTATATGAGCCGCAAGGTGAAGCTGACTTTTGAAGCGGAGAAGGTGCCTGCTTTAGGTTTGAAGACGTATGCTTGGGTGAAGAAAGAGTCGACAGTAACTCAGCAGGATTCCTTGATCACGGCAGATCGCGTAATGGAAAATGATGCGCTGAAAATCGCTATTGCAGATGACGGCTCGTTCAGCCTGTTGGACAAAAAGAGCGGCCGTACGTACCGCGATTTGGGTGTATATGAGAATACCGGGGATATCGGTAACGAATATATGTACAAACAGCCGGACGGCGAAACGCCGCGTACGACCAAGGGCAGCGTTGCGCAGATTCGCGTGCTGCAAGATACGGCTTATCAAGCCGCGATCGAAATCATCCATGAATGGGTGATCCCTGCATCGGCCGATGAAAAGCTGGATGAAGAGCAGCGCGATTTGATCTACTTCCCGCATCGGAAAGCCCAACGTTCCACACGTATGGTGCCAATGACGATTCGCACAGTTGTCTCTTTGAGCCGCAGTGGTAAAGGGGTAGAGATTGAAGCGACGCTCAACAATCAGGCGAAAGACCATCGCCTGCGGATGCTTTTCCCTACGGATTTGGATACGAGTGTTCACCAGGTGGACTCCATGTTTGAAATCCCGCAGCGCAGCAACAAGCCGGCAGCGGAATGGGAGAATCCAAGCAATACCCAGCATCAACAGGCTTTTGTTGATGTCAGTGAAGCGGGAGCAGGACTTGTTGTGGCTAACCTCGGGTTGAACGAATACGAAGTCCTGCAGGACGGGCGTAATACAATTGCTGTGACCTTGCTTCGTGCCGTTGGCGAGCTTGGCGATTGGGGCTTGTTTCCTACGCCGGAAGCGCAATGTTTAGGTGAGCACACGGTTCGCATGCAGATCATTCCGTACAGTGATCAAGCTATGCAGTCTGCCGCGTATGCGGAGGCTTATCAATTCCAAATCCCGTGGACGTTAAGTCAGACGGGAGTTCACGTTGGCAGTATTGCGCCAACATATGCACCTTTCGAGTGGGAAGGCGGAGATTTGGCATTCTCTTCGCTGAAAATGAATGAAGGCACGGGCGATCTGCTGCTGCGTTGGTACAACATGAGGTCTCATGCGGCTGAATTGAAGCTTCATTCGAATACGCCTTATTACTACTTCTACAAGAGCACGATCTTGGAAGATCACGGTGAGCGTGTGGATACCGATGCATCAGGCCGTTTGACACTGCCGGTTGGCCGTTGTGAAATTGTAACGATCGGGGTTTCCCGCTGAATAATGAAAAAGAGCTAAGCGGCTTCTGCGCTTAGCTCTTTTTCATTATATGCGTTGCTGCAGGGAGGGGCAGTGAGTGCGCTTTCATGGATACAGGTGACTGTTCATGACGACAGCGCACAGCGGACCTTTCAACGCCGAAGCCATGGCAGTCATCCTTGCTCAGGACACAAAAGCCGCTTTTTCTCATCGGAAGCATCATAAGCAGCAAGAATAGATGAAAGCAAGCCAGGGAAACGTTGCTCTAAATCTTCTGTTCTTAATGAGATAAGGCGTTGAGTGCCTTGGACGCGAATATTCACAACGCCGGCTTCTCTTAAAGTTCGAGCATGATGAGACATGGTTGATTTTACAACAGGTACTTGGAAGTCGCCGCAAGGTCGTTCGTTCAAAGTGCTGAGTTCAGAGACGACATGCAAGCGGATAGGATCGCTCAAAGCATATAAGACGGTGGACAAATGAATGTCTGCAATATCTGGATGATGTAAATGTTTCATTCTAGAGCCCCCTTATTTATTTCGGGATAACGATTGTATTATAGCATAACTCATGTTATTATTCTATTGTTCGATAATTATCGAATTATTAAATTGGATGAGGAGGCGAATAAACGCCATGCAAAAAGATACAAATCAAGCACAAGAGAGTGGCATCAAAAAAGAAGGAGTCGTTCTCTTTCTGCTCGGATTAACGATTGTACTCGTCATCATGAACACGATGATGTTTAACTTAGCATTGCCCGATGTGGCCAAAGCGTTCCAACTCACAGCCGCATCCACGTCATGGATCGTAACGGGATATTCCATTGTATTCGCGATCTCATCCATTACGTATAGTCGACTTGCCGATTTTGTTCCAATAAGAAGGCTTTTCGTTATCGGAATCCTGTCGCTAAGTATTGGGGCCATCATGGGATTATTCAGCAACAGCTTCGCTGTTCTGCTAATTGTCCGCATCCTGCAAGCCTCCGGAGCGGGTTCAATTCCAGCACTGGCGTTAGTCCTTTTGTCCCGTTACATTCCATTGGAACGCAGGGGTAAAGCGATGGCGTTGATTATGTCTTCCGTCGCATTTGGACTTGGGTTCGGCCCTGTTGTCGGCGGATTTATCGTAGAGTTCTTAGGTTGGCATCTTCTGTTTGTCGTAACGGCTATCACTTTGGTGCTAGTGCCTCTGTATATGAAGCTCATTCCAAAAGAAGAACCACGTAAAGGTTCTTTCGACGCGCTAGGCGCACTATTCATTGGTGTAGGTACGACCGGACTTCTTTTATTCTTAACGAACCATTCTCTCATTGCGCTGCTTGCCGGGCTTGTCTCGATCGTTCTTTTTATTGTGCGCATCCGGTCTGCAAAAGATCCTTTCGTACTTCCGTCGTTATTTGCGAATCGTTCGTTTCTTATTTTAGGCGCTGTGGGTGTAGCCGCGTATTTGTGCAGCTTCGCAACCTTGTTTCTCATGCCGCAGATTTTGGTTAAACAGTATCACTTAAGTGCGATTCAAGCGGGTTTGGTGATTTTCCCAGGATCAGCTCTCGCGATGATCATTTCCCGTCAAGTTGGCCGTATCATTGACTTACGCGGCAATAGCTCGATCATTCGATATACGCCACTGCTACTACTGGCATCTGTGATTCTTTTTGCCTTATTCGAGGGCATCTCCTTCTTCTCAATCATGTTCATCTATATGTTAATGAGCGTAAGTTATACGATCTTAACGAGCAGTATATCCAACGAAATGTCGAGACTGCTTCTTCCATCACAGATTGCGTCCGGCCTTGGATTATTTCAGCTGCTGCAATTTTTCAGCGGAGCGTTCGGGGTTGCAGCAACGGCAAGTGCCCTTGTTTGGCAGAAAGATCTGCCGCTCGCCCATGCTTACAGCAATATTTACTGGGGACTTACGCTGATTGTCATTCTAGCCATCGTGTGCGCGATTGCGTACCTCCGGGCTGCTTGGAGAAAAGCACAGCCTGCCGCTTAATATACTTGGAACGAGTAAGGTTGGTTCATTTGTCTTTTATGGCGAATGACCAACCTTTTCCTATTTTCTAATTCCTCGATTTGTTATAATGGCGAAGTCGTATAGATCAGTCATACTTGGAGGTCTTCAAATGCTGCATGAAATGTTTAAAAAGGTACTTTTCTGTTCAATCGCATTAATCGTTTTTATCGTTACAGGATGTTCGCAACAAACAGCGGTTCCCACAGTAGTAGTCTCGCCATCACCGAGTGCGTCAACAACGCCTGCATCCGTACCAGTCGACAGCAAGATGATACCGGCGAAGATCGTGCGTGTCGTCGATGGGGATACCATGAAAGTGTCATTTCAAGAGTCGGGGAAAGTAAAAGAAGAAACAATTAGACTGCTGCTGGTGGATACGCCTGAGAGTGTAGCCCCTGATAAACCTGTTCAACCGTTTGCTCTGGAAGCTTCCAAATTCGCCAAGGATACGTTAACGGATAAAGATGTACGTCTGGAACTGGACGTATCCGAGCGGGATAAATACGGAAGGCTGCTTTGCTATTTATACATAGGGGATAAAATGTTCAATGAAATGCTGCTCGAAAATGGGTACGCCAGAGTAGCCTATATTTACCCGCCGAATGTCAAATATGTCGATAAGTTTCGCGAGATCCAAAAGGCAGCGCAGCTTAAAGGAGTTAACATTTGGAGCGTGGAGAACTACGCCCAAGAAGACGGGTTTCACGAAAATGCCGTGAAAGACAAACCAAGTCCTTCAGCAGCCGCGACGCCTGTGCCGACAGCTGCGCCAACAGCTGCGCCAACAGCTGCGCCAACAGCTGCGCCCACAACTGCGCCGACAGCTGGGCAACTAACGCCATCGCCTACAGTGAAGCCTGCGCCAACGACAGAGTCGAACGTTATTTATAATTCTTGCGCGGAGGCCAAGGCTGCAGGTGTTTACAATATCAAAAGAGGTCAACCCGGATATAGTTCTAAACTTGATCGAGATAATGATGGCGTTGCTTGTGAGAAATGATTCAGGCGCAATCCGCCAATGAACTTTGCTGTTTCCAACCGCGCGCGAATCCCGGGCACGCGGTGTCGCCGACGCATGGCGGCGGTCAAAACCCCACGCTATCGCTCTAGTAGTTTCTCCCTGACGACGGGAACTACAGGGTTCTATTTCTGCGAAATAGGCACTTTTTCGCGCGGAGAGGAACTGTGGGCCGCTATTTGTACGTTTTCTTAAAGAAAACGGGATTAGGCTGTCAAATAAGGACCTGTAGTTCCGCCGAACTTGGAAACGGGCTTAATTTGCTAGAATAGTGCCCTGTAGTTCCTCAAGGGTGTTGCGTTGAGCAAGTTAATGCTAAGATGAGGTTACCCCTCTGACATGGGTTTACACACCAATAGACCGTCAGGATGTTTTGTGGACAAATTTAGATCGGATCGCATCATAAGATAGCCGAAGGGAGACGGTAATCGATGAAAAGAAGTGAAGTAAGCCAGGCGCAGGCGCGGGCTGCGCAAATGCTGGAGGCAAGCGGTATTGTGCTGACAGAGGAGGAAATCCGGCATATTGAAGTGGCTGGTTTCGGGCTCGGCCAATTGGACGTGCAGGGACTTGAATTAGTGACTTATGTCAACAATGATCGTTATTGCGCCAAAGAACTCGTTCTTTTTCCACGGCAAACCTGTCCAGAGCACTTACACCCGCCAGTGGGTGAGGATCCCGGCAAAATGGAGACATTTCGCTGCCGTTCCGGAAAGGTTTTTCTGTATGTGGAAGGAGAAGCGACCCTAAGCTTGAATGCAGTAATTCCTGCAGGAAGCGAAGCTTATTATTCGGTTTTTCACGAAATTGAATTGCATCCTGGTGAGCAGTACACGATAAACCCTGGTATCAAACACTGGTTTCAAGCTGGAGAGGATGGAGCGATCGTTTCGGAGTTTTCCAGTACAAGCCGGGACGAGCATGATCTGTTTACAGATCCTCGTATTGCACGAGTACCGCTCGTGGATGAAGATCTTGAAAACTACTAGCCTAATGTGTGACAATGAGAGTGTTACATAAAATGAGTGAACAAGTTGGAAGCCTTGAAGGAGGATATTTAGCACAATGAGAACGATGAAACTTGGTACAAGCAACTTGGAAGTTCCGGTTATCGCGGTAGGTTGTATGAGAATTAATTCATTGGAAAAAAATGAGGCTGAGCGCTTCGTCCAGTCAGCGATGGATGCAGGAGCCAATTTCTTTGACCATGCTGATATTTACGGTGGAGGCAAGTGTGAAGAAATCTTCTCCGAAGCCATTCATATGAACGATGATATTCGCGAGAAAATCATTTTGCAATCCAAATGCGGCATTCGGAAGGGGATGTTCGATTTCTCGAAAGAACATATTTTGGAATCCGTGGACAATATCCTGAAGCGCCTCAAAACCGACTATTTGGACATTCTGCTTCTGCACCGTCCGGATGCGTTAGTAGAACCGGAAGAGGTCGCCGAGGCTTTTGATCTTCTTGAAAGCACTGGAAAAGTTAGACACTTCGGTGTTTCGAATCAGACTCCGATGCAAATTCAATTGCTGAAGAAATCGGTCAAGCAGCCGCTGGTTGCCAATCAATTGCAGCTAAGTATCACGAACTCCACGATGATTTCAAACGGCATGAACGTGAATATGCTGAATGAATCCGCTGTGAACCGTGACAGCAACGTGCTTGATTTCTGCAGACTGAACGATATCACAATTCAGCCTTGGTCGCCTTTCCAATACGGATTCTTCGAAGGCGTATTCCTTGGCAACGAGAAGTTCCCCGAGTTGAATCTGAAAATCGATGAGATTGCTGCAAAATACGAAGTGAGCAACACCACGATCGCGATCGCATGGCTATTACGCCACCCAGCTCGGATGCAGCCGGTTACTGGCACGACGACGATTGAGCGCTTAATGGATTGCTGCAAAGCAGCTGATGTTCATTTGACACGTCAGGAATGGTATGAGATTTATCGCGCGGCAGGCAATGTGTTGCCATAAGAACTGCTATTCAAAAGACTTCCAGCGCTGCTCGCTGCTGGAGGTCTTTTTTTGATGTTCGTTCGCGGAGCGGAGTAACTGGCATTTCTAACGTTAAAAATGGCGTATGAGTGAAGGGATGGCAGAAGGTTGAAGTTGAGGTGACATCAAACGGCTGATCAACCATATTGAAGGCGTATGTTGCATTATATACAATATAATGGCGTGGTCTGATCGCGAATGCGGTCATTCGCTGCACAATATACAACCATTTATTGCGAAAAGGTGAGATGAAAGCGATTTAGAGCATGAATCGTTGTAAATAGTACAACATGGAGGCGATCTGAGGCCTAATTACAGCCAAATGGTTGTAAAGAATACAACATACTAGCCACTAATAGAGGAAAACGGAGGATGTCCAGTCGGTCATTCAAAGTATTGTCCAAGTATAAGAATGGATGAAATAGAGAAAGGTTATACAGATGCTCAATAGAAAAAATGCTTACCTACTGCTGGTCTTTGTCACAGTTGTTTTAATTGTGTACAGTATTTACGCCAATTTCGTTTTTGATCCACGAGCAACCGCATTTCTAAGTCAAAAGATCGATCTCAAACGAGCGTTACATGTCGCGGTATGGCTGAAGGTGATGCATGTGCATGTCGCATTTGCTTGCTTGGCGATGATCGCGGGTGCGATTAATTTCTCCTCTATCCTTCTTAAAAAATACCGGAAGTTCCATCGCTTGAACGGCTATTTGTACGTTTTATCCGTTATAATTGTTGACCTTACGTCCGGTTACATGGCTCCCTATGCGACCGGTGGGAAGGCTAGCAGCATGGCTTTTAATTTGTTAAATATCATATGGATGTTCTTGATCATCATGGCGATAGTGAAAATCAGAAAAAAACAAATGGACCCCCACCGAAAGTGGATGATCAGAAGTTATGCATTCGTTTTTACCAATTTCTCTATTCATCTGTTGACTGCAATCTTCCACAAGGGATTCAGCCTTCCCTATACGGAGAGCTATACGATTAGTATATATTCTTCGATTGTTTTACTGCTTCTGGTGGGCGAGATGGTTACTCGTATCCCGTCGAAGGCGGCGGGTTAGCAGCTCCTCTCGAATATGACGATTGTCACCTCGAACCGATGACTTGATTCACTTCTGAAAAACTCCCTCAAAGGTGATAATGATATCAATAAATCCTTTAAGGGAGTGTTCAAATTATGAATTCAACAGTATCGATGATGATTTCAGCTTTAATATTCTTTTTTATCCTGCGTGGACAATTAAGTGGAATGAATAAGCCGCTCAAAAAATCAGGCGTAACGCTGCTGCTGCCAATCTTATATATTTCAACTTCATTCACGCAGTTGTTCGATCCATCGCTGCATATCCGTGAAGGGCAAGTCATTCTTGCACTTTTGATCGGTATGGTTGTCTCCATCCCCCTTATCTTAACGACTAACTTTGAAGTGCGGGACAACGGCAACACATTTATTAAACGTAACAAAACGGTGTTCGTGCTGCTGATTGTAATCTTTGCACTACGTTTCCTTGCCGTAGCAACAATAAAATCAATTGATCCAAGCACACTGAGTTTTATGTGCAACCTCTTTACCTTTGGGTACATCGCGACTTGGCGCATTACGAGTTATGTGAAGTTCCGCGGCGTAAGCTCTTCAAAACAAGCGATGTTACATGTTTAAATCATTAGCGGCGCATCCTGCGCTGCTTTTTTGCATTTATGGAGACAATGCGGACATTTACATGATGATGACATGTTTTATTTTTGACACTCTTTCTTGATAGCTTTGGCTTGTGAGTTTTTTGTGAGTATGAAATGATAGAATGACTCGAATTGTTGTTTTTAGAGAAAGAGGGAGTCTTCATGCACAAGCTTCGGCAGTTCATTGGTATCGTTGTGGTTTTTTCTCTCTCTGTTCTTTTATTCATAGGCATTTATTCGCAGGCCACTCCGAATAAGGTTGATCAGCCTGCGAAACATGGCATGTTGGATTTAAGGAACTGGGATCTTCATCAACAGGGGTTAACCTCTCTGGACGGAGAGTGGGAGTTCTATGAAGGGAAGCTCCTGGAACCGGGAGATTTTCATAATGGACCGAGACCGGACGTAACCTATTTAACGGTACCTGGTACATGGAAGGGCAAAGATAACGAACAAGGAATGAGCCGGAAAGGGTTTGGAACCTATCGACTCAAGGTGCTTGTCCAAGGGAACGATGATGACATCTATGGGGTTAAATTAAGAAGTATCCGAATGTCGCATCGACTATACATTGACGGCCAATTGCAGGGGGAGAGCGGACGGCCAGCTGAAAGCAAGGCCATGAGTGCGCCAGGTAATACGCCTTACAGCGCATTTTTCCATACCGATGCCAAGGAAATTGAATTCATCATCCAAGTGTCTAACTATGAATTTTTCACGGGGGGAATTGTCAATTCGATTCAGTTCGGATCGCACAAAGATATTGCGAGCTTGGATAATATTTTAACGGGTAGCGATATGGTGGCTATTTTTGTTTTGGTCATGTTCGGAACGTACCATATCAGTTTCTATCTTCTTAGGAAGCAGGAGAAAACCTACTTGCTCAGTGGGTTATATTTGTTCTCGCTTTCTATTGTTCAATTACTTTTTGGCGAAAAGATTTTTCAGAGGCTGCTGCCGAATATCCCTTTCGATATCGTGTACAAAGCGCTGGATGTCAGTCAATTCCTAAGCTCGCTTTTAAGTATTTTGTTTTTTTGCTCCCTAGACAAAAGGTTAATTCCGCGTCAAAAGATGATGTGGCTGCTCTCGCCGATTCTGCTTTATTTAGCTGTCATTATTGTACTGCCTTATTCGCTTTATAATGAGGTCAGATATGCATTTTTTGTCTACATCGGACTTGTTCCACTTTATATTCTTATAAGAATGGTCCAGTTATATATGCGCAGTCAGCGTGGTGGGCACGATCGGAAAGAGATCTTGCTTTTCATCGCTGCAATCATCTCGTTGTTAATTTTTTTGATAGACGGTTCGCTGTATGCCGAGAATGCGGTTGCTTCAGATCTTTTAAGTAAAGTAGGAGTTATTTGTTTCATTACTTTAATGAATATTTTACTGGCTGTACGGTTTAAAAACGCCTACGAAAAAAATGAGCTGCTGACGCACCAATTAGTCGTTTCCAACCAGCTGAAAGATGAGTTCTTAATGCACACCTCACATGAGGTCAAAACGCCACTTCACGGGATTATGAATATTACCTCCTATTTACTTGATGATGATGAACATAATTTGTCTGCGAAGCAAAAGGAAAGTCTTTGGCTCATCAAGGATACATCGATCAAGCTTTCTATGCTGATGCGCGATTTGATCGATGTCTCTCGATTGAAGCAGGGCGAGCTGAGGCTGCAAATGGGCGTTGTAGATGTCAGGACTGTAACTCAGATTGTGTTTGATGTTTTGCAATTTGAACTAGCTGGTAAAACGGTACGGTTGGATAATCAGGTTCCGCCGGACGTTTGGGTTGAAGCTGACGAGAATCGCTTACGCCAAGTTATGTACAATTTGATCCATAATTCTATCAAACATACATATACAGGAAGTATCACGCTTACAGCAACCGTTGCTGAGGGAATTGTCTATATTACAGTGGCAGATACCGGAACCGGCATTCCGAAAGATAAGCATACGAAAATATTCGAGTATTTTGATCAGCTGGATCAGAGGTTGCCGGATGATGGGTACACGGGTATGGGGGTTGGTTTGTATATTAGTAGAAAGCTCGTCGAACGAATGGGGGGACGAATTGGAGTCGACTGGTCTGAGGTTGGTCAGGGAACACGCATGATCTTCTCATTGTCCAAGGCGGCGGAGAAAGCTCTTATCTACGAGCACACGCATGATGAATTGGAGGGGCAATCAGGTCGAGTCATTCCCAGACGCGATTCACTGGACATTTTGGAAGAGCATGCTTCTACGATAATGATTGTAGATGACGAAGCTTCCAATATCTACACATTGCTGAACATTCTAAAAAGATACCGTTACAATGTGGTCACTGCCTTCTCGGCTAAGGAAGCTATGGCGAAAATGAAGGAGTACCCGCAGATTGATCTGGTCATTCTTGATGTCATGATGCCAGGTGTCTCGGGTATCGAGTTGTGCCGTATGCTGCGTACGCATCACTCCATTCTAGACCTTCCTATTTTGTTTGCCACAGCCAAGGATACGCTTCAAGACATCGCTCTTGGCTTCAGGGCAGGAGCAAACGATTATTTGACCAAACCGTTCGAAGCAGAAACGCTGCTTGCACGAATACATACGTTAATTGCTATGAAAACGTCGATCCAAGAGGCGATTATGAGCGAGCTCGCATTCCATCAGGCTCAAATTAAACCGCATTTTCTGTACAATGCGCTGAGCAGCGTCATTTCGTTTTGTTATACGGATGGGGAGAAAGCAGCCTATCTATTATCGAAGCTCAGCCAGTATTTACGCTATATTTTAGACATGGACCGCCATGAGTTGTACGTCAGTTTAGGACGTGAATTGGAACTGATTGACGCCTATGTTGAGATTGAGAAGGCGCGTTTCGGTGAGCGTTTTGATGTTAGATATTATGTCGATGACGATCTCAAGGATATATCGATTCCTTCCTTGTGTATTCAGCCTTTTATCGAAAATGCCATTCGTCATGGCTTGTTTGAAAAGGATGGGCATGGCACCGTAACATTATCCATTCAGGAGGGGGATCGCTATTTGCAGATAGCTGTTCAAGACGATGGCGTCGGGATTCATGATGATCTGCTTTACAGTATTGCCAGTGGCAGGTCACGTACAGGCGGAATCGGGATTGCGAACATCCGCAAACGGTTGGATGCGATTCCTGGCGCGACAGTAACTGTAAGCTCAGAGCTCGGACGCGGAACGAAAGTTGTGATGTATTTGCCACTAACATCTACGGAATTTGCGACTATGGAGGAAAGGGGGGCGAAGATTGTTTAAGGTTATCATTGTCGAAGATGAAAAGCCGATTCTCGAGCTTATGAAGGTTCTTATCGGCCGCAACGGGCATTTTGAGATTGTGGGGACTTTCAGCAATGGTTTGGAGGCGCTTGAAGGGCTGCAAGAACTGAAACCGGATATTGCCTTCCTGGATGTGGAAATGCCCAAGATGAACGGACTGGAACTCGCGCAGCGATTAAATGAACGATTAGAGCATACCCGCATCGTGTTTACGACGGCGTATAAAGACTATGCTGTGGATGCATTTAAAGTTTACGCGTTCGATTATTTGCTAAAGCCGGTTACACCGGCTGCAATTGAACGTTTGACTAGCAGGTTAAACAAGCTTGAACGTCCTACTGTTGCAGAGGAGAAAAAAGAACGCCACATGCAAGTACGATGTCTGGGTGGATTCGATGTTAGGAGTCAAGACGGCATGGTTGTCCGTTGGCCTACGAGAAAGACGGAAGAATTATTTGCCTATCTCCTGTGTCACTTGAAACAGGATATTAGTAAATGGCAGCTAGCGGATATATTATGGCCGGAGATGCCGGAGGACAGAGGCTCTCATAATTTGCACAATACGATCTATCGTCTCAAAAAGCTGCTCAAAGAGCAAGAGATTGGCATGGACATCGTGAAAACGAATGAAGGTTATCTGCTTGATCCTCTGCAAGAAGGACTGGATTTAATGGAATTTCAAAATGCTGTGGGAGACGGTTTGCAGGATCTCGCACTAGCGGATCGTGCGTGCTCGCTGTATCGCGGACCTCTTTTGGAACGGAAGGATTATATCTGGAAATCTCAGCTGGAGGAAAGCTATGCCAAGCATTATACGGTGCTAATGAGAAGCTTGGTTAAGCAAGAAATGGCCGTTGAGGCGTGGACCAAGGCAGAACAAAGGTTGGATGTGTATTTGTCATTATACCCTTTAAACGAAGAAATGCATCAATTACTAATGGATATCTATGCTTCTAGTGGACGGCAGGAGCTGGCATTCAAACATTATACCAGCTTCGAATCGCTATACAGGCAAGAATTAGGCATCGAGCTGCCGAAAGTGATGAGAGACAGGGCATCCGCGTATTTATAGAACGCAGGAATGGGGCTGTTCCGAGAGTAGAAGGTTCTACTTCGGGACAGCTCTTTTTGTGCTTGAATGCTTCACGACACGCGGAGTGCACCACTTGGGTGAATTTATCAAGTTATGTCGAAAAGTTTGTGAGAATCTTGGGAGACGCGTGTGATAACATGCATGTCAATGAGTAATTTGTCATATTATGGGTCCTAATATCGAGTGCCCAGGGAGGACTAGCGAATGAGACAGAAACGAATGAGAAGAAAAAAAGACAGGATGAAGAAAAAATATGCGTACCTCGTAGCGATGCTGGCGATGCTGGGTGCACACGCCGTGATGGTGAATAAGGCGGAAGCAAAGCCTGTGTGGGCAGATGATAATTTTCTTCAGTATGTGAATTATAGCAGTACCTTTTCTAAATTTTCGAATGAAAATGATGACTATGATGAAAGCAATTTGCAAGCGAATGGCTCCTATATCCCAAAGTTCCCTAACAACCTTACATTAGCGCCAAAAAGTACGGGTTCCGATGACGACGGTTATGCGCTCGGAGGATGGATTGCGCCCTCAGATCTCCCGAGTTCGCTCGTAGATCCTGCGAGAATGAATCAGTTGGAGTTTAAGGTGGACGCCTCCGTGCGAATTGATGACAATGACACAATGATTATTGTAACGAATGGAAACCAATACAAGCGCGCCAAGGATAACAACGATACTGGCATGGCCAAACTGTACGATATGACTTCGGGATGGAATCCGTTTCAAGCCAGCGGCAACAGCATTCAATTTGTACTGGATGACGTCAATACACCACTTAGCCGATACGAGCGAATTAAAATGTCCTTGGCTGATGTGGTTGGCCCCGGTTTGCAATCTATTTCTGTATCGAATGCCGGCGATGGCAAGTTTCATCTCGGAGAGACGATAGAATTTGTCCTGCATTTTGATGAGCTGGTGAATATCGACACTTCCTTCGAACTCCCAATGAATACAGGGAAAAAGGCTGTGTATTTCTCGGGCAATGGAACGAAAGACATCGTCTTTCACTACACGGTCGTAGCGGACGATATGACGCGAAGCGATATTGGCAAGCAGCCCTACAATCAGGGCAGATACCTTGGGATCGGCAGCAGAGCACCAAGCGAGTGGGATCTCAATCAAGGCGGAGACGATAAGATTGGTGCAATACTCCCGCCGAATGTTAAGGATCTCTCGGATAACGAAATGCTGGGCAGCACAATGGGTAATCCTTACAACTGGAAAAGTAAATACGACGCCAATTACACATTCACTGGCGGATCAAGTTACTACAACCAATTGGACAGCAGCAAGATCCAGGTAGACGGTATCGTACCGGTTATCCATGAAGTTCAAGTAACAACCTCTACAGGGACAAAATTTATAAAAGCAGGAGACAAGCTAACCGTTAAGCTTTTGCTGGATGATGTGGTTTCCGGAACAGATGGCTACATCACATTCAACAATGGCAAGAAAGCCCTGTATCAATCAGGCAGCGGTTCGAAGGTAGTCACCTACCAATACGTCGTTCAGCCTGAAGATGAAGGGAACGATCTGGCGTATTCGAATTTCATCGGCCATCTAGGGATCACCGACGATTATGGCAACACACCGATGATACAGAATGGCTACAATCCTCCTTTATCGCTGGATGGCGAAGCGATCTGCGTCGATGCGAAACTGCCGACTGTGTTATTTCAGTCTGCTACAGAAGGGACCACTCAGCGTCAACACACGGTTCAGTTGAACGTAATTGAGCAAGGCTCTGGCGTGAAAGGGGACGTACTTCAATATGCTTGGCTCCAATCTCCGGGCGAGCAGAATGTTACCTGGGTGACATACGGGATCATGGACGGCAAATTGCCTACCATCTCGAAGAGCAATATGAATGGTGACTGGTATGTGGCGGTATTGCTGGAGGATCGTGCAGGCAATAGGAATCAGATTACGAGTCCAGCCATTCGTTTCGATAACATCCAGCCGGTAATTGCGATTACGCCTAACGGCAGTGGTAATCAGTTTCTGGGATCACTGACACCGCAAGTGAACGTAACCGATGAGAACTCGGGTGTGGACGATGCCAAGCTGGAATACCAATGGGTGTACCACGATGATGAGGCCAATGAACTCGACTGGCTCCCCTTCCAGAATGGCCATCCTGTCCAAACACCGCAATTTCCTGAACATGGCCGGTACACGTTGTATGTGCGTGCTTATGACAGGGCAGGAAATAAGTCGGAGGCCGTCACTTTGCCATTTTATTTGGACACGAAACCACCGGAAATAAATATGACGCCAGACGGCAATTTGACGCAGCAGAGTATGCAAAAAGCGCAGATTAGCGCAGTAGACGCGAATAGCAATTTAAAATCGTTGATGTACGGCTGGAGCCAGGATGCCGATCCGAAAAATGCAGCTTGGAAGGAGCTCGGCTCACGGCGCGAGGTCTCAACTGACGACGAAGAACAACGGATGGAAGGTGTATGGTTTCTGCATGTACGTGCGTCCGATATTTGGGGAAATGAGGCATTCCAGAGCCGTGCATTCTACGTTGATAATACGCCGCCAACCGTCGTGTTTCAGTATGCGCCATCCGTGACAGCAACGGTCAAGGAAGCAGTGGCTACCGTGAGAGCAAAGGATGCCAATACGATCTCAGCGCTTTACTATCAATGGACTACATCAGAAACAAAACCCGGTATGGCGGACGCCAGCTGGCTTCCTTTTGCAAACGGCTCGAAGCTTTCCAAAAATAATGTGGATGGCGATTGGTTTCTCCATATTAAAGCTGTTGATTCATTCGGCAACGAAAGCATCACCACATCAAGGGTATTTAAGCTAAGCCATTCTGCGCCAAAGAGTTCCGATTTCCAGACCGATATGCCAACACATACGAATGCTGATGAAGTCAAAATTCAAATAAGTGCTCCATCGAAAGAAACCTATTCTTATCATATCGAAGACCAAAACCAGCATGAAATCCAAACGGGCCTAATAACGGACGGTTCAACGGAATTAACGTTGGCGATGCCTTCCGAGGAGGGGACTTATACCTATAGCTTCAGCTTTGAAAATGAGGTTCAAAACCGTAGTGACAAAGTGTTTCGGTCGATTGTTGTAGACAAGACTCTTTCTGTAGCCGAAGTCGTGTATAGCGAGACTGCACAGACACGCAATCCTGTAACCGTCCGATTAACGAATCTCTACGATAATGAGACGCTTGCAAGCGAACTTCAGCTGCCTGACGGCGAGAGTCATACCTTTCAGGAAAACGGCAGCTATACGTTTAAAATTGTGGACAAGGCCGGCAATGAGCGGTTGATTCCTGTTCAGGTGACGAATATTGATAACGTTATGCCGAATATTCGAATCGCTGCCGGACAGGGGCAACAGCCGAGTCGGACCGTGAGTGCTGCTGTTTATGCCGAAGACAACCGGACTGCAAAGGGAGATATCCATCTCTATACACAATGGACCCCTACGGAGTCAGCGCCGGATCTGTCCGATGCCAATTGGAAAGCCATAGCGAATGAAGCGCTTGTTACTGAAAGTGAGCTGGAATCCGGTGCATGGTTCCTGCATGTGAAAGCGGTCGATCAAGTCGGAAATACCGCAGTACTGACAAGCGACAAGCAGATCGTTGACCGCAATGCCCCTTTCGCCACTATCGTGTATTCCACGGTAGAACCAACTGCCAATACAGTAACTGCGCATGTCACATTTGATAAACCTGGTGTTCGTATACTCAATACACCAGGGGGTATACCTTTTTATACGTTCGGTGCCAACGGATCCTTCACCTTTGAATTTGAAGACGAGGCTGGCAACCGCAGCAGCGCCTTGGCGACCGTCGATCAAATCAATCCGGTCCTGCCGAAGGCTGACATTTCGGTTTCAACCACGGATATCACGAATCAAGATGTGTTGGTTACGATGGCAACGGCCAATAACCGATTTACGTTAGCCGATTTCATGTTCGAGGCGGGCATGGGCGAGCAGTTCGTAAGCAGTCAATCCGATGGCGCAGCGGTGACGGAATCCGTCTACAGCATTGCACAGAATGGCCTGATTTCATTTGTGATTAGAGACAGGAATGGGGAAGTGGCCGATCAGCCTGTGAAAGTGCCCGTGTGGAATATCGACAAAAAGGCTCCGTCAGCAACGCTTCGTTACAGCAGCTCGAACTGGACAAGAAGCAGTGTTGGTATTACGCTGCAGCTGGCAGATGAATCGCCGACAGTCATTTTGAACAATCAGGGCAGCAATACCTTCCTATTGGAAGAAAACGGCCAGTTTACGTTCGAGTTTCAGGATGCAGCGGGGAACCGATCTTCCATCACAGCGGAGGTCACGCACATTGATAACGAGGCTCCGACGGCAAGTCTCTCCTACAGCACGACGGAGCCAACGAACAAGCCGGTCACCGTGACGTTGCTAGCTGCCGACAACAGTGGTGCGCCTGTTACTATCGTGAATAACGGTGGACAAGCCAGCTACACGTTCACTGAGAATGGCACATTCTCTTTTATCATCCGGGATCAAGCTGGCAATGAGAGCGTGATTCCAGTCGAGGTTACGAACATTGATAAGAAGAAACCGACGGGCAGCGTGGTCTACAGCACCAAAGCGTTGACCAATGAGGATGTGGTTGCCCAATTATTGGCGGTTGACGACCTCGGTGAACCTGTGACGGTCACTAGCGGAGGCGGTTCCCAGGTTACTTTCAAACAAAACGGCGTGTTCACCTTCACCTTCCAAGATCGAGCAGGCAATGAGGGCACTGTCGTTGCGGGCGTCAATTGGATTGACAAAACACCTCCACGTGGCACGATTACGGCTTCGGAAACGAATCCTACGCAGCAGGATGTCGTGTTGACGTTGGATCTGCCGGAAGGCGGAGACATCATCAATCATGACGGTCAGCACACGATCGTGGCAACAGAAAACGGTGATTACACGTTCAAAGTGGCAGATTCGCTTGGCAATACGGCGGATATCACCTATCGGGTTGACAACATCGACCGAAAAGCGCCGATCGGGCAAATCGTGTACAACACGGACGGGCCAACGAACCAAGATGTCATCGCAACGGTGATTGCTGGGGAAGATTTCAAGGTGCTGAACAATCAGGGCAGCAAACAGGTTGTGTTTAAAGAGAACGGCGAGTTCGTGTTTGATCTTCAAGATGAAGCGGGCAATACCTCCTCGGTTAAAGCGACAGTGAATAGAATCGATAGAACTGCACCAACTGTAACGATTAAATACAGCGCTACGAAGCTGACTAATCAGAACGTAACGGCTTCCGTCTACAGCGAAGAGGGCGACAGACTGATAGCCATCAATAATGACGAGAAAACGAGTCTAGTTTTTAAAGAGAACGGCTCCTTCACTTTCATTGTTACGGATGAAGCCGGCAATCGCGTACGCGCTCTCGCGAAGGTTCAGAACATTGACAAATCCGCGCCAATCATCAAATTTGCCAAACCGTATATGATTTTTGAGCCTGGCGAAGAGATCGTCTTGAACGATTTTGAAGCGTATGACGACAGGGATGGCGCAATCGCACCGGATCGCGTCACTCTGAATCCACCGGAAGTGGATGGTTCAACAGGCGGGACGTACATAGTCACCTACAGTACGACGGATGAGGCGGGCAACACGGCTGAGGTGAAACGCCCTGTCCAAGTGTTAACGCCGCAGGATTTTCTAGTTCTGGTGAACGGCAAGTTTGAACCAAGCTCCCAGTATATGGTTGAAGGCAATGAAGTGACTTTCAAAGTCGTTAACTTCGTCGATCAGTACAAAGCTGATTATAAAAAAGGCGACGGCATGCTGAAAAGCGGGGATTTTAAGCAAAACACGACGGCTCTGGAACATGACGTAACAGAGGAGCCAGTTGCCAAAGAAGTCAAGTTCACGGCCAAGCAGCCTGGATGGCATACGTTTTATTTTCAGGATTTGAATCGGCGAACGGCGGTTATCAACATTTACTTCCTTGGAGGTCAGTGAGTTAAGAAAGGAGCTTGGCTGTGTATAGATGGATAAGTAGTTTTTTGGTCGCTTTGATGCTGTTTACGTTTTCGTTTGCCGAGCTAACCCATGCGGCAGTTGTAGGTGACCCTCCCTTAGAGCTGGACAATGGCATCGTGAAGATGGTCGTTGACAGCAAGGGTCACTACACAATTAAAACCGTCAAAGGCAATCCGTTGAGAAAAAGTGACGATGACAAGTGGTTGCTGTTCCAGGATAAAAGCCCGGATACGTCGTTCACGACGTTTCGAATTAATAATGAAGACTATATATTCGGCGAGGGATACGGCTTAAGTTTAGCCAGAAAGGCCGCTTTGCAAGGCCGCCCGGAAATTCAAGGCAAAGCCATTGTGACGACCTGGGATGTCGACGGTGTGGAGATCAAGCAGAAGCTGGAGCTCATTATGGATAAAGACAATCCAAACTATGGCAATGTGTTCATTCAGTATGGCGTGACGAATCACTCTCAAACGTCGGTGCAAGTAGGCAGCCGAATCTTGCTCGATGTCATGACGGGGACGAATGATGGCGCAGGCATCAAGCTTGGCAATCTTTTCGTCGATACAGAAAAGACATATACCGGCAGCGAGGTGCCAAAGATTTGGCGTGCGAGCGACAATGAGTTTGCCCCAAGCGTAATCTCCTATGGTTTAACAAGCGGCTGGGGCAACAAAACGCCGGATGCGATGACGATCGGCCATTGGCAGGGGCTGTCCCAATCAACCTGGGAATACGATGTGAAGCCGGATCGCAATTTTACAATCGAATCGGACTATGGGAAGAAGGATACAGCCGTCGCCTTTTATTGGAATCCCATTGCGCTTCCGAGCGGAGAGCGGACGGTATTTGAAACGTATTATGGCATTGGGGAAGTACCGGATAAGGCATACTCTTACAACGTCCAACTGTCCTCGATCAGCAAATTGAACGTAAATGAAACGTACGACGGATACAAGGAAGAAGAGTTTGAAATTACGGCTTATGTGGAAAATAACCTGCCTAATTCCGCCGACGTGTACGATGCCACGGCCTCCATCTCTTTTGAGAAAGGGCTGCAGCTAGTCAAAGGAGAGGAGAGCACGAAGGTCAAACGCCTCCTTAAGGTAGGCGAGCAGCAGGCGTTTACATGGCGGGTGAGGGCACTGCCTCAGGATATTTACAAAATGGAGAAGTACCGTGTCGATGTCTATGACAGTCGGCAGATCGGGCCTGACGGTAAGGTGAACACCTCCGATATTTATTCGAGCAGCCGTTTTGTTTTGTTGCCGAGCGTAAATGGCGGCCCGCCGAAGACGCTGTACAATACCGTAAGCCCAGATAAGCTTTATTACAGCGGCAAACGTTCGTTCACGATCAAAGGAACGGGCTTTGAGATGTACAAAGACACCGCCAAATGGAAGCTGTTGCTGCAGCATGCGGGCACGAAGCAGGAGTTGAAAATACCATCTAACCAAATTTCCGTGTCGGATGATACGACGATTTTGGCAACCTTGGAAGATGAACTGCCAGTTGGAGAATACAATATTCTTATTGAACAGCAAGACAGCACGCGAACGCAACTGCCGTTCAAGCTGATGTTTACGAAGGATAAAACGTATATTTCCCGAAATTATGGCGTTCTTGCGGTTCTCAAAGACTACGAGTTGAAGGGATCGAGCAGCGATCCGACGTACTTTTACCGGGTGCTGCCTCTCAAAGACGAAGATCAATTGGAGAAGCTCAAAGCCCATCTTGCGGCTATGCCGAAGAACGGCGGTGCTGAACGAAGCGTGCTGCTTACCGTGAAAGGTGATATTCGCGAGGTGCGGACAACCACGGGGAAGGTATCCAAGTATTTGGTTTATTCCGCGAATAAAAAAGCCGTCATCAACGATATCATGACCTATAGCTCGCCGGTTCCGATGATTATTTCAGACAATAAGCAGCAGGTGCTGAACATCGATCCAACTTATAATTTTGGGTTTAACTATGCGTTGATCCCGGCATTTGATCCTGGGTTCCCGTGGAATTTTGACACGATAGGTGGAGCACTTCCGCAAGGAACTGAGGTGAAGCCTGACACGAACGCTGATTTGGGTCTGCCGGAGTTTGGCTTCGATAAGACGTTTAAACCGGTAAATACGGGTTTTGATATCGATTATCCCTATCGTTCCGGGCAAGCCGGCTTGAACAAAGATCAATTGAATCAATTGAAAAATACATTCGTGTATATTCAAGGCCAAGGCCTGCTAGGCGTTAATGCCAAGAATGGCTTTGACTTCTGGTATGACAACTTTAACATTGCACTCCAGGACGGTCAGGCTTACACCCTGGAAGGGGATCGTGAAGAGGCGAAAGACGAAACAATTGTCGTTCAAATGAGCGGCGTTGGGAAGTTCCTGAACGTCATGCTCTCCGGGTTGCCGATTGATATTAACGAGCTTATTCTGGCTAACCGGGATGATAAAGATATGTTGTCCTTCGGAGCTAAAGTATCGCTGCCGTTCCTTGGGGGCAAAAAAAGCGCAGATGGCGAGGAGTCGAAAGGAGCTCTCTCCATCGATGCGAAGGATATTCTCTTCTCCCGCAAAGGATACGAAGGACTAATCGCAGAAGGCGAGCTCTCTTTATCGAACTTCGGTATGGTGAAAGGGATTGAAGCTAATGTTGGCGTTGATACCTTTCATGGACACTACACCGTGGACGGATCTGCGGAAATCGGCGTCGTTAAAGCGGAAGTGAGCTTTGAAATTATGCGTGAACGCCAAAACGACACCTGGTATTTAAATAAGCTCATTCTTTCAGGCGAGGGCGATCCTGGAATCCCTGTTGTGCCTGGAAGCGTGTATGTGACCAAGCTGGGCGGCGGCGTTGAGAATCTTGCTGAGCTGACCAATCCGTATTACGGAGGAGCTGAAATCTTTACAGTGGTCGTGCTTAGCGACATCAGTGCGGTGAAAGTTTTCAAGGGTGAATTTGAAGGAAAATTCAATCGAAGAAAAATGCGCATTGACGGCAATCTGGACGTTGCTTCCCTCCCGATTTTCAAAACGGCCTATTTGGAAGCTTCCTGGGATACAGGTACGGATGAGAGCTTCTATGTCACAGGGGGCGGTACCATTGATATTCTGGATGGGCTGATCGCAGGAGGAGGCAGTGTCTACATTTCTGACAAGCGGCTTGACGGCAGAGCTTATATTGAGCTGAAAATACCGCGTTCCGTTCCTTTTATTGGCGGTGAAACATTGGCGAAAGCCTCGGCGGGCATCAATAACGAAGAGATTTGGGCAGCGGCGCAAATCAATCTGCTACTGGTTACCATTGAACTGACAGCTGATTATTATTGGTCAGGCGGTTTGGATGTCGGGGTTGGTATCGCTTCTTCCGATCCAGCCTACCTGCCTCGTCTAGGGCGCAACAAAGGCATTTATGCTATGCCAGTCCGCGACGGGAATCAGAGAGGTACAATGATGTACGGCACGAATATGCGGATCATCGGCAGCTCGAAGCCGATGTCGCTTCTGGCTTCGAGAGATGGGTGGACTCGCGATAACGAGGCACCTATTTACGGAACGGGAACGGCTCTTGCAGCAGATGACGATAAAAAGACGCATAGGTTTACGTTAGGTGACTCGTCTAGCAGCTATTTAATCGAGATGGCTTATGAAGGCGACCTGCCTCAAGTAAATTTAACAAAACCTGACGGTACGCCAATTGATTTGGTGGAAAAAGGGAACTACTTCCTCCGTACCGATGAGGTTGACGGGGTTCAGAAGCATTACATGGTCATTGGTCTTGAAAAGCCTGCCAATGGCGTCTATACGCTTACTTCGGACCATGAAGTTGAAACGAAGCTGGCGCAAGTACTTCCAGTACCGAAGCTGACGAACGCAAACGCAGAGCTTGAGGGCAGCAGCAAGTTGAAGTTGAGCTGGAGCGGCCAGAATTATAAAGAATCGGCGAACCCGGCAGAAGCGTCCAAGCTCATTATTTCCTTGTCGACCGAGAAGGAAAGTGTCGGCAGGGTGCTTGCTACGGTTGATCCAAAAACCGGTGAGCAGACACTAGACATTCCGGAGGATTTACAGACCGGTGATTATTATGTCCATTTCGGCTTATCGACGGAGAAAATGTCATACAGCGAGCAGGATTCGCAGAAGCTGCACATCGTGAATCCGAAGGCACCGGCTGCCGTGACTTCCGTGCAAGGCGCGAAGAACGGCAACGGCATGCTGCGCGCAGCGTGGCCGGCAAGCTCGGATCCAGCGACCACAGGTTACAACATCGAAGTGTTCGATACGGAAGGCAATGCGGTCGATAAATTTGGCGTCGCGTATGCTGACGCGAAGAACACGACGAAGGATGCGAACGGCAATTACAGCGTCATCATCGGGGGGACGTATCAAGGGCTTGCAGCCGAAGGAAAGCCGCCTGAAATTCTAGGGCTGGAGACCGGCAAGACCTATAAAATTGGCATTACGCCAGTGCGGCAAGAAACCGACATCCACGACAGCACGAAGCGTAAATCTTATTACGGGCCAACCACGGTCAGCGCTGAAGTAGAGCTGCCTGAGCCGAAACCTCCTGAGTTTACTGTTGGCGTCGCTGGCAAATCGACGGAGGGCATCCTCATCAGCGATACGGAAGCGATTGACAACGCTCAAGGTTCATCTTCAAAGATGACGGGCGTTAAGGAACGCGACGTCAAGCTTATGTTAAGCGCTGAGGAGGAAGTCACTGCGGACATTTACGTTGATTCTGTAAAATCAAGTAAACAGATGCATGGTGTATCGGATGAGTTGACCATTTATCAACTAACGGATGGCGTTCATTATGTGGATTTGGTTGCCAAGAACAAAGACGGAGACATGGCCGTGAAGCGGGTGAAGTTCGTTGTTGATACTAAGGCGCCAGTGATCATGCTGGACAGTCCTGCGTCCGACTCGATGGCTCCGAACGGAATAGCCGAGATTAGAGGCAGAACGGAAGCAGGAGCTAAGGTCGTCATCGACGGCCACGAAGTGGCTGGAGATGAGCAAGGTCGTTTCCAAGCTTCCATTCCGCTAAGCAACCATTTCAAGCATGACATCACCGTCTCATCTTCCGATGTGGTGGGGAATACGACAACTTCCCAACTACAGGTGATTAACGGAGCCATCCAGCCGCTGAAGAAGGTGCGCTTAACGCCGAGTATTGAGAAAATGAAGGCTGGAGAGAGCGTGCAGCTTCAACTTATCGGAATTCAGAATGATGCTGCAGGCAGCGAAATGAATATTGATTCCCAGTATGTGAAGTGGGAGTTCATGGAGGGTGAATCCATTGCCCACGTGGATACGGATGGAAGATTGACGGCGAAGCAGGACGGAGATATCGTTCTACTTGCCTCGTATCAAGTAACGGATACTTATGCGTTCCAAGATGCCGTTGTCATCAAGGTCGGTCAGGAATCGGATGTGAAACCGGTTAGTCGCGTGAAGTTGACACCTGATATACAGAAAATGTTCATCGGAGATTCCTTAAAACTAGACCTCATCGGTTTGAGGGATGATGGTACAGCTGTTACACTCGACGACAGCCGTGTGACGTGGGAAATTACCAACGGCGCCTCTCTTGCGAGTATCGACCAAACGGGTACTTTGACGGCTCTTGCGAAAGGCGACATCACGGTTCGTGCGTCCAACAGGCTTAGCAGCGGTTCGACGGTTCAAGATGTGATGAACATTCATATTGAAAGAGATCCGAAAACGATTCAGCTTAAAAGCGTAAATATATCACCGGATGCAGCTAAAATGATAGCAGGCGAATCGCTTCTCTTGAAGCTGACCGGTATTGATGATGAAGGCCTTGCCATGGCGCTTAATCCGGAGAAGGTCGACTGGAAGCTAACCAAGGGCAGCGAGCTCGCTTTCATCGACTCATCTGGTAAGCTGACAACACGGCAAGCAGGAAGTATCGGCATCCAGGCCACCTATACGCTGGATAATGGGACAACGCTTCAGGCTGAAAAGACGGTCACCATAGTGGAGCAAGAAAGTTCTTCTTCTGGAAATGGAACAGGAAGTGGGACTGGGAATCCAATGCCTGTTGATCCCAACACGAAGGGAGCCGGCGAATTCGATCTCACTCCTGATACGGATTTGTTGAACAAACGTGTCGATGAAATTTCTATCTCTATTCACAAAGGTGCCGTTAATCAGGTTGATAAATTGCTGGTTGGCAGAGTAAGCAATGTTGAGAAGTATCTTTCAACCGATGAAAAGAAAAACAAACAACCTATTACTGGCATCTATGAGCTCGGACTTGCGAGTAAAAACAAGCAAATGAAACAACCAATAGAAGTGACATTCCATTACGACGCTGAGCGTGTTCAAGATTCGAGAGGTTTGGCCGTGTACCGATTCAACGACTATATGCAGAAATGGGAAGTTGTTCCGAGTGAAGTGGATCCTATTCGCAGGGAGGTTACTGTACATATTGATCGATTGGGCAAATATGCCTTGTTCAACGTGAGCGCTCCCATCCAGTTCGTTGATATTCCGAAAGAAAGATGGTCGGCTTCGGGCATTTATGCACTCCAATCTTTAGGCATCATTGATGGTTTAATAGAGGGGAAAGACATGGTGTACCAACCGGTACGCAGTATTTCACGGGCGGAGTTCATCAAACTGCTTGCCTCTGCGAGGAAGCTGCCTATTCAAACCGGTAATTTAGAAAGCGAGTTTAAAGATTGGCATCAGGTTCCGGACTGGGCTAAGCCTTACATGTATACCTCCATCATTGAGAATATACTAGGAGGTCGCCCAACGGAACAAGGTCTCGTCTTGGACAGCAACACACCAATTACCCGAGCGGAAGCTGTAACGATTCTAGGCCGAGTGCTTGGGGGCAACAGCCAGACAGCAGCACCTTCCGAACCGTTTGCAGATGCGGGTGACATACCGGACTTTGCAAGGAGCTATGTGGAGCAAGTTCGTCAACATGGATTAATGGATGGCTATGAAGACGGAACGTTTAGACCGGGCAAAACGATGACGCGTGAAGAAACAGCGATATTGATTTACAGACTTATTCAGTTTTATGGCAGGTAGGAGGCAGTATCGATAGGACAGATCGTTAAGATCTGTCCTCTTTTCAATTATGGAGGATATTACTTTACTAATAAGGAGAGGTTTCATGTGAAGAATACGATTTTGATTGTAGATGATGCTGCATTTATGAGAGCAATGTTAAAAGATATGCTTTTAGCTTTGGACTATGTGGTTATAGGGGAGGGCCGAAACGGTCTTGAAGGTGTACAGTTATACAAAAGGCTCAAACCGGATTTGGTGACATTGGACATAACCATGCCTGAGATGGATGGAATCGCGGCGCTGAAGGAAATCAAACAATTGGATCCCCAAGCCAAAATCATCATGTGTTCTGCCATGGGTCAGCAGAAACTGGTCGTTGATTCCATTCAAGCAGGCGCAAAAGACTTCCTCGTCAAACCTTTTAATAAAGATAGAATTGCTGACACTTTGGAAAAGTTATTTTAGGCAGGAAATCAATTTGCCCTAATCGAATCTGTAGTGGATGTCCATGAACACACGAGAAGGCGGATGAAAGGGATGCAGATTAGCGGTCAGATGAAACGGTTGCTGCTCATGAATGCAGCATCAACAGTCATATTTAACTACATTGGTATTTTCGTCAATTTATTTATTTGGGAGAAGAACAACAATATCTCTGAGGTGGTATGGTTCAACCTCATTATGTTTATCACATGGACGTTCGCGTTTGCGGTTGGTTCCAGATTGTTAACCAGCTATACGACACGTGTGTTGATTCGCACGAATGCGGTCTGCGGCGGAGTCGTTTTTCTGCTTTTATCGGTGCTGGAGCTTGAGAATAGGCTTTTATGGATTACAATTATCGCCATTCCCATCGGCGTGATGTGGGGATTTTATGCCGCAGCGCAAAACATTACCTTGAGTGTGTACGGAAAAGGGAAGGATTTTGAGCAGTATTTTTCAATTGCCAATATCATCAACCAGCTCGTATCGATTATTAATCCGATTGCTTTTGCGCTCATTATCAAATGGATTGGCTACTCAGGGTCCTTTTTACTGATGTTCGTGTTTGTGGGCTTATTATTGACTGTTTCGTTTTATATTCCTACTATTACCCTCGCCGGTGAATCTGTGCCATTATTTCGCGGCATCCAATTTCGGCTCGTATTTGCAACCAGTGCGCTGCGGTGGATGGTTCCGTCTTTGCTGGCGGCCGGCATATTTTTGCAATTCCAGGTGCTGTTTGCGTTGGTGTTTACATTTTCGGTCTCGGAGGATAAATTGGTCATCGCCATGCTTAATGTGCTATATGCCTGCTTTGCCATCGGGGCTATGATGTTGTATAGGAGACTAAAGACGCGTGAAGGGGTATGGTTGGCAATCGGGATGATTTTTGTGTCAGTTGGCATTCTTCTGCCCTTACTGCCGAAAGCGCCCATCCTTATCATTTCCAATATTTTAACGACCATCGGGATGTTTTATTTCGGGACGGTGTGGAACACGAGGCAGTTTCGAATTATTGCCAAGCAAACGGCCCTGCAGCAAGCCCGGATTTTCTTATGGCGTGAATGTTTTTTGAATGCTTCGAGGATACTGTTGCTCATACTGGCTTTATCGGTAAAAGACATCCGCGGAGGAGCGTTTATCTTCTTAATCATGCTGGCGCTTGCCTGCGCACTCATGGTTCCTTACTTCTCAGGGAAGAGCACAGAAGCTTTCGAGCGGCAGACAGAGCAAGAGGAGATTTAGGCATAGATTGCGGGCGGAGTATTCCGTTACAAATAAGTAGGGACTGGGAGGTTTTGTCCAAATGAGCCAAGCAAACGATCTTGTGATTGATGTTACTCTTGTGAAAAGTTTAATTTCCACACAATTTCCACAGTGGGCAGAGCTTGCGATTGAGCAGGTCATTTCCGGCGGGACGGACAATGTGATCTATCGGCTCGGCACAGATATGGCCGTAAGATTGCCGAGGGCGGAATGGGCGGTCGGGCAGGTGGAGAAGGAGCAGAAATGGCTGCCGCAACTGGCTGCGCTGCTGCCGATTCCCATTCATGCTCCGTTAGCTTTTGGGGCGCCGACTGAAGGCTACCCCCGGAACTGGTCTGTGTATCGCTGGCTGGAAGGAGAGAACGCGACGGTCCGGGATGTAGAAGATCAAAACCATGCAGCTAACGTACTGGCTCAGTTCGTAACCGCCATGCAGCGGATCGATTCCGATGGAGGGCCTCCGCCAGGCGCACATAACTCAGGCCGTGGCGAACCTCTGGCGAAACGCGATGCCGCAGTTCGTGCTGCCATCGTAACCCTGCATTACATTGTGGATACTGACGCAGCAACCGCTGTGTGGGAGGCAGCCCTGCAGGCAGCGGTATGGCAAGGCAAGCCGGTTTGGATTCACGGTGATCTCCATCCAGGGAACCTGCTGATCGAGAAGGGCCGGCTAAGCGCTGTTATTGACTTTGGTACTTTGGGCGTGGGAGATCCTGCGTGCGACCTCATGGTCGCGTGGACGTTCCTTGCCGCGCAAGGCCGCGAACGCTTCCGCGCAGCCCTGCCTATCGATGATGCGGCTTGGTTACGCGGGAGCGGGTGGGCGCTTTCCTTCGGGTTAATCGCGCTAGCCTACTATCTAGAAACAAATCTTGTCCTCGCAGAGATTTCTCGGCGCACAATCAATGAAGTTCTCGCTGATTATAAGAACGGCTTGTTATAAGGATTTTGACGGATCATCTGAATGAGATTGTTTGTTGAAGCAGATAAGGGTTCATTTTTACGTGTACAAATGGCGATTGTATTCTTAAGTTGGATTCCTTCTACATAAACGCGGGACAACTCACCACGATTTACATATTCGCGTACAACGAGGGAAGACACGAAGTTAGCGCCATACCCGGCAATCACGGCAGTAATCGCTTCATGGAGTCCGTTAAATTGCAAAGAAATGGCGGGAACGGCTGAATGATAGGTGCGGCATAGAGACAGCAGTCTCTCGCGAGTTGAACTGCCTTCTTCACGCATGACAAAAGGTTCTTTCATCATTTCGGCCAGAGAGACCTGCTGATTGGCATATTTGTGATCAGGCGCCACGACAAACCATAACTCATCCTGAAACAATTCCTCTGTCAGAATGGTGTCCGGGTAGGTCTCAGCTATGCCCCCATAAATGGCGATATCCACTTCTACATTTAGCAGCTGGTTCAAGGCACCGCTGGAATTGGTCGTGTTGATCATCATTTCAACTTGTTCATATTGCTGCTTAAACTTTGCGATCCAAGTTGGAATGAGGAAATGTGCGGGTAAGTAGGTAGCGGCTAGCCGAATACTTCCGGTTGTGCCGCTGCGGTAATTGTGAGCGAATTGTTCGATTTGCTGTTCAACCGCAAAAAGCCTTTTTGCAAGTAAAGACAGTTCTTCACCGGCATCCGTTAGCGTTACCCCTCTTCCCAGAGGTTTCAGCAGGAGAAGCTGCAGCTCCTTTTCGAACTTTTTGATCTGTGCAGTAATGGCGGGTTGGCTTATATTTAATAATTCGGAAGCGCGTGTCACACTACCGCTGGTTGCAACTGTATGAAATAAGCGTAAGGCATGTAAATTCATTAGAAGGCTCCCTTTGTTTCTGTTTTATATATTATATATATGATTCTAACATAAAGATATATTATTTATATGATTAGATTCGATTTATAATGAAGCCAGAAGGTAAATAGCAAAGAGGAGTGATAACGATGAATGCAACTAACACATGGGAAAAAGTAGACCAGTATGTTAAAGAACGGTTGATTCCACACGACACTGTTCTGGAAAATGCCTTGGCCGCGAATCAGCTTGCAGGGCTGCCAGCTTATGATGTTTCACCTACGCAAGGTAAGTTTTTGAATTTGTTGATTCAAATGAAAGGCGCTAAACGGATCCTGGAGATTGGCACATTAGGCGGATATAGTACCATTTGGATGGCGAGGGCATTACCATCAGACGGAAAGTTAGTTACACTGGAACTGGATCCGATTCATGCTAGAGTGGCAAGTGAAAACATATCCCATGCTCAGCTGAGTGAACTTGTCGAGCTTCGTGTAGGAGACGCACTAGAACAATTAGCTCAGTTGGACAATGAAGGTGTTGAACCTTTTGATCTGATATTTATAGATGCCGATAAACCCAATAACCCTCATTATTTAAAATGGGCGCTGCATTTTTCTCATCCTGGGACGGTGATTATTGGAGATAATGTCATCCGTGATGGCGAGGTCATCAATGAGGAAAGTCAAGATCCCCGCGTTCAGGGAGTAAGGAAATTCTATGATCTGTTGGCGGGTGAACCGAGGATTTCGGCAACGGCCATTCAGACGGTCGGCAGTAAAGGATATGATGGTTTTGTATTAGGTATTGTAAAATGATGAAACCGGACATGGGATTTTCCATGTCCGGCTTTCTCGTTTGTGGGAGGAATTCCAGGAGTCCGGGCGAATATCTTTTTAATGATCTGTTTGCTGTCACTGTCAGGCAATCATCAAATTTGATTTAGAGGTTAAGGAGATTTCAGAGAGATGCCAGAACGTAATGTTTTATGGAAGCTTTGGGGAGTATCGCTGTTATGGGGCTTTAACTATGTTGCAAGCGCCTATTTGCTGCGAGATTTCTCGCCTATTTTTTTATCATTCGCCCGACTCGTTGTTATGTCACTGTTCTTAATTTCTGTAGCGGTCATTAACAAATCCATCAGACGTCCAACCTCGCGGGAGTGGGGACTTCTATTGTTTGCCGGTATTTTTGGGACTTTATTCAACCAATTGTTTTACTTTACAGGGCTGCAGCACTCAACAGCAGGCAACGCAGCGCTCATTATTGCGCTTTCTCCCATAGCTACACTGCTGTTATCGCGCTTGTTTCTGAAAGAAGAAGTCACATGGCTGAAGCTTTGCGGATCTGTCGTAGCTTTAGTTGGTGTTGTATGTATAGTCCTTTACGGAGGAAAGACACTCGGTATTTCAAAAGGCGATGTATATTTGCTGCTCGCTATGCTGGGTATGTCGGTCAGCTTGTTGTTCATTCGCAGATTAACTAGTGGGATGAGTTCCTACGAGGTAACGATATATTCAACGGTGATTGGGACCATTTTAATGTCCCCTGCGGTAGGAGTTGAAGCGCTTCAAGGTCATCTTCATGCGAGCCATCACTTGCTGTCTTGGTTATTGCTGATCGGCGTAGCCGTCATTGGTCAAGGGGTGGCTGGCTTTTGGTGGAACCAGGGCATCGCCGTCGTCGGGCCGTCTACTAGCGCAATGTTTATGAATATCCCGCCATTTATCGCGATCATCGTAAGCTTCTTCTTATTAGGCGATCCGATTCGAGCGGCCCAAGTAGGCGGGGGCATTCTGATTCTGGCTGGTGTGATGATAGCCAATATGAAACGCCGTCAGCCCCGGGAAATAGGGGCGGGAATTTAACAAATAAGCAAGCAGGTACCAGTAGGGTATCTGCTTGCTTTTGTTTGAGATAAACTATTTCTTGGGAAATAATTGATGAATTCTTGTACGCAAAGGTAAACAGATTTCGACACTCCTATTTCGACTGTAAATGCAACTCTATCAATCTAGAATACTATTAAAAGCATTTTATCCTTGGAAATAGTGAGGAGATGGCGATATGGTAAATTTAGATTTAGAGTTGGTATACAGTCCAAAACAGGTGCATGAGCATCTCCGGGTAAGCGATTCCAGTTTACGCAAATATGCGATGGCGCTTGAAGCAAGAGGCTATAAGTTTCGTAAAGAAGATAATGGCAATCGGATTTTTACACAGCATGATATTGATATTTTTGAAATCCTGAAACAACGGCTGGATGCTGGTCAAAGTATGAAAACCGCGGCAAGCTCAACGATGAACCATGTTCGCAAGAACGTCCCAAGAACGCTACCCGTTCCTGTGGCGCCAGCGGTTACCCCGGCTGCTCCTCAAGCATCCCAAGCGGTAACCGAGCGTTCTCCAGACGTCTTCAAACAGAAGTTTGAGGAGGGTTTTGCGATAATGCTGGAAGACCGCATCCATACCGCGATGAAACCGCTCATCGAAGGGGTCACTCAGCTAAGCGGTCTTGTAGCGGATTTGACCAGCCAGAATAAACAGCTGCTAAGCCAAAACCAAGAGCTGAGAACCATGCTTCCAGCTCCTCGGGACGTAGAGGAAGAGAAGCGTCAGCAGCGAGAGCTCGTAGATGAAGTGAAGGTGCTGCATGAGAAACAAAAGAAGCTGGAGCAGCAGCATTATGAAGAACTGAAGCGTCAGAATGAGGAAATTCAAAAACTGATTCCACCTGCGCCAGATCTCGATAAAGAGCGCAGCGAAAGAACGAATGAGTATCTCACCATCCGCAGAATCAATCTGGCACTTGAGAAGGAAGCCTTCGAGCATTGGAACCGTAAGCCGGAACATGAACGGATTCGAAAGATTGGCTTATTCAAGAAAGAAGAAAATATTGAAGTGCGTAACCAGTTCATAAAATCCTATATGGATGAATATTTTGAAGATCGGTTACGCGGTGAATTTGCGCAATAAGCGAAGGAAGCAAGCTAATTCTTTGAGTGAGGGAGCTCATGGAATTAGCTTGTTTTTTTCTTTATCCCTTTATTAAGAATTTGTAATTGACTGCCGAGGAGAACGGTGGTAATTTATCAATGTTTCCTTTCAAGAAATCGAACGATCTAGTTGGAGGTATCATCATTCGTGGAGAAGAATACGATCGCAAAGGAACAGATGCCTACTAGCAAGCCACGGGCTCTCCTCGAAATATTGGCTGTGTCTGCCAAGTTAGGCGTAACTTCATTTGGCGGGCCGATTGCGCATCTCGGTTATTTTCATAACGAGTACATACGTCGCCGCAAATGGTTGAATGAGCAGGACTATGCGGATATCGTTGCCCTCTGTCAGTTCTTGCCCGGTCCGGCAAGCAGCCAGGTCGGCATAGCCGTTGGGATCGTTCGCGCTGGCATGTTGGGCGGATTGACAGCCTGGCTTGGTTTTACACTGCCATCGGTCATTGCGTTGGTACTGTTTGCCTTACTGCTGCAAGGGTTTGATATTGGCAGCACCGGTTGGATTCATGGCCTCAAAATCGTTGCAGTAGCTATCGTCGTGCAAGCTATTTTGGGGATGGGGCAGAAGCTTGCTCCTGATCGCAATAGAGCAACAATTGCCGTGCTTGTAGCAGCTGTTACCGTCCTGTGGCAGACGGCTATTAGCCAAGTTTTACTGATAGGCATTGCGGGAATTGCAGGCATGTTTTTGTATAAAAATACGTCGATCCCGAATACGACAAGTCTCTCCATTCCGATTAGCCGAAGCGTTGCAATTCTCTCTTTGGGTGTTTTCTTCGGACTGCTAATCTTGCTTCCCTCGCTTCGGCAAATTGTTCATATCGAGTGGTTGTCCATGTTTGATAGTTTCTATCGGTCAGGATCGCTTGTTTTTGGCGGGGGCCACGTTGTTCTCCCCATGCTGGAAAGGGAAGTCGTCCCGACAGGGTGGGTCAGCAAGTCGGACTTTCTTGCGGGATATGGTGCCGCGCAAGCTGTCCCTGGCCCGTTATTCACCTTCGCAGCGTATTTGGGGACGATGATTGGCGGAGCGAAAGGGGCGATAATCGCTACGACAGCTATTTTTCTTCCAGCGTATCTTTTAGTCGTAGGAGCATTGCCTTTCTGGCATACTTTGCGCAAGAGCACTAAAGTCCAAGGAGCATTAGTCGGAATTAATGCAGCCGTTGTTGGCATTTTGCTTGCAGCGTTATATAACCCGCTTTGGATCACGGCTATCCTAGCTCCCGTAGATTTTGTTTTGGCCATGATTCTGTTTGTGATGCTTGTCTTTTGGAAGCTGCCTCCTTGGGTTGTTGTCATCGCAGGAGCCATTGGCGGACTGCTAATTAGCTGATTTAAAGAGTTAAGCCTGAGCAATCAGGCTTTTTCGCATTTGCAAATTTTCAGATATTTAACTTGATTACGCATTACATTTAATCTAGATTTTACAGGCAGATTGTAAACTAATTATTGTGAGGACTATGAATGAGATGGACGAGCTATTCTAACATAATGGGGGGCTGAACGTATGGGAATCCATGCTTATTTTAGGTCTTTAAATGATTTAGAAAGAATTATTCGCTGTCCAGGCAAGTTCAAGTTCGAGGAACACAGTGTCGCGGCTCACTCATGGAAAGTCGTCCAGTACGCCAAAACTCTCGCAGACATTGAAGAGAAAAACGGCGCTAGCATTGACTGGAAAAAGCTTTACGAAATCACAAGCAGCCATGATTATGGTGAAATATTCATTGGGGATATCAAAACGCCTGTCAAGCACGCATCCCCTGAACTTCGTTTATTGATTCAAAAGGTTGAAGAAGGCATGGTCTATAACTTTATTGAAGAGCAGATTCCTGAGGAATTTAAAGAAATTTTTCATCATCAGCTTCGTGAGGGCAAAGATCATTCGATTGAAGGTTTAATTTTGGAAGTGGCCGATAAAATGGATCAGGTGTATGAAGCATTTGCTGAACTTAAAAGGGGAAACACGGAGAAAGAATTCATTAAAATGTACCGTGATGCTCTTATCAAAATTAATACGATTCCTTTACATTGCGTTGATTATTTTTTGAAAAACATCCTGCCGGATATGGTAAATGACGAAATTACTTCGCCGGTTGATATCAAAAGAATTACAGAGGAAGCCTTGTCTTACCGTGATCAAAGGTGAGAAAGCATCTCGGCTAAAGGGGGCGTATCTATGGCATTTGCTAGTATTGTCCCCCTCTTACATCATTTTATCCTTTCCTCCAAAGCCACTGTCAACTTATTCCCCAATTCGTAATTTCATCGAGTTATCCCCAAAATATGAGAAGCAAATGATTATATTAATGAATGAAGGCGCATTCTAAAAATAGCTGCTATTGCTAGCTCCGGTTGGGCTCCCGCGGCTATTAAGCCAAAGCGAAGCGCCGTATTACTACCACTCCGCAATTCCTCCTACTTTAATTCATTCCCTTCAATTTTTCACCTTTAAAGGTATTTGGCCGGTCAGAGGCGAACTAGTCGATGATCAGCCATTTTTATAATCAATGGAGGGAATACGTTGAAATTACATCTTTTTCACGCGCTGTGGGGCATGACAGGTTCGCTTAGCGAGCAGCTGCATCGCGCCAAGCAGCATGGCTACGAGGGAATTGAAGCACCTATGCCAAGTCAAGAGCAGCAAAACGAATTTATTGAGTTGTTAGGCGAACTGCAACTGGCATACATACCTCAGATTTTCACATCCAATCATCATGAAGAATCCTTTCAACAGCAAGTCGAGCGGGCGAAGCAATTTTCTCCTGTGCTCATCAACTCTCATAGCGGAAAAGACTATATGTCGGAAGATGAGCAAAATCGCTTTTTCGAACAAGCGTTGCGTGTGGAAAAAGCGGCTGGCATTCAAGTTGCGCACGAAACACATAGAGGTCGTGTTATGTTCACTCCGAAAGCTACGGCCAGAGTCCTGAAATTGTTCCCGGATCTGAAAATCACAGCAGATTTCAGCCATTTCACATGTGTATGTGAATCCATGTTGGCTGATCAGCAAGAGGATCTTGAACTGATTAAGAGCAGAGCTCTGCATGTTCATGGAAGGGTCGGCTTTGAGGAAGGTCCGCAAGTCCCGCACCCGGCAGCTCCTGAGTATGCTAATCATTTGCAGCAGTTTGAGACGTGGTGGGATGAAATGTTCCACAACCCGATCATCCCGGCGCAGCCATTTGCAACGTTCACGCCTGAATTCGGCCCGCCAGGTTATATGCCGACATTACCTTTTACACGTCAGCCTGTGGCGGATCTTTTTCAAGTGAACCACTGGATAGCTGAGCGAATTCGGAAAACATACGAGTAAAAGGTAGTGGGGGAGTCGCGCTATGCGGCTCTTTTTTTAAGTCATAAAAACGAGGAGGCTGACGCAGATGCCTGAGATATCGAATCCTATTGTGCCCGGATTTTATGCAGACCCTGAAGCTAGAACCTATGAGGGCAAGCATTGGATTTACGCTACGCGATCCTTTACAGCATATACGGACCAGATGAATCTGGATGCATTTAGCTCTACAGATTTGATTCACTGGAATAAGCATGAAGCCATACTGGAAATGTCAGATTTCCCATGGGTGTGGAGGGCTGTTTGGGCACCAACAATTATTGAAAATAAGGGGAAATACTACCTCGTATTTGCATCAAACGATATCCAGTCCAATGATGAAATCGGCGGATTGGAAATGGCAGTGTCGGATAATCCGACGGGGCCGTTTAGAGGATATTTGGGAAAACCGCTGATCGATCGTTTCATTCACTCGGCTCAACCGATTGACGCCCATCTTTTTAAAGATGATGACGGTAGCATTTATCTCTATTATGGAGGTTGGGGGCACTGTAATGTAGCGAAAATGAATGAAGACATGAACGGCTTTGTTCCTTTTGAAAATGGGGATACTTTCCTTTCTATCACGCCCGAAGGGTATGTCGAAGGCCCCTGCATGATTAAAAAAGGGGATCTTTATTACTTCATGTGGTCCATGGGAAGTTGGGTGAATGGCACTTATCGGGTGGCTTATGGCGTAAGCGATAGTCCGCTGGGACCATTTGAGAACAAAGGCACGATTCTTCAAAAACAAGAACCGATTGCCGAGGGACCTGGCCATCACGGTTATTTGTATTTGCCGGAAACGGATGCGTGGATCATTGTATATCATCGTAGAATGATAGGCGATACTGATCCTGGAAGCAGGGTTTTATGTATGGACAGGCTGCACTTTGAGGATGGCGCAATTATTCCCGTTACGATGACGGATAAGTGGCACACATCGGATTAAACGCGGAGGTATTATAGCAGATGACAAAACTAGATGAACTAAGAAATCGCATAGACGAAGTTGACCAAAAGATCATTGCACTACTGGCTCAAAGATTTCAATATACAGAAGAAGTCGGCATTTACAAAGCGGAGAATCAACTGCACTCGCAAGATGTCAGCCGCGAAAATCAACAGTTTCAGAAGATCGCTAAGCTTTCGGCTCAATACGGATTGAACCCTGACTATGCTTCGGAAATTTATAGACGTATCATCGATATCGTCATTTCACGGCACGAAGAATTACTCAAATCGACATGTAAATAGAGGTAAAAGTGAGCCGCAGCCGGACATGGGAAGTTAATTCCTGTGTCCGGTTTCTGTTTTTTACGCAAATGCTTGGTTTCAGAACAAGGGGATGCTGGAGGGGAACTACAGGGCACTATTTTGCTCAGAATAGATATTTGAGCGAGGGAGAGGGAACTAGGGGCCGCTATTTCTCAGCTTTCGAAGCGGAAACTGGGTTTGGCGGGCAAATAAGAACCTGTAGTTCCCTCCAGCACGCCAAACGCCGCTTTTTTGCAAAATAAGCGACTGGAGTTCCCTTATTTTGCGCGGGCGGGCGAGGAAAGGGCGGGCAACGCAGGTCGGGTCGGGCAGAACAGGCAGATTAGGTCCGGTTTGGGCGGCAGCAAGGCCTGACCGGGCAAGATAACGGCATTTTACGCAAAATATCCGAAAATAGCAAATTTACACCTGATAGTCTAAATACATGAATGCCGGATTTTTTTATATTGGAGGTAATGAATGGAAAGGGGCACTCCAACGTGAAAGTAAAAAAAATGATGACAGGAAGTTTATTGACCGTTTTCGCTGCAACGATGATAGTAGGGGGTTCAGCATCAGTTTCAGCAGAGGATACACCCTCGTATACGCTGACAGTTCTTACGGATAAGCCGTCCAAAGGAGAAAATGTGGAGGTTCTCATAAAAGGACATCAGCTAAAAGATGTCTATGCGTACGAAATCAATTTGGATTTCAATCCGAAGCAGCTTAAATTAAAAGAAGCTACGACGGAGATTCCTGGATTCTCGGTTCCTCCCATTGTGAAAGATAACCATATTCAGCTCGCGCACACACGCATAGGCCGAACGAAGGGCGACGATGGCGAACAGATTTTGTACAAGTTAAAGTTTGAAGCGATAGATGACGGGAAGGCGGAACTGGCGATCGGCAAGGTCAAATTGGTCGATTCCATTCTAGCAAGCACGGATCAGGACTCGAATGCCAAAGTGGCCGTTGATATTAACGATTTGTTCCCATTCGATGATCTGGGCGATTTCACGTGGGCCAAAACAGCGATTGCCTTCCTAGCTGAGAAGGGGATTGTGAATGGAACGGCTGAGCGCACTTTCAGTCCGGGCCAGCCTGTTACGCGTGCCGATTTTGTGGTTCTTCTGATGAGAGCCTTGGAGGTAAAAGGCGGATCTGGCGAGCGCTTTGACGATGTGCAGCAGGGTGAGTACTTTGATGAGCACCTATCCGCTGCAAGAAGCTTAGGTATTGTAGAAGGTGATGACTATAATAACTTCCATCCGAGAGAGTCTGTAACTAGAGAGGACATGATGACGCTCACGGCTCGTACCTTAAAAACGCTGAATAAGCTCCCGGCAAGTAAAGGGACATCTTTAGCTGATTCGTTTAACGATACTTCAGAGATTTCGGATTATGCGATACAAAGTGTTACAAATCTGGTGGAGATGGGCTTGGTAGATGGTTATGGCGAGGGCATTCATCCTAAGGAGTTTACGAATCGCGCTCAAGCGGCTATGCTGATTTATAAACTGTTGACTGCAAAATAATTATAGGCAAAATGATTGTGAAATCGCATGCATCAGGGAGGGGCTTGATTGGCGGAAATGCCTAAGAGCAGCCTCCTTTTTGTCTTTGCGCTTGTTCTTTGCATGGCCGCAAGCATCCTAAGCGAAATGGCAAGAAAACGCACAAAAAGGCGGAATAACCTAAATACTTCCTGTCTCCATTGTTACATAATGTATCTGTGATCTTCCAATGAATAGGATGAAAGGAGTTAATGTGAAAAAAAGCGAAGCTAATAGATTTCAATGCTCTCGCCCATTCATCATTTATGTAATCAGGAGGCTGGAATAGGATGAAGTTAAAGAAGACGTTTAATCTGCTGCTTATTGCTGCTTGTGCATTCGGAACGATCTCAACGGCTCCATTGATGACGCTTCAAGCACAAGCTGCGGAAGTGGCGAATGAGCCGGCTGTTCATGGCTTAAAAGGGGAGTACTACACAAGTTCGGGTTCACCGCAGTTTAACTTTGGCACGTTAAAATCAACCGTACTTGATCCCAATTTGGACTTCGGCAACTTGGAGACCGCGCTTGGGATTCTAACCGGGCAGCAGGATAATGTGAATGTGCGTTGGAGCGGGTTCATTGAACCGCAGTTTTCCGAAGACTACACGTTCTCCATCATTGGTGACAATGGCTTCCGGCTCTGGATTGACAACAAACTGGTCATCGATCATTGGGTCAACGACTGGGACAAAGAACAGGTCGCAGCGCCAATTTCATTGGTAGCAGGGCAAAAATATGCAATTAAGGTTGAATACTTTGAGAATACGGGTGGATCTAATATTCACATGCGCTGGTCGAGTCCATCCACACCGAAGTCCGCGATCCCGACGGAGGCGCTTACTCCGCCAAGCGGTTTCTCCTATGGGGGCAGCGTAGCCGTCAATGGAGCGACGGCGGAAGTTAAATTAGATAAACCTTTGCAATCGCTTCCAGAAGGATTTGTTAATCATTTCAACGTTAGTGTCATGGGCAGCAACTGGCCGATCGCATCGGCAGCGCTCAAACAAGGCGATAACAGCACCATCGTGGTTACTTTCCAGTATCCGGTGTATTCAAAGGATGTTTGGTTAGTTAAGGCAAGCTATGACGGCCAGGCGGGCCTAGTGGATCAGGATGGCAGAGTCGTTCAGGCATTCGATAAAATGTTGAAAAACGATTCTACGTATCAAATTACGACGCCATGGGCAAGCCAAGTAGATAAGGATCATGTCCTTCCAGAATACCCTAGGCCGCAGCTCGTTCGCGATAAATGGCAGAACTTGAACGGGGAATGGCAATTCCAGTCGGCTAAGGTCGGGGAGGCGCTGCCAACCGGGCAAACATTGAAGGAGAAAATCGTTGTTCCTTTTGCTGCGGAGTCGGTGCTTTCGGGCATTAAACGCGTAGAAAATCTCATGTGGTATAAGCGTTCATTCACGGTTCCAAATGATTGGAACGGGCAGCGCGTGATGTTGAACTTCGGCGCTTCCGATTATTTGACAACGGTTTATGTCAACGGTGTGAAGGTTGGCGAGCACAAAGGCGGTTACACTTCATTTAGCTTCGATGTCACTGATCAATTAAAAGCAGGCGATAATGAACTGATCGTTCATGTACTGGATAATACGGATATGGGGGAAGATCAGGCTGTCGGTAAGCAAACGGTGAAAAAACTCGGCGGCATCTGGTACACGTCCGTCTCCGGGATTTGGCAAACGGTTTGGATGGAGCCTGTCGCACCGGCTCATATTGAAAAGCTGGATATGGCGCCGGATCTTACGAATCAAATGTTAAAATTAACCGTTCCTGCGGGAGCCGCTAACAATCTCACCGTTGAAGCCATTGCGACGAAGGACGGTAAGGAAGTTGGAAGAATCAGCGGTCCTGCCGGTACGGAGCTGAAAGTTCCAGTTCCGAATCCTCGGTTATGGACGCCGGATGATCCTTTCTTGTACGATTTGCAAGTTCGCTTGAAAAACGGGGATCAAGTTGTCGATCAAGTTAACAGCTATTTCGGGATGAGGGAGATCAAGCTAGGGAAAGTAGACGGCATTACAAGACCGCTGTTGAACGGCAAATTTGTCTTCCAAATGGGGCCGCTGGATCAAGGCTTTTATCCGGACGGTATTTATACAGCACCGACGGAAGACGCTTTGAAATATGATATTCAAACCGTGAAACGAGTCGGTATGAATATGATCCGTAAGCATATTAAAGTAGAGCCGGCTCGCTGGTATTATTGGGCGGATAAGTTAGGCGTCCTCGTTTGGCAGGATATGCCGAGCTTGGAGGATCGCCAAAATAATCATGGCGCGGATATCACACAAGCTGCCAAAACGCAGTGGCTGAAGGAATACAAAGAAATGGTCGACCAGCTTCGCAGTGTGCCATCCATTATTGAATGGACCGTCTTTAATGAAGGCTGGGGCGAATTCGATTGGGGCGGACAGCAGACGAAGGATGCGACCAATTATGTGAAAAGCCTTGACCCGACGCGTTTAATTAACAACGCAAGCGGCTGGCAGGATTCCGGTGCAGGCGATTTGGTTGATATGCATGCTTACCCGGCTCCAAATTCACCGAAGCCAACGGACACACGTGCTGCTGTACTCGGGGAATATGGTGGGCTCGGGTTGCATACACCGGGACATGAATGGAGTCCGCTCGTATTCTCGTATCAAGAGATGAAAAGCAAAAAAGAGATTACGGACAAATACATCGATTACATTAACCAATTGAAAAATCTCAAAGGCAATCCTGGCTTGAGCGCAGCGGTTTATACGCAGATCAGCGACGTCGAATATGAGATTAACGGCTTGCTATCCTATGACCGCAAAGTGGAGAAACTCGATTTTGACCGGATCGCCAAAGCTCACCGCGAGTTAATCGGCACGGTAACGGCCGGCGATTTGTCCAGCGGCATTCAGGACGCTGAGCTCTTTTTCAGTAAGCTGACCGCAGGTACGAAGCCAGGCCAATACCCGCAAGCTGTAGTGGATCATTTCCAAGGTGTCATTCAATCCGCTAAGCAGGTACTTGCCGACAGCAATGCCACTGCGAGCAATTATCAGCAGGCGCTAAATGACCTGAAAGCTGAGAAGGATAGCGTTTTTGCTAGTGTGAACGATCCGCTTCCAAAAGGCTCCACGGTGGATAACTTCGACAGCACTACGCTAAACAGCAATTGGAGTATTTACCGTCAAAATAACGCGAATTGGAGTCTGACGACCAACCCTGGCAAGCTAACGATTCAAACGCTTACAGGCGATAGCTTTGGCAATTCCAATGCGCTGAAAAATGCCTTCTTGCAAAACGCGCCTAACGGCGATTTTGTCATCACAACGAAGGTTGATGCGCAGGTAAGGAAGAACTACCAGCAAGCCGGGCTGCTCGTTTGGCAGGACGAAGATAACTATGTGAAGTTTGGGCATGTGTGGGATACAGACGGCGCAACAGGGAAATCCCTGGAATCCGCCTTCGAGAAAAATGCCACATACACCAAAGCCGGGCATATGGCGACACATCCAGGTTACGATACATCGTACCTGCAAATCCGTAAGGTAGGTAACGTTTATACGACCTATTATTGGGATGGTTCCAGCTGGAAGCAGGCTGCAGACCCTGTTACGGTTCAATTATCGAATCTCAAAGTAGGATTCTATGCATTCTCCGCAACTGACGGGACGTCCATCCCGGCTAAGTTCGATTACTTCTCGGCCGGCCCGATTGTGAATGATCCTACGGCGTCGTTAACTGGACCTGCATCGGTCACAAGCGAGCAATCGTTTGATTCGACACTTGGCCTGAGCAGTGTCACGCAAAGTGTGTATGCGGGAGATGTAAGCGTGACGTATGACGCGAATCAACTCGAATTTGTATCTGCAGAAAGCGTGAAAAGCGGTTTAGAGCTTCTCGATAAGAAAGTAACGCCGGGTTCGGTCCGTCTCATTACCGTAAATGTGAGCGGTACGAGTATCAACGGCGATTTGCTGAAGCTTCATTGGAAGGCGAAGACGACTGGGGAGAATATCACCAGCACGATTACACTTTCTAATCTTGTTTTGGCGAACGGTGAAGGCGTAGAAACGGCTGTGGACGGTACCACGCAAAGCATTCGCATACTTGCTAATGTCGATAAAACAGCGTTGAACTCTCTCATCGCTACTGCGCAAAGCAAGCATGACGGTGCGACGGAAGGTACAGCCGTTGGCCAGTATCCTGCTGGCGCCAAAGCGCTGTTACAAGCGGCTATCGACAAAGCTGCGTTGGTTGCTAACGACGCGAATGCGACGAATGCGCAGGTTGCACAAGCGGTTACTGAACTGAATAGTGCGTTGCAAGCCTTTAACCAGTCGGTTGTTACTGGCAATTCCGGTGACACGAATGGCGACGGTAAGTACTCAATCGGCGATCTGGCTATTGTTGCTGCCGCTTATGGCAAAACGTCGCAAGACGCAGATTGGGATAAGTACAAACAAGCGGATCTGGACAACAATGGTCGCGTAGACCTTGTCGACTTGGCGATGTTGGCACAAAGAATTTTAGAATAAACGGATAGGAAAGTCGCCTAACTTCAGGATTTATTGGGGTTGGGCGACTTTTTTTGCGCCATCAGATGCCTTGTCCTGAACTTTTGTCAGAATCGCGCAAAGTTTCGCCTAATCGCGTAAAGACGCCCTTTTTTCACATGGATATAATCAGGGTAAACAACGTTCAGGGAGAGGTTCACATGAAAAAGATGATCAGTGTGCTAGTTGGCATTCTACTGCTAAGCTGCTTGCCATTGTATCTGCATTTCGCACACAAAAGTACGGAACCTGATTCAGGCGGCGACGGGCAGCGTTTGGATGTCCACAAGCTGGAGAGCATCGTGAATTTGGCAAGCTCAGGGGAAAAGGCAGGCACCAATGATGTCAAAGCGCCTTCTTTTACCTTAAAAGCACTGGACGGTTCGTATCATACGATTGGGGGCAAACGGGAGAAGCCGGTTGTCATTCATTTCTGGGCCAGCTGGTGTGAAGCCTGCTCGGTTGAGGTGGCCACGCTGCGTAAACTGTATGGACAGTACAAGGATCAAGTTGATTTTCTGGGCATCAACGTGTCCACCGAAGAAAAGCCGGAAAATATTGAGAAGTTCGTCAAACAGAACAATCTCAAGTATCCGATCCTGCTGGATGAGCACAAACACGCCGCTGATTTATACCAGCTCCATGCGCTGCCGACTGTTTTTCTAATCGATAAAAACGGCTATGTCATGGATACGTTTCACATGGTAGATCCGCTGGAACTGGAAGAAAAGATCAAGCATCTTGCGGAGCCTTAACAGCTTTCAACTTTATGGAAAGGAGGAGACAGCTTGACGGCTGACGACTTACATAACAACGTGGCTGTGTCTAGTTACAAGGGGTAAGATTTGATTTATTTTAGGAAAAGAGGTGTCCTGTGTTAAAAGGAAAAACGGTAATCGTCCAATTGCTTATTTTTGCTTTATATTTGACCATGTTATCTCCCTATCCGGTGCAGGCGGCGGAAGTGGAAAAAATACCTAGCTATTTTGCAGATCATTTCGATAAAATGAAGATAAACGATACATGGAATGCCATTGAAGGCCCATGGTCCATTGATGCTGGCAGACTGTCGGTAGCGAAAGGCCAAGGCTATAAAGCGATCTCCAACAAGGATGACATGAGCGACTTTACGATTGAGTCAGATATTCGTGTGGCTGATCGTAATGGAGACGCTGGCCTTCTATTCCGAACTGTAAGCGCAACACCAGGCGCTGATAATGTGCGTGGTTATTATGCTGGACTTAGCGCGACCGGAACAGGAGCGGTCATGCTTGGCCGCATGAGCAACAATTGGACGGAATTAAAGCGTTCCAATGTAACCATTAATCCGAATACGGATTATCGTTTGAAAGTTTCTGCAGTAGGCAGTCAAATCAACGTATATGTCAATGATGTGTTAGTTTTGCAGCAAACTGACAGCACGTACACTCAAGGTAGAGTTGGCGTTAGAATGTACAATTCAACGCCATCGTACGACAATATAGTAGTGAAATCCGTGGGAGGCGATACGTTGTTATCGGATAACTTCGATACGCCGGCAGAACAAACGATTGAACATTGGAATGTGGTGGATGGAAGCTGGAAATTGCAATCCGGAGCCATTACGGTCAATAAAGGTGACGGTTACAAAATGCTGGCTCAGGACGCTGAATTCCAAGATATGACGCTGGAAAGCGATATTAAACTGCCGAGCGATACAGGTACAGGAGATGCAGGACTGCTCTTTAAGACACAAAGCGCAACACCCGGGGCCGATAATGTAAAAGGTTACTATGCCGGTTTAAGCGGCGATGGCAAGGTCACACTTGGCCGCATGAACAATAACTGGACCCCGCTGAAGCAAGTCAAAGTGTTCGATACGATCGATCCGAATCGTTTCTATCACATGAAGGTCGTCACGTATCAGAATGACATTAAAGTGTATGTAAACGATTCCCAAAAACCCGTCCTCACCTTCACGGACGACAGCCCGCAGAAATATACGAAAGGCGGAATCGGTTTACGAAGTTACCGTGCGCAGGCGAGCTACGATAATGTCATCGCAAGTGAATATGTGGTGCCGGACAAAGAATTCACTTCACCTGTAGCGAATAAGGATCCACTGGTGCAAACGCCTTTTATCCCGCTGCCGCTTGGTTCAGTTGAAGCCAAAGGCTGGCTGCTGAAGCAGCTTGAACTTCAGCGCGACGGGGCTACAGGATATGCTGAGGATTTATACGGAGAACTCAGTACGAACGCTGCTTGGCTTGGCGGCACAGCGCCGGATTCGGACTGGGAGCGTCCTGTCTATTATTTGAAGGGACTAGTGCCTCTAGCTTACACGCTGAAAGATCCGAACTTAATTGCCAAATCCCAAAAATGGATTGAAGCCATCTTGGCAAGCCAGCAAGCGGACGGTTCCTTTGGTCCCCAAAGCAGCGATGATTGGTGGCCACGCATGGTCGCGCTCTATGTCATGAAGGATTACTATGAAGCTACGAATGATGCTCGTGTGCTTACGTTCATGACGAACTATTTCCACTACCAAGCCGCTCAATTACCGGCACGACCACTCAGAGACTGGGGCAAAGTGCGGGTAGGCGATAATATCGATACGGTACTTTGGTTGTACAACCGGACGGATGACGCTTTCTTATTGCAGTTGGCTGATACACTGGCTGGACAAGGGTATCCGATCACGGATACGTTTACGAACGACGGTTTCCAGAATTTCGGCAATGACTTCCAGCCGACTCATTCCGTTAACGTGAATGAAGCGATTAAAATGCCGGCTATTTATTATCAAAGATCACATGACAATGTGGATCGTGATGCCTTCCAAGCAGGCGTTGAGAATTTGACCAAGCATGCACAAATTACGGGAATGCCATCCGGTACAGAGATGTTGGCCGGCATTGCGTCTACGCAGGGCGTAGAGCTCTGTGCGATTACCGAGCGGATGCAAAGTAATGAAGAGGCGGCGATGATTCTCGGGGATCCTCACATTGGCGATGCGCTTGAGAAAATTGCCTTCAATTCATTGCCGGGCGCGATGGATAAGGACTTGAAGCTACATCAGTATTATTCATTGCCGAATCAGGTCGAGAGCAATATTGCCGATCATGGCTTCAAGCAAAACTATGATAACGGGATGATGCCTTCCCCGACTTCCGGTTTCCCTTGCTGCCGCTTTAATATGCATATGGGTTGGCCGTATTTTGTGAAAAATATGTGGGCAGCTACGAATGACGGTGGACTTGGCGTTATTGCTTATGGGCCAAGCCGCGTTTCGACCAAGATTAAGAATGCCAATGTAACGATTGAAGAAACAACGAACTATCCGTTTGAAGATCAAATCGGGTTTGAAGTGAACACGTCACAATCCGTAAGTTTTCCACTCAAGCTAAGAATTCCGGCATGGGCGGATCAACCGACGGTTACGGTGAACGGCCAAGCTCAGGCGGCTGTGAAGGCGGGAGAATACCTGACGATCGACAGAACATGGGCAGCGGGTGATCATGTTGTTCTGACGGTGCCAATGAAATTGAAAACATCGACGTGGGTTAACAACTCCGTCGGGATCGAACGCGGTCCACTCGTGTTCTCTCTTCAAGTGGAAGAAGATTGGCAAGTACAATCGAATCCGATTGCAGCCGTGCCAGGATTGAATAGCACAGCGCTTGGGTTCAGCCAGTTCCGTGTGCTTTCCAAAACACCGTGGAACTACGGGTTATTGATTGACCGTGAACATCCGGAGGAATCCATTGAGGTTGTGCAGGGGCCAATGCCTGAGAATCCTTTCATCCAGGCGACTAGTCCAGTCAAGCTGATTGCCAAAGCGAAGAAGATTCCTGCATGGGGCAAATCGGCCAACAATGTAGAAGCCTCCGAACCGCCAATCGGGCCGCTGCTTTCGACAGAGCCGACGGAGAACATTACGCTGGTTCCATATGGGGCGGAGAACTTGCGGGTCAGTTATTTCCCGGAGTTGACCGAGAATCCGGACGCCGTCGCTTCCATTAAATATGAGGCTGAACAAGCCGAGTTGTTCAAAGCAAAAGTGAATACAAACAACAATTATGCATCCGGTAAAAGCTATGTAGGTGAAATTGACTACGCGGATAGCTATGTGAAGTTTGGGGATATTCAGGCCGCAGCAGCCGGTACGTATACGGTTGATGTCTGGTTTGCCAATGGCAGTGATTTTACAGCTGCGACAGGTAAAATGCTCGTGAACGGCAAGGAACAGTCGTTCAAGCTCCAAGGTACTCAAAACTGGGGCAGGTTTATGGCGATCCCTGTGAAAGTCGAGCTGAACGAGGGCTCCAACACGATCACGTTCATGAAAGGCACTGGTTTCTATGAGTTGGATTATATTGTCGTTAGACCGCTGCAAGCCGCTGTAACCGAACCATCTACTCCAGCTTCTGCGACTTTGACGGGACCTGCCGAAGTTCAGGCGAGTGATCCGTTTGACGTTGAATTAGGATTCACAAGCGTTACTGAGCGTGTTTATGCCGAGGATTTAAACATTAGCTACGACCCTAATCTAGTGGAATATGTAGGTGTAGATGAGCTGAAGGAAGGATTTAAAGTTGTAGATCAATTACAAACTCCTGGTAAGGTACGTATCATTATGGTTAATTTGGGAGCAGGTAATATCAATGATCACTTGTTGAAGCTGAAGTGGAAAGCCAAATCCATTGCCCAACCGAGCAGCACGAACATCACGTTAACGAAAGCTGTTATTGCTGATGCCAACGGCATAGAAACACAGCTCGATAGTGTTACGCACAGCTTGCAAATCGCAACTGTCGTTGACAAAGCAGCCTTGAACAATTTGATTGCTCAGGCACAAGATAAGCATCAAACCGCAACCGAAGGCTCAAGTCCAGGCAACTATCCTGTTGGCTCGAAGGCTGCTCTCTGGTCTGCGATTAGTCAAGCCAAAGCCGTCGCTGATAACACAGCATCGACACAAGGTGAAGTCGAGCAAGCGATCGTGGCATTGCGTGAAGCTTTGAACAGCTTCTTGAATTCAGTCCTAACGGCCAGCCCTGGAGATACGAATGGAGACGGCAAATATTCCATCGCGGATCTAGGCATATTAGCGGCCGCCTACGGGAAGTCTTCCAAGGACGCGGACTGGGAGAAATACAAACAATTTGATTTGTTTAACGATGATCAAATTGACATTAAAGATTTAGCGATCATGGCGCAAAAAATTCTGCAATAGGTGTAAGAGGGACGTTCCGGACAGACCACGAGGTGGATCTGTGCGGAGCGTCTTTCTTTGAATCGGATGGATAGATTGCGCTGAATCGGATTCTTGTCTGAAAAGTATAAAGGAAAACCAAATAATCTAAATACAAAAAGTGCTGTATCCATCATGATGAAGATAACCACAGCATGGTTACATAGGTGATTTAAGGGGGAGGATTTCGTTTGAACAGAGTATTTGCTTTTCAACACAAACAGATTCGACAAGTATGGGCGTATATGCTGCTCTTATGCATGGCAGTCACGTATTTGCCTGTTGCCTCGGTTTCGGCGGCAGCAGGAGATCCATTGCCTGTATTTCGAGAGGATTTCAGTGATGGCAATGCAGATGGTTGGACAACCTATGGGTCGGCGGATGCCGGGAACAGAGGAAGTTGGACGGTTAATGCGGCCAAGCAGTATAAATCGACTGGCGCACCTGGCTTAAAGACGGTGTATGAAAGCACAAATTTTAAAGATCTGGTCTATGAAGCGGATCTTCAAGTTGCCGGGATCAATGATGATCAATCGGGGCTTTTGTTCCGGGTCACAACGCTAACAGGTAACGTGCCGGATGGGTATAATGGTTACTTCGCAGCTCTGCGTGTGGACAAGACCCTTATGCTTTCGAGGGTAACCGGGGCGGGTGGCAATGAATATAAGGAATTGCAGAAAGTGCCGTATCCTTATGCGAGCGGCCATATGAAAGTCGTCGCGGTAGGCAATCACATTCAGATCTTCGTTGAGGATATGAATACGCCTAAGATTGACTTCATCGATAATGACGGCAAGCAGATTACATCCTCCGGTTCCATTGGTCTTCGAACATGGTGGGGCGGGGCGACCTTCGATAATCTTGAAGCAAAAGCGTATAGCGCTGCAGCGACGTTTGCGCCTGAGTTTAGCGTAACGTCCGGGGTTTACGACAGTGCGCAGCACGTTGCCATGACTTCGGCGACAGACGGGGCGACGATTCGGTACACGCTTGACGGCACACTGCCGAATGCGACTTCTCCCATCTACACGTCACCGATTGGGGTAACATCGGATACGATCCTTAAAGCCTATGCGGAAAAAGCAGGGGAAATGGTCTCGGATGTGGTGACAGCCTCGTACATCATTGCGCAGAGTGAGCAAGTCTTCGCGGATGATTTCAGCGATGGCGTTGCGGACGGCTGGACGAATTATATGGGTGCGGCAGTAGGTACCCCGACATCCTGGTCAGTAACACAAGGCGTTTACAGCTATATGGCTGTGAATCCAAGAGGTGCAAAGTCGGTCGTGGATGCGGTTTATCAAAATTTCGTGTTTGAAGTGGATGTGAATCCGCAGGATGCGATCGCGAATAATAGCGGAGTCATTTTCCGGGCGACGGCGCCGGCTGACGGCGTAGATAAAGTTAATGCATACTACGCTGGTATGAACGCTGCTGGAAAGCTTCAAGTCGGCAAAATGAGCACAGCGGGTGCGTCCGGCACCTGGACGGAAATCGCGTCAACGGTTGTGAGCGGTGTCAACCCGAATGCCTACAATCATCTGAAAGTGATTGGTGTTGGGACGCATTTCTACATCTATGTGAATGATAAGCTTGCATTTGATTTTATAGACGCAACGTACGCATCAGGTACTGTTGGGCTGAGAGCTTGGAACGATGATAAAGCGGTTACCTACGACAATGTCTCTTTGCAGCGCTTGACGGCGGTTGTGCTGCCAGTTGCAGCGCCGGCCATTAGTCCAGCATCGGGTACGTTCCCTAATACGCAAATCGTCACATTAACGAGCTCGACCGCAGATGCCGATATCCACTTCACTTTAGACGGCAGTTTCCCTACCGCTGCATCGCCTGTTTACAGTGGACCTATCACTTTGACGGCAACTACGACGGTGAAAGCTTACGCGACCAAAAGCGGCATGCTCGATTCAGCGGAGCAAAGCGCTACGTTTACGTTAGTCAGCCGTACTTTCTCGGATGATTTCGACGACGACAATGCGAACGGCTGGAAGACGTACCAAGGCACATGGAATGTATCCGGCAAAGCCTATCAAATAACGGATAAAGGCCCAGGATACAAATCCGTAGCGGATGGCACTTCGTTCAGCAACTTTGAATACGAAGCGGATATCACAATGAAAGACGGCGTAAATAACGATAATGCCGGTTTAATCTTCCGTGTTACGGATCCTAGCAATGGCGGAGATAATTTGAAGGGCTATTATGCAGGAATCACTTCTAATGGCCGTGTTCAATTGGGCAAATTCAACAACAACTGGAAAGAGCTGGCCTCCATTTTATATCCGATCCAGCAAAATAGAGCCTATCATATGAAGGTGACGGCAGTAGGCAGCCATATCGATATTTATATCGATGGTGAGCATATTGTAAGTGCGGTAGATACCTCCTATACGACGGGAGCTATCGGTGTCAGAGCGCACTATGTTGCGACCAGCTATGACAATCTATTTGTCAAAGACCTGGGCGAAGTTCAGATGCCGACCTATGACTGGTCTTGGGTAAAAGGCGCGGTTTTCGTGCCAACCAATGTGGTGAACCAGATTCAACAATGGAATGAGTACGATCATGACATCAACGATCGTGAATTAGGATATGCGCAAATGTATGGCATCAATTTTGTGCGGGTATTCGTGCATAACTTGTTGTGGAAAGATAACAGCGCCAAGCTGCTTGCCAATCTGGAAGATTTCTTGGCACTTGCCGACAAACATGGCATTAAGGTCGAGCTTGCTTTCTTCGACGATTGTTGGGATGACTATCCGGTCATGGGGCCTCAGTTGCCACCTAGATACGGTGCGCATAACAGCCGTTGGGTAGAAGGTCCGGGCGATGCAGTGAAAGCGAACTATGAGGCTAACAAGCAAGACTTGAAGGAGTATGTACAAGGTGTCGTAACAGCGCATAAAAACGATCCGAGAATTGCTTTTTGGAACATTTATAATGAACCAAGCAATGGCGAGACCGGTCTTATGGACCAAATCACGAAGCAAATTATGAACGATGCGCGGATTTGGATCAAAGAAATCGACACCGTGCACCCGGTGTCTTCAACAGCCGGCCAATTTAGCGGTGAAGCTACTTCGGACTTCATTACTTGGCATCCCTATGAGGCGGACTATCCGACTCCTTACGGGGTCAACAAGGGCATTCTTGCGGATGAAGCCATGAACCGTTCGACACAAACCGTTCCGGGCATCGTGGAACACTATGGGGATAAAGGCATTGGCTACGTCATGTGGGAGTTTGGTATTGGCCGGGATAACACACGTTTCCCTTGGGGATCGGACACGAATCCGATGACTTCGGAACCGACGATGCCTTTCCATGGAATCGCGTATCCGGATGGACATCCTTGGGATGTCAATGATATTAAAGCGCTGACAGGTGCTGCATTCGACACGCTGCCCCTATTCAACGTGAACTATTACAAAGATGATCAATTTACATCGTTAGCCAAATCTTCCATCACGCCAAAAATTGATTTTGACCTTGGGGATGAGAAGGGGACAGGAGCTTCCGATCCAAGCGTCGGAATTGGCGAAGACCATTTCTCAACACGATGGATGGGGACTGTGCAGCCTGCGAATACAGGAACGCACACGATCTATGTTGATAGCGACAACATCGCTAGAGTGTGGATTGGCGAGCTACTAGTCGTTAATAAAACAAGCGGTACAAGAGAAGAAAAAACCGGGACGATTACCTTAACAGCCGGCCAACAGTACCCGATTAAAGTCGAGTATGTGCATGCAACGGGCGACGCAAGCTTACATGTGAAATGGTCGCACGCGAATTTAATTAAACAAGCCTTAACACCTGTTTATTCAGGTAAAAGTGTGCAGTCTGTTACTTTGGATGCAGCAACATTAACTGTAAAGGTCGACGAAACGAAAAAACTGACAGCTACGATTGCGCCTGAAGATGCTTCTAGCCGACAGTTAACGTGGAGCTCCAGCCACACAGGTACGGTGAGAGTTGACAACAACGGATACGTGAAAGGGATTAACAAAGGAACAGCGACCATTACGGTTACCGCAGCGGGAGGCGTTAGCGCTTCAGCCGTGGTGACAGTTACGGATAGCGGTACGTTCAAAAACCCGATCGTCCCTGTGTCCAGTGGTGCGGGTTCGGCAGATCCGAGCGTTGTATTTAAGGATGGCTACTATTATTATGTAAAATCGGAGAATGACGGTTCGATTCAGGTAGCGAAAGCCAAACGCCTGCAAGATATCGGAATCGTACCTCGCGTAACGGTCTATACACCGCCTGTTGGACAAGTGTATTCGAAGGAACTATGGGCGCCTGAGATTCAGTATTTGAGTGGCAAATGGTACATCTATGTCGCAGCGGATGATGGCAACAATAATAATCACCGGATGTATGTGATCGAAGGCGATTCGCAAGACGCGCAAGGAACTTATACGATGAAAGGAAAGATTGCAGATGCCACAAACAAATGGGCTATTGACGGCACGGTCTTAACGAAAAGCGATAACTCCATGTACTTCGTGTGGTCTGGCTGGGAAGGCGACACCAATGTCAGTCAAAATTTATACATCGCTCCGATGAGCAATCCTTGGACAATTAGCGGCCCTAGAGTTCTGTTGTCTACGCCAGATCAAGCTTGGGAACTGATAGGCGCACCACCTAGCATTAATGAAGCTCCGGAGGTTTTGATGAAAGATGATAAGATTTTTATCGTCTATTCGGCAAGCGGCAGTTGGACGGATGATTATACGTTAGGCATGTTGACGAATACGGATGGCGATGTGTTGAATCCTGCTGCTTGGACGAAGTCGGGTCCTGTATTTAGCAAAACTCCGGGTGCCTTCGGTCCGGGACATAACAGCTTCACCAAGTCCCCGGATGGTACGGAGGATTGGATCGTGTACCATGCTGATCTTAAATCCGGCGGAAGCTGGGGCAATCGTAGCGTTCGTGCGCAAAAATTTACCTGGAACCAAGATGGCACGCCAAACTTTGGCATACCGGTGGCATATGGCTCGTTGGTTCAAGAACCATCCGGCACGCCGTCCGTCTCCCTGTACAGCTATGAGGCAGAGGACGCTGTTCTTGGCGGAAATGCAAGAGTCAACAGCTCGGACGACGCTTCCGGCGGTAAAGTAGTCGGTTATGTGGACACGGCTGGCAGCGACTATATCTTATTTAACGTCAACGTAGAAGAAGCGGGCACATATACCATGACGGTTATGGCTTCTAACGGAACGGGTGGCACGGTCATTTCCCAACACGATGTTTTCGTCAACAATGGCGCTAATCAAGTCATTGATTACAAACAATTCGGCTGGGGTCGTTACAATCCGTCTTCCATAACGGTAACGTTAAATCAAGGATTGAACACGATTAAGTTGACTAAAAAGACGAACTTTGCTGAGGTCGACAGGCTTATTCTTGAGCTTAAGGAGCCAGCAAATCCAACGGGGAATAGAGCTGCTCTCTTGGCAGCGATCGCTTCGGCTCAAAGGAAGCATGATCAAGCCGTTGAAGCTGCGCAAGATGGCTTCTACGCGGCAGGCGCCAAAGCGGCCTTGCAAGCAGCCATCGATCAAGCTGCGCTTGTTGCAGGCAATGGCGCTTCAACAGAGGAGCAGCTGATTGCGGCCATTAACATGCTGGCAGAGGAAGTTACTGCTTTTGAAGCGAAGAAAATCAATGCCGACCTTAATTCGGGAGGCTTTAGCGTGGGCGATTTAGCGATCGTTGCGGCAGCGTATGGCAAGAAGCAAGGCGATGCGGATTGGGACACGGCAGGGAAGAAAGCAGACGTCAACATGGATAACAAAGTGGATATCGCAGATCTTGTCATTGTTGCGAGAGCGATCATGCAATAAACAACTGTCCGGCCATACAATTGGCCGGACTTTTTGTATTTATTGGCGGGAGGAGGGCGCTTGGCAAAGTGTTGGGGAACTGTGGTCCGCTATTTGGACTAATTGCAGCCAATTGATGAGGTAGTGAGAACTATGGTCCGCTATTTCGTCATGATTGAGTGATATGTCTGCTTGATCGAGCGAATAGAGCCCTGTAGTTCCCCTCGGATGCCAAAAGCGGCTGTTTTGCCTGGAATAGCGTCCTGTAGTTCCCTTTGGTGGGAGAGTTCTAGCGGTTTTCATCCACTATGACGGAATAAAGCAAAAAATGACTTTTACGTGTAAAGACCTTTACCTGGTTAAATATTACACTAAGGTTGTAAATAATTATTTCGAGGAGGAACACAAATGGTACAAAGAAAAAGAGTCATGGGGGCACTTGTAACAGCAACGGTGTTAATGTCATTGGTCGCAGGCTGCGGGGCTAAAACAACAGAAACGACTTCCGCTACAACAGCGCCTCAAGCTACGAAGGCGGCAGAGGCAGCTAAAGCAGGAGATGGCAAAGTTACCGTTGGTTTCTCCCAAATCGGAGCGGAGAGCGGCTGGCGCGGTGCGGAAACGCAATCCATTCAAGATACAGCCAAGGCTGATCCTACGATCGATTTGAAGTTCTCTGATGCGCAGCAAAAACAAGAAAACCAAATCAAAGCCATTCGCTCTTTTATCGCCCAAAAGGTTGATGTCATCGCCATGGCTCCTGTCGTAGAAACAGGCTGGGAAGCTGTTCTGAAAGAAGCGAAAGATGCGAAAATTCCGGTTATCCTCGTTGACCGTGGCATCGACAAAAAGAATGAAGATCTATACACAAGCTTCATTGGTTCTGACTTTATCGTGGAAGGCCAAAACGCAGCCAAAGCAATGGCTGAGCACCTTGGAGACAAAGGGAATATCGTTGAGCTGGAAGGAACTGTTGGCGCGAGCGCAGCAACCGACCGTAAAAAAGGCTTTGACGATGAGATGAAAAATCACCCGAACATTAAAATCGTAAAATCGCAAAGCGGTGATTTCAACCGTGCAACAGGTAAACAAGTCATGGAAGCGATCTTGAAATCCCCTGAAGGTAAAGATATTCAAGGCGTATACGCTCATAACGATGACATGGCTCTAGGAGCAATTCAAGCGATTGAAGAAGCTGGTAAAAAACCAGGTTCAGACGTGAAAATCGTTTCCATTGACGGTATTAAAGAAGCTTTCGAAGCTGTCAAAGCCGGCAAGCTGAATACGGTTGTTGAGTGTAACCCACTTCTCGGACCTCAATTGTTCCAAGCGGCAAAAGACCTGAAAGCCGGAAAACAGCTTCCGAAATGGATTAAATCCAACGAAGATGTGTTCACAGGCCAAAAAGCTATCGACGCTCTGCCAAATCGTAAGTACTAAGATAAATAGAGAATTAAACGAAATCAAGAGTCAATCGGAGCTCTTGATTTCGTTCATCCAAGAATGAATAAAGGAGTGGAGAGGAATGCAGCAGCAACCCGTATTAACGATGACTGGCGTTAGCAAATTTTTCCCTGGTGTCAAAGCTTTAACGAATGTGGATTTTCAGCTTAAAAGAGGAGAAATTCATGCTTTGATGGGACAGAATGGCGCAGGGAAATCCACCTTGATTAAAGTTTTGACAGGTGTGCATGAGATGGACCAAGGCATCGTTACTTTGAACGGCCAGGAAGTGCATATTAAATCTCCAAAGGATGCGCAGGCTTTGGGCATCAGTACGGTTTACCAAGAAGTGAATCTGTGCCCGAATTTATCCGTTGCGGAGAATTTGTTCATCGGCCGCCAACCCCGTAAGCGCGGAGGAAGCATCGATTGGCACGCCTTGAACCATAAGGCGGAGGAACTGCTGGAGCGATTGAGCATCCAACTAGACGTAACGAAGCCGCTTTCCGAGTTCTCCGTAGCGATCCAGCAGATGGTGGCGATTGCTCGAGCAGTCGATATTTCTTCCGGGCTGCTTATTCTGGATGAACCGACGTCCAGCCTGGATCAGCAGGAGGTCAAGGAACTTTTCCGAATTATGAGGAAACTGAAGGACGAGGGGATGGCAATCGTCTTCGTTACGCACTTCATGGATCAAGTCTATGAGGTATCCGATCGCATTACGGTGCTAAGAAACGGCGAGTTGGTAGGCGAGTACTTAACGGAGGAATTGCCGAGAATTAACCTGATTTCCAAGATGATTGGCCGTGAATGGACGGATGAAGAACAGCAAAGCAAGATTGTCGGAATGAAAAAAGGCGAGGTGTGGGTGTCAGCCAAACAATTAGGACGTCGAGGTTCCATGGAGCCATTTGATATAACGGTTCGCAAAGGAGAGGTTTTAGGACTTGCAGGTTTGCTCGGATCGGGGCGTACGGAAATCGCAAAGTTGATTTTTGGCATCGATAAGGCGGATGAAGGTGCCATGACGATCGATAATGATAAGATCCGCACCATGTTTCCTAAGAAAGCGATCGAATACGGTTTAGCATTTTGTCCGGAAGATCGTAAGGTTGAAGGCATTATCGGGGAATTGACGGTTCGGGAAAATATTGTGCTCGCGCTGCAAGCCAAACGCGGAATCTTGCATAATTTATCGCTTCGCAAGCAGCAAGAAATCGCAGAGTATTATATGAAGCTGCTTAGCATCAAGGCTTCCAGCATGGAGCAAAGAATTGATCAGCTTAGCGGAGGGAATCAGCAGAAGGCGATATTGGCGAGATGGTTAGCGACAGAACCGAAGCTCCTCATTTTAGATGAGCCGACTCGCGGTATTGACGTAGGCTCCAAAGCGGAAATTCGCAAACTAATTTTATCGCTTGCAGCGGAGGGAATGACCATTTTGATGATCACATCGGAATGGGAAGAGATGGTTGGCTGCTGTGACCGCATTCTGGTATTGCGTGATCGGCAGATCATCGGTGAATTGAACGGGAACGAAATCGGTGAACAACGAATTATGCAGATGATTGCAGAGGGAGGGTATAAAAATGACGCCGCTAAAGAGCATGTTTCATAATGCGATTCGCTCCAAATTGTTTTGGCCCTCACTAGGGATCGCGGTAATTTTGCTATTTAATGCCCTGTTTACTCCTGGTTTTTTCAATATTCGGATACAAGACGGGCACTTATTTGGAAGTTTGATTGATATTTTAAACAGAGGAACACCAATCCTTATCATAGCGCTGGGCATGACGCTGGTTATTGCCAAAGAAGGAATCGATATCTCGGTAGGTTCCGTGCTGGCGATTGCCGCTTCCTTGGCCGCATTTCTGTTGCAGAAACATGTTCCGTTCGTTTTAGCCTTATTGGCAGGTTTGGGAATCGGCGTACTGTGCGGGTACTGGAATGGCTTACTCGTAGCGAAGTTGAAAATTCAACCGATGATCGCCACACTGATCTTGTTAACCGTAGGTCGAGGCATCGCACAGCTGATCTCCGGCGGAAAGATTATTACGATCTCCGATAAAGCTTACCGCTTTGTAGGAGGAGGCTATTTGCTCGGGTTGCCTTTTGCCGTTATTTTGGCCGTCGTTGTTTTTGTTGTTTTACATGTCATTACACGGAAAACGGCTTTTGGGTTGTTCCTGGAATCCGTTGGTTCCAACCGCGTTTCCAGTGAATTTGCCGGCATTAATTCTACACGCATTATGATGTCTGTCTATGTAATTTGCGGCTTTTGCGCAGCCCTTGCCGGCATTATTGTCAGCTCCAATATTACAGGCGCAGATTCTAACAATGCCGGGTTATGGTTCGAGCTCGACGCGATCCTGGCCGTTGTTATCGGCGGCACCTCCATGCGAGGCGGACGTTTCTACTTAGGCGGCACCGTGTTAGGCGCTCTATTCATCCAAACTTTAACGACGACGATTTACACGTTAGGCGTCCCATCGGAGTCGGTTATGGTTGTCAAAGCCGTCGTTATTATTCTTGTCAGCTTAGTCCAGTCTGACGTATTAAGAAGTATGTTCAGTCGTACGTTTAGCCGAAAAACGGGAAAGAAGGTGCTTGTTCATGAAAATGCCGCTTAAAATTACATCCTCCAACATCACCATTCTTGCCACGATTCTATTGTTCATTTCGCTATATGGAACAGGCTCCGCGATGTTTGACAGCTTTTTCTCCATGCAAGTCTTTTTAAATTTGTTCGTTGATAACGCGTTTCTGATTATTGTGGCGACGGGCCTTGCATTTGTCATTGTAACAGGCGGAATCGATCTTTCCGTTGCGTCGTTGATTGCTTTGGTCAGTGTCCTGTCCGCCGTTATGCTAAGAGCGGGCATTCATCCATTCGTTGTTATGCCAAGCGTGTTGCTGCTAGGCACTATATTTGGATTATTGCAAGGTTATCTGATTTGCCGTTTCCATATTCATCCGTGGATTGTCACGCTCGGCGGCATGTTTTTGGCACGTGGCACGTGCTTTTTGATCAGTCCGGAGAGTATCGTGATTGATAATCCCATTTACAGCGCCATTTCCAACTTCAGAATTCCTTTGCCAGGGGATGGGTCTATCTCCATTGGGGTTGTTGTCGCGTTAGTTACCGTCGCTGCAGCTGTTTATGTTTCAAGATATACGGCGTTTGGCCGAAATGTTTATGCAATTGGCGGGAATGAGAAATCTGCAGAATTAATGGGTCTTCCTGTGTATGTGACCAAATTAGCGGTGTATACGCTTAGCGGATTTTGCTCGGCATTAAGCGGAATCGTGTTTACCTTCTACATGCTGTCCGGTTATGGCCTTCATTTAATGGGAGGCGAGATGGACGCAATTGCGGCTTGTGTTATTGGGGGCATTCTCTTAACAGGCGGATTCGGTTATTTCGTAGGTCCAATGCTCGGTGTTTTGAGTGCCGGCGTTATTCAAACGATGATTATGTTTCAAGGGTCTTTAAGCTCCTGGTGGACGAAAATCGTGATCGGTTTTCTCTTGTTTGCCTTCATCGCCCTGCAGCGGGCCATCGTATCGAGAAGGGAAAGAAAGCGGAATCCGCATAACCCGAAAAAAACGAAAAGTACCGTCCAAAACGTAGTTCAGTTGTGATATTATAAGAACCAGATCAATTAAGAGGAGGATCGCAGTGAGAGCATATCTTCGTTGGTGGCACGATCGCAGCATACGTTTTAAGCTAAACTGCATCTTTCTCTTAATTATTCTTATCTCTATTCTTACGCTCAGCTTTTGGGGCATTCGAACATACAGCAGTTACTCCGAGAATCAAGCGGATCAAAGTACGTTGCAAATGATTCATCAGGTAGAAAGCAATGTGGATTACTATATCGAGCATCTGAAAGATGTTCAACATTACATAAGCCAGGATCCGGAAGTCGAGAAGTTTATGCAAATGAAGGGGCAAGAACCTTCTAAAGATGAAGTTGCACGGATTGACAAGACGTTGTCCATGTACACAGAGCGCAATAAAGAAATCATGGGCATTATGTTGGTTAATAAAAGCGGGTCATTTACATCGCATGATATGTTTCGCATTACGCGCGATTCCTTGGTCGAAGAAAGCTGGTTTCAGGATGCGCTGAAAGCACCTAATGATACGATGATCATTAGTAATCCGATAGGGCGTAACGTTTCGACGTCCCAAAATTACAGTTCCTACGATGTATTATCGCTCGTACACGCAGTAGTGGATCCCCAAACGGAAGAAGTGCTGGGGGTCGTTCTTATGGATTTAAGAATGGATATGATTAAATCCATCTTCGAAAATGTGAAGCTCGGCAAATCCGGCTTTATGTACATCCTGGATCACAAAGGCAATATTGTGTATGCGCCAACGAATGATATTGTGTACCGTATTCAGAGTAAATGGCTGCCGGACGGTTCTCAAGGAAGTTTAACGCAGCAGATTAAAGGGCACGATTATCGCATTTTGTTCAATGATTCCGCAACGAATAAGTGGAGATTCATTGGGGTTATTCCAAATGACGATTACCAGAGAGTTATCACGGATATTCAGCTGTACACACTCATCGTTACCTTCATAACGATTGTTTTAGCGTCTTTGTTGTCCGCTTATTTTACCGGTACATTGATCCGTCCCATCCGCAAGCTGATGAGTTTGATGAGTCATGTGAAGAACGGTGAACTCAATCAACGTTTCGTCTCCGAAACCAAAGATGAGATCGGACAACTGGGCAACAGTTTTAATCATATGCTGGAAGAAATTAATAATTTAATTAATGTGGTTTATGCGGAGCAGAAAAAAAAGCGGGAAGCTGAGCTGCAAGTCCTTCAAGCCCAGATCAAACCGCATTTCCTATATAACACGCTGGATACCATCCAGTGGATGGCGCAAGAATATGAAGCCGACGATATTATTGAAGTGATCGGTGCGCTTACGAATCTATTCCGAATTGGCCTCAATCGCGGAAACGAGTGGATTCCCGTACGGGATGAGGTGAAACACGCCGAGAGCTATATGATTATTCAAATGTCCCGCTATATGGATAAATTAGATTTTAAATTCGATATTCCGGAACATTTGTACAGCTATCAGGTTCTCAAACTTATTTTGCAGCCTTTAATTGAAAACGCGATCTATCATGGCATCAAGGCAAGGACAGGCAAGGGGAAGATCAGTATTTGTGCTGAGCTGGAGTCGGATCTGATTTGTTTTCGAATCACAGATGATGGAGCTGGCATACCTCCGGAAAAACTGGAGGAAATCAATCAAATTTTACGTGGGGAGAAAATGCGCGAAGATCAGTATGGAATTGGCCTGTTCAATGTGAATGAGCGTATTCAGCTCACTTATGGTACCGCTTACGGGATTCAGATCTATAGTGCCCTTGGCAAAGGTACAACAGTCGAAATCAAGCATCCAATGGTGCAAGCAGTGAAAAAGACAGGATGAGGTGACGAATATGTGGAAACTTATGATTGCAGACGATGAACCACGCATTCGAAACGGTTTATGTAAAACGCTTCCATGGGCAGATATGGGCATTGAGGTTGTTGCAGAGGCTGAAAACGGCAAAGAAGCGCTGGAAATCGCGGCTTCGGCTTGTCCTGATCTGATGTTTGTGGATATCAATATGCCCTTCATGAACGGCCTTGAGTTGATCGAAAAATTGCATAATCAAAATCCGAATTGCCTGGTGATCGTTATCTCAGGCCATGATGAATTTGCTTACGCCCAGCAAGCTGTCCGTCTCAATGCCTTTGATTATTTGCTGAAGCCTGTGCAAAAAACGGAGCTCAGCTCAGCCGTCAACAAAGCGCTCGAAGTGCTGATGAAAGATAGAGTGGAGCAAAAGCATACGCAATGGATGAACCATAAATTGGAGTTCAATGCGGAAACGATGCGGGAAGAATTTTTCAGCAAATGGATTACCGGAAAGCTAACGAAGGAGCAGTTTGAGGAAGAATGGCTGTTTTTTCAACCGCAGTTCCACGGGAAAATCAGTATGCTGCTGCTAAAACCGCTCGGCAAAGTGACAGCGAATGCCCCAAGCAAAATTTGGGACCCGGGATTGCTTGAATTTGCCATCAAAAATATTTTAAGCGAAATGCTTCCGCAGCTGCCGATTTCTACGGTTTTTAGCGCTGAAAAGGGCCGAATAGCTGCCCTTACACAAATTTCAGATCTTAACAGTATACGAGCCATATATCAAGAGTTTGAACGTGTAGTCATGACCTATTTGGGAGTCAGCATGCTGCTTACGCATTCGGTTGTTGAACAGCTTGAACAAGTGCCTAAGCATTATGAAGAGATGAATCAGGAACTGATTCGTGAAAGCGCTTTGACTCCTATTGTTATGATGACGAAGAAATATTTGGAAACTTACTATTATAAAGAAGACTTGTCCTTGTCTGAAGTGGCCGAACAGATGAACGTCAATGCCACGTACTTGAGTAAATTGTTAAAAAGAGATTTGGGCAAATCATTTGTCGATTGTCTGACCGATATTCGGATCAAAAAAGCCATTCAATATTTGAATGATCCGACTTCCAAAATGTATGAAATTGCGAAAAAAGTCGGCTACCAATCGCAGCATTATTTCAGCCATACTTTCAAAAAAATGACAGGCGTTTCGCCACTGGAATATAGAAAGCGTGGAGACTACTAGGATGAAGGTTCCCTCAAAAAAAGGTTACATTTGGCTGCTTATTTTTAGCTTGATTGGCCTGGTTGTGGTCATGCTCGTCGCAAGCCTCTTGCACCTTAAAGCGGTAAAAGATGAACCTGATTTTTTAATTGGCATTAGCCAACCGAACTTGAATGAACCCCGGCAGCTGCTGATGAACAATGAAATACGGAAAGAAGCCGAAAAGCACAAGAACGTTAAGCTTATTTTTACCGATGCTGCTGAAAATAGTGAGAAGCAGGTTCACGATGTCCAGAAGCTGATGAAGTACGGCATCGATCTGCTTATTATTTCGCTGAATGACTCAGAGAAACTCACGCCGATCGTGACGGAGGTTTATAAGGACATACCTGTGATTGTCCTTGGGCGAGGCGTCACCGGCTATGATTATTCGCTTTTTATCGGGTCGGATAATCTGTCGATTGGCAAAAAATCGGGTAAGTTAGCTGCTGACTTACTGGGGGGCGCTACAGCCGATGTTGTGGAGATCAAAGGAGCCGTCAGTTCCAGATCCGTTGAAGAAACGAGCCGTGGGTTTCGAGATTATTTGTCGCAATCACCATCGATTCAGGTGGATAAAGTCATTGTCGGAGACTGGCAACGGGATCGAACAGAGGACGAGCTGAAGCGTATTTTACCAAGTTCTCCCGGAATCAAGCTCGTATTTGCGCATAGTGATGCCATGGCGTTAGGCGCATATCGCGCGATTGATGCTTTAGGTTTGAGCAATGTGCAAATTATCGGTATTGATGGATTGGACACGGTAAATGGAGGATTTGATCTAGTCAAACAAGGCGTTCTCAGCGGGACGGTTACTAGTCCGACAGGGGGCAGAGAGTCCATTCAATATGCACTCGATATTCTGAACCGTGAGAAGGTCATTCCCAAAAAAATTATTTTGCCAAGCCATGTTATCACGCAAAAAAATACCAGAGAGCTAGGTGCAGCCAGTGACCCTGGTTTGAAACAGATTGCTTCACGTATGAGTGTGAACCCGAAAAAAATGAAGTTGGGCGTAGCAGTTGTAGGCTCTGAAAGCAGCTGGCGGGCAGCCAACACCGAATCGATTAAAAATGCGGCGGCTCAAGACCTCGGCATCGACCTTATTATGCAAAATGCCGAGGGCAGCCAAGAAAAGCAAATCGAGATTATTCGGAGTTTTATTCAGCAACGGGTGGACGTTATTGCCTTCACGCCGATTGTGGAGTCCGGCTGGGATGATGTGTTGGCGGAAGCCAAGGTTGCTGGCATACCGGTCATTTTGACGGATCGCAAAGTGAAGCTGGAGGATGACTCCTTATGGACGACGTTCATCGGTTCGGACTTTGTTGAAGAGGGACGGCGAGCAGCCCGATGGCTTGTGGAGCACAAGCCTGTGTCCGGGGAAACCCAGATTGTAGAACTTCAAGGAACTGCAGGTTCCGCACCTGCCATTGAGCGTAGACAAGGTTTTGAAGAGGTGCTCTCTCAGCATGACGGATTTCGTGTGATCGCTTCGGAAGTCGGGGATTTCACAACGGAAAGCGGTCAGCAGTTAATGGGGAAAGTGCTTCAAGAGGGGAAGATACCGCAAGTTGTTTTTGCACATAATGATGATATGGCGCTTGGCGCGATTAAAGCGATTGAACAGACGGGCTTGAAGCCAGGCAAAGACATCATTGTCATTTCCGTGGATGCAACGAAACTTGCCTTTCAAGCTATGCTTGCCGGGAAGCTGAACATGTCCGTGGAGTGCAATCCCTTGCTGGGGCCACAAATTATCAAAGCGGCCAAAGATCTCGTCACAGGCAAGGAAATTCCGGTGAATATTATTACAGCGGAAAGTATTTTCTCTCAGGAAACGGCTAAACGGGATGTTTCTACACGAAAATATTAATAGAAGACGGAGTGGCTTATGCAAAACTATATATGGTCAGGTAAAAAAGTCCGGTTACGCCCCGTTCTGGCTTCGGATTGGGAGAAATTCCATCTGAATGATTTGGATTCGGAAGGTGCGAGGCACTGTGACGTCATCTATTTTCCTAGATCGGAAGAAGGAACCAAAGCTTGGGCAGCGAATCAGGCAGCGAATGTTCCGGTCAGCGATAACGTCATGCTCGCCATTGAAACATTGGATGGTGATCTCGTTGGGAGCATGAGCACTAGCAGCTGCGATCGGCGGCATGGCACTTTCAAATACGGCGTAGCCATTTTTCGCGAACATTGGCGTAAGGGATACGCTTCGGATGCGATAAAGATCCTGCTGCGGTATTATTTCGAAGAGCTGCGCTATCAGAAGGTTACGGCGCATGTGTATGCCTTTAATGAGGGCTCCGTGGCGCTGCATGAGCGGCTTGGGTTCGCTCAGGAAGGCAGGCTGCGGAATATGATTTTCACGAAGGGGCAGCACTTTGATGAATGCCTGTTTGGCTTGACGAAGGGCGAATATGAGAATTTGTTGAAATAACACGTTGGCAAAGGGACTAAAGGACCTAGCGATTATCGCTAGGTTTTTTCGTTGTTTTATGTGGTAGGGGATTCCAGGGAACTAGCGTCCGCTATTTCTCCGCTAATGCACATTTTGCATAGGTGAGGGGAACTACGATCCGCTATTTTGCCGAATTTTCCTGTAAACAACGTCATGGAGGACAAATAAAGGTCTGTAGTTCCGCTCAGAGAGGGAACAGGTCGTTTTTCTGGAAATAGGGGACTCCAGTTCCCCTAAGTGATCCGTTTGGGGAGGGAGAGCGACACTCAAATGATAATGAGAATTATTTTCAATTATGATAAAATAGTTTTATATAGAGGGGAATGAAAGGAATGACAGATTAATGAGAATTAGCGACCATATCGTCTTGTGGAATCATGTTCTCATTCGAGTGATGGACGTTCGTCGTATGCTGCTTGAGCCTGGTGAAGTAATGCGCGGATATCGCGTGCCGACAAGCGCTTTCCTATATGTCACGGGAGGCAGTGGACAGCTGCACATAGATGGAGTCGAAAGCCGAATGAAACGATTTCATGTTCTGCATGTAGGGAAAGGAATTCGCCTGGACATTGAGGCTGTGGAGCAGCTGGAATATTTCATGGTCCTGTACAAGGCAACTTTGCCGCTTCCGAGCCGTATTGAGCTAGTCAATCTGATGGAACGCGAGAATCCGTTCCAGCTGCGCTATAGTTTATCGCCTAAGTTTCCGATTTCCTGGATGCAGAAACTGGAGCATATGCATCAAATCTGGCAGGCGCCTAGCCCACTCGATAAGTTAAAGGTGAAGACGCTATTTTATCAATTGCTGTATGAACTGGTAGAGCAGCTGCACGAACAAGGCGTCGACGTCATCCCTCCCGATCTCGTCAGCCAAGCTGTCTATTATATGGAGGAACATTATCAGGAAACAGTGACACTCGAAGAATTGGCCGATACGCTGGAGTGCACGACTAGACAACTGCTGCGTTTGTTTAAAAATCAAATGGATACAAGCCCCATCGAGTATTTAATCGGGCTGCGATTGAACAAGGCGAAGGAACTGCTCGTTTATACGGACAAAACGTTGAAAGAGATTTCGGAGAGTGTCGGTTACACGGACAGTTACTATTTTAGCCGGATTTTTAAAAAGCAGGAGGGTGTCTCTCCCAAAAGATTCAAAGAGCTGCATGCTTGGGAATGGCGTCGAAATAATCCATTCTTACTGTCGAGATATCCCATTGTGGCAAGTGGGCTTAGACGCTATAGTAGGAATGGTTATGAGAATCATTATCAAAGCAGGGGAGAGGGAGATTCACAGATGTATAAGAAATCAAGAGCTTGGATGACTGCCATGGTCGTCATCTGTTTCACATTATTACTTAGCGCATGTTCAACGGGGGCAACGACATCGCCGAACACGACGAGCAGCGTGACGCCGATACCCAGCGCTAGCAGCACTTCAACTCCAGCAGCTAATAAGGAAGCCGATGCTCCGCGGGTCATTAAACACGCGATGGGGGAAACAACGATTAACGGTACGCCATCTCGTGTCGTTATTCTCACCAATGAGGGGACGGAAGCGCTGCTGGCAGTTGGTGTAAAGCCAGTGGGAGCTGTTATGTCTTGGCTGGGCGAACCTTGGTACGACCATATCAAAAACGATATGCAGAATGTAACGGTCGTTGGCGATGAATTGCAGCCGAATCTTGAACTAATTGCCAGCTTGAAGCCGGACTTGATTATCGGGAACAAAGTGAGACAGGAGAAAATCTACGATCAATTGAAGCAAATCGCTCCTACGGTGTTCGCGGCTGACTTGGTTGGGGATTGGAAAGTCAATTTCAAGCTGTACTCAGAAGCTGTAAATAAGAAGGACGAAGGCGAGAAAGCGATGGCTGCTTTCGACAAGCGAGTAGCGGAAGTGAAAGGGAAGCTTGGCAGCAAGGCGGCAACCAAAGTTTCGCTGGTCCGTTTCTCAGCGTCGCAAGTGCGTATTTATCAGAAACAAACATTTGCCGGTGTATTACTTAACCAATTAGGCATCGCACGTCCTGAGTCGCAGGATAAGGAGAATTTCATTGAAGTTTTGAATAAAGAAAATATCGCCAAAATGGATGGCGACGTCCTGTTCTACTTTGTCACGGAAGCTAAAGGCAAGACAGATGCAGCGAATGTGGTGAAGGAATGGCAAAATGATCCGCTATTCAAAAACTTGAACGTAGCAAAAACGAATAAAGTCATTCAGGTAGATGAAGGAATTTGGAACTCCGCAGGCGGATATAAAGCAGCGAACCTGCTGCTCGACGAATTGATTAAATACTTCGATGTCAAATAATAACGCCGCTTTACTTGACACGCGCAAGAGAAAACTGGCGGGATTGACAGCGGGAGCTGTGTTATTGCTTGTGCTTGCTTTAGCGAGCGTATTGCTGGGGGAGCACATATTCCGGCTGGGCGATTTATGGACGAGTTACAAGCATTTCGACGGTTCAAATGAGCACTTGATTCTTAGAACTACCCGGGTACCGCGGGTTCTGGTCGCAGCTGCAGTAGGCGCGTCGCTTGCCGTAGCAGGCGCCGTCATGCAGGTGTTGACGCGAAACCCGCTGGCTTCGCCTTCCATCTTCGGCATTAATGCCGGCGCTTCTTTATTCATCGTCATCGGGCTGGTCCTATACGGATCAGCTCTTACGATGAATATGATGATTTGGATCGCTTTTGCCGGCGCGATTTTCGTTTCGCTCTGCGTCTATGCGATGGCGATACGCGACAGCTGGTTCGAGCCGGTTAAGCTTACGCTTGCCGGCGCGGCGATGGGGGCTTTTGCCACGTCGATTACGTCGGGCTTAATTCTGATTAACAAGCAGTCGCTGGACGCGGCGTTGTTCTGGATGATCGGGTCCGTTTCCGGGAGGAAATTGGACCATTTATTGTCCGTAGCCCCCTATATGGCAATTGGCTTAGGTCTTGCGTTTCTGCTAGCCGGCTCGCTCAATATTATGGTGCTAGGCGAGGAAAGCGCCCGGGGGCTGGGGCAGCGGGTGACGCTCGTACGGCTGCTTTCGTCACTTGCGGTCGTTTTGCTCGCCGGGAGTGCCGTGTCAGCGGCGGGTCCGATCGCATTCGTCGGACTAATCGTTCCGCACCTGAGCCGAACGCTGATTGGCCAGGATCACCGCTGGCTGCTGCCGTGCTGCGCATTAAGCGGAGCTGTGCTGCTTGTGGCTGCGGATCTGGCTGCGCGTTTCGTCTTGATGCCGAAAGAGGTTCCCGTCGGGATCGCCATGGCGATGCTTGGCATGCCGTTTCTGATCCATGCGGCGAGGAGGAAGGCCAATGATTAAATCGCGCTCGAGCAGATCGATTATGATCATCATCGGTTTATTTCTCGCGATGATTGTAATCTCGATGTTATGCCTTTCTCTCGGCAGTGTAGGCATCCCGATGAACGAGGTGTTCCGCACGTTGATCGGGCAGAACTTGGGCAGCTCCGACCTGATTCTGCTGAACTTTCGGCTGCCGCGAATTCTTGCCGCTATCTTGATCGGCGCGGCGCTGGCCGTATCGGGCACGTTGCTGCAGGGAGCCATTCGCAATCCGCTGGCTTCACCGGACATTCTGGGCGTCACGGGAGGCGCATCAGCTGGGGCAGTTGCTTTTATGACGCTGTTCACTGGCTACAGCATTCACTGGGTTCCGGTTGTTGCGATGGTGGGAGCGCTTCTCGCGGTCCTGATCAATTACCTCCTCGCCTGGAAAAGAGGGGTATCGACCTACAGGTTGGTGCTCATCGGCATTGGTCTCTCGGCCGCGATGGGCGCCCTTACCATGTTTCTGCTGATTAGCGGGCCGGCTTATTTGGCGGCTCAAGTGTTGAATTGGATGACCGGCAGCATTTACGGGACAAGTTGGAAGTATGTGCAAGTCATTTTCCCTTGGATTGCCGTCTTTATCCCGCTTTCGCTTCTGTATGCCAAGGAACTGACGATTCAGACCCTAGGCGAAGCGACGGCTCTGGGGCTGGGCAGCCGGCTGCAGTTTAGCCGGGTTATGGTGCTGCTCTATAGCGTAGCACTCGCAGGTGCAGCTGTTGGGGTAGCGGGGATGATTTCATTCCTCGGCCTCATGGCTCCTCATATTGCTCGCAGGCTTGTGGGCAACTCGTATTCGCTCGTCATTCCCGTTGCGGCTTTGACCGGCGCAATTTTGCTGCTGCTGGCGGATTTGGCCGGGCGGATGCTCTTTATGCCGCTTGATATACCAGCAGGGGTATTCACGGCGGGGATCGGAGCCCCGTTTTTCCTGTACTTATTGTTTAAACGCAAGGGGATTGGTTAATACGATCCGCTAAGTTAGAACCGTCATGAGGATATTCCTCTGACGGTTCTTATTTGTTTTGGGGTAGGTTTTGCAGGGATGGCGTAACGGCGCGGTCTGACCACGAATGCGGTTTTCATTGTACGAAAGCTTGTACGCATTGTTACATGGCCTTCATGGAAGTTTAATACATCAGCGAAGCAGCACTTTTTGTGGTATATTATTGTGAGAATGGTTATCACTTGCACGGGAGGGATTCGGAGTGATTCGTGATACGGACCACGATGTGTTTTTAGAAGGGACATTGCTTGAACTGGTCAAGCTTGAAGTTATAACGGATATAGCCGAGTGGAAGCGAACGGCAGAGGAGGCTGCTCATCACACTTTGCTATTTTTTGTGAAGGTGAGAGGCCAGCTTCATCTCAATCAGAATGAAATCCCGATACATGGCAAGGCGCTCTGTCTGCTGCTGCCTGGCATGAGTGTCCAAGGGCTGAAATTGTCAGGCAATGCGAATAGTATGATTTATCAACTGGAATTCGATCTATTTCGAATAAAGGAAAATACGCAATCCCGTAAAGTTTATGACAGGGAGCTTCATTTTCCCGTGCAGGGGAATCTGCAGACGGATTTGCTTCTATTTCAGCGTAAAATGCAGCTGCTTGCCTCCGCCTATGGGACTTCCAGCGTAAGGGAGCACTTGCGGCAGCAGTATTTGTATGCCTTGGTGGAGTTGATTCTGAAGGATCAACCGGCTTCAATTACGACGCCGAAGGATGCTGATGCATCGCTGCAGCTTACGATTCAATATATGCAGGATGCTTACCATACCGACATCAATCTCGATAAGCTTGCGGAGATCGCGGGGATGCACCCGGCCTATTATTCGCAGCGTTTTAAGCAGAAAATGAATAAGTCTCCGATCGAATTTCTCACGCAAATACGTATGAACAAAGCGAAGGAAATTCTGCTTGTCTCTGCCCCGCAGATACGAGATTTGAGCGGACGCGTAGGCTATCGCGATGAGTTTTATTTTAGCCGCCGGTTCAAAGAGAATTCCGGATATGCGCCCACACAGTATGCAAGTGAGCCGTTAAGCAGCATTATTTCGCTGTCGTACCCATATACAGATCACTTAATGACTTTAGGTATTGTACCGAGTGCGGCCCAATTTCACCGTAAATCCTATTTGCCGACGGAATCGATTTCGCTGACTTTGCCGCTTCACGCCGCAGATTCTTGGGAAATAGGCCGAAAAACTTTCCTTGAAGCGCAGCCGGGTTTGATTCTCTGTAAAGATAACGTTGTTTTGAAAGCCAGAGAACATATTGGGGACATTGCTCCTATCATTTCTGTTCCTTGGGCATCACAGGATGTCTTTGATCATTTGGAAGCAATAGCCGAACTTGTCGGTCGCCAGCAGTTAGCCAAAGAGTGGATGGAGCGTCATGCCTACAAAGCTGATCAGGCCAAGAAACAAGTGAACAAGAAGTTCGGAAGTCCGACGGTGGCGATATGCCGCTTGATGAACTCGGAGATGAGATTGTACGGTGCCAGAAATGTCGGACATATTTTCTATCGATCTTTACAGTTGTCTCCTCCTAGTCTTATTGCGGGCGAACTTAATCAACATCGAGAAGGGACGAACTTCAATTGGATTAACGTAACACCAGAGGATATGACCCAATATGAGTCCGATTATGTCATCTTCTTGAATGCCACGAAGCAAGCATCGGCTAAACTTACGCAGCAAATTGTGACTGATCCTGTTTGGCTGCGTCATCCGGCGATTAGGCAGGGGCGCTATTTCATGCTCCAGTGGGATGAATGGATGGTTTATGCGCCGCATGCGATACAACAGCTATTGGAGAGGGCGGTATCGTTGCTAAGCGATTCTTCGTTAACGAGTTCACCCGTCAATATGAAAATAATCCAAGGATAAAATCTATAAATATGTCATGGACGAATACAGAGGAGATTCCTATAATGAATTTATTGATAATGATTATCAATATTAATGAGAGATAGGGATCACGTCCAGGAAGTTGGGTCTTTCAAGCATGAAACGAATTACATATGGATTGATTTGTGCCATGGCTATAATCGCCTTACTCATCATCATGTTTACAGCAATTTCGTTCGGGGCTAAGGATTTGACCCTGCGGACGGTATGGGCAGCCGTATTTCAGTATAATCCGGAGCTAACTACCCATCAGATTATTCATGAATTGCGTTTGCCCCGCGTTCTCGGTGCGGCGGTTATCGGAGGCGGCTTTGCAGTAGCAGGTGCGTTGATGCAAGGAATAACGCGCAATCCTTTGGCGGATTCCGGTATTCTGGGCATCAATGCCGGCTCAGCCTTTATGGTTGCTCTAAGCTTTGCATTTTTTCCGAATCTGCCGTATTCGAGCCTCATGGCGGTCTCATTTGTGGGGGCAGCTCTCAGCACAGGTTTCATTTTCTTGCTGGGATCATCCACGCCCGGCGGTCTAACTCCTCTGCGTTTAACAATAGCAGGCTCCGTGGTAGCTGCTTTACTGCATTCACTGAGTACGGGGGTTGCGATTTATTATGACCTTAGTCAGGATCTAGCCTTCTGGTATGCCGGTGGTGTTGCAGGAGTGAAATGGCAGCATGTCAAACTGCTTGTGCCTATTATTCTTTTGGCAATTGCAGGAGCTCTTGCGATAAGCCGATCCGTTTCGCTGATATCGCTGGGAGAAGATGTTTCTGCAGGTTTGGGGGTCAAAACGAACAGAATCCGCTTACTAGGTATTGTTCTGGCGATTATCCTGGCCGGTGTGGGGGTTTCAGCGGTAGGTTCCATTGGCTTCGTAGGTCTGGTTATTCCGCACATCGCCAGAAAGCTCGTTGGTGTGGACTATCGGTTTATCATTCCACTTTCGTCTTTGCTTGGAGCGATTTTGATGGTAGTAGCTGATTTAGCCGCCCGGATGGTTCATCCGCCCAAAGAATTGGCCATCTCCTTAATGATTGCTTTGGTAGGCGTACCCTTCTTTCTGTATTTAGCCAGGAAAGAAAGGAGGAGTTTGTCGTGAGATCGCGTCGTCCTATTCCTCGCAAAAACAAGAGTATCTTGGTGGGCATTTGTTTGCTTCTCATAAGCTTGGCTGTCATCTTAATCAGTCTGAATACAGGCTCGATTCGGCTTTCGCCCATGGAAGTTTGGCGAACTTTTCTAGGATATGGGAGCGCGGATAATCAGCTCGTCTTATTCGAGTATCGCTTGCCTCGGATTCTTATTACGATGCTGGCGGGTATCGGTCTTGGCGTATCCGGCGCTCTCTTGCAAGGGATAACCCGTAATGGTCTAGCCGATCCGGGCATTCTGGGACTTCATTCGGGTGCTGCATTAGGACTCATTGTATTCGTCAGTTTCTTTCACTCCATGAAAGGAACACCGACTTTGCTCATCCCGATTTTCGCTTTTGCCGGGGGTGTCATAACCGCAATTTTGATTATGGCCTTGGCCTATGACCGGTACAAAGGAATTGTGCCCATACGGTTGATCCTTGTCGGCATTGCCGTTGCAGCAGGTTTTAGCGCTGTGACGCTCTTTCTGTCGCTACGATTGGATGATGCGACGTATAGTTTTACAGCTAGATGGCTGGTAGGCAACGTGTGGGGAAGAGATTGGGTGCATGTTATTGCACTGCTTCCATGGATTGGCCTGTTCGTTCCTTTCGCATTAACCAAGTGGAAAATTCTGAATTCTTTTTCTCTCGGGGATGAAACGACCTCCGGGCTGGGCATTGCCGTGAGTCGCGAACGCTTGCTTTTACTGTTGACGGCGGTTGCCTTGTCGAGCGCAAGTGTGGCAATGACCGGTGGTATTGGCTTTCTTGGCTTGGTGGCGCCGCATCTGGCTCGTCGATTGGTTGGACCGATGTACCAATATGTACTGCCGATTGCGGGCTTGGTTGGACTCGTTATTCTGGTGGCCTCCGACACGATTGGGCGCTCTATCTTTCAGCCTAACGCAATCCCGGCAGGTATTGTTGTAGCTGCTGTTGGAGCTCCGTACTTTTTATTTTTGCTGGCAAGAACGAAATAACCAAACAACGAAACAACGAAAACGTAAATAAAAAAGGGGTTTTTTATCGTGAAAAAGAAAAATATGGTCGTCCTGAGTATGATCAGTTCCTTATTCGTCCTGACCGCATGCGGTCAATCCGCTGCACCTAAAGAAGCAGCGTCCGCCGCATCAGCCGCACCTTCTGCATCGGCTGCAGCTGTGACGAGTACAACGAAGCCAGTAGAGAAAGAACCGCGTATTGCGTCGCTGTCCATTCATTTAACGAATGACTTGCTTGCGCTGGGCATTACGCCTGTAGGTTCCGTTATGGGTGGCGATCTTAAGGCCTTTCTGCCGCATGTCGCTGACCGTTTGCAGAACACCAAGAAGCTTGGCGTTGTAGCTGAGCCCGACATGGAAGCTTTATTATCCTTGAAGCCTGAAGTGATTTATTTGGATGAGGCTTTCTCAGGCAAGGATGTCGCGAAGTATGAAAAAATCGCAGAAACAGAAATGTATAACTTGGACGAAGGCACATGGCGCGACCATTTGAAGAAAATCGGTAAACTTGTGAACCGTGAGCAGCAAGCGGAGACTTACATCAAAGATTACGAGAAACAAGCTGCGAACGTAAAAGGACTTATTAACGCTAAGATCGGCGACGGGAAAGTGATGGCGATTCGTGTAACTGCGAAAGAGCTGCGTGTTATGGGGATGAAGCGTCCGCTGGGCCCTATTTTGTTCACAGATCTAGGATTGAAGCCGGCAAATAGTGTGGAGAAAATCAACAAAGCGTATGAAACGATTTCGCAGGAAGTTCTTCCTGACTATGATGCCGATGCGATTTTTGTTATTGTGAACAATGAAGATGGGGCGAAAAAGCTCTTTGAACAGCTGTCATCTAACCCGATTTGGAAAGGGCTTAAAGCGGTCAAAGCGGGTCATATTTACCCGATTGCTGATCAGCCTTGGCTGGATTACTCAGCCATTGGAAACAAAATGGCGCTTGATGCGGCAGAAAAGCTTTTCGCTAAATAAAGATTTATGAGTAAAGTAGCTAGGACGAGAGCCTGACGGAGATTTACCCGTTAGGCTGTTTGTTTTGCTCACGAAAGAGGGAACAATAAAATTAATTTTACCCGGGTAATATTGACCTTTTAATTTTACCCGGGTATAATTAGCAGGGTAATCAGAGAGGAGGTCAACATGTATATGCTAACGAGCTTGTACTGCACGGCATTTTTGGGCGTGAGAGTCGTCGCCAATGGTTTGATAGAGCACGTTGTTACTGCTGTGAAGGAAACTCTGGATGACAGGGACCTCACACAGTTGCTTTTATTTAACGATTCCACGGGGAAGCCATTAGATGTTGATTTTCGTGGCACGACAGTTGATGTGCTCAAACGATTGGGAGAACAGTTTGGTGACTTATCCAGTAAGGAAGAAGATCACCAACCTACAGGACGGGTCGGTCGACCCAAGTTGGGCGTTATATCCGGTGAGGTTACTTTATTGCCAAGGCATTGGGAATGGCTCAAGAGCCAACCTGGTGGGGCATCGGTAACATTAAGAAAACTCATTGATGAGGCCCGCCGCGCCGGAGTTGAACAGAGCAATGTCCGAGAGTCGCAAGAAGCAACTTATAATTTTATGACAGCTATGGCAGGGGACTTCCCTCAATACGAAGAAGCTCTTCGGGCATTGTATGCTAGTGATTTGGAGCGGTTTTACCATTTCATTCATGACTGGACACCTGATATTAGAAACCATGTCAAAAAATTAGCCGTTCATGCGTTCCCTGAAGGGAATTTATGACTGCGAAAGGAGACACTATGACAGCGTTTAAATCTATTCGTTATATCGAGCCATCACAACGTGCCGGCATGAGGTTCATACAACGAGGCATTGAGGGCAGCATCGTCATGTTGAACCTGCTGCGGTTTCGTGATGTTGCCGATTACACAGCCAATCCTGAACTAGCACCAAAGGACGCAATCAGCGGTGCCGAAGCGTTCAACCGCTATATTGAACACACCCTTCCATTTCTCCGTGAAAGCGGAGGTGAAATCTTGTTTCTTGGCGATGGTGGAGAGTTTCTGATCGGACCTGAAGACGAAAGATGGGATCTTGTTATGCTGATACGCCAGAGCAGCACGCAGTCGTTTCTTGCTTTTTCAAGTCATCAAGACTACCAGGCCGGTATCGGGCATCGAACTGCAGCGATCGAAGATTCACGCCTTCTGCCTATAACAGATCTTCCGATACCCAGTTAAATTGAAGGAGAACATGATTATGAACATTCTGAAAGTAAACGGCGTTGATTTGGCCTATGACAGTTTCGGCAACGAAAATGACGAGGCTATTATCCTAATCGCCGGACTTGGAACCCAGATGATCCGATGGACGGTTCCATTTTGCCAGACATTAGCAGCGCGGGGCTTCCGCGTGATCCGCTTTGACAATCGCGACGTAGGTTGCTCGACACACTTTAGCCATTATCCGACGCTGGATTTTGAAGCACTTGCAACTGCTCTCATGTCAGGGCGGCGACCGGACATCCCTTATACTCTCGATGACATGGCAGGCGACGCTATCGGGCTTCTTGACGCCCTTTCCATTGACCGGGCACATCTCGTTGGCAGGTCGATGGGCGGAATGATCGCCCAGATTGCAGCTAGTAGGTATCCTGAACGAGTTCTATCACTCACCTCTATGATGTCCAGTTCCGGGAATCCCACTCTTCCGCAAACATCCCCGGATGTCATGGCGATGATGACTACGCCGGCGCCGAACCCTTTTGAGAATGAAGCAGGATTTGTGGCGCACAGCCTCGCTTTTGCCAAACGCATCGCTGGCACCGGCTATCCGTTTGAAGAAGACGCTTATCAAGCACTCATTCTGGAGGAAGTCCAGCGAGCCTACGATCCGGGCAGTGTCGGACGACAAATTGCTGCGATCGCCGTCTCCGGTGACCGTCGTCCGCGGTTGGCGACCATAAAAGTACCAGCACTTGTCATTCATGGGGTGGACGATCCCCTGTTTGTCCCGGCGTGTGGCGAGGACACAGCTACTGCTATCCCGGGCGCTGAGCTGTTGTTGGTTGACGGCATGGGACACGACCTGCCGCACCAGTTGTACGATGTAATCGTTGATGCCATTGAGCGAACGGCTCGTCGCAATTGAGAGGCGTTAAATAAGGATTTATGAGCTATTTCTCAGTTGTTTTCATATGGCTGGGGGATAGCTTTTTTGCGTCTGGTGAGGTGGCCGTATGGTGAATTAGGTGGGAGAAAGTTGAAGGGTTAGTAAAGTAGCTAGGAAGAAAGCCTGACGGTGATTCACCCGTTAGGCTGTTTGTATTGCTCACGAAAGAGGGACCACAGGCTCATGCGGCAGCTTGAGGGGAACTGTAAGGCGCTATTTCGCTGAAAAGGTACAGTTTCAGGTGTGAGGGGAACTACAGTCCACTATTTTGCCAATTAGACCCGCAATGCGGGTCGCGGATGCAATATAAGACCCTGTAGTTCCCCTCTGCGAGGAAAAAGGCCAATTTCCTCCATATTAGAGGCCTCCAGTTCCCTTAATAGAATTTTCGCAATCTCCTTGGAAGACGAGGCGGAAATTAGTTACATCTTATGTAACTTTCAAGAGAACGCATCTCCCCTGAAAGCCCCTTCATATAATAGAGAAAAAATACATTTACATTTCATTTACGCCAACAATGGGGCAATATTTTTCCCAAGTGAGCAAGCAAAAGGTGGAAAAGAAGAAGTGCCATCACTGCTGAGATGATAGCGTTTTATTGAAAACAAAATGCACGTTTCACGCACAATGCATCATCCATTTTACGCCATTTTTTAACATCAGGAAGTTAAAATGCTTAACGCTTTCAGGAAAAATAAAGCAAATGTGCCGGATCAAGCACCATCGCTTTTACAATAACTACATGGTTAATTCCCCCAAAAATCATTGTATGTAAGATAAATTGACCGTATAGTACCGTTAGGAAAAAACCAATTTTATTTAGGAGGGAAACTAGTGAAAAAGAGTATCACGTTGACATCTCGCGTGCTTGCTGCCGTCATGATTGCGACCTCGTTGTTCGCAGCAGGGATTGCTCCTGCACAGCCAGCCTATGCACAGCCAGATGCCACGAACGTCTTTGCCACAGCAGGAGTTACTGTTTCCGCAAATGGGTATGTGTCTGACCAAGCAGCCCCAGCACATGCGATTGACGGTAATCCGACCAGCAACTGGGTTTACAAGGGGGATACGAATCCGCCTAGTCAGGAGAATCCTTATTGGCTGAAAGTTGATGCCGGTGCAGAAGCTACTGTGCATCAATTTGTACTTGCACATGCCGGTTATAGCGGAGCGCCTGACATCTACAATACCCGGGACTATACGATTGAAACCAGTGAAGATGATGTGCACTGGAATCCTGTCGTATCGGTTACAAATAATACATATGGCCTAACGACCCATAATTTAAGCTCACCGGTTACGGCTAGGTATTTTAAACTGAACATTACAGATCCTGGCAGTGCAGATCTAACAACAGGTGAATATTCAGCTAATATTTATGAATTCCAGGCTTTTGGATTTGTAGAAACCAAACCGCTTGTTCCTGTAGTTACTCCGCTTGCGTCTGGCAGCAATCAGGGTTTGCTTGGTGAATATTACTTAGGAAACAGCGATTTTAGCTTTGGAGCTTACAAAGCAACAACCGTTGATCCTCAGATTAATTTCACGAATCTCGATCCCATACTGCAATCCTGGACGGGGCAACAGGACCATGCGAATGTTCGCTGGACAGGGCAAATTATGCCGCCCCAATCGGGAGATTACACCTTTTACATGATGGGTGACAACGGATTTCGCTTATGGGTCGATGATAAGATTGTGATTGATCACTGGGTGAATGACTGGGACAAGGAGCAAACGGGCAATGTCGTCTCCTTGGAAGGTGGAAAGAAATACAATTTCAAAATTGAATACTTTGAAGATACAGGCGGTTCCAATTTGTATCTGCGTTGGTCGACGCCAAATATGGCCAAGATTATCGTGCCGAGCAATGTCTTCTACTTACCTCAAAACTACACGGGACCTATCGCAGGAAACATTCTGAAAGATGGTTCTGGCGCTTATCTGACAATGTCCTCGGATATGAATAACTTGCCCGCAAATCTAGGAGCTCACCTGACGGTTACAGCTGACGATCAGCCCATTCAGGTTCCTAGCGTTGAATTAGGCAGCACCCCATCTATGCTTAAACTAAATTTGGCAACGAAAGTTAAACCTAATCAGGTTGTTAAAATTTCGTATGACGGGCAAGCCAATTTGCAATTTGCAGATGGAACGGTTGTTGGGAGTTTCATGTACATTCCTGTGAATGATGTGGTCGATTACTCCCCGATTGCCATTGCGATGTCTTTCAATGGAAGTCCCAAAACGAACCGCTCGTTCGCTTGGTATACAAGTTACGAAAAACCGGATAATGCACCGGCTAACATAGCGGATAGCATTGTTGAGGTTGTAACGGCTGATAAAGATTTTGGCTCATCAGATGTGAAACGTTTCACTGGAAAGCCGGAAGAAACCAAAATTTTAAATCTCAAAATTACAAGTTCGACGAATGGCGCGTTTATTAGCCATAAAGCGTTGGCGGTGGGGTTAACGCCAGGAACTGCCTATAAATACCGGGTGGGAAGCGACGGCAACTGGAGCGAAACCGGCAGCTTTACAACGGAATCACTGATTGAAAATGATTATGAGTTCCTGTACATGACGGATTCGCAGGGTTCGAATTCACATGACTATGAAGTTTTTGCAGACACGATGAAGCAAGGTCTTGATCATTACCCGAACTCCAAGTTTATGGTGATGACAGGTGATGAAGTGGATGCCGGTTCTCTGGAGTCCCAGTGGCTTGATTATTTTGGAAAACCGCAAAGCATGTTTTTGAAGCTGCCAATCATGGCTGCGGTCGGTAATCACGAAGGGCCTTATAACGACAATTATTATTATCATTTTAATTATCCAAATGATTCCATTCAAAATCCTCTGCCACCAGGCAGCGTGTACTCGTATGACTACGGCGATGCCCACATTATGGTGTTGAACACGATGGATATTGGTTGGGATGACCGCCAGAAAGAATCTTTTAGTCAGCAAGTGGAATGGTTGAAAAAAGAAGTAGCCGAGACGGATCGGAAGTGGAAGGTCGTGGCTTTCCATAAGGCCATTTATTCACTCGGGAACCATGCGCTTGATTCTGATATTTTGAGTATGAGACAGATGCTTTATCCTGTGTTTGATGAGCTTGGTATCGACGTGGTTTTGCAAGGACATGACCACACGTTCATGAGATCTTATCAAATGTACAACAACGCACCGGTTACGAATGTGCAGAAAGATCAGAATGGGAATGCGCTGAATCCGGACGGTACCCTGTATATGATCAATAACTCAGCCGGTACGAAATATTATGATCTCCAAAATGGCGTTGATCGCTATTATGCTGCGGTCTACGAACAGCCGTATCAACCGATTTATTCGGGCATCCGTATGACGGAGAACAGTTTTACGATTGATTCGTATAAGTCTGGTCAGGAGCAGCCTTTTGATACGTATACGATTGTTAGAAACGACGCGAAACCAGCTCCTGTCGCACAATTGGCGGCGAGCAAGACGGCGGACGGTAAAGAGCTTCTGACGTGGATGGCACCTCAAGTTGCTAACCCTGAGGAAGATGCGGTCAGAGGTTTTAGAATTTACGAAGTAGACGGGAAATTAGGCATGAACTGGAGTACCTATGTGCCGGCTGTCAAAGACCAAGCGAATTATCAATTTGTTGTAACGGGTACACAGCCGGGGCAATCCTATAAATTTGCAGTCAAAGCCGTTGATAAACGGGACAACTCCGTAGCAAGCACAGTGAGCACAGCTTTAGCAGCACCAACTGCACCTGTGGTTGATGATGGACGCAACACGTTCGGTTGGACGAATGTTCCTGGTTATGCGAACACAGCTGATTATGAATATTCCGTTGACGGCGGAGCTAATTGGCTGCCTGTAACGGCTAATCCACAGCCGGTCGGAGATAACGATTATCCTGCGGGTGCCGTACAGGTGCGCATCAAAGCGAACGTTACATCAGGGTTAGCAGCCGGTCTTTCTCTGGCTTCGAATCTGCCGTTTACCACAAATTTCGTTGAAGATACGTATAAAATCACGGGTGAACTCAAAAGAGGAGAGCAATTGCAGCTCGATGTGACGCTGGAACCGCTGGCTAATTATAGCAGTGATGCTTATATCGTGTTTGAATTGCTGGAAGGCGACAAACCGATTCTCATGAATGCCATTCCGATCAAGCAAAACAAGTTGACATTCAAGCAATATTTTAACGTCGTAGGAGCGGAATACAAAGTAAAAGCATTCATTTTCAACCAATATGACAGTGAACTTCGCGTACCGCTTCAATTAGCAAGACCTAAGTTGTTCGAATAATGGAATGAAGAGAGGAACTGACGACGGTGAAAAAATATATAGCGGCCATTATGGCGTTGTTGTTCGTGCTCTCACCGGTTTCGGCTCGCGCAGCAGCTTCATTTACACTTGCCCTAAGTGTAGATGAAGTGCAGCGTGGCGGCGAAATCCAGCTGTCCGGGACGGTTGCGAACAATGCGAAAGATGTAGTGGTTAAAATTATTAGTCCTAATCAAACGACGTTTTATATTAATGCAATAACTCCTGTAGAGGGAAGCTATACTGCGAAGGTTACGATACCGGATGACAAGGATTTTGCACCTTATGGTTTCTACAAAGTGATTGCCGGTAGTGATAATCTAACGGAAACCAAAAATTTTATAATTATTGATCCGGATGGTAGCGGAACAGATCATGAACATGGTGATAATCAGACAGGAAACGTTGGAATCACACCAACAGACCCGAACACCATCCCAACAAATGCCGGTAAAACCGCAGATGGCATCGTTCAGCCCGAGAAATCCTCAGACGGACGCTACCTGCTCGGCAGTGAAACACTGAATCAGGCCATCCAGCAAGCCAAGGATTCCTCCGTTACGGTTCAAGTGCCGGCAGCAACTGGCGATGCAGGCACGGCGCTGGAGTTCCCAGCGAAATCCTTGCAGGATTTGAAGGATAAGAACCTGGATCTCATTCTTACCTATGAAAATAGTACGCTTCGTTTCCCGGCCAACGCCATTTCGGCTTCAGACGAACAGCAATCGCGCATTCGCATTGATCTGAATACAGTTTTAACATCGGATGCGAAAAGCTTGTTGAATCAATCGCTTCAGTCCAATCCGGATTACAAGACAACCGGCGTTATTCTTTCCGTTGAAATCAAACTGATTACCGGAGACAACACGGTTGAAATCCATCATTTGGACAAACCTGCTGTAGTAACGATGAAATTGACGGAAGAGCAAGAGAAGGCAATTAGATCCGATCTGGCCGGCGTGTATCACGTGAGCGGAGCTAATGTTGAATATGTGGGAGGAACTGTCTCCAAAGGAACTTTCACTTTCACGGCTGAGCATTTTTCCTACTATACAATTCTCGAGTATAACAAGACGTTCGCAGATCTCGCAGGACATTGGGCGGCAAAGTCTGTTCAGTCGCTTGCAGCCAAACATATCGTTGAAGGCGTAGATGAGCAGCATTATGAGCCAAATCGGAGCATCACACGGGCAGAATTCGTTACCCTGTTAATGCGTGCATTGAAATGGTCCGGTCATACAACTCCGCAAGCGGGTTCAAATCCGTTCTCGGACGTTGCAGTTAATGCTTATTACTCTGAACAAGTCATTGGCGCTGCATCTCTAGGTATTATTTCCGGTTATAACGGAGCATTCCGACCGAACGATATCATTACACGTGAAGAAGCTGTTGTCGCGCTTGTTCAAGCCGCCAAGTATTTCAACGTAGTGGGGTCGAATAAAGCTGAACCGGCTTTTGCCGATACAAATGATATTTCATCATGGGCTGCTGCTGCGGTCAATCAAGCTTGGTCAAAAGGATTAATTGAAGGAGATGGCGCACGCTTCAATCCGAAAAGTTCCGTTACACGGGCTGAAGTTGCGGTCATGATCACTCGGTTGCTGCCGAACGGTTCTTTATAAAACAAAGCGGGAGGACCCCATCGTAATGTGGAAACGCAAAAAAATAATTTCAGTTGTAATGACGGTATTGTTCTTATATAGCTTGCTGGCGCCGTTAGCATTGGAAGCCGTTGCTGCGGCTGCGAATCCCTCCATTCAAGGAATTGAAACCAGAAATGTGGCTTTGAATGCCACAGTAACAGCATCTGGACAATGTAATGTGAATGAGAGTCCAAGTAGCGCAGTTGATGGCAAGAATGACACGAAATGGTGCGATAATTCAGGTGTAGCCAATAAGTGGTTAGCACTCGATTTAGGCAAAGTGTATAACATCAATGAATGGATTGTAAAAAACGCTGGAATCAGTGAGTCGGGGAATTTCCCCTTCTGGAACACCAAGGATTTCCGTTTGCAAAAAAGTAATGACGGACAAACTTGGGAAGATGTCGATGTCGTAAAAAATAACGTGCAGACGATTCTTAACCGGTATGTCCCAGCGTTCTCTGCCCAGTATATCAGGTTCTTTGTGGACAAAGCGGCTTACGACAGCAACACGGTTCGTCTGTATGAGCTGGAAGTATACGGGGTGGATGCCGATCAACTTCCGGCTTACCCGGCGACTAATCTTTCCCCTGTGGATTACGTAGACCCGTTTATTAACACATTGGGAGATAACGGGCAGACGAATCCAGGTCCAACCACGCCATTTGGTTTGGTTTCCTTAGGACCGGATAGCGATGGCGGAGCATTCAGCGGATATTATTACCAGGATAAATATTTAAAAGGTTTCTCGCATCTGCGTTTTAGCGGCGTAGGCTGCAGCGGTGGGGGCGGTAACATCTTGATGATGCCGGAAACACGCTCTTTTACAAAAAATAGTGCTGAGTATAAGCAGTTGTATGATAAAAGCAGCGAAAATGCTTCTCCAGGCTATTATGGCGTGAAGCTTGCATCCGGAATTGGCGTTGAACTTACAGCTTCTCATAATGTTGGTTTCCACCGTTATACGTTCCCAGCAGCAGATACGGGTTCAGTACTGGTTGATCTTTCCAACTCTTATGCGGGTATGATTGATGCTAACCTGACTGTTGAAAATAACAACGAGATTTCAGGTATGATTCAATCCAAGAATGTGTGCGGACATGGGTATTACACCATGTATTACTCCATTCAATTTGACCATGATTTTGACTCCTACAGTTCTTGGCAGGGAGATGCAGTTGGAACAGAAGCTAAACGCAGCGGTTCCAACAGCGGCGTATGGGTGAATTTCAATACAAAAGACAATAAAGTGGTTCAAGCGAAGGTTGGTCTATCGACAATCAGCGTCGATCAAGCGAAATATGAACGTACGCATGATATCGCAAATTGGGATTTCGATGCTCAGCGGAGCCTTTCCAGAAGTAACTGGAGCAAAGAGCTGAACAAGGTTGAAATTACCGATGCTGATGAAACGAACAAACGTGTATTCTATACGCAGTTGTATCACACGTTCCTTCATCCCAATAATGTAACCAGCTCAAATGGGACATTTAAGGCAGCAAGGGATGAGAACACGATTCGCCAAACCTCTGAGTTTGGTAACGATTTTGACTATTACAATGGTTGGACGACTTGGGATGATTTCCGGAAATATTCCTTGTTCTCCCTGCTAGAGCCTAAGAAATACGAAAACATGGTGAAATCCATGGTTGACGTCTACAATACCCGTGGTTCCTATCAGCAGTGGGGGGAAGGATATTGGCCGAGCCCAACGGTAAGAAATGAGTTTAATGGAGCCGTTATTGTCGATGCTTATGCCAAAGGATTCACTAATTTCGATGTGTACAAAGCGCTCAAAGGCATGGCTGTTGATGCGGACAATTTCTCGATCAGCGACACCGAGATTTCCGGGAAACTGGAAAAGGCAAACAGCGCTTCCTTCCCAATGAAGTTAGCTCAGTTGATCGGAGATCGTGAAACTTACGAGAAATACAAAAACGCCGCTTTGTCTTATAAGAGCCTATGGAACGCCACTCAAGTCGATGAGAAAGGCGACCAACGCGGCTTCTTCACACCGAATGGACAAACCGTAAACAAACAAGATATTTTAGCCGTCGATAAATACGCTTATCAAGGCAATCTTTGGTCGTATCGTTGGTCCGTACCTCAGGATGTGAATGGATTGGCGAGTCTAATGGGCGGTAAAAAAGAAATGGCGGAAGAGCTTCAGCATTTCTTCAAAATCAACGAGTACATGGCGATTAACGAACCTGATTTACATGTTCCTTATTTGTTCAACTACTTGGGATATCCTTATTTGACGCAATATTATGCAAGAGAATATACAACGGAAGTCGTTACGCAAAAATATCACAACCATGGACCTTACGCATTCCCGATGAAATCCCGTGTTTATCGTGATGATCCAGAAGGATATTTGCTATCGATGGATGACGATGCAGGCGGTATGTCTTCGTGGTTTGTTTACAGCAGCATGGGCTTGTTCCCAGGAAATCCGGGGGAAGCGAATTACTTGATTGGTTCGCCTATTTTCTCTGAATTAAAGCTGCATCTGGATAATGGTAAAACTTTTACCATCAAAGCGAACAACGTTTCCAGTCAAAATCGTTTCATTAAATCGGCACAGCTGAATGGCAAGAATTTCGATCAAGCCTGGATTACTTACGACGACATCATGTCGGGCGGTACCTTGACATTTGAAATGGATGCCAAGCCGAATACAAGCTGGGGCGCATTGGCAAGCGCAGCACCTCCGACGATGGATTATAATGCCGACATTACCAACACATTAAGTCATCAAAAATTGATTGCCGAACAGTCTGTATGGAAATACCATGATAAAGGCCAGTACGCAGGCGATGGCTGGATGAACTTGGCTTTTGATGATAGTTCTTGGGCTTCTGGACCCGCTTTGTTGGGGTATGACAGTTTGGGCAGAGTAAAAACCAAAACAAGCTATGGTCCGGATGCGAACAATAAATATCCGACGACCTATTTTAGAAAAACGTTCGAAATGTCTGATGTGAATGATATTCTTGAATTGGATGCTAGTCTGATCCGTGATGACGGGGCAGTCGTATATCTGAACGGACATGAAATTATCCGTACGAATATGCCGACAGGTGAAGTGAACTACAACACCAAAGCAAATGCAACCGTAGGCGATGAGCGGGATCGCAATAGCTATGTGATTGACCCTTCGTATCTGGTGAAAGGCACGAACGTCGTGTCCGCAGAGGTTCATCAGGTGAATGCAACGAGCTCGGATATTGCCTTTGAGTTTAGTCTCGAAGCGGTGAAAAAGATGACGAAGCCAGTAGCGCCGACAGGAGCTGTCGTGGATGATAAAGCTAACACCTTCGGATGGACAGCTGTCCCTGGTTTCAATCAAGCAGCTGACTATGAGTTCAGTACCGACGGCGGCGCGAAGTGGAAACAGGCAACTGCAAATCCGCAGACTGTAGGACCGCTCGATTATGCAGCAGGCCAGATTCAAGTTCGCGTTAAGGCAAATGAAGACTCGAATATAACGTTTGGTCATGAATTGATCTCACAGGCGGCTTTTACATCAGACATTCAATGGGATGTTTATGATCTCAAAGCAGATGTAAGCCGGAATGGCAATATGGCCGTTAACGTCACGGGAACATTGAAAGGCGATTACGGCGATTCCGCTGTTGTTGTCTTCCAGCTCATGGATGAGAATGAGCGGGCATTAATGTCCAATAGCGTGCCTGTAGAAAAAGGAAGCTTTCAGCTTTCGCAGCAATTTAACGTAAACGCAAATAAATTCCAGATGAACGTTTATCTGGTCGATGCCTACAACGGGAATATCTATGATTCCCTATGGCTGGCGGAACCGATTGTCTCGAAGCCTGAGCCTGGAACTCCTTCAGGACCGAAGCCTCCGGTCGTTGTAGACCCTGAGCCGCTTCCGGATCCGCTTCCGTTACCTGACAAAACGGAGGATGAGGAAGAGCCGCCTACACAGGATGGCTTAACGATCCAGTTCGAGGATCGCACCGAATGGTCACCGGATGTTAATACTTTTAACAATGGCCCATTAAAAACAGAAACAGGGAATAACGGAACGGTTGTATCCAACACGTTTAACGGAGCTTGGCTTTCTTTTGACCAATTTAATTTTGGTACCAAAGGCGCTAATCAGATCACGGTTGAATATGATGCTCCGACGAATAAAGTGCCAGTGGACAGTAAGCTGGAAATCAGATTAGGCGCACTGGATGGTGAACTGGTCGGGACTGTCAACTTGACAAATTCCGGGAATGGTTGGGGAACCTATAAAACGGTGAGCGCTCAATTGGACAAAACCGTAACAGGGCTGCAGAAGGTATATGTGGTCATGAAAGGCAGCACAACAAGCGCTCTTCCCTACATTGGAAACTTCGACCGTTTAACCTTTGCAATGGGTAGAAATGACTTTGCGAAGCTGGAATTGGAAACCTATGATGATTGGTCGACAGACCTGAATCCGGGGAACTCACAACCCTTGAAAACAGAGGATCATAGTGGCAGGAAACAGGTAGCTAATACTTTTAATGGTGCATGGCTTGTTTATAAAGGAATGAATTTTGGCTCAGAAGGTGTTAACCGCTTGTCCATTGAGTATGCAGGTAACTCGACGAATACGGCAGCCGATTCAGCCGTCGAGGTTCGTTTAGGTGGAGTCAACGGTAAGTTAGTTGGAAAACTAGCAGCACCTCCGACAGCTAGTGGATGGGACACCTATAAGACGGTTTCCGGCGATTTAACTCAAAAGATTACCGGGATTCAAGATGTGTACTTCGTGCTCACGGGAACGACAAACGCGACATTGAAATACATCGGAAATTTCGATAACGCCAGCTTTTCGTATGCCAGTCCAACTAGAAGCGACTATGCTAATTTGGAGCTGGAGAAGTACGATGAATGGACAACCGCATTAAATGTGTACAACAATAATAATCCGCTCAAAACAGAGGATCAAAATAACAGGACTCAAGTAGGCAACACCTTTAATGGCGCATGGCTTGCGTATAAAAAAATGGATTTTGGCACGCAAGGTGTTAACAGCTTATCCATTGAGTATGTAGGTAACACTTCGAATACGGCGGCCGATTCAGCTGTCGAGGTTCGATTAGGCGGAGTTAACGGTACGTTAGTCGGGAAACTCGCAGTACCTCCGACAGCAAACGGGTGGAGCACCTACAAGACGGTTTCCGGCGACTTAACTCAAAAGATTACCGGTGTTCAAGATGTGTATTTCGTGTTTACGGGAACGACAAGTGCGACATTCAAATACATCGGTAATTTCGACAAAGCTAGCTTTTCGTATGTATACCCGATTAGAAATGATTATGCCAAATTGGAGTTGGAGAGCTTCAATGAATGGTCAACAGCTGTAAATGTGTATAACAATAACACACCGCTCAAAACCGAGAAACCAGCAAATACCGATAGGGAACAGGTTGCCAATACCTTTAACGGTGCCTGGCTTGGTTTCAAGAATATGAATTTCGGCAGCGAAGGCGTGGATCGCGTAGCCATTGAGTACTCAAGCAATAGCGGCAACTGCGCAGCTGATTCAGTTGTAGAGATTCGCTTGGGTGGCGTCAACGGTACGTTAGTCGGGAAACTCTCCACACCTCCGACGGCAAGCGGATGGGGAACTTACCAAACCGTGACGGCTGATCTCACTCAAAAGCTAACAGGGCTTCAAGACATCTATGTTGTCTTTACAGGAACAACTAACTCCACCAAGAAATACATTGGTAATTTCGATAATGTTAGGTTTTCTTTAAACGTACAGTAACATACAGGCTGTAAGTAAATAATGATGAGGGCTATTCCAAAGGTCAATGACCGAGGGGTAGCCCTATTTTCATAGCCAATTAGGCGAAAGGATTCGCGGTTTCAAGGATTCTGGATAATCTTTCCCCGATAGGAAATGATAAATGAAAGTAAACATCAGGAAGAGATCACGTGAATTTACATAAAGGAGTCAACCATATGGAGTCAACCGATATCCCATTGACATCGTCTGAAATAGGTAACTTGTGGATGACCTATCAAGAAAAAACCATGTTGCTTCGCTTTTTGGAATATTTCCTTGAAAACGCTGAAAATGAAGAAGTTAAACAAATTCTGAGAACAACGTATGACTTCAATGATCAAATAGTAGCAACGATCAAACAAATTTTTGAGCAAGCAGGAGCTGTCGTTCCGCTTGGATTTACGGCGAATGACGTCAATAAAGGGGTTCCCAAGTTATTTGATTATCTGTACGAACCGATGTTTTTGCATATGATCAGCAAGATTGAAGTTCCTCTTTTTGCTTTTCATTCTACCATGTCCTATCGGAAAGATATCAGAGAGCTTTTCAAGCAGCTAACAGCAAATTCACAAGAGATGTACGATCAGTGCGTGCAATTCCTGCAGGAGAAAGGAGCTTTATCGCGGCCCCCCTATATGTCCATGCCCACGGAAGTAACCTTTATTCAAAATGATAATTATTTATCTGGGTTCAATTTGTTTAAAGATAAGAGAGCGCTGAATGCAATTGAGATTTCGCTCTTACATCATTCGATTGAAACGAATCTTACAGGTATGCAGCTGATGATTGGTTTCGCTCAAGTGGCTCATGATAAGAAAGTGAAAGAATATTTTGTGAAAGGCATGAAATTGTCCAAAGAAGTTGAAACGACCTTGGGTGAATTTCTGCGCGAGGATTACATAGAGCCTCCTGCCACTCACGCGGGAAAAGCGACCAACTCTACCGTTTCTCCATTTTCCGATAAAATCATGATGTACCTCACCAATTTATTGGGCTCGTTCGCGGTTGGCAGCCACTCGCTTGGGGGGGCTTTCAGTTTGCGTAGTGATCTACCGCTTGCACTCGCAAAACTTGCTCAAAAAATTATTCCCTTTGTCAAAGATGGCGGAGAAATCATGATTGAAAATGGTTGGATGGAAGAGCCTCCACAAGTCGAAGATCGCAGACAGTTAACCAAATCGTGAGGGTCAGCAAATGGATACCGACTTAGCCACTCCAGTCATTGGATTGGCTTTTTTGCATCAAGTCGCGCTGGCAATTTGCGTGATTTTGCAATAAAATAGGTTGGTGAAGGAATGGAGGAATGGTTTTGAGCCAACGCTATCGAATTACAAGAGCTTTGCAAGTCAATGACAACTCGGAAGCTGTCATCACATTGGAAGAATGCAAACAGTATTTTGCATCCCAATCTGATTTTTCCTATACATCTGTGTTTACGATAACCGGTACAACCACGATGTCCATCGAGGGTGATTTCTTCATGTGGAGTTATGGCGACAGCAAGATTCCCTTCCGGCATTATCAGGGGGATGTTTACGTGTCAGGCACGAATGAAGCCGTGATTCCAAGGATGATGGAAGTTGCGAGCGATTTAAGGGCGGACATCGTAGGCGAATAATTTTGTCCTATTTTCGAAATTTCAAAAAACTTGTTTACGTTGCAATCGATATCTGATAATATTATCGCAACATTCAAATGCGACGAAGAGAAGAGTAAATAAATGAAATCTTTCACAGAGAGCTCCGCTAGCTGAAAAGGAGTAAAGAATTCTTTATTGAAAAAAGGCTCAGAGCAGCGCATCGGAACCGGGGAAGAAGGGGATGGTGTGCCAGGAGCTCCTGTTACAGAGCTAAAGTATCCGCATTACACCGTAATGCCGTACTTGAAGAGGCTAATATGGCGACATATTGGCGAATCTGGGGTGGTACCACGAGGAATCCAAATCTCGTCCCTGAGGCTGTATGAGTCTTGGGGGTGGGATTTTTTTGCTTTTATAAAAGAAATGCAGGTTACGCGCTGATTAGGTACACCAATTCAGACTTATTGAATAGTTTATCATACCATTTTGAAAGGATTTGAATATCACATGTCGGAAAAATTAAAAGTGGGTATTGTCGGAGGAACAGGAATGGTTGGCCAGCGTTTTGTTGAATTGCTGGATCAACACCCTTGGTTTAAAGTAACTGCAATCGCAGCTAGCAGCAGCTCTGCGGGTAAAACATATGAAGAATCCGTGCAAGGCAGATGGAAACTGGCTACACCTATCCCTGAAGGCGTGAAACAAATTGTTGTTCAAGATGCCTCGAAAGTTGAAGAAGTCGCTTCTCAAGTTGATTTCATCTTCTGTGCCGTCGATATGAAAAAGAATGAGATTCAAGCGTTGGAAGAAGCTTATGCCAAAACGGGCACGCCAGTTATTTCCAATAACTCGGCTCACCGCTGGACGCCTGATATCCCGATGGTGATCCCGGAAGTGAATCCAGGGCATATTGAAGTGATCGCGGCACAAAGAAAACGTCTCGGAACTTCAACCGGCTTTATTGCCGTTAAGCCTAACTGCTCCATTCAGAGTTACGTGCCGGCGCTTCATGCTTTGTTGGATTTCAAACCAACCCAAGTTGTGGCATCGACTTACCAAGCTATTTCCGGAGCGGGCAAAAACTTTACTGATTGGCCTGAAATGCTGGACAATGTCATTCCTTATATTGGCGGCGAGGAAGAAAAAAGCGAGCAAGAGCCGCTGCGCATCTGGGGCAGCATCGAAAACAATGCCATCGTTAAAGCGAGCTCCCCTTTGATTACAACCCAATGTATCCGCGTTCCTGTAACAGATGGACATTTGGCGACCGTATTTGCATCGTTCGAGAAAAAACCGTCCAAAGAAGAAATTCTTGCTCGTTGGCTGCAGTTCAAAGGCCGTCCGCAAGAGCTTGAGCTGCCAAGCGCACCGAAGCAGTTCATCACTTACTTCGAAGAAGAGAACAGACCGCAGACGAAACTTGACCGTGACATCGAGCGCGGTATGGGCGTTTCCGTAGGTCGACTGCGGGAGGATTCCATCTACGATTACAAATTCGTAGGATTGTCGCATAATACATTGCGCGGAGCGGCAGGCGGCGCTGTTCTGATCGCTGAACTGCTGAAAGCAGAAGGCTACATTCAAGCGAAATAAAAATGAAAAATAAAACAGCAAGCCTTCCTATTGAGGGGCTTGCTGTTTTTACTTTCTAAACATTTTAAAACCGTGAATCAATAGGAAATGCCGAATTTCTCGTCCAAGTCTCGCGAAATTTGCACGAGATCCCTCCAAATATGGTGACAGGACACATGGATGTTAGTCAGTTCTGTCCAGCCTTTATCTATTTCAACAATCATTTGTTCAATATCTTGATTTGTAATTTTTCTTTGTTCTGTATTGGTTCGCATCGGAAGCCCTCCATGACAACGTTTCATATCATATATTTTCGTCATGCTGATCCCATATGAGGGCGTGCATGCAGAGTTTGCAAATTCCTCGTGATAACAGCCGTTCCCCGGGGCACATCTCCCAACATAAGATTACTTAGGAGTGTGATCCCTTGTGACTATGAATAGACGTATACCCTCGTTTCATTTCGCCTATGTTACGAATTTCAACGACAATACCATCTCGGTAATTGATACCCGAAACCGAAAGGTCAAGGCAACGATTAAGACGGGAAGAGGTCCTTTTGAGATCGCAGTCACCCCCGATGGGAAACATGCGGTTGTCATCAATAAAACGGATAATACCGCTCAAGTCATCCAGCGAAGTACGAATAAAATTATTAGCACGATCCCAGTCGGAAAAAGTCCATCGGATGTAGGAACATCGCCTAAGTACGTGTATGTTACGAACGCAGCCGATAATACCGTGTCAGTTCTATGTATAAAGAAGAGAAAGGTCATTCAAACGCTAAAGGTAGGTAAGAGACCGGTAGGCGTAACTGTCACACCTCAGAAGGTAGGACAAAGTACTTTAGGTTTCGTAAGCAATCACGACAGCAATACGATTTCTATTTTTAATGCGAAATGTAATAAAATCATAGACACCATTCCAGCTGGAGTGGGTCCGGATCAAATTGCGTTTACCCAAAACAGCAGATTGGCTTATGTGACCACGAATAACAACGTTTTGGCCATTGGTACTAGAAGCAGAAGGATTCTTAAGAAAATTAAAGTCGGCTCAACACCTGTGGGAGTTGCGGTAACGCCAAACGATCGATTTGCTTATGTCGGTAATGAAGGAGATAACACGGTTTCCGTCATTATGCTTAAAAGAAATAAAGTGATAGCTACCGTTCCGGTAGGCAAGAAACCCGGCATAGTAGCTATCACGCAAAACGGCAAATTTGCCTATGTGGCTAATTTTGGAGAAAATACCGTCTCTATTATAAGAGTCCGGGATAATAAGGTCATAGACACCATAAAAGTAGGAAATGCTGCCTCGGGACTAGCCATTATCCCACTTTGATAAAGGAATTAGAACATTCTTCTAGCCGTGGCAAAACGTTTTTTCCATTTATCAGTAAAGTCTTCATAATGTACGCCTTGTTCTTTGGAATAAGTATGAAGAATCCGCCCGTCTCCTGCATAGATGCCAACATGCCCGATATCGAGCCCGCGTGCGTCAAAAAATAGCACATCACCTTTGCGGAGCTCATCTAGAGGGACTTCCGTTCCTTTCAATGCTTGGTTGTAGGAGACTCGCGGGAGATCGATTGACAAGGCTTGCTTGAACACATATTGAACGAATGAGGAGCAGTCGAATGTCTTGGTTTGACCGGATTCCGCCCCGAATTCATAAGGCGTTCCGAGAAATTTAGCTCCGAAAGCGAGCAAATCATCGGCTTTTTTATCCGCTGAAGCGACGTTGGCGTAATCCGTATACTGGGAGTCTGCAGAAAGGAAACCAATGGTTTTGTCCTTCGTCTGCACCTCCAACCAGTTGGCGTCCACTTCCCGGATGACATGAATGTTCTCGGTTTTCGGAATCATTCGAAGAACTTGAGCGCTCGTATTTGGAGCTTCCCGCAAATTGACGCCATATTCAATCTTGGTTTCATACTCATTCGCCGAGGAAATCGTAATCGATCGCGAATATTCATGCCATTTCACGAGATTGCCCAGCGTCTCGCTTATTAAACGAAGCGGAATCATCGTCGATCCGTCAATAATTTTACCCGCGATCGGCATATCCAGCTGGTCTTTATTTTTATAAGCCGTCATGTCGCCAATGCGGTATGTAAAAACGATATCATTTTTCGTAGCGGTAACTGTTCGAGTGTTGTCATCCCAAGCAACTTTTGCGCCTTCAGCCTCAAAAATTGCACGAAGTGGAACAAGACTGTAGCCCTCTTCGATAACAGGCGGCGTTTCAAAGCTCAATGGATGGCCATCGAGATAGACGGGAAGAGACGTATTTGTATCTGCATGAGCATTTGCTGCCGGGAGCATGCCCGTGAGCAGAAGCATCAACGCGGCACCTGTTTGCAAGCCATTTTTTATCTTCATATCCTAATACTCCTTAGCTGACTTTAGTAATGTTTAGACGCAGAAGAAAGCCTGTTTGTTGCTCTAAAATTTGTGGTAAATTAAGGATGTTGACTAAGGAGTCAGAAAAAACTGGGGGGATGGATGTGCAAGAGGAGTTTTCAAGAGCAAACAAGAAGGCTTGGGAAACGAAAGCGTATCAGGCTTGGGTGCAACATTTTGGGACACCGGCTGAACTTGCCGAAGAATTGAAACAGGAGCACAAACATCATCTGCGATACTGGTTAAAATACATAGGAGATCCAAATGGGAAGCGAATGATTAATCTTCTTGGTTCGCACGGGAGGAAAGCAATCTCTTTCGCAATGTTAGGCGCGGATGTAACCGTCGTAGACATCTCTGAAGAAAATCGCTTGTACGCCAAGCAAGTTGCCGATGCCGTCGGTGTGAAGCTCGACTATATTTGCTCGGATGTCTTGCAAATTCCGAATGAAGAGTCGCTTGGCCAGTTTGACATCGTGCTGATGGAGTTTGGCGTTTTGCATTACTTCACTGATCTTAACGCTATCTTTGAGGTGGTCCGTCGCAGGCTTGGGAACAAGGGCCGGTTGCTGTTGACCGACTTTCATCCTTTTGCACGAGCTTGGCTGAACACGGTTAATCTGACTCAACCAAGCGGCAATTATTTTGAAAAGGAGACCAGAGAAGGGGAAGTAGCGTTTGCTAAACTGCTGCCTGAGGAAGAACGCTCCGGATTGGAGAAGGTTCTCGTGCGAAGCTGGACACTTGGCGAGATTATCACGGCCATTGCGGCTTCCGGTCTCGTGATACGCGCATTGGAAGAGATTCCAAGTCCTTCAGACGCTAGGTTTCCTGAGTTTTATACGTTAGTGGCTGATAAGGTGGAGTTGGAATAGAAATAAATATGCCTTTGATGTGTCTGTACCGCTTAGCCATCATTATCGTTGTAGTGATCGATAAGCATACGCTGCATATCTGGGGGCGACACGCCGGCACTGTCTTGTATGATGATCTTCAACTTGTCCCAGCACGTCAGATTGATACTATCTTTTGGACGCAAGCGATTGAGGCGCAAGATCTTGGAGCCTATGAGGCAGACCATATTCTGCTGAGTGTGCCCAAAGATGAGATCTCGCAGGCGACGTGGCATCGGATGAGCCGATCTCAAGTATGGCAAGAACTGAAAGCTGTGAAAACGAAGCAAATACACGCGATTGCGGGTTATACCGGCTTACAAGCGCCGTGGAATGAGTATAATGCGTTTTGTCATGACCGGTTTCTTGATTACCTGTCTAAGTTATTGGACAATAAGCTTAACTTAACCTAGAAGAAAACCTGACGGATAACGTTCCGTTAGGTTTTTTTCGTTTTTTCGTTTCATATGCAGTGCATAACCAATATGCTTCAAGCAACTTCATAGTTCGGTTCAGCGGCCTTTTTTCGCGTAAATCCAAGCTTCTTCAGCTTTTTTTTGAACACATAGGAAACAGGTTGTCTGAAATGCATAGTGTGGCATGCCATCCTCAAGCATAATAGTCAGTAGTCATGGAAGACATGTGAGAGCACTGCGAAAGAGGGGCGGAGAATCTGATGAAGGAAGTAGGCCAATGGTCAGTCAAAACAGCGCGAACCATCATGAGGAGTACAAATGAAAGCGGCTATCACCCGGAACTTGAGCAAAGATGGATGTATGTGAATGGAATGACATTAAAAGCGTTGCTTCACGTTGGGGAACTGACGGGGGAGGACATTTACATCGAATATGCCATGAAACATATGGACTTGTTCGTTCAAGAGGAAGGTACAATCCGTACCTATACATTGGAAGATTACAATTTGGATCAAATTAACCAAGGCAAGGTGCTTTTTTCACTTTGGAAAAAGACGTCTGACGCGAAATACGCACAAGCGGCATCAGAACTCGTGCTTCAGATAAAAGGGCATCCGCGAACGAGCGAAGGCGGATTGTGGCATAAAAAGATTTACCCGTTCCAAATGTGGTTGGACGGCTTATATATGGCAACCCCGTTCCTGGCCGAGTATGCCAAGGTCTTCGATGCGCCGGAGCTGTTCGATGAAGCTGCGAAACAGCTGCTTCTGGTCGAGCGGCATACCCGCGATCGTCAGACAGGTTTGCTGCACCATGGCTGGGATGAAAGCGGAGAGCAGCGGTGGTGCGACTCCTCGACAGGGAAATCGCGACATTTCTGGAGTAGAGGCATGGGCTGGTACGCAATGGCCATCGTGGATGCGTTGGAGCATTTTCCGAAGAATCACCCGCAGCGAGGAACGATTATGGGCGTTTTCGAACGGATGATGCATGCGCTTGCGCGTGTTCAAGATCCGAATACAGGCTTATGGTATCAGGTTTTGGATAGAGGCGGTGAGGGAACCAACTATTTGGAAGCATCAGGGAGCAGTATGTTTGTCTATGCGGCTGCCAAAGGTGTGCGTTTGAAGTACCTTTCCGGTCCTTTCAAGGAAGTAGCCCAGAGGGGTTACCAAGGTCTATTGAATGAGCTTATCGATGAAGACGCTCAAGGCGTTCATGTTCATGGCATATGCCATGGAGCGGGGCTTGGCGGTAATCCTTATCGGGATGGAAGCTTTGAGTACTATTTAGGAGAAAAGGTTGTAAGTGATGTCTTGATGGGTATGGCGCCTTTTGTGCTGGCCAGTGTGGAAATCGAACGTTTACAGGGGGGTGACCTGAAATGAGCGTAAGTGAAAGCAAAGTCAGGCCGGTATGGGTCGCCGATTTGGGAAATGGCACCTATCGCAATCCGGTTCTATGCGCGGATTATTCCGACCCTGATGTGATCCGGGTCGGCGAAGATTTCTATATGACGGCTTCCAGCTTCGTCAGCACCCCGGGCCTGCCGATTCTCCATTCCAAGGATTTGGTGAATTGGACGTTAATTGGCCATGCCATTGATCAACTCCCTGGCGGCTATGATGATAGCGTGCGGCATGGGGACGGCGTTTGGGCGCCTGCGATTCGTTATCATGACGGGAAGTACTGGATTTATTTCAGCGCCCCGGATGAGGGCATCTATATGACAACGGCCGAGCATCCCGCGGGTCCATGGACACCGCTTCACATGGTGAAGGAAGTGAAGGGATGGATTGATCCTTGCCCTTTCTGGGATGAAGACGGGCAAGCTTATTTGGTGCATGCCTTCGCCAGAAGCCGCTGCGGCATCAAGAGCAAGCTGCAAATATGCCGAATGTCGCCGGATGGCATGGCGCTGCTGGATGACGGCATGATCATTTTCGATGGGACAGACCATCATCCGACGATTGAGGGGCCTAAGCTGTACAAGCGTGGCGGCTATTACTATGTGTTTGCTCCAGCCGGAGGGGTGGCTGTAGGTTGGCAAACCGTGCTTCGTGCTGAAAACATCTGGGGACCGTATGAGGATAAAATTGTACTTCATCAAGGCGATTCCCCCATTAATGGACCGCATCAAGGCGGTTATGTGGAGTTGGAATCGGGTGAGTTTTGGTTTATGCATTTCCAAGACCGCGAGGCTTATGGCCGGATTATCCACCTCCAGCCCATGAGCTGGGAGAACGATTGGCCGATCATCGGTCTTGATACGAACGGTGACGGCATCGGCGAGCCTGCTCTTGTCCATAAGAAGCCTGATGTAGGACGCGAATGGCCTTGTGCGGTACCCGAAACTAGCGATGAATTCGATCAGTCGGGTCTAGGCTTGCAGTGGCAATGGCAGGCTAACCATCGTCCGCAGTGGTACTCGCTCACCGCGAACCCCGGACATCTGCGGTTATACGCGCAGCCACTGCCCGCTGGCGCATCAACCTTGTACAATGCGATGAACATCCTTTGCCAAAAGCTCCCTGCCCCGGAATTTACGGCAACGGTGAAGTTAACGTTTACACCAAGCTCCAGCTCTTGCACTTGTTCCGGCTCTTGCTCTAGTTTCGACTCCGACTCGCTGGAAGAGCTGGCCGGCTTGACGGTTTTCGGATTCGAGTATCGTTATATCGCGTTAAAGTGGGCAGGGGAAGGACTTGAAATCGTCTTCGTTGAAGGAAAGGGCAGCAAGGAGAAATCATGCGAACAAGTAACGGCACGTGTGCCTGTCGCTGAATTAGCACGAACGATTTATTTCCGAACAGTAGCCGTAGAGGAAGCTGTATTCAGCTTTTATTATAGTTTAGATGGCGTAGCTTACCACCGGATTGGGGACGAGTTTGCAGCGGTTCCTGGCGGATGGGTTGGCGCTAAGCTAGGGCTGTTCTGTTTGCAAGACAAGCAGGCGGACGCTTGGGCAAGTCAAGGTTTCGTGGATATCGATTGGTTCCGATTCAACGATGAGAAAGAAGGGGCTTCCGTATGACAAGAGCACATGTAGAGCGCAGCGAGGCACAAAACGCATGGACCATGCCAGAAGTGCAGCTGCCGGAAATACCTGATCGCTTATTCAGGATAACGGAGTTTGGCGCTGTCGGTGATGGACATACCGACAACACGCAGGCATTCCAGCAAGCCATACGGGCTTGCTCCGAAGCTGGCGGCGGGAGAGTAGTCATCCCGGCCGGTTTATGGTTAACAGGCCCGCTTAAGCTGGCAAGCCGATTAGAGCTGCATACTGAAGCAGGCGCCTTGGTCATGTTCACGAAGGATTTTGCGCAGTATCCGCTCGTCATGTCCAGCTTTGAAGGCATTCCCTCGGTTCGCTGTCAATCGCCGCTAGACGCTGAAGGACTGGAGCATATAGCCATAACAGGCGAAGGGATTTTTGATGGAAATGGAGAAGCTTGGCGGCCGGTCAAACGCTGGAAAATGACGGCGCTGCAGTGGGACAGCTTGGTGCAATCCGGCGGAGTCACGGATGCGGAAGGCGAGTTCTGGTGGCCGTCGGTTGCTGCTATGAACGGAAGAGCACAGACAGAGAAGCTCGTTCAGGATGGTATCCATGATCCGTCCGCCTATGAGATTTATCGCGAATATCTCAGACCGAACTTATTAAGCTTTCGACGATGCAAGCATATTTTGCTGGACGGTCCTACGTTCCAAAACTCGGCTGCATGGTGCTTGCACCCATGGGCTTCCGAGCATGTTACTATTCGCAATGTCACGGTCAGGAATCCATGGTTTGCCCAGAACGGAGACGGCTTGGACTTGGATTCTTGCCGGTATGCGAACATCGAAAACTGTAAGTTTGACGTGGGAGACGACGCGATCTGCATGAAGTCGGGCAAGGATGAAGCGGGACGCAAGTTAGGAATTCCTTGCGAATACGTCACGATTCGCAACTGCATGGTCTATCACGGGCATGGTGGTTTTGTCATCGGCAGCGAGATGTCCGGCGGGGTTCGGCGGATTCGTGTGTCCGACTGCACGTTCATCGGTACCGATATCGGTCTGCGGTTCAAAAGCGCCCGCGGACGCGGAGGCGTTGTCGAAGAGATCGATATCAGCCGTATCCGGATGACCAATATTGCCGGGGAAGCAATCTCATTCCATCTGTTTTATGCGGGAGTGGAAGGCTCAGGCAGCGCGCAGGAAGACGTTTTTCCCGTTACGGAAGGCACGCCGGTTTTTCGCAAAATTACGATTGCGGATGTTACCTGCACAGGGGCTCAAACGGCGCTCATTGTGAACGGGCTTCCCGAAATGCCGTTGGAAGATGTGCGAGTCAGCAACTTTCAGGCGACTGCGGAGCGGGGAGTTATTGCACATTACGCCAAAGATATCGTGATAGAATGTTTACAATTGCAAACGAATAAAGGATCTGTGATCAAGCTGCATCAATGCCAGAATGTGGAGCTTAAGCGGCTTGAGAAATCACATGCAACATCAGGTGAAGGGATGTTGGTTGTAACGGGAGCAGACACTAAGAACATCCGTTATGATGAAACGGAGTAGCTGAAGGCATATCCACTTTTGCACTGCTGCGTATATGCAGCAGATAACTTGTATGCTTCAAACAACTTCCTCTCAAGCTATAGAGGATCCAGGTTTAGAAAACCCCTTATTCTGTAAGGGGTTTTTCGTCATACAGGCCAAAAGTTATCTAAACTGCATAGTTTGAAGCTGCATAGTCTGGTAATGTAAGCGATATCATAAAGCTTATCTCGCTTGATGGGTCTGTATGAATATGTAATACTAGTAACATTACCTGTTGGGAGGTTGTATGGATCTTGCATAAATATTTGCTTCGACTCCTGGGGTTTAGTCTGATCCTTGGTGCACTTCCTACTGTTTTTATCGGCATCGCTTCTTACTATTTAGCTACGAAAGATGTTGAAGCGAAAGTCAATGAAGCGAATATGCAATTGCTTCTGCAAACACAATTGCGCGTGGAGCAGACCGTCAAATCACTCGAAGTAACCACCTTGCAATTTATTAATTCGGCGCTGGTCAAAGAAGTGATGAACGAGTCTCTGACAGGTGAAGATTTTATCCGTGTACGTGAAGTCATGACGGGGCTGTATAATTTGCAAGCAAAAGCAGTCATTACGGAAGCTTATCTTGTGAATTTTGAGAAGGGTTGGGCCGTAACTTTAAATAACTTGAAGCAAATAGATCAACTCGAGAATAAAAATGAACTGCTGCTGTATGCCAAGCAGTCCGAGAGTTTATTTTGGAATACACATTTGGTGAATCAAGTACAGACTCCTCGCAGTGAAGGCGAAGATGACAGCCAGTCAGCGAGCTCGAGTTCTACAAATACGCTTAGTCTCATTTATAAAATTCCCATTGTTCCCAAGACGAACACACCCAGAGGCATGCTAGTCGTCCAAGTTTCTGCTGATGAGATACGTGGCGGACTTCATTCAAACAATCAATTGGGAACGAATTACGTGCTCGATCAGAAGGGAAACGCTTTTTTATCCAATCCTGAGGATCAAGACGCTTATCGGGAAATTAACAGGACGATTACGGATAAAATTAGCGACGCTACGGACAAAAGAGGTTTTTTTAAGGCGAAAATCGGAAATAAACAGGTTGGGGTCACTTATCTGACTTCGGGGTATAACGCTTGGACTTTCGTATCGGTCGTTTCCATTTCCGAAATGACGAAGGCCAGCAAAAAGATTGGCTTGCTGACGGCAGCAGCCTGCGCGCTAATCCTGCTTATTGTTTTGGCCTTTGCCTTTTACGGAAGCAAAAGGATGTATTCCCCAATCCGCAATCTACTAGAGGTGACAAGCTCATACGAAGTGGAGCCGTCAGTGATTTGCCAGACAGGCCGAAGAGATGAATTGACTTACATCCAAGAAAAATTCCAGTCGCTTGCGGTATCGCGAGGACGATTGGAGAAGCAGATGCAGGGGCAGTCGGTGCATTTGAAGGAGTTTTTCGTACTAAAGCTGTTCACAGGCCAAATATCCGATGAGGATTTCCAACATCGTTCGCACATGTACGGTTTTCCCACAGAATGGAACTCCCTCGGCGTATTGACCTTGCAAGTCGATCAGCTGCAGGAGACACGCTATCAAGAGCAGGATCGCGAGCTGCTGTTGTTCGCTATTAACAATATCGTTGGCGAGCTGCTGCCTGTCCAAACGAGGTTCAGTCCGATCCTGATGGGCGAATCGCAGGTCACCTTGCTGGCACTGGATACCGTAGACCCGCAGGAGCTGAAGCACTTGTTCTACCAAACAGCGGAGCTGATTAAGTCCAATCTGGCCAAATATCTCCAACTCCAGGTCAGCATTGGCATCAGCAAGCCGTATCATAAGCTATCTGAGACTGTTAAAGCTTACGGCGAAAGTCTTGCAGCCTTGAAATGCCGCATAAGTCTGGGGCCGGACATCATCATTCATTTTGAAGATATTGAAAGCAGCGAGCGAGCGGAGTCGGCGGTATATTCGCATCTGAAGCTTATGGAAGATCAACTGCTGCAAGCGCTCAAGGATGTACAGCTCGATCAAGCGATGGAAGTGTTTCAAACCTATTTATCCACGCTGCTGAATAAAGAAGGATTTGTTCATGAACATCACATTCTTCTCTTGCAGCTGATGTCACGTATATTGACTGTCGTTCAGGATCAAGGAATTTCAGTTAAAAAAGTGCTGGAAGGCGACTCCGCTGTGGAACGTCTGCTAAAGCTCCAAACAAGAGATGAAATCGCTATTTGGTTCAAAACGAGGCTGTTTGCGCCCATTATCGTTATTTTATCGGAGAAAGCAGACTCACAGTATTTGAACATTGCCGATCGCTTGGTTCGAATCATTCATGATCAGTACGATCAAGATATAACGCTAGAGTCCTGCGCAGCGCTGCTGAATTTCCATCCTGTTTATTTAAGCCGTGTTTTCAAAAGAGAAATGGGGATTCCTTTCAGCGATTATTTATCGGACTATCGAATGAACATGGCCAAAGTGATGCTGGAGACGACCACGTTAAAAATTTCAGAAATTGGTGAGAAACTGCAATATAAAAATATCAGCGCCTTCATTCGCAATTTCCGCAAAACATTCGGCACGACACCGGGCAGCTACCGGGAGTTGTTTGAAAGCAATAAATAAAAAAGAGCTGTTTCCTTCCGTGATGAAGATCACCCGAGGAAATAGCTCTTTTTTAAGTTTTCTGTGGCATACGCCGGGTTATGCAAGAGGTATGCTTGCAGCGGATGATGCTGAGGAGAGAGGCTTTTTATGGACGGAGTACACAAGTTATCTGCTAGGTATATCTATCTATGTGCCCATGGTTAATAATCAGGGCATAACGGTTTCGAGCTGGAAGGAGAAGAGAGCATGAAGGAGACGGCGATAGAAACAACTGCGCCTGCAGCCCCTGGGCAAAATCTTCGAAAAAGTGAATGGGTTAGAGACGTAATCAGAGATAAATGGCTCTATTATATGCTATTGCCCGGTGTTGCTTACTTTTTAATATTCAAGTATGTCCCCATGTACGGCATCATTATGGCTTTTCAGGATTACAAGCCTCATCTAGGTTATGCGCATAGCCCGTGGGTCGGGCTGAAACATTTTCAACGCTTTTTTAGCGAACCACAGTTTTGGATGTTATTTCGGAATACGGTGTTATTAGCGATTTACAATTTGGTATTTTTCTTCCCTCTACCCATTGTTTTAGCCTTGATGTTAAATGAGGTTAGAAAAGAACGTTTCAAACGTTTCGTGCAGACGTTTGTGTACATTCCCCATTTTGTTTCATGGGTTGTTGTCGTGGGGATATTTTACATGCTGCTTACGACTGAAAACGGAATTCTGAATGAACTCTTATTCCATTTAACGGGTAAAAAAATTGCCTTCCTGATGGAGCCGGAGTGGTTTAGAACGATGATCGTTTCTCAGTCCATTTGGAAAGAAGTCGGTTGGGGCACGATTATTTTCCTGGCGGCGCTATCAGGCGTTGATATGCAGCTGTACGAAGCAGCAAGAATGGACGGCGCAGGACGTTGGCGCCAACTCTGGCATATCACACTGCCCGCTATCTCCAGTACGATCGTTATTTTGCTTATTTTAAGGCTAGGCAACTTCTTGGACGCCGGTTTTGAGCACATCTTCCTTATGTTAGCGCCAACGAATCGGGAAGTTGGAGAAGTTTTCGATACTTATGTGTATATGAAGGGGCTAAGTCAAGGCCAGTATAGCTATAGTGCGGCGGTAGGCCTGTTCAAATCATTGGTCGGACTCATCCTTGTACTAGGCTCCAATTGGATGGCCAAAAAATTCGGTCAAGAGGGCGTTTATTAACGCCGCTTGAGAGGGAGGCTGCACAATATGCAGTACGATAAAACGCTTGGAAATCGCATTTTTAGCTTCGTAAATACCAGCTTGCTGCTCATTATCGCCATAATTTGCGTACTGCCATTTGTTTACGTCCTGGCGGTATCCTTCACAAGCCCAACAGAGGTTGCTAAGGGCGGGTTGATTTTATTTCCAAAAGAGTGGTCTCTATCTGCGTACAAATACATCTTTTCCACGGATACATTGCTCCGCAGTCTCGGAGTTTCGATCTATATTACGGTAGTGGGCACGATAATCAATCTTGTTTTTACCGCATTAATGGCCTATCCACTGGCTAAAAACAAGCTAAGAGGACGCCAAACGATCCTCCTTGCGGTGCTATTTACGATGCTGTTCAGCGGGGGGATGATTCCTACCTATTTCGTCGTCAAAGGCCTGCACCTTACGAATACATTGTGGTCTTTAATGATTCCAAGCGCCATAAGCGCCTTTAACCTGATCGTGCTCAAAAACTTTTTTCAGCAAATTCCCGACGGGCTGGAAGATTCGGCCAAAATAGATGGATGTAACGATATGGGTGTATTATTTCGCATCGTGTTACCGCTATCGATGCCGGCTATGGCAACGTTCGCTCTCTTTTATTCCGTGACGCATTGGAATCAGTTTTTTAACGCAATTCTGTATATCAATGATAACGGTAAATGGCCGATTCAAGTGCTATTGCGAGAAATCATCATGTTGGCGCAAAGCCGGATTGGCGACGCAGGGTTTGATGAAGCCGAGATTCAACCGCTGACCATTCGCATGGCTGTAATCGTCTTTGCCACGCTTCCGATTTTGTTGGTGTATCCATTCCTGCAAAAGCATTTTACGAAAGGCGTCTTGCTTGGCTCTGTCAAAGGGTAGGCGATCAGCTATTTACGCTCTGCCCGTTTCTTTTTAAGGAGATAGGCGGAGATCAAAAATAGAGTATAATAAGGGATAACGAAAGGGGTAAGCTCGATGAAAAGAAATCAAGTGGCTCTGATGTTGGGAACGGTAATTATGTTATCTGCGGTGCTGACTGCGTGCGGCGCTGATTCCGGCTCAGATGCAAGCAAGAACGGGACGCAAAGATCAGCTGCAGCGGAGGATAAGACACCGTTTCCACTCACGTTGGTTGTGAATCAGGTTGGCGAAGTCCCCGCGAAGGACAATGAGATTGAGAAGGCGATCAAAGCCTACACGAATACGAATTTACAAATTCAATGGATACCGGCTTCTGCCTACGATGAGAAGGTTAATGTCATGATCGCTTCCGGCGAGCTTCCTAAACTGATTAAGCTGAACTATAGTAATCCAAGCATGATCAGTTCCTTGAAGTCAGATCTGTTCTGGGAAGTTGGTCCGTATCTTAAAGATTACAAAAACCTTCAGGCACAGAACAAGCTTTTTTATGACAATATCGCCGTCGATGGTAAAATATATGGCGTTCCCCTATACCGCGATCTGGGACGCGCTGTGATTCATTATCGGAAGGACTGGTTTGATGCGCTGAACCTGCAGTCCCCGAAAACATTAGATGATTGGTACAATGTTATTAAAGCGCTTACGTTGAATGATCCGGATAAAAACGGGAAAAACGACACTTACGGCTTGATGCTTGAGAAGAAGTACAACCAGGATGTCAGCTCAACCTTGACACGCATATCGGTTTCACAAGGCGGGCCGTCCAAATGGCTGGAAGAGAAAGGCGTTTTCACACCGGAGTTTGTGACCCAGCCTTTCTTCGACACGATGAAATTATTTAAACGCTTGTATGATGAAAAGCTGATCAATCAGGATTTCCCTGTCGTGGACACGACGGAAGTGGACAAAGCGTACGAATCCGGGCGTGCAGGCATTCGGATATCCGGTGGCAATGCGCAAAGCTGGCAGGATAAAATCGTGAAGGTCGTTCCGAGCGCCGTCATTGACGCTGCTGCTGTGGAAGGACCGAGCGGCCGCCGAGTGCCAGGGGAAAGCGGTAATGCCGGTTTCTTGGCGATCCCCAAATCTTCTGTGAAAACAGAAGCGGAGTTCAAGAAGGTGCTCGCTTTCGTTGATAAGCTGCTGGATCCGCAAATGGCGAATCTGATCGTGAAAGGTGTGGAAGGCAAGCACTATGCGGATAAAGGCGAGTTTACAGAACCGCTTGATCGCGATGCTGATTTGAAAGAAGTGAAGCCATATCGGGATACATTGCCGCAACGGGGAGAGAGCTACAATGTTGCCAAAGCCATGAAACAGCCGGATCTGTTCCGCAAGAGCCAGAAGATCGGCCAGTCGAATGAACAGTTTATCGTGCCGAATCCGGCGCTGACACTGAATTCGGCGACGTTCTCGGAGCGTGGCAAAGAATTGGAGCAGATGATAACGGACGCTGAAACCAAATTCATCATGGGCAAGATCGATGAAGCAGGTTGGAAGGCGGAAATCGAGAAGTGGAAGACGGCTGGCGGCAGCAAAATGATTCAAGAGTACCAAGAATCATATGCTCAGAGCCAGAAGAAATAGGAGATTTGCTTCGCCAATTTCGGCGGAACAGTCGATTTGGCGGTTGGAAGGGAACTACGATACGCTATTTGCCATAGAATAGGCCAGTCGGCAGATGGAGGGGAACTACGGTCCGCTATTTCTGCATATGATGCTCAAATACAGCATCCTGTGGGTATATAAGTCCCTGTAGTTCCGCTCACAGCCAGAAATCAGCCTGTTTCGCTGAAATAGCGCCCTGTAGCTCCCCTTCGCACACGGATGCCTGTCAACAATGAGATAAGAAGTGGAAATGGGGGCGGCAGCATAAGGATCCGCACAGTGGGTAGAACGTAACTGGGGAAGTGGATACCATACCCGCACGCCAGCAACAAAAAAAGGCAGTTCCCAAAAGTAGATGCTTCTACTTAGGGAACTGCCTTTTCTTATAACTTAACGACTAAGTGCGTTCTGCCCGCCTCAGGCGTAAGCACGATGCCGTTAGCGGAATCGATCCACTCCGCCCCGTCTACGCCGGCGACTTCATGAATGCCGCGCAGCACGATCGTGTACGGCTTCGTTGCCCCTTGCATGAAGAAGCTCACTTCTTCATCTCGGCGAACAGCCTTTACAGTCACTTCCAGCTCGCCTTGCAAGCTGTACAAATTCGCTGCAGCGCTGGCGCCATCCTGCAGTTCAAACAAATGCAGGGATACGCCATCCGCGTAGTTGTAGTCGGGCTTCTGATCGTTCGCTCCGATCGCGAGTAGCGAATTCGGCTTAATTAGCAATGGCAGCGTCATGTAACCATGGGTTTCTTCGTGCCATTTCCCGCCTTCAACGACTTGCCCGCTAAAGAAGTCGGTCCAGCGGCCTTCCGGCACGTAATACATCACTTGCCCGCGATCATTAAAGATTGGGGCCACGAGCAGATTGTCGCCTAACATGTACTGCGTATCCAAATGATGGGTGGAAGGGTCCGCAGCATAATCGAGCACCATGGCGCGCATCATCGGAATCCCCATCTCGGTCGATTGGATGGCACTTTCAAAGAGATAAGGCATCAACGTGCTTTTGAGCTTCGTAAAATGCCGGAGAACATCGACGGCTTCTTCGTCAAACAGCCACGGTACGCGGTAAGACTCGTTGCCGTGCAGTCGGCTGTGGGAAGACAGCAGGCCGAAGGCGACCCAGCGCTTATAGATATCAGGCGGCGCTGTTTTCTCAAAGCCGCTGATGTCGTGGCTCCAGAAGCCAAAGCCGGATAAGCCGAGCGACAGGCCTCCGCGCAGCGACTCCGCCATGGAGTCATAATTGGCCGAGCAGTCGCCGCCCCAGTGCACAGGGAATTGCTGGCCGCCTGCTGTGGCGGAGCGGGCAAAAAGCATCGCTTCATTTTTACCAAGCTTTTCTTCCAACACCTCAAAGACAGCCTTGTTGTACAGGAAGGTGTAATAGTTATGCATTTTCAGCGGATCAGACCCGTCATGGTACTTCACATCCGTAGGGATGCGCTCGCCAAAGTCCGTTTTGAAGCAGTCCACACCCATATCAATCAGCCGTCTCAAATGCCCCTTGTACCACTCCGTCGCTGCCGGGTTCGTGAAATCGACCAGCCCCATGCCAGCCTGCCAGAGATCCCACTGCCACACGTCATCCTCTAAGGTTTTGACCAAATAGCCATTCTCCATGCCTTCTTTGAACAGCGGAGATTTCTGGCCGATATATGAGTTGATCCATACACAAATTTTGAGGCCTTTGTCCTTCAGCCGTTTCAGCATGCCTACCGGATCGGGGAACATATCGGCATCCCACTCGAAGTTGGTCCATTGATATTCTTTCATCCAGAAGCAGTCAAAATGGAAAACATGCAGCGGAAGGTCGCGTGCGATCATCCCGTCAATGAAGCTGTTCACAGTGGCTTCGTCGTAATTCGTTGTGAAGGACGTGGTTAACCACAAACCGAACGACCAAGCTGGCGGCAGGGCGGGTTTTCCAGTCAACTTCGTGTAATTGTTCAGAACGTCTTTCAACGTTTGGCCGCCGATGATGAAATACTCGATGTTTTCGCCAGGTACGCTGAATTGGACTTTGGAGACGACCTCGGAACCAACTTCGAACGAGACATGCTCTGGATGATTGACGAACACGCCGTACCCCTTACTCGATAAATAAAAAGGAACATTTTTGTACGCTTGCTCGCTGCTTGTGCCGCCATCTTCGTTCCAAATGTCAACCGCTTGCCCATTTTTCACGAAGGGGGTGAAGCGTTCCCCAAGGCCGTAAATGTGCTCACCGACGCCAAGGTCTAGTTGTTCGCGGAAGTAAACATCTTTGTTATCTGTTGTAATATGTCCCGTGCCTTTGCTATTGGAGCCGGTCAAACGCTTCTCTTCGTAAAAGAACTCCGTTCCCCAAGTCTCTTGTTTATTTAATTTGACACTTAGATTGCCGGATTTAAGCGTCACCTGGTGGCCGCTTTCATCTATAGTGACAGGCGTCAACGGATTCTCGAACAATTCAAAAGCTGGTCCCTTTGTTTGCTTGCCTGCATGATGCGTCCAACGTACCCGGATGACATCAGGGATTGGCGAACTAATTTCACAAGTCAGCAGCGCGCCGTTTAAGGTATCACCCTTTCGCTGAATCCTTCGCGCAGCGGCATAAACCGTAAGACTGCTGCCGTTTTGTTCCACTTCGCGGACATCGACAGGGTTCAAAACTGTGTATCCTTCTTTTGCCATCCAATAGCCATTCGAAAATTTCATTGCCATCAGCCCTTCGTTGTAATTTAATATAAGTATATTGATTTATAAATCGCTTTCCTTTCTTTATATTGCTGGAATGTATCAGTATTTTGACATAGGGCTTGATTTTGTGAAGGAGGAACGAAAGCTATGCAGCAGGCGCATTTAAAAGAAGACCGCGTTCACGGCGACCCGCTATATCCCATTCGTGTATATGAAATTTGCTGTCAGCCGGGGGAAGAACTGCTGGATCTTCATTGGCATGATGAGTTGGAATTTCTCATGCTGACGAAGGGAAAAGCCACTTTTCGCGTTTCTATGGATGATTATGAACTGGAGGCGGGTGAAGCGATTTTCGTGAATGGCGGTCAACTTCACTCGGGTTATATCACCTCAGAAGAGGAGTGCTGCTTCACAGCCGTGGTGTTTCACCCCGATATTGTAGGAAACGGGCGGTTTGATCTTGTTGGCGAGAAATATATCACACCGCTTATCCAACAGAAATATGTCATTCCTGCCCATATCTCACGTCAAACAGCAGGCGAAGTAGAGCTGCTAGAACTGCTGCTGCAAGTGTTTGATTTGAACATTAATGAATTACCGTTATATGAATTGACGACAAAAGGATTGCTGCAATTAATAATTTCGAAGCTAATGATGTTGGGAGGGCCATCTTATCGCGAGCTTCCCCCTGCGGTTAGCCCGACGCATATTGACCGGTTAAAACTCATTATCGAATACATTCAAATGAATTACAGCGGGCCCATTCGCTTGGAAGAGTTAGCAGCGCTCGTTTCCTTCAGCGAGTCTTATTTCTGCCGATATTTTAAAAATTTTACCGGAAAAAGCCCGCTGGAGTACTTAAATCAGGTACGGGCACAGCGAGCGGCTTACCTGTTGAAGGATACGGATAAGAAGATTACGGAAATTTCGCTGGATGTGGGGTTTAATACGCTAAGTTATTTTATTGGTGTGTTCAAAGCGCATTTTGGTTGCACGCCATCCGAATACCGCAGAAAAGCCCATGCATAAGGAATGGAAACAGAATCAGGGGTGAAGTCATGTGTTTGCTAAGCTAAGAGATTATATGAAGTCATGGATGTACGATTATTTAACTTTAAAAAAACGGATATTTATCATCTTTCTCTGCAGTACGCTGATACCGTTTATTTGTATCGTTCTCATCTCTTATTATACGATTTACTCGATCCTGACGAATAAAATTCAGAACGGGATACAGAGCAATCTGAAGCAAGTCGAACTCTCTCTGGAGAGTACGATCAGCAATTTAAATCACGTTTCTCAGCAGCTTGCTTTTGCAGGGAGCGTAGGAAAAAAGCTGGATCAGATGTTATCGCTTCCGCCTAGCCAGACCTATGAACGATCACAAATGATCAGCAATTTAAGAGATGAATTAAGTTTAGTTACCTTTACGAATCCAAATATCGGTCTAACCTTGTATTATTTTCAAAAGGACAATACCTATGATCTTGAAAATGTAGGGGTCAAAGATAATTTTTCTCCTGAAAAGCTGCCGTTGCTGGCGGAATATTCAGGAATTTCGTATTATGGCCCTCATATCAGCAACAACCGGTTCGATAACAACTTTGTTTTTTCGGCACTGAGGAAGGTGGATTTGCCCATGCGCGATGACGTGTATGTCTACATTGAATCAGGGTTCCATCTGACGCAAAACATTCTGAACAATGATCAATTCGGCGGTGGGAATTATCATATTTTTCTCGACAATAATGGTCGAATCGCCTATACGGAGCTGCCCAATTCGTTCGTGAAAGATACGATATTTCCGAATTTCTCCAGTGAGAGTACGCACGGCAAGCAGAATGAATTTATTTGGTTTCGGCAGGCCAGCAATCAAGGGTGGAGTATCGTATCCGTCATTCCGAAAGCTGATTACAATAAGGAAATGAATCGGTGGTTTCTGCAAATTTTAATGTTTGCGCTTATTTTTCTAGGGATTAGCCTGCTGATGGCATGGCTTTTATGGAAAATGGTCTATGTTCCTTTGAATGGATTTAATCGAGAAATCAAGCTGATGGCGCAAAATCGCGCGCAAACGCTTAACGTAAAAACCAAAATACCGGAGTTTGACTTCCTTTTGAACCAATTTAGACAGATGAGGGAGCAGATTTGGGAGTTGTTCGCCGAGGTTGAGCATAAGGAGAAGCGGCGGGTGGATCTTGAAGTTGAGAAGCTGCTGTATCAAATAAACCCTCATTTTCTGATGAATACGCTCGATACGGTGCACTGGTTAGCCCTTATGAATGGTCAAAATGAGATCGATCGCCTTGTTTCTTCCCTTAATAAGCTGCTGCATTACAATTTAGGCAAGCTGGGAACGGCTTCCACGATTAATGAAGAAATTGAGGCCTTGAAACAATATTTGACACTGCAGCAAATCCGTTATGACTTTAAGTTTGATGTCCAAATGCACGTTGATGAAGACGTTTGGAGCATGCCGGTGCCACGGTTTATCCTCCAACCGCTGGTGGAAAACTCTCTTTATCATGGGCTCAGCGACGACGGGTATATCCGGGTAGATGTGAATCTAACGAATGCCATTCTGATCTCTATTCAGGATAACGGTTCAGGGATGTCGGAAGAAACGATTCAAAACCTCCTGCATAATCCGGAAATCGAGAACAAAAAAGTCGGCATGGGGATTGGGCTGAATTATGTGAAGCGGATGCTCGAATCGCAGTATGGCGATAAGGCGGAGCTGCGTATACAGAGTGTAATCGGCAAAGGGACAACGATATTTGTAACGATACCTATTAGGGAGGGGAACCGCCGTCATGATTAAAGTGATGATTGTCGATGATGATAAGTTGGTGCGTAAAGGGCTGATTTCTGCCATGCCTTGGAGCGAGTTTGATATGGAGGTTGTTGGAGAAGCAAGCAACGGCGAGAAGGCGTTGGAATTCATGGCGGACCATGCCGTCGATTTACTGCTCACGGATTTAGCGATGCCCGTCATGTCGGGGATTGAGCTATTGAAGATTGTGCGCAAGCAATATCCGGCTATGTATACGGTTGTGCTCACTTTCCACCAGGATTTTGAGTATATCCAAGAGGCGCTGAGGCTTGGCGCTATTGATTATATTGCCAAGGTGCAGCTGGAAAAGGAGCGCTTTGAAGAAGTGTTGGGGAGAATTCATAAACGGATTCTGGAGGAACCAAAGCCTGCTCCACAAACACCGGATGTCTTCTATGAAGGGGCTGTCTCGCAAGACGAAACCGTTCTGGCAGTGGACAAGACTGTGCCGGATCTAGATCAAGTGAAGGAACAATGGTCGGGTCACGAATGGATTCATCAAGATACGTTATTCGCTGCTCAGGTCAAACAGTTGAAGCATTTGCGTTTGCCGCAAACCAAGCTAATCGGGCTTTTATATACGTTAACGGATAAATGGAATCTATTATTTCACCCTGTTCATATGGCGAAAATTGCGCTGCCGGACGCTTTTGAGAACTGGCCGGAAGTAGAAGCGTGGTTAACCGATACGCGTGACATGATCCGCAAGTCGATGGACAAACCAGCCTTCTCGCAAGAGGTCGTCGAATGCGTGATGAAAGCTGTTCACATCGTCAGCGAAGAGATGCAGGAGCAGATTACTGCGGCAATCATTGCGAAGCGGGTGAATATGAGCAGAAGCTACTTCAGCCAGTGTTTTAAGGAAATTATCGGCATTAATTTTAGCGAGTTTTTGCGCAATAACCGAATCGACAAGGCGAAGGAGTATTTACTTTATACGAATAAGACGATTTTATGGATTGCTGAGCATGTAGGTTATATGGATGAGAAGTATTTTAGCCGCAGCTTCCGGGAGCAAACCGGATTATTGCCAAGCGAGTATCGGCTAAAGCATGCAGCAGGTAGAGAAATGTCCGAAAGTTAGGGGGTCAAATGCCGGAAATGCCGATGATGGGATGCGAATGCCAGCAAAATCTCGGTCAATTACCCATCTAAGGTGTAACCGTTTTCCCTCCTTGCAGGGGCATAATTCGTGTTATTTTTATCGTGTAGACAAAATAGATAAACGAAAGAAGGGGATTTATATGAGCAAGCCTAAAAAAAGCATGCTGCTTTTACTCGCAGGAATGCTAGTTGTCTTATCCGCCTGTTCGGAAGCGAATACGGCTAAGGAATCACCTAAAGCTTCAACAGCGGCTACACAAACTGCGGGTGCGCAAACAGCAGCGGCAGGCCCTTTCACCAAATCAGAGAAACCGATCACGATTAAAATCGGGAAAGATGTTGACGCAGCGGACAAAAGCTTGCCTGCCGGAGATTCGCCGGAAAGCAACCAGTATACCCGCTACATTAAAGACAATTTGAATATTGATACCAAAATTGTTTGGCAAGCGGCGAGCGGGAAAGATTACGATCAAAAAGTTAACCTATCTATTGCCAGCAATGATTTGCCTGACGCTCTTGTTGTGAAAGATACGCAGTTCAGACAAATGGTGAAAAGCGGCCAGCTCGCAGATCTGACAGAGGTTTATAACAAATATGCCTCACCGGCGCTCAAAAGCATCATCGATAGTACAAAAGGTCTTGCGCTTAAATCAGTTACCGTAGATGGAAAAATGTATGCCCTTCCGAACGTAACAACGGAATCCGACATGGTTCATATGATGTGGATTCGCAAGGATTGGCTGGATAAATTAGGCCTGCAACCGCCTAAAACGATGGATGAACTGGAGAAAGTAGCCAAAGCCTTTGTCGAGCAAGATCCAGACGGAAACGGCAAAGCGGATACGATCGGGATTTCAGGGCCTCAATTGGGCGGCTTGCTGAATGCAGATTTTATCAATCCTAACAATAATAACTATGGTTTCGATCCGATTTTCGCTTCCTACCATTCTTATCCAGGATTTTGGATAAAAGGCGCTGACGGTAAAACCACGTACGGTTCCCTTCAACCAGAAACGAAGCAAGCGCTCTCTAAGCTGCGTGATCTGTATGCCAAAGGCTTGATTGACAAGGAAATGACCATTCGTAAGGATGCGCAAGAGTTGATCAAAAATGGAACTTCCGGTATTTACTTCGGTCTATGGTGGGCTGGCGGATATGGTCCATTAGCGGATGCCATCAAAAATAACCCGAAAGCGAACTGGCAGGCTTATGCGGCGCCTCTGGATGTAAATGGCGAATTTACGCCGCACATGGGGAACCCGACGAATCAGTATCTCGTTGTTCGGAAAGGGTATGAGCACCCAGAAGCTGCTATTCAAATGGAAAACTTGTTGCTGCGTGACGAATCCAAATTCGATGTGAAAGTAGCCATTGGCAACTATCCATTACGTATCGTATATGCTCCAATGGATGAGATGGACGTTACGTACAAAATGATGAAAGAAGTGCTTGCCGGTACCAAAAAACCGGAGGATTTGGATCTCCCAGGATACAAATTGCTGAAATCCGATGCGGAAAAAGTGAAAAAAGTGAAGTTGGAGCCTTACGACAAATACGATATTCAGTATTGGGATCCGAATGCGGATTTAGGAACATGGAAACGGATGTATTCAACACTTGTAGGGATCTCCGCGCTCCAACTGCCGTATAAGAAAACCTACAGCGTAACGTACTCCCAGACGAAAACAATGGAAAGCCGATGGGCTGCGCTGGATAAATTGGAAAAAGAAACGTTCCTGAAAATTATTATGGGCGCTGCGCCGTTGGAATCCTTCGACAAGTTCGTCGAGGACTGGAAAAAGCAAGGCGGAGATCAGATTATTAGTGAAATTGAAGCGAACTTGAAATAGTCGCAAGTCGCAAGGGCACACCAGGCGCCAGACTACTCTGGCGCCTTTCCCTTAACAACAAAGAATGGAAGTGATTGATAGGATGGTTACGAAGGGTTTTGCCAAACATTACTATCTCATGCTTCTTCCTGGCTTTATATGGTTGACGCTGTTTAGTATCGTGCCTATGTTCGGCATTGTTATTGCTTTTCAGGATTTTAACCCAGGTTTAGGCATTTTTCATTCCGAGTGGGTCGGGCTGGAAAATTTCAAGTACATGTTTTCGTTGAACGATAGTAAAACGGTGTTTTTCAATACCTTGTTCATTGCTGTTATGAAAATTATTGCGAATATGATTGTTCCACTGGTCTTCGCGTTATTGTTAAATGAATTGCGTATCGCGGTGTTGAAGAAATGGGTTCAGACGATTGTGTATTTACCGCACTTTTTATCTTGGGTTATTCTTTCCGGTATTTTGCTTGATATCTTGTCCTATAAAGGGCCAGTTAACGGGCTGCTGGGGTTCTTCGGTATCAGTCCTACGCTGTTTTTCGGCAAGGCGGAGCTGTTTCCTTTTATCATCGTTGGAAGTGATGTTTGGAAGGAATTCGGTTTTAACACCATTATCTTTTTGGCGGCTTTAACGGGGATTAATCCGGCGCTGTACGAAGCGGCTGCGATTGACGGCGCTACGCGCTGGCAGCGATTGCTTCACGTCACGCTTCCCGGCATGATGACAACGGTCATTTTACTTTCGGTGCTTAGCTTAGGGAATGTCTTAAATGCTGGTTTTGATCAAATTTTTAACTTGTACAATCCACTTGTATATTCAAGCGGAGATATTATTGACACTTGGGTCTATCGGACAGGACTATTGAATCTGCAGTATGGATTGGCTACGGCAATGGGGCTTTTGAAATCCATCATTAGTTTTGCGTTAATTACGACTTCCTATGTGCTAGCCGCTAAGTTTGCAAATTATCGTATTTTTTAATATAAAGGAGCAGGATTATGGTTAGAGAAACAACAATAGGCTCCAGAGTGTTCGATCTTTTCCTTATCGTGCTGCTGGTTGGCATCGCCCTTTTGTGTGTGCTTCCTCTCTGGTACACGCTGGCTGTTTCGTTAAGCGACAATGCGGCAGCGTCCTCGGGGCAGGTCAGTTTCTGGCCGGTGGGATTTAACTTGAATTCCTATCATGAAATTATGGGCGACAGCAAATTTTTCAATTCCTTTTGGATCTCGATTCAGCGTGTTGTTCTGGGATCGACCCTGAACTTTGTTATTATTGTGTTGATGGGGTATCCTTTATCCAAAAATACCAAAGATTTGCCGTTTCGCAATGTCTTGATGTGGATTTTGGTATTCACGATGTTATTTAACGGCGGCTTGATTCCTTGGTATCAAACGGTTAAATCGCTAGGTCTGATTAATAATATCTGGGCGTTAGTCCTTGGGAACAGCGTTCCGATCTTCAGTGTTATTCTGGTCATTAACTATTTCCGGAATTTGCCGAAGGAATTGGAGGAAGCGGCACTCGTCGACGGTGCAGGTCCTTGGTATATGCTTGTAAAAATATTCATCCCGCTGGCTGTGCCTGTACTCGCGACTGTGACTTTGTTCAGTATCGTTTATCACTGGAATGAGTTCTTTAACGGTCTGGTGTTGATGTCGAATGCGGATCATTATCCGCTGCAGACCTACATTCAACAGCTGGTTGTTATTGTGGATGCCAACACCATGACTGCGGAGCAGATTCAGAAGATGAGCGAGCTTTCCAACCAGACGTTGAATGCGGCGAAAATCTTTATTGCGATGATCCCGGTGCTTGTCATCTACCCGTTCTTGCAGCGCTTTTTCATCCATGGGATTACGCTTGGTTCTGTGAAAGAGTAATGAGAGATTTTAAAATGGCTGGCTCTGTGTAAACAGAGCAGCCGTTTTGTGTTATATGGGGGTGGTTTTCCCTTTATCCGGTTGGGCGGTGTCTCAGACGGACTCCCCTTGCAGCACATGATGGTCGATCAATGTCTCGGCCGGCACTTCCTCATCGTTAATGCGGCGAATTAATAAATCTGCGAGCTTCGTACCGATTTCGTTCACATTATAATCCACCGTTGTGAGAGAGGGATTGATATATTTTAGAAACTCAATATTATCGAACCCCATGAGTCCGACTTGGTCGGGCACGCGGATTTTACGTGCTTTCAGCCATTTCAAGACCTCCAATGCATACACATCGCTGGAGCAGAGGATGGAGCATTTGCTGTCCATTGTTTCCATTAATGTTTCTAATTCCGTTAAATATTGTTTCTGTGCAATGATGTTAAACCGCATATCCGGAATCTCCGCACAGGCTTGCACGAAACCTTGATATCGCTGCTCGGGCACATAAATATTCTCTTTGCCTTTGCGCATCAAGGGAGGGCTTAAATAGATGAGATGGCGGTAGCCTTGTTCGGCAAGAAAGGCAACAGAGTCACAAATCGCCTGTTTATCGTTAATCCAAATATAAGGAAACGGACTGGTAAGCCGGTTGCCGAATGTTACAATCGGTGTGCGTGAACGAAGAAGGAAAGACTCGAACTTTTTGTTGTCATTTGCCGGCAGCAAGGCAATGCCGTCGACACGACGATCCAACAAATTGTTGATATATTCCATTTCGAGCTCCTTGTCCCGATTGGAAAGCACCAAATAAACGATATAGCCTCGTTTCCGAGCCTCAGCCTCGAAGGCATGGAAGAGCTGGGAGAAAATTTGGTTATGGATGTCGAATAACACGATGCCGAGTGTTTTCGTATGTCCTTTGACAAGGCTCTGAGCCAAGAAATGCGGTCGGTAGCCAAGCTCTTCTGCGACGCGCATGATCTTATCGCGTGTGTCCGGATGAATGCCGGGACGGTTGTTTAATGCGCGATCTACGGTCCCTCTGGTAACGCCGCACAATTCGGCGATTTGTTTGCTGGTAACGTTCATAGGCATGGACCTCCGTGAAAGGCTCTAGTGGTCTAATCGTAGCTTATCTCGGCGTGCAGGTCAAGATACGTGCTCGTGAACGTAAAGCGGGTGCATGCATATAGGCACTAGGAACGAATTTTATTTAAAGCGTTTACAAAATGGGTCTTATTTGTTAAGATGAGTTCGTTCACGTGCACGATGCAAGTGAGTGGAGCTCCGATGCAGGATTAGCCGAAGCGGGGGACGCCCCGGATGGCACCGTTGCTTTGTTGCAAATTTTTTTAGTCTTTCCCGTGCACGTGCACGGGTTTGGACATGGACCATGAATCGCAACGTAGAAAGGCATCAGCCGCACCGATTATGCCAATACGGGAGAGCGGCGTCACATTCTTTTAAGGATGGTGTCCTGTATGAAAAAGGTTTGGGTCTTCGTATTCATTTTTGCACTCGGGTGGTCACTTGTTGCATGCAGCTCCAATTCAACACCAGCTTCATCGAAATCAAGCAAAGCGGAATTAACGCTAGTATGGAGTAAAAATGAAGCCTCTGATGAGCAGTTAACGAATATTTTGGCCGAATTCAATAAGCAAAACCCGGATATCACGGTCAAAAGGGTGGAAGTCGTCAGCAGCGGTTGGGCGGACTATTTCAATAAAATTCAGACGATGATCGCCGGCGGTAAATCACCTGACGTCATTCGCGTTGCCATCGAAGGCATTCAAATGTTTGCGAAGCAGGATTTGCTTCTCCCGTTGGATACCTACATGAAAGCCGATCCGGCTGCACTTGACAACTACAATGATTTGCATCCGAAACTTCAGTCGCCTTTTGTCATCGACAAAAAAACGTACGGTTTTGTCTGGGACTGGAATAATGTCGTCATGCATTTTAATACCGATATGCTCAAGCAGGCCGGCTTGTCTATGCCAAATAAAGGCTGGACGAAGGACGACTTTCTCCAATACGCGCAGAAGCTGACCACGGAAAAAGACGGCAAAAAACAATACGGATTTGCAATTCCGAATTATTATTTCGGCGCTTCTGCGTGGTTGTTTAACAATAACGCAAGCGTTCTGAATGACGAGATGACCACCAGTAAATTAGACGATCCGAACGCCATCGAAATGATGCAGTTTTTCCAGGATCTCATTTACAAATATAAAGTGGCTCCGGTTCCAGGGCCAAAGGATGATCAAATTCAGATGCTCATGAATGGTCAGGTAGCGATGATATCGGCTGGCAAATGGCCATTCGGCACGTATGACAAAAATAAATTTACGAATATCGATGTGCAGTTCTTGCCGACGTTCAAGACGAACAAAGTCATTTTTGGTTCCGGAGCGTTCCCTGTCCTCAAATCCACGAAATATCCGGAGGCCGCCTATAAGCTTTCAGCTTTCTTGAGCGGTGTCTACTCACAGAAAACGACGCTTTCCAATACTTCAATTCCGACACGCATTTCCGTCATGAACGAAGTACTGCCGAAAACACCGGCTCAAAACTGGAAAGTATATGCAGAAAGCGCCGATGTCGCCAAAGCGGTAGAAGCGCCTATGCAATATGGCGAAATTCAAGGTGTATTCGACCGTCACGTATCGGAGATCCTGTCTAATCAATCCGATGCGGCGACAGCCATGAAAAAGGCCAAACAAGAAATCGACGCTATCCTGAAAAAATGACGCCGAATCGTTGGCAGTCCGTCGGCGATCCGGAGGGATCGCCCGGCTCCGCGGTTCATGGGAGGAGTCTAGCGTGGGAACCTATCGCAAGATGTCTAATACTGTTGTCGGCTTGTTATTTCTGGCGCCAGCGTTGTTATTTTTTGTACTCTTCATTGGCGAACCGGTTGTAGCGACTCTTTATTTAAGCTTTACGAAATATAACGTGATCACGCCGGCCAAATGGATCGGTTTTGACAATATCAAGCATTTGTTCGCGGATGATCGTTTATGGATGACGTATGGAAATACGCTCAAATATGTATTGATTTTAACCCCTATGCATGCGATTCTCGGTTTATTGATTGCTTTGGCGGTCAATCGGAATATCGGCAAAGGGTGGAAATATTTGTACCGTACGATATTTTATTTCCCTGTACTCGCGACTTCGGCGGCAGTTGCGGTCGCTTGGCAGTTCATTTTCAGCAAGGATTTTGGCATCCTGAATTTCTTGTTAGGCAAATTTGGTGTCAGTCCCATTGCCTGGATGCAGTCCCCGCAGTGGGTTTATGTGGCTGTAGCGATCTATAGTTTCTGGAAATTTATTGGTAATGCGTTCCTGTATTACTTAATCGGGCTTCAAAGCATACCTGCTGCACTGTATGAAGCCGCCGAAATTGACGGAGCGAATAAGACACAGCGCTTTTTTTCCATCACGCTGCCGATGCTTTCGCCAACGATTTTCTTTGTCTTGGTGACGACATTAATTGGGGCGACCCAAATCTTTGATGAGCCGTACCTCATTACATCGGGCGGACCAGGAGACGCTTCGCGTTCCGTGAATATGTATATTTATGAAGTGGCGTTCCAGCATCATGAGATGGGGTATGCCTCTACACTCTCGCTCAGCTTGTTCTTAATCATCTTATGTGTGACGGTCTTTCAATTTTCGATTAGCAAGAAATGGGTCAACTATGACAGGGATTAAGAGAGGAGTTGATACAAGTGGAGGCTTCCAATCTTCAAGCAGCAGGAACCGGGACCAAAATGGGCGCCATACGGGGGTTAGGGCCGGGACGCATTCTGCTGGACGGCGTGCTGCTGCTCTTATCCTTTCTAATGCTGACCCCGTTCCTGTGGATCTTCTCCACCTCGCTGCGGCTGCCAAAGGATTCGTTTTCGCTGCCGCCTGCCATCTTTCCCACAGCGTGGCATATTGGCAACTACGCCGAGGTGTTTGCGAAGGTACCGTTTTTCGATTTTATTACCAACAGTTTAAAAATTTGCTTAGTCATCGTGCTGGGACATATTTTTATCTCCAGCATGGCGGCCTTTGCCTTTTCCCGCATCGCTTTCCCGGGACGCAATGCGCTATTTCTCATTTTTCTATCCGGGCTTATGATTCCGGGGCAAGTAACGATCATCCCGCAGTTTATTCTGATGTCGAAGCTGGGACTCGTTGACACGCATCTGGCGCTTATTTTGCCGGGACTTATTAATCCTTTCGGCATTTTCATGATTCGGCAGACGATGATGTCGATCTCCAGCGCGTATGATGAAGCCGCCTATATGGATGGAGCCAGCCGGATTTGGGTGTTTCTGAAGGTCATCCTTCCGATGTCCTATCCAGCAGTTGCCGTCACTTCGGTTATCAGCTTCATCGGCCATTGGAACGATTTTTTCCGACCGCTTATTTTTCTGAATTCGTTTGAGAAAATGACGCTGCCGATCGGGATGACCGCATTAACCGGAGCTTTTGGAACCGGGAACCTTTCCGCCATTCTGGCAGGGGTGACATTGTCGCTCATCGTGCCACTGCTTTTTTACATATTCGGACAAAAATATTTGCTCGATGGCATCACTGCGGGTGGACTTAAAGTGTAAGTGAGTACAATGAACGATTTTATATCATGAGGAGTTTGAGGAGGGCGTTCTATGAGTACGAATCAGTCAAATGCGCAATTTGGTATGGAGAAAAATTTTGAATATACAGGTGCCAAAACGAATCAAATCTCGTTTCCGCTTGGTGGCATCGGGACGGGCAGCATTGGACTGGCCGGGAATGGCCGGCTGATCGATTGGGAGATTTTTAATCGTCCGAACAAGCTAAGTTTTAACGGATTTTCCTTTTTTGCTGTAAAAGCGGAGCGTCAAGGCGAGGTGATCCTGACCAAAGTGTTGAACGGGAATTTGCAAACACCTTATACCGGCGAAGGAAAAGGGAAATTCGAGGGCTACGGCTACGGTCCTAGACGGGAGAATATGTCGGGATTTCCGCATTTTAAAAATACGTCGTTTCGTGGAGAATTTCCATTTGCAGAAATAGCGTTCGATGATCACGATGATCCCATTCATGTCAAGTTGACGGCTTTCAATCCGTTCATCCCGCTGAACGATCGGGATTCGTCGATCCCGTGTGCGATTTTCGAATATGAAGTGACGAATCGCTCCACGGAAGAATTAGATCTCAGTGTGGTAGGCAACTTGACGAACCCTCTTCGCAAAGGAGCCATAAACGAAGCAACGGAGGTAGATGGCAGACGAGCGATTCGGATGTCCTCTGTTCAATATACGGAGGATGAAGCGGATTTCGGCGATATGACGCTGCTTGCCGATCATGATGATGTCAGTTATCAGTCTTATTGGTTCCGTGGAAGCTGGTTCGATAACTTGACCGTGTTCTGGAAAGATTTCCGCCGACCAGGCCGCTTTCAGGAGCGAAATTATGAATCATCAAGTAAATTAGATCCGAGAAGAGTGCACGAAAAGCATCAGGATGTCGGCTTGCTAAGCGGGCATCGTACGGTACCGGCAGGCGGTAAAGCGACGTTTCGCTTCATCCTTACATGGAGTTTTCCAAATTATGTTAACTTCTGGAATCCTGGCGGCGATCAACTGCCTTCATGGAAAAATTATTATTCGACGCTATTTGAGGATTCGACCGCTACGGCTAAATACGTGATGACGAACTACGAGCGGCTTTATGCGGAGTCGCGATTGTTTAAGGATACGTTGTTTGGGTCTACGCTGCCTGATACGGTCGTTGATGCCATTAGCAGTAATATTTCTATTTTAAAATCACCTACTGTACTGCGTTTAACCGATGGGACTCTGTACGGTTTTGAAGGCGTGCATACGAACGAAGGCTCGTGCGAAGGCTCTTGCACCCACGTATGGAATTACGAGCAAGCGACAGCTTTCCTGTTCCCGGCGCTGGCACGTTCGATGCGGAAGATTGACTATACGTATGCCCAGTTTGAAAATGGGAAAATGGCGTTCCGCCTCATGCTGCCCGCAGAGCGGACAACACGCGATAACAAGTTCAGAGCCGCTGCCGATGGTCAAATGGGCGGTATCATAAAGTCATATCGCGAATGGAAAGTGTCCGGCGATACAGCGTGGCTGCGCTCTCTGTGGCCTAACATTCGCAAAGCGCTCGAGTTTGCCTGGGAGCCGACCAACGAAGATCAGTGGGATGCCGACAAAGACGGCGTGATGGAAGGGCGGCAGCACCATACGCTCGATATGGAGCTGTTCGGGCCGAATTCCTGGCTGACAAGTATGTACCTGGCGGCTTTGAAAGCTGCAGCCGAGATGGCGAATGCGCTGGGAGAGCCGGAGACAGCGGCGGAGTACGATGCAATCAGGCTCAAAGGATCGGCATGGACGAATGAGCATTTGTTCAATGGGCGCTATTTTCATCAAATGGTTGATCTCAAAGACCGATCCGTGCTCGAAAAGTATGGAGCAGAAGCGGTGTATTGGAATGAAGAGGCAGGGGAGCACAAATATCAGATCGGTGAGGGCTGTGGCATTGATCAGGTGTTAGGACAGTGGTTTGCCCATCTGGTTGGCTTAGGGTACGTGCTGGATTCGGAGAAAGTAAAACGTGCGGTCCATTCCATCTATGAGAACAACTTTATTGAACAATTAGGCGACCACCCGAATGCATGCCGCATTTATGGGTTAAACGACGAGGCGGGTCTCGTCATCTGCTCATGGCCTGATGCGAACTCTCCGATCGTGCCTGTTCCTTACGCGGAAGAATGCATGAATGGCTTTGAATATCAGGCTGCTTGCCATATGATCTATGAAGGATATGTAACGGAAGGGCTGCGTGTGGTGAAGGCGATTCGCGACAGGTATGACGGCGAACGCCGCAATCCGTGGAATGAATTCGAGTGCGGCAGCAATTATGCCCGCTCTATGGCTTCTTTCGGTTTACTGCTGGCGCTAAGCGGATTCGAGTATGATATGGTCGAAGGACATATTGGTTTTAGTCCGAAGTGGCAAGTAGATGAGTTCAGCAGTTTCTGGAGCTTGAATGACGGATGGGGTGAGTTCCGCAGCGTTAATGGACAGCTGGAGCTGGAGGTTAAAATGGGAACACTGACGTTATCCAGCTTTGGCAGCGAGTTGTTGAAGGGGCGCGACATTCAGAGCGTCTTGCTTGGAGGGAACGAAGTAGCCGCAGACCATGCGGAGGGGAAAGTATTATTTAAAGAAAAGATCACTCTTGATCCGTTATCTACTCTTATCGTAAAGTTTTAGTATCAAGGTAGGTGATTCGTCTATGGAAGCTAATCAAGTTATTCAATCGGCTGTAGAGCAGCTGCAAAAAGTAGGAGGAATCGCTGCAATTGTGTTAGGCGGTTCACGTGCTTGCGGTACCGAAAAACCGGAGTCGGATATTGACATCGGTGTCTACTACCGGCTAGAGCAGCCGATTGACGTTGCAGCTTTGGAGAAAGCTGCGGAGTCATTGGATGACCAGCACCGCAGCGGTCTTATCACGCCGATCGGCGGTTGGGGGCCATGGATCAATGGCGGCGGCTGGCTTAGCAGCGGAGGCTTTCCCTTGGATGTGCTGTATCGGGATGCCGCCAAAGTGTCAGGCATCATTGAGGATTGCCGGCACGGCCGGATCGATATTCATTATCAGCCGGGCCATCCGCATGGCTTCTGCACATCGATCTACATGGGCGAAGTCGCGCGCTGCCGGCCGCTCTGGGATCCGGAGGGTCTCGTCGCTAAGATGAAGGCGAAGACCGTGCCGTACCCGGAAGCGCTGCGGCAAGCGACCCTTGCGAAGTTTATGTGGGAAGCGGATTTTTCCATCGCTAACGCTAAAAAGGCTTTTGGGCGTAACGATGTTTCTTACGCAGCGGGGCATCTGTTTCGAACGGTAAGCTGCCTTGTTCAAGTATTGTTCGCGTGCAATGGGCAATATTTGCTGAACGAAAAAGGAGCCGTCGCCCAGTGCAGTCAATTTGCAGCAGCACCTGCTGATTTCGAGAAGCGAATCCAGGAGGGATTCGCTTCCATGACAGCCGATCGCGCGGATTTAACGAGGGCGATTGCTTCTTTTGCGGCGCTTGCCGGCGAGGTACAGGCGATGGCTAAGCTTTAACGCCGATTCCTACTGCTATTTGTTGCGATTATGCCACTTTTTTCCTAAGCAGCTGGATTTATTGGTGATAATTATGCCAAGTATAACCAATTCTCGTCTCCTACCGATGAATTGAGCTGGAGCTTCTACCGTTATTTCGTTCCTTGCTCTTGAGCAGGGAAGATTAACGGTAGTTTTTCCATCTACCGTAGCTTGCGGCGTCTTAGTGGATTGTCCGCTCGAAGCAATGACAGCATTTTCGGTCAAAGTGAGGAGCTGCCTATCATACTGACTGTTTGTATCACATAGCGGAACCTGAGGGTGCTATTTCTGCCCTATTGTTTCATTTCAAATTCTTGGGGAACTACTCCTTGGTGCCACACTTTACTATATTGCAGTTTGTACAACCAAATGGGAGTATATCTGGCTTTTTACTCGTCTATGTTGTAGTTTATACAACCATTTCGCGTGAGATGGGCACTTTTTTGTCATTTAGGGTTAAAATGATTGTATTTTGTGCAATGAAGATGAGATTGCAGCGGAAAAAGCGTCTGTATGTTGTAAAGAATACAACGGGGAGATGGCTTTAATGTTTTCATTGGGTTGGAGGTGAAGCTGCAACCCAGTGCAGCCAATTTGCAGCATCACCTGCTGATTTCGAGAAGCGGATCCAGGAGGGATTCGCTTGCCTGACAGCCGATCGCGCGGATTTAACGAGGACGATTGCTTCTTTTGCGGCGCTTGCCGGTGAGGGACAGGCGATTGCTAAGCTCGGATGCCGATTCCTACTGCTAATTGCTGCGATTATGCCACTTTTTTCCTAAGTAGCTGGATTTATTGGCGCTAATTATGCCAAGTATAACCAATTCTCGTCTCCTACCGATGAATTGAGCTGGAGCTTCTACCGTTATTTCGATCCTTGCTCTTGAGCAGGGAAGATTAACGGTAGTTTTTCCATCTACCGTAGCTTGCGGCGTCTTAGTGGATTGTCCGCTCGAAGCAATGACAGCATTTTCGGTCAAAGTGAGGAGCTGCCTATCATACTGACTGTTTGTATCACATAGCGGAACCTGAGGGCGCTATTTCTGCCTTATTGTTCCATTTCAAATTCTTGGGGAACTACAGGGCTTTATTTCAACATTTTTGGCTGACTTTCAGCCCAATCCGTTGAAATAAGAGACCATATTTCCCCTGCGTACGTAAAAGGGGCTATTTTGCAGAAATAGCGCCCTGTAGTTCCCCACGGCCGAGCCTCAACCTCGGCTTCAGGCACTGGTCCCCGCCGTCCCGCCGTCCCGCCGTCCCGCCGTCCCGCCGCCCCCGCCAGCGGCTCCAGTATAATTTGTCTTTGGCAGGTGAAGTGAAAGTTGGCTGATCTGGTGAGTAGTGTGATGGGATGGTGCGACGGGTCTAACATGAGGCCAGACAGTGTTTAGTCGGTTAAGTTTCAGTGTTTAGCCGGTTAGGTTTTCTCTTAAAATTTCCTTTACAAAAAAGGTTTTGACCTTAGGCAAATTCATGTAAAATATAACTTAGAAAGAGAGAGTAATGAGAAGGAGAGATTCACTATGGCTGTGTTGGATATTAAGGTTGATGACTTAACGGGTCCTGAGGTAAGGGAATTAATTCTGGAGCATCTGAAAGGAATGTCAGAGCTTTCACCACCGGAAAGCATGCATGCCCTGAATATTGATGGGCTCAAAAAACCGGAAGTTACGTTCTGGAGTGCATGGGACCAAGGACAATTAGCAGGCTGCGGCGCAATGAAAGAACTTGAACCCGGACACGGTGAGATAAAATCCATGCGAACTTCTTCTGCACATCTTAGAAAAGGGGTTGCGAAACAGCTTCTTGAGCACATCATCGGGGAAGCCAAGCGACGTGGTTATCAGCGGTTAAGTCTGGAAACTGGCTCCTTCGAAGCCTTTGAGCCGGCAAGAAAACTGTATGAGAAATCGGGTTTCGAGTACTGCGAGCCGTTTGCGGATTACACCGAAGACCCTCTTAGCTCATTTATGACGTTGAAATTATAGAAAAAAAGGCTGTTGGACCATAGATTGAACAGGTCTGGACAGCCTTTTTTAGTCGATAAGAAAGTATAAGTTTTATACTTTGCCTCGCATCTACGCTCGTCAGCATCTACGCTCGTCCTGAAAGGACGACGAAGTCGTTTATCCTTATGCCGCGCTTTAAGGCGTTTTCGAATAAACGAAAAATCCGCTTCTTTTTTCCCAACCCGCAGCCGTCCAGAAAGAATGGCCCAGATCATTATTTTCGAGGACAAAAATGTGACATTTCTCAATGCCTATTTCTCTTAGCTGAGCAAGACTCGCTTCTACAAGCCGATGACCAATCCTTTGTTTGCGATATTCCGGATTTACTGCTAAATGATAGATAAACCCTCTTCTGCCATCGTGCCCAGCCAGAATAGTTCCAACCACCTGATTGTCCGCTTGGCAAACGAAACAAAATCCTTTATTTCGGTGCAGATAACTCGCGATGTTAGGTTTAGAATCCGCCTCGCTTAATACAAGACCTTCAATCTGATTCCAGAGTAAAAAGGCTTGCTCATAATCTTCGATTGTCATTTCTCGAATAAGGGACACCGATGCATTCTCCTTTGAATAGTACTTATATGAACTCTATTTATTATCAGAGATTGTACTCTTTTATCTGCAGGATTGCTAGAACGATTTACAGCCTAAAGGATCTAAGGTAATCTATGGATAGCAGGAGGTGGCGATATTCTTTGCCTTTCATTAAGACAATACTGCGTCAATTTGCTCAGTATAAATTATTATCTGTTGTATTCATAGGCAGTATTTTCATCGAAATTGCGTATTCCGTTGCTTCACCCTTAAGTTTGAAATATTTGGTAGATGACGCTTTCACGCCTAAGGATCTTCACGCGTTCATTTTCATTCTTGCGGTGCTGCTCAGCGGGGGGTTATTGAATATTTGTGCAAGCGCTTTTGGCGACTACTCGTTAGGCAAGCTCAGCGGGGAAATGATCCGAAAGATGCGCAGTGAGCTGTTTGACCATATGCAAAAGCAATCGCTCCCTTTTTATCAACGGTTCAAGGTTGGTGATTTGGTTACTCGGTTTGCGGCCGATATGGGTGCAATGGAGAAAGTCGTGCGCATATCGTATCCTTTTCTGATGAAGGAAACGTTAAGTGTGACGCTCGGTCTTGTCATGCTTTTTTCAATCAATTGGAAGTTAACTCTTGCTATGCTGGCTGGGTCTTCACTCATGTTTATCGGGCCGAAATTGCTGCAGGGGCGTGCGGAGGCTGCCAACACAGGATACAAGGAAGCGCAGGAGCATTTCGCCAATACGATTGACGAGATGGTCAAAGGGCACAAAACGATCAAAGGCCTTCACTTGCAGGTGATTATCCGAGATCGTGCGCGCAAACAGATGAACGACTTATTCTCTTTCGGGTTCAAGCTGCATATGGCCGGGGCCTTGATTGAACGGCTGCCGCTCACGGCGCTGCTCATTCTGAACGGTATCATGATTGGTTTCGGTGGGTATTTAATATTTAATGACGATATTACGGTTGGCGGTTTTATGGCGTTTTTTACATTGTTTTTATCGGTAGGTCAATCTGTTACAAATTTATCGGTCCTTATTCCAAATCTCATTGATTCGAGTATCAGTTTCCGCCGGGTGAAGGAGCTATTGGAGCAGCAGCCTGATGTTCCTGACGCGGAGAATCCTGTCCCGTTATCATCATCTTTTACTTCCATTCAGATGGATCGGGTGACGTTTGGATATAACGTTGAATCGCATCAATTGAAGGAAGTGAGCATGCGTATTACGGAAGGCATGTATGTGGCTTTCGTAGGGCCTAGCGGATCTGGCAAAAGCACGGCTTTACAGCTGCTATCACGGTTTTATGATCCGAACCAGGGGGCCATCTCAATCAATGATTGCGATCTGCGCCAAGCAAGTGAAGCGTCGCTAAGAAAGCTGTCTACGCTTGTTGCGCAGGATACATTTCTGTTTAACGCTTCGATTCGTGATAATTTGCTGATAAATAATGAAGCTGCGACGGAAGCAGAAATGATAGAAGCGGCGAAGCAGGCGCGGATCCACGATACTATTGTTAACTGGTCAGATGGATACGACACGCAGATTCACCACGAAGGGGGCTCTCTGTCGGGTGGAGAGCGGCAGCGACTGTCCATTGCTAGAGCACTTCTGCGGAAGCCGAAATTATTGCTGCTCGATGAAGTCACATCGGCGTTGGATCCGGCGACGGAGGCCGATATTAATGAGTTAATAGCGCAAAGCCGGAAAGACAAAACGATTATTTCCGTTACACATAGACTGGCTTCAGTCGCGCATGCCGATGTCATTTATGTATTTCAAGACGGTCGGATCATCGAATGCGGCACCCATCAAGAGCTTCTGGATCAAAAGGGGGAGTATGCGAATCTTTGGGAGAAACAGATCGGGTTTCATCTATCTCACGATGGTCTACATGCGACTGTGGATGTCAATCGGCTCGCTAAACTGCCGTTCTTTCAAGGTATTGAGCCAGCGCTTTTAAGTGATATCGCTACCTTGTTCTCAACAGAAACGTGCAAGGAAGGCGAAGTCATCGTTCGTGAGGGTGAAGAGGGGAATAAATGCTACATTATCGTTCGAGGCAAATTTGAAATTGTGAAAAATATCCAGGACAAAGGCGAGATACGTGTTGCCGTTCTGCAGGATGGCGATCATTTCGGGGAAGTTGCCCTGCTCCGCAACACGCTAAGGAATGCAACAGTGAAGGCACTGAGTCCTGCGGTACTGCTATCGGTCAGACGAGAGGCTTTTCACCGGTTGACGGCACAGTATCCACAAATTTTACAAACGTTGCAGATGACATTATTAAGCCGCATGTAGAGGATTCGTTGCGGAAGGAGTGAAGATTAACGTTATGACGGTTAATATTTACAAACGTTGCGTCACTGATGATGATTTGGCTAAAGTGAGTTTGTTCATTCTGGAAAACCGGCGGGATATGCATCCATCGTATTCGGCCACCGACACGATAACGATGTTGTATTCGTTCATCAAGTATGGTCAGTTGATTCAGGTGGTGGATCAAAACGAACAGCGTATTATTGCGGCAAGTGCTTATTACCTTGGGACACCAGAGCACGATTACGAAGATAAGCACATCGCTTTTGTAGAGATGGCCATAGCCGACCGTGCGTATCGAGGATCAAGGCTCTTCATTAAGGGATTGCGTTTCTTGGTAAGCGAGATTATGTCCGACAATCCGGACGTTCAGGAAGTGAGATTCGCAGCGCTTGCAGACAATGTATATTTATGTAGATTGTATGCGAGATTTGCGGACACGAGCCAGGAAGCGGATAGCGAATTAGGGAAACAAATGAAATTTGGTGTCAAAATTAACAATCTGAGGGGTTTCTTAGATAAATTCATAAAGGTATAATATCTATATGACAGACAACTACCCTTGATAAGGAGGCGTTATGCATGATCGTAATTCCACCAAGCATTAATAAAGATACGAAAAAAGGCGGCGGTTTCGGTAAAATCGTCAAGGACAACGAGAATTTGCGAGCTAATCCGGTTTAATGGGTTTCGAATTCCGCACGTGTAAGTTCGAGATGGATTTCGAAGCTTACATCCGTTTTTTGATTCAGCAGCAAGCCTGTTTAAACTTGCCGTACCCTTTCGCGATGAAGCTTGCTTTCATGGGCAGTCCGCTACACTTCGGGCATGCCATGCTGATTATCCACGATGAGACTTACGATATCGTAGGTGCGGCAGGCTTCGTGTACGGCACAGGGGCAAATGATTATGAAGATCGAGAGATTTGTCAGGTCGAGATTGCCTTTATTTTGGAACACTATCGGCGTACACCGTTATTTCTGCGTGGTTTTGAGGCGTTATTGAGCCTTATTAAAGCTGGTAACCCAGACGTAAAGCAGCTCCAGTTCTGGAGTTCTACTGACAATAAGGAGATACAGTCAATTGTTTCTAGGTGGAGCAGCTTGCCTGGATTTCACTCATCAGTTGTGAATGATTTAACTTTCTACAAGTTTTCATTCGATGAGTTGGAAGCTTATTGCAGGCGAATTGGAAGAGAGCATTGAAAACTATCGCTATAGTTGTTATTATGTTTTCATACAAGTAACTGTGTGTGACTGGCGGAACATGGGGAACCATGAGGGAGCACACAGATAATCAGCCGTACGCCTGGGCAGAGGTAAGGGGATATCCCCTTACCTTTTTGCGTTTCAAATTTACTCAAAAGGGATGATGGAAATGTCAGCAGAAACATTAATCTTGGATGGTAACCGGGTCGCAGACGCCATGAAGGCATCACTGAACAACAGAATCAAAAACTTGTCCGATCAAGGCATCGTTCCTTGTTTAGCGACCGTGTTGGTCGGCGACGATCCTGCTTCGGCGACTTACGTACGGATGAAAGGAAACGCGTGCAAGCGACTGGGGATTCAATCCATTCGTGTAGTTCTTCCTGAACACACGACGACGGAGGAGTTAATTGCAGCCATTCACAAGCTTAATGATGACAACAGCGTGCATGGGATTTTGTTGCAACACCCGGTCCCGAAGCATATCGATGAAAGAGCAGCTTTTGAGGCGATTCATATCGATAAAGATGTCGATGGCGTCACGACGTTGGGATTTGCTCAAAATGCTTTTGGATTTGCCGAGTTCCCATCCTGTACGCCGGCGGCGATTATGGCCATTATAGATTATTATGAAATTCAGGTCGAAGGCAAACATGCTGTTGTTATTGGAAGAAGTCCAATTCTCGGCAAACCCGTCTCACTAATGCTGCTAAATAAGAACGCAACCGTTACGACCTGCCACTCGAAAACAACGAATTTGGCCGATATCGTGCGTCTGGGAGATATTGTTGTAGCTGCCGTGGGTAAACCCCGCTTTGTTCAAGGTGATTGGCTAAAACCAGGCGCAATTGTCTTAGATGCAGGTTACAATCCAGGAAACGTTGGTGATGTTGATTATGAGGCTTGTTGTGAGGTGGCTTCGGCTATAACACCGGTTCCTGCCGGGGTTGGTCCAGTGACCATTGCAACCTTGCTCAAACATACGGTCGATGCGGCTGAAAACATAGCTAACAAGCGACAAGCGTAGAGCGCCCCGAGCCTGCAAGTTTTGTAAACATCATATTTTCACCAACAACTGGTCATACTAGTGGATCTAGAGTAAAGAGGTGAAATCATGTTATTTAACATTATTGCAGGCTTTTTAATCCCCTGGGTGTTTGGCATTTATTTGTATAGAAAGTCTCGAACTATTGTGTTATTCATCTTTCCAATTACTGTCGTGATATCTGGCTTAATCAACGATACAGGGTACTATTTGGATTTTTGGGATTTCACCCCTTTGATTGAGAATGATGAGACGCTTTCAGCACTGCCGCTTGATATTGGGCTTTATCCCGTTATGGCCGGTTATTTGATTTATTGGATTCGAAAAAATAATCGGTATACACTTCTGAAAATAGGCTGTTTTTGCTTGGCTACGACTGCGCTGGAATATTTGGCGTTTATTTTTGGGAAAGTAGAATACAGCAATCATTGGAATATTGGTTGGACCTTTGTATCCTATCTACTTGCATATAGCCTAGTCAATTTGTATTACAGGCTTTTGGTAAGATACGGTTATTGGAAATGAAAAACGTTTAATTGCTCTTCGGGCCAGTGGCCAGAGGGAGTTGTTAAGCGTTTTTTTGTTGTTTTCCCTTGAGGAATAATTTGGATCAACCTGCTAAAAATATTTCTGAACGATTTGAAAAGGGGGCAACCGATGAAAATTAAAATGTTGTTCATTAGCCTGGTGATTTCAGTCTTATGCGCTAATGTCGGATATGCTGAACCAAAGCAATCTATACAAGCTGCTTTTGTGCGCGGCGGCGATCTATGGGTCAAAAAAGACGATAAGGAGCTGCAAGTTACGTTACATCAAAAGGTAAGCGAGCCCAAATGGTCGGCAGATGGAAAGTTCATTGCCTACTCACTTGCCCTAGGAGAACAGCAGCATGAGATATGGGTGTACAGCTTGGAGGCGAAAAAACATAATCGCGTCTATCCAGGCGGCGACAATTTTCAGTGGTCTCCCAATAGGAATGATCTTGCTTTTAAAATAGATGGCGTTCTGAATACCACAAAGATTGGCCGCGATAAAGTGGAACCCTTTAAGAATGTAACTCTGGGTGTGGATAACTACTCATGGGTACCTGATGGCAGTGGATTTCTGGTATCTTCACCTGCTCAGCTCAGGCCATCCGGTTGGACGAATGTGGAATTGTATATGGTTCCGGCCGACGCCAAAATGGATCCCAACAAGAGTAAGCATTTTTATACGCTTCCTACGGAGTCACCTGGCTTTTTCGCTGTTGGCACAAGCGTATTCAAATGGTCCAGTGATAAAAAGTGGATCTCGTTTATAGCGCATCCTACGGCATCTTTGTCGGCGGACGGTAATGCGTTATGCGTGTTGTCTTCGGATGGCGAACAGTTCCAGCAATTGGATAACATGCTTCACTACCCGCAATGGTTTGCCTGGTCGCCTACGAAGGCAAGGCTCGCCTATATTGCAGGGGAAGGCCGAGTTGCCGTGCAGAATAAGCATTTGAAGCTCAAGGATCTGCCCGCTCTGAAACCGGCTTCTTATACGCCTCAAGGATATGCGGATCGTGATTTTACATGGGAAAACGATCGCATGATCATTGTTTCTAGGTCCAAGGAATCCAAAGAGGATGCTGTATGGCCGCTTCCCGCTTTATATCAGCTGAGCCTTTCAAATAAAGAGCAGAAGCAGCTCACACATCCTCCGGAAAATAACGGGGACTTCGGTCCGTACATGCTAAGGAAGAGTAATAGACTAACCTGGATCCGTTCAGACGGAAACCATGCGGAAGTATGGAGCTCGAATCCGGATGGAAACAAAGCAGAGATCTTGATTTCCCAATTGGATGTAGGCGTTTCTTATTATGGATGGAGTAACTGGAGCACTGTTTTAGCTTGGTATGACCCTCACCGATAGCATTAATTTACATGCTGCCCGTTCACTTTTCCAGCGTTCGGGTTGTTGTATTTTTATGAGATTTGGAATAACATTAAACGATAAATAATAGGGTTAATCTCCATGAAAAGGACTTCCAGATGAACGAAATATCGCTTGATTTTCTGACGATTTTATTACCGTCCTACATGTTTTTTTATATGGCTATTTCCATGTATGCCCGGAATAAACAAAACCTGGTGAACCGCGTGGCCTCGCTGCTTATGCTTTCATTACTCTTTTATTTTCTAGGTGAATATATCAAGACAGCGCTTTTTCCGAAGTATGAGAGTTTGATTGTGCTTTTTTGGAATGCTCCTATGCTGCTATTAACGATTAGCAACCTTGTGCATCTTAGTGTGCTTGTTGCGGGTAAGACGAGTTCGACAATAAGACAATTTGTCTTATGGATATATGTAACTCCACTGCTTTCTTTGGCGTTGATGCTGCTGATCTTTGGTCCTCAACATCTCTATCAGCCAAGGGTAGATGGACCTAGTCCTTTAAGCCCACTTATGCTTGGTTTAGCGGTTTTTTTTGTAGGAAGTTATATTTTATTATCCGTAGGTATTTTGTTAATTGCCTGGCTGACTACCCAACTTGTGAAACGTAAAAAGATGCTCATAAGGCTTTTAGCGGGATTACTATCGCTTTTTTCCTGGATACTTATTGTGACTTTCGTTCTGTCTCTAGCCGTTATTACGAGTTCAGTTTCTATTGCTCTTTATTTTTCTGGAACTCTTCTGTGGGTGGTGTCGCTTAGAAGGCTCATTACGAAATACGACTTTTTGCCCAGTTACCGCGATCTGTTTCACACCTTGTTCCAATCCGCTCCGACCGCAATCTTCCTTCTGGATCTAGCGGGGATTGTCAAAGAGATGAATCCGCGCGCGAAGAGTTTGTTTGGCTTACTTACGGAAGACATGGAGCGCATCGATGTGATCTCAAGTCTATCGTTTTACGATGATACGAGTTTCAAAGATCGGTGGAACGAGTTTCAGATGAATGAAACCAAGAATAGGCAGTGGGAAATGAAACTGAACATTGAAGATCAGGCGCAGTTGGATATGATTGTCAGCATGGAGAATATCGAAGGGGCGGAGGAAGGGATGGTCATCCTGAATATGACGGACATCACCTCCCTGAAAGCTACGGAACGCCAGCTGGTTGAGTCGGAAAGGAAGTATCGCCATTTGGCTTATCATGATCCACTCACGGGGCTCTTGAATCGGGCTGCCATGCAGGAGCATGCGAACCTTAAAATAGCTGCGGGCGAGCCGTTTGCACTCATTTTAATAGACTTGGATAATTTCAAAACCGTGAACGATACGCATGGGCACTTGATTGGCGATGACTATTTAAAACATATCGCGGATTTGTTGGAACTGCATGCAAGGCCAGGAGATCTAGCGGGAAGAATCGGCGGGGACGAATTTGTCCTGTTGATGCCTTTCGATTCGGCCCACATGCAAGTGTACGAGGAAGCACATTCTCGCTTATCCCCGCTTTCTGCCAATCCATTTCGCATCCATAAGAAGTCGATTCCCGTTTCTTTTAGCGCTGGAGTGAGTCTATTCGCCGACCATGCTTCGGATCTTACAGGGTTGCTGCAAAAGGCGGACGAGGCCATGTATGAGGTGAAGAGGAGCGGGAAGAATGCGATTTCTGTTGCCCGTAAAGGAGTAGGGAATACGAAATAAACAGAGGTTGTCTTACAAGGTAAATTACCTTGTGGACAGCCTTTTTATTTTGTAAATATTGGTGAATAGTAGGCGGTTTTATCATTTGAAATTTCACACCTTTATCAAAGAAATAGTTTACATAAACTTTATATGTTCAATAAAAAGTCACAAATGAGCATGCAAATTATCCTGCATATGCAAAATTAACATGAGAAAAATTGACCAACGCAAGCGTTCTATCCCTTCGATTTTGCGTAAAAAGGACTAAATGAATACGAGTGTATGTGAAAATTCGTCATTCAGTTTTACAAATTCAACATGTTTCTCTTCCTTTGAATGTATTGAACGAAACTTTGTTAAGTCTTATAGTACCGTATTGTAAAAAGGTTAGTTAGGAGGGAAAAAGAAGTAGGGAAAAGTAGGGCTCGGTAAATTAAGCGCTTCATCTATATTCAATTCTTCTAGCTGCTCGTAATCGTCTTACAAGATTGAAGGGAGAGAAGTATGAAAAGAATTATTAGAAACAAAAAAATTCCAGCCATGCTGCTGGCACTCGCGACGGCACTGAATTTATCAAACATTGGCGCTTTGACGGCCCATGCGGCTCCACCGGGCGACGTCAACGTACTGAGAAGCGAGAAAATATCCTCCGGCGTCCACTTTACTACGGAGGAATACAATAACTACTATAAACCGAACAATCGCGTCGTCGTTAACCGTCTGGATATTAATCCGGCCGATGCAAACACGAGGATCATCACGGCCAAGGCATACGATACCATCAGTGCCGTGGAAACAATCGGCGATCAGGCAAATCGGGAAATTTTGAAAGGCAATCAAGTCATTGCGGGAGTCGACGGCGATTTTTACGATATCGATCCGGCATCCGGAAATCCGCTAGGGTTAATGATGAAGGACGGCGAGCTGATTGTAAGCCAGGCGCCGGGCGATAACGATCGCATCAGCTTTTATATGGATAGCGCTAATAAGCCCGATATTAAAGAAATTCATGCTGAAGGAGAGTTCACGGTTACGGGGGCTGTCTACAACGTCAATCTGCTTAACCGAAATCAAGCCGTCAATAACGCTTTAGTCATCCATACGAGCAAAGTTACGAAAACGCGTAAAATGACGCATAACTACGCTACCGACAAAGGCAAGTCCGTGTTCGCATTAATCCGTGTAAACAACAATTTCGACGGCGTTCATCCAGGGCAAACATACACAGGAACCGTCGTTAACGTAACGTCGACGGAAGGTTTTGATATTCCCGACAACTATGTCGTTCTGGAAGGCGTAGGCACATCGAAACCTATCGTCCAGGCATTGCAGACTAACGCCGAAGTTAGCTTTAAATATGATTTACACGTAGGCAATGATGCCGCGAACCAAGATATTTTGAACAACAATATCGAGACTTCAATCACCTCTAACGCTTGGCTTGTTCGTGACGGCGTAGCGGTGACGACCGGCGATCCGGCCGCTAACGCGCGTACGGCATTAGGCCTGAAGGCGGACGGAAGCCTTGTCGTGGTAACCGTAGACAAGCCGAGCTCCAGCTATACGGGGAGCATAGGAACAGGTCTTCCCGATCTTGGGAAATATTTATTAGAAGCGGGAGCCGTCAATGCGCTTAATCTGGACGGCGGCGGTTCGACGGAGATGATCGTACGCCAAGCGGGCAGCGATCGTCCGGTGACGATAAGCCAACCTAGCGATGTCAATGGTTCGAGACTCGTTTCCAGCTCCTTGTTATTCGTCAGTACGGCGACGAAAGGCACGACGGTCGGCAACGTGGTCGTCGATAAGAACGTGACGCTCTACACCGGCTCGAAATACGATTTCTCCTATCGTTTGGCGGATGAATTCGGCAATCCGATCTCCAGCGGCAACAGTCCCGCAGCTTGGGCGTCGACCATTGGAAGTGTCGACCCGAACGGCCATTATATCGCGAATACCGGAACCGGCACGGGAGAAGTTTCCGCGACAGTCGACAGCGTGAAGGGGAGCGCGAAAGTCTCGGTCGTGGATGCTGTGGCTACCCTAGCTTTGACAAGCACCAACGTAGTTATGAACAATAATGCGAAAAAGCAGTTCGGATTTGTCGCTACCGATGCAAGCGGGGGACAAGTTTACATCGATCCATCCGTGGCAACTTGGAGCCTTTCCGGCAGTATCGGTACCGTGAACGAGAGCGGTTTGGTCACTTCCAACGATAGTAACGGAACGGCAACGCTTACGGCAACGGTTGCGGGTAAGGCGTTAACAACACAAGTTACAGTCGGCATCAAAGAGCAGGTCATCGACAATTTCGAGACGTACCCGATCGAAGGTTACCATCTAAGCGGAATCGGTTATAATAGTGTTTCCCAATATGCGGGAAGCGCAGGAACAAGCCCGTACTTGAGCATCTCGACGGATGTTAAGCATTCGGGAAGCAAAAGTTTTAAAATGGACTATGACCTTAGCAAGTGGACAAACAAAAATTCGAACGGAACGCTGAACTGGATCCCGCACTGGTATAAGGGCACGAAATGGTCTGATGCTCTTGCGGATCAAATGCTTGCCACGTATAAGACTGATGTTTATCCGAAAAAATTCGGAATGTGGGTGTATGGGGACGGCAAGGCTCCTTGGTTAAGGGCGATATTCAGAGATTCATCAGGTGGAGCAGATAAAACACTTGACCTAACAACGGAAACAGACGATATTAACTGGGTTGGTTGGAAGTATTTAGAAGTTCCATTCCCAGAAGGTTGGACGTTACCGATTACACTTAACTATGTATATATGGTTGAGACAACAAAATCGAAGCCGGCCTATTCCGGAACGGTCTATTTCGATGATATGAAATTTATTTATACGGACGAGGTTACAGATACAAGCGGTCCGGAGTTTACCGAGACAAGTCCTTCGTCGGATGGCTTGTTCAGCAGCACCCTTGATTTCTCGACGACGATTACCGATAGTCTCTCCGGGGTAGACGAGAACAGAATCACGGTTAAAATCAATGGCGTGGATTATAAGGATTACATGTATGATAAAACCACGGGTCGTCTTAGCTTCAAGTTAGACAATTTAACCCAAGGGGATTACAGAGTATTCGTAGATGCCTACGACAAAGCGTTAACCCCTAACGAATCCGTTCCATATATCGACAAAACGTATCACGTGGATTTGACTCCGGACGAGGAAGCTCCTACGATGACAGACGTAACTCCTACGAAGGACGTTAAGGTCAAAATTCCGACGCCGAGGGTCACGTTCAAACTATTGGACAGCAAGTCGCAAGTAGATCCGGGAAGCATTTCCGTTAAGATGAATAATATCGACCTGCCTGTATATTATGACGCCAACACGGGTTGGGGATATGCCGAACCAACAAGTGACTTAGCGAATGGCGAGTATGCCTTGAGAATCAATGCTCGGGATAAAGCCGGGAACGCCATGCCGACTTATAAGGATCAATTGACTGTGGCCTCGATTCCGCAACCGCAAGATGGAGATAACTTCAAAATCTCGCTGATTCCGGATACGCAAGGCAACGCCTTTACCGATAAATTGTTCGCTAAGGTTGCAGCGGATGATACTTCATTAGTCATGCACATGGGCGATATCGTAGATGATGGCTCTCAACTGCAATACGATCAAGCATCGGATTTCGTCAACAAGTATTTCGGGGCCGCAGATTCTAAACCGTTCTTCGTATTGGCGGGTAATCATGAAGCGTTCCAGAATACCTTGGATATCTACTATAAGAAATTCGGTTCTCCGACGATGCATTTCGATTATGGGAATACGCTGATCATCATGTTGAACTCGGCATATATCCAAAGTCTTACCTTATCGGATTCCACTCAGTTCCATTGGTTGGAAGAAGTTTTGAAGAAAAATACGAAGAAAAACATTATCGTTCTTGACCATGTAATTACGCGCGACGCATTCGGCACCAAGCATGAAATGGATCCGAAGGACGCCGCGAAATACGAGTCTATTTTAAGCAACTACAAGCTCGAGCATCCAGATGCGGATATCTACAGCATTTTCGGACATTTGCACTCTCTTCAAAATTGGGAAGTTGGCGGAGTCAATTACATCATTACAGGTAACGGCGCCGACAAGACATACCTCCCGCATAGCGATGGAGATTTGCTGGGCACAGGTAAGATGACGGTTTCAGGAGGTAAAATGACGTACACCTTCGACCCTCTCTTGACGAAGGTTTACATTCATAACGACGCGATAATCTCGGGCAAAATGAACACAGTAATCGGATCCCAAGTCCAAATGGATTTGTTCGGGGACTTCAGGGAGTATCCTTCTAATTACTTGGCTCAAATCAATAACCGCAAATTAGTTGGGATTGACTGGAAATCCAGTAACGAAGACGTTGCTTCTGTGGATGCAAATGGCGTTGTCACTTCAAAGTCTTCCGGTACGGCAATCATTACGGCGACATCCGGCGGAAAGAGCAATTCGATTTCGGTCGAGACAGTTAAGCCGACGGACGTTCAACCGGTCAAGCTTGAATTGTCCGTTCCTGCGGAAACGGAAGTTGGCGACACGTTCATCCCGACAATTAAAGCGACTAACGCTTATGGCGTGGTTTACGCCCTTGACGCGAAGGACGTTACTTTCAGCTTCAAGAACGGGAAGGCACACATGCAAGATGAGGGAGTTATCATCGCGGATGCCGAAGGCGATGAAGAGATTACAGCTACGTTTAGCGGTTTGAATGCCACGGCCATCGCGAAAATCATCGCTAAGCCGCCTACGCCTCCGGCATCAGGCCATGAGGATTCAGGCAATGGCAACCTGGGTAATTCCGGTCCGATCGTGATCGCTCCTCCGACGAAACCGAATGTCGATCTCACCAAGGACAGCATCGTGAAATCCGACGTCTTCGCGGAGCTCGCGAAAGACAAGAACGCGTCGATAACGTTCGAGGGCAACGGCTACAAATGGAAAGTCACTGGCTCTGACATCACGAATCCTAATGCTGACGTAGACTTAGGTGTTAACGTCAAAAATCAAGCTCCCGCAGGAAAAGTTTCGACCCCTGTTCAAGTTAATACAAAGAAAGTTGTTATGGGCTTGTCTCTCAACCAAAACGGAGCTCTTCCGGGGAAAATGACGCTTGAGATCCCGACGAGCCAAGAGCAAGCGGGCAAAAAGCTCTTCTTCTACGCGGTAAATTCCGCGGATCAAGCTCCTGTACTCGTATCCGAGCTTACTGTAGACGAAAACGGAAACGTAGCGATTCCGTTCACAACTACAACAGCAGCCGAGTACATGCTGACGTCGCAAAAAATTCTTGATTTCAAAGATGCTGATGAGCACTGGGCAAAATCGGATATTTATTATCTGACTGGCAAAGATATTATCAGCGGAGTAAGCGACAATGAGTTCTCTCCGAATAATGAAATTACGCGTGGCGAATTTGTAAAACTTATCGCAGGTGCCGCTGGTGCCGATGTATCCGCATATACAAACAGTACATTCGCGGATGTTAAGTCTACCGATTGGTATGCGCCGTACGTTGCATGGGCGGAGAAAAATAAAGTCGTCAATGGGATCGACGAAGAATCTTTTGCTCCAAATGCGAACATCTCCAGGGAGCAAATGGCTGTCATCCTGATTCGATTAACCAATCTCGTTGGATATAAATTGGAAAGCAGCGTAACACCGAATCAGTTTGGGGACGAAACGAGTATTTCCTCTTATGCGGTTGAAGCGGTGAAATTCGCGCAGCAAGCCGGGATTATTAACGGATTGCCGAACAACCAATTTGCACCTGCTAAGAGTGCAACTAGAGCTGAAGCAGCTAAGATGCTAGCGACGTTGCTCAAAGCAATGGAAAATAAAAAATAAGTATTTTGCAACGATCGCTCTCTGGTTTTCAGAAACCAGGAGCGATCGTTTTTTCATGAAAGAATGGATGACTGCAGATTGAAAAAGTAGTTTATCTTTAGTGGTAAAAGATGTATCATATAATCTGTCGTATATATAATACAAAATAGTGATGGAGAGCTGACAATGAAGAAATTGAAGAGTTTACGTCTTAAAATTTTACTTGGTTTCTCGGCTGTTTTGGTGTTGTTCGTTGTAATGTCCGTTTTTATTTACACGCATGTAACCGTTTTCGATGAGAGTGTCAAACAAATCGTAACGAGTGATGTCACGAAGTTGGTTATTGATGAAAAGCTAAGCGGAAATATACAAAAACGTATTGCCTTGGTAAGGGGTTATATCCTATTTGGGGACCCGGATTATAAAAAAAGATTCTTGGAAACTACGGAAGAGAGCAAGGAGTACCAGGAGCAACTTTTAGCCATAACGACTTCGCAAGAAGCGAAAGATCTAGTAGCAAAAAGTGTTCAGTGGAGACAGGTAATTGAACAAAAGTTATTTCCTGCTTACGACAGCGGCAATAAGGAATTGGCGATCCAAATTTTAAAAGATGAAGTAACTTCTACAGGACGTGAAATTGACGAAGGCTTTAACAAATTAGCGCTGACCAGAGAATCGGAGATTCATGAACTGGGAAGTGGGTTGTTATCCAGCGGAAACCGTTTGGAGTTGAATATTGGAACTTTTTCTATCATCGCCATAATCATAGGAGTAATACTGGCTCTTTTCATTGCCAATCAAATTGTATCCCCGATTATTAAAGTTGTTTCCAGAATGAAATCCATTTCTGCAGGCAATTTAACGGAGGATAAAATGATAACGAATGTGAAGGACGAAATCGGACAATTAATCCACGCTTCGAATGATATGGCGGAAAGCTTGCGTGATATTATTGTGCAAGTGAGAATAAATTCTGAGCAAGTGGCTGCAGCAGCGGAAGAGTTAACAACAAGTGCTGAACAAACGAGTCATGCCACAGAGCAGATCTCCATCACGATGCAAGATATTGCGTCGAGTACTGAAAAAGAAGTTCAAAGTGTGGAGGAAACCTTAGAAACGGTGAGCGAAATATCCGATCGTGTGCAGCAAATTGCGAGAAATGCGCACTCTGTCACAGATGCGGCTATGGAAGCGGCTGAGAAGGCAGCGCAAGGAGGGGGTGCCATAGAGAAGGTTGGTAAACAGATGAGTGCCATTCATCAGACCGTTAATGGTTTATCGAGAAATATGAAAGGTCTAGGCGAACGTTCCCAAGAAATTGGGCAGATTATTGAAGTAATGGCCGGCATCTCCATGCAGACGAATCTACTGGCCTTGAATGCAGCGATTGAAGCAGCTAGAGCAGGAGAGCAAGGACGCGGATTTGCGATTGTTGCGAATGAGGTTCGTAAGTTAGCGGAACAATCGGCCAATTCCGCTGAGCGTATTTCTCAATTAATCGGTATGATTCAGGAGGAGGCAGCTAAGGCTGTTCAATCCGTGGAATTTACAACGAAGGAAGTAGCTGTAGGCATCGAAGTGGTTCATACGGCAGGAGAGTCGTTCGAGCATATTGATACGGCTATCCATGAAGTGTCAACTCAAATCCAAGAAGTTTCATCTGCGGTTCTTCATGCAGCCTCGGGCACGGAACAATTGGTTCATGCCATGCAGTTCATTTCCGAAGCTTCGGGAAATATTGCTGCAGGAACGCAAGAGGCATCCGCGTCAGCCGAGGAGCAATTAGCATCCATGGAGGATATTTCGTCCTCAGCTGCAAATTTATCTGCGATTGCCGAAGATCTGCATGTCATAATTAGACAGTTTAAAGTTTAAAACAAGAAGGTGTCCTTAAGCCAAGATGTTGGCGCGAGGGCACCTTTTTTTATTTATTAGCCAGGTAGACTTGATTATTTTCAAATAAATTCTTTACTTGGTCGGCCATAAACTGAGTGGAATGCGGCATTTGATGGCGTATCCACCACTCTACAATGCCGATGAAAGCAGAGGCCATGAATTGCGCTTTCAGCTCAAGATCGATGTCGGGCCGAGTGTCCGGCTTTTTCATTTTAACCATCAGATTGACAGAGATAAAATTCAGCAGTTGTTCCCGGAAAAGAAAAACTCTTTGATTGGAAAACATGGCGGAGAAGAAGGGAAAGTTATCGCGAAAATAATCAAAAATCGGCTTGGGCTCCTGCACCATGCCTTGCGAAACCGAAGGATTCTCCCGCTTCGTGCAGAGCGAAATCAATTCGTTGATATGATCTTCGATGCATTTATCCAAAAGGTCGTATTTGTCACTGTAGTGCAGATAAATGGTGCCGCGGTTCACATTGGCGCGCTCGGCGATTTCGTTGATGGTGATCTGTTCAAAATCTTTTTCTGAAAAAAGTTCCAGAAACGACTTGGTGATGGCTTGCTTCGTTCTGAGAATGCGGCGGTCGGTTTTAACTACGTTCTCCAACTTAGTGTTACCTCCTTTCAGATAATCAACAATCGGAAGCGTGATGTTGGATATCTAACAAATCCGCATCAATCAACCATTGAGTAATCCGAGCTTCTGTCTATAATATTAATCAACGGCCGTTAAATATTCAACACGTGTTTCATATATTCAACATTGAAGGAGTGTTTAACGATGGAAAATGTACAAGGTAAAGTGGTCATTATTACAGGAGCATCCAGTGGAATAGGTGAAGCTGCAGCGAAAATGTTGGCGCAACATGGCGCAAAGGTGGTATTGGCCGCCAGACGAGAGGAACGCTTGCACGCGATTGTGGACGAAATCAAACAGGCTGGTGGCGAGGCTGTTTCTGTAAAAGCCGACGTCGCTTCGGCTGAAGATATGCAGCAGTTGGCCAAGTTTGCCTTGCGTGTATATGGCCGCATCGATGTACTGGTGAACAATGCAGGCGTCATGCCGAGCTCCAGGATGAATGAATTAAGAGTAACCGAGTGGGATCAAATGATCGATGTGAATATCAAAGGCGTTTTATATGGTATCGCCGCAGTACTGCCTGCCATGAGGGAACAGCGGTCGGGGCATATCATCAATCTGTCTTCTACCTCCGGTTATCAGGTGTCACCAACATCGGCTGTATACGCGGCTACCAAGTTCGCGGTAAGAGCCATCTCGGAAGGACTGCGGCTTGAAGAATCCGCGGCTTCTAATATCCGATCGACCGTGATTGCTCCGGGTCTGACGAAAACCGAATTGTTTGATAGCATTACGAGCCCTGAAGTGCAGGCGATAGCCGGTCAAATAAGCAGATTGGGGATTTCTCCTAAGAGCATTGCCAGAGCCATTGCATTCGCCATTAACGAACCAGATGATACACTTGTCAGTGAAATTATGGTTAGACCGACCGCTTTAGCTTAATCATTTCCAGCAAAATAGGCACCCGTTTCTCCGAGCAAAATGGAACCTTTTATCGGCTTGGACATAAGATGAAGCTGTGCAGATGAAAGGGGGAACTGCTGTGAATACATGCAAAGTTTTGTTTATTACGGGAGATTTCAGCCAATATGTACAACGGAGTTTTCATTATTTTTCACAGGCCTTATCTGAACTGGTTCAACTCTTTGTCTGGCACGAGAAAGGACACATTCACGATATTATTAAACAACTTCCCGAGCGGCCGGACTTTATTCTCTTAAACGATATTAGAAAACAACATTGTCCGCCTATTGACGGATTGGCTGAGATCGACATCCCGCTTGGTGCCATCGTACACGATACCCATTACAACATTGATGAGCGTAAAGAATTTTTTACAGCGAACAATATCTACACTATTTTCTCTATATATCGCGATCCGTTTCATGTGCAATTCCCGGAGTTTGTCAACAAGATGCATTGGTTTCCCCACTTTGTAGACACAACTATTTTTCGCGACTATGGACTCAAGAAAGATATTGATATTATGCTGTTAGGCAGCACGAGAGCGGAAGTGTATCCGCTTAGGAACTTGATGCTGAATAAGATGAAGTCGAAAAAAGGATTTTATCATAAGCCGCATCCTGGATATCGTAGTTTTACTGCTGACGAAGAGAAGAAAGTACTCGTAAATAAATCATATGCACGTGCGATCAACCGCGCCAAAATCTTTCTTTCCTGCGATTCGATTTATCACTATCCGCTGCGTAAATATTATGAAGTGCTGGCTTGTCGTACGCTGTTACTTTCCTCTGCGTCTAAAGAGCTGCTCGACTTAGGTTTTGTACCTGGGGTCCATTTCGTCAAGGTAACGGAACAAAATTTTGAAGAGAAAGCAGACTATTATTTAAAAAATAAAGAGGCTCGCAATCGCATTACGGAAGCGGGTTATAAACTTGTTCATAATCGCCATACAGTTAAACATCGTGCGATGAAATTCGTTGAAATTGTCGAACAGATCATCAGCAATAAATCTAAACGCATCTAAATTAAAACACCTTTATGTCATCCCTCTCCGGAATGACGTAAAGGTGTTATTTGGTTTATCGAAAGCCCTCCCCTAGTCGAAAGACGTGGGGAAGGCTATGATTGGGATCCATGATGTTCTGAGTATCATAAATGAAAGCAGCGTGCTGCAGGATCTCCGTCTTTGGCATACTATGGTGCTGCATTAATATGACCACGCAATCCGCTTTTTGCAGGACATCAGGTGTGAGCTCCACACTTTGGTGGTAAGTCCCACCAACATGAACCGAATTCACGTATGGATCGTGATAACTAACTTTCGCTCCGAACTCCAATAATTGCTGGAATACTTTTAATGCTGATGATTCGCGTACATCCGCGACATTACTCTTATAAGTTATTCCGTATAAAAGTATAGCTGCGTCTTTAAGCGTTTTTTTAGGTTTTAGTATTTCATCGATTCTTTTGACAATATAGACGGGCATGAATTCGTTAATGCTGTCGGATGCTTTGATAAAACTCGATTCAAGGCCAAGCTGTTCCAGTTTCCATTGCAAGTAAAGCGGGTCAACTGGTATGCAGTGACCGCCGATGCCGGATCCCGGATAAAACGGGTTGAAACCGAAAGGTTTCGTACGAGCCCCTTCAATGACTTCCCATATATTGATATGCAGGGAATCGCAGAGAACCGCGAGTTCATTAATAAAAGAAATATTAATGAATCGATAGGCATTTTCTAGCAGTTTGGCCATTTCGGCGATTTCCGGACTAGAAACGGAGACTAATTCTTTAAATACCTTGCCGTATAGCAACTGTAATTGATTCAAGCATGCTTGTGTCATTCCGCTTACTAACTTGGCTATGTTTTCTAGAGGCAATTCTGTACTACCGGGATTAATACGTTCAGGCGAGTATCCGATAAATACGTCTGATCCGATGGCGTAAGGCGTTCCTGCAACTATTCTTTTCGCAATATCCTTAGTGGTTCCGGGATATGTTGAGCTTTCTAGGATGACAAGTTGTCCCCTTCTAAGGATTTTCCTGACGGTGTCGGCTGCTGCTTCTATATACTGAAGATCAGGTTGACGGTTAGGGGTGAGTGGTGTTGGAACACAGATGATGATTGCGTGAGCGTCACAGAGGTCATTGGGGTCGTACGTCGCAGTGAAATGATCGGATGAGTGAAGGAAACGAGCTTCTTGTTCATTTAATCCAGAGAGGGATATTTCTTTATTATGAAGTTTCTGAACAGTCTCTCGGTTAATATCGAACCCGGTTACATCGAATCCACCTCTCACAAACAGCGTTGCAAGTGGCAACCCTACATACCCGAGCCCTATGATGGCGACCCGACTCCGTTTGGAAGCTTGCTCGACGTTATTCACTTAAAGTTCCTCCAATCAAACGAGGTTTTTTAAAAAAGTTTGGACTAAGTGACAAGTTTACAGCCAATTGCTGATAATAGTCTCTTAGCCTCTTTGTGCATCTTGTCATTATATAAGTAGACATCGCTCTCTGGTAAAGGGAAAAAGCATTCTTCATGCTTCGTAGTTTGAACGTGGTCTTTCAATAAATACCCTTTGATATACTTTCCTGTTATATTTACATGATCTAGGGCGAAAATAACGATAGAGCGTTTTTGCAGGTTTTTTTTCTCTTTTTTTCTTATGTGCTCAATAATCTTAGGCGTAAGCTCGCTGTATGAGCGTGCACCCAAATAGTAGGTGTACTTTTTTCTTTGTTTGATGGGAACCATAGTAAATTGCGGCCACCCCCATGGGTTATTGTGCCATTCCATCACGCACCCGGTTTCTTTGGGGCCATTCCATTTATGAAAAAAATATTGGACTAGATAAGTCCGTATTTCAGCATACTTTTCTACATTGGATAGGGTCAGGTTCGTGCCGTGCAAGCGGTAGTTGTAAAATAATTGATCTACATATAAAAAACGATGTTTCTCTGCTAGTTTATAAAACATTTGCCTGTCTTCCATGTGCCGTCCTTTAAAAGGAACATTCAAATCCCATCCGTCAACTTGTCGAACTGCCGATGTCCGGTAAAAGCGAGGGATGACCATCCATCGATAGACCAGCGTGTCAAATTTGCTATCAAATGTTCGGTGCATTTGGGGAGTAGATACATAAGAACCATCTTTCTTTCGATTGTGAAGCATGGAGTTTCCATACGCTAAGGCAGTATCCGGACTTGCTTTTTCCATACTGCCAAGCAAGGTTTCCAGTGTATGAGTTTCTACCCAATCATCGGCATCTAGCTGCATAAAATAGGGAGTTTCAATAAGTTTTAATGCATCGTTCAGCACCCGGCCGATACCGCCGTTCACGGGTCGCCTTACGTAAGTAACTCGGGGATCATGAAGATATTCGGCTACGACTGCCTCAGTATGATCCGTAGAGGCGTCATCAATGATAAGTAAATGCCATTTTTTCAAGCTTTGGATAAGGATACTCTCGATTGAGGCTTGGATAAATGCGGAACGATTATAGGTTGGCATGACAACCGTAACCTTGGGGGCAGTAGAAGAAACAGCAGTTAATGTGGAGGAAGAATCTGACTGCAAGGGGGTTCTATGAGCAGACATCGGGAGCAGCTTCTGCAGATGCAGCCACCCGCCATAGGAATACTCAAAGACGGGTTCGTACTCATTGCCCCATAGTTGCAGCATTTTCGTATAAACATAGCGGCGCGTTTCTTCGAAAAAATGACGGTTACGAATTCCCGAAATATTGGCTTCATGTGATCTATGATGGTATAAATGGCAATCTAAGTAATGAAACCGGTATTTGTTAATCATTTTCAATAAAAGATAACGATCTTCCATATAGCGTCCTTTGTGCGGATCATCAAGTTCGAATCCCCCTACGGCACGTACGGCTTCTGTGCGGAAAAATCTAGGGAAAATCATAGGACGATACAGCATAAACTCATATTTGTTTTTGAATGATTTATGTTTTTGCACTCCTTTTATTCCAATACCGTCTTCACTTTCAGTCCAGAAAACCGTATTGCCAAACACAAGTCCAGTTGATTCATTCTGTTTATTCATCTCATCAAGCAAGATCTGTAGTGCTCGTATATCTAACCAATCATCGGAATCCAAAATGATAAAATAGGGGGTGCGTACTAACTTCAGCCCATCCGACAATACAGCTCCGGTCCCTCGATTCGACTGAAATCGAACGAATTGAATGCGTGGATCATCGAGAAAGGCGCTTGCCACTTGAGGCGTCCCGTCTGTCGAAGCATCGTCGAGTATGATCAGCTTCCACCCTTGGTAGGTTTGGGCAATCACACTTTTAATCGCATCACTCAAATAATGTGCACGGTTAAATGTAGGGATAAGGACAGTAATCAACTCATTAGGTTTTTTATTCATAATCACCAAGGCAATCCCCTTTCACTACATGGAATCTCCTCTACCATAAATGCTTGTATTACTATCTTATTAAATTTGAATAGTTTGGTTCCTGATCTGATGCTAAAAGAAGAAATTGGGTAGAGCCCAGGATCAGCACGCTCCAAAGAAAAAAGCCTGCTCCATTTTAGAATGGAACAGGCTTCTCAAGTTTAGAATGGGAATTGGCGAGCTTCTTTTTGCAGTCCAATCCCTTAATGAATCGTCGGCGCCGATGATGGCGATTTTCATTGTTTTTCCTCCTAAAATGGTTCGAATTCTGTAATAATTATTGTTACAACATAGACGAAAAAAAGCCTGTACTACTTGAAGATATGATAAATAACATCTTGTAGCGTTTTATTTCTAAGCTCATTTTCCATGGCTGCTTTCACACTTTCAAAGGTCACGTCCAAAGTTTGTTGAATTTCCCTGCCGACCGTACAATTTGGATTCGGATTATCATGGATATTGAAAATCTCAGACTCCAACTGGACGGATTTATAGATATCATATAAGGTGATTTCGCTTGGACTTTTGGTCAAGGCAAACCCCGCAACGCCTACTCTTGAAGATAGCAAGCCGGATTTTTTCAACATGCTGGTAATTCTGCGAATGACAACGGGATTCGTTGAGACGCTTCCTGCAATCATATCCGAAGAAGCCTTGGGGTTCGTATGAACTAGAGCCATTATATGAATGGCAACGGAAAGACGTGTGTTAACCATGACGATCACCTCGCGAAGAAAGTGTCTTGATGTTTACCCCATTATAGCAGATAAATGAGCTTCTAGCTTCTCCATGGTCATGGCAGTGACACCTATTATCGTATACGCTACATATATTCACCCCCCTCTGTCATTAACAATTTAAGAAAGTTTTAATTTTTACACTCATATCTTCTTAAATATTTTTCCTTATCCTTGAGTGAGCGGCTGGCTATAGCTGCTATTGGACTAGTGAAAAAATTTATAGAGGTGGGAAAGAAGGATGTCAATTACCATTTTGATAGCTGATGATGAGACGGAGATTGCCGATCTTATCGAACTTCATTTAGAGAAAGAGAGCTATCGATGTTTGAAAGCAGCTGACGGTCAGGAGGCTATAGCTGTCTGTGACGCGCATGTCATTGATTTGGCGATTTTGGATATTATGATGCCTAAGCACGATGGTTATGAAGTAACCAGGCAGATACGAGAGAAGCATCACTTCCCTATCATTTTTTTAAGCGCCAAAACGTCCGATCTCGACAAGATTGCGGGATTGGTAAGAGGGGCGGATGATTATGTGACCAAGCCATTCAACCCGATGGAGTTGGTAGCGCGAGTCAACGCGCAGTTGAGGCGATCTAAGCAATTCAATCAGTCGACGCAAACAGCTAGACCTGTTTTGGAGGCTGGTGGATTGTTCATCTATCCCGAAGAACGTACTGTTTTTTTATACGGACAACCCATTGAATTAACTCCGAAAGAGTTTGATATCTTACACCTGTTGGCCCGACATCCTAAGAAAGTGTTTAGCTCGGAACATATTTTCGAACAAGTGTGGCGTGAGACTTATTATGAGGGCAGCAATACGGTCATGGTGCATATTCGCTCTCTGCGGAAAAAGCTGGAGGAAGACGTGCATAAAACCAAACGGATAAAAACCGTCTGGGGGGTGGGGTACTCATTCCATGGCTAGCATGTTCCGGAGTTTTCGATTTAGAATGATTTTATGGTTTGGCTTAAGTATGTCTATATCAGCGGTAATCACTTACATCCTTTTTAAAGTCCTTCAATCTTACTACTACACGACCAGGTATGAAAATCCCTTAACGAAAGTACGTTATTTCATAAGAGATATCGGGGATATCAATTTCTTTCTGCTCATCTTTCTTCCTCTCTCCTTTTATTTCTTCTATCTCTTCACGAAACGATATGCGACCTATTTTCATGTCATATCCAATGGAATTAACCAGCTCGCGAAAGGTGATTTCAACAGCCGTATTCGCCTGTCCTCCAATGATGAATTCGGTGATGTCGCGAGAAACATTAATCGGGCAAGCGAGAAGCTGCAACAAGCGATGGAAAGGGGCGATTTTGCGGAAACCAGCAAGGAGCAATTGGTACTGAATTTGGCTCATGATTTGCGTACGCCTCTGACTTCTGTGATCGGTTATTTGGATTTTATCCTTCAATCGGATGGACTAACGGGCGATCAAACGAATCACTATACACGCATTGCCTACACCAAAGCACAACGGTTAGAAAGGCTGATTGACGAGCTTTTTGAAATCGCTCGAATGAACTATGGCAGGCTTCCTCTCGAAACAAGAACGATCGATCTCAATGAGCTTCTCATCCAATTAACGGAGGAATTATTTCCTGTCATAACTAAAAAAAACTTATTAATCAGAATGAAAATGACACCGCATATGCTCGTTTGGGGTGACGGAGATCTGCTTGCACGCGTATTTGAGAATCTTCTGACGAATGCCATTCGCTATGGTGCAGACGGGCTGTTTATCGATATTATTGGCCATTCGGACGGTCGAGAGGCTGTGATCCAAGTGGTCAACTATGGAGATTGTATTCCGCAGGAGGAGCTGCCGCATCTCTTTGATATGTTTTTTACGGGGGATATGGCCCGAACGCATGAAGAAGGCGGCTCCGGTTTAGGCCTGTTTATCGTAAAGAATATTGTAGAGCAGCATCATGGCACAATAACAGTTCAAAGCAATTTAATTCGTACACTATTTGAAGTCCGTATACCCCAAGGTTGACATCGCCTTTCAAGGCGGTGTTTTTTTTCTGACTTTAGAAAAACTTTAAGTTTTACCCTGCTTTTTTTTTAAAAGTTCATCTTAATCTACATGTAAGAGAGGAGGGAGTAGATGAAAGGTTTATGTAAGGATGCTTCAGCGGCATGGATGTTTCTTGCGCCGAGCGGTATCGGATTTGCGCTATTCTACCTGATCCCGTTTGCTATGGGTTTGTACAATTCCTTCATGGACGGTACGGTAGATAGCCGCTTTGTGGGATTGGATAATTACCGTGCGCTGCTTGCAAGCGACTCCTTCCGGAAGGCAGCTTTCAATACGTTTTACTTCAGTATTGTTAGTGTTCCGCTCATGCTTGTGCTTTCGCTTAGCTTGGCGCTGTTGTTAAACCAGAATATTTATTTTCGTAACTGGCTTCGTATGGCATATGTGCTGCCGCTTGTCGTTCCTGTCGCTTCCATACTGCTTGTCTGGCAGATTTTATTGGACTGGAACGGCTCTTTGAATGCCTGGTTGAACAGCTACGGGATCGCACGTGTGGACTGGATGAAAACGGATGATGCCCGAACGGTCATCATTGTTGTGTATATATGGAAGAACATCGGCTATAACGTGATTCTTTTCTTAGCGGGACTTCAGCAAATTCCGAAGGATTATTACGAAACCGCCAAAATCGAAGGCGCTGGGCGCTTACGGCAGTTTGGCAGTATTACGATGGTCTATCTAACATCCACCATGTTTTTTGTAGTCATCATGTCGATCATTAATTCGTTTAAAGTGTTCCGGGAAACGTATCTGATTGCGGGTGATTATCCGCATGACAGTATTTATATGCTGCAGCATTATATGAACAACATGTTCACGTCGTTGGATATTCAAAAGCTGACTGCATCAGCGATTTTGATGGCCGGCTGTATTCTTCTGATCGTCATAGGCATGTTTATACTAGAGCGCCGGTATCGGCAGTTTATGGAGTAGGGGGAAGGAGTCGTGTTTGTTGCTAGTATCCTGAGAAAAATTGCGTTAACGATTGTTATGGGCGTCATAGCCTTCGTGTTGTTATTTCCTATTGTTATTACTTTTACCAATTCATTAATGACTGCCCAAGAAATCAGCATCAACTACAGTCCTATTGGGCAGATGAACAAAGCGGCTCGTTTCGTGAATATCAAATTACTCCCGGATCAAGTGACTTTGGAACAGTATGGCAAGGTGTTAGTAGGCAGTCCTAGATATTTGAAAATGTTCTGGAATTCGGCTTTTATGGTCATACCGATTATCGCAGGCCAGACCTTGGTAGCATCGCTTGCTGCTTATGCCTTCTCCAAGCTGCGATTTCGCGGGCGAGAGCCATTGTTTCTCGTATATGTCTTTACGATGCTGATGCCGTTTCAAGTGACTCTGGTGCCCAATTATATGATAGCGGATAAGTTGGGGCTTTTGAATAGTCCGAGTGCGATCATTTTACCAGGTATTTTCGCAGCCTTCGGAGTGTTCATGCTTAGACAGTTCATGCTGGAAATTCCATATGCCTATATGGAAGCGGCCAAGATGGATGGAGCCGGTCATTTGCGGATTTTCTACACCATCATTGTCCCTATGATTACGCCGGGTTTGGCAGCCCTAATTCTTCTTCTGTTCGTTGACTATTGGAACATGGTGGAGCAGCCGATCGTTTTTCTGGAAGATCCGTTCAAGCAGCCATTATCCGTGTATTTATCCAGGATAAGCGGCGAGCCAGGGATTGCTTTTGCTGCATCCGTGCTCTATATGGCTCCGATGGTGCTGCTGTTTCTGTACGCGGAATCGTACTTTATAGAAGGTATTCAATTGTCTGGCCTCAAGGGTTAGTCTTGCGAAAAGTTTATTCGAGAGAAGAAAGGGGGAACGGGGTTGGAGAAGGAGCCGGCTGTATTTGGCCGAAAGAAAAGCATTCAAGTCGTATTCCTTGTTTTTATGGGATTACTTGTGTTCTTTTCGCTATTCAGCAATACCTTGCAGTCGTTAGCATTACCGAAAGTGAGAACGGAAAAGCCGATGAAAGGGAGCCTCGTATTTACAATTGAAGGCAGCGGCAGTCTACAACCGTTCTATGAGGCTAAATTGTCGAATACGGCCGGGTGGAAAGTGCAGCAGATTCTCGTTAAAGGAGGTGATCCTGTAAAAAAAGGGCAACCGCTCATCCGTTATGACAGCAAAGCGGCCGAACATGAGCTGGAAGATGCTATAACCAACCTGGACAAGCAAAACATCGAGCTTCAGAATGCGCAAGATCAGTTCATCCTGTCGGCCATGGACGGGGATGACATCAAGATTCGAACGGCAAGGCGCGATCTTGAGACGAGAAAGCTCGATCTTGCTGCGCAGGAGCGCAAAATTAACGAATTGAGAGATGGACTGGCAGCCCATAAGGAAATGACGGCTCCGTTCGATGGCCTCATAACGAAGGTCAATGCTACGGAAGGGTTGGTTTCGGGGGGAGAACCGGAGATTCTTATCACGAATAACAGCCTTGGCTACCGTTTCAATCTATCCGTCGATTCAACTCTTCTGACCAGCTTAGGAATGTCGGCAGGAGAGAAAATAGAGGTCGAAGTACATGCTGATCAAGAACCCTATACGCGTTTCATCAACGGAACAATTGATGAAATGGCGGATGCAGAACCTCGAACCGTAAGTTCCTCTGATGGAGAAGCAGGCAAGACGATATTAGTGCCTCAGAAGGTTCTTCGCGTGAAGGTCGTTGATGCTGAATTGAAGGGGGGTGAGCAGGTTCGAATCAAGCTCGAGAAGCGGTCGCGTGAAGAGGGTTGGATGCTATCGAATGAAGCGATTCATCAGGATCGAGACGGTATGTTCGTTTATAAATTGGAAGAGATGAGAAATGCATTGGGCAACGAATTCATAGTCCGTAAAGTCAGGTTGCAATACAGCGAAAGAAATAACAAAGATTCGATGGTTCAATCCGATAGCCTTTATGAGGAAGACATGGTGATCTTGGAGAGCAGTGAGCCTTTACAAGATGGAAACCGAGTACGTCTAGAGTAATTAAGCATGCAACTGAGAGAGAAATAGGAGGATTCATACGATGAAGAAGTGTCAATCAATCATAATTATGAGTTTTTTAATGGCGGTAGCGACAGCGTGCAGTTCCGGAAGCCGTGATGACTCAGCGGCAAGCAAGGAGGTCACAGGATCAGGGGCGGCAAAGGGGAAAACTGTCGTTACGATGGCTTTACAAGCGGCAAATCCTTATTACCAGACAGTAGAGAAGAAGTTTGAAGAAAAATATCCTGACATCGATCTTCAAATTCAGTTTACAAATGAGTATGAGAAATACCAGAAGACGACGAATGCAGCTCTGCTATCAGGAAAAGGGCCAGATATCTTCGAAATCAGTTCACTGCCGATCGGCGATTATTTGGACAAAAAGCTTCTGCTGAACATGAATGACAACATGCAACAAGACCAGACAGTGAATAAAAGTGATTTACAAACAAATGTCTTGGATGCCTTAAAGTTAAATGGAGGTTTGTATACGATTCCTTCCGGTTTTTTCTTGCGGGCTTTCGTCGGTGATGGAGATATTCTTGGAAATACGAAAGTTGATGATAAGAATTGGACCTGGAAGCAGTTTGCGGAGACCTCGAAGAAAATGGGGCAAAGCGGCACGGAGCGACGTTACGCGTTAGCCAATGATCCGCCAGAAATTCTACTGCAAGAAATGATGGTCGATCATTACGCACAATTTGTTGACCATAATGCAAAAAAGGCAACATTTGACTCCCCTTTATTCATTGAAGCGATGCAGCAAATTAAGAAAATGTATAATGACAAAGTCATGACCTCGGAACCTGCTGATGTAGGCAAGCAAATGTTCTATTCTACTGTTTTGCGATCACCCGTAGATTTTATAGATGGTTTGCACCAGTTTTTCGCCAATCCGAAGCTGCTGCAAAAACCCGAGCAAACAGGTGGAACCCGGATTGTTACCTCGACCCAACTTGCGATTCAAGCCAGGTCTCAGGTGAAAGAGGAGGCTTGGAAGGTAATTACCTTCTTGTTATCGGAAGAGGGGCAGTCTCTGCAAGAGAGAGAGGGCTTTTCGCTGCTTAAGTCTGTGAATGAGAAGACATTAAACAGCATTCAGGAGCAGGTGAAAAGCGGTACGTATAAGCTAAAGGACGGAAAAGTGCCTAAGGTATCGGATGAAGAATTCAAAAAGTTCAAACAGCTCCTAAGTACTGCAGATAATTATCCCATGGTAGACGGTAGTGTAATTGCCATGATAGGTGATGAGGCTAGAGCTTTCTTTGGTGAGCAAAAGACTGCGCTGGAAGTAGCAAAGCTGATCCAGAGCAAGGCAACAACCTTCTTGAACGAGTAGGATACGTGACAGAGCAGTACCTGCATATAAAAAGTCATGACAATCAATTGAAAATTGAATGTCATGGCTTTTCGTATAAATGATCCTCAGCACATCGCTGTGGGTCTTTTTTTTGTCGCGCCACGCTTTGGCTAACAGTGGTATAATCAGTTTTGTTGATCATGATCTCATAGAAAGTTGAGGCAGAGTTTAAATGATTACAAGAATGATCTATCGAGCGGAATTTCAAGAGGGGCAAGGATCTGCGGGTGTAAAAGCTTTGGAAAGAAGTGAGCAGGCCAAACAACGCATCGTGCAAGGTGAGTTAATGACCGCTGCTGCTTATGTGTGGAGAAATAGTCTATTCCTCTATTATGAGTGTATAGACGGCCGGTTAAGTCCTGATGAAATCGCCGGTGCAGCTGTCCCTTATCTGAAGGACTGGCCTGGTCATGCGGAACCGCGCAAGTGGATTCCTATGATTGACGTGTTTCACTTTAATGAGCCGGCTGATTACGAACACTGGCTGCGTAAGGATCGGGTAGAGAAACGCGTCGGGAGGGTTGCGCATCTGAAACCTGAGATGATCAGCAGTTATATCTATTATCATTATCAGCTTCAGGAAGAACGGTCGTTCACAGGGGACAAATACGAGATCATTGCGATGCACGAGAACCTGCTGTTTGGCTATCAAGAATTTCCAAAAGTTATCGAAGAGCCGGTGGTACCCGGTCGATTGACAACGAAGGGAACTCCGGAGAACTGGCAGGATTCGCGCATGGATTTGCACTTCCAGCCTTGGGAAGAAGACGGCTATCTGTACTTCAAACCGATTGAACCTATCTTTGCGTATTATATTGGCGACTTCAAATGAATTAAGCTGCATGGAGGAATAACAACGTGGAACAACGTTTGGAACAGTCCAAAAAGGTCTACGCCATGCAACTGGCTACGATTTTTCTAGGCTTCATTGTGTTTGGCTTTTCAGAAAATATTAAGGGACCCGCGATCCCGCGCATTCAATTCGATTTTATGCTGAATGAATCGCAGCTTGGGACACTGCTGTCTCTCAATGCGCTGGGTTATCTCATCGCTTGCTCCTTCACGGCTTTTTTAACCCGCCTATGGGGAATTAAAATCGTCAGTATCGCTGCTTTTGGCGTGATGATCCTGTCAGGTGTGTGTATTTATTTATCCAATAGTTTTCCAATATTTTCCTCTTCCTATTTTCTCATGTATATCGGCAACGGGATGCTGGAGATTGCACTCGCGATTCTGGGGGCGAGAATCTTTGTGAAAAATACGGGAACGATGATGAATCTCACGCATGGCTTCTATGGACTTAGTTCCACGGTTGCTCCGTTGATTGCAACAGGACTTATGTCTGTAAGCGTATTCGGGCATATGCTCGATTGGCGCGGCATGTATGTGGCCATGCTTTCGTTGTCCATACTTCCCATCCTTTTTGCATTGCGCAGCTCTTTTCCTTCCGATGAAGTTGCCCATGAAGACCGGGTTCCTTTGAAAACACTGATGCGTGATCGAGTTCTGTGGTTCATGGTCCTGATTCTTTCCTTTGGCGTTGTATCGGAACTCGCGGTAGGCGGGTGGTTAGTCAATTTCCTGGAGAAAGCGTACAAGTGGGAAGATGTGAAGGCTTCCGGCATGCTTTCTGCCTTTTTTCTCTGTTTTACGCTTGCAAGGTTAATTTTGGGTCCGATTACGGATAAAATCGGATTCATTTTGTCGCTGATTATTTTCTCTGGATTTTCTGCGCTATGCACGTTTGGTGCCATAGTGGGCGGAGAACCGCTTGCCTTCCTATTCGCAGCGGCGGGAATCGGTATCGCGATGATTTATCCAACCGTTATGGCCTTTATTGCCAAAAGATACCCGAACGGAACCGATACGGCCATTACATTCACGGTTACGCTCATGGGCGTCGGCAGTGTCATCGGCAACTATCTCATTGGCGGCGTTATTGAATTGGTCAAAAACGGGGTTGGATCGGACACGCAAATCGGTTTGATTCGCGGCCTCCAGACCGGATATGGGTTCATCGGGTTGTGCGCGGCGATCTGCGCCGTGTGCAGTTTCATTTTGTACCTCATTTTAAAAAAGCAAAAAGAGCTTATCTGAATCTAGCAATTTGTGGTACGATTCTTACATAGTAAGGAGAGGAGTTTTGAAGATGAGACCGAAAGTTTTTCTTGCAAAGCGAGTTCCAAGTGAAGTAGAAGCGTATATTGCACAGCACTGCGATTATCGAAAATGGGACAGGGAAGAAGAAATTCCTCGTCAACAGCTTTTAGAGGAGCTGTCCGATATGGACGGACTCTTAATCTCCGGCGGAAGCATTGATCAAGAATTGCTGGATCATGCGCCGAAGCTCAAAATTGTAAGCAATGTGTCGGTAGGCTACAACAATTTAGATACGGCGGCCATGAAGGCCAGAGGTGTTATGGGAACGCATACACCAGGCGTATTGGATGAGACGGTGGCCGATACGGTGTTCGGGCTTATTTTGGGCGCAGCAAGGCGAATACCGGAACTAGACGCTTACGTGAAAGCCGGCAAGTGGAAAAAGGGAAGCGATGATCACATTTTCGGCATCGATGTTCATCACGCCAAGCTTGGGATTATCGGCATGGGGCGCATCGGGGAGGCTATAGCCAGACGGGCGAAGTTTGGTTTTAATATGGAGGTCATGTACTACAATCGCAGCCGGAAAGAAGAAGCTGAACAGAAGCTGGGTGTGGTTTACCGGTCGCTGCAGGAGCTGCTGAAAGAGTCTGACTTTGTCGTGTTAATGACGCCGCTGACAGCTGAAACGACCCGTTTAATCGGCCGCGAAGAGCTGGCGCTTATGAAGAACACCGCCATCTTTATCAACACGTCCCGCGGTCAAACCGTGGATGAAGAAGCACTCATTGACGCATTGGAAAAAGGGCGGATTCGCGGAGCGGGTCTTGATGTTTTTGAACAAGAGCCGGTAGATCCGGAGAACAAATTATTGAAAATGCCGAATGTCGTCACTTTGCCGCATATCGGATCGGCCACCCATCAAACGCGTTCTGATATGGCGATGCTTGCCGCAACGAATTTGGTGAAGGGTGTTCAAGGGGAAGTGCCGCCGAATCTTGTGGCGGAGTTGAAGTAAGGAAAGCCTGACGGATCAACTTTGATCTCCGTCAGGTTTTTTTTATTTTGTCGCCAACCGACCTCTCATCCATCCAATCAGTACCACGCTTAGCGGATAAACAATGCCTATGAGAATGGCGAGAGGGATGTAAGTGTGGTTATCCCATTTTTGTTCGAATGCGCCATTGGGGTAAACGACAAGAGCCAGGACGGTAACGATTAGCCCGATAGGCGTACACAGCGATTTGTAATCGCGTAGTTGAAATGTGTGCGCTAAACCTCGAAGTGTTGTATGAAAGTACATGGATGTTTTGAAGAAAATAGAGACCAGCCATAAGAAAGCTACGACAACTTCGATGCGCTGCAAGAAATTGCCGATGCTGATTCTTTGCGCCAAGGCATAACTGGGAAACGATTCCATGGCCGTCGTATCTGGTCCTAACACCAACACACTGGATACCACAAGCAAAAGCAAAACCAATCCGCTTATCACAACGCCAACAAGGTATCCCTTTGCAGCTCTTTTTACATTTGCAACTAGATTGATAATCGGGCCAATCGTAATAAATAAAGGGATATACGTAAAGCAGAGGATTCTGATCACACACCTGGTAATGGGAATGGCGGTTGCCTCTCCAATCGGCAAGAGATTGTTCGTGTCCATATTCGGGATATTCATGGTCATAAATAAGGCAAACAACAGGATGAGCCAAGGAAAGAAAATTTCAGCCGTTCTAAGAAAAACAACCAGCCCCAGCTTGGCTCCCATCATGACTACCAGCATGAAGAGGATATTAATCGCCTGGATCGGCGTTGAAGGCATAATTTGATTGCTCATGAAATGGCCGACGTAAAAAACGTCCTGAGCGCCAAAAATAAGCGTCAGAAAGGTGAGGCCCAAGGTGATCATTCGGCCCAGCCACTTGCCAAAAACGAGGTCGTTGATCTCGAAAAGAGATGAGACCGCATATTTTTTCGCCACTGCTGTATAAAGGAGGGTCAAGATTGCGCCCAGACCAATGCTAATCACAAGTGGGATCCAGGCATCCTGTTTGGCATCCGCGGCTATCGACGCTGGTATGACCAGGATAGCTGTACCTATGGAATAAAGGATGACGATGATCATGAGTTGCCGCGGTGTGATGGACTCTTTGCCCATGCAAGCACATCCTTGTTTAGCTGTTTTTAACTTTTTTTCTGCGCATGTAGCCGATGATGATGAGCAGACCGGGATGCAGGCAGCCGAAGCATAAGCCCAGAGGTACCCAGGTATGTTGGTCCCATTCGTGGATGTAAGCTACATTGGGGTATACCATTAAAGAAAGCACGATCACGATGAGACCTGTAGGCGTTGCAAGTGATTTATAATCTTGGAGCTGAAAAAGGGAAGCAACGGCTTTGAGCGCTACGTGAAAATAGAGCGTCAGCTTAAAATAAATGGATATAAACCATAGGAAAGCGACCGTAACCTCAATCCGTTGCAGAAAATTCCCAACGCTAATTTTTTTGGCTAGCGCATAGGTGGCATATACATGCCGTGATGACTGGTCCGCTCCCATCACCAGAATGCCAAGTAATGTGACGATGATCATCATGACTCCGCTTGTTATCCCCCCGTAGAAGAAGGATTTCGCGAACCTTGCAGGGAATCTGGCCTCTTTGGAGGTTAAACAGAGCGTGAAAACAATTGGGAAAAACGAGTACACGATCATAAACATAGCCGGACGAGCAATGGACATGAAGCTTGCTTCCCCAATTGGAAGCAGATTTTTAATATTGGACTGGGGAGCTACAAAGATCACCAATAAGAAAAACAGCAAGACAATCCATGGAAAAAAGATTTCCCCGGTCCTCGCTAAGATGACCACACCCAGCTTTGCGCCAATAACAGTAAAAGTGATCATGAGTAAATGAATGGATTGAATAGGTGTCGTAGGCATGATCTGGGTCGTCATGAAGGCGCCAATATAGAATAGCACCTGTGCGCTTATAATGAACATGATGTAGATGTAGAGAAGTGTTACCGCTTTGCCCAGCCATTTGCCTAATACGTACTCATTCATATCAAATAGGGTCATATCCGGATACATCCGAGCTAACTTAACATACATCCAAATGAAGAGCATACCTGCGCACACCGCCGTAATTCCGGAGATCCAGGCATCCTGTTTGGATTGCGCAGCCAAAATGGAGGGGACGACAAGGATCGTTGTCCCCAGCGAAATCAAGAAAATAAATATCATGAGCTGCCGAGCGGTTAAAGTACTCTCGTTGTTCATGCTCTGCCTCCCTATGCCGAGCCCAACTTATTTAATCAACCCCATCTGCAATAACAGTTTGCTTAATGGAGCCATAAGAAACGTAATGCCATCGCCTGGATTTGGAAGTATTTTTCCCATCCCTTTGAACGTAGCAAGCACATTGCCGATCAGCATGAGAATAACGTACAACCAAACCGTCTTCCTGCATCCTTGTTTCCACAAACGCGGAAGTTCATACCACGCAATCAGGATGGAAATCAAAAGTATACTGATGCCAATTAACATGAAGGCTACTCCTTTGCATCATTGACTACAGAATCTCCCAAGGTACCTGTACCTCTCACTTTGGCAACCACATTCATATGGGGATCGATCTGCTTAAAGACCTGTTCCCAATTATCCTTGACTTTGTTCCAATAGGTCGGATCAGCCCGATGGACAGCTTCCCCGAAACCATAAATATCCGTCCCTAACTGCTGCGTCTTTTTAATGGTTTTCTCCATATTGGATTTAAAAAAATCAGCGTATTGTGCATCCAAATAGGCGATCGTCTCTGTTTTGAATAGATTGATTTTACACTCTACATCAGAGACATTTCCTTCCGTTCGGGTGTTGATATAAATTTCAGGTTTATCGTTTTTGATAACAGCGTGTATCTTGCTTTTGACGCGGGCAATATCGATGCCAATGTTCCCGCCATCGGGACAGACGAGGTGGATGGAAGAGCGCATGGATTGATTCGTAATGACGGAGTATGCGCGGGACTCTTTCTCGTTCAACCATCCAACGAGTTTATCTTTTTTAAAGACTGCGTTGCCCGAATATTGCAGCTTCACGCGGGGGGACGTGTAGTCGATATTGTTAATTCTCTTGCCCGTCGTAGGATCACCTACAATTTGTATGCCGGAGACAACGGAGCTTTTTCCTGGGGTTACGAGACCGCTCGATAATTGATCGAGTTTAATTGTGACGGCAGAAGTCCACTCTTTCTTGGCTGCTTCTAGAGAATTGAAGATATAGTTGGCTGGAACTTTCTCTAGCGGTGTCATGACGCTTAATAAGTCCTTGGCTGTGTTGTTTCTGGCAATGACAACGTCAAAATCCGTCCGGAATTCGCTTCCTCTCATGAGATAATCCATCGCATTGACGATGCCTTTTGAGGCCAGATCCTCAGAAATCACAAGGATGCGGATATGGGCGAAATAAATGTTCCTTGAAATCGACGATGTCAATCTTCGGACAGCTTCATTCAGAGTCACGCCTTTGGAAGAATAGACGATGATGGGAACTTCAGCATTCCCTTTTTCCTTCGTTACACTCCGTGGGTTCACAATTTGAACGGTTAACTCAAACTGGCCATCTGAGATATCGATGCCGACACCTTCTGCAATCGCGATATCGTTCAGTTCTCTGCGGCTCCAACAGCCGCTTAATAAGAAGATGATGAGGAGTAAGCAGGCGGTTAGTCGCATCCGGGATATCAAATGACCTCGTGCCTCCCTTAAGGTCGGAATGGTTTTCTTTTTGCTTTCTTCACAACGTTATGGGTATGAATCGTACGAACTCGGGAAAATAACGACTGAAAAGGCATTCGAAACAAGGCATCCTTTTGTTTGTTTAATTCCAGAGGAGCAAAAGGGCTTAGATAAGGCACGCCAAATGATTGTAAACTGTTCAAATGTAAAATTAACCCAAGTAGTCCGGCCAGTATCCCGAAAAATCCGAACGAAGCCGCTAATGCCATCAAGGGAAACCGCAAGATGCGAATAGCGTTCGATAAGTCATAGGAAGGAAAAACGAAGCTGGATATCGCGGTAATGGATACCACGATCACCATCGCCGCCGAAACAATACCGGCTTCAACGGCTGCCTGCCCAATGACCAATGTCCCGACGAAGGACAACGCCGAACCGATGCTTCGTGGCATCCGCAGTGCGGCTTCCCGCAGCACTTCGAAGGTGATTTCCATCAGCAAAGCTTCGATGAAAGCCGGGAAGGGAATGCCTTCTCGCTGCGCAGCAAGGGAAATGAGCAGCTGCGTCGGCAGCATTTCCTGATGAAACGTCGTGATGGCCACGTAGAAGGATGGCGCTAATAATGCGATGAGAAACCCGGCATAACGGAGTATCCGGACTAACGTGCTGATATCTACGCGATGATAATAATCCTCGGAAGCTTTGAGGAAGGTTTCAAACAAGGCGGGAGCGATCAGCACGAAAGGGGTACCGTCGACGAGAATGGCAACTTTGCCTTGAATCAATTCAAGTGCGACGACATCCGGACGTTCCGAGTTATAAACGGTTGGAAAAGGCGTGATGACTTCATCCTGGATAAGCTCCTCAATATTGCTGCTTTCGAAGATCCCGTCAATGTCAATCTGATTCAGCCGATTGCGAGCTTCAATAATAAGCGAATCCTGGGCGATCCCGTGCAGATACATCAGCACGACGTCAGTTTGAGTCACTTTGCCGACTTGAAAAGTTTCCACCCATAAATTCGGATCTTTAATTTTTCGGCGGATGAGTGCTGTATTCGTTCGAATCGATTCCGAGAAAGATTCGCGCGGTCCGCGGACAACCGTTTCAACATTTGTCTCCGTTACACCCCTGTCTTTCCAGCCTTTCGTGCTTGCTGCAAGACCCGTCGTGTAGCCGTTCATCAGGATGACCGAATCGCCCGAGAGAATATGATGGAACAATTTTTTCATATCGGAGACTTGCTGAATTTCTCCAATCGTCAGCGTATGCAGTTCCAAGACGTCAAAAGGGTTTTCAGCAGGATCAATGTCCATGGAATCTGTCATCATGGCTCGCATAATGAAATCGTTAATGACATTCCCGTCCACAAGGCCATCGGTGTATAAAATAGCGACGTCCTCTGTAATCGAGTTATAGGTAAACTCTCTAATCACAATATCCGTGCTGTTTCCGAGAGCTTGCCTGACATAATCCGTATTTTCCTGAATGGTTGCGAATAAAGGCATGGAAGCTGCCGGTTCTACGATGGTGTTTGGTTTAGGAAGATTCGGATGTTTTTTGGAGCTCAGCCAACGAGCGAACATATGGTATTTTCTCCAAGCTCTAGGATGTTGTGCTAGTATCTTTTCCTTAAGTTTCCTGAGGTATGCGTGAGAGCAAAAAAGCGCGGCGTGAACATGTGGGTTTCAAGGAACACGGATTCGGGTAAGTATGCTTAGGATGGTTCAGGCAACGATCAAAGGAGGAAAAACCTATGTACAACCACATTCTTGTTCCTATCGACGGTTCGCAGCAATCCGATCGGGCATTGGATCATGCGATTAAACTTGCCATGCACGGATATCCAAATGCGCGTATAACGATTATTCATGTGAGTCCTCAGATCATCTTGAACGAACCACTGATGAGTGTTCCGCTTAGCGACACACTGGCCGAAGAAGGACAGAAGATTATTGAACCTGCTTCGGCGAAATTGATGGAGAATAGGGTAGCATTCAAAAGTGTGACGTTGACCGGGGACCCGTCAACGACCATCTGCCATCAGGCAGATACAGATGGCCACGATTTGATCGTCATGGGCAGCCGGGGTGTCGGCCTCATGTCGGAAATTTTCCTCGGCAGTGTAAGCCACGGTGTGATCAAACATGCGAACTGCCCAGTCTTGATCATAAAATAAAGAAAAGCTGCACCTTCGGTTTGATGGCCGAAAAGGTGCAGCTTTTTTGTGCTAGATGCCGTGTAGTTCCCCAAAATCGCTGGAGGCACAATCCATCGCAAAATATGCAATGTGGAACCAAACTTCCAGCATCAATTTGCGCTCTTGCGCGGCGGGTGAGAGGAGTGCCGCTCAACAAAACGGGTATCCACCCTGATTTTGGAGGTGGCCTCGACACCTTGCTCAATGGATTCGATCAGCAGATCAACAGCCAATTGAGCCATGCGTTTTTTCTCGACGTGAACGGTGGTTAACTCCGGTGAAATGATACGTGACTCCGAGATGTTGTCAAACCCAACGACGGATACTTGCTCGGGCACACGGATGCCTAGCTCCGATAACGTCTTCATAGCGCTAATGGCGATGTAATCACATTCGCAGAAGATAGCGGTCGGCAGCTCTCGGCCCGTTTCCATATACGCCTTGATTTGTTTCTTAAGATCTTCCTGAGATGACAACATGGTCGGCGCTACAGCAAAGATATGATCGGGATGGATTTCGAGTCCCTGTTCATGCAAAGCCTCATAAAAGCCAACTTTACGCTCCTCAAAGTTCTGAATCCGAACATTGGAAGCTATATAGCCAATTTCGGTATGTCCAATGCCGCATAGATGAGCCCCCGCTTGATAGGCACCCATGAAGTTATTCATGCTCACAAAATGAACAGGCAGCTTATCAAAGCAATTGTCGAGCACCACGAGGTGTGGTCCCAGGCGATTGGAAATATCCAGAATCTCCTCCGGACTAAGGTTATTGCCAAGTAAAATAATGCCGTCGCTTTGGTTATCCTCCGCAAGCATCCGAATTTCCCGTTCGAAATACTCCATATCTACCGAAGAGAAAAGCAAGGAATAGCCTTTGGAGCGGCAGCGATCCTCAATATAATGAATCAGCTCTCTAAAAAAGGGCTGCTGGTAATACGCTTCAAGCACGATACCCGAGTTGGTGAAAACGAGAAATGAGAGTGATTTCACAGCGTTATCGACAGCGGATGCCCGAGGTTTCGGAGAATAACCGCTTTCTCTGGCAATTTCAAGCACACGGTCGCGAGTCTCCGAGCTGATCCCCGTTTTCCCGTTTAGAGCCAGTGATACCGCAGATTTGGAAACCCCGGCCATTTTCGCAATGTCTTCCATTTTCAAATCAAACAATCCCCATTTACTAAATTAGTTGAGTGAGTTTAGTTTATCTTTAACGACGTGGAAATGCAATGATTCGTTTAAAATTTACTAAACTTTTTATATAAAAATAACTAAACTTTCGTAAAAAACAGCATTGACGTCCCAATATTGGCATGTTAGATTAAGTTTATTCATAAAATTAACTAAACGGAGACGAAAAGAAGTATACTCATTTTAGTTTTTTATTGCTCAAAAATTTATTTGTTTAGCTAAACTTATCAGGAGGCACATCCATGAAAAAATTAAAGCTGGGCTACGCGCCGACTCGCCGATTCGTGTTTAGCGCGGAAGATGCGTTTAAGTACAAAGTACTCATTAGGGAAAAAATTCAAAACTTCGGGTTGGACATCGATATTGTCGATCTGGAGGGAATCAATTCAGAAGGTCTTCTCTATGACGATAACATTAACGCAGACCTCATCATCGATCGGTTCAAACAAGAGCAAGTGGATGCGGTATTTTTCCCGCACTGTAACTTCGGTACCGAAGACACAGTTGCACGGGTAGGCAAAGCGCTAGGCAAGCCTGTGCTGCTATGGGGGCCGCGTGATGAAGCTCCGCTCGAGGATGGCATGCGGCTTCGAGATACACAGTGCGGACTATTCGCAACGGGGAAGGTGCTTAGACGCTTTAATGTGCCATTTTCCTACGTGACGAACACGCGTGTGAATGATCCCGTTTTTGAAAGGGGTTTCTCAAATTTCATCTCGGCAGCGAATGTGGTTCGCCAGTTCCGTTCGCTGCGCATCTTGCAAATCGGGCCGAGACCGTCGTCGTTTTGGACGATGATGTGCAATGAAGGGGAATTGCTGGAGCGATTCGGTATTGAGCTGCACCCGATCACACTCGTTGACATTCAGCGTGCTACCAAGCGCATCGAAAAAGGGCAATCCTCGGAATTAGCGCAAGCGATGGACTACATCAAGGAGAAGCTGGATTGGTCGGAAGTGACGGAAGAGGACGTGAGGCGAATTGCCGCACTGAAAGTAGCCATGAAGCAGTACGCACAGCAAACAGGCAGCACGGCAATTGCCATTCAATGCTGGTCAGCGTTGCAGGAAGCGATGGGCATTATGCCTTGTCTGGCGAACGCGATATTGACGGATGAACAGATCCCGGTAACATGCGAGACTGATATCCATGGCGCGATTACCTCCGTTATGGTTCAAGCTGCTGCGATGAATGAGGCGCCGACCTTCTTTGCCGATTTAACGGTACGCCATCCGGAGAACGCCAACGGTGAATTGTTGTTCCATTGCGGAAACTTTCCTGTGTCTCTCTCTGTTGAAAATAAGCCTAAGCTGCGCAAGCATTTCTTGTTCGACGATCATGCGCCTGGCACTCACGAAGGTGAGATTAAAGGAGGCGGCATGACGTTGGCCCGTTTTGACGGCGATCATGGCGATTATCAATTATTCCTTGGGAAAGCCAAGGGAATTCAAGGGCCTTATACACGTGGATCCTATGTATGGGTTGAAGTGAACGACTGGCCGCTATGGGAAGAGAAGCTTGTGAAAGGGCCGTATGTGCATCATTCCGTAGGCATTCATGCCAATGTCATTCCTGCTTTATATGAAGCCTGCTCGTATATCCCGGGACTATCCCCTGATCCTGTTGATCCGACGGAAAGCGAAATTCAGGCTTGGCTGCGAGGCAAGGGCCTGTAAATAAGGAGGATTCTATGGAAATCACAGCGCTTCAAGCGAAAGCAACGCAAATCAGGATGGATTTATTGCAGATGATTGCACAGGCTCAAACCGGACACACGGGCGGTTCACTTAGCAATACAGATATTTTAACCGCACTCTATTATCGTGTGATGAATATTGATCCTGCGAGCCCAAAGGCGGCAGATCGCGACCGCTTTATTTTGAGTAAAGGGCATTCGGTGGAATCGCTATGGTCGATCCTTGCTGACCGCGGATTTTTCCCGAAAGAAGAACTGGCAACCTTCAGCAAATTCGGCACGAAGCTCATCGGACACCCGAACAATAAGGTGCCGGGCATCGAGATGAATACAGGTGCGCTTGGCCATGGACTTGCGGTGGCTGTAGGTATGGCGCTGGCTGCCAAAAAAGACGGAGCAGCCTATCGAACTTATTGCCTGATGGGAGACGGGGAGCAGGCGGAGGGTTCGGTATGGGAGGCCGCGATGGCGGGATCTCACTACAAATTAGATAATTTAATCGGGATCATCGACCGCAATCGGCTGCAGATCAGCGGCTCAACGGAAGACGTTATGGGTTTGGATCCGCTGGAGGACAAATGGGCGGCTTTTGGCTGGCATGTTGTTTCGATTGATGGCAACGACATGCAGGCTTTGATCGAGGCCTTTGAGGCTGTGCCGGAAATTAATGGAAAACCGACGCTTGTCATGGCAAATACGGTGAAGGGCAAAGGTGTTTCTTTTGCCGAAAATGTTCCACACTGGCATCATCATGTGCCTAATCAAGTTGAGTTGGAGAAAGCTCTCGCAGAGCTAGCCGCCACATTCGACAACTACGAGCAGAAAGGACAGGTGGGTTAAGATGAACACGATTCCAAATCGGCAGGTCATATGCGAGACATTGCTCGAGAAGGCTCAGCACGACCGCTCTATTATGGTGCTTGCCAGCGATTCGCGGGGTTCGGCGGCGATGGGGCCTTTTGCCAAAGCGTTTCCGGAGCAATTCGTTGAGGTAGGCATTGCCGAGCAAAATATCGTCGGGATTTCCGCCGGGCTTGCCCACAGCGGCAAAAAGCCGTTCGTTACCTCGCCGGCCTGTTTCCTTAGCATGCGCAGCATTGAGCAAATCAAAGTGGACGTAGCGTACTCGGCAACGAACGTGAAGCTGGTGGGAATTAGTGGCGGCGTCAGCTACGGCGCGCTTGGCATGTCCCACCATTCCGTACAGGATGTGGCCGTTATGCGGGCGATACCGGGCATCGCAGTGATGATGCCGGCTGATCGGCATGAAACGAAACGGATGACGGAGGCGCTCGTGCAGCACGAAGGCGGCGTTTATGTGCGAATTGGCCGCAACGCAGTAGAAGATGTTTATGATTCGGATGATTACGAATTCATCATTGGCAAATCCGTGCAAATGCGCGAAGGCAGCGACATAACGATCATTGCGGCAGGAGAAACGGTACGCGTTGCTCTGGATGCGCATCAAGCCCTGAAGGAAGCGGGCGTATCCTGCCGAGTGATCAATATGCATACGATAAAACCTTTGGATGCGGAGGCCATTATTCAGGCGGCGAAGGAAACCGGGCACATCATCACGGTGGAAGAGCACAGCATTCATGGCGGGCTTGGCGCAGCTGTGTCCGAAGTCGTCGTTCAACATCAGCCCGTACCGATGCGGATTATCGGCATCCCGGACGAACCGGCGATTGCCGGGAAGACGGCTGAGGTTTTTGGCCATTATGGCATTAGCAGCAGCAATCTTAAGCGTGTGGCGCTTGGCATGCTCGGCAGACAGGAGTAATGACGATGGAAAAGTCCTATCTGCTTGCGATTGATCAAAGCACATCAGGAACGAAAGCGCTCATTATTGACCGCGCAGGGCAGATAACGGCTCAAAGCGCGATCCCGCATCGTCAGTACTATCCGCGTCCTGGTTGGGTCGAGCACGATCCTATGGAAATTTACGCGAATGTCATTCGCTCTGCTCATGAAGCTTTGGCGATAGCCGGAGTCGGGCCGGAGTCTTTAGCTGCCTTAACGATCACAAACCAACGGGAGACAGCCGTGTTGTGGGATGTAACGACAGGGCTTCCCGTGCATGCCGCGATCGTATGGCAGTGCCAGCGAACGGCTGACCAGTGCGCTGTCTATCAGAAGGCTGGGCACGAGGAGCGTGTGCGCAGCAAGACGGGCTTGATGCTTGATCCGTATTTCTCTGCTGCGAAATGGGGCTGGATCCTGGAGCATGCAGAGGGTGTGCGCGAAAAGCTGGAGGATGGCAAGCTGCTCGCAGGCACAATCGACAGCTGGCTGCTGTGGAAGCTGAGCGGGGGCAAGACGCATGCGACGGATTACACGAACGCCAGCCGTACCTCGCTTTTTAATATCCACACGTTACAGTGGGATGAGGAGTTGTGCGGCCTCTTTGGCGTGCCGCTGCAGCTTCTTCCCGAGGTCAAGGGCTCAGATGAGATTTTTGGCTACACGGAAGATAGCGAATTATTCGGCGATTGCCGTGTACCCATCACGGGGGTCATCGGCGACTCACAGGGAGCTTTATTCGGCAACCAGTGTTTTGAGAGCGGCATGGCGAAAGCCACCTACGGCACAGGTACTTCCGTGCTGATGAATGTCGGCGAGAGTCCGATTTCATCGGGCAACGGTCTTGTGAGCGCTATTGCATGGGGCAGAGGCGGCAAAGTGACGTATGCCGTTGAAGCTGTTATCCGCACCTCGGGTGACAGCTTGACTTGGGTTCGGGATAATTTGGGCTTGTTTCGTACGTTCGAGGAGATGGAGCAGATGCTTGAGCACACGACGGATAGTGAAGGCGTATATTTGGTGCCGGCATTCGTTGGGCTTGGCGCGCCTTACTGGGACTCTTATGCCAGAGCATCCATAACGGGCATGAATCGGGGGACGACGAAAGCGCACATCATTCGGGCTGCCATTGAAAGCATTGCTTTTCAAGTACACGACGCGGTTAAACTGATGGAAAATGAAACGGCCGTTGCGCTGCAAGAACTGCGGGCAGACGGCGGTGCTTCTGATAATGTAAAATTAATGCAATTCCAAGCTGATTTGTTAGGTAAAAGGGTCGTGAAATCGGAAATTGCTGAATTGTCCGCGCTAGGCTCCGCGTATTTGGGCGGTGTGGGGATCGGCTTTTGGCCGTCACTCGAAGCGATAGGTACATCGCGAGAAGGAGCTGTATCGTATCAGCCGAAAATGCTGCCGGAACTGCGCGAAGCCCATTGTTCGGGCTGGAAGAAGGCCGTTTCCTCCGTATTAACGCGGAATGCTTAGATGCAAAAAAGGAGAGATCATAAATGCCGCACCATTTTATGCCCTATGAGGTTCCAGAGCAAAAGCAGGTTCGTGTCATTATCAATACTGATGCCCAATGCGAAGCGGACGATCAATACGCGATTGTTCATGCAATTTTATCACAGCGCTTACAAATCAAAGGCTTCATCGGCGCCCACTTCGGTCCAAGAAGCGCCGCTCCGATGGAAGAATCTTATGAGGAAGTGGAGCGCGTGCTCCAGCTCATGGGGATGAGAGAGCAATATGGCGTTTACCGGGGGGCGCCGCACAAAATCCCGGATGTGCATACGCCCGTGCCTTCGGAAGGCAGCCAGCTCATTATTGACGAAGCGATGAAGGACGATCCGAGGCCTTTATTCGTCACTTTTCAAGGGCCGTTAACCGATCTGGCCAGCGCTTATTTGCAGGAGCCGCGCATTGCGGATCGGCTTATCGCCGTTTGGATCGGCGGAGGTACGTATCCTGAAGGGCATGATGAATTTAATTTATCCAATGATGTCGACGCAGTGAATGTTGTTTTCAATTCGCCGATTCCGCTATGGCAGGTTCCTAAAAATGTGTACGAAATGGTGCGCGTTAGCCTCGCCGAGCTTGCTGTAAAGGTTCGTCCTCATGGCCGCATCGGCAGCTATTTGTATGATTATCTCGTCAATCACAATATGAAAAACGGACATCGCCCGCAGTGGCCGAAAGGGGAGACTTGGGTGCTCGGCGATTCGCCGGCCGTTTCCCTGCTGCTGGAGGAGCAAAGGTTCGATTATGAGTTGGTCGAAGCGCCGAATGTGGACGCCGAAATGCGCTATATCGCGAAGCCGGGCAACCGTAAAATCCGCGTCTATCGGAGTGTGGATTCCCGGTTTATTTTGGAGGATTTTTACGCGAAATTGGCGTTGTTTGCTCTTTATGAAAAGGAGCGGGATTCACAGGAGTAGCGTGAGAGGGGCTAACTACGTTGCTAACGTAACCACTCCCCCCGACCCTTGCTGAGAAAACTAAATGGGCTGTCTCATAGTCGTAAAATCTCCTATTCTCAACTGAGAGTACCAATAAGGCCGTCTCGCATTGGAATATAGGCATAATTCTGCCATAAATTGCGGCGAGAAGGTCAAAAAATACGTCTCGCAGTCGTAAAATCCGGCAATTCCTTCCGAGAAAGCCTATTAGGCTTTCTCGCATCCTCAAAAGTACCCAGAGCCAGTTTAAGTGCTCGCCGCAGCTGCCCTTCCACTACAAAGACATACTGTAAACGTTGTTTTATGTTGCTAACGAAGCTACAAACTGCACTCGTTAGCGTTGTAAAACAAGCTTAAGTGCGTGCCCGCGTGGAACCTCATTCCACGCTTTTTGCACGCTCTCCCAGTCGCAAAATCCCCCATTCCCATCCGAGAAAGCCCAAAAGGCTGTCTCATATTCCGCCACCCCCTTACTCATTCAGCATTTTTATCCAATCGTAATTTCCACTTCAAACGGTTTCAATCGCGTCGTAATGCCAGAATTGGCAGAGCAAAAATGAAAGCGTTTTAGCGAAAATCTCTTCAAGCTGAGCCTTTGCTATTTTCAAGCAGATAATGTGAAATACTTCAAATCTCCATTCGCTTTCCTCCCTCAGTAGCTGGAAAATATAGCTTTTCAGGTACTAGTAAGCATTTTATAAAATTACAATTCTACATATATCCAGTTTCATAAAAGCGTGGTATGATGTGTGATGTCACAATATTTCGTATACGAATGATTTTGGTGTGTAGGGGGGCGCGTTTTGGAAGAGGTTAAAGAACTTGTGGCTGAACTAACGAGGCTGCATAAAGTACGGGCTTCTTTACTGTATCGAGAACTTCAGCGGGAAGAGCTTACAGGACCTCAGTTATTTATCTTGCGTGAATTGTTTCAGAAGCAACCTAGAAAGCTTGGTGACCTTGCCCAGTCTGTGCAGCTCAGTAATAGCACTGTGTCAGGTATTGTCGACAGGCTTGAACGTGATGGGATGGTGGAACGCAAAAGAGATGAACAAGATCGCAGGGTGGTCTGGATTGGTACGACGGATTTCTGCCAACAAATGAAGAAATCGAAGGTCGAGACGATGAATAATGAGTTTTATGCAGGTCTAGAAAACGTCTTTACACCCGAGCAGATTGCGACTTGCAAAGAAGTAGTGGGTACACTGATTAAACATTTGGAGAAAAGGCTGGAGGGAACGGAATGAAACGTAAATTAATTTTAATTGTTATTCTGGCTGTTATTGTGCTTAGCGGAGCCTTTATCGGCAGTTATTACTGGTATCAAGGCGCTAACTATGTAGCGACGGACAATGCCCGTATCTCTGCGGATATCTACCGTGTCATGCCTCGAATTTCCGGCAAAATCAATACGCTGGGCATTAAGATGGGCGATACGGTTGTGGCGGACCAAATCGTTGGGCAGCAGGATATTACGAACTTATCCAATAGCTTATTAGATCAAGCATCACTGCGTGCTCCGATTAGCGGAACGGTTATTCAAACTTCTGCCAAGGTCGGCGAAGTCGTGGCTCCTGGCCAATCTGTAGCGATGATTGTGGATAAAAATGCGCTTTACGTATCCGCAGACATCGATGAGACGAAGATCAAAAAAGTCCATGTGGGGCAAGTGGTAACATTTGATGTCGATACATATGGCAAAACGGAATTCCAAGGGAAAATAATGGAGATTGGCCAAGCGACAGCTTCCACGTTCTCTTTGCTTCCAACAACAAGTTCAAGCGGGAATTTCACCAAAGTAACACAAAGAATGAGTGTAAAAATTTCTATAGACGATAATAAAGGATTGGATCTAGCGCCAGGAATGAATGCTTCGATCAAAATCCATATCAAAGGGGAGTAAGGATTGCCCATGAAAAAACATCTTAACGTCGTTATCTCTTTAAGTGTTCTGGCCGGTTCCATGATACTTGCGAGCGGTTGTACATCCTCGCCGGCTACTACTGCGCAGTCATCCGTACCTTCCGTCAAGGTGATTACGATCAACAGCGCGAATGCCGTAGGCGCAAGCGGTAAACTGGCATCGGATCAAACCGTTCAAGTCGTGTCCAAAATTGGCGGTAAAATTGCCGCAGTTTCCGTTGAAGAAGGCGCAAAAGTGAAAAAGGGCGATCTGCTTGTGCAGCTTGATACAGAAGATTTGCTTCAACAGTTAGATCAAGCGCAAGCAGGACTAACGGCTTCGCAAGCCAAATTGGCTGATACGGAAGCTGGTGCCCGCTCGCAGGATGTGCAAGCGGCAATGTCAGGTGTTGATCAAGCCAAAGCAGCTGTTAACCAAGCGAAAGCAGGGGTAACGCAAGCGCAAGCCGCTTATGATCTTGTGACCAAAGGATACAATCATGCTAAGAACTTTTATGATCAAGGCGATGTAACTTCGGATGAATTGGATAAAGTAACGCTTGATTATGAAAAGGCTAAGTCAGCGAATGATGCTGCCCTTTCACAACAACAGGCTGCGAATGCGCAATTGACTGCGGCAGAAGCGAAGCTTGGTTTGCTCAGAGAAGGTGCAACAGCAAATACGTTAGAACAATTAAAAGCCGATGTTACCGCTAAACAAGCTGCTTTGAATCTCGTTCAAATTGCAGTGAAAAATGCGGGAGTCGTATCTCCCATCGATGGCGTCATTGTTAAAAAGAACGTAAACGCAGGAGAAATGGCGCAAGCGGGTGCTGCTTTATTGACCGTTGTGAATGTGGATAAAGTGAAAGTTGAAGTTAGCGTACCTGAAGGAATGATCAATTCGATCAAGGAAGGTGGCAAAGGTAACGTTGTTGTCCCTAGTGTTCCTGGTAAAACTTTCGAAGGAACGGTTTCCTTTGTAAGCCCGGTATCTGATACAAATAATAATACGTTCCCGGTGAAGTTGACAGTAAACAATCCGGATGGAACGTTACATGCAGGTGCTGTAGCGAGTGTTGACTTCGGAGGCAGCAGCAGCGAAAGTCGCGTTGAAGTGCCTAAAGTCGCGCTTGTTCAAAAAGATGGGAAATCCGTCGCTTTCAAACTTAACGGTGACGCCGTGCAATCCGTTGTTCTTCAGACCGAAGATAAGAATCAGGATTGGGTATACCTTAAAGGAGACTCGGCTCTGAAACCGGGAGATAAAATCGTCTTGAACCCGGGTGACAAGCTGACAGACGGAGCTAAGGTTCATGCCGAGTAAAGGAGGCTGCTACAATGTCAACAACAACGGCAGATACAGCTACTCCGGCAGTTGAGCAAAAAGAGGAGCAGATTACAGTCTACCAGTGGTTAGCGCTGTTAGTACTCATTCTAGGCACATTTCTAGCCATTTTGGACAATAGTTTAATGAACGTCGCGATACCGAAACTGATGGCTGTATTCGGTTCAACATCTACGGAAATCGAATGGGTTGTTACGGGGTATATGCTCGCTTCAGCTGTCGTTGTTCCGATGGGTGGCTTTCTGGCGGACCGATTCGGTTACAAAACAACGTTTCTGACCACGGTGAGCGCGTTTATCGTTGGTTCGGTATTGTGCGGGATCGCATGGAGCGACACGAGTCTAATTATTTTCCGAATTATTCAAGGACTTGGCGGCGGCTTTATTATGCCGGTCGGGATGGCCATGCTTTATCAGATCATGCCTCGCAGCAAAATTCAAGTAGCGATGGGGATCTGGGGGATTTCAGCGATGGCTGCGCCTGCGATGGGGCCAACGTTAAGCGGATATTTAATTGATAATTTCAGCTGGCGCTATTTATTTTACATCAACGTTCCCATTGGGATTGTTGCTGTAGGTCTTGGTTTGATTATCTTGAAAGAGACGCCTAAACGTGCAGGGCTGAAATTTGATTACGTAGGCAGTATCTTATGTATGATTGTTTTCAGCACGCTGCTTCTGGCATTGACGGATGGTCAAGCGGACGGATGGACTTCCTTCTATATCGTAAGTTTGTTCTTTATCTCTATTTCATGTTTTATTCTATTAATTTATATCGAGTTGGGTAAAGACAATCCGATTATGGATTTTCGGTTGTTTAAAAATTCCGTCTTTTCGATCAGCTTAGCAGCCTCAAGTTTCGTTATGATTTCCATGCAGGGCGGGATCTATATGATGCCAATTTTTCTGCAAAATGTAACGGGGCTGACGCCTATGCAGACAGGTTTGGTCATGATGCCGCAATCGATCGCCATGGCTTTCATGATGCCTGTTGCAGGGAAGCTTGTTTCCAAATACGGAGTCGTACCTCTTAGTATCGTAGGGTTGGCTATTATTGGTTTTACAACGCTGGAAATGCATGTTCTTGCGCAGCAAACGTCTACACATTGGATTAGCGGTTTGCTTGTTATCCGTGGGATTGGTATCGGTTTGTGTATGATGCCGCTGTCTTCAGCCGGGATGAATACGTTGCCCAATCATCTGATCGGCAGAGCGTCCTCCGTCTCCAACGTTGTGCGTAACGTTATGGCATCGCTTGGTATCGCCTTGCTGACCAGTATTATGAATAACAAATCTACGCAGTTCGGAGTAAGATTCAATGAATCCATTTCTACGAATACGCCTGCGTATGCTGATTTTCAGACAAATGTCGTTCATCGTTACTTAGAACTCGGAACGGACGCAAGTTCAGCTTCCGGCGGTGTTATCGGCGTATTATACGGACTCGTACAAAAAGAGGCTTTGACAAGAGCCATTGCTGATACCTTAATGGTATCTGCGGTTCCCGCTTTCATTGCGATCGTCTTGGTCATTTTTATGCGGAAGAAAAAGAAAAGTGAGGCAGCCGAGCAGCAATCCGCCAAAGATTCTGATGCTCAGCACCATGTGATGATTGAAATGTAATCGCAAAACTCACTCTGGGGAGGAACGGGAAAAATGAAAATTCAATTTAAACAAGTAGCAATGACGCTCGTTCTGTCATCAGCACTGCTGATGACGGGACTTCCGGCGCTTGCAGAAGGAACAGATGCTGCTGTTGCTCAAACAGTCGCAGCTCCGGTTTATCAAATAAGCGACAGCCTGCAAGTTGTAATCGAAGGCGTCTCTAGCGAGAAAACAGCAAACGGTGTGCGTCTCGGTTCTGTGATTAGAATCATAAACACAAGCAATCAGACCCTGCGCATCCCAGACTATGAGCTTAAAGTAAAAACGACGGATGGTACCATCTATACACTGCGTCCAAGCAGCAGCAATGCGCACGGGGTGCAGCCGGAGTCGGAAGTCGAATTGACTTATTTGAAAGTCATTAACCGTCAAACAGAAGTGGATTTAAGCAATCTATCACTGATTGATGTGAATTATGATGTGTATCCGAAACAAGAGACTTTGCTTCTGTCTGCTCCTATCGATGGGGTAGTATGGAACGGAAATCGCGGAGAGTTTAAAAAAGCTCCTGCTTCCATTAAATGGGGAGAAACGTTCAGCATCCCAACAGTGGCGTCGCCACTGCAATACAAAACAGTGGATATTACCAGAAGTAACAGCAATGAAGGTGCAGTGTATGTTGTGAAACTTTTGGTAACCAATCCGAACGATCAAGCGGAAACTTTGCCTGCTATTGAATTGGATGGCAAGTCCAAAACGAATCTGTATGCGGGCAAACAGGTTGAAGATGCTCCTGTCGTGCTGGATGCAGGTCAAAGCAAATATGTTCATTATGCCATTCATGCCGATATGGATACTGTGCTGAACAGCATCAATGTGCTGACATCCGAAAGCTTCACACAAGCAGATGCAGCAGGCAATGTAAAAACTTCAGCATTCACGATCGGGAAACTGAATGTGGAGATGCCGGGCGTTGCTGGCGCTACGGGCAGTTATACATACGGAACGCCGATTACTTTTGAGAAATGGAATGATGTTATTAATCAGGATCTTGATGTAGCCTTGGTAGAACTGCATGTGACGGACAACAAAGATCAAGGCAGTAAAGTAGCTTTTGCTAAGTTCACTTTAACCAACAAGGGCGTAAGCGACATTCCTGTTCCAGCTTTCCAAACGATGTTGTCTAGCCCAACCGGCTATGATTACACAGGTTCCAGACAAAATGATGCTCAGAAGTCGATTGCTCCAGGAACTTCAACGGTTGTCAGCTATGCATTTGTACTGCCTGTGTCTGAGACAAGCGATACATACACGATGAAGGTGCAAAACGAAATCAAAGGACAAACGGGCGGAGAATCCAAACCAGCGTTCAAGTCAACGATTGCTTCTTACAAGGTAGCTGTGCAGGAGCCAGAGGATAGACACGAAATTTCTTTGTATCCTTATACGGTTAATTTGAAAGACTACACGTTGTCTCAAATTACAGTGCCTGGACAAACAGTTGCTATCAATTATACCTATAAATTGCAACTGTATATGGATCTCCTTCGTGATCCTAAGGTGTTGGTAGACAATAGCTTCTCCAAATTGAAATTTGAGCTGGTTGATCGATCGGGCACAATTTTGGGCTCTAAAATCTTCCCATTCACCGGCACTGACCGTTTGGTTAATGGTAAACAAACGTTAACCTTCAACAACTTAACGACAGATCAAATTCAAAATAATGTACTGGTTAATGTATATGAAGTGTTGAACACACCATCAGGCGAAGTAGACCGGCTTATTGCAGAATTGAAATAAATCATAGAAGAGGGTGTCTCAATAGCCATGTACATGGTGGGAGCACCCTCTTTGTTTTAATTGCTTGGAATTTTTGGTAGACTGTCTGATATCATGTCTGTAGGGTTACCGCTTACCCTTCCTGTTATTTTTTAAAATACAGATAGGCAAACGATTCGTAAAGCCATATAATTAGGAAGGACAATCAAAGTTATTCAGGAGGAAGGGAATCATGTCATTAATTGGAGAAGAACGCAAAGACTATATACTAAACCTGCTTAACCTTGAGGGTAAAGTAAAAACGACGGACCTGGTTGACAATCTGAATGTATCTTCTGAAACGATTCGCAGATATCTGGAGGAATTGGAAGAAGAAAACAAATTGAAGCGGGTATATGGCGGCGCTGTGAAAATCAATCTCTCCCGTGAGGAGCCTTCCCATCTGAAGAGAGAAGTTTTGCATGCGGAAGAAAAACGAATCATCGGCCGTTCTGCAGCTACATTAGTGGAAGATAACGAGGTCATTTTCATCGATGATGGATCAACGACTTTACACATCATTGATTATTTGCTTAACAAGAAAAATATAACAGTACTTACAAATTCAGTTCCTGCTCTTTATCTGCTCATTGATTACAAGAACAAGGAACTCCTTTCCGGCGACATCTTCTTCATCGGAGGGAAAGTAAGTTCATTACAGTCTCGTGTTGTCGGCTCTATGGCTGAAAAAATGATCGAGAACTTTTATGTGGATAAAGCTTTTATTTCGATTGACGGCATTATGTTGGACAAAGGGATCACAGCTTTTGATGAAGATCGGGGACAATTTGCCAGAAAATTAATTGACCAATCGAAGATTAGCGTTGTGGTAACGGACAATTCGAAATTTGGGCAAGTGCAATTTTACAAAATTGCGGACTTGAACAAGATCGATATTATCGTCAGCAATGTGGACGCTCCTAAGGAGTGGAAAGAACAGTTAGTACAAAAAGATATTACCTGGATTCAGGCAGAATAGAAAATCGGTAGTGAGAGAAGCATCTGAGGCAGCGGCCTTGGGTGCTTTTTTGTATGTCTTACAACCATTTATCGGTAATTTTTCGACTTTTTTATGAAAATACTCCACTCTCAAGTGAAGCGTTTACAGCTAAGATGAAAGCAGTAAACGATATTGAGGTGAACAACCAAAGTGATACATCCACTTGTACAAATGGAAGGTATTGATAAGCATTTCCCCGGCGTACAGGCGCTTTCCGGCTGCCAATTTGAACTAATCCCAGGTGAGGTCCATGCCTTGGTTGGTGAGAATGGTGCAGGAAAGTCGACCATGATGAAGATCCTAACCGGCATCTATCAGAAAGACGGCGGACGCCTCCTGTTGAAAGGGAAGGAGGTTCAGATTCCGGATACCAAAACCGCTCAACAACTAGGTATCAGCATCATTCATCAAGAGCTCAATTTGATACCCGACTTGACGATCGCTCAGAATATGTTCATTGGGCGGGAGCCGCGGAAGAAACTGCGATTTCTTTTAGATGAAAAGAAAATGAATGATGACACGAAGGCGCTTCTGGAACAGCTGAACCTGAACTTGGATCCGCGTATGAAAATATCGGAGCTGAGCGTCGCCAAGCAGCAAATGATTGAGATCGCCAAGGCGCTGTCATTCCATTCCGAGGTGCTCATTATGGATGAACCTACTGCGGCGCTGACGGAAGCGGAAATAAACGAGCTGTTCCGGATGATTGAGAAGCTGCGGCATAACGGTGTAGGTATTGTTTATATTTCCCATCGCATGGAAGAGTTAAGAAGAATTAGCGACCGAATAACGGTCATGCGGGACGGGCGTTACATTACGACTGTGAAGACGCAAGAAACATCCATGAATGCGATCATTTCGATGATGGTTGGAAGGGAAATCGTCGTTGAGAAACGGCCAAGCTTGCAGGTTGGATCGCAGGATACGGTCCTGAAAGTCAAAAATCTGAGTAGAGGGAGTGCCTTCAAAGATATTCATTTTACCGTGAATGCCGGTGAGATTGTGGGTGTTGCCGGTTTAATGGGAGCAGGCCGAACGGAGATGGCGCGAGCGATTTTTGGAGCCGATCGTATGGATACTGGCGAAGTCTATGTACACGGGAAAAAAGTGAATATTCGCGGAACGCATGACGCGGTGAAACACGGGATCGGGTATCTCTCCGAGGACCGCAAGCGATATGGACTTGTCGTGGATATGGAGGTGGGGGCAAACATTGCGCTGCCCTCTTTGAAGAAATTCCGCAACCGTATCGGGTGGATGAAAGATGGTCGCATCGAAGAAATTTCGGGCCAATATGTGGAGTCTTTGAAAATAAAAACGCCGAGTGTGCAGCAGAAAGCGAAGTTTCTGTCAGGAGGCAATCAACAAAAGGTCGTCATCGGGAAATGGTTGCATCGCGATTGCCAGATTCTTATCTTTGATGAGCCGACAAGAGGGATTGATGTGGGAGCAAAAGCGGAAATTTATGCGCTGCTAGAGGATTTAGCCAAGCAAGGCAAGGCGATTTTGATGATTTCCTCTGAGCTGCCCGAAATCTTGCGTCTAAGCCATCGTGTTCTGGTGATGTGCGAAGGCCGCATTACAGGTGAGCTTCCAGGGGATCTGGCCAACCAAGAAGAGATTATGAAATTAGCAACAAGCCGCAATTAAGAAAGGATGGACACTCATGCAATTAAGCAGCTTGAAATCTTCAAAGCCGATGCTTCCAAAGACAGCCGCTACACAGAAATTATTAGCTTTCGCCAGCTTGGCGCTCTTAGTAATTATTTTCTCTCTCTCCTCCAGCAATTTCTTGCAATTCACGAATATCGTCGGGATTCTTCTATCAACGGCTGTCATCGGTGTTCTGGCGCTAGGCTCAACGTTCGTTATTATTGCAGGTGGCATTGATCTCAGCGTCGGCACGGTCATGACTTTCTCGGCTGTGATGACAGGCGTGTTCATAACGAACTGGCATTTGCCGATTCCCATTGGCATTCTGGCAGGAATTTTGACAGGTGTCCTCTGCGGCTTGTTCAGCGGTTTTGCGGTAGCGAAGATGAATATTCCACCGTTTATTGCGACACTGGCCGTCATGATGATGACGAAAGGCTTGTCACTTGTGATCTCGCATGCGAAACCGATTTACTTTAATGAAACGCCTGCTTTTCGTGAAATTGTAATGGGCACCGCGCTGGAGAAGGTGATTCCCGGTTTTGCGGTTCCGAATGCGATTCTGATCTTTTTCGGCCTTGCCATTGTTTCAAGCTTGGTGCTGACGAAAACGGTGATTGGACGTTATAACTTTGCTTTAGGCAGCAATGAGGAAGCAACGCGGCTATCCGGCGTAAACATCCGTTTCTGGAAAATTGCCATCTACGTATTAACCGGTTTGTTTAGTGGTATTGCGGGGGTCATGATTGCTTCGAGACTTGATTCCGCTCAGCCTGCGCTTGGGATGGGGTATGAGTTGGAAGCCATCGCGGCCGTTGTCATCGGGGGCACTTCGTTAAGCGGCGGCCAGGGATCTATCTTGGGAACCGTGATCGGGGCCTTAATTATGAGTGTCATGACCAATGGGTTAAGGATCTTGTCCGTTCCTCAAGAATGGCAAACGGTTATCGTGGGCATTGTGGTTTTACTTGCTGTGTATGCAGACATTCTGCGTCGGCGCAAGGCGAGGTAATGACTTCAGGTGTTCCTTCTTTGTAAGAATTCATATACCAAATTCCATGTAAAAGGGAGACGACAAAATGACAAACAAAATGAAAAAAATGATCATGACAACCGCTGTTTTAACGCTTTCAGTATCTCTTCTCGCTGCTTGCGGATCAAGCCCAACATCCGGTACAACAACATCATCTTCAGCCAAGCCTGCTTCTTCGAACGCTTCAAAACCTTATATTCCTGTGATTTCTAAAGGTTTTCAACACCAATTCTGGCAAGCGGTAAAGCAAGGAGCAGAAAAGGCCGCCAAAGAATTTGACGTGAATATTACGTTCGAAGGCCCGGAAACCGAAGCGCAAGTCGATAAACAGATTGAAATGCTGCAAGCTGCTCTGGATAAAAAGCCAACGGCCATCGCCTTCGCAGCGCTGGACAGCAAAGCATCCGTTTCGCTTCTGCAAAAAGCGAAGTCCGCAAATATTCCGGTTATCGGCTTCGATTCCGGCGTAGACAGCGATATTCCCGTCACGACAGCGGCGACGGATAACAAGAAAGCCGCAGCGCTCGCCGCTGACAAAATGGCGGAGAAGATCGGCGATGCCGGCGAAGTTGCGCTTGTTGTGCATGACCAAACGAGCCGCACCGGCGTTGATCGCAGAGACGGCTTCGTCGACCAGATGAAAGCGAAGCATCCTAACATCAAAATCGTTGATATTCAATATGGCGGCGGCGACCAATTGAAATCAACCGATTTGGCCAAGGCGATCATTCAAGGTCACCCGAACTTGAAAGGTATTTTTGGAGCCAATGAAGGTTCGGCAATTGGTGTCGTTAATGCAGTGACCGAGCTCAAAAACGATAAGCTTGTCATTATCGGCTATGACTCGGGCAAAGCGCAAATTGACGCCATTAAGAGCGGCAAAATGGCTGGAGCCATTACCCAAGATCCGATCGGAATCGGTTATTGGTCCGTCAAAGCGGCGGTCATGGCGAGCAAAGGCGAAAAAGTAGAAAAAACCATAGACACAGGCTTCCACTGGTATGATAAAACAAACATTGACTCTGCTGAAATTAAAGCATTGCTGTATAACTAAGTTTAAAGGAGGTTGCTCTTAAGCGGGCAGCCTCTTTCCCAAAAAGAAAATCCAGACCTCTACAGGAAATGTAAGCGCTATTCTCGAATAGAGTTGAGGTTCAGAGCGAATTTGTAAAACCTGAGGTGGTAAGGTGTATACCCTGATCATAGTTGATGACGAAGAGGCTGTACGGGAAAGTATTCGTGAGAAAATAGATTGGGAGGCCAATGGCTTCGAGTTAATTGGTTCTTATGGTGATGGGAGAGAGGCCTTGGATTCCCTTGAAATCCGGCTGCCGGATGTGATTATTACGGATATTTCGATGCCTCACATGGATGGGTTGGCGCTTGCCGCAGCCATTGCCGATCGATACCGGGATATTACCGTCATTATTATGACGGGGTTCGGTGAATTCGAATACGCCAAGCAGGCCGTAAAACTGAAGGTTTATGAATATGTGATGAAACCCGTTGGCTATGACGAATTTACCGATATTTTGCTGCATTTAAGAAAAGAACTGGACGAGAAACGCTTAAGGAATGAAGATTTGTCAAGGTTGCAAAGTCAACTAAATATGAGCATGCCTTTATTGCGCGAGCAATTTTTAGAACGTATGGTCACCAGTGAAGTGAAGAAAGAAGAGATTCTGAACAAATTTGCTCTGTTTCATTTGTCGCTCCCCGGGCCGTACTATATGGCGGCAACGTTAGACGTGGAAGAGTTTATGTATCCAATGGCTGCGAAAATAAGCTCGGAGACCGAATTGCTGCGGTTTGCCGTGTATAATATTGTTCACGAAATTTTTGAATTAGAGCAAGGCGGTATTGTCTTTCGAACGAGAGACGAGCGAATCGGCATCATGTTGTCAGGGGATATGCCTTATTTGATTCTCGCTGTCCAGAAATACGCGGAGCAGGCCGTGCAGTGCATAGAAAAGTATGTGAGGGTTCGCGTTTCGATTGGAATTGGCAGGCCGTACAGGACGATGGAGGAGCTGTCCAAATCGTATTCCGAAGCGGGTTCGGCGCTCGATTATCGCTTTATGGTCGGCAAAAATAAGATTATTTCCATTGAAGATATCGTGCATGGGAAAGGCAAATTGCAGGTGCATCATGCAGAATGGGAACGTAAGCTGATTGCGGCGTTGAAAACTGGGAATAAAGAACTTTTCGCCAGGGTCTTGAATGACTGGATGCATGAGCTGCGCGCTTCGCAATCATCAGTTGATCGCTGCTACATTTATGTGCAAAGGCTTCTTGTCGCCATCATTCAAGTATTTGAGGACTCTGGACATGACGCCCTGGAGGCTGCGGATATTCTCGGTCAGGTTCGAGCCTACAAAACCTTAGATGAAATAAAAGGATGGCTGGAGTCGTTATGTCTGCAACTGTTCGAACAGGTCATGATGAAAATGGCGCAAGATGTAGACTCTTTGTTGATCCGGTCTGAAGTGTATATTCTGGCAAACTATCAGAATGAGAATTTATCGCTGAATGAAGTGGCCCAACACGTCTACATGAGCATGAATTATTTCAGCGGGCTGTTCAAGCAAAAGAAAGGCCAGTCCTTCATTGAATATGTTACCTGGATACGCCTAGCCAAAGCGAAGGAGCTGTTAACCGAGACGAATTTGAAGGCCTATGAAATTGCCGCGAAAATTGGATACAGCGATCCGCAGTATTTCAGCGTGATTTTTAAGCGGCATCATGGGATGACGCCCAAAGAATATAGATCGGCAAGCAGAGAGGGGAGCTCTCTTGAATAAGAGGCGATTCTTTAGATTTAAAAGCATCCACACAAGCATAGCTGTCGCTTTCTCCTGTTTAATCATAGGCACAACGCTTATTCTGAGCTACAACACATACCGCCAGTCGTCGGACTCCGTTACCGAAAATTCGGTGCAGTATACGAATGAGCTGATTAATCAGGTTGGAACGACTATTGAGACGTATATTGATAATATGAAAAGTATTTCGTCCCTGCTATATAACAATGGGCAAATCAGGCAGTATTTGACGATGGCGGATCCACATTCAGAAGTCGGACAAAGCCTGGTCAACGCGATTGAAAGCTCCCTGCAAGTCATCGTTCAATCCAGAAATGACATTAGCGCCATTCTTTTTATAGGTTCCAATGGAGCTGTCATCTCCGACCGGGAGCAGAGCGCTCTGAAGAGTTATCCGGAGTTAATTGCGCAGGATTGGTATACGAAAGCGAAAAATGACGCCATCTATATTTCGTCCTCGGAAGTTGAACATGTCTATCGCAACGAGTATCCGTGGGTCATCTCGATGAGCCAGCAGTTTCGGGGCAACGATCGATTCGACAAGACCGGCGTGCTGCTGGTCGATTTGAATTACACGATCATCAATGATCTCTGCAGCCATATTCAGCTAGGCAAGAGAGGGTATGTGTTTATTGTCAATTCCGAAGGAGACCTCGTTTATCACCCTCAGCAGCAGATCATCCATACGAATTTGAAAAGTGAACCTATTGAAGCGATTCTGGCTTCGGGAGACGGGCAGTTATCCTTGAAAGAAAATGAGCATGAAAAAATCTTATCGATCCGAACGACGAATTTCGGTTGGAAAATTGTTGGTGTCACGTATCCCGAAGAGCTGGTTGGCAATAAAAAAAAGATGCAGCTGTCAACGGTTCTGTGGGGCAGCGTATGTTTGATCATCGCGCTGGGCATTTCGATCGTGCTTTCGTTTACACTTAGCCGGCCGATTAAGAAGCTGGAAGCGAATATGAAACAGGTGGAACAAGGCAACTTTGACATTCGGGCTGATATCACGCAAGCCGATGAGATTGGGAAATTAGCGAGAAGCTTCAATGTCATGCTGGTCAAAATAAAGGACCTCATGAAGCAAATTGTTCATGAAGAGGCGCTGCTTCGGACAAGTGAAATCAAAGCGCTGCAATCCCAGATCAACCCGCATTTCTTGTATAACACGCTGGAATCGATCATTTGGATGGCGGAAACGAACAAAATGAGAGAAGTCGTGAAAATGACTATGGCCCTCTCCAAAATGCTGCGTTACAGCATAGGCAAAGGGGAGCAAGAAGTTTCCGTAGCCATGGAAATGGAGCACTTGGCTAACTATCTAACGGTGCAATCCATGCGATACACCAATAAATTTTCGTACGCGATTGAGGTTGAACCCGAACTGCAGAGCTGCCGTATGCTGAGAATTATGCTTCAACCCCTCGTGGAAAATGCGATTTACCATGGCATCAGGCGCATGGAAGAACGGGGGCATATCCGTATTGAAGGACGGAGGGTTGGCCGCGTCATTCAAATTACGGTAAGCGATAACGGGTTAGGTATGGATAATACCAAGCTGCAAGGCTTGCTGAGACCGGAGCAAGTGTCTTCCAAGGACCAGGGGCTAGGTGTTTGGAATGTGCATCATCGTATTCAACTGTTCTATGGAACAGCTTATGGCTTGTCTTTCGAAAGCGAACCGGAAGAAGGGACGACAGTCACATTGCGGATTCCTTGTTCGGAGTTGGAGGTGAAAGACGAATGAAGCGCTGGTTGTTTTTAATTGTTATAGCGATATTATCGATTGTTGTTTATGTGTATGGTCTAAAAGCGGCAGGTAAAAATAATCAGCCCATCGTTTTTGTGCCCAAGACCATTGATAAGCAAATTGAGTTTTGGCAGGTCGTCGAGCAAGGCGTTAATGCCGCTGCCGCAGAGATGGGGAGCAAGGTGAAGGTTGTTGGCACAGATACGGAAAAAGATGTCGATGGTCAAATCCGGTTGCTGCGCGAAGTTATAGCGATGAAGCCGAAGGCAATTGTCTTGTCGGCTTTAGATTTCGAACGAACGGTGCCAATTGCACATGAGATTGTAAAAGCCGGCATTCCCTTAATTACCGTGGATTCCGGTCTTAAGGGAGGCATCTCCAAGTCGTTTATCGCCACGGATAATGTGGAAGCGGGTAAAAAAGCGGGTGAAGCGCTGATCCAGACACTGCCGAATCGCGGGCAAGTAGCCATTATAAATTTTATTAAAGGTTCATCTACTTCCATTGAAAGAGAAAACGGCCTTCGCTCTGCCATTCAGAGGGACACGGGTTTCCAAATCCTGAATACTTACTACAGCGAGGGATCTTCGGAAAAAGCGTATGACATTACGGTGCAGCTTCTGAATGATTATCCGAATTTGCAAGGGATAGTCGGATTAAATGAGCCTTCGACTCTTGGCGCGGCCAAAGCGCTTCACGATTGGAAGAATCCAGGAGAAATCAAGCTGATTGGCTTCGACAGTTCCATGGAGGAAATCGGTTTCCTGGAAGAGGAAATCATTCAGGCAATGGTCGTCCAGAAGCCGTTCAATATGGGCTATGTAGCATTGAAGACGGCGGTTCAACTGAGCAGTGGGCAGAAGGTGGAAGGAAGGATCGATACGGGGTCGGAGGTTATCTGGAAAACGAACATGTATACGAAACCCAATCAGAAGCTGCTTTTTCCAATCCTGGATAAGCGTCCTTAGTGGATGCTTTCAGGATTTTTTCTTTTCGACAGCATTTGACACCAAATTCTTCCAAAAAAAGTTGTTGCATTTTCCAATATTACACGGTACGATACAGATAATAGTTAAGCGCTTACATTACGAGCGACCACGATTAAATCGGTTTAACAAAATCCATACCATACGTTTAATTCCACTCAAAAGAGGAGATTACCCGACTGTTATGTACGTTGTTAAACCGGTTTAATTTGTTGTTTATCGTTTTTTTAATGCTTTTTAAAGAAAGCGCTTTCCCTTTTCTCCGCATACTTAAACCGGTTTAAGCTTGAGTCTATCTAGGGGGTGGAAGGGAACCAATTTCCAGTTCGTGATGAGGAAGATTGAAGTACCAGATGAAAGATGGAGGGGATAGGTTTGAAAATGAATCGCATATTTATGGGCATGATGCTGATGGTGTCCGCTGTTGTTTTTGCTGCCTGCGAGAGTGCAAGTGAAGTTAGTCCAATGGCAAGCTCATCTGTTAAAGAGGCAACGACGGCTCCCGCAGCACCCGCTCCTGCAAAGACAGACGGATTCAAAGAAGCTCCTATGCTGACTAAGCTAGTGAGCGCAGGTACGTTAAAGCCAGTGGCTGAGCGTATGCCTGCCAAGGAAGATATCATGGTCGAAACCGTATCCGAGGAAATCGGCAAATACGGGGGAGATTGGAAGATGCCATGGACCGGACCAAATGACCGCTGGACCGTAGGTCAGCCTACAGAGGAAGCTCTGTTCCGTTTTAAAAAAGATGGAAGCACGATTGAACCTAATGTGGCCAAAAGTTATGAGGTCAACAAAGATTCTACCGAATTTACGATTCATTTAAGAAAAGGTATGAAATGGTCGGACGGGGTGCCGTTTACTGCCGATGACGTGCTGTTTTACTGGGAGCACATGCTGACCAAAGAAACGTTTGGTAAAAAAATATATGACGCTTATTACTCCGTAGATCCTGTATCCGGGGAGAAGGCTTTGGCGACGGTTACGAAGGTAGACGATTACACGTTTAAGGTTGTACATAAGTACCCGAGCGTACAATTCCTGGAGCGTGTAGCGATAGACAACAAATGGTTCTTCGCGCCGGCGCACTTCCAAAAAACAATACTCCCTGAATTTGTAGGTCAAGAGAAGGCACTTGAGATTGCGAAAAAATGGGGCTTCGAAGACGTAAAAACATTCTTGGTCGCAACAGGCTACTATTATTGGGTTAATCCGCAAATCCCGACATTGCGGGCTTGGGTGGCCAAAAATGACCCCAACAGCGATCAGTTTATTATGGAACGTAACCCCTATTACTGGAAAACGGACAAAGAGGGGAATCAGCTTCCGTATATGGATCGCATCGTTGCTACCAAAGTACAGGATCCTGCTCAACGTATTCTAGGTGCGCTCGCTGGAGATTACAATTTGCTTGACTTCGATTTTAAAGACTTCACTGTGCTCAAGGAAAATGAGAAAAAAGCAGGGTTCCGCGTTATGTCTTGGACGACGCCGAATTGGTCGAGCGCTGGCCTGCAGTTGAATCAGACGATTGCAGATCCGAATCTGCGCAAGCTGTTTCAGGATATTAGATTTAGAGAGGCTCTGTCGGTAGCTGTAGATCGGAAAGAGATTTCGGAAATCGTAACGAATGGCTTAGGCGCTCCTCAGCAAGCTTCGGTTCCTGAAGGGCTGGTTGGCTACCAAGCAGGATGGGCAGATCAGTGGAGTAAGTTCGATGTGAATCGGGCTAATCAGCTGCTGGATGAGATTGGCTTGACTAAACGCGATAAGAATAATTTTCGGCTCAATCCAGATGGTTCTGATCTAACCATTACGATCATTGAAGGCAGTACGAGTACAGCAAGCTTCCTTGAACTTGTCAAAAAGTATTATGAGGCAGTGGGCATTAAAGTAGACCTTAAAGTTGTGGATCAAGGAACTCATCAGGAACTCAAATACGCTAACAAAATTCCTGCGACGACTGAAAATATCTCACTGGTTAACGTAGCTTTCCGTCCGGATACGCTCGTACCTCTGCGTGTGTTGACACCTTGGTATGGACATTACGGGTTGTACTCGTCTTCCAACGGCAAAGAAGGTGTCAAGCCGGAAGGCGATGTAGCTTTAATTCTCGATTACTGGAACAAGGTTAAAGCGTCGACAAGTAAAGAAGAGATCGAGAAGTGGAGCAATGAGATTGTGAAGCTGCATCAGAAAAATCAATGGATTATCGGTTACGCGGGTCCTACACCGCGCCTTGTAGTAGCTTCCAACAAAATGGGCAACGTACCCAAAGACTTAGTCTATTCCGATGAATTCCGCAGCTTGGGGCATGGTCATCCCGCGCAATTTTTTATCAAACCATAAATAAGCTTCGGGCGAAAATAGGGGGATCCCGAATCCCCCTTTATCGTTCAGCGGTATTCTTGAATTAAAACGGAGAGGATAGGGTAGAGATGCTTCACTATATTTTAAAAAGAATCGTCTTGGTTATACCGGTTATTTTCTTTATCTCCATGATTGTCTTCTACATTATTCAGCTTCCTCCAGGTGATTACGTGTCGACTTATGCGGCTAAAATGTCGGTTGCCGGAGATGTCATGTCAGAAGCCGATATAGCTGCAATGCGAGCAAGTTTGAAATTAGACCAGCCTTGGTTTTTTCAATATTTGGCTTGGATGAGCAATATGATAACGAACTTCGACTTCGGCTATTCTTTCAGCTATAACAAGCCGGTTACGACGGTTATCTCGCAATATATGGGTTTAACGATTGTCGTCTCTTTGGTGACGATGGCCTTCACATACGCAGTAGCGGTTCCGATCGGTATTTACTGCGCCGTAAAGCAATATTCGATTGGTGATTATATTTTTTCGGCTGTTGGCTTTCTTGGCATGGCAACGCCGCATTTCTTGATGGCTATCATCTTAATGTATTTGTCTTATGTTTACTTTGGCGATCCCTTATTAGGTCTCTTTTCAAGTGAGTTCGTTCATGCAGGCTGGTCGTTCGATAAGGTATTGGATTTACTCAAGCATATGATCATTCCTGTTATTGTCATTGGGTTAGCGAATACCGCAGAATTGATCCGAGTTATGAGAGGCCAGATGCTGGATGAATTGAATAAGCCGAATGTGGTCACAGCGAGAGCAAAGGGCTTATCAGAAACAAAAATATTAATCAAATATCCGACCCGTGCAGCTATGAATCCGATCGTGAGCACAATTGGTTGGTCACTGACCTCTATATTTACAGGTTCTACCATTACGGCGATTGTTCTCAATCTTCCCATCCAAGGGCCGGTCATGTATAACGCTCTCTTAGCGCAGGATATGTACTTGGCGGGTACATGGCTGTTGTTTATGGCTGTTTTGACAGTTCTGGGTACATTGATTTCAGATATTTTATTGGCATGGCTCGATCCAAAAATTCGCACAGAGTTCAGAGGTATGTGACCATGAAAACGATTCCAATTGTCGGAAGACAGAAGATAACGCCAATAAAAGAAGCTCCTAAAAGTGATCTTTCCCACAGCTCACAATGGCGGCTCATGTATCGTCGTTTAAAAAAGCATAAATTGGCCCGGATTAGCCTGGCGATTCTTGCGTGCTTTTATGTAGCGGCCCTATTTGCACAGTTTATTGCGCCTTATGGCTTGCAAAGTTATGACAGTAAATACGTGAACGCTCCACCGGTGAAAGTGAGCTTTAAGGACGCAGATGGCGAGTTCCATTTGAGACCGTTCGTGAATGAGCTGAAATCAGGAAGAGATCCTGTGACACTCCGTAAAATATTTGTGCAGGACGAGAACGTTCGCCACCCTGTTCGTTTCTTTGTAGAAGGTGAAACCTACAGGTTTTTAGGACTGTTTTCTACAAATATTCATCTATTTGGCGTCGATGCGCCGGGACGTATCTTTTTATTCGGTACGGATGGTATGGGCAGGGATTTACTTTCCCGTGTATTTCTGGGGAGCCAAGTTTCATTAAGCATTCCTCTCATCGGCGTATCAATAAGCTTCGTTTTGGGATTATTTATCGGAGGGGTGTCCGGGTATTTCGGAGGCTGGCTCGATTCGATTATACAGCGGAGTATTGAAATTATTCGGTCATTTCCGACGCTGCCTCTTTGGATGGCCTTGTCGGCCGCCATTCCTGCCAGGGTTCCTATCGTTACGATGTATTTGTATATTGTTATCATTTTCGCCTTTATCGGGTGGACGGAATTAGCCAGGGTTGCGAGAGGCAAGTTCATCTCTTTGAAAAATGAGGAGTATGTGTTGGCAGCCAAAATTGCCGGCGTGAGCGACGCGAAAATCATTATCAGACATCTATTGCCTGGTTTTATTTCCTATTTGGTTGTGGCAACGACCTTAGCCATACCTGGCATGATTCTTGGTGAAACCGCAATGAGCTTCCTGGGGCTCGGAATACGCTCGCCTGCAACGAGCTGGGGTGTTCTTCTCCAAGAAGCACAACAGATCGAGAATGTTGCTTTGTATCCCTGGAAACTGATTCCTTTAGGTTTTGTCATTGTGACGGTTTTAACCTTTAACTTTCTAGGCGACGGATTGCGCGATGCTGCCGATCCATACAAGAAGTAATACACTCTAGTCCAAAGCGAGGGGATAGTATGACATCGCAAGCCACCGTTTCACAATCTGAACGCCCCCTTCTGTCTGTCCAAGATCTCAAGATTCGCATTCAAATGGATAATGGAGAAATGAAGGCTGTTGATGGCGTTGACTTTGATATAAAAAAGGGGAAGACGCTGGGCCTTGTTGGCGAGTCCGGCTGTGGGAAAAGCTTGACGAGCAGAGCGATTATTAGCATTAATCCCAAAGAGTGCGAAACCACCGGAAAGATCGTGTATCACTCTGAATCGGAGAAAGCCTTAAATCAGTTGGATTTGTTATCGTTACCTACACGGAGTAAACAAATACGTTCCATTCGCGGCAGGAAAATAGCGATGATTTTTCAAGAGCCGATGACTGCTTTTTCACCGATGTACACGATTGGAAATCAGATTATGGAAGCTATATTAATCCATCGAACGAAGAACAAAAAAGAGGCTAAAAAAATCGCGCTTGAAATGCTTGGCAAAGTCGGAATCTCGGATCAGGAGAAACGTTTTGACCAATTTCCGCATGAATTCTCCGGAGGGATGCGTCAACGGGCGATGATTTCAATGGCCTTGTCCTGCAACCCGGAATTGCTAATTGCCGACGAGCCTACTACTGCGCTTGATGTCACGATTCAAGCACAAGTGTTGGAGCTTATGAAAGAGCTTCAACGTGAATTTGGTATGGCTATCCTGTTGGTCACTCATGATCTTGGGATTATTGCTGAAATGTGTGATGAAGTAGCTGTCATGTACTTGGGAAAAATAGTCGAACAGTCGACAGTGAAGGATATTTTCAATAACCCTAAACATCCTTACACCAAAGGGCTGCTCAAATCCATGCCCAAATTATCCGGAAACAGGCATGCAAGGTTGGAATCCATCGATGGAACAGTTCCCATGGCAACCAATATGCCGCCGATGTGTGGTTTCTACGAGCGCTGTTCAGATCGAATCGAGGGTGTATGCAATAGGCAGAACGTTCCCAAAACGTATGTCTCCGATAACCATATGGTGAGATGTGTTCTCTACAAGGCTGAGGGTGAGGGAGAATAAGAATGTCTAAACCAATATTGCAAGTAAATCAATTGAACAAGGATTTTCAAGTGAAATCCAAAAACAAGCTGTTTAGCAAACCTTCCTCCATCCGCGTGCTGAATAATGTTTCTTTTGAGCTTTTGGAAGGAGAGACATTAAGTATTGTTGGTGAGTCGGGCTGCGGTAAAACGACATTAGGACGTTGTATTGTGAGAGGGATGGACGCAACATCGGGGCAAGTTCTCTACCATCCGGAGGGAGAAGAGCAAGTCGACTTTTTGGGATTAAGGGGAAAAGCATTCAAGAAATATCGGAAAGATATTCAAATGATTTTTCAGGACCCTTTTTCATCTCTTAGTCCTAGGATGAGCGTGTATGACATTATATCCGAACCGCTTTTGGCTAATTTCAAGTTGTCGAAATCACAATTGGATGAGAAAGTGACGTTCATCGCTGAAAAAACGGGTTTAAATGTCAGTTATCTCAAACGTTATCCTCATGCCTTCTCTGGGGGACAAAGGCAGCGCATAGCGATTGCAAGATCTCTCATTTCCCAGCCAAGACTCATTGTCTGCGACGAAGCAGTGTCGGCCTTGGATGTCTCGATTAAAGCGCAAATTATTAATTTGCTGAAGGATTTGCAAGAGCAGCTTCAAATTACTTATATCTTCATTTCTCATGATTTATCTATCGTACAAAACATATCCGATCGGGTCGCGGTCATGCACCTGGGTAAAATTGTAGAGCTGGCGCCTGTTGATTCGTTATTTACCCATCCGATGCACCCGTACACCGAAGCGCTTTTGTCAGCCGTACCAGAGCCAGATCCCGATACGAAGAAGGATCGGATTATTCTGGAAGGAGAAGTTCCTAATCCGGCTAATCCTCCAAGCGGTTGTCATTTTCACCCAAGATGCAGGTATAAAACGGACAAATGCGTGCAGCAGGAACCTGAGCTGCAAGCTGTGGACAAGAACCATTTTGCTGCGTGTCACTACGCGAACCAATTAAATTTGAGAGGTGTCATTCATGAATCCTAATACGACGAATAGTTCAGCACCAAAGAAATTAATTGTTTTTCTGGATTGCGGCGATACCATTATCGATGAAGGCACGGAAATTAGAGATGATCACGATATTGTCATTCAAGCTAATGTGATTCCAGGAGCCGATGTCATGGTAAAAACGTTGGCTGAACGGGGGTATACATTAGCGATTGTAGCCGACGGCAATGCGCAATCCTTCAAAAATATTTTGACGCAAAATGGCTTGTACGATTATTTTACGACGATGGTGTATTCGGAGACGGTCAAAGCCTCCAAGCCAAGTCCTCGGATGTTCAAAGCAGCGATTGGCGCATTGGATCTCAGCGAGCAGGATTGCTACCGGATTGTCATGGTCGGCAACAACTTGAGCAGGGATGTTAAAGGCGCTAACCAAATGGGAATCACGAGCGTCTTCTTGAGCTGGACGCCTCGTTATCCGAAACTGCACGCAGACGAAAGCGAAATCCCTCAATATACCATTAGTCACCCACTGGAGTTAATTGAATTAGTCGAGCTGCTCAATGACAAATTAGCATAAATGGATGGTTTTCTGAAGGGATGTTAATAAGGATATGGCTAAAATAGATGACGTTGCCAAATTAGCTCAAGTTTCGAAGGGAACCGTTTCCAATGTTTTTAGCCAAAAGAGGCCTACAAGTAATGAAGTGAAAGAGCGAGTACTACGTATTTCCAAGCAGCTGAATTATGTGCCGAATCATATCGCACGCAGCTTGGTCACGAAGAAAACGATGGCGATCGGGTTAACCATTCCGCATGGTAACTTCTTTTTTAGCGCATTTCATACGCAATTTATCAATGGGGTCATACTCGAAGCCTCTTATTACGGATACCGGGTGCTGCTTGATATGATTCCTCTGCAAAAGGTTCAAACCCCTTTCTTGTCTAGTTATCCAATCGATGGGGCTGTTGTCATGAGACCAACTACCAATGATGAGCGAATACATCTGATGGCTTCGGAAAATATTCCATTTGTAACGGTCGGCAGGGTTATGAATCCAACGGTTCTTAATGCTTATAGTGTGGATAACGACAATCAAGCGGTTAGTTATCATATTTGTAAATATTTGATTGAAAAAGGTCACCGGAATATCATGTTTTTAAATGCCAACGAGTTAATGACGGTATCCATTGATAGAAAAGAGGGCTTCATCAAAGCGATGGAAGATCACCATCTTCACGTAGAAGAGCACATGATCCATCATAAGCCTGATTTAAGTTCAAACGTATACATGGATTATGGCTACGAGGAAACGATGACTACTTTAGGGAAGCTTGGGAAAGGGGTAACCGCGATCATTGCGGATGATGACCGCACGGCCTTCAGTGCCCTCAATGCAATGAAAGATCTTAATCTTAAAGTCCCTGAAGATGTTTCGGTCTTCGTTATCTGCGGTGATCTTTCCATGATGGTTCAATCAAACCCGTCTCTTACCAGTATGGATTTGCAACCTTCGGAATTAGGTGCTCAATCTGTCAGATTGTTAATGAAACAATTAGGCGTGCTGCCTAATGACTTCCAAAGAAATGTCATTATTCAAAGTAAAATAGTAGAAAGAAATTCTTGCTCCACGCTTAGGTAAGCAGGGAAATGTGATAGCACCAGAACCCCAGTCCTGTTTCGGAGGACTGGGGGTTATTTCGTTTATTCCGGTGAGGAGACCCCGGCCCACGGGACCGGGCTGCACTCCATCGACCTTCCTACGGGCATATATATAGCCCCATCAACATCAACAACTTGTGAGATGATTTGGCTTGGCAAAAGATTCCGACCGTCAAGCACATAAGGCCGACGCATAAGGTGAAGCAGGTAAGGCCAATCGAGTTCAGCAAACTGCGGCCATTCCGTCATGATCATGATAGCATCGGCCTGGGCTGCTGCTGCATAAGGGGAATCCATCACCTGAACGGCTTTGGCTCCAACTTGCCTGACGACAGGATCGAAGGCTTGAACCTCGATGCCATGGCGTTCACACTGAGCTAATAAGGTTAGAAATGGCGCGTCGCGAACATCATTGGTATTTGGCTTGAATGAGATGCCTAATACGCAGAGACGTTTGCCTAAAGGGTTGCCCCAAAGCGAGATAAGTTTGGCGATCATCCTTGGAATGCGCTGGTCATTGACTTTGGCAACTGCTTCCAGAATCGGAAGCGAGCTGCCGATCAGCTTCCCGATCGTTAGCAGGGACTGCAAATCTTTGGAAAAGCAGGAGCCTCCATAACCAACGCCTGCCGACAGGAATTCAGGCCCGATGCGATGATCGGCGCCAACTCCGCTCATGACATGGCGGATATCTGCGCCATAGCCTTCACACACATCGGACATCATGTTCGCGAATGATATTTTCATCGCAAGAAAGGCGTTCGATGCATATTTGATAAGTTCAGCGCTTCGCCTGTCACAAACATGTACAGGAGCTTCGATCCCTTCATATAATTGGCGAAGCAGGGATTCGGCCTGCGGCGTTTTACAACCGAATACGATGCGATCGGGTTCCATGAAGTCTGAGAAGGCGCTGCCTTGCCTTAAAAATTCAGGGTTAAAGGCGACTTCTGTATGGAGACCAGCTGCCAGCAAAGTAGCTTCCAGTTCATCGCAGGTGCCAACGGGTACAGTGCTTTTTATGATCACAAGAGGAGGACAGGTGCCGGCTTGCATCAAGTGAGACAGCACTTCATGCACATGACCCAGATCCGTATGCCCGTCTGATCGCGTAGGCGTGCCTACGGCAATCATCAGAGCGTCCGTGTCCGATGAGGCTCGGGCGAGATCTGTCTCGAAGCTTAATAATCCTTTTGCATAAACATCGGCCAGCTCTGGCTCCAGCTGAGGTTCCCATACGGTCAGCTTATTTTCCTTCAGCCCGCGAATGACGGGCTCACGGTCAACAGCAATGACTTCGTGCCCCAGTTTCGCAAAGCACACAGCAGCAACCAAGCCCACATATCCTGTTCCGACTAATGTTATTCGCATGGATGTCCCCTCCTTTAAGCTGTATAGAATCCCAGTTTACTTCCAATTCGGCGAGCATCGATAATTTGTTCGTAGTCCTCCAGCAATCTGTCAAAGATAGCGTCCCAAGAGCGTCCAAGGGCAAAACCTCTTGCCGCTTTTCGGAAATCTGCCCATTGTTCCGGGGCATTGATGAAAGCGTCAATAGCTTGAATGAAAGATTCGGGCTGGCGGGGCTCACATAAAGTTCCCGTCTGTCCGGGAACAATCATATCCCGCACGCCTCCGCTATTTGCGGCAATAACGGGAAGGCCGGAAGCCATCGCTTCTTGGACGACGTTGCCGAATGTTTCGGTACTGGAAGGGAAGAAGAAGAGATCGGATGAGGCATAGATTTCTGCGAGTTCTTCCCCATGCTTGTAACCGGCAAATGTCACATTGTTCGGAGCTTGCTCGCGCAGTTCTTCCAATTGCGGTCCATCCCCTACGATGAGCCAATGAACCCGTTCTTTCAGAGAATCAGGCAAAGTACGCATGACGGCTGATAAGGTATCTATATCTTTCTCCGGGGCGATGCGCCCCACATAGAGGAGGAGGTAAGGGGCTGTAATTCCATATCGCTCGCGAACTGCGTTCGTGTGCTTATCGGGGGTGTAGAGCGTGCAATCAACACCTCTGGACCACAAAAGCATGCGGTCAAAGCCTTGTGCATGCAGGTGCTGCATGGTATCGGTCGAAGGGACGAAAGTGGCGTCACAGGATTGGTGAAACCACTTCATGTATGTCCAATACAACGGAACGGCTCTTTTCATTCGATAATAGGTTAAATAGCGATCAAAGTGGGTGTGATAGGAGGCTACGTGCGAAATACGATGCTTGCGGGCATAGTGGAGACCGCACAAACCGATGTTAAACGGAGTTGCCATATGGAGCAGATGGGGACGGAAGCGGTCAAGCTCAGAACGCATAGAAATAATGTTGGGCAAGGCAATCCGGCATTCGGGGTAGAGAAAAAAAGGAACGGACGGTACGGGGCGAATCAGTTCGGAGTAAGCCATTTCATCGGTGCATTTCGGCGTGAACACGAGGTGCTCAACACCACGACGATTTAAATAATCCGTAAGACGTCCTAACGTGAGTGCAACGCCATTCATTTGAGGAACGTAGGTATCGGTAAACAACGCGAGGCGCATAAGAATCCCTCCTGTAGTTCCTAGATGCCTTAAGGGTAACATTCGATTATTTGTGGAACGTTAACCGTATGTTAATTCTTTTTTAAAACAGCAAGGGCTTGATTACAGGTGTAAAACCCTCTTTTTGTCGAAAATCAATGACGAGAGGGTTGCAGAAATCGACATACAGCAATGAGAGATTTGGAATATGATAGAAAGGAAGGCAGAGTTCACTCGTAGAAGGGGCTGATCGTTGTGGGCAAAATACAAATATCCTCAAAAGGGATCGAAAAAACGCTTCGTAAATTTGACTATTTGCAGGCGATTTCCGAATATATTTGGAACGGCTTCGATGCGCAAGCTACAGTGGTAGACGTTAAACTTCATTTAAATGTGCTCGGCGGTGTTGACCATATCGTGATATCGGATAATGGTTACGGGATTGACCGGCGAGAATTGGAACGGAAATTCACACCTTTTTTTGAGTCGGAGAAGCAGATAGATCCAGAGAAGCGGACAAGAACCACATCGGCGATGCACGGTAAAAATGGGATCGGCCGATTAACCTTTCATCGCTTTGCTTCCGATGCGACATGGAAAACGACCTATACAGAGGGCTTATTGAAAAATACGTATACCATTCAAATAGGTGCGAACACTTTGGATGACTACAAGGTTTCGAGCATCAAATTGACGGATGGAGAGCCAGGAACGAATGTAACTTTTCATAATATTATGCAGGACTTCATCCTTGAGGATTTGTCGGCTTATCTCTGCAAGGAATTTGGCTGGTTTCTGGAACTTCATGCGGACAAAGATTTCGATCTTCGCCTGGATGGCCAATCTCTGGATTATTCAAGTCTGATTGGGGAGAAAGAGTGCTTCAACCTCGTTCATGCTGGCAGCCAAACCGCCTTCGAAGTTAAGTTCATCCGTTGGCAGGACCGGATCAACCACGAATATTCCAAACTGTATTTCATCGACTCCCATTTGGATGAAAAATATAAACAACCGACCACCTTTAATAACAAAGGGGACTCTTTTTACCATAGTGTCTACATTCAAAGCAAACTGTTCGACTACTTTGATTTTGAGAGCGATGATCAAAGCGGTCAGCTCGAAGCAGCTTTTGGTGTGAGCAAGAAAAGCGATGCTTTCCAATTTTTGCTGGAAGAAATCAATGCGTTTATTAAGCAGAAAAGAAAGCCTTATTTAGAAATACTGTCTGACCATGTCATTCAAGAATTTACGGAAGCGAAGGCTTTTCCGGATTTCACGGACGGTCCTGAGGATACCTTGAAGAAAAATGAACTGGAATCCGTCATCCGGGAACTTTGTCAGCTGGAACCCCGGGTGTTCGCCAGATTAAATTTGGAACAGAAGAAATTGATGGCGCATCTGATTCATTTGGCGATGGGCTCGGCAGAACGAAAGCGTTTGTTGGAGGCGTTATAAAAGCTTCGTCGGTTTATGACCGCTGCCGATTCCGGTACTCCGAAGGAGAGATGCCATAATACAGCGTGAACTGCTTGCTGAAATGGTGGATAGACGAATACCCCAGATCCTCAGCGATGTCAGTAACCGATCGTGCGCTCTCTTTTAATGCGGCAGCGGCTTGCTTCATGATAACGGAAGTCCAGTAGGCCTTGGGCGACATGCCTGTGGCCTGTTTGAACAGTTGATGGAATTGTGTTTTCTTCAGCTTGCACTGTTCCAACCAGGATTCATAACTGGACCCCATGTAGGCTTTCTGGTGAATATTATCGAGCAGAGGCTTAATGCGAAAATCAATGAACGGCAGATAGGTATGCAGTTGAACAATTTTTAGCAGCAAGGCTTGGAGAAGGCTTTTGCCGATAGCATCTGAGTAGGGGGCAGCATTCTGATGCTGCTCTACAACGAGGGCGAATAGGTCGGTAATGGCGCTTTGATGCTGGAAATGTAGCAGATTAGGCAAGTTGTCCAAGTCAGAATTCGGTTCTATAGCCGTCAACATGTGAGGATCGAAGTCGGCTTCTTTCCAAACAAGATGTTTTTGCCCTGCGTCCGGGCGCGTAGCCCATATGTCGCAATAAAGGTTATAGGTCGATAGCGCATGTGCGGCATCAGAATGGAAGGAATGCTGAAGCTTAGGCGGAAAATAGAGCAGATCACCTTTGGCTATGGCGAATGTTCCTGTCGGAAGGGTAACGGCTCCTTTACCGCCGGTTACAAGATGGAAGGCATAACAATATCCTAACCGGAATGATTCGCTGCCATTTTTCTCATAAGGAAAGCGGTAGTGATGAGCGGTTCTTACGGATGGATTCATCGCTGTCAATATCGGCATCGGACAGTCTCCCTTTGCTAGCAGATTATCATCTAATTGTAGGTCATAATGGTCTGGTTGAAAAGAAATAACCGGAAGAATTGATCAATCCTTGAACAACCGGATAAATACGTTTTAACTCAAAGGTGCTACATTTATAAATGTAGATCAACTTTGAGGAGGAATGAACACAATGAACGCGAACCAAATCGGCGGAAGTTTGAGCAAAGAGCAGGTCGACTTTTATAATACGGAAGGCTATCTCGTAATTCCTAATTTGCTTCAGGAAGAAGATCTCGCGCAGGCGATTGAAGCGATGACGACGAAGGTCTCGGCCATTGCAGAGGAGCTTATGCAGGCTGGGCTCATTCAGGACAAATTAGAAGATCGCCCTTTTAAATATCGCTTGGCGGAATTGTTCAAAGATTTGACGGCGGAGCATTTCCTGAAATATGGGCGCAGCTGGCGGGACAGGATTCCTGGTTATTTTCACTTAATGAGCAATCCCAAAATTTTGGATGCGGTTGAATCGCTAATCGGCGGCGAGCTGTTTTCCAATCCTGTCTATAACACGCGACCCAAAATACCAAAGGTTGCCGCAGGCGCAGTACCTTGGCACCAAGATAAATCTTATTGGCCAGATGCCAATTCCAATCCCGTGATTACGGTGTGGATTCCGCTTGTTGATGCAAATGAGATTAACGGTTGTCTGCATATTAAACCGCGCACGCACCGTAAGCGCTTACTGAAGTGGCACCGGGAAGAGGATACAGGAACAGGATACACGGCTTTGCATGAAAGCCAGTTGGGCAAAACAGAGACTGTCGTTCTACCGGTCTCCGCAGGAAGCGCAATCCTGTTTAATGACCGTTGTCTGCACATGTCAACGCCTAATTTATCCGATGAAGTGCGTTGGAGTGTAGACCTGCGCTATCAGCCTACGGACCAAGACCCGATGCCGGGTCATGGAGCGGGATTCCTGGCGAGAAGTTACCAATATCCCGATCGTGTTGCGAACTTGGAGGATTGGCTGGAGAATCGGATGGAGCATATCCCCGTCACATCGGCCTAATCGGATAGGCGGGATCAATTTCACCTGCGAATATTGGTTGATATATAAGCGATTCTGTCCCCGAATAAGGAGTTGGCTCTTGCTGAGCCGCTCCTTTTTGTGCGTTCGACATTATCCATGAAATGGAAAATCACTTTTTACCCTTTTATGGAAAGGAAAATGCTTAAGAACATAGAATTGTTACTAAAAACACATGCGTTTATCGATAGGATGAGGACTAACAACATGGATAATAGGGTAGAGAGTAAACCAATACCGACAAATTGGATGCAGCAAATTAACCAACTATTCGACCTTTGCTTTCACCATACGAATGCCAGCATTGCGGTCATTGATCTTCAAAATCACATTGTGCAGGTAAACAAAGCGTATGAAGACATGTATGGGTGGACGAATGCTGAGGTTTTTGAAAAGTGTTTAAAGACGGTTCCCTTATACGAAGTTGACCGAGTAAGAAATATCCATTCTCGCGTGATTTATCAAGACCAGGCTGAATGTTATGAGACGCATAAACTTCGCAAAAATGGCGAGTCTTTTTTTGCCAGCATGACCATATCCCCGCTGAAGGATAGCGAAGGCCGCATTTTTGCACTAGTGGAAGTAGCTAGAGACATTTCCAGTCGTAAAATGGAAGCTGTTAAGCTGAAAGAAAGCGAAGAACGCTATCGCAATTTGGTCGAACACTCACCGGAGCCGATTATTGTATACACCGATTCTGTTATTGTATATGCAAACCCCGCCGCATTAAAGCTCGTAGGTGCTGAAAGAGAAAATCAACTGCGAGGGAAGTTAGCCATAGCATTTATTCATCCGGATGAAAGAGACGAGCTCCAAGCGCAGGTCGAGGATCTACTGAAAGCTGAGAAGCCAACGGATATCATTGAAAAGAAGTTGGTAAGGCTGGACAATCAACTGATCAATGTCGAAATCAGAGCCGTTCCGGTTGAATATTTGGGCAAACCATCGGTTCAATTGTTGTGCAGGGATATCACACATAAAAAAGTGATGGAAAGTATCGTTCGCGAACGGGATGAAGAGTACAGGCGCATGATTAAATTGCTCCCGGAGCCGATCGTTGTGCATCAAGAAGGAATCATTTGTTATATTAATGATATCGGTTTGAAACTGTTAGGGGCTGTAACGCAAAATGAGGTTATAGGTAAAAGCGTAATTGAGTTCATCCACCCTGATTTTCATGAGATTTTTAAAGAGAGAGTCAAGTCCGTTGAATTCGTCGATCAATATATACCGTTTATCGAACTGAATCTGTTAGGTTTGCACGGAGAGCACATCGCCATTGAGGCATCATCTGTCGTACTTCATAACTATTTGGAACGTCCTGTCATCCAGACAGTGCTTAGAGATATCACCGAACGCAAGACAGCTGAGGAGATGCTGCTCCAATCGGAAAAACTTTCCGTAGTCGGACAATTAGCGGCAGGAATCGCGCATGAGATTCGAAATCCCTTAACCTCGCTTGTAGGGTTCTTAAAGCTTATCAAGTGTGCCCCTGCCCAAAAAATCGTCGAGTATACAGACATCATGTTGGTAGAATTAAATCGAATCAACAGCATTGTAAATGAATTCATGCTCATTTCGAAGCCGCAAAGAAGCAGATTTGAAGATAAAAACATTTGCGAGATTATTGAAAACGTGGTCTCTCTGCTCCAGCCCCAGGCGCTCCTGCATAATGTTGAGATTGATTTTAATAGGATGAACGGTGGCGAACATATGGTTAAAAGCGATGAAGGCCAGTTGAAACAGGTCTTTATCAATCTGTTGAAAAATTCCGTGGAAGCCATGCCAGGCGGCGGAATGATACATATCGCTATTCAACGTTTAGGAAATAAGAAGATGTTGATCAAGCTCAAAGACAATGGGATTGGGATCGCTGAGGAGCTCATACCTAGACTGGGCGACCCCTTCTTTACGACAAAAGAAGAAGGAACTGGGCTTGGACTCATGGTTTGTTATCGGATTATTGAAGCGCACCATGGGAGCATGCGGATTCAAAGCAAACTGGGAGTAGGGACAGTCATCGATATTGAACTCCCTTTTGTGCTATAAAAAGCGGGCTTTCAACGTCTTTTTCATTCTGAAATAAAATTTCACAAATTCTTCAAAGCATGTCGACAAAGTTTTACAAACTTCTGCGGAATCATGATTTATAATAAAGACACTAACGATACTGAACAGAATTGGTGTGAACTGTTGAGATGGAACTATTGTTGCAGAAAATTGAAGCATTACGCATGAAGATGATAGAGGAAGCCGAGCGTCACGGCTGTTTTACCCATGAAAAGGTCGTTGCGATTAGCCAACAATTGGATGAATATATTATCCGATATTACGTGCTGAAATAACCAATCGGCAGGTTGACGATTAGACATCGTGGTGATAATATGGAATTAATCCAAGTGATTAACTTGGTTTAAGTGAAGCAGTTTGACCGACCGTAGAAAACGGAGGCGATCCTTTGATGGATTGCCCTTTTTTTTTAATACCAACAGACAGGGAGATGTGAATATGAGTATTGGACAAAGACGTCTTGGCCGAACAGGCTTGCGCGTTTCAGAGGTAAGCCTGGGCACGATGGCTTTCGGCAGATGGATCGGGGAGAAGGAGTCTGCCGAAGTGCTGGATACGGCGCTTGAAGCGGGAATAACCCTGATTGATACAGCCGATGTGTATGGCTCCGGGATGGACAAGGATAACCCGCTTGAAACCGGCGAGTCCGAAACGATTCTCGGCAACTTGCTTGGCGCTCGCCGCCATGAAATCGTGCTTGCGACCAAGGTTCACGGACGTGTCGGACTGGGTCCGAATGATGCCGGTCAAAGCCGATACCATATTTACCGTGCTGTTGAGAATAGTCTTAAACGATTGAAAACCGATTATATCGACTTGTACCAAGTACATAGATTCGACGAGCAAACACCGCTGGAAGAAACGCTGCGCGCCTTGGACGACCTTGTTCGCCAAGGAAAAGTTCGCTACATCGGCGCCTCGAACTATGCGGCGTGGCAGATCGCCAAAGCGCATGGCATCTCTGCGCTGCAGCGGCTTGAACGCTTCGAAAGCGTTCAGCCGGAATACAGCCTGATTGCACGCGGAATCGAGCAGGAGCTGCTGCCGTTCGCCATCTCGGAAGGCGTAGGCGTTATCGTGTACAGCCCGCTGGGACGCGGCCTTTTGACGGGGAAATACGCCTATGGCCAGCAACCGCCAGCAGGTACTCGTGGCGCTGCCAATGAGAAACGGCTGCAAGTGCTGCTGGAGCAAGAGCGGCATTTCCACATTGTGGAGCAGTTGAAACCAATCGCAGCGCGTAAGGGTTGGACACTTGCTCAGCTAGCGCTGAGCTGGGTTCTGAGTACGCAGGGAGTCACATCGGCGATTCTGGGTGTGTCCAAACCGCATCACATCACGGATATTTTGGCAACGGTTGCTGAGAAGTTGACTTCGGAGGAACTGAAAGAGCTCGATGCGGTGACGAGAAACCCCCAAGCAAATCTAGTTAGAAATTAAGACAGTGCATAGAGGGCTGCTCCAGGAAGATGATCTTCTGAGGGGCGGCCCTTTTTGTGCTGACTCTAGGAATAACACAAGTGGACCTAAAAAAAACGCCACTGAGGCAGGAAAAATTTAACTATAATGAACTGCAGAGAACTGGGTGTACGACTATTCGGTCACACATCAATAAGCTGTTACTGGTCTGGTGTGTCTTTGAAAAGGGTAGCGCAAAATTGACTAAGACTCATGCCCGTTTTTCGCTTGAAAATTTTCCCGAATGCATGGATATTCGTGTAGCCGACCCTATTTGCGATTTCGCCAAATGAATACCCGGATTGGAGCGCCAGTTCCTTGGCCTTCTCCAATCGGACCCAGACCAAATATTGCACGGGTGACATGCCGAATGCCGTGCGAAATTGCGTAATGATGTAGTTCCGGCTCCAGCCGGTCAGCTTCTCCAGATCTTGATGCGTAAATCCGGCCTGCAAGTGGTTGGAGATATAGTTGCGTATCAGAATGAGCTTCGCTTTGTTAGCATCTTCTTTTTTCGAAGGGCTGACAGCGAGCTCTTTTTTTTGTCTGGATATCTGAAGCAAAATCTGTGTCAGCAGACTTTGACAGAGGAAGTGATCCGTTACCTCCGGCATCCGGTAATGATGTACAAGTTCAGTCAGCTTATGTTCAATAATGTGATTTTGGTAATTCCCCATGTAATGAGGGCCGGTTTCATTGAAGTTATCCAGGATTTGTTGGACGGGGAAACCGGATTCGCCGAAATGGAAAACAAGCGAGATGCAAACATAAGGCTCGTTCGGCCGGGTGGTGACATAATGGGGCTCGTTCGGTCTGTGAAAGATCAAATCTCCGCGCTCCGTTACGTAATCATGCCCGCTAATATGATAGTCAGCCACTCCTTCAACCACATACTGAAGTTGATATTGCTTCAATGAGCGCGGTTTCAATTTCCAACTGTTAGGGGCATGGAACATATGGGCAAGCGTAATATACGGCGGAAAATAATACTGCTTTAACTGTTCGAGCGTTTCGCTTGGCTCCATAAAATAAAGCTTGGTCGTCATCGTTTACCTCCGCATGATCCGTCCGAGTGCCTATTTTCATTATACAAATTTATGGGAATCTACCATAGTGTGATTTTGGTAACTATTTTGTTACTTTGGGATAAATACTTCCGTAGGATGGGTCTGTACAATGAAAGCATGATAATCAACGAGAAGGAGGTACTCAGATGTCTTCACCCAATGGAAAAAGAGATTACAGCCTTACGGGCAAGGAGAACCAGCGAGCACAAGAGCGGGGTCTCGTGACCACCGAATGGTACACGTCTCCTATTCCTCGTCAGAGGATGAAGGAGTTGATGAAACGGAAAGACGGGCCGGCCATACGGGATACCCTTATTTTATTCGCGCTTCTCATAGGCACTGGCATCCTTGCGTATTATTCGTGGGGCACTTGGTGGGCTGTTCCGGCATTTTTTATCTATGGCAACTTGTATGCAGCCCCGGGAGATTCACGTTGGCATGAGTGCGGGCATGGGACGGCTTTTAAAACACCTTGGATGAATGAAGTGGTCTACCAAATTGCTTCCTTCATGGTCCTGCGGTCTGCAACACCTTGGCGCTGGAGCCATACGCGTCACCATAGCGATACGTACATTGTGGGGCGTGATCCCGAGATTTTTATGGAAAGACCACCGATCTGGCGCATTCTTGTTATGGAGATTTTCCATCTGTACGGCGGGCCGAAGGAAATAAAACGGTTTTTTCTGCATTGTGCAGGGAAAGTGGATCGTACGGAAAATGAGTACATCCCCCTGTCTGAGCGCCCCAAAGTATACCTGGAAGCGCGCATATACCTGCTGATTTTAGCCACTGTTACCGGACTTGCGATTTATCAAATGAGTTTTCTTCCGCTAATGTTTGTCGGTTTGCCGACGTTCTACGGAACACTTTTGATGCTGTTATTTGGATTATCGCAGCATTTGGGACTGCATGAAGATGTTTTGGATCACCGTTTGAATACGCGCACGGTTTATCTGAATCCCGTGTTTAGATTTCTATACTGGAATATGAATTATCACGTCGAGCATCATATGTTTCCAATGGTGCCTTATCATGCTCTTCCTGCGCTTCATAAAGAAATGCAGGCAGACTGTCCGAAGCCGTGCAGCAGCTTGGGCGCTGCGCTCAAAGAAGTCATGATCGCGCTCATCAAACAGGGCAAAGATCCATCGTATACGATAGTTAAGCCGCTGCCCAGCACGGCACGTCCTTATTATTATGGACCGGCGAAAACGCCCGACCCCAATGAACCCAAAAGCACGGACACGAAACCTGCAATGACCGGAGGAATGACACATGGCGTCTGATGAGTGGATTGAAGCATGCAGTGCTGACGAAATTGAACAGGAAGACGTGATCCGCTTTGATTATAGCGAGCGTTCCTTCGCGATATACCGAACGGATCGAAATGACTACTATGCGACGGATGGATTTTGTACCCATGGGAAGTTTCACCTGTCAGAGGGGCTTGTCATGGGAAACATCATCGAATGTCCCAAGCATAACGGGAGATTCGACGTAATTACCGGGCAAGCGAAGAGGGCGCCGGTATGTATTGATTTGAAAACATATCCCGTGAAAGTAGAAGCGGGGAAAGTGTTCATTAGGCTCTGAGAGAGTAAGGGAGCATCGGGTTTTGGGAGGAGAATGCGTGTGAAGGACAGGAATGCAGCGAAGGTTCAGACAGGAACTTATAAAGGGCACCTCACTTTGGTCATAGAAAATGAGCAGCTCAAAGTAGAACTCATCCCGCAGCTCGGCGGGAAGCTGGTCTCCATGATGTATAAGCCAACGGGAAAAGAGTGGCTGCTTGATTCAGGTACGCGTCCTCTCAAGCAGCCGGAGTTTGGCTCAACCTTTACGGATTGGGACATGAGCGGGTGGGACGAGTGTTTTCCAACCATTATTGCTTGTCCTGCGGGCGTAGATGAACCTATTCTCCTGCCGGATCATGGAGAGCTTTGGTCGCTTCCAGGGAGCTGTCAGATCGAAGAGGGGACGGTTAATTGTATCATTGAGAGTCCGCAGTTGCCCTACCGTTTTTCAAGACGAATATCAATGGCGGACAAAGACAAGGTCAAGCTGGCGTATCGTGTGGTGAATGAGGGAAATAAACCGCTCCCCTTCCTGTGGGTCCCGCATCCTCAGTTTGCGATTACCGAGAGGACACGCCTTCTTCTTCCTGCATCTATGGAGCGCATGCTGTGTGTTTTTGGAGGTGAAAAACTTACAGCCCGCAATTCCTATCTCTGGGAGGAAGTCTCACGGCTTACACCCGAAGCAACTGGAGATGCGCGCAAGTTTTATTACGAAGGGAAAGTAACTGCTGGATGGTCAGGTTTATATGAGGAAGTAAGCGGTAATTATTTCATTATGTCTGTATCGGCTGACCAAGTTCCCTATCTCGGCATTTGGATCGACGAAGGGATGATCAATGATCGTGTTACGTGTGCCTTGGAGCCAAGCATCGGCTATTATGATTCACTGGAGAAAGCGATAAGTAATGGAACGGCGCAGGCCATTCCGGCAAAAGGTTGTTTCGAATGGGAAATGGAGCTTTCTTTCGGTGTCGGTGAGTGGTTAAAGGCCGTTCAACCGTAGATTTATGGACAAAATGCCTATGAAAGATGTTGTTGTGAGTGTGGATACAACTTTGTTGCGCGAAGCTGTATACTTCACTGGGCTTGTCTCATATAATGGAAATTGATGGAATGATTGTTTGGTGTACATAAAGTTGTGAAAGCGTTTCCCCTTGCGAAAAATGATGAATGTTCCACGGATGTTCGAACGTCGAAAGTGACATTTCAATTTTGGGAGGAATACGAAGATGACAGGTAACAGAGCAGTCGTTTACAACAAACCAGGCAGTGTAGAAATCCGGGATACGGCTTATCCGGATCTTATTTTACGCGATGGACCAGGCGTGAATCCGTTAAACGTGGGACGTAAATGTGAGCATGGCGTCATTCTTAAAGTTGTCACGACGAACATTTGCGGCAGCGACCAGCACATGGTCAGGGGCCGAACGACGGCGCCATCGGGGCTTATTTTGGGACATGAAATCACGGGTGAAGTCATTGAGGTTGGTCGCGATGTGGAATTTATCCAAAAAGGGGACCTGGTCTCCGTTCCGTTCAATATTGCCTGTGGACGCTGCCGCAATTGCAAAGAGCGCCATACGAATGTGTGTCTGAATGTGAATCCGGATCGTCCAGGTTCTGCTTATGGCTATGTGGATATGGGCGGTTGGGTAGGCGGTCAGTCCGAATACGTCATGGTGCCCTACGCAGATTTTCAACTGCTGAAATTTCCTGATAAAGCGCAAGCGATGGAAAAAATTCTGGATCTAACGATGTTATCCGATATTTTCCCAACGGGCTACCATGGTGCAGTTAGCGCCGGTGTCCGTCCTGGCTCGACCGTATACGTTGCCGGTGCGGGTCCTGTCGGTTTGGCGGCAGCGCATTCCGCACAACTGCTGGGCGCAGCGGTCGTTATTGTCGGCGATTTGAACGCCGAGCGGTTAGCTCAAGCGAAAAGCTTCGGCTGCGAGACCGTCAATTTGCGTGAGCATGCCAATTTGGCCGAGCAGATCGAGCAAATCTTGGGCACGCCGGAAGTGGATTGCGCGATTGACTGTGTCGGCTTCGAGGCTCATGGACATGGCAAGGCGCACGGCGAGGCGCCGGCGACTGTGCTTAACTCCATCATGGAGGTTACGCGTGCGGGCGGCAGTCTGGGTATTCCTGGGTTGTATGTGACAGGCGATCCTGGCGCTGTGGATGAGGACTCCAAGATCGGCACGCTAAAGATCCGGTTCGGGCTCGGCTGGGCCAAATCCCATACATTTGTCACGGGCCAAACGCCGGTCATGAAATATCATCGTGACTTGATGATGGCGATCCTCAGCGGCAGAGCGCAAATTGCAAAAGCGGTGAACGCGACGAAAATCTCTTTAGAGGAAGCGCCTAGCGCGTACCAGGAATTCGATCGCGGTGTTTCGCGAAAATTCGTGATTGATCCGCATGGGCTTGTGAGATAGATGGTTTTGGTTAAGACATCCTCAGTCGGTGGACTGGGGATGTCTTTTTGGGCTGCGAAAAGCAGGCAGGTTTAAACATGACAACATCGAAGTATTTAAGTGATGAAATTGCATCCTATAGACTACGGAGGAAAGCAAATGAATACATTAAAAGAACCGCTGACGAATAAAGGCCGCAACGTGAGGAGCATCCTCGAAGTCGTCGATATCTATACGGGTGAGCGCACGCAGCTGGCTTATTACGATTACTTGATTGAGGCTCCGAATTGGACGAGTGACGGTAACCGACTTATTTATAATAGTTTGGGCCGCCTCTATTCTTTTAATATTTTGGAAAGTGAAAGCACGTTAATCGATTCGGGATACATTGATCATTGTAATAACGATCACGTGCTATCGCCCGATCAAACGCAAATTGCCGTAAGCCATCATACGCAGGAAGACGGCCAGTCTCGCATTTACATCGTACCGCTGGAGGAAGGATATCCGGTTCTCGTTACCCCTATGGCGCCGAGTTATTTGCACGGGTGGTCACCGGACGGAAGTGAGCTAGCCTACTGTGCAGAACGGAACGGACAATATGATATTTATACAATCCCTGCTGCCGGTGGTGTGGAGAAACAGTTAACGGATAGTCCGGGTCTGAATGACGGTCCTGAATATTCGCCGGATGGCAAGCATATCTGGTTTAATTCCGTGCGATCGGGTCTGATGCAAGTATGGCGCATGAATGTAGATGGCAGCGAGCAGACGCAGATGACGTTTGATGAAAGTAACAACTGGTTTCCGCATGTGTCCCCCGACGGCGAACTTGTTGCGTATATCGCTTACAAAAAAGGCGATGTTGAACCCGGCGACCATCCCCCGAACAAGCAGGTGGACATACGCTTGATGCCAAGCGGTGGCGGGGAAGCCAGAACACTGGTGCAACTGTTTGGAGGACAAGGCACGATTAATGTCAACTCATGGTCACCAGATAGCAGCAAGCTGGCGTTTGTCAGCTATTCATTGATTTCACCCGACGACGCTGGAAAATAAATGTTGAAGCATTTGAAATCCTGTAGTAATATCAAATTAAGCGCTTAACCTCGATGAGGATTAAGTGCTTAAAACAGGAGAGATTAAGCGCTTAATCCCTCGGGATAGCAAAGGAGATCGAGATACCCATGAGCACAATCCGTTTAACGATGGCACAGGCTTTGCTTCGATTCTTGGACAGTCAGTACATATCGGTTGATGGTAGAGAACAGAAGTTTGTTGAAGGTGTTTTCGGTATATTTGGACATGGCAATGTGACGGGCATCGGTGAAGCGTTGGAACGAAGCGCGGGCAGCCTTACTTATCGGCAAGGTAAAAATGAGCAAGGCATGGTACATTCTGCAATCGCTTTCGCCAAACAGCGGAATCGGCAGCAAATCTATGCTTGCACCAGCTCAATCGGCCCGGGTGCATTAAATATGGTCACAGCTGCAGCAACAGCGACGGTTAACCGCATTCCAGTGCTGCTGCTGCCGGGAGACAATTTTGCCTCCAGACAGCCGGACCCCGTGCTGCAGCAATTGGAATCTATTCAGGATTACACGATATCAGCTACGGATGCTTTCAAAACGGTAAGCAAATATTGGGACCGGATCGTCAGGCCGGAACAATTGATGACAGCTGCCGTTCAGGCTATCCGTGTTTTAACGGATCCGGCTGAGACCGGAGCAGTAACTTTGGCTCTGCCGCAGGATGTACAGGCGGAGGCGTATGATTATCCTTTAGCTTTCTTTGATAAGAAAGTTCATTATATCGATCGTCGGCCAGCCGCAGAGGGCGCGATCAAACGCGCAGCGGAGCTGCTCAAAGGCAAGCGTAAGCCGCTCATTATCGCCGGGGGCGGCGTGCTGTACGCTTCCGCTTCGCAGGAACTTGCTGCGTTCGCCGAAGCTTTCGGCATTCCCGTAGCCGAAACGCAAGCCGGCAAAAGCGCGCTGCCTTGGAATCATCCGCTGCAGGTCGGTGCAATCGGCGTCACAGGATCGCTGGCAGCCAATCGGCTCGCGCAAGAGGCGGACGTCATTATCGGCGTCGGAACGCGATATTCCGATTTTACAACATCGTCGAAGTCGGCTTTTACCCATCCTGACGTGCAGTTCGTCAACATTAATGTCAGCGGATTTGATGCGGCGAAGTTAAACGGCGTGGGAATTACCGCAGATGCGAGAGAAGGTCTTATCGCCTTACGGGAAGCGCTTACACAGGTGGAATATGGAGCCGCTTACGAGAGTGGAGAAATTGAAGGGCTCAGACAGCAATGGACCGCTGAAGTAGACCGCTTGTACGCAGCTGAGCATGAGGCTGGACTGGCACAAACGCGTGCATTGGGTGTCATTAACGCGGCGATTGCCCCATCCTCGGTGATCGTTTGTGCGGCAGGCAGCCTGCCGGGTGATTTGCATCGATTATGGCGGCCGGTCGAGCCCAAAACCTATCACATGGAGTATGGCTTCTCCTGTATGGGGTACGAAATTGCCGGAGCCTTCGGGGCTGCCCTGGCAGAACCTGAACGTGACGTATACGCCATGGTAGGCGACGGCAGTTACCTGATGATGCATTCCGAGATGGTCACCAGCCTGCAAGAAGGGCGCAAAATTACGGTTTTGCTTTTTGATAACCACGGCTTTCAATGCATTCATAATCTCCAGAGAAGCCAAGGCAGTGATGGTTTCGGTAACGAATTCCGCTACCGCACCGAAGCAACTGGCGGTTTGACAGGTGCCTACATGCCTATTGATTTTGCTGCGCATGCTCGCAGTTTGGGGGCTAAAGCTTATAAGGCAAATACGGCTGAGGAGCTTCAGACAGCGCTGCAGCAGGCCAAACAGGAGAGTGTAACTACACTCATTGAAATTTCTGTTGTTCCAGGCACGAATACCGATGGGTATGAATCCTGGTGGAATGTGGGCGTACCAGAGGTTTCCGTCTCAAGCAAGGTGGTTCAAGCGCACGAAAACATGAAGGCCCGCATTCAGGCGGTCACGATTATTTAGCGAGAGGGGATACGCTGCATGGAAAAACTACCTTTTAAACTTGGCATACATCCAATTAACTGGGTTGGCGAAGATGTGAGAGAGCACGGCGCTGACACCACATTTGAGCAAATTGTTGACGACATTCAGGCTTTGGGGTTGACGGGAACGGAGATGGGACGGAAATATCCGACAGATCCGACCGTTCTAAAGGCTGAGCTTGCGAAACGCGGCATTCAGCTAACATCGCAGTGGAAATCGGTGCTTTTTTCCGACCCGGCTTACCGCGAGGCGGAACTTGAAGCGTACCGCAAACATGTGGAGTTTCTTCATGAGATGGGAAGCACCGTCATCTCCACGTGCGAAGTGGGAGGTTCCCTGCACTTTGATCCGCGGCGTACGCCTAACGAGAAGGAAGTGCTGCGTTTCGATGAAGCAGCCTGGCGTTCGTTGGCAGAAGGTTTGAATGCAGCCGGAGCCATCGCTCAGGAGTACGGCCTCAAATTGACGTATCATCATCACGGCGGAACGGCTGTCGAACAGCCGGAAGAAATCGATCGCCTAATGGAATTAACCGATCCTAATCTTGTGTACCTATTGTTTGATACAGGCCACGCCTATTATGGCGGCGCAGACCCGCTTGCGGTTTTGCGTAAGCATTACGATCGTATCGCATATATTCATTTAAAGGACATTCGGCAAGAAATACTCGACCAAGCACGCGCATCGAACGCCGACTTCGTGAGTTGCATTCGGCAAGGCGTGTTCACGGTACCGGGTGACGGATGCCTGAATTTTGCTCCGATTTTCCGGGAGCTGTTGGATCGCAACTACAGCGGTTGGGCGATGCTCGAAGGCGAACAAGATCCCGCTGAACATCCAGCATACGAATACGCGAAGAAATCACTTGATTTTATCCAAACGCTCATATCCCAAGAAAGCAGGTAGAGAAGCCATGACTTATGTATCTTTTCCAACGAATAAGCCGCTTGATTTTGTAGCTATTGGACGCTTGTGCATCGATTTGAATGCGAATGAAATTCATCGCCCCATGGAAGAAACGATGACGTTTACGAAATATGTCGGCGGATCGCCTGCGAATATCACGATTGGAATGTCGCGTTTAGGTCTGAATACGGCTTTCATCGGGAAAGTGGCTAACGATCAAATGGGCCGTTTTATTACCGATTATCTGCAGCGCAACAAAATTGACACCGCCGGTGTTGTAACGGATACAACCGGAGCGGTGACGGGGCTTGCTTTTACGGAGATTAAAAGTCCTACCGATTGCAGCATTCTGATGTACCGTGACAACGCAGCTGACCTGAAGCTGACGCCTAACGAGGTGCAAGAAGAGCTGATCGCCCAGGCTAAAGTGCTGCTTATTTCCGGGACGGCGCTTGCCAAAAGCCCATCGCGGGAAGCCGTATTCCAAGCATTGAATTATGCCAAAAAGCACGGCGCCGTCATCGTCTTCGATTTGGATTATCGCCCTTATACATGGACATCACCGGAAGAAACGGCGGTTTATTACAATCTTGCCGCTGAAAAATGCGACATCATCCTCGGAACGCGTGAGGAGTTCGATATGATGGAATGCTTCGAAAATAACGAGTCCTCCGACGATAAAGTTACGGCTTCCAAGTGGTTTAATCATTCCGCGAAAATCGTCATCATCAAGCATGGGAAAGAAGGCTCTATCGCTTATACACAGGATGATGAGGGGCACCGAGCGAAAAGCTTCCCGGCCAAAGTCGTCAAAACCTTCGGGGCGGGAGATTCCTATGCTGCAGGATTCCTGTATGGCGTAATGCAAGGTTGGACGCTTGAGAAGAGCATGGAATTCGGAAGCGCTGCCGCATGTATCGTTATTTCCAGCCATAGCTGCTCGGATGCCATGCCGACCGTTAATCAAGTAGAAGATTATATCGAACGCTGCAATCGCAATGAAATTACTGCCTCATAGGCGATATTTAGAAACCAGGCAACTTTGAAAGGGGAAAACAAGATGACACAAGTATTGAAAAACTTGATTGGCGGAGCATGGGTAGAATCCACTGCAACGCAGAACGAAGCCGTGATGAATCCGGCAACCGAAGAAATCATCGCTTATGTGCCGTTTTCAACAAAAGAGGATGTGAATCAAGCGGTTCAAGCGGCTAACGCTGCTTTTAAAACTTGGAGCGCTACACCTGTTCCGCGCAGAGCTCGCGTGCTTTTCAAGTACCAGCAGCTTCTGGTCGATCATTGGGAAGAACTGGCGCGCCTCGTAACCAAAGAAAACGGCAAAAGCTACACGGAAGCTTACGGTGAAGTGCTGCGCGGAATCGAGTGCGTCGAATTCGCAGCGGGTGCGCCGAATCTGATGATGGGCAAACAGCTTCCGGATATCGCAACGGGTCTGGAGTCCGGCATGTATCGCTATCCGGTTGGCGTTGTTGGCGGCATCACGCCTTTCAACTTCCCGATGATGGTGCCTTGCTGGATGTTCCCGCTGGCGATTGCTTGCGGCAATACGTTTGTTTTGAAGCCGTCCGAGCGGACACCGCTGCTGGCTAATCGTTTGGCGGAGCTATTTATGGAAGCCGGCTTGCCGGAAGGTGTACTGAACATCGTTCATGGCGCGCATGATGTGGTGAACGGCATTTTGGAGCATAAGGACATTAAGGCGGTTTCATTCGTAGGGTCACAGCCTGTCGCGGAATATGTGTATAAAACAGCTTCCGCACACGGAAAACGGGTACAGGCGTTGGCTGGTGCCAAAAACCATTCCATCGTTCTGCCCGATGCGAACCTGGACCTGACGGTGAAAGAAATTATCAATGCTTCCTTCGGTTCCGCGGGAGAGCGCTGCATGGCGTGCTCAGTTGTCGTAGCGGTGGGAGATGTAGGCGATAAGCTCGTAGAGAAGCTTGTGGAAGCTGCGGATAAAATTACGATCGGAAACGGCAACGAAGAAGGCATCTTCCTTGGTCCTGTCATTCGCGGACCACATAAGGATCGTACGCTGCAATATATTCAGACCGGAGAGCAAGAGGGAGCTTTACTGCTGCGCGATGGACGTAAAGATGCGGCAGCGGGTGGTGAAGGCTATTTCGTTGGGCCAACGATTTTTGACAATGTGCAGTGTGATATGAAAATTTGGAAAGACGAAATTTTTGCCCCTGTGCTTTCTATTGTGCGGGTAGATTCCCTAGAAGAAGCGATCGATTTGGCTAATCGTTCGGATTTTGCGAATGGCGCGTGTATCTTCACGGATAGCGGAAGCGCTGTAAGACAATTCCGGGATACGATTGATGCCGGCATGCTCGGTGTTAACCTTGGCGTACCCGCGCCAATGGCGTTCTTCCCTTTCTCGGGATGGAAGAAATCTTTCTACGGGGATCTGCATGCGAACGGCACGGATGGCGTTGAATTTTATACACGGAAGAAAATGGTGACCGCACGCTGGTAATGTAGGAAGAAAACGCGATGGAGACAGAGAAGGAGTGGAAGGTATGGCGCTGGTTTCGATGAAAGACATGCTGCAAAAGGCGCTTGAAGAGCAGTATGCCGTTGGACAGTTTAATTTGAACAACCTGGAATTTACTCAGGCAATTCTGCAAGCGGCCCAGGAAGAGAAGGCACCCGTCATTCTCGGTGTCAGCGAACCTTATATTCCTTACATGGGCGGGCTTCCCTGCATTGTAGGAATGGTCAATGCGCTCATCGAGCATTACGGAATTACGGTGCCGGTTGCCCTTCACCTGGATCATGGCACAACGTATGAGGTGTGTGTACGGGCGATTCATGCCGGGTTTACCTCTGTGATGATCGATGCCTCGCACCACACCTTGGAGGCGAACATTGAAGTGACACAGCGGGTCACTCAGATGGCTCATGTCCTTGGGGCAACCGTTGAAGCAGAGCTTGGAAGAATCACGGGACGCGAGGACGACTTGGTGGTGGACGAAGCCGAGGGGATGTATGCCGTGCCGGAGGATTGCGTCAAGCTGGTGTACGAGACCGGAATCGACTGCTTGGCGCCTGCGCTAGGTTCCGTGCATGGCCCCTACCGGGGGCAGCCTAAATTGGGCTTTGACCGCATGGGCGAAATCCAGCGACTTACGGGCTTGCCGCTTGTTCTGCACGGCGGCAGCGGCCTGCCGGAGAGCGAAATTCGGCAAGCGATTGCTTTGGGGACTTCTAAAATCAATGTCAATACAGATAACCAATCGGCCTGTACAGCAGCGATTCGCAGCTATTTACAAGAGCATCCGGAAGCTTACGATCCGCGTAATTATTTGATCCCGGCGCGGGAAGCGATCAAGGCTTCGGTTAAGGCGAAAATTCGTTTGTTTGGCAGCGATGGAAAAGCGGGAGGACATGCACAATGAAGAAGATCAGAGTTGGCATCATCGGAGCGGGACGAATCGGAAAAATCCATACCGATAATTTGTTGAAATTGCCGCAAGTAGAAGTTATTGCGGTGAGTGATTTATTTGCCGGAGAGGAACTTACAGCTTGGGCAGCGGAAAGAGGCATCGACCAAGTCGTACAGGACAGCCAGGTGCTAATCGCCAATCCCGACATTGACGCTGTGTTTATTTGCTCGTCGACGGATACGCACGTACCTTTGATTAAGCAGGCGGCGAAAGCCGGCAAACACATTTTTTGCGAGAAGCCGGTTTCCATGGACATTACGCAAACGGAAGAAGCGCTGGAAGTGGTGCGTCAAGCCGGCGTTCAGCTGCAAATCGGCTTCAACCGTCGGTTCGATCATAACTTTAAACGTGTGCGCGAGCACGTGCAGAGTGGAACCATCGGAGATCCTCACATCGTGAAAATTACATCGCGCGATCCAAATCCTCCGCATCCGGATTACATTAAAGTTTCCGGCGGCATTTTCATGGATATGATGATCCACGACTTTGATATGGCCAGGTTCGTAACCGGCAGCGAAGTGGAAGAGGTGTATGCGCAGGGGAATGTGCTGATCAATCCGGTTTTCGCTGAGCATGGCGATGTGGATACGGCGATTGTGACGCTACGTTTTGCAAATGGTGCTCTTGGCGTCATCGATAACAGCCGCCAGGCTGTCTACGGTTACGATCAGCGAGTGGAAGTTTTCGGCTCCAAAGGCAGCGTCGCTGTGACCAATGATCATCCGAATACGGCGGAAATTTCCACAGCCGAAGGCATTATGCGGGATAAACCGCTGCATTTCTTCTTGGAACGCTACAATGCAGCATATATCCTGGAGACACAAATGTTCATTGATAGTTTAGTAAACGGTCATCCGCTCCCGGTTGAAGGCTTTGACGGGCTGCAAGCAGAACGCATCGCCTTGGCTGCGAAGTACTCTCGAGAGCTGCAGCGTCCGGTAAAAATCAGCGAAATCAGCGAGCTGTTGTCACAGCAGTCAGTAGCTCAATAAGGCAGTAGGGAGGCAGGGATAACATGTCGGATTCCAATCTGATCGTTAAAGCCCATGAGGCAGATAAAGAGGGGGTCGTCCTTACGGTCACTCCCGAGTCTGCAGGGTGGGAGTATGTAGGGTTTCAAGTCGTTAAGCTGGCGGAAGGCCAGGTTCTGCGCCGTGAAACAGGCAGCAATGAAATCTGCCTGGTCCTTTTAAGCGGGAAAGCGGACGTTTCTACCAAGCTCCAATCGTGGCAAGGAATCGGGGAGCGGATGAGCGTTTTTGAGAAAATCGCCCCTTATTCGGTGTATGTGCCGAATGACGATTCTTACGAAGTTAAGGCCCTTACGGACGTGGAGTTGGCGGTATGCGCCGCTCCCGGCTTTGGCACCTACCCGGCCCGATTGATTGAACCGGCGCAGGTTGGCATCGAGGCTCGCGGATATGGCAATATCGAGCGTCGGATTCATAATATCCTCCCTGAACAGGAGTCGGCAGACAGCTTACTCGTGGTGGAGGTTTTTACCCCGGATGGACATTGGTCCAGCTACCCGCCTCATAAACATGACCGGGATTCGCTGCCCGATGAGTCCTTGCTGGAGGAGACTTATTACTTCCATGTTCAGCCTGAGCAGGGTTTCGCCATTCAACGCGTGTATACGGATGACCGCTCCTTGGATGAGACGCTTGTTGTCCGTGACGGTCAAACGGTGTTGGTGCCGAAAGGGTATCATCCCGTGTGTGCGCCGCCTGGGTACGAAGTGTATTACTTGAACGTCATGGCGGGGCCAACGCGGACGTGGAAGTTCCATAATGATCCCGATCATGCTTGGCTCATGACCAAACCTCGCGAATAGCGGCTGTACGAGCGGGTTGCAACTTGGATGCCTTCTGAGCATAATAGAGACTAATGTGGAAGAAACAACGATGGGAGAAGCAAATGAAGGCAACCATATATGATGTAGCCCGTGAAGCCGGTGTATCGATAGCGGCCGTTTCGCAGGTAATCAACGGAAAAGGTAAAATCAGCGAGGAGCGCCGCAACGAAATTTTTCTCGTGATGGAGCGGTTAAATTATCGACCGAGCGTTATTGCCGCAGCTTTGACCGGCAAAAAGACATACACTCTCGGGCTGCTGGTCCCCGATATTTCAAATCCTTTTTTTGCTGAAATCGCGCATGCGGTTGAAGATCAAGGCCATAAGCTTGGCTATAGCATTGTCATTTGCTCAACGCATAACGAAGACGAGCGAATTGAGCGGTATTTAACGCTGCTGCAGCAAAAAAGCGTGGACGGCATGATCATCGGTACCGGAATGGACAATTTGGAACTTTTATCGCCCTTGGTCGATAAGTCGATTCCCATTGTTTCCATAGCCCGGGAGATGGCAAGTCCCTATGTACAAACCGTGCATGTAGGCGACTTCGAAGGAGGCAAATTAGCTGCTCAGCATTTGCTCGAGCTCGGACATACCCGGATTGCTGTATTGGCCGAGCATCTGAAGGTCAGTTCCTCCCGGGAGCGCATTCGCGGGTTCCGTGAAGCGCTGGCGGGCGCGGGGCTCGAACTGCCGGAAGCCTCGGTGAAATCCGGCGGCTACGATCTGCTTCGCGACGGCAAGCGCCAAACGATGGAGCTGCTCCAGCAGGGGGGGCGTCCTTCGGCGCTCTTCTGCTGTAACGATCTGCTCGCCATTGGCGCGCTGCAAGCGGCCAAAGCTTTGGGTCTGCGCGTGCCGGAGGACGTGTCGATCGTCGGCTTCGACGATACGATTCTAGCCTCGGTCACAGACCCGCCTTTGACCACGATCGCCCAGCCGATCGAGGCGATGGGGAAGCTGGCGGTTGATCTTGTGATCGCGCAGCTCGCGAACAAGGAGGACGCCAAGCCGGAACAAGTGCTTAAACCGGAGCTCGTTGTGCGCAAATCTACCGGAGCGGTAAGCAAGTAAACAGGCAGGGACCAGTCGACGATTGTCGAATGGTCCTTTCTTGTTTACTTGGAAGGTGATATTCTTGTCTTATAACGTTGTTTTGGCATTCATTATAAAATGGGGGGGAGATTTTTATGGAAGCTAATAAGTCCTGTTGTTCAGCAAGTCGAGATTCAGCTACACAAGCTCACTCCGATGCTCCGACACCTGTTCAGGCTCAGGATCAGGCTCAAGCTCAAGCTCAAGCGGTTGAACCTAACGATCGTCAAGTTTCGGACAAGTCGGGCATGATCTATTTGGAGGGGGGAACGTTCCTGATGGGGACGGACGACCAAGAGGGTTTCCCAGCCGATGGTGAAGGACCGGTACGAGAGGTGACCATTAAGCCTTTTTACATAGATCCATGTACGGTTACTAATGCGGAATTCAAGCAATTTGTTGATCAAACAGGGTATCGCACCGAAGCGGAATCGTTTGGTTGGTCGTTTGTTTTTCATCTGTTTGTCTCCGAAGCCACAGCTCAAAAGGTGAAATCCGCTGTGCAGCAAACACCATGGTGGTGGGTTGTCGAGGGAGCCGATTGGCAGCATCCGGAAGGGCCGGACTCCAATGTGGAAGACAGATGGGACCATCCAGTCATCCACGTGTCCTATCAAGATGCGCTGGCTTATTGCAAATGGTCGGGCAAACGCCTTCCTACAGAGGCCGAATGGGAGTATGCCGCTCGAGGCGGTTTGGTGCAAAAACGCTATCCCTGGGGCGATGAACTGAAGCCGGGCGGACAGCATAGATGCAACATTTGGCAGGGGAAATTCCCAATTAAGAATAACGCAAGCGACGGTTATGCAGGCACCGCGCCGGTTCGAGCATTCGAGCCTAATGGCTACGGATTGTATAATGTTTCGGGCAACGTTTGGGAATGGTGCTCGGACTGGTTCAGCCCGGATTATCATGTGAAAGCCAAACGAGAGAACCCGGCAGGACCTCCGTCCGGTCAAGCCCGCGTGATGCGTGGAGGCTCCTATTTGTGCCACAAATCGTATTGCAACCGGTACCGCGTAGCTGCGCGAAGCAAGAACACACCGGACAGCTCGACAGGAAATATTGGATTCCGCTGCGCTTCGGATGCTGAATAGAGACGATGCTTCACGATAGGAGGTTCGGCTTACTGTGATCAAGTGTAGACATTGTTTCAAAATGACAGATCTTCAATTGCAGAAATGTACGCATTGCGGAGTGGTGCTCGGTTACTCCGTTGCCGAGAAATTCGATCTCATGGCTGAATCGGTTGAACATGCACTGAAAAAGGAATTGGAAGCGAGAAGAAAGCTGAAGCATTGAAGCGTTTAAAGGAAATAGCCACATGAAAGGTCGCCTACAGGGCGGCCTTTTTGGCTTAGTCGATCATCACGTTGGAAGTGACCGCTATCCAACCGCAAAATAGTCGTATTTTTGCACAAGATGTGTGCACATTTTGCAGGAGAATATTGGTAAGCTTGAACCAATAAGCTGAAGGAGGAAATAAGCATGCTCAAAGTAGCTATTATTGGTGCAGGAGCTATATCGAACGCACATATCGAAGCCTATTTGAAATTTCCGGAGCGCTGCCAAATTGTGGCGATTAGTGATATCTATGTGGACAAGGCGCAGGAACGTATTGACCAACATGGGCTGAATGCCAAGGCTGTCAAGGATTATAAAGAATTGCTCACGGGGGAAATTGACCTCGTTTCCATTTGTACACCACCGTATACCCATGCTTCATTGGCTGTCGAATTTATGGAGGCTAACACACATGTCATGGTGGAAAAGCCGATGGCGTCTTCGCTTGAAGAGTGCGATACGATGAATGAAGTGTCGCAGCGCACAGGCAAGCTGTTGTCCGTTGTGGCTCAAAATCGTTTCAAAACGCCGATGATGAAAATGAAGTCTGTCCTGGAAAGCGGACTTATGGGGAATATTTTGCACGTGCAGGTTGATTCGTTCTGGTGGCGCGGCCATTCGTATTATGATCTCTGGTGGCGTGGCACATGGGAAAAAGAAGGCGGCGGCCCGACACTGAACCATGCCGTGCATCATATTGATGCGCTGCTGTGGATGATGGGCAGCCCGAGTGAAGTGCAGGCATTCATGAGCAATGTTGCACATGATAACGCCGAAGTGGAGGATCTTTCGATCGGTATGCTGCGCTACGCAAATGGATCGCTCGGTCAATTGACCTCCTCTGTTGTTCATCACGGGGAGGAGCAGCAGTTGATTTTCCAAGGCGCTAAAGCACGCGTCTCCACACCTTGGAAGGTGAAAGCATCCAACTCAAAAACGAACGGTTTCCCTGAGCCGAACCCAGCATTGGAGTCACAGCTGCAGGCTTTCTATGATGCCCTGCCGGACGTTGTGCACGAAGGCCATGCGGGCCAAATCGATAATGTGCTTACCGCCATTGAGACAGGAGCTCCTCTCTTAATTGATGGGAGCAGCGGCAGACAAACACTTGAATTAATTACAGCTATTTATAAATCGGCGAGCACTGGACAATTGGTAAAATTCCCGATCGGCCCTGAGGATGCTTTCTATACCCGTGAAGGTGTTCAGGCGAATGCCACCCATTTCTATGAAAAAAATAAGTCGATCGAGAATTTTGCAACGACCGCCATCTCGACAGGAAGCAGCTACAAGTAAGAATGCTGCTTGCCATGGCTGTCAGCGCTGCTTCTGCCATTGCAGACGAAATTGATGGGGCGTGCTGCCCATACGGCTTTTAAACATTTTACAGAAGTAGGAACTGTTCGTAATCCCGATATTTTCGGCGATTTGTGCGATCGATTGCTCGGTTGAAGTTAACAGCATAACAGCTTGCTGCATTCTACGCGCGGTCACATAATCGGAAATGCTGCTGCCTGTACATTCCTTGAATAGATGAGAGAGATGGTAAGGGGACAGGTGGAGCTCGCTGGCCATGTGCTCAAGTCGAAGCGGTTCCGTGTAATGCCCTTCGAGCCAGCCGAGAATGCGCTCAGCCTGATGCTTATGGCGCGTGTGGCCGGAGTCGAACTGCACATCGCTTCGTTCCCATATTTGACGCAAAGCTCGGAAAAAAGCAACGAGGAATAACGAGAATTCCTCCAGCTCATCTTTTTTCGCTAACGTCGGTATTTTCTCTTCCAGACTTGGAAAAAGGGACAGCAGCGGCTCCGGCTCGCCGATATGGTAAATGCATGGCGCAGGCAGCTTGCTAGTGTGCATTTGTTTGAAAAATGTCAGCAGTTTCGGCCATCTCTCAAAATAAGATTCATAGAGATAGGGCTCGAAGTGCACAATCGAGCGGATGAAAGGCGTGTCGGGACTCACTTGGATATGGTGCAGCTGATAGGGTTGGAAAACGCAGAGCATGCCGGCGGTAACCTCATAGCTTTGTTGATCCACAATCAGCGTGCCTTGCCCTTCGTGTACAAACAAAATCTCTACGCCTTGATGAGCATGAAAAGTGCCATGAAACTGTTCGTTGCCGATCGTTTGACGGCGGTACGCAAAATAAAGCGGACTATCGCTGAAGCTAAGATTCTGAATATACGTCATCTGAAGCACGTCCCTCTGCTGCCGCGGCAGCGTTAAAAGAGCTTAATCCCAGCTTGGAGAAGCTGATGGATTAAGCTTTTTTGGTCATCTTATTCCGCCGCCACTTTTTGCATTTTGGCAGGGTTGTTGATTTTGTAAGGCACAGGATGCTTGCTAAGCTTCTTGGCTACGATTTTGCATTCGAAGGTGACGGTATCTCCGACTTCGAGCTCCAGCTTTTTGAGCGTGTTGCTGTGACTGGACCAAGCTGTGCCGATCTCCATGGCGGGATCCGTGATGGAAACAGCCTCATAAATAATCACTTCATCATCATTATCGGAGAAGTTGTTAGGGACGGTCGTAAATTCCTGCACCGTAGCTATCATTTTAACTTTATCTTCCGGCAGCTCCAGCTTCGGGGCTTTCTCTTTTTTTGCTGCTTTTTCTTTCGGCTGTTTGGTTTTCGGAGCTTTCGCTTGTTCAGCTTCCTGCTCGACAGAAGCGGCGTTGTCTTCTACAGCAGCGGGAGCTTGGGCTTCAGACTCTGCCGCGTCAGTTCCAGTCGTCTCGTCTGCAGCAGTCGTCAGTCTTTGGCTGTAATTGGCCGCCTGCATCTCCTTCAGATAGGAGGGGTGAATGCAGTGCAGCTGCTTATTGTCGAATGCAATGACAGCGGTCATTTTATCTACCAAGCCGACGATGTCGCAAGACAAGTTCATGCCGTTGTTTTTGTAGTAAAAGGTTTTCGTTTTGGCCGCTTTCTCAGAAAGCAAGCCCCATTCTTTACACTGCTCCAATTGTTCGCTTTCATCCTCGAAGGTTGTGTAGGTTTCGGGCTGAATGGTGAATGCATGTACCATGTTCGTGCCGCCTTTCTATGTATTTATGGTAGAAGGTTCTTTTATTGTTCTAATCGGAAGTCATCCGTTTTCTCGCCGTCTTCCCAAATTTCCACAAACAGGGCTTCGCTATTATCGAAATCAGCGGGCGTGAACGACAGCGCTTTCTCCTCGTCTGTGCCTACATAAACATTTTCCATTTCTTCGCCGTCGAAAGAGAGGATGACGTAAATTTTCATGTCAAAATGCCTCCAAATAAGTTGATATGGCTTATTATAACACAATCGTTCAAAAGTTCGCATGAGGTGGTTTTTAGGTTGACATAAAAAACAAGCTGCCTCCAGGCAACTTGTTTTTTGGTCGCATTTTATACACTGAGAAGTTGAGTCTAGCAATGTTAGTAGTGGAGGGACAGACCATATTCCCCTGATGCTGAAGAAGAATTGTTAAGTAGCGCTACAAACCCAATATCGCCGTAAGTTCTTGTAAATGTACTGCCTACAGGCACTGTAAAAGTATCGATAGAAGCTCCGATTGAGTTGCGAATCGTCACATCTACGTTTCCTCCACCGGATGCTTTTACACTAACAGAACCGCTAATTGGCAATGGCGGGATGGCTGGAGCTGAAGTATCAATGGCGTACACCGTTAATGACATGCCGGCAGTTATCATAAACGTACCGCAAATATCGTCATTATAAGGATTTCTGTTGTTGCATAGACAAGGCATACAATCATCTCCTACGGATCTGAGTTTTAAAATATCATTACCTTACTATTAATGCGTCCTGATTATAGTTGGTATAGATACTAACATAGCAGCTCGTCTATATTTATAAATATGTTTAAATACCTAGTAAATCTATGTTTTACAAGCGATTTGTTCCGTTTCTTCCTGTACTAGATAAATTTCTTCTTTAGGCGGGGTATCACAAATGAGCTGCGGCCGAGGCTTAACGACGGTTATTTTCTTCTTAGGACGCTTACGTTTTTTTGTCGTATAAAAATAATGTGCGGTGATGGCGTATTGGCCAACGCTTTTAATCTCTGCTGAACTTGAAGCGCTTATTTCCAAGCCTGCGACGGCTCCTAATGTAATGGATTTCGTTTGATTCAGCTCCGTGAGTGTAAACAAAGTGGTGTCGGAAATCCCGTCCCCTGTTGTATCTGCTTTAACCGTCAACGTGCAATGAGGACTCTGATTCCGTATCGTAATCGTTCCAAATGGCAGACGGCGTCCTGTGTTGGCCGTCCGCCAGTATTGCACGCTTTCGCCGTTGCTTTCTTGTGAAATACTGCCGCAAATTTCATCCGTGACAAGTCGTTTTTGAAGCGGAGATGCTTTCCTCTTTCTACAGATGAATTTTTTGGTTCGGCAAATTTTGCATGATTTTCTAACACGTCTTTTATGACATGGCAAAGAAACCACCTCCTATACACCAATCTATGGATAAAGCCCCGGAGATGGTTGGACGACTTGACTAATGAATACATCCATGTTTGTATCCGGTACCTAACGCACTGGCTTAAAATCGCGTCAAAGTTCATATACATCAATACAAGCTCGAACGCCAGAGTAGAGCAGGGAGTTACTTAGCAAACGGCTGCGGGGAATCGGATTGAGGGGGTTACTAGGATGTTGGTTGCGGTTATTTGCGTAGTCGGGTGTCTCTGCGGGTCCATACTGTTCAGGAAAAATGTGCTTCGGCCAGGTTACGTGCCAGGTGCAGATAAAGTGAAGCTGTCCGTCATTATTCCAGCTAGAAACGAAGCGTGCAATTTACCTCATCTGCTCCATGCGCTCAAAATACAAACCCTGGAACCCTTTGAAATTATTGTCGTAGACGATTTTTCGGAGGATGACACGAGGGAGATCGCGGAAAGCTACGGAGTTACCGTTATCTCCAATCCCAGCCTTCCAGAGGGGTGGACCGGCAAAAATTGGGCCGTATGGAACGGCTACTTACAGTCCTCTGGGGATATGATCGCCTTTCTTGACGCCGACATTCGATTAGTGCCACGCGCACTGGAAATATTAATCATGGCTAGGCAGCAAGCCGGAGGCGTCATCTCGGTCGTGCCATTTCACTACACGGTAAGTTTCGGTGAAAGGCTGGCTCTCATTTTTAACTTCTTAGGGGTGTTTGCTTTCACCTCACCCATCGAGAAAGACAGCCCGAATAAGGGGCTGTACGGTTCCTGTATTTTAACAACTAGAGCAGATTACGAAACCATTAGAGGTCACGAGAGTGTCAAAGGGGAAATGCTGGACGACTTGAACCTCGGAGCCGCCTTTCGCAAAGCCGGTATCCAAGTGACGAATTTCATTGGTTATGGTCTCGTTTCTTTCCGTATGTACGCGCAGGGGATGAGAAGTCGCATTCAAGGCTTCGGCAAAGGAGCCGCTCTCGGAACTTCCAAAATGAAAGGCGGAACGATCGCGCTTATTGCCCTGTGGGTGCTCGGGCTCGTTGCTTCGGAAACGTTCTTTTTATTTTTGAACACGTCCTGGTGGCTCCCTTTGTTTATGGGCTATTTGATCTACATGATGCAGCTGTTTTATTTTGTCAGGTATGTGGGGAAGTTTGGTATCATCATGCCTATTTTGCATATCTTTTCAACGGTGTTTATGATTGTTGTCATGCTGTATTCCGTTTATCAAGTGGTGTTTCTGGGCCATGTAGCGTGGAAAGGAAGGAATGTCAAAGTAGGAAGCAGGCGGGAGCTATGACCATCGTATGGACGGCTTGCGCTTTTTTATCAGGCGCTCTGATGTTTTCTTATTGGCTTGGACTCCTGGCCAGACATAATCTCAAACACGTTGGCGATGGCAATCCAGGGGCGTTGAACTTGTGGAGAGCAGCAGGGTATCGGACCGGGCTTGCGGGCATTATTCTCGACTTTTTAAAAGGGTACCTGGTGCTGGTTTGGATCTTAGGATTTAACTTAGACAATACGCGTGTTCAAGGTTACGCATTGATTCCTGTTGCGCTGGCACCGATCGTAGGGCATGCCTTTTCGCCATTTCTGAAAGGGAAAGGCGGCAAAGCGATTGCCGTTACTTTCGGGGTTTGGAGCGCGCTGACGAAGTTTGAGGCTTCCCTTGCATTAGCGATCATTTTGGCAGTTAGCGTAGCCGTAACGAAACTGGCGACACGAGGAAAGTCCGTTTCCTCCTCGGCGGATGGCTTACAAGTGGTAATAGGCATGCTGCTTTTAGGTGTGTATTTGTATATAGGCGGCTATGTGGAAGCCATCATGTGGGTGTGGCTGGGGAATGTTGCGCTGATTGCATATAAGCATCGGAAGGAGATTGCCTTTTATTTGACAAAAAAGCAGCCCAAGTCAGGAGGTGAATAAATGCTGTCAGCAGGCAGCCGGTAAGGAAAAAGGGGTCACGACGATCTGATTACATACTAGTTCCGACTAAGGGCAAAACTAGGAAACAATCAGAAAGGAGTGACCCCTTCGCATGGATGACAGCTTTCGTTTAAAAGAGGAACGCCTAAACGCTTTAAGCCACGGAATCGGCGCGGCGCTAAGCGCCTTCGGTCTTGTGCTGCTCCTTCAGCGAGCCGCCCTGTTCGAGGATTTTGCATATACAATTAGCAATACGATTTACGGCTTATCCTTTTGCTTGGTGTACCTGTCCTCAACACTCCTGCATTGCTCACGTTCGCGCAAGTGGGGGGAGCGTTTCGAAATGCTGGATCATGCGGCTATTTTCATCGCCATAGCGGGTTCTTACACGCCATTTTTGATGATTACTCTTCAGGGCACATTAGGCTACTCTATGCTGCTGCTGGTCTGGGTCCTTGCTTTGGGAGGCGTTCGCTACATCAAGTTCATCATTCGGCGATTTATCCCCTGGGGTCTGCTTCTTTACTTGCTGCTGGCCGGTTTCATGGCCTCGTTGATTGCACCACTACAGGAAAGGCTTCCTCTAATGGCTATTACTTGGATCGTCACCGGCGTAATTCTATACAGTATCGGATTATTATTTTTTCTATGGCGGAAATTGCGCTATCATCATCTGGTTTGGCATGTGTTCGTTGTCGCTGGAAGCAGCTGCCATTTCATTGCCGTGTACGCGTACGTGATGCCCGCTGTACTTTAATTTACTGATGATGTGCCTTGAGAAATCAAGTAGACAACAGTCTCCTCCGAACTTCTGAAGGCGGATAACTCTTATATGTTTTATAAAGCTTTGTAAAATAGTGCGCGTTCCCACAGCCGTGTTTTCGGCAATCTCGGTTACGTTCCATTCCGTTTCACGCAGCAAACGGTCCGCTTCGTTAATGCGCAGCCAATTGACAAAATCCAGAAATGTTCGTCCGGTCAGCTTTTTAAATGTTTTGCAAAAATGGTACGGATTGAGGTTGACCATCTTCGCAGCCTGTTCAACGGAGAGCGGCTCTGCAATTCAAACTCATAGGTTGATTCACGAAGGAGCCGCCGGAAAGGGGCTCCTTGTTCGTCGTTTGCGCCAATCCTGGCAGGCAGTTGCGAGCGTCCGTCCAAGGCTACGAATTCCACATCTTCATCGGAGGCATTATAGCCGACATGCAGCGCTCCGGCAGGGACGAACAGCAGGTCGCCGGCGCTCGCTTCGTAAGGGCGGCTATCGATATGAAACTGTGCTTTGCCTGCCTGCCTGCATATCAATAATTTCGAAGTGCTCATGCCAATGGAGATATAAAATATTGTCGTCCTTTCTGGCTGCCCGAGATCGATTTCGGTAAAACCGAATCGGATAGTTGCTGTCCCAGAGAGGTGTTTTCTCCCTTAAATCTTGGGGATAAGTCATGCGCAGCCTCGCTTTCTAGTTGTCGGAGAAATAAGGTTACTTGAGCAAGATCAGATAGATTAATAGAATAAATTGCTGATTGTGAGGAGATTGTGCCTTCATTTTAGAGCAAGATCGGTGTGGTTTCAATAGTAGAAAGGATTTGGGTCTATCTGAGAGAATAAGTACTCATCAAGGTACTTAGGAGGTAAATATGACCAATTTATTGGATGTTGAAAAACAGCTAGGGCTTTCTTGGCTGAATAAGCCAGAGCAGTGGGGGTTTACAGATGAAGGCTAAACCCGAGAGCAGATTTGGCCTTAAAGCCATTATTTTTGACTTCGACGGTTTAATTATGGATACAGAAACACCGTGGTACTACGCTTTTAAAGACATTTATCAGGAACACGGAGTCGAACTTTCACTTGAACTTTGGTGTAAAAATGTAGGTACTACTTTTGATGAGTTTAATCCTTATGTTTATCTGGAAACCTCGATCCAAAAGCCTTTGGATCATGGATATATCAAACAGTTGTCTCACGAGAAGTATGCCGTTTATTTAGGAGAAGCGAAGCTGCTCCCCGGTGTGCTTCATTTATTGGAAGCAGCCAAGTCGAGAGGTCTGCGAATCGGATTAGCGTCCAGTTCAACACGTGATTGGGTTCACAAATACTTGAAGCAACAAGGTATTTTCTCTTATTTTGATGTGATTCATACAGCTGATGATGTCAAGCGGGTGAAGCCTGATCCTGAGTTGTATACATTAACGCTGGAAAAGCTTGGCGTAGCAGCCGGGGAGGCTCTAGTCTTTGAAGATTCACCTAATGGGTTGAAAGCCGCCAAGGCAGCCGGTATCCGATGCGTGATCGTGCCGAATGATGTTACGCGGAACTTGGAGTTTATCGCACATGATTTGAGAGTTGCTTCCCTGGATGAAATCGATTTGGGTGCATTTTAAGTGGCTATCTTAGTTTTGTGCTAGCTCTGATTAAGAATGTCTATTAAGTATCTCATTTGATTTTTCTATAATAAGGGTAAGGTTACAGCATTCAAAACACGCCAAGGAGGCAGGAACAATGCAGCAGAAACAACCTTTACTATTGACAGATGAGCAAATGAGAGAGTTTATTACGAATGGGTGTCTAATTCTTAAAACGGATTTTTCCCATGCGTTTCATGACAATCTGCTTGAGCAATTAAATACGGTGTATGCGGAAGAGGGGAATCCTGGCAATAACTTGCTGCCGCGTATCCGAGAGCTGCAAAAAGTATTTGACCACCCCGTTGTTACTGGCGCATTAACAAGTGTGTTAGGTCCAAATTATATGATGCATGCGCACAGACATGGACATTTCAATGCGCTGCCTACGGCAGGCGGCTGGCATAAAGACAGCTATTGGGGTTATGACCGCGTACGCAATCATCACCCGAACTGGGCAATGATTATGTATTTCCCGCAGGATACACCGGTAGATTTGGGGCCGACAGGCATTATGCCAGGTACGCAAAATCACCAGAAGCGGGCATTTGAAGCGAATGAGCATCCGGCTGAAGTTTTGGCAAGCGGCGAGGCAGGCACTTTCGCGTTGATCCATTATGATATCTGGCATCGTTCCACTCCGAACATTCTTGGAAAACCGCGTTATATGTTGAAGTTTGAGTTCATGCGTACCGAGCTGCCTAAACAGCCAAGCTGGAATAATCAAGAACGCGAATGGAAGAAGCCGGCGAACTTGCTTGCACCGCTTGCCGCGCACGACTTGATGTGGGAAGAGACTTGGAACTGGTTATCCGGCGAACTCTGCTCCTTGGCGGGAACGGCTTCGTCCGATCCGCAGGAAGTTCAGGAGTTGGCGGGGAAATTGAGCGGTGATGAGACGATCGCCATCAATGCCTCATATGATCTTGCACGTAGAGGGCAGGCTGGCGTGAATGCTCTGCTGGACGGACTACGCAGCGATGATGTTCATGTATCGCGAATCTCCGCGTATGGTTTAGCGGTTGCTGGAAGCGAAGCGGTTGACGGGTTAATCGCTGCCCTGAACAATGAGAATGTAAATACAGTAACACATGCTGTGTTTGCGCTTGGCGAATTGAGCGGGCTAGCAGCCAAAGCGGTTCCGGCACTTACCGAGCTGCTCGACCACCCGGAGGACAAAATCCGCAGCGCCGTTGTTGATGCGCTTGGTTTTATGAACTCGCCTGTAGAGGTCGTGGTTGCCAGCTTAACCCGCGGGCTTCAAGATCAGAACGCACAAGTGCGCTTCATGTCCAGCTTATCCTTGTCCCGTTTGGGCGCATCGGCAGAACCGGCTGTTCCGCAATTGGAAATTGCGCTGGATGACGAGAACCGATACGTTCGGGCACATGCTGCGGAAACGCTCCATTACATCGGCACAGATCGGGCGAAAAATTCGCTGATCCGCTTCCTGCTGAACAACCGCTGGTGCTCCACGACGACAAAGGCGAATGCTTTTTATCCGTAAGTTGCAAGAAATCGCTAAGGCACGTTGATATACGAAAGAGGCCGTCTCTCAACCAGATTTCATGGTTTGGAGACGGCCTCGTCTTTTTTATTGGTTATTCTCAATGGTTTTTGGTCTCAAATCACGGAAAGCCGTAGGTTTAAAACCGGTCTGCTCACGGAACATACGGGAAAAATACGATAATTCCATCCCTAACGCGTCAGCGATTTGCGAAACGTTCAATTCTGTCGTCATTAACAAATCTTTGGCCTTTTCGGAACGCAGATGATTCATGTATTGGATAGGCGAGTAACCCGTGAATTGCTTGAAAGCATTGATAAAATAATTAGGATGGTAATGCGCAATGCGAGATAGTGTATCTACGGACACATTTTCGGCAATATGCTGTTCCATGTACAGCAAAACTTTGTTCATTTTTTCAAACGTAGGCGTGGAGGTAAGGTTCAGCTTGACGGATTGATTTTGCTCAATAAAATCGGCAATAAACGTCATCAGAATCGAGTACGCTCGAAACTCTGAGGTGATGCTATCGCTCTGGCTGTAAGCAATCAATTGCTCGAAAGCTTTCACGAGTTCTTCCGGATTCTGAACTTTCAAGCAAGGCGAGGTTTGCAAAATTTGAAACAAATCCAAATCTCCGATTTTGGCGGAAAAATGGCACCAATACTTGCCGAACGTATTGTCGCTTATCGTGCCATAGGCTTGGTCGCTTCCGGCTGGCAGCAAATACAGCTCCCCGGGTTTCGGATAGTAAGTCTGACCCCCGATCCTGACATAGCCTTCACCTTCGCGGATAAAATAAAGTCGATTAAACGGACAGGCGGGATTCTCATCTGTCCAGGACTTTTGGACTTTGGTATAGGCCGCGTAGGATAGATCCAGCTTCGCCTTGGCGAGATATTTCTTCCAGAACGTGCGTTCGCTATCATTCATTCCGTTCTTCATAGCCTATATTCCTTTCACGAATATTCGGGCATTTTAAGCATGTGCATAACGGCTATCCGGCTTGCCATGACCCGTCCGAGTCGGCAGAGGGAACTATGATCCGCTATTTCACACATTTTGCGGCATTTGGTAAAGTAAAGGGAACTATAGTCCGCTATTTCGTCAGCTTGATGCCAAACGCTCTTTTTTAATCGGAAATAAGACCCCGTAGTTCCCATTCACGGCTCAAAGCGCCTGATCTCACACAAATAGCAGATTCTAGTTCCCTTAAGAAATTACTCGTTCGTTAATTTTAACTTATCCAGCAGTTTGAAAAACAGGCTAAGCACAATAGCAACAATCGTGGCCAACGCCATGCCCTTCAATTCAAAATTCCCGAGCTTCAACGTTGCACCGCTAAGACCGATAACAAGAACCGTCGTTGTCAAAATCAGATTCATCGGTTTGGAATAATCCACTTTCGTCTCCACGAGCATCCGAATACCGGAAGCGGCGATGATACCGAACAGCAGCAAGGAAACGCCTCCCATGACAGCTGTAGGAATCGTTTGAATCAAGGCCGAGATTTTCCCCACGAAAGAGAGCACGATTGCCAGGATCGCAGCTCCGCCAATGACCCAAACCGAGTACACACGGCTAATCGCCATAACGCCGATGTTTTCACCGTACGTTGTATTTGGCGTGGAACCAACCAAGGAAGACAACATCGTCGAGATCCCGTTTCCGAGTAAAGATTTGCTTAGACCCGGGTCTTTGGATAAATCTTTGCCCACCATATTGCTGGTTACGATTAAGTGTCCGATATGCTCTGCAATGACAACAAGTGCCGCAGGGGCAATAATTAATATACTTGCTACATCAAACGTTGGTGAGTAGAAAGTAGGAAGCTGAAGCCAATGAGCGGCATTTAAAGTTTCTTGAATATGCACTAAACCAAGCAATGCGGCAAGCACGTACCCCAGGATGATAGCTACTAGAATAGGGATAACCTTCAATAGTCCTCGAAATACGATGGAACCAACCACGCCTACTAAAAAAGTGAAAATAGAAACCGTGATCACGGTCATATCAGGAACCCAGGCTTCCTTGGCATCGGCAGGAGCGATAATGCCGGCCATTGACGCTGCTGTAGGAACTAACTCCAGCCCGATAACGGACACGATAGCGCCCATCGCCGCAGGTGGGAAAACAACGTCAATCCAGCGTGTTCCAACGAAGCGAATCAATAAAGCTATAATCGTAAAGATCAGTCCCACAACGAGAAAACCGCCGAGTGCTGCACTATAACCCTTTTGACCTAGGACGACGAAAACAGGCGAAAGGAAAGCGAAGCTGGACCCCAGGAAAGCGGGGATTTTGCCTTTTGTGATAAAAATATAGAGCAGGGTGCCGATCCCATTCATCAACAATATCGTTGCCGGATCGACATGGAATAGAATCGGTACAAGCACGGTGGAGCCAAACATCGCAAATAAATGCTGTAAACTAAGGGGAATGCTTTCGCCTATGGAGGGGCGTTCATCAACTTGAATGATACGAGACACGGTAGTAACTCCCTTTCTGTTTCTTCTCGTTCGATATCTTATCACAAAACGTGCTCGTAGGTAAGCCTTACCAATCTTTTCGCAGCGCAAATAAATCATGCAGCTCTTCATTCGAGAGCTCGGTAATCCAGGCTTCGGAGGTGGAAATCACATTTTCGCTCAAACTCATCTTACTTTCGAGCATCTCGTCGATTTTTTCCTCAAGCGTGCCCAGAGAAATAAACTTATGCACTTGTACATTCCGTTTCTGACCCATCCGATACGCACGGTCTGTCGCTTGGTTTTCTACAGCTGGATTCCACCAGCGGTCAAAATGGAACACGTGGTTGGCAGCGGTCAAGTTGAGACCGACGCCGCCTGCTTTGAGCGACAGAATAAAGATGCCAGGCCCATCCGCAGCTTGGAACTTGTCAATCATTTTGTCGCGTTCCTGCTTCGGCGTGCTGCCGTTCAAGTACAACACGGGTTCGTCCCGTTGTGCCTGCAAAATATCGGCCAGCAGCTTGCCCATGCTAACATACTGTGTGAAGATCAGGCAGGAGTCACCTTCATCCCGCAGCTCGCCAACCATCGCAACGAGGCGTTCCAGCTTGGCCGAACGTAAGACGAAGCCTTCCCGGCTCTCTTCGTTAAGCAGGCTTTCCTCGGAGATGGGAGCCTCCTTAGTCAGCAGAACCGGATGATCGCAAAGCTGCTTAAGCTGTGTTAACGCAGAGAGAATCGCGCCCTTGCGCTCCATGCCTTCCAGCTTTTGCATGCGCTCCATGAGGTTTCTGACCGCTTGCTCGTACAGCGCGCCTTGCTCGGCGGTCAAGTTCAAGTAGACCTTCATCTCCTGCTTATCCGGCAAATCGAGCTGGATGGCGGGATCTTTCTTTTTCCGGCGCAGCATAAAAGGTTTCACGAGCTTCTGGAGCTGCATCGTCCGCTCCTCGTCCTGGTGTTTCTCGATCGGATTCGCGAAACGATGCTGAAAGCCGCGCTGATTTCCCAAATAGCCGGGATTCAGGAAGTCATAGATCGACCACAGCTCGGATAACCGATTTTCGATCGGTGTACCGGTCAGGGCGATGCGATGTTTGGCTTGCAGGGAACGCACGGCAGCGGACTGCTTGTTTTGGGCGTTCTTAATATTTTGCGCTTCGTCCAGACATAGGGAGCTCCAAACCGTCTCCTGCAGCGTTTCTTGCTCCATAAGAGCGGTCGTGTAGGAGGTCAGCACAATATCGGTGTCTTTCAAAGCCTCAGCAAGCGCTTCACCGCTTAGACGGCCTTTGCCGTAATAAAGCAGCACCTTGAGATCCGGGGCAAAACGGATGAGTTCCTTCTGCCAATTGCCGAGTACGGAAGTGGGGCAAATCAGCAGAGCAGGCTGCTCGGATTCATTTTGGTGATGCAACAAATAGGTGATGAATTGAATGGTTTTCCCAAGTCCCATATCATCGGCAAGGCAGGCGCCAAGTCCGAATTTCCTTAAGTAGGTTAACCATGTGAAACCTTCATGCTGATAACTTCTCAATTCAGCACGCAAGCCTGCTGGAATAGGAATCTCCTGCAGTTCCGACGGCTGTGCAAGCTGACGCAAAAGACCCATCAAATGTGCGTTTAGCTCAACTTCCAGTTTGATGCGTTCTTCGTTCTCAGCGTCGTCCTCAGGCGATGAACTTCCCTTAGGCGCGTTCTCTTTGTCAGATTCACTCAGCAGGTGAAGTTGGAAAATATCCAGCAAGGATAGACCTTCTTGCGGGTCAACGCTGGCCATCAGCCTGCGAATTTGCTCCAGCAGCGCCGGGTCCAGGTAGACCCACTGGCCGCGGAAGCGGATGAGGCGCTCATTGCGCGAAAGCAGCGCAGCGAATTCCGCTTCGCTTAGATCCGCTTCGCCAATGGCAATCCGCCAGTCGAAGTCGACCAAGGCGTTCAGCCCGAAGAGCGACTGCCCTTTGCCGCCAGCTTCGGAGGAAACCTTCGCACGCAGCCGCGGCTTTCGCTTGGAGGCAGCTTCCCACCAGCCGGGCAGCATCACATTCCAACCGCCGTCCAGCAGATGCCGGCTGTCTGTCGTTAAAAACGTCCAAGCCGATTCGTCGTTTAACGGCTTGGACAAGAGCGCCAAGCCGCTGCTCCCGCTGGGCAGGCTTTCGGCCAGGCTGGCTGCCCAGCCGGGCGACCGTTCCAGCACGTAGGGACTCCAGCTGCTGTCCCAAGTTCCAGCTGCGGTTCCGTCCGCAGCAAGACGAATCGGCGCGAGCACGGATCGATCCTGCTTGTCCTGCAGGACAAGGCGGAGTCGCCACGTGTCGTCCTCTTCGTCCGGTTCCAGCAGCTGCAGCGCAGGTCGGAACGGAGCCGTATCAGGCCGCCACCCTAAGGAAGCGAGCCATTCTTCTTCCGTCAGGGTGACCGGCGAAGCAGAACGCTGGAACAACGCGGGGTAGTCGCGGCGAAGGTCGGAGATCGCCGCTTCGCTTGCATAATGCTCCGAGGTGACAACGGCGGAGAACGCTGCGCGAAGTCCAGCCAGACCTTGACCAAGGGCATCGAGGTTTTGGGCTGCTGCCCAATTAAACGATTTCAGCGCATCGGATTCGGCATCCCAAGTCCAACCCAGCGTCCCTTTGCGGAAATCGTGCAAGCTTGGTACATAACGGCCAGATTGTGCTTCTTGGTATAGGAGCGGCGCTAGCTCGCGCATGGCCTTCATGCCTTCATTTCCATCCTCAAAGTGTAGGATTTCCATAAAACCTGGTTCCGTGAAGTAGGGCAGCACCATATCCGCAGGGAGCACAACAACCGAGATGTCACCAGCCTGCTGCAGGTCCAACACAGTGCCGTAATAGGAGGATTCGTGCCAAGCGAACATGAGATTTCGCAGCTTCTCGCCAGGCACATCGCGGTCGTCCAGAAATCCCCAGAATAAAGCGTCGCCGCTTTCTGTTAAGGTCATGCTCACTTGTAAATTGTGCAATATTGCGTTCATCCGAGCAGCTTTCCTTTCCTAAGTTCCTCTTGCAGTGCCCGCAGTCTGCTGTGCCGTTCAACGAAACCGGCAAAAAATGCTTCCCAACGACCGGGCTGCTTCATTTTCTTGTACACTTTTTCGAGTCTTTTCAAAAGTCTAACAGCAGCTTTATAGTCGTGGCGGTTTTTTAAAGCAACGTAATGGTTCACGGCTTGATGATAATAGGGTAAAAGCAGCTGTGGCGCTTCTTTTTCGATTGGCTGAAGCACGCTGACTCTGTGAAAAAGCGGGTCATGGCCTTGAAGGATCTGCATTTCGAGCCAAGCCTTCCATTTACCTTGCTCGTAGAGGACATTTTCAATGAGAAAGTAGGAACGCGGCAGAAGACTCTCAAATGCTTGCCACATCAGCTCCTCGGCTTCAGGAAAATGAGCGACGGCTTTTTGCCAATAATTCGCATAGGTATCGAGTTCTCGGGTTCGCGGATTGTTGAAGAAGACGGCGGTTTCGGTCAGCCAGTCTACAAGTTCCTTCCAGTTAGCGTTATCCTGCAGATGGTCGAAGAACGTAACAAAAAGGTAGGGAGGTGTGTCTTTGAAGGTTGACCCCTCTGAGAGTGCTGCCCAAGCAACCTTCGGTTCTGACATCAGCAAGAGCAAGTAAGCTTGCGCGGCTGAAACCGATGGCGCGACGGCAGACTCATCTGCTATTGATGACTTTAGAGCTTCAATTTCCTTTGGGACGTAGGATAAAGCAGCTGTGATTCCTGAAGCCATCCATTCGTTCCAAAGCGTGCAGTAGACGCCAAACTCTTGATAACTGTGCCCTTTCTGATCAGCCATCTGCGTTCTGAGATAAGCGAATGTCGTCTCAAGGCGCTCGCTGGACTCGGCAAGAGCTAGCCGGTTAGCTTGCACTTTTAACCAGCTCAGAATTTCATCGTAAATCTTGTAGATGGCAGATGACGTAAAAAAGCTGGTCCCGCCTTGTGTGTTTTGCACTTTTATTTTCCTTAGAAGGAATAACGCTTGATGCAGCTCGAAAAATCCCCGATCCTGGTCAGAAAAAGGAATGGCAACGTTCATTAAGGTGCTTAAATGGCTGCGCAACTGCTGGGCGTAAATGCCTTGATCGTAGGCCGGTTTTATGGAGACGGTGTATTGATCCAGAAACTGCTGCCAGTCACTAACAGACATTGTAGGCAATTTCATCATGGCGGATTCCGATGTAGCTTGCGAAGCCGCGCGTTTGAGCTGCATTTTTGCATTCATAATCTGGGTCGCCGGGTATCCGAGACGGTCCGCCAGTTCCATCATGACAGCAGCTTGGTGCTTGCAAGCGCCATGAACGGGGCATGTGCAGCTGCCTTCTTTCAGCTTATTTAGGTTAAGCGAAACCCGATAGGCTTCAGATCCATCGACTTTGGCCTGCACTTGGCGAGCGTCGGAGATGCTAAGGGAGATAACTTGTCCTTGCTTAAAATAGGTAAACCCTCTGGAAAGGGTTACGTCCGTATAGGTTTCAGCCACATATTCGAGCAGCTTCAACCACTCTTCATCATTTAAAACAGTAGAAGTGCTCATAGGAAGGCTCCTTGCTAATGAATAGAGTATCTAATAACCTTATTAGTATAAATAGTGCAGCTAATATTGTAAATTTTGTTTCTTAATAAAAATGTTTTTTTGAAATTAAGGAAGGTAGGGTGAATAAATGAGAAAAAGAATAGTCATAATTGGAATAGGACTATTTATTGTTTTTGTTCTATTGTTTTGTACATGGAAATGGATGAATGCTAGAAGTTTCCAAGTTTTCGGCGGGTTAACCAGTCATGTGCAGACGAAAGAAAAAGTTGTGGCATTAACGTTTGATGATGGACCATCGGAACAAACAGCTTCAATTGTTGCCCTATTGGGTAAATATCAAGCAAAGGCTACTTTTTTTCTAATAGGAAACGAGCTTGAGAAAAATAGAGAAGCCGGGCGGTTGATTGCGGAGGCGGGGCATCAGATCGGGAATCATACCTTTTCCCATCAACGAATGGTTTTCAAAAAGCCCTCTTTTATCCGGGAAGAAATTGAAAAAACGAATCAACGGATCCGCGAAACGGGTTATGAAGGTGAAATTGATTTTCGGCCGTCAAACGGTAAAAAGTTGATTGGTTTACCTTATTATTTACATAAGCAGAAGATTCAAACGATCATGTGGAGTTTGGAGCCGGACACGAATTTCCGCACTCCTTCCGACAAGGTAAATGAAGTCGTTCAGCATGTGAAGCCAGGCTCTATCATTTTGCTGCATCCTATGTACGATAAGACGGAGCTTCTTGCGATAGAAGGCATTCTGGATGCTTTGTCGAAAGAGGGCTACACCTTTGTGACTGTCAATGACCTACAAAATAGATAATGTTCATTCAGCATGAGCCACATTGACAAAAGATACTGTAACATTTATAATTACAGTATAGCTAGTGAGTGATAAAAATAACGCTAAAGGCGGTGCTGGATGATGAACTATCAAATCAGTGATTGGGTTACAGCCACTACGAATCAAGATGAAATGTTGCATGGGTATGTAGAATCCATGGATGTGCTTGGAGGTTTGACTCGCATTTACGTGATTGCATCCGACCGTGAATCGACGATTGGGAAAGTCATGGAAGTCAGCAACCAAGACGTTAAAAAATTGCCGCCAAGTTCCTTGGATATAGAAGAGCAAGTGAGAAGCTTGATCGATGTTTCCCTCGCGGTGAGAGACGAAATGTGGTTCCTTGAATTGACAGGCAAACTGCTGGCGATTCAACAAAATGAGTCCAAGCGCAGCGAGCGAGATCAGCTTCCGGCCCTAACTTTCAAAAACCGCTTAGGCGTTGATCAGCTATAATGAAAAGCCAATCCATGACATGTGAAACATGTCGAGTGGATTGGCTTTTTTTGGTGCCTTTGCTTGACCGGTTCCTCCTTGGCAATGGGAACTACAGGGCGCTATTTCTGCGAAATGCGCCTTTTATATAAGGAAGGGGGAACTGCGGTCCGCTATTTCAAGGTATTTGGCGGAAAATCCGCCTAAAACTGTGAAATAGAGTCCTGTAGTTCCCCTACAACTGCTCTATCGCCGCTTTTCTACGGAATAGCGGACTGTAGTTCCTCAAGGGATGGGTTAGGAGTGAGTGAGTGCCTTCGCGCATTACTGCACAGGCGCCTTTTTCACAACCTGCGGACCCTTTACCATTTCCGCTTCAAACAGGGCTTGCAATTCGGTAATTTTCCTTGGATCGGTAAGCGCCATTTTATCTTTAAAATATTGTTCCACAACGAGCTCCCACGTAGGCACGATTTTCTGGGCTGTAATGGAACGGATGGCTGTCTTCAAAAGCCGGCGTTCCTTTGCATTGCTGTAGACATCTACATATTGCTGCGTCCGTTCAAAATCAAGCTCCTGAAAGATCGCTTTGAACACAAGCGATGTCATCCGCGCATCATCCAGCGCTCTGTGGGCGGAGCCTTCCGCCTCGATCTGCAAATCAAGCAGGGCGGCCTCGACGCTGACGTCATTCGTTACATTTTTATATCGGATAAACCCTTTCAATAAGTCAAAATAGTTGGCATTCATCCAGTACGCATCATCCAATTTGTGCATTCTCGTATCGAAGACAATGCGTTTCAAATCTTCTCCGCCCCATGTAACAAGGAGAAAAGCATCACTCCGGTTCAGCCAGCTGATGAAATCCGCAATGACACTGCGAAAGCCGGCGGCGCCGTCAATGTCTTCTTGCGGAATGCCTGTTTTCTTTTTAATAAAACTGTTCAATTTAGAGAAATAAACCGGCTTGATCAGAGAGGAGAACTCATCGACCGGCTGAAGGGAGTCATTAAGGCGCACTGCCCCAATCTCGATGACCTCCATAGGTAAATCGCTCGCAAATTTGCGACCGTTAAATTCGATATCCAAAATAATGTAGTCCATGCTGCTTGCCCCCGTTCTTTCTATTCCTATCATTTTAGCAGAAATTGTTTAGGCTGCCATCTTGGCTTTTCCGTAGATTGCGCTTAGTACTAGGCTGAACAATAGTCCGATAAAGGACATACCGGAAATCCATAAGTAAAGCGATTGACCGCCAAAGCTTTCATAGAACCACCCGCCCAGATAAGAAGCAACAATGCCGGATACGCCGAAGAACAGCAAAGCAAGAACGGTTTGACCGGTCGCTCTCCACTCCTCAGGCACAATACGGTATAAATATTGAATCGCCGCGGAATAAAAGATTGGAAAGGTGAAGGTTTGCAGAAGCTGTAAGTAAACAAGTACATGAGGTTCTGTTATCCACGAGGATAATAGAAAGCGAATGAAGTAAAAGAACGCAGAAAATGCGATGATTTGGAGTTCCTTCCCTTTACGCAGCCACCAGAAACTTAGCGCAAAAACAAGAATTTCACTTCCCGCGGCTAAAAACCATGCTTGTCCGACCAGCTCAGGACTGCCGCCTAATTTTCGTATATATACGCCTAAAAAGGTATCATTAATCCGTTGCGGAACGGCAACAATAAAGATTAACACCATAAACCAAATTGTCTCTTTATTTCCTAGGAAATTACGCAAGCTTTTTAATGTGATGGGTTTGCCAGTCACTGGTGCATCTGGAAGTGCTAGACAAATGATGAAACTGATGACGCCGATCCCTCCGAAAAGGTAACCCAAGCTGTTCAAGCCCAAATATTGAATCGCATATCCAACGGCCAAGGACATAACGGCATAACCAATCGCACCGAAAGTCCGGATGGAGCCATAACTGACGCCGTTCGCTTCCGCTGTTTGAAAGTTCAAGCTTTCCGTCAATGGATCAAGCGGCATAAGGAAAAAGTACAAAAACATCGTAAACAGAAGCAGTACAATGAAACTATTGGAGGTATATAAAAAATATCCAACAATACTTGAACACACTAATAGAAGCAGCATAACTTTTTTAATGGTTCTGGTCCTGTCACTAATCATGCCCCAGAGCGGCTGTGAGAAGATCGTAATAATTCCTCCTGTACCGATGATCAGGCCGATTTTGGTCGCTGGAAGCCCTTGGGCATCCAGATAAACAGGGAGAAATGAAACGAACATGGCAAGCAGGGCAAAGTACAAAAAATTAAATGAACGTAAAAGATTTGAAGAGCTCATTATGACCGTAACCTTCCTAGTTGAAATAACTTATGTTTGTTGTAAAACTACATTCTAACACGATGCACGAAAGATTCCAAAAAGAAAAATGTCTCAATTGCAAATGAGGCGCGAATATGTTACGGACTCAGAAGCCGTTAATTTGCTAAATTCAGTGGAATTTGAGGTGCTAACGGACTGAGGGGACGTTATGTATGGAACTTTTCGCTTTTTGAGGTGTTTCTATGACTAATAGCGACTCTCAAGTCCGTTAGATACAAATCTTATCGCAAAAACAGCAAATAGCTTCATCCCAGTCCGTTCGGCGACGAAATAGGCTTTTTTTGCTGAGTCGGCTTTTTTTATTATCATGAATCGGCGTTTTTTATATAACCATTTGCAAGAATTGAAGATTGCTTAGGAAGATCGGTGTCTTTTATGCTAGAAAAGCTGGTATTAAGCATTCTCCAGAACTTCTTTTCTCGCACGAAAAAAATGTCGATGAGGTGATCGTTTGGGAAAAATGACAAAACTGTTATCGGTCAGTATGGTGTCGAGTCTTCTAGTATCTTTTGTGCCCTTTTATGAAAGCGCTTATCCTAAAGCAGAGGCCGCCGCAGTCAACCTGCTCAGCAACGGCGGCTTCGAACAGACAACAACGACGCTGGATGCGAGCTGGAACGGCGTTACAAGTCCTGCACCGGTCGGTTGGGGCTTATGGATTCCGACAGGGAGCGGCAAAGCACCGAATCAAACGGTGAATGTCTCCCTAGACTCAACTACCTTTCATGAAGGGAGCAAATCGATTTTGTTTGACGCCTTTGCAACCAGCAGAGTTTCTGTCAATCAAAGCGTGTTGACGGTTACGCCAGGCAAATCCTATCGGCTGAAAGTATGGGTGAAAACCGATAATGTCACGGGGACTGGCGCTTATTTTAGAACACAGTACTATAATACAAGCAAAGTAGGTGACGGTCCTGCATCCGCGAAATTGCTCGGAACGAAGGATTGGACGATGCAGCAAGTTTTTATGACAATTCCGGCAAATGTGACGAAGCTGGTCATCGAGCCGTTTCTGGAAACAGGCAAAGGGAAGGTATGGTTTGATGATATGAGTTTGGAGGAATATAACGGAGTTACAGGAATTACCTTGGATCAAAGTGCGTTTTCCATGGCTCAGGGGGCGTCAGTGGCGTTAGCGCCAACGTTTGTTCCAGCGAATGCGGCGGACAAAACGGTAATTTGGAGTTCATCGAACCCCAATGCGGCAGTTGTAGATAATAACGGAAAAGTAACCGCTGTAGGGCTAGGCTCCACGACGATAACGGTGTCGACACCAGATGGCACAATCAAGGCAGAATGTCTCGTAAACGTTGAATCTGCAGAGCTTTTTCAATCCTATGGGCAGATGCGGGCCAAATGGTTCAACAAGCTGACAGGCGGTACAAATTATGATCCCGCTGATCCAGATATTTCAGCTAACTTGGCCAAAATTGCCGATAGTGTTACGAATGCCGATGCGACCGGTATCTGGGATACGCTTAATAAATCCGCAGACCGAACGCTGGTCTGGAATGATCTGGCCAGCACGACAGATTCCGCGCAAGTCACGACTTCGTACAGCAGATTGAGGACGATGGCGCTCGCCTATACGCTCAAGGGATCGAGCTTATATCACAATGAGGCGCTTAAAATAGACATTTTGAACACATTGGACTGGCTGAACGCTAACCGTTACAACGAGTCCAAAACCGAGTACGGCAACTGGTGGGACTGGGAAATCGGCGCTCCGCAAATTATGAATGATATTCTCGTGCTGATGTATGAGCATTTGACACCTGTTCAAATTACGAAACATATGAAAGCGATCGATCGATTTGTCCCTGATCCGAAAAAGCGCACGCTGAATAACGTCGTTGAAACCGGCGCCAATCTGCTGGACAAAGCGCTTGTTGTTACAATGCGAGGCATCATCGGCAATAACAGTGCGAAAATTACGCAAGGCCGCGACCCGATTGGTCCCGAATTTATTTATGCCAATCATGGAGACGGAGTATACCTGGATGGTTCGTTAGTACAGCATACGAATATTGCGTATACAGCAGGGTATGGCGCTGTATGGTTAAGCCGAGCTGCTGATATGACTTACGTCCTTAATGGCTCCCCATGGCCTGTAACGGATCCTAATGTAAACAATGTGTACAAATGGGTTACGGACACCTTTGAACCTGTTATTTATAAAGGACTTTACATGGATATGGTGAATGGCCGAGGTATTTCCAGACAAGCAACAGGCAGCGCTAGAAGTACGATCACCACTTTGCTTCGTTTAGCGGAAGGAGCGCCGGCAGACGTTGCGCTTTCGATTAAGCGGATGGCGAAGGAATGGATTTTGAGCGATACGACCTACGCAAATTATGTGGATGGGCTGCCGATTTACGAGTTGACGTTGATCAAAGAGTTAATGAGCGATTCATCAATTCAGCGCAGAGGAGAATTAGAGCGGAATCAAGTATTTGCCGGCATGGATCGTGTGGTTCATTTGCGTGACGGATATGGCTTTGGATTAAGCCTTTTCTCGAACCGGATTTCTGCATTTGAAAAAGGAAATAACGAAAATCTTAAAGGCTGGTACACGGGAATCGGCATGACGTTCCTGTATGATCAGGATCTTAACCAGTATCGTAACGATTTCTGGCCGACTGTGGATTCCTTCCGTTTGCCAGGCACGACGACGGATCAGTCAGGGAAAGACATGACCCCTGGCGAGTGGACCTCGTATATGAACGCCAAAAATTGGGTGGGCGGTTCCTCCATCGACGGCTTATATGGTGCCGCAGGCATGGACTTTTCAATGGATAAAGTGACGGGCAGCACGCTGCAAGGCAAAAAATCGTGGTTCATGTTCGACGATGAAATCGTCGCTTTAGGAGCAGGAATATCGAAAAGCTCAACAGGGAACGCGCCGGTTGAGACGATCATCGATAACCGGAAACTGAATGACGCGGGAGACAATGCGCTAACGATCAACGGCTCTGCACAACCGAATCAATTGGGCTGGTCAGGAACGCTAAATCAAGTGAACTGGGCTCATATAGCCGGTAATGTGGCGAATTCGGATATCGGTTATTATTTCCCAGGGTCAGCAACCGTCTATGGCTTGCGTGAAGCGAGAACGGGGAGCTGGCAAGAAATTAACAGCGGCCAATCGAATACGCCGATTACGCGTAAATATGTAAGCTTGGCTTTCGAACACGGGCAAAATCCAACGAATGCCTCCTATGCTTATGTCATGCTGCCGCATAAGGATGCTGCGGCAACAGCGGCGTACAGCCAATCGCCGAACGTTGAGATTTTAAGTAATACAGCCGATGTGCATGCCGTGAAAGAAAAGCAGTTGGGCATTACAGCGGCAAACTTCTGGAACCCGGGTTCCGTGGCTGGCATTACCTCCAGCAATCCGGCGTCTGTGATGGTGAAGGAATCGGAGACGGAGCTTTCCATAGCGGTATCCGATCCAACACAAGCGCAGAGCATGATTTCACTTGAACTGAATAAAACGGGCTTGGAGCTTGTTAGCAGCGACAGCACGATTTCTGTTCAGCAAACTTCACCTGCCTTAAAGCTTGATATTCAGGTTGCAGGTTCGTATGGTAAAACGCATGTCATTACCTTCAAGAAAGACATAGCAGCTCCTGTAACGACAGATGACGCGAAATCAGGGTGGCAGCGTACGGCGCAAACGGTGACATTAACGGCAAGCGACGCTGGAAGCGGCGTACAAACAACGATGTACAGCCTAGATAACGGTGCTTTCGCAGAAGGAAACACGGTATCCGTTACGGAGGATGGCTTGCATCAAATTCGTTATTACAGTGTCGATCAAGCCGGTAACCAAGAGTCAGCCAAAACGGTTGAAGTCAAAATCGATACCAAGGCGCCGGTCATTTCACCTTCAGTCACGATGGATGTTTATTGGACGGATGGCGGCAGTTTGACCTTCAACGTGAGCGATGAAATAAGCGGAGTCGTTGCCAAGTCAGTCAGCATTGACGGTGCTAACGTTAGCGATCCCTATACGTACAAACCTTTTTCGCTCCGTATTGGTGAGCATCCAATAAAAGTAACGGCAACGGATGCTGCCGGGAATGAAGCGGCCGTGAGCTACGTGCTTAAGGTGCATATGGATGTCATGCATTTGGATGAAGCGGTTCGTTATGCTTACCAACAAGGCTGGATTACGAACCAAGGCATTTATAACAGCCTGTTAATGATGGTTGAGGCGTTGCAAAAGCACTTGGATGATAAAGGTGTCAAGACGGCATTGAACGCTCTCGAACAGCATGTTCGAGCGCAATCAGGCAAAAAAATCGACAGCAATTTTGCAGCATTTTTACTGGATGCCATTTCCTTCCTGAAGGCATAAACAAGATCATCGGGTTTTCCTGAAAGTCATGAAGATGACGGAGGGAAAGCCCTTTCTTTTTTTGTGGAAAGGCATTCCTGCTTCTTCCAATTCGTACGGGGACGGTTTACAATAACGGAAGAGGAGTTGATGTCTAATGGATTCGAAGATCGTGCAGCTGGTTCTGGACGCAAAAGCCACTCTAGGTGAAGGCCCGAGCTGGAATGAGGAAGAGAAAACGCTTTATTGGGTTGATATTGTAGGAGAGAAGTTTTGCAGGTTTGATCCAGAGACCGGTCAAAATGAGTCCTTTCCTATTGGCGAATTTGTAGGCGCAGTTGTTTGCGCTGGGAAAGATGAGGTCGTTTTGGCGACACAATCCGGTTTCCAATCCTATCACATGAAGCAGCGTACTTTAACACCTCTCGTTGATCCAGAAGATCACTTGCCTTTCAATCGGTTTAACGATGGGAAATGTGATAGCCATGGCCGGTTCTGGGCGGGAACGATGGAAATCATTGAAAAAGGGGCGACAGGCTCCCTCTATGTCCTTGAACCAGATGGCAGCTGCCGCAAAGTTCACGAAGACGTCGGTGTATCGAACGGGATCGCCTGGAGTCTAGATGAAAAAGAGATGTATTATATTGATTCGATGAGAAAACATGTGTTAACTTTTGATCTTGACGCGGAAAAAGGAGAAATTAGCCGTCCAAGAACATTGATCGATTTCGCTGGCGAGCAAGGATTTCCAGACGGTATGACGATTGATGCAGAAGGGATGCTTTGGATTGCTCACTGGGATGGCTGGCAGGTGTCGCGCTGGAACCCCCGCACAGGCATGAAAGTGGAGAGCATCGCGGTCCCCGCAGCGAAAGTAACCTCGTGTATTTTTGGCGGAGATGAGCTGGACACTTTATACATAACGAGCGCGCGAAAAGGGCTGGAGGAAGACAAAGCAGGAGATCAGCCTCACGCCGGCGGCATTTTTGCAGTCAAACCTGGTGTAAAAGGAACGAAGACGCATGCATTTGGAACACCATATATCCAACAAAAGGAGTAGTTTTATGTCAGTAGAATCTAATCAGCTAACCATTCAGTATATTGGACAGGTTGGCGTTATTTTGCGAAAAAACGAAATGGCCATAGCCATTGACCCGTATTTGACGGATTCTGTCGATCAACTCGGAGGGTCTCCCGATGGGTTCTGGGTGAGAAGATATGCACCACCGGTGAAGCCCGAAACATTGACGGATCTGGATCTTGTTCTTTGTACGCACGAACATATGGATCATATGGATCCGGCGACGCTGCGGGCCATTGCGAAGGCATCGCCGGATTGCCGCTTCGGCGCTCCCAAGGTTTGCTTGCCGGCACTGGAGGCAATGGGAATTGCGCCCAATCGGCTGCAGGCGCTTGGTGTTCAAGAGGCTTGGCCATTCGCTGATGGGCTGAACATTCAACCGATACCCGCATGGCATGAAGAACGGGTGCAGGATGAAGCAGGCTGGGACCATTATTTGGGATACATGCTCGAATGGGACAACTTATGTCTCTACCATGCAGGTGATACCCTTTTGACAGATGAATTGGTGAAGACGCTGTCGGGTTACACGATTGATGTAGGCTTCCTGCCGATTAATGGCCGGGATATTTTCCGCAACAGACTAGGCGTCGTTGGCAATATGAATGCTTTGGAAGCGGCAGATTTGGCTGCGCATCTTCGTTTTGATATTGTAGTACCTGTTCACTTTGATATGTATCCTAATAATAGTGAAGGCATTGCGCCGTTCGTAGACCGATTGTATCAGAAGCATCTGGGGCAGAAATTTCATATTTTTCAACCAGGTGAGACACTTTTGTATAGGAAAACGAGATAGATTGCGATCAGTAATTAAGGCCTCTCAGTGTTCGAGTTAGCACGAAGGGGCCTTGGTTTCGGATTATTCGACACATCTGTGCGTTGAAAATAGGCCATAAGGCTATTGCAACTAAGCACTTCTTCATCTTCAGGTATCCCATGTGATGTGATATGCTGAAGAGGCTGGTACGCACCTAAACAGCTGCTAACATGACCATTATGAATGGAGTGTTGTTCAGATGAAAATGTACCAATCCGTTGACTACATCCAGCAGACTGAGAAAATCGCGCTTTACAAGCTTCATCAACAGGCGAATGAGCCGGAGCATACGCACAATTTCATCGAGCTGGTTTATATCTGGCAGGGAGCCGGGTACCATCAAGTGAATGGGAAGTCATTTGCCGTGCAGCGCGGGGATTTTTTGTTCATGAATGTTGGCGATCGGCATGCGTTTGAAATTCAAAAGAATATGCAGTACATGAACATTTTGCTGGATCCTGAGTTTCTAAGCAATCGATTGCAGGCTACCGAAAGCGCTTCCGATTTTCTCCCGCTCATGTTGTTTCAGGAGTTCAAGTCGTCACTTGCGAATCCTTCGCCTCACGTCACGTTCAGAGGGAAAAACATGATTGAGGTCGAGCAGCTGCTCGAAACGATGTATGCGGAATATTGCGGTAAAAAGAGCGGTTATTTAGCTATGCTTCACGGCTATGCGACATTGTTATTGACGCGTATGCTCAGATCGATGCAAGAAAATCTACATAACTCCGAATTGCGCACGGCTTATCACATGCTTCCTCAGCTGCTGTCCTATATCGAGGAACATTATGCGGGGCATATTACGCTGAATGATTTGGCGCGCGAGAGTTTTTATTCCCCCTATTATTTGAGCAAAATGTTCAAAGATTGCCTAGGGTTCACCTTCACAGAATACGTCCACGACGTCAGGCTGCGCGAAGCGAAGCGAATGCTGCTGGAAACGAAGGATTCTGTCGAATCCATCGGACGAAGCGTCGGTTATGAGGATAAAACGCAGTTTTTCCGCCTGTTTAAACAGACCTTAGGGATGACGCCTCAGCAGCTTAGGAAGCAGATGTGAAAGTATGCTTGAAGAGCGGCTATGAGGGATAAGTGTGTAAAAGCATTTACAAGCAATTAGAATTGGAAACGCTTAATATGGATGAAAGGCCTGCTCCGCTTGTTGGAGCGGGCTTTTTGTGTTTGGGGTTAGTGGCTGATTACACAGGTATGAGCACACCGGCGAGAGTTAGCGTGTTAAAGCGCTAGAAGCTGTGCAGCCTCATTGGACGAAACCCAATGAAAAGCCATAAAACGCCTCTAAATTACTCATTACATTGGACAAAATCCAATTGAACCGCAATATCCAGCGCTATAGCTGCACGATTACCCGATGTCATTGGATTTCATCCAATAGAATCGGTGATCGAGCCCTCAAATCATTAGGTTCATTGGATTTCGTCCAACGCACCCGTTCAAAAGCTCCGTTGGCATCGCGCACTGTCCATGCACTCGGCCACAGGGTTGAATCTCGTGGCTTCACGGCCAGCCTGCCGTCAAATCCCAAGTCCTGTTGTGACTTTGTGGGACTTTCTTTGCGTTTGCCTGACTTGACCTTCGAGTCAAGCATGAATGCCTCTAGGCCGGCTTCATGATTAAGCCGCATTTATTCATTTTCATAGCCGTAAATGATGTCGAGAAGGTGTTGGCAGCGGTTACATTTTATGAGTAAAAAGCCGAATCGGTCTAATCTTGTCGAATCTTAACGATGAGTAGTGTGTTTAGTGAAGATAGTGAATTTTCAGAAAATAAGGTTGATTATTAGGGGTAATCTCCATAACAATGAGGATGAGTCCACAAACTCAAAAACATTTTAGGAAATCGGAGGGTTGCAAATGAAGTCAAGGAGGAAGTCGATTATTTTACTCCTGGTTTCAGCACTCATGTTGACGCTTGTACTTGGGGGGTGTCAAGACAGTCCAGCTTCGACGACTCCAGCGCCAACGACAGCTGCGGTACAAGCAACGAAAGCGCCGGATCCAACAAAGGCACCTGACGGTGGAGGCGCACAACCTGCGCAATTGACAGCATTTAAAGATTCGCCGGTTTTGGCGTCAAAAGGACTGCCACCCGTGAAAGATCGCTTGCCGAGCGATTATAAATTCACGAATGAATTACCGGAGAGCCAAATGAAATACGAAATCGGTACGTATGGCGGTGTTTTGAGAACGGTTACATCTGCTCCGGACTGGGATGCTGACGTTTTCGTTATGAACAACGAACCGCTGCTGAACACGCCGGGTATTCTCGGTGATCAAATCACAGGTAACGTGCTCAAAGATTACAAGGTCAGCGATGATCAAAAAACATTCACTTTCTCCATGCGCAAAGGGCTGAAATGGTCCGATGGACAGCCGGTTACAACGGAAGACGTCAGATTTACGGTCGAGGATATTTTGAACGATCCCGAGTTGACGCCGATCTTCCCTGTATGGCTGCGTGGCGGCGGTGAAGCCGATGCCGCTCCGATGAAACTGGAAGTGATCGACGATCTGAACTTTAAGTTGGTCTTTGACCGTCCGTACGGAGGTATCTTGATCCGCTTCGCCATTCAAGGCTGGCGCGGATATACAGAGCTGATCCGTCCAGCGCACTATCTCAAACAGTTCCACAAAAAGTACACGCCACTGGATAAACTGGAACCGCTGATTAAACAAGCAGGTTTCCAACCTGGCGAATGGTTCAATCTTTTTAACGATAAAGATATTACGAACTGGGAACTTGCAAATAAGAAAGCTGTTGGTTTCCCTGTGCTTTACCCATGGATGATGACCAAATCGACGGAATCTGTAACGACGTATGAACGCAACCCGTACTATTTCAAAGTAGATACGGCAGGCAATCAATTGCCTTATATCGACAGCATTCAGAGTACGCTCGTACAGGACATTGAGATGGTTGGTTTGAAAACGATTGCTGGTGAAGTCGATTTCTCCAGGGAATCAGCAGCTCTGATCAAAATGCCGCTTTATCGTGAAAATGAGAAAAACGGCTACAAAGCATTGCTGGCCAACATGCACGTGACGCCAACGGATATTTTCTTGAACGAAACGTTCAACGATCCGAACTGGCAAAAAGTTGTTCAGGATGTTCGCTTCCGCAAAGCGCTCAGCTTGGCGCTGAACCGCAAAGAGATCATCGACACGATCTACTATGGCTTTGCGAAGCCGGGCAGCATTGAGGATCCGACGTTTGATCTAGCTGCTGCGAACAAATTGCTCGATGAAATGGGCCTCACCAAAGGGGCTGACGGCAAACGTCTTGGACCGGATGGCAAGGTGTTCACAATTCCGTTCGAAGTCGGAGCACAAGCGCCGGATATCGTCCCGCTAACCCAATTAATCGTGGAGATGTGGAAGCAGCTTGGTCTGAACGTCACCATGAAAACAATCGACCAAACGCTTTGGACAACGCGGAATACGAACAATGAGCTGCAAGCGACCATGATCTGGACGCATACACCGCTCTGGTACATGGGCGATTGGGGCACGCAGCTTTGGGGAGCGCAATGGGATCTCTGGCGTACTTCAGGCGGTAAGAACGGTCAAGAGCCGCCTGCCGACATCAAGAACTTATACAAAATGATCAATGACGCTGCAGCTGCGAACCCAGAGGATGCGAAGAAAAAAGTAGCTGAAATTAAACAAGTCATGAAAGACAAGGTCTACTATTTCATTCCGATTTCGGAAGTGAAGCAGCCTCTAATCGTCAATGCGAAGCTGCACAACATTCCGAATGACACCAGCTTTGCGATTGGCGCGAACTTCAGCGGCGAGCAGTTCTTTTATAGCAAATAATTGAACGAGAGCTAGTGCGAGCCCGGGCGACGGCAGGTCGTTTGATCCGGGCTCCACGGTTCGTTCAGAGACAGGGTACATTTTTGGAAGGAGGAATTACATGCTGAATTATATCTCCTATCGGCTTTTGCAGCTTATCCCGCTGCTGATTGCCATCAGTATTATTGTTTTTGTGATCATTCAGCTTCCACCTGGGGATTTCCTAACCCAATATATTGCCACATTAAAGCAGTCCGGATCTGCGGTTTCAGAAAGTACGGTCATAAATCTTCAACAGCTTTACGGGTTGGATAAATCATTAATCGTTCAATACATCATTTGGATCAAAAATATTATTCTTCACGGTGACCTTGGTCGTTCCTTTCAATGGAATCAGCCTGTGACAGAAGTTATTGGTCCAAGACTGGCGTTGACAGTTATCATATCGCTCATTTGCTTAGTTTTTGTGTGGCTGATCGCGATTCCAATCGGCATTTATTCAGCGACGCATCAATATTCGGCACTTGACTATGTGTTTACGTTTATAGGCTTCATTGGTCTGGCCATGCCCGGATTCCTCATTGCTTTGATTATCGTGTATGTCATTTTCGCGCAAACAGGCGTTTCGATTACTGGCTTATTCTCAGCCCAATATGTGGATGCCCCTTGGACGATGGACAAAATCTTGAATATGCTGCCAAGGCTCATTATTCCTGTCGTGGTTATCGGCATGTCGGGAACAGCGTCGTTGATTCGGATTACACGTGGAATGCTGCTGGATGAGTTGTCGAAGCAGTATGTCATTACCGCTAGAGCCAAAGGTGTTCCTGAGGGCAAGCTGCTGTTCAAATATCCGGTTCGATTAGCCATTAATCCGTTGATTTCGACCATCGGTTGGACACTTCCGGCGCTTATTTCAGGGGAGGCTATCGTCTCGATCGTGCTAAATTTGCAGACAACGGGGCCGATGCTGCTCAAAGCTTTGATGTTCCAGGATGTGTACTTAACGGGAAGCTTCCTGTTGATTCTAAGCGTGATGACGGTTATCGGGACGCTGTTATCCGATATTTTGCTAGCGTTCGTTGACCCGAGAATACGCTTCGGGGGTGTTGCGGAATGAGTGCGATAACGACGATTGCGAATCGATTTCGGAGGACCAAGGTGAATAGCCGAAACCGAGTCGGTGCCGATAATCAATACGAAGTCGCTTCCCAGTGGCAGCTGATGTGGTGGAAATTCATCAAGCATAAAATGGCTGTATTTTCTGCGGTTGTATTGATTTTATTTTATCTGGTGGCGGTTTTCTGTGAATTTCTGGCGCCCACGCTGCAGGATGCGAGGTACTCCGATTATAAGAACGCAGCACCGCAACAAATTCATTTTGTCGATCCGAATAATGGATTTCAGCTTCGGCCTTTTGTTTACGGGATGAGCGAGAAAGTCGATCCACAAACGTTCAAACGCACGTTCTCCGAAGATCCGGCGAAGAAGTTTGAAATTTACTTTTTCACAAAAGGCGAGCCGTATAAGCTTTGGGGGCTCATCCCCATGGAACGCCACTTGTTTGGTTTGAAAAATCCAAAGGATGCGCTCATTTTGATGGGGACGGATAAGCTGGGGCATGACCTGTTGTCCAGAATCATTTACGGAGCCAGAATTTCGCTCTCCTTCGGTCTGCTGGGCATCGTTGTAACCCTCATTTTGGGATTGGTGCTGGGCGGAATATCCGGTTATCTGGGCGGTGTTTCGGACACCATCATTCAACGGACCATTGATTTGCTCATCTGTATTCCAACGATTCCGCTTTGGATGGCGCTCACAGCTGCGTTGCCAAGAGATTGGACGGCGCTGCAAACGTACTTCGGGCTGATTCTCATCTTTTCCATCATTGGCTGGACGGGGCTTGCTCGCGTTGTACGGGGGAAAATATTGTCTCTTCGTGAAGAGGATTTCACGATGGCGGCCAGACTTGCGGGGGCAAGTGATTTCCGCATCATTCGCAAACATTTGCTGCCGTCTTTCGCAAGCTACATCATCGTAAACGTGACGCTTTCAATTCCCGGCACGATTCTGGGAGAGACGGCATTAAGCTTCCTTGGGATCGGGCTTCAGGCGCCGGTTGTCAGCTGGGGAGTGCTGCTGCAGGATGCGCAAAACCTGGAAACATTGGCTCATCACCCTTGGCTGCTGTGGCCGGCGGCATTCATTATCTTGACGGTCTTAATGTTTAATTTCCTCGGGGACGGACTGCGCGATGCGGCAGATCCTTACAAATAGGAGGTGAAGTGAATGTCAAACAGGGATAACGTCATATTGGAAATGAAGGACGTGAAAGTTCACTTCCATCTGGATGAAGGCGTGTTGAAAGCGGTAGACGGCGTTGATCTGCAAATCAAACGGGGCATGACGCTGGGCATCGTCGGCGAAAGCGGCTGCGGCAAAAGCGTCACCTCGCAAGCGCTCTTGCGCATTGTGCCCAAGCCGGGCCAAGTGGAAGGCGAGATCAAGCTGCAGCGAAACGGAGCAGGGAGTAAGGAATCGGTGGATCTGGTGAAGCTGGACCCGAGAGGCAAGGAAATTAGGGATATCCGGGGCGATGAAATCGCGATGATTTTCCAGGAGCCCATGAAGGCATTTTCTCCGATTCATACCGTAGGCAATCAGATTATGGAAGCCATCTTATTGCATGTGACACAGGATAAAAAAGAAGCTTACCGCTTGGCGGTGGACATCCTGCGCAAGGTCGGCATGTCCAATCCCGAGCAGCGGCTTGCCGAATACCCGCATCAGCTGTCGGGCGGGATGAGGCAGCGGGCCATGATTGCCATGGCGTTGTCCTGCAACCCCTCGATTCTCATCGCAGATGAGCCGACCACGGCTTTGGATGTTACGGTCCAAGCGCAAGTGCTGCAGTTGATTAATGAGTTGAAGGCGAATCATGATACTTCCGTCATTTTCATCACGCACGACCTTGGCGTGATTGCCGAAATGTCGGACGAAGTAGCGGTCATGTATCTGGGCAAAGTCGTCGAATACACAGATGTGGACTCCTTATTTCATAATCCGAAACATCCCTATACGAAGGCGCTGTTGAATTCGATACCTGCGATCGGCAGGGAGAACAAGAGGCTGGAATCCATTGAGGGGACCGTGCCTTTCCCGATGAATTTGCCGAAGGGCTGCGGCTTTTATACGCGCTGCAAAATGGCAATCGACGGCGTGTGCAACGTAGCGGACGTGCCGCTTGTCGAAGTGAAAAAAGATCATAAAGTTCGCTGCTTATTGGTTGAAACGGAGCTTAAAGAAGCCGAGGTGGTCTCATGACGGTACAAACAGACGAACTCATTCTTGATGTGAGCTATATGCGGAAATATTTCCCGATTAAAAAGGGATTCTTGCAAAAAAATGTCGGGTATGTCAAAGCGGTCGACGATGTCCAGTTTCATATTCGTCCCGGTGAAACGTTCGGTCTTGTCGGCGAATCCGGCTGCGGCAAAACAACACTTGGACGCTGTATTCTGCGCGCTATCGAACCGACCTCGGGCTCCGTGCGCTTTCGCGACCGCCAAGGTCAGATGCAGGAGGTGCTGCAGCTCGACGCCAAGGAACTGCGATCGATTCGGCGTGACATGCAGCTCATCTTTCAAGATCCGTACTCCTCACTCAATCCTCGGATGACGGTGCTCAATATTATTGCCGAGCCGCTTGTCTGCAATGGCATGGCGCACGGCGCCGAGCTCAAAGAACGCGTAGCTGAGCTCATGGAGATGGTGGGGCTGAACAGCCGCCATCTGGAGCGGTACCCGCATGCATTCAGCGGGGGGCAACGCCAACGGATCGGTATTGCGCGAGCTTTGGCGACGAATCCCAAGTTCATCGTTTGCGATGAAGCCGTGTCGGCACTAGACGTGTCCGTGCAAGCGCAAATTATTAACCTGCTGCAGGATTTACAGGAAAAACTGAACTTGTCCTATCTGTTTATCTCTCATGATCTCGGGGTTATCCAGCATATATCTAACCGAGTCGGCGTTATGTATGTTGGCAAAATGGTAGAGACAGCGGCAACGAAGGATTTGTTTGCAGCACCCAAACACCCTTACACCGAAGCGCTGCTCTCTGCGAAGCCGGTTCCTGATCCTCGGAAGAAGTCGAACCGCATTATTTTGCAAGGGGAAGTCGCCAACCCGGCGAATCCGCCTTCCGGCTGCTATTTTCATCCGAGATGTGCCTACGCCCAAGACATTTGCAAAAAGCAGGCTCCAGAAATGAAGCAGGTTGGCGATGGGCATTACGCAGCCTGTCATTTTGCCGGAGAGCTTGACCTTAGGGGGGCCACGTCGATATGACGTATATTCTGCTTACGCTGCTTGTTTTCTTCGTCTGCCTCAGTCTCATTATGGTGGGCTCGTTATGGTATATGAGGGTGCTCCTCGAAAAGATGGTCGGAGGCAAGCTGCGCGACTTGGAGACACTGACAGCGACGGGCACAATCCCTGAAACATGGTCGGTCAAATTTAACGAGCGCATGATTCAACATCAAAAGCAGGGCAATACCAAACAAGTGGACCGTATTGAACGATTGGCACGGAAGTCCTATTTAAATAAAATCGGTAAACTGATTGCCTTTGTAAAAAAATCGACACTGGTAGAAAGCGAAGAAGCGCGAAAAGCTACGCTGCGTATCCTGCAAAGAGTGGAGCGGGAATGGAGGGACGCTAACTCGTATGGATCCTTTTCTTGAATTAAAACAGCGTGACCCGTCGGCGGGGTATAAATCGGTAGGGATTACCGTCATTACTGCGGCGCTAGGCATTATTAATTGGTTCGAATTAAGGAGCCTACTGCTGGTTTTGCTGACCTTTTTTGGCGTTAAACGTTCCTCGTGGCAGGGCATTGATAATCTCTCATTTCTGTTCATGGGTGTTGTTTGGCTCGCTTATGTATTCTACTGCCAACATTATTTGAAAAAGAAGGCGGAAGCGAAGCAGGTGCTGCAAGCTTCAGCGATGCTGCTGGCCATACAGCTGGGGATCTTGTTTGTATGTAATTTTCTGTCGCACGTCTTGCTGAGCGTACCGTTTGAAACGTACATGTTGCTCTTTTTAATAATTGAAGGCGTTTTGACTGTCATACTGGGCTGGTTTGCTAGTCATGCCGCTCGCAAAAGAGTCTTATAATAATTTGTAGATAAAGGTGGGTATGCTCTTATGGATGTAGGTGTGGTTTCGCGCAGTTTTCCGCAATTGTCGAACGAAGAGGTGGCGGCGCTGCTGGCTGAGCGCGGGTTCAGATGGACAGAGCTTTGCTTCTCCCAAACGGATTCTAACTATTGGCGTTATAACGGGCGGACCGATCTTAGCGATTTAACGGATAAAAGAAGTCAAGAAATCGTAGAGACCTATCGCAAACATGGCATTGAAGTTGCCTCGATTGGCGTATTTACGAATTTGTTGGAAACGGATGAGCAGGAAATGGAGGCGAATTTGCAATATTTTGAACGGCATATGCAAATTGCTGCCGGGACCGGTGTGCCGATTGTTGCAACGGAGTGCGGATTCATTCCGGGAAAAAGAGGCATTCAAGCGGATTCGTATGAGAAGGACTTCGAACGTCTCAAACAGCAGATAAGCTGGCTTGGCGAGCGTGCAGGACATTACGGCATTAAGCTTGCGCTTGAACCTTGTGTCTTGGATGTTGTTCCTAGTGCCAAACGCACAGCTGATTTCCTGGCGCAGGTCGGCTCGCCGCACGTTCAAGTGCTCCTGGATCCGGCGAATTTAATCGCAAACAGCTCGGAAGAGGAGATGTTCCAGTATTTAGCGCCGCATTTGGCTTACTTTCACGGGAAAGACCGCAAAGTCAATGATACCTACGGGCGCTGCGTTGGAGACGGGGATATTGACTGGAGAAAGCTGCTGAATTTGTATCATGAGCATGCGGAAGGTGTTCCTTTTATTTTGGAATATGTCAATATCCATAATTTCTGTGAAATTCGTGATCGGGTGATCGCGTTTGACCAAGCCCGCTAATAGTCCTCTACAACGAATCGGAAATCTGAAGCTCAGGGAGGTGTTTGATGATGCTAGTCGCGGAAAGGGTTCAGCACATTCTACGGCTGGTTAACGAGCGGGGAAGCATGCGCGTCACTGAACTTAGCCAGATATGCCGGGTTACGGAAGAAACGATCCGCCGGGACTTGGACCGTTTGGAGAACGAAGGCCGGCTGCTGCGCAGCTACGGCGGCGCGATTCGTCTGCAGCCGCAAACGTCGGAAACGTCGTATGAGCTGCGGGAAACGGTGCATGTGACGGAAAAGCAGCGTATTTCGGCTCAAGCTGCCAAATTTGTGGAACCGCATGATCGCATTGTCCTCGATGCAAGCTCCACGACATGGCATTTGGCAGAGCTGCTGCCCGACATTCCACTCACCGTCATCACCAACTCCTTGAAGGTGGCTTTGGTTCTAAGCGAGAAAAAGAATATCAGCGTCATCAGCACAGGAGGCATCCTTGTGCCAAATTCACTTTCTTTCGTTGGACCGCTGACGGAGCAGGCCTTGGAAGAGTATCATGTAAATAAAGCGTTCGTTTCTTGCAAAGGCGTACATATGGAGCGGGGCATCAGCGAGTCGAATGAAATGCAAGCCAGGGTGAAACGGAAAATGATCGGCATGGCCGAACAGGTGTTTGTCCTCGCGGATTACAGCAAATTTGATATGCAGGCTTTTACGATGATCGGGGTTTGGAACCAGATTCATCATCTCATTACGGATGAACAAACGCCTCTCGATCACGTTCAGCTGCTCCAGCGGAAGTTCATTAATGTCATTCAAGTCTAAGACAAATCGAAATGGCGCAATCCCCTTGTAAGATGGCTGAAACCGCAATGAAAGCGTGAGTTGGATGCCTTATGATGAAGACAGAAGCAAAGAAAGGAATTGTACATATGGTTAATCTCCTGCGACAAAGTCAATTCATGAAAGACAAGCAAATTCCGTTCTACATTAACCGCTGCTTCCATCATCAAGATAATACGCCGTTGGTTCATTCACATGACTTTATTGAACTTGTGTATGTGGTTAGCGGTCAAGCGGATCATGTATTTGAAGGAGAGTCTTACCAGATCCAAACGGGCGATGTTTTTATTATTAATCCCGGGGAAGTTCATACGTATCGTACGAAGCCGGGAGAAAGCATCGAGATCATTAATTGTCTCTTCACGCCAGAATTAATTCATGAGTCTCTGCTGAAGGAATTGGGCGTGTCACAGTCCATGGATTACTATTATGTGCATCCTTTCTTAAATCCAAGAGAACGCTTTCATCATAGATTGAATTTGATGGGGCAAGCATCAAACCATGTTCTTATATTGCTTGAAACGATGATTTCCGAATGGGAGCATCACCGGCCGGGCTATCTAACGCTCATTAAACTGCAAATGCTCCAGCTGCTCATCCTGTTATCTCGCTGCTATGCGGATTCCGCAAGCAAGGAGAAAAAGAGCTCAAGATCAGCGAATCATACCATACTTGTGCGTCGGATCACCGGGTTTCTGGAGCGTCATTTTGATAAAAAAATGACCATTCCCGATTTGTGCGAGTTGTTTAATGTGAGCAGCAGGCAGCTTAACAGGGTGTTCAAGCAGGAAACGAATCAAACCGTAACGGAGCGTATTCATGACATTCGAATTGAACGAGCGAAGCAGTATTTGATAGAAGGCGATGACAAAGTAATTCATGTCGCCCAGCGTGTTGGCTATGAAGACCCGGCCTTTTTCACACAATTGTTTAGACGGAGGGTTGGATGCTCGCCAGGACAGTATCGTGATTTGCATGGGGAAGTGCTAGAGAACGTGCAGGAAATTCAGTAGAAGAAACGGGAGGAATAGGCGATGACATTAAAGGTTGGGGTTGTAGGAGTTGGCAATATCGGTTCCATCCATGCGGGTGTGTACCATGAACATGCGAAAACAGAGCTTGTTGCTGTATGTGACATCAATAAGGAGAAAGCAGATGCGGCTGCGGCCAAATTCGGTTGCAGAGCTTTCTATAGCGTGCAGGAAATGCTGACTAGCGGCATTCATTTGGATGCTTGCTCGATGGCGACCAAAGGGGAAGAGAATGGCGGCGAGCATTACCAACCCACGATGGAACTGCTCGAGGCGGGCATTCCTGTTCTCGGGGAAAAGCCGATTTCCAACCGGATTGACGAAGGGGAGCGGATGGTGGCGCTTGCCAAAGAGAAGCAGATTCCTTATGCCGTCAACTTGAATCATCGTTTTACACCTGCAGCGCTTCGTGCCAAAGAATGGGTAGAGGAAGGCCGTCTTGGCCAATTACATATGATTAATATGAAAATGTGGATCAACAACCCGGTCGAAACTTCGCCTTGGTTCCATTTGCGCGCGCTTCATCCGCACTCCTTCGATGTGATTCGTTATTTCTGCGGGGATGTGAAACGGGTAGCCGCCTTCATGATGAAAGGTGAAAACAGGAAAATTTGGTCCAATACGCAGGTGATGCTTGAGTTTGAAAATGGCGCTATCGGGAACCTCGTCGGCAGCTATGATGCTGGAGCCAGCTACGGTTTGGAGCGCTGTGAGGTTGTCGGTTCCAAAGGCCGATTCGTACTGGACGACGCTTGTGAGCACTTAACCTTCTATCCCCGCCATAGCATTGCAACGGAAAGCTACAGCTATTTAGGGGGCATGCGCCATTTCAACGAAACGTTTAAAAGCCGCATCAGCGACTGGATTGAGCAGCTGGATGCGAAAGTGCCTTACGATCAGATCAATGGCTCGGGCCAAGAGGCGCTGAAGGCGCAGACGATTATTGAAGCGGCTATTCGTTCATTTGAAACGTCAAGCATTGTTGAACTTTAACCTAGGGAGGCAGTAAACCATGATGCAATTAGGGATAAATTCCGTGTTGTTCAAAGATTTCGATTTCGCTACGGCAGCGCAGCACATTAAGCTGTGCGGTTATGACGGTGTGGAGCTCTCGGCAATCAAAGGCATGTGCGAGCACCTTGAGCTTGACAACTGGCGGGAGCAAGCGCCGGAGATCCGTAGAATCGCCGAGGAGGTTGGGCTGAAGCTTCTGTCGATGGAAGTGGCTGAGCTGAATGAGACGAGGCTTCCGCTTGCTTTTGAAGCGGCGGCAGAACTCGGGATTCCGGTTGTCAATGTGGGACCGGGCGGAAAGTCGGACGTCGAAGAGGATTTGCAATTCACGATTGAAAAGCTGACGAGAATGTCAAAGCTCGCTAGTGAATACGGGGTTACGCTTTGCGTGAAAGCGCATGTCGGCGGTTCGATTTATAATACGCCAACCTCATTAAGAGCGATCGAGGCAATTGAGAATCCATCTTTTGGCATCGATATGGATCCTAGCCATATTTATCGGGCAGGAGAGAATCCGGAAGCGGCTTTGCCGGCTGTGATCTCGCGCGTGAAGCATATTCATATTCGCGATTGCAGCGGCAGACAAGCGGGACCAGGCACGATCGACAAGCAGGCTTGCGGGCGTGGAGACATTGATTTGATCGGCTACTGCAAGGTGCTTGCGGATAATGGCTATGAAGGTCCTGTTTGTCTTGAAGTCATTGGCGCCAAAGATCACTCTCTTGCACAAGTTTCTATTGTAGCGGCTGAAAGCTATGGCTATTTGAACGCGGTACTGCGCTCTTTTGGAGCCAGATAAGTCGATTATAAACGGAGAAGGAGTAATTCCCATGACATCTAAAATGCCGAATTTACTGCTGCTGGGTATAGATAGCTTACGTCGAGATCATATGAGCGGTTATGGCTATCACCGGCTGACGACCCCGCATATTGACCAATATAGCCAAGGGGGCGTGCTGTTTGAACAGCATTTCTCCCCGAGTATTCCAACGACGCCGGGGTATGCCTCCATGCTCACGGGTATGGATTGCTTCGGAACGGACGTTGTCGCGCTGCGGCACGGCGGACCTGTTGGCGACCACGTCAAGATGCTTTCCGAGCTGTTGGAAGAGAACGGTTACAATACAACGTGTATCGGCTTCACAGGCAACCCCTCGGCACGCGGCTTTCAAAAATATATCGATTTCGAAGGCTGGGGACCTGACGAAACGGGAAGAAGCCCGAAAGCGGACAACTTGAACCGCGTCGCCATTCCGGAAATGAAGCGCCTTAAGGAAGAGGGGAAGCCATTTTTCCTCTTCTTGCGCCATATGGATCCGCATTCGCCTTATTTGCCGCCTAAGCCGTTTGAACGGATGTTTTATGACGGCAATGAGTGCGATCCCGACAATCGCTCTTTGGATGAGCTTTACGATTTTAAACCATTCGCTGACTACTTCAGCTCCTGGTTCCCTGAGGGATGTACGGACAGCAAATATATTGACGCGCAGTATGATGGCGCGATTGCCTATATGGATGCGGGCATCCAGTCAATTTTTACGGCGCTTGAGTCTCTCGGCATTGAAGATGAAACGCTCGTGGTCATCACCTCCGATCACGGTGAAACTTTAAATGAGCATGACTGTTATTATGACCATCATGGACTGTATGAAACGAATTTGCGTATCCCGCTTATTCTGCGTTTCCCGGGCAAGCTCCCGGCAGGTAAGCGAGTATCCAGTTCCTCACAAATTAAAGATGTGATGCCGACTATTGTGGAGCTTTTGGGCGTACCCTGTGAGATTCCATTCGATGGCCGCAGCTTAATTCCGCTTGTGAAAGGCGAGGAGCGGGTGCCGGAAAGCGAAATGTACATTACGGAATGTACATGGATGCGCAAACATGGTTGGCGGACGCCGGAATGGAAGCTGATTGTAGCGCTTGAGCCGGATCTGCATTTCAAGCCTCCAGTGGAGCTGTACAATTTGGTTCGCGATCCTGAGGAGCTGCATAACCTGATTGATGAAGAGCCGGAAGTCGCGGCCCATCTCATGAGCCGGTTAAATGCACATATTGCGAGGCGGGAACAAGAAACAGGGCGCGAGAATCCGATCTATACGAACTTGAATTGGCATGGATTAGGCTGCGGTCCGTTCAAGACTTCGCAGCAGGCCTTTGACTCCATGCACATCGGTTCGCCGAGGACGGCACGATCCTTGCAAACGAAAGAGAAGGAAGCCGAGCCAGTGGCAGAAGCGGAAGGGGAACCCGCAGAAGTGGAAGCTGACACGACATGCTGAGAATAGCCGTTGTAGGAGTTAATCACATTGGACGCATCCATTGCCGTTGTTACAAGGAACACGCAGATAGCGAACTTATCGCTATCTGCGATTTGAACAAAGAACTGGCGGATTCTGTCGCTGCACAGTTTGGCGTGAAAGCCTATTATGATTTGGATACGATGCTTGAAGCTGAACAGCTGGATATCATCAGCGTGGCTACCGGAGGAATCGATAACGGCTCTCATCACCGGGAGCCAGTTATGAAAGCCATTGCGGCCGGCAAGGATGTACTGGTCGAAAAGCCCATTTCCAATTCGCTGGAAGAAGCCCGGGAAATGGTTCAATTTGCGAAAGAAAAAGGCGTTCGTTTTGCTTGTAATCTCAATCATCGTTTCACGCCGGCTGCCAAGAAGGCGAAGCAGTGGATGATGAATGGCGATATCGGCCACCCGCTTTTTGTCAATATGAAGCTGACAATCGGCAATCCGAATGAATCCAGTCCCTGGATCCATTTGCGCGCACTGCATCCGCATTCGCTCGATGTGATGCGTTATTTTGCAGGCGAGGTTCGCCGTGTTCAAGCTTTTTTGACGAAGGCTCCTGGTCGTACAGTGTGGTCAACGGCTTCCATTAATTTGGAATTTGCCTCTGGCGCGGTAGGCCATCTGCTGGGCAGCTACGATATGTTCGGCATTCATCCCATTGAGGCTTGTGAGGTCGCAGGGGATCAAGGCAGATTTGTGTTGGATAATGTTTATGAATCGCTTACGTACTATCCGCATCGTCAGGAAGACCTGCGGGTTTACCGGAATTCCATCATGAGCGGCATACGCGGTTTCGAGGATACGTTTCGTCTTCGGCTGGATGCCTTCATACAGGAAGTGAAGGAGGGAGTTCCTCCTGAGCAAATCACAGCTTCCGGTGCGGACGCCTTGGCTGTTCAAGAAATCATTGAAGCGGCGATCCGTTCCCATCTGGCGAATGGTGCTGTTATCCCGATTTCCTAAAGACCGATCCGAAGGAGGAAGGTTATGAGTAAAGATGGAGAGGTACTGTGGTTCACCGGTCTCTCAGGCTCAGGCAAATCAACGACGGCTCGTGCCTTGGTTGAGCCACTTCGCGTCAGCGGCAGGAAAGTAGAGCTGCTCGATGGAGACGAGCTTAGGCAGACGATTTCCCAGGGGCTCGGCTTTAGCAGGAAGGACCGCATCACGAACGTTGAGCGTATCGTTTTCCTTTGCAAGCTGTTATCGCGTAACGGTGTTACGGTCATCGTATCCGCCATTACGCCCTATGAAGAAATGAGAGCGCATGCCCGTGCCGAGCTGCCCGGTTATGTTGAAATTTTCGTGGATTGCCCCCTTGAAGAATGTGAGCGACGAGATGTGAAAGGGCTGTATGCCAAGGCCAGAAACGATGAGATTAAGCAATTTACAGGCATTGGCGATCCGTATGAAATGCCGGAGCAGCCGGACATCGTAATTCAAACGCATGTGGACGAAGTAGAGAGCAATGTCGCTTTAATCATGGACTATCTGATGACAAAAACAGGACGGAGTGAGGCCGTATGAACATTGTTTTCATCTCAATGGACACGATGCGCGCCTCCAGGCTGGGCTGTTATGGCTATCAGAAGCCGACTTCGCCCTACATGGATCAAATCGCAGAGCAAGGGGTTCTGTTCGAAAGAGCGTATGCTGCCGATATCCCAACGGAAGTGGCACATACCGGTATATTTACGGGAAAAGTAGGGCTGCGAACAGGTGTCGTTTCACATGGTTCACCGCTCACCCAGCTGCCCAAGAAAGAGTCGTGGCTGCCTTCTCTCTTGCAAAATCAAGGCTTTACAACGGCTGCTGTCGATAATTTGTACCAGTTAAAGGAATGGTTCGCGAGAGGCTACCGGTATTACATCAACTCGGTTCAAAAGACGCGCAGCATTGACGGGAAGTCGGTGAATGAGCTTGCTTTCAAGTGGATTCGCGAGCATAAAGAGGATGATTTCTTCCTGTTCCTGCATTATTGGGATCCGCACACGCCATATCAACCTCCGTCAAGTTATGTGCCGGCTTTCTATGATCAGGGCCGGGACCCTTACGATCCGGTCAATCGCAGTATGGATGCCGCATATAATCATGCGGCTTATCCGTTTTTTAAGCATCATCATTATGACTTGCTTGGCCCTATAACGGATGCTGCGTACGTCAATGCGCTTTATGATGCGGAAGTGCGTTATCTCGATGATCGTCTGCGTGAGCTTGATGAGCTACTTATTGCGGAAGGGGTCTATGAGGACACTTTGTTGATTTTGTTCGGCGATCATGGAGAAAGCTTGACGGAGCACGATATTTACTGGGATCACTGCGGTTTGTATGAAACCTCGGTTCAAGTGCCGATGATCATGAGATGGCCTGGACGAATTCCGGAAGGACGCCGAGTTACAGGCTTAGTTCAGCAGGTCGATATGCTGCCGACCATCTTGGAAGCAGCCGGTATCATGACACCGGCGAACATTGACGGGCGCAGCTTGTGGCCGAGTATACGCGGGGAAGCGGATGGAACGCATGATGCCATCTATTTAAGCGAATGCGCTTGGCAAGCGAGCAGAGGGATTGTGACGAAGGATTATAAATTTATTCGCACACTGGATGCAGGACCTTTTGTCCGTCCGCCAAGGGAACTGTTCGATTTGCGTGTTGATCCGGATGAAACGGTGAATATCGCCGAAAGTTCTTCGGCCATTGCCGATGAGCTGGCTTATCAGTTAGACGATTGGACGGAAAAAATGCTGAATGGGCGGGCGGATCCCATGCTGAAACAAATCGAAGTAGGCCTTCCGTTTCGCAATCGTATCCATGAGATTTTGCTGCAGTATGGCTTGACCTGGGATGAGTGGATACAGGATCCTCGGCGAGACAGGTTCGACGAAGCTTCCGCAGCCAGGCATGCGGGGAGGTAATCACTTTGACGGAGACGGTTCAAAAGCCTAATTTGCTTATTATCATGGTCGATCAACTGCGTTATGATTGCCTCGGCTATAGTCATCAGGCGCCTGTTTTGACACCTCATCTCGATAAGCTCGCCTCCGAGGGCATGTGGTTCGACCGTGCCTATAATCACATTCCCATCTGTGGTCCCGCGAGGCAGTCTTTCGTCTGTGGCAGGAGGGCTGAAGCCTTCGGCGGACTTTGGAACTTCTCTTTGGGAATGCGGATCGGCGCACTCGAGCCCACGAGCTACTCGTGGGCCCGTTCTTTGCAGGGGGCGGGCTACAGAAACGGCTATATTGGCAAATGGGATGTCCATCCGACCTATGATCCGACACATTATGGCTACGATGTGTTCGTTTCCAGCGATGAGAAGTACCGGGAACGGACAAAGGCCCGGTACCCGGAGCTGGCGTATACGGACGGGTTCTTTGGCGAAATCGACCCTTTGCCGCTGGAGGATACGCGCACACACCAGACGGCCGCAATGGCCACGGCTTTGATGAAGCAGTTGTCGGAGGAGAGCGCGGGTTCACCGTGGCAGCTGCGGGTTAATTTCCAGGAGCCCCATCTGCCCTGCCGCCCGGTTGCCGAATTCGCCGCTATGTATCTGCCGGAGAGCATTCCCGAATGGGGAAGCTTCCGTGAAACGTTCGCGAATAAGCCGTATATCCAAAGGCAACAGCTTAGAAATTGGGAAATAGAGCATTTCGACTGGGCGGATTGGGCGCCGATCGTCGCTCGTTATTATGCGGTCATCTCGCAGTTAGACGATGCGGTTGGGAAGCTGCTCGCGGAGTTAGACGCGCTCGGACAAAGTGAGAACACGGTTGTCATTTTCACAACCGACCATGGCGACATGTGCGGCGGGCACCGCATGCTGGATAAACATTACGTCCTGTACGAGGACGTCGTAAAGGTTCCGCTCATTGTTAAATGGCCTGGAGTTATTGCGCCAGGCAGCCGCTGCGAGCAATTTGTCCAGACCTTGCTGGATTTGCCGCCGACACTCTTGGCCATCGGCGAAGCAGAGCCGTCAGTGGATCACCGGCTTCATGGGGAATCCTTGCTGCCGCTGCTTCTGGGCGCTGAACCGGCGGGGTGGCGCGAAGAAGTTGTCGCCTCTTACAATGGCGGACAATTCGGCCTTTACACGCAACGAATGATTCGCACCCGGGAGTGGAAATACATCTGGAATTGTACGGATATCGATGAACTTTACGATATGCGTCATGACCCGCATGAGCTTCATAACGTGATTCATCATCCGGCTAACAAGACGGTTCTGGCGGATCTGCGGAAGCGACTCTATCATATTTTGTACGAGGATGGCGATGGCATCGTGCAAAATGATTGGATGCGGGACCAACTGCTGGAGGGGCGGAAGGGGTAGCGGGGAGGATATGCCCAGCTTACTTACCTTTCATGGGTCTTATGGAGTTTTCATTGGACGAAGTCCAATGACATACGAAGAACTCGCTTTATTTAACTCGAATGCTAGCCTCTCATTGGATTTGCTCCAACGAAAAGTACATTTGCACGTCCAATTTTGACATCTCGTTGGATTTCATCCAATGAATTGCCTAGGTTCATCTCTAAGATGAACCTATTTCATCATATTTACAGAGCTTAATCCCCTTTTGCGACAAAAAAAGCGAAGTTTCGGTTCCCGAGCTGATTTCGGCAAAATAGCTGCCCTTTTTATCCTTTTGCAAAAGGATTAGAGCGTTGCAGCCAGATTGTATGCTAGCGTCAATAAAGAAGGACTATCCACAAAGTCATTAATGATGACCTTGTAGATGGTCCTTTTTGTTTTACCGCTGTCTGGCCAGCTTCGTTACCCGGCCATCGGAAATCCACTCGGCCAAATAGACGTTGCCCTCGGAATCTACACAGATGCCGTGCGGGGAGCTGAAGCGATCCGGTCGGTAATAGCTCTTGGGAAGATTCGGCCAACCTTGCTGTTTGTAGGCTTGTTGATCTTCGCCCAAGTGCGTAATCAAACGATCGTTTGCGTCCAGAATGGTCACCCGGCTATGCAGATCGGGCAGATAGACCTCATCGCCGAAGAAGTAGAAAGAGCAAGGAAGATCCAGATTATGCTCAACGAAACGCAGATGCTCCCCCTCTAGTGTGAAGACTTGAATACGGTTGTTACTGCGGTCAGCTATGTAGATTTCCGGATGTTCTCCGCGCAGATTGATGGAGATGCCATGAGGCGAATTAAGCTTGCCTGGCTCAGATCCTTTTCCGCCCCATGAACGGATGTATGTGCCTTCTGCATTGTAATGATGGACGTAGGATTGGCCATAACCATCGGAAACATAAATGTCACCGTTAGGAGCGACACAGACATCCGTTGGCACATATTTGCGCTCAGCATCATACAAATCAGGCCGATCAGGCGGTGTAATCCGCAGGAGTACTTCACCGGATAACGTCGTTTTGACAATCATGGAGCGTTTGGTGTCTGCAAAATAAAGGTACTGCTGTCCATCCGGGTCGCGATGCAAGTAAAAGCCATGGGCCCCGCCTTCAAATTCACTTCCCCAGGAGGTGAGAAAGGTGCCATTTTTGTCAAATACAACAACGGATTCTTTGCCGGTGTGATGAACATATACACGATCTTCATCGTCTACAACTATCCCATGGGTGTAACCATATTGGATATCTGCCGGCAGTTGGCCCCAGCCCTCTTGTACGGCATAAAGATGTGAAGCGTTTCCAATAATAAGCTGTTCAGACATATGAAACCTCCTTAGTGGTTGACAAGCTTCTTTACCATCATACACCATGCCCTTACAAAATAGGTCGGTTAATTTCTGAACGTTGAATTTTCTGTGAAAAGTGCAATTTCAGGTTGGAAATATCTAACGACTCGGAGGCTTGCTGACCTTACAATAAAGATATATCAAGCGAGGAGGAATCAATCATGCTAACACAAGAGCAGATCAAACAATTCGATGAATTGGGATTTCTGAAAGGCGATGTCGTTTTATCCGATGAAGAAGTGGAGCAACTGCGTGAAGAACTGGAAAACGTGATGGAAGGGAAATCTGTCAAAAAGCCAATCCTCAACCGAAATATGCTCGATAACTCCCATTACGGGATGACGATAACGAAGAAGGAAACGGTTGTCCAAATCGTGAATATATGGATGGCAAGCGACGTGTATTTACAGCATGCTTCCAACCGTAGAATATGCGAAGATGTGGCGCAGCTATGCCGTACGGATACGCTTCGGATCTGGCACGATCAAATTCAGTACAAACCGCCCGTCATGGGAGGACCGACACACTGGCATCAAGATCATCCGCTATGGCCTGTTATTCAACCTGCGGATCTCATCAGTGCCTGGGTGGCGCTGGATGATGCCGTCATAGAAAACGGCTGTATGTGGATGGTGCCGGGCAGCCATAAATGGGGCAATCATCAAAAATATTTAGGCTCGAACGATGAGTTCATGCCTGTTCACAAACAACCGGATTTGCTTCCTGAAGGGGCAAAGGTGGAAGCGGTCCCTTTTGAAATTAAAAAAGGCCAAGTCGGCTATCACCACTCTCTGACATGGCATGGCAGTCCGAATAACCGTTCAGAAATGAAACGCAGGGCGATTGCAGTTCACTACATGCCAGGTCATACGTATTACGCCCCGACAGGCGGCCATCCGATGGAACCCCATATTCATGTGGCGCCAGGCGAGATCGTGTCCGGAGAAAGTTTCCCGGCGGTGTACCAAAGATAGTCCTTGGTTAAGAAAGGGGGATGGCTTATCCCTAACCTGAAACCTACGCCTTTTCCGGATATCAACGACATGCTGGCGCAACTTGTTCTTGGTATCCTGCGTGTACTCGATCAGGAAGTTGTTGGTGTCTATGTTCACGGTTCCTTGGCGCTGGGGGACTTCAATCGTGAAACGAGCGACGTTGATTTTCTCGTGGCAACTCGAACCGAACTGTCTGCGGAAAAGCTTCCAGCATTGGAACAGATGCATGCCGAACTGCGGGACCAGGGGTTCAAATGGGCTTACAACATGGAAGGCTCTTACATTTCGCAGGATTTGCTTAAGCGCTATGATCCTCATCGGTGTTGGCATCCTGCATTACGCTGTGACGGCAGCTTCGGTGTAGACGGACATGGGAGCGATTGGATCATTCAGCGAGCCATCCTTCGTGAATATGGCATTACGCTGCATGGCCCAGCGTCAGATCGTCTAATTGATCCTGTAGCGCCAGCTGAACTTAAAAAAGCAGCGCAGGCAATTTTAATCGAATGGTGGAGCCCGTTATTCGAGGATGCGTTACGACTTCATTCGAGTGAATATCAGGCGTATGCAATTCTTACGATGTGCAGATGCTTGTACACGATAGAAGAGGGGCTTGTCGCTTCCAAACCTGCCGCAGCCCAGTGGGTGCTAGACACAACACATGGAAGCAAGTGGGGGCCGCTGATTCGGCAAGCCCTGGCATGGCGCAAGGGAGATGAGCTGAACGCAATCGATGAAACGTTGGCTTTTGTCAGGTATACCCTTGAGCAAGCTGGTAAGTAAAAAAATCCCTTTTCCATCTGGCTATGGAAGGGGATTTTTACTTTTTTTCACTCCATATGAAACTCTTTCATTTTGTTATAAAGGGTGCCTCGGGAAATGCCGAGCAGCTTGGCGGCTGCGCTTTTATTTCCTGCTGTCTTGGCTAGCGCTTCCTCAATGAGCGTGATTTCTTCCTCGTCCGATACCTTCGTTTTCAACAAGACGGCTGCGGAATCTCCTTCAAAAGAGGCGAGACTAGGCTGACCTTCTTGCAGGGCTGTAGGCAGGTGCTCAAGCTGGATGATATCCTCATCACTTAAAATGACGCAGCGCTCAATGACATTTTTTAATTCCTGGATATTTCCAGGCCAAGCATAGTTCGTGAGCGCCAAAATAACTTCCGGCGAAAGCACGGGAACCGGCTTTTGATAGTTCAAAGAAAACTGCTTCAGATACATATGGACCATGGCGGGAATGTCTTCCGTTCGATCGCGTAAAGGCGGAATCCGGATGGAAATCACATTAAGCGCATAGTACAGATCGGAGCGGAATTCCTGGGTAGCCAGTTTAGCTGCCAAATCCTGCGTAGTTGCAATAATAATCCGCGTCCGAATCCGGATAGGCTGGCTTCCGCCCAAACGGACGATGGTGTGCTGCGTGATAGATTGGTAGAGCTTGGCTTGCAGATCCAGTGGAAGTTTTTCGATTTCATTAATGAATAATGTGCCGTCTTTGGCTTGTTCCAGCTTCCCGGCTTCCCCTGTTTCACTTCCTGTAAAAGCTCCGCCTTGATAGCCGAATAATTCAGCCTCAAGCAGTCCCGCGGGCACGATGCCGCAATTGAGCGTCAAGAAAGGATGCTCGGACCGCGCGCTGGACTGATGAATAATATGAGCAAGCTGCTCTTTGCCAACGCCCGATTCTCCGATGAGGAGGACGGGTGTTTCTGTTGCAGCCACTTTCTTGGCCCACTGAATCACTTTGCCGATAGCAGGGCCTTTGCCTTTGATTAACGTAAATAAATCTTCCGTTTGTTCTTTATTAGGAAGTCCGAAGGAGTCCGCTGCCGTTAACTGTTCATTTAACCTCACCAACTGTGTAATATCCTGTTCAGTCGCAATACCGCCAATGATCAGCCCCTGGGCGTCCCGAATCGGCGAGGCGTTGATAAGGACATGTGTGTCTGGGCGCGGTCGGTGATACGTATTACGAATCATGCGGCCTTCGTCCAAAATTTTGAGCACCATCAGCGTTTCCACGTCAAAATGCTCACCAATCCGCTTTCCTAAAATGTCTGCGCTCGGAAGTTGATAAAGCTCTTCGGCAACCGTATTCCAGTAGATTACAGAACCGTCTCTATCAACAACCGTGACTGCATCGGTAACGGTGTCAGCAAGGGCAGCGAAATAAGATGCTGATTTTTGCTGTTCTAACGTTGCAGCACGCAGCAGGTCTGATAAGGTGGAGTATCCCCGAACGTTCCCTTCTTTATCCTTGATCAGCAGAGGGCGGTTCGATGACAACGTCAGTGGAATGAGGCTTGCCAGGTTTTCGTTGTCGTCCCATTGCACAGATTCAGCAAGGAAAAAAGAACTCTTTTCCAATAAAGCCTGGACGTTCATAGCCGACAATACAGGTAGAAGCGCGGCGTCCTCCGGCGTAAATAAACAGGTGTGGCTGCCGGAATGTGCAATAACACCCGTGCCTTTATTTAAATAGAAGGAAACTTCCTCAAGCGTTGTATCTATTGAAACAGTAACGATCGCGGTGTTTAACAGAAAGTGTTCATTTTTGAACATAGTCGACCTCATTTATGGAGCGTTGATTTGCTATAAATTTACCACGAAGCTAATGGCGATTCAACACGTTCTGGAAGGGCGGCGAGTATGATAGGAGTATAGTTGATAATGTGTTCAAAAATATGAAAAATATACACATAAACAAATAGTGTTCAAAATATAATTTATATTGTACAATAAAAACATAAATTAAACACTATTGTACAAATTCCTTTGGAGGAATAACACAGATGGAACTCATGATGAGAAACATGTTTCAATCTTTAGGGAAGAGCCGCACCGCGAATCGCTTAGCGAAGCGATATGGTTTACGCTTTGGCGCCGCACGTTTCGTTGCCGGTGAAACCATTCAGCAATCAATCGAAGCTGTGCGCGGACTCAATCAAGATGGCAGAATTGCCACATTGGATCATTTAGGGGAGTTTGTTTTCAGTGAAGCGGAAGCCGTGGAATCGGCGGATATGTGTATCCAAACGTTAGATGCTATCGCTCAAGCAGGCGTCACCTCCAATCTATCTCTCAAAATGACCTCACTTGGTCTGGACATAAGCAGAGATTTGTGTGTAAGCAATATGAGACGGATTCTTGACCGCGCTCGCATGCACGGCAATTTTGTCCGAATTGATATGGAAGATTATGCGCACTGCCAAGTATCGCTCGACATCTACCGCGAACTTCGAAAAGACTACGACAATGTAGGCATCGTAATTCAAGCTTATTTGTTTCGTACGATGAAGGATATGGATGATTTGCATGAGCTTGGTGCCAACTTGCGTCTTGTGAAAGGGGCTTACAAGGAATCCCCGCAGGTCGCTTTTCCAGAGAAAAGCGCTGTTGATGATAACTACAAAAAGATTATTCAAAAACATTTGTTAAACGGCCATTATACGGCGATCGCCAGTCATGATGAAGCGATTATCAATTTTACGAAGCATTTTGTTAAGGCAAACGGGATCTCGGGCGATCAGTTTGAGTTCCAGATGCTGTATGGGATCTGTGAAGACTTACAGAAGCAGTTAGTGAAAGAAGGATACCGGGTCCGCATCTATGTTCCTTACGGTGTGGATTGGTTCGGTTATTTCATGAGAAGGCTAGCAGAACGTCCAGCCAATGTCTGGTTTGTTCTTAAAAATATGTTCAAATAAACTTCCCATTCGGAGAGGAGAAATAACATGACAACATTTACAAAGGTGATCCCTTACGCGAACGAGCCGTTTACGGATTTTAGCTTAGAGGAAAATAAAAAGGCCATGCAAGCAGCTATTTCGAAAGTAAAAGAGGAATTGGGCCGCGAGTATCCGCTTTACATTGGGACGGAGAAAGTAACGACAGAAGCGAAAATTACGTCCATTAACCCAGGGAATGTGGATGATATTATCGGGTACGTCAGCAAAGCGGACCAAGCACTTGCTGAGAAAGCAATGAATGTTGCGCTTGAAACTTTTGAATCTTGGAAAAAAGTTCCGGCAAGAGAGCGTGCCGAATACTTGTTCAAAGCTGCGGCACTGATGCGCGCTCGCAAGCATGAATTCTCAGCGCTGATGCTGCTGGAATCCGGCAAAAACTACGTGGAAGCCGATGTCGATACGGCAGAAGCGATCGATTTCATCGAGTTCTATGCGCGTGAAATGATTCGCCTGAGTGAAATCAACGAGACGCAGCCACTGGTCAAAATTCCTGTCGAAAACAATAAGCTTACGTATATCCCGCTAGGCGTTGGCGTTATTATTCCTCCATGGAATTTCCCGCTTGCAATCTGTGTTGGGATGACGATGGCGGCCGTTGTTTCCGGTAACACTGTTTTGCTTAAACCTGCTTCCACGACGCCGGTCATCGCGCATAAATTCGTTGCCCTCATGGAAGAAGTGGGTTTGCCAGCAGGCGTCATCAATTTCATTCCAGGCAGCGGCGCAGAGGTTGGGGACTATTTAACGACGCATCCGAAAACACGGTTTATCTCTTTCACAGGCTCCAAAGAAGTAGGATTACGCATCAACAAACTTGCTGCTGACACTGTGCCGGGGCAAATTTGGATCAAGCGTGTCGTGGCTGAAATGGGTGGAAAAGACGGTATCGTCGTGGACGAAACAGCTGATCTTAACGCGGCTGCAGCGGCAATCGTGGCTTCGGCTTTCGGCTTCCAAGGGCAAAAGTGCTCCGCGGGTTCCCGGGCCATCATTGTAGAGTCCGTATATGACGAAGTGGTTGAAAAAGTGGTTGCCCTGACCAACGAGCTGCAAAGCGGTTTGCCGGAGCTTAATTATGCGGCAGGTCCGGTGATCGATAAAACTTCCTACGAACGGATTCTTGATTACATCGAAGTTGGCAAAAGCGAAGGCACACTTCTTGCTGGCGGCGGCAAAGCGGAAGGCAACGGTTATTACATTCAGCCTACCGTATTCGGCGATGTGAGCGGTAAAGCTCGCATTATGCAAGAAGAAATCTTCGGGCCAGTGCTCGCGATTGCCAAAGCGAAGGACTGGAAAGAAGCTATCGCGATGTACAACGATACGGAGTTTGGCTTGACGGGTTCGTACTTCTCCACAAACGAAGAGCGTATCTCCGAAGCTCTTGACACCGTTCATTGCGGCAACTTGTACATCAACCGCAAGTGTACGGGTGCACTGGTCGGCGTTCATCCTTTCGGCGGCTTTAATATGTCGGGAACGGACTCCAAAGCAGGCGGCTATGATTACCTGCTGCTCTTCACGCAAGCGAAGCTGACATCTCGCAAGGTTTAATAATGGGAAAGACGGACGATGTGTCCGTCTTTTTTTGTTGGGGCGGTGTGCTTTTCCGCCCAGCGAAGGGAACTCCGGGGCGCTATTTCCTTGAAATGCGCCCTTTTACGCGCGGAGGGGAACTGGGGGCTCTTATTTCTTCACATTTGGATAGAAACCGGTCAAATGTGAAGAAATAAGGCCCCTGTAGTTCCCCAACTCTGTTTGCCCCCCACTATTCAGCGAAATAGTGGACTGTAGTTCCGCTCTGTGGGTTGAGCAGCCAACTTGGTGCAAGTGGTGAGGTTGGACACGTCACGACCAAACCCTTCAGTAACGCTGAATTCGAAGCCCGTTGCGCATTCTCATTCAGCGAAGGGAACTCCAGGGCGCTATTTCCTTGAAATGCGCCCTTTTACGCGCGGAGGGGAACTGGGGGCTCTTATTTCTTCACATTTGGATAG
>NZ_JBYTCO010000008.1:0-98576 GCF_058790355.1 Paenibacillus sp. FW101-FHT12H11 | reverse complement strand
GAAACCAGCCAAATGTGAAGAAATAAGGCCCTGTAGTTCCCCAACTCTGTTTGCCCCCCCACTATTCGGCGAAATAGTGGACTGTAGTTCCGCTCTGTGGGCTGAGCAGCCAACTTAGCTCAATTGGTGACGTCGCACCCAACCGCCAGCCCCTAATAAAGCCATTATCACCCACGAATATTCGCTGATGCTGCGCTCTTGAACAAACTTAACTAGCAGAGGAGAGGAGAGGAGAGGAGAGCTCCTCCTAACGCTACTGTCGCGAATGGGACCGGAGTTCCCTACAGCCGTCATATAGTAATTCCGCTATGTTGGCAGCTTCCTCCCACTAATCATTCAACCGATACGTGCGAGCACGAGATTGCCCGCTCGAGACAACAAAAAGCTGCTTGTCGCACAAGCCATGCAAAATTTTTCTGGCATATTTGCTGCTTACTTGAAGATGAGAGGCAAGGTCCGAGGGGGAGAGGGGGCGCATCATTCGTCTTGCGAATCGAATTGCTTCGCTTTCGGCCCATGTGAGGGGGAGCGGAGTATAGGCAGAAGAGATGAATAGCCCAACTAAAGAAAGTATCAGCTGCTGACACAACTTAGGCGAATCCACAATTGACGGGTAAGCGATAGGCATGACCAACCAGCCGTCTAAGGCAAGATGGCAATGCCGCTGGCAGAGATCCTTGAACCGCCAAAGTTCAATATCTCGTGCATGCGTGCTGTAGCCTTGGACTTCGATCGCCCCTCTAGCATCTCCTGGCATGTACGCAAAGTCCAAATAACGGTATCCGTTCGCCAAGTCGCGCACTTCCCATTCCGGATACAAATGGTCAAAGTGTCCAATAATCGGAAACCATACCGCACGTAGAAATTCCATTTCCGCGTGTCCCAAACCCTGCTCCAAGCGCTCTCGCCTGCGCCTGTTAGTCTCCGCTGCAATTTGTGACGCCATGAAATCTTCAAATGCTTGTTCAAATCTCATTATGAATTCCTGCTTTCTCCATTAGATTTTGGTTGTGATAAAACACAAAACGCCGCCTCCACCTGTTCGTACAGGAGAGAACTCCTGCGAACCAGATGAAAGCGGCGTGTGCTTCACGACCAGCTAGTACTATAATTTTTAGTATAATGAAAACCCGGCCATTACGCCAGTCTTTTTAAAGGAACTACAGGACACTATTTCTTCGAAATACGCCCTTTCCGCGATGAGTGGGAACTACAGTCTGTTATTTCCTTGCATTTTGACAGAAACCAGACAAATGTGAAGAAATAAAGCCCTGTAATTCCCCTCCGGACACATATTCCCCGCTGTTCACCGGAATAACAGCCCGTAGTTCCCTACCATGATTATGTATATGCAGTGGAGGAGAAGGTCACGTTTTTCCTATGGAACCCGCCCCATCACCCGTCCAACGTATCCTAATCCCAGACATATTGCTCCTGAGGACGGGATTTGAGATAATGCACATAGGAAATTGATAGATAGGAGATGGTTATTATGTCTAAGTCCCAAAAAACGTTAGCATTTATTGGTTCCTATGCGGATTCAAGCAATCCAGGCGTGTATACCTGCCAATTTGGAGAAGGGAATGGAAGTCTGGAAGTCCTTCATGAAGTGGATGGCTTGCAAAATCCTACGTTTTTATCCGTTGATAAAGAAAATTGGAGGCTTTACGCGATATCGGAAGGAACGGGTGCAAACGGTCAACGCTGCGGAGCAGCAAGCTCCTATGACATCGACACGGTCTCGGGGAAATTAGCCTTTTTGAATAATGAGATTACGCTTCCAGCAACGACTTGCCATATCCAGCTTGATCATTCGAATCAAGTCGTTATGGTTTCGAGCTATCACGGGGGCATGGTGGGCTTATCGCCTGTTCTGGCGGACGGACGAATTGGCGAAAATGCAGATATTCAGCAGCATGAAGGCTCCAGTCTTTTGGATGTGCAGGATAGACCGCGTGCTCATTCCGTTTTCTTGGATCGTACGAATACTTATGTAGGCGTTTGTGATTTAGGATTGGATAAAATAAAGCTGTACAAGCTGGATCTTGCTGCGAAAAAGCTGCATCCTCATAGTGAAGTGTCCGTCGCTCCAGGGTCAGGCCCGCGGCATTTTGCCTTTCACCCATCTTATACATATGGTTATGTAATCAACGAGTTAGGCTCAACTGTAACAGCTTTCAGCTACAAAGAGGAGCAGGGCGAACTTACTGAAATTCAAACGATTTCTACGCTGCCAGAGGCGTTCGAGGGTGAAAATGCTTGCGCGGATATTCACGTTTCTCCGGACGGCAAGTATCTTTACGGCTCGAATCGCGGGCATGACAGCATAGTTGTGTACGCCATTGATGCGGATACAGGCAAATTGTCTCCTGTTGAATATGCGCCTACGCTAGGGAAGCATCCGCGCAATTTTGCCCTTTCACCGGACGGGGCGCATCTTTTAGTCGCAAACAAAGACTCCGATAACATCGTATCGTTCGCAAGAGATGCAGCAACTGGGAAGCTGTTGCCAACCGGAAGTGTGCTGACGCTGTCCAAACCGGTATGCATCAAATTTGCCATCGTAGATTAACATGACACCATACACGGAGCGTGTGATCCAAATTATCCGTTCTATTCCTGAAGGGAAAGTGATGACCTACGGGCAGATTTCGCGCCTTGCAGGAAGTCCTCGAGGAGCCCGGCAGGTTGTGCGAATATTGCATGCCATGGGCAAGAAGTATAAGCTGCCCTGGCATAGAGTCGTGAATGCGAAAGGTGAAATTGCGATTCCAGATGATGAAGGAGCGGAGCTGCAAAGCTTTCTGCTTCAATCAGAGGGCATTGAGCTCATTGAGGATCGCTTAATCTCGCTTGAACGCTACCAGGCTCACATGGAAGAAAATACGTAATCTGTCACATAAGAAGCCTCATTTCTTGCCACAATAAGAAGTGAGGCTTTCGTACCGTGTAAGCACTAAGCTTAGCATTATCGGGGGTTTATCATGAGTCAACATCAAGCGCTGCCTGTGGCGGTATACAATTTATTAACGATGCCGTCCAATCGTGCGCAGCGGCGGTTTGCATATATCATTGGGGTTCTAGTAACCCTTATCTCTTTGTTCTCAGTACCTTTTGTCCGCATGCAGCTAGGAGAAATGGCGGCTTTCCAGCCGGCTATTTTTTCTACGGTCGTTTGCTTTGAACTCATTACAGCTTACGTAATCTATAGTCAGTTTAAAATCTCCCGCCAACTCGCCGTGCTTGCTCTTTTTGCGGGTTATTTGTTCTCGGCGGGCATGAGTTTAGTTTACATCCTCGCATTTCCCCGTGTTTTTGCTGACAATGGGGTGTTCAACTCGGGACCACAAACGTCCGTGTGGGTGTATGCGCTTTGGCACATAGGTTTTCCCCTGGCAGTCCTGCTTTATTTGCGGCTTGACGCCAAACATCGAAATGTACGGTACAGCGCTCGCAAGGCAAAGATAGCCGGCTGGTGTACATTTATCGGGACAATCGTTTTGCTGGCCGTATGCACGTTGTTTACGACGCATTTCGTCGAGCTCCTGCCAACCGTTTTGTCACAAGGACAGCTGTCTCCCGCATTTGTTAAGCTTGTTGGGATTCCAATCGTTGTGCTTACGTTCATCACGTTGCTCGTCTTTTACATTCGGACTAAAGCTAGTACGGTAACCTCAACATGGCTGTGCGTAGCAATCCTAGCGATGATGCTGGATGTGATCATTGTTCTTTGCGGGGGAGGGCGTTTCAGTCTAGGTTGGTATGTGGCGAAGTGGAACTCCTTTGTATGCTCGAATGTTGTGCTGGCCGGCATGATCTATGAATTTACGAAAATGTATCTGAACATGGCGGATCTTTTTAGAAAAGTCAAAGACAGCGAGTATAGCTATAAAGTGCTTCTTGGGGAAAGCCAGCAAGCGGAAAGGACGATCTCCGAACAGAACACGATTATCGAACAAATGTTGGAGTCCAGTCATGAAGCTATCATCATGTGTGATACCGTAGGCAGAGTTATTTTTGCAAACCGCCGCGTCGAGCTTTTTTTTGAAAAGCCGATTGGCAAAGGGGACTGTTTGTCCACGTATTGCGAAGGCATGCTAGCGTCAGACACTGCTTTTAAAGTCGTCGTTGAGGCCTATTTCAACCAAAGTATACCGCCTTTTCAAAAAAGGATTTCAAGAGTATCGCTTTCCGGCGAAATGAAGCATTATGAATGTTACGTCAATCCCATTGTGGACGAGGGGGCTGACACGCTCAGGGGTCATTTGTTCGGATTCAGGGACCGGACCGAAGAGGAGCGGATCGATGAGATGAAAAATGAATTTGTCTCCATCATTTCCCATGAAATCCGAACTCCGCTATCTTCTATTATGGGATTTATTGAGATTTTGGCGACCCGGAACGTTACGGAGGACAAGCGAGTCAAGTACGTAGAGACGATTCATAAGGAATCAATGCGGCTGTCCAATCTAATCAACGATTTTTTGGACTTGCAGCGATTGGATTCAGGACGGCAGCTCTTTCATTTTCAAACGCTCAACGCAGCTCATTTGCTAGGTGAAATCGTGGATCAATGGCAGGGGAAAGACAATCATGAGATTGAACTGCATGTCCTTGATGATTTCCCTATTATTCACGGGGACGAAGAACGTCTCAAACAGGTTTTTCATAATTTGATCTCCAATAGCATCAAGTACTCTCCTGATCGATCGAAGATAGATGTGTATGTGGAACGTGAGAATGGCCGTGTCCTCATCAAAATTCAAGACTATGGACTCGGCATTCCGGCCGATGCGTTGGATAAATTATTTGCGAGATTTTACAGGGTAGACAATTCGGATCGCAGGAAAATCGGGGGAACGGGACTCGGGCTGTCTATTGTTAAAGAGATTGTAGAAGCTCATCACGGTAAGGTGTTGGTGGAGTCCGAGTTAGGCAGGGGTTCGATTTTTACGGTTCAATTCGATGAGCACATAGATAGGTAGCCTGCTTACAAAAACCTAAATGAATCTGGCCCCGTGCCAGGTTCTTCTCTTTTTCGCCCAAAAATAAGCAAAAACAAACAAAAGTGTTACAAAGTCCAACTGTCGGGAATAGACTAACTGTATCATAGGCCATAGGACAGGAGGCATTTCGATGAATGAAAGAACCTTATATCTATTCGATGGCATTAACAAAAGCTCTGTGAAAACGATTGTCGAGCAAATCATGAAAATAAACCAATTTGATGATGACAAAGATAAGAAGGAAAAAGATTTTAAACGCGTTCCCATCGACGTCATTATTAATAGCAACGGGGGGAGCGTCTACGACGGTCTAGGCCTCATTAATGTGATCGAAAATAGCAAGACGCCTGTACACACCTACGTGTATGGACTAGCTGCCAGCATGAGCTTGCTGATCGCTGTGAGTGGCCACAAAAGGTATGCCGGCAGGCTCAGCACCTTTATGTATCATGCCGTTTCTACGCATATTGACGGTCATCTGGAGTATTTGAAGAATAGAGTGGATGAAACGCAGAGGCTGCAAAATATTTATGATGAATACCTTTTATCTAAAACAAAGCTAACCCAAGATGAGATCCTTCGTGTTCAGGAGCATCAGCGAAATTGGTATCTGAGTCCTGAGGAGGCTTTATCCTACGGTGTGATTGATGAAATTGTATAGAAATTGGAGAGAGAAGCCTGGGGGATTCTCTTTTTCTTTGTTTTTTATCTCTTTTTGGTGTTTAATGAGAGAAAGAGAGAAGGCTGACAGCGACAGCTGCCGCCAAGTGCAAAGGAGACCCAACTGTGTATAAAATTGTGTTTTTTGATATCGACGGTACGCTTGTCAATGAGGAAAAACAGGTTCCAGCTTCCACAGTAACCGCTATTCACCAGTTAAAGCAGCAAGGCATTGAACCGGTGATTGCTACCGGACGAGCCCCATACTTCATTAAGCCCTTGGCTGAGCAGCTCGGGATCGATTCCTATGTTTGTTTGAACGGCGGATATGCCGTGTATCGTGGGGAGCCGCTGTACAGACGCATCATTGCCAAAAGCAGCATTGAAGCTTTGGTCAAACTTGCCGCGAAGTACAAACATTCTCTCGTATTCGAGGGGGAGCATCAGTTTTTTACGGACACGGAAGATCATCCATTCGTAACAGGATCCGTTTCGTCGTTGAAGGTGGATTTGCCAGGGTATGACCCGGATTTCTGGAAAACGAACGATATTTATCAGATTTTCCTGCATTGTGAAGATACGGATGAACATTTGTATGAAGAGCTTCAAACGGAATTTAAGCTGATTCGCTGGCATCAGCATGCGATTGACGTTTTACCGGCTGGAGGTTCCAAAGCCCAGGGGATTGCAGCACTGCTTGAGCTTGTAGGCATTAAACCGGAAGAAGCGGTTGCATTTGGCGATGGCTTGAATGATATGGAAATGCTTTCCTTTGTTGGGATGGGCATCGCGATGGGGAACTCCCACAAGGATTTGCTTCCTTATGCCGATCATGTGACGACGCATGTGGATGAAGATGGCGTTCGCAATGGACTTATTACAGCAGGATTGCTCTATCATCGAAAGAACAAGATCAGGGTGAAAACAAATGAGAATAGCTTTTTTTGATTCAGGAATAGGCGGAATTTCCGTCTTACACGAAGCCATGAAGCAATTGCCTCATGAAGACTTTCTATATTTTGCAGATACGCTGCATGTGCCATATGGAACGAAATCGAAGGATGAAGTCCTTTCTTTCGTGAAACAAGCGGTTGAAACCATCAGCAAGGAAGAGGTTAGTGCACTCGTTATTGCTTGTAACACGGCAACGAGCATTGCGATCGCAGAGCTTCGCAACATCTACGACATGCCGATTATCGGTATGGAACCTGCGGTGAAGCCGGCGCTTGCCATGAACCGTTCTTCGGGAAAACGAGTGCTTGTGCTCGCTACACCGTTAACGCTCAAAGAGTCCAAATACCGGGAGCTTGTTTCCCGTATCGATGACATGCACATGGTGGATTCGCTGCCAATGCCGGAATTAGTTCAATTCTGTGAGCAATTAAACGTGGATAGTCAGCTAATTATTGATTATTTTCATACCCAGTTAGCTTCGTTCGACCTGAGTATGTATGGTACGTTAGTCCTTGGATGTACGCATTTTCCCTTTTTCCGAAGCGTATTGAAAAAGATTCTACCGGATCATATCCAAATTGTTGATGGAAGCGCAGGGACAGTGAACCGGCTGACTCAGCTGTTGAGTGATCGAGATCAACTTCTTGGCAAAGGACATTCCGATCTGAAATGGATGTGCTCGGATGGTAATCCTGAGTACTTGGAGAAGATGCGGAAAGCACTGGAGCTTTTTAAAGTCGCTGGGGAATAAGAGTTGAATAGGAGAATATTAAAAGGGCTGTCGTCCAGTAGGTATATCTACTGGACGACAGCCCTTTCGTGTTAACTAGACTATACGCGAATCTCAAGCAGTTCGTAGGAGATAACACCCATTGGCGCATTGACGCTGATCGTATCGCCAACTTTTTTGCCCATGAGCGAGACGCCAAGCGGGCTTTCGTAGGAGATTTTATTTTCATTGACATTTGCTTCAGAGGTACCGACGATTTTGTATTCGATTTTCTCGGCGAATTCTACATCATTAAGGACAACAGTGGATCCTACTTGAACTTTAGATGTATCCAGATTCGTTACAACGCGCGCCTTTTTTAACATTCTTTCGATGGTCAAGACTCTCGTTTCCATGAAACCCTGTTCTTCTTTGGCCGAATGGTATTCACTGTTCTCTTTCAAGTCACCGTAGCTAATGGCCGTCTTAATCCGGCTTGCCAATTCTTTGCGTTTAACGGTTTTCAGTTCCTCAAGCTCAAGTTCTAAACTGCGTAATCCTTCGGGAGTTAGGATGATTTCATCATTGGACATTTTTACAGCTCCTCATGTATTCGATACTTGTTATAGTACTAAAGTAGCGAGGTCAAGTAAAGTAATCGTAAAAAAGCAACTTATTAACCAAGAGAACGTCTAAATAGTGGAAGTATTTTCCTTGAAATGGATGCGGAAGCGGTGAGTTTACGATGATGAAAATAAAATTGTTCACATTCACGGTTGTTGCAGCAGCAATGGGTTTGGCTGGTTATGTGTCCCAAGCAGCTGCGGATACGATTTTTGGAGGTTCTTTTGGTCCAGAGGGGCTTCGATTCCCGGCCGAGATAGAGCTGCTGGCTGACACACCTTATTACGCTGCGGCGGATACGTACAACACGGATCCTGAAGGAACGTTTGCTCCGCAGGCGGTGCATGTACTGGAAACCGAAAGCGCCTGGTCGATCGGCGAGGCGACTTGGAAAATCGAAACCATGTTCGGACCTCGTTGGATCAGGCCAAAACCTTGGGAAATCGAGATTGCACCGCCTAAGCGGATCACGCTTTTAGATGAAACACCGCTTTATCGCAGTCCAAGCACGAAAAATGATCCTGTTGCCGCTTTATCCCCCCAAGAGGTGGAAGTGACAGATGCTGAAAAGATGTGGTTCTACACCAACGATCCCAACCGCAAATCTTGGATTAAGGTGCATACAAATTGGTTAGGCGATCTATGGGCGTTTATTCCAATTAATCAAATTGGCACTGTTCACGACGTTCAGCGCAAAGCACATTATGATAATCTTCCCGTAAAAAGCGACCTTGGCGCGGCAATGGGCATAGGTCAGCAGCAGATGGACTGGTCTTCGACGACAGCTGGAGATTTCACGATTCTCCATGAATTTACAACGATATATGATCGCGCTTTCGAAGTTCAAACCGATCAAGGGACAGTCTGGACGCGGGACAAAGGAGTGACCATTCTTCCGGCAGATGAAACACTGAAAATTGTGCGAGAAACGCCGTTATTCCCTACTGTCTTCGCGGGGATGGCAAAAGAAGATGCGGTGCTTAAAGACGAGACGGTCACTGTTTTTGAGAAAATCGCAGAACCCTTATGGACGGGGAGAGGTCCATACGAAATTTGGCATAACAGCACCTGGTATCATGTGCGTTCCTCGAAGGGAACGGGCTGGGTGAACAAGTTGGTCGGTGATCCCGAGTCTGCCGTTCCTGTCCATTGGAAAGTGGCGATTAAGGATTCGAAAGAGCTGTATCGCTATCCGGATATGCCGTTTAACGATACGACATTGCTTTTGCGTAATCAGACCATGGAAGCAACAGAGGCATGGAATCCACCGAACGGCGGGTCTATGTGGTTGAAGGTACATGTGGATAACCGAACGGGGTGGATTCCATTTTGGAGCAGTACGCAGGATTCAGTGTGGGATGAGGATTCCCAAACGATCGCTCATGCTGCAAATGCAGGTTTAAATGTGTTCGGTACGGTAATAACCGCACAAGATCGTTTGCAATTTTTCACAGGTGAGCAGATAGGTTACATTGAAAAAGGTCAATCTTATTTAAGTTTGAAGCAGCTTGCCGAACGGCTTCATTATGAAATTAGCACCGCCACAGATAAGGATGAGGTTACACTCAGCAGAGGTGACTATGCCTTCGATTTGCAAGCGAACCTGAGCAGCGCTGTGGTACACTGGAAGGCTGGAAAAGGTAGCACGGTTTCTCTGGAAAAGCCTGTTGTACGTAACGAAGACGGTTGGTATTTGAATTTGAAAGATGTGATATCTCTTTTTGGATTAACGCAGGGATTTGCCGAAAAGGACTACAGTTTACTCGAAAGCAATTATACCGTAAAGGAAGCTGACACCCAGGTAACCGTGAATAACGGACGATTGGAACTACAGGCATTTGTGGATGACTGGATCAGCTCGGGAGATTACGACGCAGGTAGAGTGCCGCCGCTTCAACTGGCAATCATCGAGGACGGAGATGACGGAGGCGCCGAGCACATTCCCCAGATCACAGGAATTGTGAATCAGCCGAACCAAGCTTCAGGTGTTACCCTGTTTAGCTTGAAAGCATCACGCCCGTTAGCTATGGGGACACATCGAGTCGATGTTGTCTTGCGCATAGGCGAAAGAATCATTTGGAAGAAAAGTGCTGAGATAGCGGCTAAGTAACCTAAACATGTAACCTTGTTCCAGAATGGAAGTGGGTTGTATTCTCCTTTTGGCATTGAGTAGTTGACTCTCCAACTAACTTGGAGGAACTACCGTCCGCTATTTTGGAGAAAAGCGGAGTTTTGGCTGTCCGTGAAGAACTACAGGGCGTTATTTCTTTGCATTTGACTCAATGTTAGCCCAAAGTGAAGAGATAGCGTCCCCTAGTTCCCTCGCGCGCGCAAAAGGGCGCATTTCGCAGAAATAAAGCCCTGTAGTTCCGTTTCAATGAGGAAGAAACCAACGAGAAATCCACCCCTAATTTCCATCCTGTTTCTTGGTAATTTTCCCTATCTTACCAATGGTTTATAAACCGCAATATTAATTGATAGACAAGGCTTTCCTATCCTACTATACTACTGAAAGGGACAACTAATTTCGGATAGTGTCGAAAAAAGTTTTACATAAGTTTTACATAGTGTCGAATTTGTAATATTCATTTTACAAAATATAGAAAGTGTGAACATCTTCATGAGAATAAACTCCAAAGTCATCTACATCACCTTAATTATCGTTATTCTGTTGCTGGTGACGAATAATACCTCTTATTACTGGTATACGAAATCACTGTTAACGGAAGCCTTATCGATGAGGATGGAGTCGACGGCCAACCAAATCCGCACATCCATTGAACTGTCAGAGGAAGGTTCCTTCTTCGTGGAAGATTTAGTTGGAGAAAAGCTGCGCGCTGTCGCACTTTTCGCCGCGAGCAAGCTTGATCCGGATGCCGATAAAGTATCCAATGAACAATTGGTTCAACTCGCCAAACAAGCGGGTGTCGACGGCTTCTCGCTGATGAAGCGCAGTGGTGTTGGAAACGATATCATGGTCGCCAAGTCATCGGAACCCAAAGAACTTCAAATCAAAAGCACAATTCCTTTCGGCTATTGGTTTACGGCCTTTGATCAATTGATGACGAATCACCAGGTCTCGATTCCTGAAGGTCAGAAACTGCCGAATTTCTGGTCCGGCATTTACGAGGTTCCAGCTTCAGGCTCCAGCAATGTCAGTAAATTCGGGTACTATTACGACGGTTCAACCAATTATATTATTTGTGTGTTTGTGAACGCCGATAAAATTCAGCGGTTTAAAGAAATCGTCGGTGCAGACACCGTTGTAAAGAAAACGCTTGCGGCCAATCAGGATATTTTGGAGATTTCTGGCCTGCATGGGGTTACGTTCGGTTCTAAGCCAATTGAGTACAAAGGCAATGACGGCTCATCTTTCATTTCGGTGTATGATCGGCCGCTGCTGTTCGGTTCGTACAACATTACGAATGACAAAGATTTGAAGTATTACAAAGAATCCATTGAAAATAATAAACCGGTTAGCGTTGTAGAGAGTTGGAATGGGAAACCGATTCTCAAAACATTCATGTACGTCCCGGTCAAGAACAAACTGACCGAAATCCAGCGAGAAGTTCCCTATGTCATTTCCATTACGTCGGATTATCAATCGATTCAAGAGACTTTAAACAAACAGCTCGTTCAGCTTATGCTTGTCGTTGTTCTGTTTACGGTTTGCAGCTGCATCTTTATTTATTTTGTTTTCCGATTTATTACCAAAAGCCGTGAAACCGCGGTTCAATCCACACAAGAAATGTACATTCAAAATGTGGATTTGATGTTTGCTACGATTCGCAGCCAGCGGCATGACTTCTTAAATCATGTGCAGACCATGTATGCGCTGCTTGCAAATGGCAAAAAAGAAGACCAGATGAAGTACATGAAAGAGTTGCTGGAAGAAATCAATGAAGTGAACGATATTATTCGTATCGGCCATCCGGCGATCGCTGCTTTGATTCAAGCGAAGTTTGCGCTTGCTATGCGGACGAAAATTGATTTTACTTATGAATTTACAGGCCTTGATGGTTTAGCTTTAGGGGTAAAATCCGTTGATCTCGTGAAAATTATCGGAAATCTGATTGATAATGCTTTTGACGAGGTGAATAAATTCCCGCCAGGTGAACGGGAGGTCATTGTGAATGGATGGTCGGAGTCGAATCAAGTGACGATCTCTGTTTCCAACCCCGTGCTGCCGGATTTCCAAGTAGAGGACTACAATCAAATGTTTTCGATCGGCTACAGCACCAAAGGTGACGGTGAGCATCAAGGATTAGGCTTGTCGGTCGTGAAGGAGCGGATTGAGCACTACAAAGGGACAATCGAAGTATGTGTGGAGGATGGCTGGATTTGCTTTAAAATATCCATTCCTATGCAGTAAATGTAAAGCCCCTTCCTTTTCTGTTTAAGACAGAGAAGAAGGGGCTTTTATTTATTTTTGCAGCATGGGGTACACATAAAGCATAAAAGGGATCAGTAAGGTGACGGCCAAAAGCAGCCAACGGAATACGGTTTCGCTTGTAGATCCGGTATCAATTGCGATGAATTTCGGCAATAAACGAATTTTCATCGGGAGCGGCCAGAATAGTTGAATGCCTCGTTCATTGAGCAAATCAATAAGCGGATGCGATGCATAAGCGACGATGAAAACCCAGAAGTACAAGGGCGACATCGGCAATGAGATCATCATTAGCAGGAGGATAAAGACAATCGAATGGGTTAGCGTCCGATGCTTGACCTTCAGAATGCGAAGCAAGGCAGATAAGGGGAATAAAACCTTGGCCATCGTCGAGCCTGGTTTGTCGACATCAGCCAGCGTTCCTGCCAAGCAGCCCAGCAGAAGAGCTCCGGCCGTGTCCCATGAGAAAAAGCTTACATCTTGATAAGCGAGTACGAGTTCTGCCGAGATGAAACCGGCAATACTGTGTGTTTTTTGCAGCATAAGTTAACCCCTAAGTCTAATTTATTTATAACTGTATAGCATTCGAAGCAGAAACGTATTTTCAGTCGGAATCTGCTCACACCAAGCATATGCAACAAACAGCGTATCACATTCTAGTGAATGTTGTGGTCATTTCTTTGAAATTGGGATGAGAAATCGTTGATTAGGGTGCTCGGAACTAGGATTAGTTACCTACCATGAGTCAATAATGATGGGGTAACTAGTCTATGAGCACTTTTTGAATATAGGTTTATACGTTATAATAGACATATAGTTGAAATAGTGAAGGAGCTAACTCCGATGCCAGTCTTTAATGCGATGGAAACGATCGTCGTCAATATGTTTGATGAGTTTCAGAAAAATTACGAATTGAAATGCGATTGTAATAAGTGTAAAGATGATATGCTAGCGCTTGCTTTAAACAAAATCCCGCCTAGATATACGTCAAGTGAAAAGGGCGCATTGTTTGTTAAAGGCATATACATTAACCCGCAGTTGCAATCCGATGTTATGCGTGAATTAATGGAAGCTGCGAATATTGTGGCTGATCATCAGCATCACGAAGTCTAGTAACATACATAATTTGAACAAAGCTAGTCTCCATCTCAGGAGGCTGGCTTTTTTATATAGCATGTCATTCGACAATATAGTATAATTATCGACGAGTTTCGTATATTTCGAACATAATTCGTTAATATTTGTCGAGCAAAAAAATACTTTGACTAAATCCGAGTTATTTAGTAGGATATACAAAAGAATGTTGTACATAAAATATAATCACCAAGGGGAGAGATACACATGAAAAAAGCTTTAATTTCTATGTTTGCTGTTACAATATTGCTAACTGGCTGCGCAACTGCAAAAACAGACACAGCAGCACCGGCTGCGGAAGCAACGAAAGCTGCTACAGCTAAGTCAGATAAGAAAGTTATCTTGATTACACCGGAGAAAATTGGTTTGAACCCATTTTTCGCACAAGAGGATGAAGGTGTTAAGAAAGCTGGACAAGAGTTTGGCATTACGGTTAAAACAGTAGAATCCACGGATGCAAGCGCCATTGAACAAAATTTACGCGCTGCCGTTGCCGATAACTATGATCTCATCATCACCAGCTCTTTCGAGTCCGAAGATGCTCTTAAGAAAGTAGCTGCTGAGAATCCGAAGAAATCCTTTGCCATTATTGATACGGTTGTCGATCTTCCGAACGTTCGCAGTGTAGTATTCCGTGAGCATGAAGCTTCCTACTTGCTAGGTGCGGCAGCTGGTCTTGCTACTAAGAAAAATGTCGTAGGTATGGTTGCGGCACTTGATATCCCGCTGATCAAGAAGTACACCGTTGGCTTCCAAGAAGGTTTGAAAGCAACGAATCCTAATGCTAAATTCATCGTTAACTACGTAGGCAGCTTCACGGATCCAGCGAAAGCAAAGGAATTAGCATTAACGCAATTCTCACAAGGTGCTGATTTCATCGCTGCCGCTTCTGCTGTTGGTGATTTGGGCGTATTCGAGGCTGCGAAAGAAAAAGGCTTCTTCACATCCGGACAAGATATTGACCGTACAGTAACGGATCCACAGCATATCGTCCTTTCTCAACTAAAAGGAACTGATGCCGTGGCTTACCAAACGGTGAAAGACTTCGTAAACGGCTCGTTTAAATTCGGTTCCGTCGATTACGGTTTGAAAGAAGACGGCGTTGGTCTTACTTTCGTAACCAAAGACAGCAAATCTACGCTTAGTCCTTTCATTGGACAAGACGTAGTTACGAAGGTTAAAGCGATTCGCGATGATATCGTTTCTGGCAAAGTGAAAGTTGAAAATCCAGTTAAATAATCAGCACGATCATTTCATATCGACCATGGGAACTGTTTACGGAGACGTAAACAGTTTCCTCATGTCTAGACAGAGGAGCGAAAAACCGTTATGCTGCTTCAAATGCGTCAAATTACGAAAACATATGGCAATTTAACAGCGAATTCAAATGTTGATTTTTCGCTGCGTCAAGGTGAGATTCATGCATTAGTCGGGGAAAATGGAGCTGGAAAAACAACGCTAATGCGTATTTTGTACGGCATGGAGCAGCCAACGGCAGGCGACATTCTTTTGAATGGCAAAAAAGTGGCCTTCACGAATCCTACGGATGCGATCCGTCATCGAATTGGCATGGTGCACCAACATTTCATGCTTTTTCCCTCTTTTACAGTGGCTGAAAATATTGTGATCGGGAATGAACCTAAGTCAGGGCTCAAATTTGACCGCAAAAAGGCCGTCAAGCAAGTTGAGGCATTGTGCGCGCAGTATCGTCTGCCGATTGATCCGAACAAGAAAGTGGCGGATATTCCGCTTGGCATGCAGCAGCGTGTGGAAATTTTGAAGGTGCTGTATCAAGGTGCGGACATTATTATTTTGGATGAGCCGACGGGGGTATTGACGCCGCTTGAAGCGAAGGAACTCCTCGTTATTATGCGGAACTTGGCCAACCAAGGGAAGAGTTTTATTATCATCACGCACAAGCTGCATGAAGTGATGGAAATTGCTGACCGGGTTACCGTTCTACGTGATGGGAAAGTAACAGGAGAGCTGGATGCCGGGGCAACCAATGTCGAGGAATTGTCCAAGCTAATGGTGGGCAGAGATCTGCTTCCTACGTCCAAAAGTGATGTGAAACTTGGTGAAACCGTTCTACAGGTCCAAGAGGTCTCAATCATGGGAGACAAAGGCAAGCCCGTTCTGGATAAAGTCAGCTTTCATGTCAAAGCTGGGGAAATCGTGGGTATCGCAGGTATTTCAGGGAACGGTCAATCCGAGCTGATTCAAGCTATTTCCGGTCTGCAATTTATTGACCATGGGGAGATTCGATTGCTTGGCGACAATTTGAAGGGACTTTCCGTACGGGAAATCAGAGACATTGGTCTTTCGCATGTTCCGGAGGATCGTTATCAATGGGGTGCGGCGAAAGAGGGCACTGTCTTAGAAAATGGGACGATGGGGCATCACAGAACCACCAGCCGTAAAGGGTTTTTACAAGGGAAAGAATTGCGGCAAATGGTGGGTGGCTTCATTCAGCAATTTCAAATTAAAGCAGGCTCGCAGGATGCGAAGGTGAAGTATCTGTCTGGCGGTAATCTGCAGAAGTTGATCGTAGCCAGAGAAATTGCGCAGAAGCAACCCTTTCTGATCGCAGCAGAGCCCACTCGTGGCGTCGATATTGGCGCGATGGAGCTTATTCACGAAGAATTGCTTCGCAAACGTGACGAGCAAGGCGCGATATTATTAGTTTCCTCGGAGCTAACAGAAATTCTCAAGCTTTCAGATCGGATTATCGTCATGTATGAAGGACGAATCGCTGGTGAGATTTCTGCCGAGAACGCAACGGAGGAGCAGATTAGCTTGTGGATGGCGGGAGGAGTTTCTCATGCTTAAAAGTCGTTTCCCTATAAGCGCTTGGGTCCAACCGCTGCTTGCCGTCATCATCGGCTTAATCGGCGGTGCGATTGCCATCTCATTGATAGGCGGATCCGTAATTGATACTTATGCACAGATGTGGAAGGGTGCTTTCGGCAATTTCTTTTTCATAACGAATACGCTGACCCGAGCCACACCGCTGATTCTCGTAGGTTTAGGCGTATCGATCGCGTTCCGTGCAGGTTTTTTCAACATGGGATCGGAAGGTCAAATGATTCTGGGCGCATTATCCAGCGCGATGATCGCAATTTATTTGCCTGGGCCAGCCTTATTTAAATTGTTGGCAGCTATACTCGGCGGAATAATTGCCGGCGGCATATGGTCGGCTTTTGCAGGTTGGCTGGACGCCAAGTTCAGAATGAACTTGATCATTACAACACTGCTGATGAATTATATAGCTGCTTTATTTGCAGGCTACATGGTTGCCTATCCTTTTAAGGATAAAACAGGATCAGCCGCTCTCGCTCAAACGATGATGATTGAGAAAGGGGTCTGGCTGCCCAAACTATTTCAAGGGATGAGCATCCACGGTGGATTTATTATTGCGATTGCACTCGCGGTACTCCTGTATCTGTTTATTAAATATACGGTTGCCGGTTATGAAATTCGGATGTTAGGATATAATCCGCTTTTTGCCGGGTATGGAGGCGTGAACAGAGGGAAAGTGATGCTGGCCAGTATGTTTGCCAGTGGCGGGTTTGCCGGGTTAGCCGGCGCAATCGAAGTTCTTGGCATGCAGTATCGATACACAGATGGCATGATAACGAACCCTGGTTATGCCTGGTCCGGCATTATGGCGACACTGCTTTCAGGCGCTCATCCGCTAGGTACGGCAATTGCGGCCGTTCTGCTTGCAGCTTTGCAAACTGGAGGTATGGGGGTTGAACGGAACACGAGCATCCCTTTAGAGATTTCAAGTGTTATTCAGTCTTTGCTTATCTTGTTCGTTACAGCGAAATTCAGCTACACCCTTTGGAAACGACGGAAAGGAGGCAAGGGCGATGCAGCATCTTCTTGATGTATCCTTATTCAGTTCAATGATTCGGATGGTGGCTCCGATTCTGCTGGCGGCACTCGGCGGGGCGATTTGTTCCAGAGTCGGCTTGTTTAACGTAGGTTTGGAAGGTTTCGTGTTAGTCGGCGCATTCTCAGCGATTGTGGGTAATTTTTACACTGGAAATGTATTGGCTGCTGTTCTTATTGCCGTTGCGGTTACGATGCTCTTTTCCTTGATATTTGCTTATATCAGTATTCATTTGCAAGCGAATGTCATCGTTGTCGGTATCTCGTTTAACTTCTTGGCGTTGGGTTTGACTGCGTTTAGCTTGCGAGCGATTTTTCATGTCAAGGGCGCTTTCTATGATAAAAATATGATCGGATTACCGAAATGGGATATTCCGTTCATTAAAGATATTCCCGTCGTCGGCGACATTATTTCCGGGCATTCACCGCTTGTATACTTGGCCTTTATCCTTGTATTTGTCCTACAGTATTTTCTGTTCAAGTCTGTTCTGGGATTCCGATTGGTCGCGGTTGGCGAAAATCCGATTGCCAGCAAAAGTACCGGAATCAAGGTAAATCGGATGCAGTACTTGGCGGTTCTTATCTGCGGAGTGCTCTGTGGACTCGCTGGCGCTCAGCTTTCACTGGGGCAAGTGACGATGTTTACGGAAGGCATGACGGCCGGAAGAGGATTTATTGCTCTGGTCGCAACGATGTTAGGCCAAGCGAATCCGATTGGTGTCATGGCATCCAGTTTGCTTTTTGGATTGATGGATGCGTTCAGTATCCGATTGCAGGGATTCTCCCTGCCTACTCATTTTACACAAATGCTGCCTTACGTCGTGACTTTGCTAGCGATGCTTTTCTTCCGGAGAAGCAATTATTTGGCTGATGCACAGAAGGCGAATGGCAGTTCCCGATAAGGGAGTAACGGAGGATGACAGATGCACAAAGATAGCAAAGCAGAGCGCATCAAGCGAATGAATATTCCCGCTGTTGATGTTCCGCAGGAGATTGCAGACAGAGTTCCACCTGGACAGGCTGTCACAGAGAGATTTCCCATTCTTCACGAAGGTGAAGTGCCGAAATACGATATGTCCACATGGTCGCTGCGTGTGTTCGGTGAGGTTGCGGAGGAGAAGTCGTTTAGCTATGAAGAATTGCTTGCGTTACCTCGGACACAAATCGTCTGCGACATTCATTGCGTGACGCGTTGGTCTAAGCTGGATACGGTTTGGGAAGGCGTGCTCTTCCGAGATTTCCTTAAGCTTATCAACGTTAAGCCAGAAGGTAAGTATGTGATGCTGCATGCTGATAATGAGTATGAAACGAACGTTCCGCTCACGGACCTAATGGGAGATCACATTTTGCTGGCCATGAGCTATGACGGCAAACCGCTTACGCCTAAACATGGTTGGCCGCTTCGTCTGCTCGTACCGCATTTATATTTCTGGAAAAGCGCCAAATGGATTCAGGGTATTGAATTCATGAAAGAAGACCGTGAAGGATTCTGGGAGCGTAATGGGTTCCATAATGTCGCAGATCCGTTTCAAGAACAGCGCTTCTCGGGGGAAGCGATTCCGATTCCGGAAGACGAGTGGGTTAGAAAGGAGTTCGATTAAATTGAAATTATCCATTTTACAGGTAAACACAGAGGATTTGAGTCCATACGCGATTGTTTGCGGGGATCCATTCCGAGCAGAAGCTATCGCACGTAAGTTGGACAATGTTCGTGAGCTGGCCTTCAGCAGAGAATACCGGACTTTCGTTGGTGAAGCGTCTGGCGTAGCGATTACCGTTGTCAGCCATGGCGTTGGGTCGCCAGGAGCTGCGGTTTGCTTTGAAGAGTTGATCAAAGGCGGCGTAAAGACGTTGATTCGTGTTGGAACCGCAGGCTCTTACTCGGCAGAAGTCCCTCCGGGGAGCTTGGTAGTGAGCACGGCAGCGGTTCGGGAAGATGGCTTGACACGTCAGTTGGTACCGCTAGGCTTCCCGGCAGTAGCCGATTCAGATGTTGTACGGGCACTGTTTGAAGCTGCAAGCGAGACAGACGGTCTGGTGAAAAAGGGAATTACCGTCACGTTGGATGCCTTTTTCCAAGGTGTGGAGGAATTCCCTCATCGGAAATACAAGCAGGCGGGCGCCTTGGCTGTTGAGATGGAAATCTCTGCGTTATACGTCATTGCAGCACTCCGCGGAGTGCGGGCCGGAGCGATAGTCGCATTGGATGGTTACGCAGATGCGGATCTGAGAGAAGTGTATGATCCACATACAGATGTGGTTTCTGGTGCTGTTGAGCGGGAAATTGATGCTGCTATACGTGCTATAGTTAAATTGAACCAGTAAGATGTACAAAATAGAAAAGAGGTCAATCAGCGTAAGCTGGCTGACCTCTTTTTGCTACTGCGTCTGACTTATCTGTGGTACCAGCCGCTCGGCTGAAGATTCCCTTTCCTTACCTGCGGTTAACATCAAAAATGTGCTTGAACTGATTGAATTTATCCACCGCTTGCGCACGGGATTTCACGCCTAATTTCTCGTAAATTTTCCGAACATAATTATCGACCGTACGTTTGCTCATATGTACTTCATCCGCCATCTGTTCATTGGTTAAGCCTTGAACAATCATCGTCATCATATTCACTTCATCATCGTCCAATAAATCCGTCTGGTGCAAATTCCCGCTCGATACTCTCATCTTGTGGAAAACAGGAACAGGTACAACTGTAAAGTTCTCCATCAACAGAGTGACCAAGCTCTTGATGAGCGTCCCGCTGGACTCCTTAGAGATGACCGCGCTAACCTCCAGCCCAATCAAATGGTTATAGAGATGTGATAATTCGATGCCGGAGAAGATAACGAGATGTGTCGTGGGATATTTACCTTTAATGATCTTGGCAACTTCATCTCCGTACTGATCCGGCAAATTAAAGTCCAGAAATACAATATCCGGCACATGCAAGTCCACAAGTTCTAGGCATTGTTTGGCATTGCCTGCAATCCCGACAATTTGCACGCCGTCAATTTGTTTGAGCGTACTGGAAGTTGCCTCAGCCATTAAAGGGTGATCATCTACGATTAAAATTTTTGATTGCTTGTTCATGCAGTACTTCCTTCCTGAGTAGGTATGGGAATCCGAATGGTGAGTTCAACGCCGCTTCCCCGATCGGAGAGAAGCTCTAGATGTCCACTCAAATGTAAAACACGGCTTTTCATCTGCTCTAGTCCAAAGCTGGTGTTAGCAATAGTTCGTTGTCTTTTGTCCTTAGCGAGAGCGTGCGGGTCAATGCCAACCCCATCATCCCGATAAAATAAACACAAGTTATCATCAGCGACAGCCAGTTTAATGATGACTTTGGAGGCGTTTGAGTGTTTCTTGGCATTGTGCATAAGTTCTTGAAAGATACGGAAAATATGCTTTTTAATATCAATATCGAGCCTTTCAATGATCAAAGTGCCATCCACGTGGAATTGCGTTTCATATTCGTTTAAGCCAATATCCAGATCCAATGTCGCTTGTATGGTTTGAATTAACCCAATATTTTGAAGCAAATGAGGATTTAATTCAAAGCAGCTTTGACGCAAGCTTTCATTAACCAGATCCAGGTGTTTGATCGCTTGAACCACTTGCTGTTGATCCTCGTTATTATTGATAAAAGAAATTAATCTTCTACGTACTAATAAAATGTCCTGCATTGTCGTGTCATGCAGATCCGTAGCAAGCCTGTATCGTTCTTGTTCCTGTAGTTCAAAAAGCGATTTGCGAAGCCAAACAACGTCCTGTCCAGCCTCCTCATTCGGAATTTGCGAAGCCAGATCATGCAGTTTAACCGTTAATTTACGGATCAGATAGATATTTTCCAAGCTTACCGCCAAATAAGAAATGATCAGGCTTAACCACTGGCGTTCCTCCAGACTTAGCAGGGTGTTGGTTTTTTTTCTTGCTGTGACTAAGTAGCAGGAGTACTCTTCGTTTTGATTAATAACAAAAATAGAATATTTCGAGTCATCCAATCGATTTTCACGCAAGTATTGTTCGATTTCGTTTAAATCCAAAACGCCTTCGCCAATGGTTTCCATGGAATGCGGGTATTGAAAAACGATGGCCCCACCGTAGACGTTGAGGGTACTTACGATATCTACCAGAATAATATCTTTTAATTCGCGAAAACTCGTAATGGTCCGCAAGTTTCTTGCAATTTTCTTAAGGGCAAGCTGCAAGTAAAACTTTTTGGGAAACATGATAGCATCCAGTTTTGTGACAAAATATTCAAGTACATAAAGCAAGAAGGAAATGGTTGTTAAAATAAATAAGAAGCTTAACGACATGTTTTTCACAGTGACTTCATTACTAAAGATCAAAGCGATCATGAGCACGATTAAAGTAGTTGGCACCATTGAAATAAGCGACGTGTACAGAATGCGGCGAAGCAAGATATGAATATCAAACAATTGCTTGGTGACGATGATATAAGTAAACGATAATGGAAAGAACACCACAAAATATCCCGTATAAAGCGATTTAACGAGCGGCGCTCCTGTGAACAAAATGGGTAGGAAAGATAGAAAAGCTAACGGCGCAGTCGAAATAAAGAGGGCGAACCAGACAAGCTTGATAATGGCCTGTATGGAAGAATTCTCCCGTCGATATTTGAAAAACACATAAAATAATAATCCGATATTCAGTAAGAACCCGCACAAAAATAAAAGTAGGACACAGCGATAGTCTAATATATAAAACTTATATGTGTCCAGCGGCGTGAAATAGATGCATCTACCAATAAAAGTGAGAAACATGAAGCTATAGACATATTTCAAATAGGCGGTTGGCAGTGAGACGCCGCTTTTTTCTTTGAAAAATAAAGTAAGAAAATGAACGAAGACAAATGGCATGATCATCACAAGATTGCTAATCAGCACTTTCGCCAAACTATCTCCGCGAGCGGAAGGGGGGATGCACATGAAAATGATGCCTACAATGAGAAAAACAAGCGATAGCAGACGAGCTGATTTGGAGTGGGGTATTTTCCACAGGATCATAAAAGACACACAAAGACAAATAATTTCTCCGAACAAAGAGATAAAGTCGAAAGCAGGTTGAACAATCTGTTCTAATGAAATCGTTATTTGCCGGTCATTCCTGGAGATGGTAATCGTATCCGCTTGCTCGATCGTGGCCCATTTTTGGACAATGTTGTTTTCGTTAGGGGCTTTTCCGTTTACAGCAACGATTTTGTCGCCAACTTGAAGTCCCAGCTCCAATCGGATGTTGTTTTCTTGAAACGATTTGATATGCCATTCCATTAGTTCATTTCGCTGTAATTGAATTCCGAAGAATGTGTATTGGAAGGTGACGAATAAAAACCAAATCTGCAAGCCTGCTAAACAAAAAGATAGAAGAATTTTATATAATTTGTGATTCAATCACTATATCTTCCTCTCATTCACTGCTATAATAGCAGTTGTTACTTAATTTGGGTGAATTAGGGGGTATGTGTATGATTAGTGCAACATGGTCACCGGATTTATCAACCACCATTGCTTCTTTGAAAAAATTGGGTTTGAGCGAAAGATTGTCCGCACTTCAAGGTCTGACAGGTGTTTCGGGTTGCGAAAAACAGGCAATTATGAAAACGTTTACCAATTCTAGAAAGAACGAACCGAAAGAAGAATTTTGGTTTTAGTTCATGTACACCGTTACTTAATTTTACCAAATCTCTCAAAAAGATTGCAATTAGATTTTTAAAATCTAGCTGCTATCTTTTTTTTTGCGCAAAAAAATGTGCGTTTATTTGAGAATCGGAGGTGTATTTACGAAAATAATTATTGCGCTGATATTTAGAGCGCTTCGATATATGATGTAAGTAGGCAATTTTCCAAAATCATGTAAATAAGGAGGGATTTCATAATGAATAACGAACAGTTTGAATTTATGTTTGATACGGTGTTAACGGATGTTGTTAAACAAACCTACAGCACGCTTTCCCTGCCCTCAAAAGAACAAATCCAAATTTCCATGAAAAAGATGATGGATATGATCGAAGCGAATCACCGGTGGAATACTGGGAATGAGCGATAAGAAGATGAATCGGTGGAGTACTTACGAACCTTTGGCTGCTGAGCTAGGCGGTAAACAAATCGCCGATCTGGTCGTAACCGGTCATGCTCATTCCCGATTTGGCGAGCGCGTTACGCATGAAAAAGCGAATCTCGAAGAGGTTAACTTATTTGTACGGAAGAAGCTTGAAGATGAGCGAATTAAGCCCAGTAACGGCAACGAACCGACGATGTTTATCATTGATGATGATGTAGAGATGGTGGCTGAATTTGAGCTGATGGAAGAAAATGAGCTTCGTGCAGGCCATTCACGGTATAAAATGATCGTCGTTACCTTCCTAGGACGCTTGTCTGATAACAGTGAATATACGGATTTACAATCTTAATATAAATTTCAAAATGGTTGGACAGAGCAATTCTGTCTGATCATTTTTATTTATAAGGGACCTTTGAACTAAATTCCTGTTCATAGAAGAAGGATTTTCCATATCATTGTCGAAACAATTGTCGAAAACAATCGAAATAGATGATGAGGATAAGGGGAATATCATATGTTACATAGTGTTCGATGGTTCAGAAAACACTTGGTAGTTCGTATTGTAGCCGCTGTTATGATTGTTGTTTTGGCACTGTCCGCCGGTTATATCACCATGGAATTCCGCAATGCCAAACATGCGGGGAAGGAAGCGATAGCTAGTTACGGTATTCGGCTTTCAGATAGCTATACCAAAGGAATGGATATTGGCCAAATCGAACAATTTTTGAAAGACCCCAAGGAAAATGATCTCTATTGGCAAATAAGACAGCAGCTGGATACATATCGTACGCAAATCGGAGCGCTATATGTCTATTTGGTTCGTTTCGATGACCAGCACAAACCTCTCATTATGATCGATGGACAGCCTAAGGGGTCGGACGTCGCATCTCCCATCAATGAGGAGACGGACATCGCGGCAACGGAAGTTGAAACACTGTTGAAGGGCGTTTCGGCAAGCTCGGCGATTATCGATAATCCGAAATACGGGAAATACATCTCAACCTATACCCCTGTGAAAAATGCCGAGGGCAAAGTGATTGCTGTTCTTGGCATTGATACGGAGGCGGGCGTGACGGAGCAAATTTCCGCCAGTGTCATTAAAAGCAATCTGCCGATTTATGGATTGATGCTTGTTCTCACCATACTTGGACTTGGACTTGTTACGCTCGTAGTCACCCGTGCCCTTCTTCCTTTGCAATGGATTGGGGCAGGTGCGGAGAGCATAGCAAAAGGAGACTTCTTAAGCGCAAGAAAGCAATTAGCTGCTAATCCGGTTCGCTCTATCGATGAAATCGGAACCGTATACCGCGCGATGATGAAGATGTCTAACGACATTAATGATATGCTGCGAACGATTGTATCGCAGGTCTCGCATACGTCGGAGCAGTTTGTAGTGACCACGCAGCATTTCAATGTGCAAGCTCACCGTTTGCTGGAGATGAATACGAATGTGAATACATCCCTCCAAGTGGTGGCTGACGGCGCTAATACCGTACAGTTCAGCACCAACGAGAGCGCTCGGTCCATGGAAGAAATGGCGACGGCTATTCACCGCATTTCCGAAGCTTCCTTGACCGTTGCCGACGCATCCAACAACGCGCTGCAAAGCGCGCAATCGGGGCAATCGATCGTTCAGAACATGAACGGACAATTCGTGACGATTACGACAGCTACGCAAGAAGCAATCGATCGTGCGGCCTCCCTTCGCGGCCACTCGAAGGAGATCGGTATTGCCTTATCCGCCATTTCCGATATCTCGGAGCAAACGAAATTGTTGGCCTTGAACGCGTCGATCGAAGCCGCAAGAGCCGGCGAACATGGAGCGGGCTTCGCGGTCGTAGCCGGAGAAGTGCGCAAGCTGGCGGATCACGCTGCGGAATCGGCGAAGCTGATCGCGTCCTTATTGCAAAATATTCATCGTGAGACTGAGCGTATGGGAGAGGCGATGGAAGCAGGTCGGAGCGAAATTCAAACGGGCGCTGATCTTTCCAGAAAAGCAGAAGAGTTTTTCCGTCATATTGTGGAACAATTCCGCTTCGTTTCCCATCAGATCCAGGAGATATCTTCGGTAACGGAAGAAATGTCTGCGGGTTCTGAGGAAGTCGCAGCTTCCGTTGTCGATATTGCGCATATTGCGAAATCATCATCGGACGGCACAACGAACATCCATAAGTTGACCCATGAGCAGCTCAAAATAGCGCAAGAAATCGCTGATTCGGCAGATGCGCTAAGCGGGCTTACAGATGAAATGCGAAAGTCTATCGATCAAATCAAGGTATAGTTGAATGAGAAACAGCCTCTCTGGATGAGAGGCTGTTTTGTTACTTCCTACCTTTACTGGCTTTGCTTGCTCACCCAGAACGTTACACTATCGCCCTGGAATCCTTTGGTCCCAGGCTGAGGGTCTTGCTTAAAGACCGTACCGTCAGGAGAATTACTTGCTTCAATGACAAAATTATAGCGTAGTCTCAAGGCTAGGGCTTCTTGTTCAGCATCAGCAAGAGCTTTCCCAAGCAGATTGGGGATCTCTACCTCCACTGGCTGCTTATTGGCATCGCCAACTGTTTTCGTTGGTACAGGCGTGGGGGTTGGGGTACTCGTCTGTGGAGTCGGCGTAGCGGTCTGCACAGGCGTATTAACAACAGGCTGCTTCTTCTCTGAAGAAGGCCAAAGGATCCAACCGGCAATAGCCACAACGAACACGGCAGATGCTCCGATACCAACTTTACGTAGCCGGTTCTTTGTGTAACTTTGCTCGGTTTCTTCGTCCTCATCCATATCCTCTTCCTCGTTGGCGGCCACCTGCGCCTTCTGAGATCGGGATGGGCGATGAATGGGTGAGGCGAAAGCTTCTTCCTTGAAGCTGGAAGGCTGCAAGCTGCGCAAACCAAATACGAAGGAGGATAGGGAAGCTTGGCCTTGACAGATGAGCTTCACTAGCTTGATGAGGGCAGCTTTCTGCTCGGGAGTAGCCGAAGGGATAGGCGTACGCTCTAACTGCGTATGAATTACTTCAAACGGAGTTGTACTCGGCTGCGTGCCGCTAAAGAGTTGAAGCATCAAGCGGCAGAGCCCGATTGCGCCTTGTGCCTGCGCATCCCCCTCGTCCCAATAATTGATAACAGTAAGCTTATAATGATCATCTAGCCACAGGTTTTCGGCGGCTACGGAGAATCCGGTAATCCGTTCCTCCAAAGCATCGAGCAAAGAGACTCCCAGATCTGCGATCATCGTGATGATTTGATGGAATGTCCACGGTTGTTTATGGATGACGCGAGAAAATAATGCTCCTGGCTTAGCTTGTAAAATAATGGTTACAGAATCTTCTTCTACGGAAGTGTCCAGAATATGCTGAAAACCGTCGTGGATGAAAGCAGCCTTGTGATGAAGAGTTCGCATATAATCTGCGCCAATCTGTCCGGGAACAAGCTTTATGTTATAAAGAAGAACTTTACGAGTCAGAAATACATCTTCTCCATCATGAAGAGTGCCCTGAGGTAAACTGATGATCCGGGTTCCCGGTATGTATCGTGTACCCATCTTGTTATGCATGGAATATCCATCCTCTCTTGATGGCATCATATGAGCATTGCCTATATTATATATGATTCGGTGAGATATAGGAATTTTGGTATCTTGTTTGCTGCAATAACAATAGAAAAGCGAATTTTTTAGTTAAAGATTATGATGATCGTTCGGAATAGGCGGGGTGAAAATAGGAGTAAAGTCGAGTTAAGATCAAGAGGTGAAGCTAATTCCTTCATAGACTTTACTGTACACCTTTTTGCCTGGTTTTGGAACAAGGCTTTAGAAAATTAAACGAGAATTTTATATTTCATAGCTTATCCAGGCTACAATACATGCGAAAAAAATAACAAGACCTAATTTTGCTGGAAAAGGGTAACGTTTTTCAGTTTTTTTCTATTTCTATTGAACCAAAAGTCTATGATTCGAATTGCCTAGATGGTATGATAGTTTACAGATAATTTTACAATATGATCCAAATCGAGGGGGAATTATGGTGAAAAAAGTCGCAATTTTGGGTGGCGGCGTCGCTGGAATGAGCGCAGCGCATGAATTAATCACAAGAGGTTATGAGGTATCGGTCTATGAATTTAAGACTATACCCGGCGGAAAAGCAAGAAGCATGCCGTATGTAGGAAGCGGAACTGACGGGAGAAGAGATCTCCCAGGCGAACATGGCTTCCGATTGTTTCCACGTTTTTACAGACATGTAATTGATACTATACAACATATTCCCTATGAAAACGGAACCGTGTATGATAATTTAATGGAAGTGACAAGACTCGATATTGCGACTTTCACGGCACCTTTGCTTCCATTGCTCGCGAAGATTGAGTTCAGCCTTGATAACTTCCTGGTTGTTATCCGCGATCTTTTCGATAATAATCTGGGTTTGACAATGGACGACATGGAGCAGTATGGACGTAAGTTATGGCAAGTTATGACCTCCTGCGAGGAGCGTATCCGCGAGGAATATAACCTGATCGATTGGTGGACATTCATCGAGGCCGAGCAGCAATCCCCTGCTTTCCAGAAAATATTTGCAGGTTTCACCAAAACCCTTGTTGCCTGCCAATCCAAGATTGCCAACACGCAAACCGTAGGTCCAGTAGCTACACAGATGACTTTGGACATCACAACGCCAGGGACGAGCTTTGTCCGGCTTCTGAACGGTCCCACGAATGACAAATGGGTGAACCCGTGGTTATCCTTTTTAACAGAAAAAGGCGTTGATTATCACTTGGCTGCAAAAGTAGAGAGCATCGAGTGTGTTGACGGAGTCATTCGCAGCGCGAAGGTGACGGAGAACGGACAAACGTTTGACGTTGAAGCGGATTACTACATTGCTGCATTCCCGGTAGAGGTGATGGGGAAATTCATCACTGGCGCAATGCTGGAAGCAGATCCAAAGCTTGCCGGCGTTCAAAAGTTGGTTGATTCTGTGGCGTGGATGAACGGGATCCAGTATTATTTGAAAGAGGATGTTAAGATTACGCACGGCCATGTCATTTACTTGGATGCGCCTTGGTCGCTCACATCTGTTTCGCAGAAACAATTCTGGCCTGATGTTCATCTGAGCGAGTATGGCGACGGTACGGTTAAAGGTATACTGTCCGTTGATATTTCCGATTGGGATACGCCAGGGATTCTATATGGTAAACCAGCTACACATTGTACGGCTGAAGAAATTAAAGAGGAAGTCTGGGCACAGATGAAGAAAAGCTTGAATGTGGACGGCGCCGTCATTTTGGAGGACGAAGTTCTGCATTCCTGGTTCCTGGATACCGATATCCAATTTGATAATCCTGATCACGCCTGCACGAATATGGAGCCGCTGCTGATTAACCGCGTAGGAACTTGGGATTACCGTCCAGAAGCTTATACGGCTATTCCGAATTTGTTCCTGGCGGCGGACTACGTTCGTACGAATACGAACCTTGCCACGATGGAAGGCGCCAATGAAGCGGCGCGCCGTGCGGTGAATGCGATTCTCGAACGAGACGGTTCGAAGGAAAAGCCATGTAAGATTTGGGAAATGTACACCTTTGAGCTGGGGCACCTCGACATATTGAAGCCGTATCATATGCATGACAAGCACCGTTTTGAGAAGGGACTTCCTTGGGACGGCAAGATTTTAGGTTTGTAATACATAGCAGATCACATATCACTCCAGGCCAACGCGCTCCTTGATTGTTAAGGGGCGTTTGTCTGTGAAAGTACCTGGCAGCAAGTTTTACTAGGAGGATTTTATGTTAATTTTGCCGGAATTTGAATTGATTAGACAGATTTATCAGGGCGACCGGACCGTGCTGTTCCGAGCCATCCATAAGCCGACTATGGAAAAAGTCATTATCAAAACCCTTCGGTCGGATTTTCCGGTTTCTGCGGATGTAGCACGACTGAAGCGAGAATACGAAATTGGCAAAATGCTCGACATCGCCGGCATTGTGAAACCGCTGGGGCTGCCTAAATATCAGAACAGCATCGCGCTTGTTTTGGAGGACTTTGACGGCGACACCTTATCGGCTTACTTTCCTTTGTTTCGCCAGTCGCTTCAGGCTTTCTTAACGGCTGCGATTCAGTTGGTCAAAATCGTCGGGAATATTCATCAGCGATATGTGATACACAAAGATATTAAGCCAAGCAACATCATTACGAATCCTGATAAAAAGATTATGAAACTGGCAGATTTCAGCATCTCCTCCTTTACCAGAGAGCGCCAGGAAATGTTAGATCCGCATCAACTTGAAGGAACACTGAGTTATATGTCCCCGGAACAAACAGGCCGCATGAATCGGATTATCGATTATCGCTCGGACTATTATTCGCTAGGGGTTACTTTTTACGAAATGCTCACGGGCCGGCTTCCTTTTCAAACCGAAGATCCGGTGGAGATGATTCATTGCCATTTTGCAGTGACGCCGATTTCTCCTGACAACATAAGAATGGACATACCGAAGCCGCTTGCGGAGATTGTCATGAAACTCCTGGCCAAAAACGCCGAAGACCGCTATCAAAGTGCTTACGGGATCATTCAGGACCTTGAGCATTGTCTGATGATGGTCAATGCGCCGGACGAAATCCAAGACTTCACCATTGGTCTCTACGATATGACCGATATGTTCCAAATCCCGCAGGGGTTATACGGGCGTTCCCAGGAAATCGAAAAGCTGCTGCATGTCTATTCGCGCGCGATTCATGGCTCCGTAGAAGCCGTGTGGGTGACGGGGGAGTCCGGTTACGGCAAATCGTTCCTTATCGCGGAGACGATGAAGACGGTGATGAAGGACAATAGCTGGTTCTTGGCCGGGCGTTTTGAACCCGGCAAACAGCATGTCTCCTACCACGCGCTATCGAGAGCGCTTCGGCAGCTGGTCCGTCAGCTTCTGACCGAGAAGGACCAACAAATCGAAGAGTACCGAGGACAGCTGCTCAAAGTGCTGGGAACGAGCGGTAAAGTATTAACCGATCTCATTCCGGAGCTGGATCTGCTGATCGGCGAACAGCCTAATGCGAAGCAGCTCCCGCCGCAAGAAACGCAAAACCGGTTGCATTTCTTATTACAGCAATTTTTGCTTATCTTTTGCTCGAAAGACAGGCCTATCGTCTTGTTTCTTGACGACTTGCAATGGGCGGATGCGGCCTCCTTGCAGTTTATCGATCTGCTTCTAAACGATTCACAGATGAGGCATTTCCTATTTATTGGGGCTTACCGAAGCGAACACGATACCAATTGGTTATCCTCCACACATGTTCAACTGCTCGATAAGCTGCCGGAGCGGCTTGTTGCGGAACGCATTGTGCTGAAAGCACTGGAAATCGGCGATGTCAAGCAGTTGGTTGCGGAGTCATTAAAGACGGAAAACCATCAAGTAGCCGAGTTGGCTCAGCTGATCCTGCAGAAAACAGGAGGCAATCCCTTCTTCGTTAAGCAATTCCTAACAGCCTTATACGAGCAAAATTTGCTTACCTACAGCTACGAAGCCAATCGATGGATTTGGGATATGAATGAAATTCAAAAGTTGCGAATTACAGACAATCTCATGTTCCTTTTGGCGGAAAAATTGCTGCGTATGCCGTCCAGAACGCAATATTTATTGCGTCAGGCAGCCTGCTTAGGTGCAACCTTTGATCTCGAGGCGCTTGGCATCATTGCGATGACGTCATTTGAGGAAGTTTTACAGGAACTGGAAGTTTCCATTCAGACGGGTTTGATCATCCCCGTGGGTACGGATTATAAATTTTATACGGATTCGCAAGGCAATTCCGCCGCTCAAGACATTCGCTTCATGTTCGTGCATGATTCCATCCAGGAAGCTGTATACGGTTCGATCGAACAAGCCGATCTGCCTGAGACCCATTTGCATATTGCGCGCAAGCTGCTGGAGTTTTTGCCAGAAGCACAAATTGAGCAGCGCTTATTCGATATTATCAACCATATGAACTTAGGTTCCGAGTTGTTGAAAGATCGCCAGGAGCTTGTCAGTCTGCTCGAGTTTAACTTGCGGGCTGGCCGTAAAGCGAAATCTTCGAATGCCTATCGTTCTGCGCTGCAATATTACAACAAAGCTTTGACGTTATTGAATCTGGTAGAAAATAAGGAGCTGGAGGATCTCAGCTTCTCGATTCGGCTGGAAAAGTCCGAAGTCCTGTATTTGAACGGCCAAGCGGATGAAGCGGAAACTTCCTATGGGCAGCTGCTCCTGGATGCCCGAACGAATGAGTTAAAGCTGGAAGTGTATAACTTACAGGTTATTTTGTACACCAACGTCGGAAAGCAGCGTAAAAGTGTCGAGGTTGGTCTAAAAGCCTTGGCTGAACAAGGGATTCGGATTCCGAGCGAACCGACGAGCGCGAATATTTTTCTGGCTTATCTCAATCTCAAAGCAAAGATTGGGCGCAAAAATACGCTGCAGCTGTATGATCTGCCCATCATGGAGGATGAATACCGCTTCAAGTTGATGAGTTTGATGATGAGTATTGCTGTATCGGCCTATTTTGTAAATACGAACTTATTCGTGCTTTTCATGTTCATCATGACCAAACACGCGCTAAAATACGGCAATACGCCGGTTATGGCCTACGTGTACGGTTCCTATGGATTAATCCTTGGCTCAGGTTTCGGTGATTATCAGTTAGGCTACCAGTACGGCCAGCTTGGCGAGAGATTGAATGCCCGTTTCCAATCCCATCAATACCGCAGTAAAAGCCACTTTTCCTTCGGGTTGTTTGTTACACCGTGGGTCAAACCGCTGCAAGTTAGCTTGGAGCATTTGAATGAGTCGTTCAAAAGCGGAATTGAAGACGGAGATCTGGTTTTCGCAGGCTACGCACTGACCTACCAGGTGTTGGCTAAGGATTTTCAGGGCGTGGCGCTTCCGGAAGTGCAAGAAGATCTGAATAAGCACTATCGTATCCTGGAGCAAACCAACCATCATGACACTCTGCTTATGTTAGAAATGCTGCGTATGGTGATTCAGAATCTGGAAGGAAAAGCCGGAAATCCCCTGATCGTCGGTACGGACGAAGCAGCGGAAGAGCGGTTTGTCCAAAAGCTGATTATCCACCCGAATCAAGTCATTTTACATGAGTATAAGGTTAAAAAAATGATGCTGTATTTTTTGTTCGGTCAATACGACGCTGCTCTAAAGACGGGCAAAGAAGCAGAGCCGATGCAGTCTGTCTCTTTCGGATTGTTCCACATTCCCGAGAACTATTTCTATTATGTTTTATCCATTGCCGCTGTGTATAAGGATGCAACCATCTTTGAGCAGAAGCTTTACGCCAAGCAAATAGGTAAAATGCTGCGCAAAATGGACAAGTGGGCGACCCACTGTCCAGAAAACTTCCTGCATCTCAGCTCCTTGATGCGTGCCGAGTGGAGCCGTGTCACGGGGAATTTCCAGAAAGCCGAGCAGGACTATGAGTTGTCCATCCGGCAAGCAAGGGAGCAGGGCTTCATTCAGCATGAAGCGATCGCCTGCGAGTTGGCGGGGAGGCTCTACAAAGATGCCGGCCGCGAGAAGATCGCTAAGACTTACTTCATTGATGCTTATTATGGCTATTTAAGCTGGGGAGCTAAAGCGAAAGCCGATGAGTTGAAGCTGCGTTATCCAAACTATTTGACCTCACTGAAGGAGCAGCAGGACTGGAGTACGACGAATATCAGTGACTATTCGCTGCAGGCGTTGGATTTTATGACGATTATGAATACGTCAAGGTCCTTATCCAGTGAAGTCAATTTGGAGCAGCTTATCAAACGGTTGATGGAAATCGTTACTTATTCATCAGGCGCAGAGCGAAGCATCCTTGTTCTGAAGGAGAAGGAAAGCCTGTATGTCGAGGCGGAAATGCTAGCGACGGAAGGCAAAGATTCCTGTACGGTGAGTTCGGTCGCTCTGGAAACACGGGAAGATCTTCCGGCCGCTGTGATTCATTTCGTTGCCCGGACCAAGGAAGGCGTCGTGCTGGATGATGCCGCGAATAAAGGAATCTTCACGCATGATCCTTACATTCGCGCCGCTGAGGGTAAATCAATTTTCTGTGAACCGATTCTGCATCAGGGCAATCTCGTCGGCGTCTTTTATCTGGAAAATAATTTGATTCGCAATGCGTTTACGTCGGACCGCCTTGATATTATCAAGCTGCTGTCCGCACAGGCGGCAATTTCGATTGAAAATGCCAGACTGTACAACGACTTGGAATCCAAAGTAAAAGAGCGTACGAATGAATTGATCCTGATGGAGACTTCGCGACGCGACTTGCTCTCGAATATTTCTCACGATTTGGGTACGCCGCTGACTTCCATTCAGGGTTACGTCGAGGCGATTCTTGACGGCGTGATTCAGGAGCCCGAAGAACAAAGAAAGTACCTTTCGGTTGTGCATATGCGCATTGTGGGTATCCAACGCCTGATTACCGATCTTTATCAGCTGAGCCGCTTGGAAACCAAGCAGTTCCATTTCCAGCTCGCGCCTACTTCCTGTCAGACCATGGTGCGCCAACTGTTTGCCAAATATGAGCTGGACTGTGCCAATGCGGGTATCACCTACACGCTCGATATGGCGAAGTCGGAAGATGAAGAGATGCTGTTAACCGTTGATACGGATCGGATCGAGCAGGTGTATGCCAATATTATTTACAATGCCATTAAGTTTTCCGCCAAAGGCGGCTTCATTCATGTGCATGTGGACATCAAAGGCGATCCGCGACAGCTTGTGATTCGGGTGACCGACACAGGCGTGGGGATCAGCGAAGAGGATTTGCCGCACATTTTTGAACGGTTCTATAAGGTTTCCAAATCACGCAGCACATCTGGCGGAAGCGGGCTTGGCCTTGCGATTGCCAAAGAGATTGTCCAATATCATGGCGGACAGATCTGGGCGGAGAGCCGTCTAGGCAAAGGCTGCAGTATCTCGTTCTCTTTACCGGTACACCGAATTTAATGAGGCTGATGTCTCGAAAAAATCAAAAAAGAGGCTGTCCCTTGGTCATTCTGATGACTGCCGGGACAGCCTCTTAGGGTCGTATCGTCACACGGGTATGAATGGGCACGAGTGCGGCAAGCTCAAGCACGTCTTCGTTGTACATTCGGATACATCCGTGAGAGGTACGTTTGCCAATGGAGGAAGGGTCGTTGGTGCCATGAATACCGTAATGCGGCCTGCTCAGCCCCATCCAGAAAACGCCGAAGGGTCCGCCGGGATCTGGCTGCTTATTGATAATCGTATATTCGCCTAAGGGTGTTCGGGTGAGCATTTTGCCGATCCCTACGGGGAAACCACGCACAACGCGATTAACATCAAGCAAATATAATTGGAAATCGGACAGGTCTATAATAATGCGGTAATTAGGCATGGATATTCACCTCGGTCTATCTTATGTAGGTACATGAGAAAGGAACAGGGCGCCAAACCTTTTTCGAAATTAAAACGGACTTGTGGTATACTCCTTTAGTTAGTTATCAGATATCAGTCATCCAAGGGAGCTACAATCATGCAATCTTTTTTACAATTTAATCCAACGAAATTATGGTTCGGCAAAGGGCAAATTGAGCAGCTGGCGCAGGAACTAGGCACTCCTGGCAAGAAGGTGCTGCTCATATTTGGCGGCGGAAGCATTAAGAAAAATGGCGTTTACGAGGCTGTTAAACAGCAGCTTGACCATATGCAAGCGGACGTGCATGAAATGTCAGGCGTTGAGCCGAACCCGCGGCTTACGACAGTGAAGAAGGGGATCGAACTGTGTCGGGAGCACGGTATTGAGCTGATTCTAGCGGTAGGCGGGGGCAGTGTGATTGACTGCGCCAAAGCGATTTCAGTCGGCGTTTATTATGAGGGAGATGTGTGGGATATTATTACGCGCAAGGCGGTCCCTGCTAAAGCACTGCCGTTCGGAACGGTACTAACGCTGGCGGCTACGGGTTCCGAGATGAACAACATTTCAGTCATTACCCACTGGGACAAAAACGAGAAACGCGGCTGGAGCAGCCCATTGGCCTATCCGGCTTTCTCCATTCTTGACCCGGAGTTTACGTATTCGGTGCCTTTGGATCAAACGGTATACGGCATTGTGGATATGATGACTCATGTGCTTGAACAGTATTTCCACCTTACCGAAAATACGCCAATGATGGATCGTTTCATGGAATCGGTTCTCTTGACGATCATCGAAGCTGCGCCTAAATTGCTTGAGAACTTGCACAGTTATGAGCATCGCGCAACGATCATGTATGCGGGAACTACGGCTTTTAACGGGTTATTATCAAGCGGGACCGATGGCGGAGATTGGGCATCTCACCAGATCGAGCACGGCTTGTCCGCGGTGTATGATATTCCGCACGGCGGAGGTCTCGCCATCATTTATCCGAACTGGATGAGACATTGTGCCGAAGACGATCCTTCACGGATGACCAAGCTGGCGCTGGCTGTGTTCGGTGTTGATCCTACTGGCAAAACCGATCACGAAATTGCGTATGAAGGCATTGAAGCGCTGCGTCAATTCTGGAATTCGCTAGGCGCGCCGAACTGCTTAGCGGATTATGACATTAGTGATGCCAGACTTGAGGAATTAATTCATAAGTCCTTCATGAAGGAGCAAGTGGGGAGTTACAAAATCATGACGCGCGATACGGTCAGAGATATTCTGACGAAATCGCTATGATGAAATATTATTTGTTCGTGCTGGCTGGCGCATGCAGCTTCGGATTGTTATCCACATTTGTCAAAAAAGCGTATGAGTCGGGCTTCCATGTGGGGGAAGTCGTTGGCAGCCAAAATTTGTTCGGCGTGCTGATGATTTGGACCCTGGTTCTTGTTACTGCCAAATCCAATCGAGGCGCCAGCGCTGAGACCAAGAAGTATAAAGTGGCGCCGCGGCAAGCCTTGTCGCTCATGGCCGTCGGAACCACCTCCGGTTTAACGGGCATTTTTTATTACGCAGCTTTGCAGTATATCTCAGCTTCCTTTGCCATTATTCTTTTGTTTCAATTTACTTGGATCGGTATTTTACTTGAAGCGATAACAGAGCGGAAGCGGCCTGGGAAAGAAAAAATATTCTCGCTCATCATCCTGTTTGTCGGAATTATTATGGCAAGCGGATATTTGGGTGGCGGGCAAGAAGCGCCGTCATGGATTGGCATCAGTCTGGGGCTTCTCTCTGCGCTAACTTATGCTTTATTCATTATGTTTAGCGGCAAAGTTTCAAACGAGGTTGCGCCAATTACTCGCAGCGCGATCATGCAGTCAGGATCGTTAATCCTGGTTATGCTGGTGTATCCGCCGCATTTTCTGTTTAACGGCTCTTTACATGAAGAACTTCTGCCTTGGGCGCTGCTGCTTGCATTCTTCGGCGTTGTCATACCGCCGTTGTTTTTCGCGATTGGCGTTCCTCGGATCGGCGGCGGCATCGCGACTATTATGAGCGCGGCGGAATTGCCGACCGCCGTTATCATGTCCTTTGTCGTGCTTCATGAAACCGTCCATAGCATACAATGGATCGGTGTTATTATTACAATGGTTGGCATTGCTTTGCCAGAATTGATGAAGCTGCGAAAGCGGCGGAGTCAAATGGGTGTAAACTAGAATCAGGTGAACTCTGCATCGTGATGATGAGGGAGTTCACCTTTTTGTTATGCGTCAAAGTATGATTTTTTACTTCGGTAATCGTAGGAAAAGTGCGATTCTGTTAGAACATGACATTGCTCAAATTGGGCAGGAGATTAAGAAATAACTTAAATTTTCCGTAACTTCGGCGGTTAGCCGAGCGCGCGAGGGTGTAACACAGTATCCTAGTTGTTATTCAGAAGCCTTGGAAATATCAAGATTCCGCGTATATTGTCGGATGGGAAGCACATCTTGACGCTGATCAGACATCGGAAGCGATGAAACGATCCTACCGGTATCCGATTCAAAAGGAAGAGCTTCTGACCTACTTGAAGCCGCTTCTTGTGGGTAAAGATCCGCGCCGTATCGCAGATATATGGCAAACCTCCATGGTCAGCTCCTACCGGCGCAACGGACCTGTGCTGAATAACGCCATCGCCGGTGTCGATATGGCGCTGTGGGACATTAAGGCAAGCTGGCGAATATGCTCGTGTTTGAGTTGCTTGGCGGCAAATGCCGCGAAGCGGCGGCGGTCTACCGCCATGCAGACAATGCGATCCGCAGGAAGTCGAATATCATGTTCGCGCTTTCATCGAGCAAGGCTACTGGTACTTGCGCTGCCAGATGGGCGGTTACGGCGGTCGCGGCCATCAACTGCATTCGCCGGAGAATGCACAGCCCGGCGTTTATTTTGACCCGCAAGCCTATTCGCGCAGCGTGCTTCATCTCTTCGAGCATATGCGCCTGCAGCTTGGCGGCATCATCAATTCACATAACATATTTTCACATTTAACCATTGATATGTAAATTCTCCGATTCGGAAAAGCTTATATAAGCCCATTCATATATGCTATAAAAGATACATAATTACCAAATAAATCTTTTTATTTTCAAATAAATGGACATCTATTATTCTTAGGACACCAGCTGGTAATATATTCTATTTATTTAGGAGGAAGTTCAAAGTGAAAAACCTCAAAGTCATCTTATCCGGAGTTCTATCTGCTGCAATTATTTGTAGTATCAATGGGTCTATTTATGCTTCACCTATCAATTCTGAGCCCATTAATAATGTCTCCATTCGGGAAAAGTCACTTTATACTTCTGATGGAAAATTGCTTGGTTCTGTTAAAAGAAAAACAACAGTAGAAATAAGTAAGAAAGGAAAAAGTGTTTTGTTTAATGTTATGGAAGATGATGACTATCAACTTGAGTCTGAATATGCCAATATAAAAGAATATAGGGAGAAATTCTCCGATTCTATAAAAAAAGATAGTTATGAATTAACAAGTGATAAAAAGCTATATGCAAATGGGAAATTGGTAGATGAAAACATGAATTCTTTTACTGCTCTCTCTGGTGACACAGGAGGCGTACCCGCTTATAGCCATTACTATAGCACCAGTGACTGGAGTAGCTATACCTTTGCAAGTTATAGCGACGTAGATTGGACAGGAACAGGTACAGATTTTATAAGAGGTGCAGGATCCAATATTCAAAGGACTACTACTCCTTCAAATTCATTTTTTAATTCAGCAAAGTCCTCCGTTGACTCCTTTGAGGATAATTATAATGATTTTAAATTTAATAATAATGCTCTCTTGGCATCTTTAGGACTTTTACTACTTACATGGGAAACAGTTATTGGAGCTATTGCTGCAGGAGGATCTGCTGCTATCACTGCAGTTCAAATAGTTGATAACTTTAATGATATGGAAGATGATATTGGGGATGCTTACGACTATATTTCACATTTTTAAAAGAGTGGCATTTTCTGGTATAATTTGAAGTGGAAGAGCAATATTTTATTAGTATTGCTCTTCTCTAAAAAATAAAGAAAGGAAGAGAACTATGCTTACAATTTGTGCCTTAGTGTTGTTTATAATGATTATTGGATGGGTTATATATAGAATGTTTAAGTATAGTTTTAAAAGACTGAATAAAGAAAATATTGGGTTAATAATTATATCTGGTATTTTGTTGATGGTGAGTGATATTCAAAACCCTTTATATTACTTTTTGCTAGCGGTGGTTATAATTTTATTACTCATTTATGTTTATTTTTTGGTTAAGAAAGGACGAAAGTAAGAACATATGTACCTTTGAACACTAGTAGCTCGACTCCTTGCAAAAATGCATTAAACGTATGCTTTCAAGAAAGTTGTCACACTTCCGAATTTATTCAAATTATAATTAATACGACTCTTCAATGACTCGTTCTTCTGAACGTAGCATTTTTTGCTTTTTATAATAAAAAATAGGGCTACCCTATATTTCCAACTTATATGTTAGCTACAAGTTGGGTTCACCTTCAAGAAATGTTTAGCTTAAGACTATGCCAAAGCATGTGGATCAAAGTTTCCCAGCCATCTATTTCCGGTTTGCCTGCGAGGATGATTACGTCTCAGCCACAATGAAGAATCGTGATGACTCCCTCTGCGAAGAAGATGTCGTAGAGGTATTTATTTGCGATACGGGCAAGTTTTCGGAGTACAAAGAGTTCGAGGTTTCTCCGGCAAATGTGACCTTTGACGCTATCATTCATTATGATCCTGCCCGTCCACCGATTCAGGTAGTTAGAGAGTGGCACGCGATCGATTGGAAGACAGAGACGAGAGTTTCTGAGAGAGATTATGTGTTCATTTGGGAATTGCTGCTGGGCAACTTTTCAGTTGGCATTCCCTCTATGGGCGATGTATGGCGAACTAATTTTTTTCGCATTGACCGGTGATGCGGTCAACCGGATGAATTTGCGGCTTGGTCTCCTGTGGGGACGATGCAATTTCATACGCCGGAGAAATTTGGCTTCTTGCAGTTTGCCTGAGAGCCATTTTCGTGTAAAGTTAACTGTGAGCAATTTATTAGATGTCCATGGATATGAATCTGCTGAAAAGGCGAGGTTGATGAGAATGAATTTGAAAACGGAGCAATTGAATTTGCATATGGCGGATATCACGGGTTCAAAGTTTGAAAAAGTGAAAGCGGAGGATCTTGTTTTTGACGATGTGAATCTTGCCAACACAAAGATTCATAATGCGAATATGAGCGGCATGGTATTAGATGACATCAATATGCAGAAAACAAAGTTTTCGAACATCAACCTTTCGAACACGAGCATTCAGAATGCCAACTTCAACAACGCTCAGATCGAACATGTTCATCTGGTTGATACCTCATTTACGAAATGCAAACTAGCCAATACCAAGATAGCCAACTGTGATTTGACGGATGCCGAGCTTACAGATTGTGAACTCAGGGGCATGAAAATCAATGGCATTCTTGTTGAAGATTTACTCAAAAACTATTCAGCTAATCAATAAGTCATGAGCAGCAGGAGGCACGAATGCCATTTTTACAGCGAATTACCTTGAACTGGTCCGAGTTGTCCGAGGAAGATCAAGCGGCATTTCCGTTTAACATTAGGCCCATTCGCCAAATCGATGAACTCAGATTCAGCTCGAATGTCACCTTTTTTATCGGAAATAATGGTTCGGGGAAGTCAACGCTGCTGGAGGCAATCGGTGTCTCCTGCGGCTTTAGTGTAGTCGGAGGCCGGGATTTAACGATTAAGAAAGAAAAAGATGATGAATCGCTGGCGAATATCATGAGATTATCGTGGCTGCCCAAAGTCAGCCATGGACTCTTTTTCCGGGCAGAGACCTTTGATACGTTTGCCGGTTATATCGATGAGTTGGCGAAGGATCCGTATATTGGATTTCAAGCTTACGCGCCATACGGCGGCAAATCCCTGAATGAGCAATCGCATGGCCAAGCCTTTTTGACCTTTTTCCGAAACAGGTTCGGCCGTAAAGGCTTGTACCTGTTGGATGAGCCCGAGTCGGCGCTTTCGCCGCAGAATCAGCTGGCTTTTCTCAGTATGATTCGGGAATTGGAGAAATCAGGCCAGGCGCAATTTATTATAGCTACGCATTCCCCGATCATCATGGCGTATCCAGGCGCGCAAATTTTGCAGTTTACTGAAACCGCCATTGAGCCAATCTCGTATGAAGATACGGATCATTTCAATTTAACGAGAGATTTCTTGAATCATCGGGAGCGCTATTTTCGGGCGCTGTTTGATGAGGATGAAGCGGAGGAATAAGCATGTCTTTTTTTAAGAAAATGATGGCTAAAGTAGGGATTGGCAATATTGAAATCGACACGCAGTTCCATACGGAGGCTTTCGTTCCCGGGGAGCTTGTAGAGGGAGTCATCGTTGCCAAAGGCGGCAGCGTAGAGCAGAAAGTGGACAGAATTTATTTTCAAATTATGACGGAATACCTCAAGCCGGCCAATAACGATGCGAATCGAATGCACAGAGAAACGGTTGTGATTGCCAATATTCTGTTAGGCGAAAGCTTTGTTTTTGAACCCGGAGAATCGGTGGAAATTCCTTTCCATTTCGTACTTCCGCATGAGACGCCTATTTCTATTGGCGTGAGCCCAATATGGATCCGTACAGGCATGGATGTGGACAACGCGGTTGATCCTTCCGATCGTGATCCTATCGAAGTGTTGGCTCACCCGCACACGTCGGTTATTTTTGAAGCGTTGGAGGAACTTGGTTTTCATTTGCATAAAGCAGAGAACGAATATTATCCGCAGCGTAATTATCATCTGCCTTTTATTCAAAATTTCGAATTTGTACCGTATCAAAATGGGGAATACCGCAGCTCCGTGGATGAGTTGGAACTTGTTTTCTACCCGGATGAGAACGGGGTCGAAGTTCTCCTGGAATTCGACCGCAGAACGCGGGGGTTCGGCGGACTTTTAGCGGATATGCTGGATACGGATGAGTCCCATCACCGTTTCTTTTTCAGCGTAGACGAGCTTGAGGAAGGTGCTGAATCCGTGGCGGATCAGTTCCGGGGCATTTTTGACGATTTACTGGATCGGTAACATACACGCCATGCACGAAAGGGACTGTCTCAAAAGATCATGTGATCTTTCGAAACAGTCCCTTTTTATTTCATCGGAAGGCGAATGATTACCGTCGTGCCTTGCCCCGTTTGGCTGTACAAGGTCAAGCCGTATTGTTCGCCGAAGTAGAAACAGATGCGATCATGAACATTTTTAATTCCGATATGGGCCTCGTCTAACGCACTGGAAGGCTGCGCGAGCCTTAATTGCAGCTGTTGCAGCTTTTCTTCGTCCATGCCCACACCATTGTCTTTGATCATGATGAGCATATCATTGCCGGATTTGACCGTGGATACTTCAAGCAAACCTGGCCCGCTTAATCGCTCCAACCCATGCACGATCGCATTTTCGACGAGTGGCTGGAGGGAGAAGTGAATGACCTGCAGTTCGGCGCTCTCGTCCGCAAGCTTCTCGGAATACTGGATTTTATCACCAAAGCGGAGCTGCTGGATTTTCACATATAACCGAATATGCTCAAGCTCTTCACGCAGGGATACGGTTTCTTTGCCGGTCTGGATCTGAATGCGGAACAGGCGGCCGATCATGCCGACCATCTCACTAATTTCCCGCTGTCCGTTAATGACGGCTTTCATTTGGATGGATTCGAGCACATTGGCGAGAAAATGAGGATTAATTTGGCTTTTTAACGCGCCGAATTGAGCTATTTTTTGCTGCACCATCGCCGTAGCGGAACGCTCGATATAGCTTTGTAGATCCTCCACCATTTTACGGATGCCCTGATACAGCACACCGAATTCATCCTGACGGTCGCTGCTTAAATCAACGTCGAATTTCCCTAACCCGACCAATTTAACCTGTCTGCTAAGCAGAATAATCGGTTTGGTCACACGCGCGGACAGGATAAACATGAAGAGAAGCGCTGTGCCCAAGGAGAGGAAGGCTAAGGTCAGAACTATTTTAATCAAAATATCGGCTTGCTTGGTCATTTCTTTCTCATCGATATATTGAATGACTTTCCAACCGGAATACGAAGAAGTTACAAAGTTAATATACGAGTCAACGCCTGAGAAATTGGCATAAAAACTCCCCGTTTCGTTACCCAGCATGGATTGAATGGCTTGCTCCTTAAGCGTTGCCGACAAATCGCTTATCGACTGATTGCGGTTGGAATTGTAAATCACGCCGCCTTTATCATCAATAATGATGAAATTCCGCTTCCGATCTTCCGATAGCTTCAAGATTTCCCTTAGAGAATCCAGACGAATGTCAATGAGCATGACACCGATAGGCTGTTTGCTGCCTACTTTGTTAATGACTCTAGCGATGGAAATAACCGATTCTTTGGCATTGACCCGATGAAAAGGAAGATGTGCGCCAAAAAGTACGATTCCCCCTGCTTTTTGCTGTGTCTGAATATACCAGTCTTCATGCGAAAAATCCTTCACATCGTAGTCGGAACGATTGAAATTCATCGAGTAAAACATTCTGGAGCCTGCGTAAATTTGAACGCTGTCCACGTTCTTGATCGTCATCTCGATAGAGCTGATAAAATGCTCGATAATGTTGCCGTACACAATCATTTGATCGTTGCCGCTGTCCTCGCCAGCTAGGGTCCAATGCTCCAGCGCTCCTTGCAGCTGTCCGTCCATTTGTGCGTTCAGCGTGCCTTTTTCGATACTTTGCAAGTACTGATCAATGTTGAAGGACAAATTTGTAAGAATTAAGTTGGAGCTGCTTTGGTATTCGTTTTTGACAGCTTGTATGGAAAATAAGTAGATGATAACGGAAATGATTAACAAAGGAATTGTAATAATCAGGATCATCAGCACAAAAATTTGCTGGTTGACGTGCTTCATCCGCCATTTCAACATTTAGGACCAACCCCATTTTTTGCGGTATTCGGTGGGTGTCATTTGGGCGATGATGCCAAAGGTTTTGACGAAATGCTTGTAGCTTTTGTATCCGCACATCGTACAGATGTCCGTTACTAATAAGTCAGGCTTCTTTAACAGCTCCTGAGCGTAGGTTATTCGGATTTCCGTGACAAACCGCATGTAATTTTTATCTAACTTTCTTTTGAACAGGCGGCTTAAGTAGGAAGGATTGTAGAAAAAGCGGTCTGCGACCATTTGCAGCGTCACATCTTCCGCAATGTTCTGCCTAATGAAAGAGGCGATGTGTTCAAAAATAAGCACGTCCTGCTGCTGATCGGGCAACGTGCCATCCCGGGACAAGGTTCCGAGCTGCGCCATCCAATCCCCGAGCCAGTCGAAAAGAGCTTCGAATGTTGAGAAATCATCCGCGAAGGCAAGGCTTAACAGCTTGTCGCTGTAGACGCTTTCAAACGGGATGTTGTTTTTATTGGCAAACGGAATGCAAACGCCGATGAGTTCCTGCAAAAAGGCAAGCCAACGTGCAGGCGCCATTTGCGGCATATGTGCTAGACTGTCCTTCTCAAATCGGTGCAAGAGTTTTTTGATTTCCTCTGCATTTGCGCTTTCCAAGCAGGCGTAAAGCTGTTTTTTATCTTGATCATCCAAATGAATGGCGGATGTTTTGCTTGCATGTCCCGTCTCGCCAACGGCTGCAAGAAACACGTGCCGGCCAGTTTCATAATAACGCTGCCATAATGCTTTGTCCGTCTGGTGCAGCAAATGGCCTAATTCAGGCAGCTTGACTGTTGGTTCCCCGATGGCCATGAAAATAGAAGTTTGGCTCACTTCTCCCGCTTGCTTTAACAAACGCTCCAGTTGTTGAAAAGCAAGTCGATGATCGACCTCTGCATAGGGGCTATTTAAAATTGCAAGCCCGTATATCTTCGATCGATACATATAGGTAATAATTTGACGTGCCGTTTCAGTCGAATACAGTGACGAAATCGTATCATCAATCCAAGTGGCCGCCATCTGCTTGATGCTATTTTTGGCAAGAGAAGCAGCTGTTTTCATAGGTAACCACGAGACCACAAAAGGAGCATACCCATAGTTGTCGCTTTGGAATTCAAAGATCTGCTGCAGCTTTCCCTCTTGGGCCACAGCGAGATCAGGTTCCTCCAGCAAAAGTTGAACCCATTCGCTGCCCTTGGACAGCTTGCTTTCATGGATGAGCTCGGAGTGGGTTTCCCGCTTCTGCTCCCTAGCTACAATTTCTTGTAGACAACTTTGGATCGTGGTCAGACTTTCTTCGTATTCGAGCGGTTTAAGCAAAAAGGCATGAACGCCGCCCAACCGTATGGCTTGCTGCGCATAGGCAAATTCATTGAATCCTGTCAAAATGACAAACACCGTATCCGGGAGCTGGGGGCGCAATTGCTCAATCATCTCAAGCCCATCCATCTCCGGCATGCGGATATCCGTAATAATGAGATGAGGTTTCTCTTGCAAGGCCATTGTTAGGCCAGTTTTGCCGTTGTCCGCTTCTACAATATGGGAGACCTCAAGATCCTGCCAGTTAAAATAATGCTTGATGCCTGTGCGAATGAGTGGCTCATCCTCGACAATGAGTAGTTTATACATAAGATCCCCCGAAAGATTATGGCCTGCTCTGTTCTTTTTCTAAATTATATACTAAAATCGCTACAAAACGTGTTTGAAAAAGATCGAAAAGCAAATAGGTCAGAATACGACCATAGATGTAAAACCAGTGGGATTTTGCCATGGATGGATATGTTTTATGCTTAAAGCAAGGAATGAAAGCGAAATCATTCGTTCCTATAACGATAATGGGGGTACTTAGATGAGAGCAATGAAAAAAGGGCTGATGACCGTTTTAGGCGTAGCGCTAGTAGGATCCCAATTGGTTGCATGCACCAGTAATTCGGAGGGAAGTAAACCGGCAGCAACGCCGGACGCAGCAACGCCTGCAGCGACCCAAGCGGCTGCTAAGCCCGTCGAGATTACTTGGTGGAACTTTCCCAACTTCCAAACGTTGGACGGTGAAGTCGGCAAATACGAGAAACAAATCATTGCTGCATTTAATCAAAAATATCCGGAAATAAAAGTCAATCTGGAAATGATTACGTTCGATGGAGGCCCGCAAAAGCTGAATGTCGCGATTGCGTCCAACACGGCGCCTGACGTCATTTATGATGCTCCAGGACGTATTATTGATTGGGGCAAGAAAAAATTGCTCGCGCCTTTAAACGACATGGTGACCCCGGAAGTTAAAAATGACATTGCTCAGGCATTCTGGAAGCAATCCACCGTCGGCGATCAGATCGTCATGTATCCGCTGAATACGGGACCGTTCATGATGGCTGTGAACAAAACCGTGTTTGAGAAAATCGGCGCCCTCGATCTGCTTCCGCTGAACAAACCGGACAGAACGTGGACGGTAGCGGAATACGAAAAAGCGCTGCAGGCTGTGAAAGAGAAAGCGCCGGATATGATTCCAACGGGCTTCTTCGCGAAAAGCACCGCAGGTGATCAAGGCACTCGCGCCTATTTGGCTAACATGGGTGTTTCAAGATTCCTGTCTGAAGATAACTCGAAAGTTGCGATCAATACCGAGAATGCCGGCAAGGCGCTGGATTGGGTTGTAAAAGCAACCAAAGACAAAATTAGTGTAGCAGGAGCAGCCTCGCTGGCAGCGTCTGACGTTAACGATTTGTTTTTACAAGGGAAGCTGGCCTTTACCCTGAACTACTCGCCGGTCTTGAAAGCGCAAAACGTGGCGAATAAAAAGGTGCCGTTCGAGGATATCTTGCTGCCATTCCCGACACTGGATGGTTCGAAACCTAAGCTTGAGCCGTTCCTCGGAGGGCTTGCGATTTTCAACAACGGCAATGCCGATAAAATTGCAGCTTCCAAGAAATTTATCGATTTCGTTGTCAATGATCCCGTTTGGGGCAAAAAGAACGTCATTCAGACCGGTGGTCTATCCGCACGTACGTCGGTAACCGGCTTGTATGACGACCCTGAGTATAAATACGCGGACTTGGCGCGCCAATTTATCACAGATCCTCCGACAATTGCAGACGGCTATGCGGAAATCCGCACGTTCTGGTTCCCAGAGCTGCAGCGCGCATTGACAGGAACGGCAACGGGGAAAGAGGCGCTGGACGCCTTTGCGGCTAAAGCCAATGAGGCAATTGCCAAAGCGAAAGCGCAAGTTCAAAAATAAGCAGCATAAGCAAGGGGAGCAGCGCAGCAAGCGGCGCTGCTCCTGCACTAAACACGAGAAATGGGGAAAAGGGAATGGAAGCAACGGTTAGCAAATCGAGAAATATGGTCCTGCGCGACTGGCTGATGAGCTATCTCTTTTTACTTCCGGCGTTTGGATTTTTTCTGATTTTTGTCGCATATCCGATGCTAAAAGGTATTTACATCAGCTTTTTCGATTATTCTTTGAGGACTTTTGATTTTATTGGCTTAGATAACTACGTTTCCTTGATGCATAACGAAACATTTCTGAAGTCCATGCGAAATACGATTTTGTTGGTTGTTATTGCGGTGCCGTTCGTCATCGTATTTTCCATCTTTGTAGCCGTCAATATTTATAAAATGAAAGAGTTTTCCAGGTCGTTTTTCCGTGGTGTATTTTACTTGCCTGCCGTATCCTCGGTTGTTAGCATTACGGTCGTATGGGGTTGGATTTATCATCCCAACTACGGAATTTTGAATTATATCATCGGTCTATTTGGTTTCGATCCTATATCATGGTTAGGCGATACAAGAACTGCGTTGCTCGCGATCATTGCTGTTTTGATTACAACGTCTGTCGGACAGCCCATCATTTTGTATGTCGCTTCACTGGGCAACATTCCTACCTCCTATATCGAAGCGGCGGAGATCGATCGTGCAACCCCGTGGCAAATATTCACCAAAATCGTATGGCCGATGCTCATGCCGACGAATCTGTATGTGATTGTCATTACGACAATTAACACGTTCCAGTGTTTCGCATTAATTCAGCTGCTGACTTCGGGCGGTCCCGTTTACAGCACATCTACGGTTATGTATGGCGTGTACGAGCAAGCTTTTATGCTCGGGCATTTCGGCCTTGCTTCCGCCATGGGCATTATTTTGGCGATCGTAATTGGTATCATATCCGTGATTCAATTCAAATATTTTGGCAGCGATGTTGAGTACTAGGAGGTCATCATGACAGTAAATACACATGTGCATACACACACCGGCAGTGTCAGAAAACAGCGATACACCGGAAAAAAACGTACATGGACGCCGACGAAAGTGGTCTCCACCGTGCTTTTAATTCTTTCTACGATTGTTTTTATTTTTCCCTTCTATTGGATCATGACCGGCGCATTCAAAATTCAGACGGTCGCCACAGCGATACCTCCTGAATGGTTTCCGCTTCAACCGACACTCAGCAATTGGCTTGAATTGTTTAAGAACCCGATTTGGCGTTGGACGCTGAACAGTTTCACTATCTCTATCGTGGAAATGATTGCGGTTTGCCTCGTTTCTTCGACGGCCGGCTATGTGCTAGCGAAGAAGCTTTTCCCTGGACGGAGAATTATTTTTACGATGTTCATCGCGGCGATGGCGCTGCCGAAGCAAGTTATTCTCGTTCCGCTTTTTACGATGTTGGCGGATTTCGGTTGGGTTAATACGTATTATGGGCTTATTTTGCCAGCGATCGGCTGGCCATTCGGTGTGTTCCTGATGAAGCAGTTCGCTCAGACCATTCCAGGAGAATTGATGGAAGCGGCCAAGATGGACGGTTGTTCGGAAATCCGCTTGTTCTCCACCATTATTTTCCCCTTGCTCAAACCCGCACTTGGTGCGCTTGCCATCTTCACGTTTATCGCTTCCTGGAACGATTATTTCAGTCAGCTCATTATGATCCGCTCGACGACGATGATGACATTGCCGTTAGGTGTATCCATGATGACGACGCAGAGCGAGTTTATGACGAATTATGGTGTACTTATGGCCGGAGCTGCACTCGCCTCGGTTCCTATGATTGCAATTTTCTTGGTCTTCCAAAAGGCCTTCACACAGGGCATTACAATGGGTGCAGTAAAAGGATAAATAAAGGCATCGAAATTCCTACAAAACTGGAGGTAAATGCATCATGAAATCCTATAATTTAGATCGATTTAGAGGGATTATAATTGCGATGTATTCTTGTTACGATGTTTCGGGTGAAATTGATTTGGCGGCAGCTCGCCGTTTAGCTAGGTATTACGCCGACTCAGGCGTCAAAGGTTTGTATGTCGGCGGCAGTTCCGGTGAAGGTATACTGCAATCTGTGGTTGAACGCAAGCTGATGCTGGAAGCCGTTATCAGCGAAGTCGGGGATGAACTGACGGTCATCGCGCATGTCGGTGCACCTGCTACGCGTGATAGCGTGGAGCTTGCCCTTCATGCGGAGAAAATTGGAGCGCACGCGGTTTCCGCTGTTCCGGCCATTTATTACCGATTGTCGGCGCCAAGTGTAGAGGCACATTGGCAGGCGATCATCGACAGCACGGATCTGCCTTTTATCATCTATCATATCCCGCAAACGACGGGCTTTCAGTTATCCGTGGGCCTGCTGTCCAAAATGGCAGCCCAAGAAAAAGTCATCGGCGTCAAAATCTCCGCAGAGAGCACATTCGAGCTGCAGCAGTTCAAAGCGGCCGGCGGCGAAGATTTCCTCGTTCTCAACGGGCCGGATGAACAATATTTGGCCGGCAGAAGCATTGGCGCAGATGGTGGAATTGGCGGTACATACGGCGTTATGCCGGAGCTTTTCCTCCACATTGAAAATTGTTATGCGCAAGGGAAGATGGCGGAGGCAATGAAATGGCAGTTTATTGTAAATGCACTGATCGTGGAGTTATTGTCATTCCCATCCTTGTATGGCGCCTGCAAAGCCATCTTGAAACTGCGTGGCTATGACACAGGTGAGCCGAGAATGCCGCTGCTGCCGGTTGGGGAAACGGATCTGCCCCGTATTCATACCTTGAACGAGCGAATTCTAGGTTTTGCTGCGCAAGTGAAAGGAGAAGGGCTGTGACAGAGAGATCAGGTGATCTGTTCCCTGCAAAAGGCTTGATCGTATCTTGTCAGGCGCTGCCTCATGAACCGCTGCGGGGCGGAGATACGATGGCCAAAATGGCCAGAGCTGCTGTGGAAGCAGGCGCAGTCGGCATCAGGACGAATGGCGTGTTTGACATTTTGGCCATTAAGCAGGAAGTGTCGGTGCCGGTTATTGGCCTTATCAAACGCGATATCGCCGGCTCGGACATCTTCATTACGCCTACGATAAATGAAGTGCAAGCGATAGTCTTAGCCGGTGCGGACGTCGTGGCGCTTGATGTGACGGATCGCGAGGGCCGTCTGGAAGCCGTGAAACCATTGATTGCTCTAGCCCGCAAGATGGGCGCAGCGGTCATGGCGGATATTTCCACGCTGGAAGAGGGGATTGCTGCAGAGCGTCTAGGTGTGGACTTGATCGGCACCACGCTTTCGGGGTATACCTTTTACAGCCGGCAGTCGGATGAACCGGATTTTGAGCTGCTGCAGCAGCTAAGCGAGGCGGTCAAGATCCCGGTTGTCGCAGAAGGGCGGATCTGGACGCCGGAAGAGGCTGCGAAAGCGCTGGAATGCGGAGCAGCTAATGTCGTTGTCGGCAGCGCGATTACCCGGCCGCAATTGATTACGTCTCGATATATCAAGGCGATGAGCCAAGAATAGGGCAGGGGGAGAATTGATGGAAACAATCCTATTTGATCCCTATTCGGATTATGCAATAGGCGTTGACATCGGAGGCACGAAAATGAATGCCGGGGTGGTCAGCTCGAATGGCGAGGTCTTGTTCACAGTTAGTTTGCCGACGTTGGCAGGGGAAGTAGACACTAAGGATCGTGTTACGCAGACGATTCAGAGCTTGCTCTCCGAGGTTGAGGCTGTCAAACCCGGATGCCGATACAAAGGAATCGGTGTTGGCAGCGCAGGACAAATCGACTGGTCGACCGGACAAGTTCGGTCCGCCTCTGAGCTGCTCCCGGGCTACACCGGGACACCGCTGAAGGTGCTGCTGCAGGCGCAGTTTCAGCTGCCCGTCACGGTGGATAATGACGTGAATGTCCTGGCTTTGACGGAGAAACACCTTGGCGCAGGCAAAGGAGTTCGTCATTTCCTGTGCGTGGCGCTCGGGACAGGAGTCGGCGGCGCTGTTGTCGTTGATGGACATCTTGTGCATGGCTGCTGGGGCGCAGGCGGGGAATTAGGCCATCTCTCGGTGGATTGGAACGGAGCGCCTTGTTTGTGCGGGGGCAGAGGCTGCTTGGAGCGATATGCGTCAGGTACGAATATTGCTAGCAGAATGAAGGAGAAGCTGGTTGCACTGGGTGAGGCTCCGGTTGCTATGGATTCGCGAGAAGTTTTCTCGCGCTGGCAGTCTGGCGACCGCGTGGCATCGGAAGTCATGGAGGAAACCATTGCTGCCCTCGGCTCGGCGCTGGCGTCGCTTGTTCATATCTTTAACCCGGAGTTGATCATTATGGGCGGCGGCGTTGCTGAAGCTGGCGATAGATTCCTGGATGCCATAAGGAAAGAGGTGGCTGCTAGGACCATGCCGTCCATGCATGATGGGGTCAGGATCGAGAGGGCTTATCGTGGGAACTGGAGCGGGATGATTGGGGCTGCTTTGCAGGTCTGGGAGTATGCTGATCCTGCGATTTGATAGGATTGAATGCCGTTGTTACTTTCAGCCCAAAAACCGGGAGCAACTCCCGTTTTTTGGGCTGAAGTGGATTTCTCCTGCTGAATAGATGTAAGAATCGGCGTTAAAGATCTCCGATTAAGAACTGCGATCCGAGACGGTCTCTTTGCGTTACCTAATTACCGTAAAAATCAACTTCCGTTATGGAGTTCCACCCGTTGCCGGATGAATTGCCGTGACCGACGATGCGGACATAGCGACCCGCCGTATCCGTGAAGTCATAGGTCACTTGCGATAGGGTTGTGGTGCTGATTTTATTCGTTAGCAGCGGGGTCCAATTCGTATTGTCCGATGAAATCTGGACATCGAAGGTTGTCGTGCGAATGTCGCCTTGATGGAAGGCGATCGAAGCATAGGCGACGGTTTTGCTGGCGCCCAAATCGTATTTAATCCATTGACCGTCACCCTGGGAGGACCAGCGTGTGCTTAAGTTGTTGTCAAGCGTATTCGTGGCGACATTCCCGTCATTACCGCTATCGCTAACGGTAGAAACAGTTAGGAGGGTTGGTGTCGGCGTCGAGACGAGCAGTAGTTGGGTGGATTTCCTCCTGAAAACGTTGGATTTTTCAAACATTTTCGTACATAAACAATAAAAATAGAACATTACGCTACGATATAAGGGTAGGTTGGCGGGAAATAGCTATCAAAAAAAGAGGCCCTAGGGCCTCTTTTTTCATGTTAAGCATGTGCCGCTTGTTTAATCTCTAGTCTGGTCGTAGTTAAATATGTAAGCTCCGGCGTCGCAAACCTTTCCGCTAACTGCCGAAGGCGCATATAAATGGTTCTTAAAAGTACGCAATCCATCTGAGTAATCATACACCGATTTGCGATGAAGTCGTCCATGCTTACTTTGATCAGGTCGTCGCTGCTGCGTAGATCGGTGACCTTTTGTTTGGTTGGATGGCCGAGGTGAGCGGCATATTGCGTTTGGAGGATGGCCTTTTGAAACAAGTCGACACAACGTTTGGATACGTGTACTTGTCTCTTGGCTCCGAAGGCGTCAGTGACGGTGAGCAGCTGCTTCTTGGCGTCTAAGGAGCTCTTTTTTAAATAAACGATTTCGTGGGCCTCAATGCCCTCGACCAACAGGCGGATAATAATGGCGTCCTGCGGATTTGTACAGCCAACCTCAATGTGTTCGATTTTCTCAAGTGTAAGAATACGAAATCAACTTCCCTTCCCAAGTAAAAATGATTTTCTGTAAAAGTTTCATGCGGCTTTCAGTAATAAGCAACTATATAAACTATGCAGGTGCAGGTAAGATTTATGCCGGATTACAAAAAAAATTAATGTTCAGAAAATAAGCAGGGAATGTCGGGTGCATGAAGAATTGGGTTGTTAACTTTGTGAATAAAGTTGTGAGGGGGTTGTCATTGTGGCGAATGAAGAAGCGGATTTGAAAAAGGTATTAGGGTTAAGGGACGCAATTGGCATTGCAATTGGTCAAATCATTGGTGCAGGCATTATGTCCATTACCGGGATCGCCATTGGCTTAACGGGGACGGGGGTGCCGCTTGCTTTCCTGCTTTCCTCGATTTTCATGCTTATTATTACGATTCCACTTGCGGTACTAGGATCTGTTCTGCCAACAACAGGAGGTATGTACACGTACACAAGCCGACTGCTATCTCCGAATGCAGGGTTTGTTTATCTGCTTTTATTCACTTTCGGCCATTTGACGATAGCGGTGTATGCCATCTCATTTGCACAATATTTACAAGGACTTATGTCAGAGGCGCCAATTATGCTGGTTGCCTTCATTATTCTCACATTTTTCTATCTGATTAATTTGTTCGGCGTAAAATTCATGTCATCTTTGGGCAAATGGTTGGTTGTGATCAAGCTGCTTTCTCTGCTCGTTTTTATTGTGTGGGGAGTGACGGAAGTCGATTACTCAGTGTTTCATCCGAAGGAGATGATGCCGGGTGGGTGGACGGGGCTGCTAACGGCTGTAGGGATGACCTCCTTCGCTTCCGGCGGCGCTTATGCGGTTGTTGAAATGGGTGGGGAGATGAAGCGTCCTCATCGGGATATTCCGCTTGCCATACTGATTAGCAGTAGCATCGTGGCACTGTTGTACATTGGCATTGGCATTGTGGCGACTGGTGTTTTGCCGGTTAGCGAGGTTGCGGGAGAGTCGCTTGCTGATGTGGCCAGAACAATATTGCCCCATCCGTTGTTTTTGTTTTTTATCGTTGGGGGAGCCATGTTCGCGTTAGCTTCAACTCTGAATGTGACCTTCTCTTGGGTGACGAGAGGAATGCTGGTTGCGTGCCGGGACGGTTGGTTTCCTGCCGCATTCGGCGCCGTCAATCGCAGATTCGGCACGCCGCACTGGCTGCTGACGTTCTACTATTTACTCGGCGTCATACCGATCGTGACGGGCGTATCCTTAACGACGATTTCTCAGCTTGGTGTCGGCATCCTGCTTTTTTCCAGCATTTTTCCTGTCCTCTCGGCACTTCAACTGCCACGCAAACATCCGGAGCTTTACCGTAATGCTCCCTTCACCATGAAACCAACACTGCTATATATCATTGTCTCCGTGGCTGTTATTTTACTGGTGTACCAGGGTTATTTACTGCTAAGCCGGTTGTCGACGCCATTAATTATCGGGAATGTCATGCTGTTCATCGCTTCAATTCTCTATGTGAAAATTGTTAGCAGGCGAAGAATCGGTCGGTTAGAAATTAATTTAACGCAATAATCGCTTTTAATTCTTTGGCGAATTCTCTGGATGCGATGGATTGATGGCGATTTCTTAACCTTATGGAGCAGAAGGTGACATCCATGTCTTCTCCGGTGATCTCTAGGGCAATCGTGTTGCCTGTAAGAATATAGGGATCGTATTTCAAACCGAGTTCGGTATAAAAGCCAATCGCAATACCCTCAGCGATCACGCGCTTCGCTGCTTCCGAGTTTCCGAGTTTGAATAAAATGTTCGGTTCCCCGTATTTTCGGAGCTTTTCAATTAAGTGTTCCGAATTGAGCAGAATAGGTTGATTCGCCAGTTCCTCAATGGAAATGCTTGTCCGATGAGCAAATGGTGAATTTTTGCCTACACACGCCATAACTCGGTTATCCATCAGCTTTTCCACTGTTAATTGTTTATTGTTCTCTTCGTGCTGTTTGGACAAAGCGATTAACCCCATGTCAACGTTGCCGGAAAGAACCTCTTGTTTGATCTGCTGGTAATCCAGTTCAAGCATCTCTAACTCAACCTCAGGGTGTTTTTCTTTAAAAACCGCTAACGCTCCTGGGAGAACGCTTAAGCACAGGCTGGGTATGGACGCAATGGAGAGGAGCCCAGAGAGTTCCTTGTCATGATGGCTGACAGACTCCCGAAGCTCCTCTACTTTGCTGATGATTTCTTCTGCTTTACTGATGATTAGCTTGCCTTCCACGGTAGGTGCGGCACCAAAACGGGATCGATTAAAAAGTTTAACGCCAAGTTCCTCCTCTAAAGAGACGATGGCTTGTGAAATATTGGGTTGGGAAACATGCAGCTTCTCAGCTGCAAGCGAAATGGATCCTGTTTGGTTGATTTCAATCATATACAGCAGTTGTTCGATACGCATAATTCACCCTGCCCCTGTAGGATATCTTGGTGTAAATATATCCCATACATCAAGGGAAGGCAATGATAATGAAGGCCTATTTTAATAAGAAGGAAGTTCTGCGCTTAGTTTGCTGCTTTCGCGGATTTGCGCGTTAAACACGAAGCGGGAGAGCACGACGCTGATTTCATATAAAGCAAATAAGGGTACGGCGACCATCAGGTGTGAAATAAGATCAGGCGGTGAAATGAGGCTGGCCGTGATGACGAGAACGAGGTAGGCGTACCGGCGAAATTTGTGCAGCAGCTTCGGATTGAGCAGCTTGATTCGCGTCAGGAACATCACGACGATCGGCAATTCGAATGCAATGGATAAAGGGAGCACGATGTTCAGCATAAAGCCGAAATATTGAGCGACGCCATACGTTTGGGTTAAACCAAGGTTTTCCGTGATGCGCACAGTAAATGTCATACACATCGGGAAAACGACGAAGTAAGCAAAGGAAAGGCCGATGATAAAGCAGAGAAACGTATAAGGGATATAGCGAAGCGTTGCGCTTTGTTCTTCCTTCGTAAGACCTTCTTTCACGAAGCCCCATAATTGAAAAAGGATAAAAGGCAGCGTGATCGTAAGCGAAATGACGAAAGCGATCATCATATAGATGCGAATGCCGTCCATGGGAGAGAACACATGCCAACTCATAGTAGATGCCGGTGGTGTCTCTTTAAAATAAAGGAGAATTTTCTGTGCTGCGAAAAAGCCGCCGATCATAGTAAGAACCAGCACGACCAAAATTCGAATGATGCGGGTACGGAGTTCGGATAAATGGTCAACTAATGACATCATTTCTTTTAGTTGCATAGAAGGCGCCTCCAACTCTCAGTTTGCCTTACGAACCTGCCAGCATGCGCTTGAGCTCAAGGGTGTGGAAGCCGTCCGACATTTTCGTATGAATGTCCATAATTATCTGAATATCCTCGAACGAATATTTGCGAACGCCGCCTTTGCTCCTCTCCGGGAAAATAAGCTTCCGATCCTCGTAGTAGCGAATTTGCCTTTCTGATAATCCGGTTAATTCACTGACCACTCCGATTTGTATTACTTTCTTTTGCGTCATCTTCGTTATCATCGTTATCCAACCTCCAATTATGTAAGTTAAACTAACATGTAAGTGACGTAAACATAAGTAAACTCTATCATTTCGGCAAAAGTAGATCAAATAACCCCTTTTTATCCTAGTATAAGTTTAATTTATGTAATGTTATCTTACATAAACTAATGACGAAACCATTTTCCATTGGTATGTTTAAGGTGCGGTTTATCCAAACACGAACGAGGAGATGGGAGCATGGAGAAGACACCGATCAAAGAAGATCAAATTACACGTAGACAATTTTTGACCACAGTCGGAAAAGTAGGAGGGTCAGCCGCACTTTTCAGTGTAATGGGTACATTAGGTTTGTTATCCCCAGAGACAATGAAAGCAGCCGACTATACGCCTCCCTCAGGCTGGGATCTCACATCTACCAATCGTAATGGTAAGAAAGTCATCATTTTAGGCGGAGGGATTGCAGGTTTAACAGCTGCCTATGAACTAGGAAATGCGGGGTATCAATGCACCATTCTAGAAGCTAGAGCTCGTGCGGGTGGTAGAGCGTGGTCGGTTCGCCGAGGAACGTCGGTCACGGAAATTGGCGGTACCAAGCAAGTGGCCCGCTTTGATAATGGCATGTATTTTAACGCAGGACCAATGCGGATTCCACAGTTTCATGTAACTTTGGATTATGCCCGTAAATTCGGCGTAGCAATCGAGCCTTTTAACAATGTGAACGAAAGTGGCTACTATTACAATGAAAATGTTGGCGAACTATCGGGTGTGAAAATTCCAAAGCGCCAGGCGAAAGCGGATGTAAGAGGGTATGTTGCAGAAATGTTGGCGAAGGCAGTGAATCAGAAGGCGCTGGATCTTCCACTAACAACAGAAGAGAAAGCGAAGCTCGTCGCATACTTGAAATCCGAGGGAGATCTGAATGCGGATCTGTTCTACAAAGGCTCGGAGCGGGCCGGCTACACCGAGGAACCGGGCGGTAAATTCGACTCCGGCGTTCGGAAAGACCCTTTTAGCTTAAAGGCCATCATTAATTCCGGTTTTGGGCAATTTTTTAGCAGTGAATATTCCTATGATCAACAAATGATGATGTTCCACCCGGTTGGCGGGATGGATATGATTGCCAAAGCTTTCGAGAAGCGTGTCAGCGACAAAATTGTCTTCCATTCCGAAGTGCAAGAAATTAAACAATCGTCTGACGGCGTAACCATTCTGTACAAGGATTTGAACACGGGTGCGGGTAAAGAGATTTCAGGAGACTTCTGTATTTGTACGATTCCGCTGCCTGTTCTCACTAATATTAAGGCTGATTTCTCCGCTGAAATGAGGACGGCGATTTCGAAGATTGCTTACGCATCTGCAGGTAAAATCGGTCTTCAATTCAAACGCCGCTTCTGGGAGGAAGATGAATTCATCTACGGCGGAAGTACATTGACGAATATGGATATTTCCAGCATTTATTACCCGCCTACCGACTATTTTGCGAAAAAAGGGCTTCTGCTCGGTTACTACGCCTTCGGCGGAAATGCGGATAAACTCGGCAAAATGACGCCGGCCCAGCGCGAAGATTATGCATTAAGCCAAGGCGCCAAAATCCATCCGCAATATTATAAAGAGTTTGAAGCTTCGTTCTCCATTGACTGGAAGAAGATCAAGTATAATCTGGGCGGATGGGCGTCCTATACGGCGGATGATCGTAAAACTTACTATCCGACGTTATGTAAGCCGGACGGCCGCATTTATTTGGCGGGAGAGCACATCAGCTATATTACCGCTTGGCAAGCAGGGGCTATCGAATCTGCAAGAAAAGTGGTCACCGAGATTCATGAGCGCGTCATGAAAGAGTAGACAAAGAGGAGTGATGAACGATGATCTTAACTAAAAAAGTGAAAACCATAGCAGCTGCCACCATAGGTTCATGCCTCATTTGTGTTAGCGCTTATGCAGCAGGAGCTGAGAAGACTAATAAATACGCAGCGGAGCCTATTAATGAAGTCGAGTTCTACGGTAATCCGAGCTCGTCGATTTCTGCGGGCGTATCCGTCCCGGCCGGCTCTTCCTATTTGTTTACAAGCGGTACCGTGCCGCCGGTTATTAATAAGGATGGCAAGACCGTCTATGAGCGTTACGGAGATACCAAAACGCAAGGTATCGGTATTTTGAAGGAAATTGAAAAGCAATTGAAGGAGAAAGGCTTGACGCTTGCCGATGTCGCTTATCTGCGAGTCTATGTGACAGCTGATTCCGCCAAAGAGAACAAGTTTGACTATCAAGGGTGGTTCGATGCTTATGCCCAATTCTTCGGCACGGAAGCCAATCCCGTTAAACCGGCGCGTTCCACAGTAGGCGTGGCAGGCCTTGTCAGCTCTGACTGGTTGATCGAAATCGAAGCGGTAGCGGTGTATCCGAAACATCATAACCAAGACTAATGAAACGGAGTTGAAGATCTATGCTGCAAAATATCGGGTTTCCAGGCCTTATGTTAATCTTAGTTGTTGTGCTGGTGCTATTCGGGCCTTCCAAGCTTCCGGAGCTTGGGCGCGCTGTTGGACGTACGCTGCATGAGTTTAAGAGTTCGGCGAGGGAGCTTGTTTCCGAAGGCAAAGAAACAGCTGACCACATCGAGAAGGATGATAAGCTGCTTGATAAAGCAAAAGCTTAATCTGACGGCGTGAAAACAAGAAACCTGTACCTGCGATCCTCCTTATTTGCGAGGGAGCAAGTGCAGGTTTTTTTGCCTATAAAAAACACTGGCAAACCTAGGTTTTACACAATTGCAGGAAGGCTGGATGTGATATAGTGTGCTCACGCAAAAGGCTGCCATTTCATTCCATCATTTGGAGGGATCGCGATTGAAGCTAAGCACGAATGTTGATGTGAGGAAAGAACCATTTCACTTGAACCATTACAAGATCTCTGGAAGCAGTCATTACAATGTCAGGCTATTGGGGAGCAGCAGCATGTGGCAGCTTTATTTGAGCGGCTTCACGAGAAACTGGCGCGTACGCTCCTTCATAAACAGGAAGAAGAGTTCGTTTTATCGCTTTTAGCTATTCTTCAGGGGATTGAGCATGTCAGGAAAAAGCTGTATAGCGCCGGTATCATCGCGCAGGAGGTCGGCTTTCTGAATGGGTCTTATTTCTGCCGAGTATTTAAAACAGTGCTGGGGATCACTCCGAAGACCTACCGTCTGCAGCCGGCGACCCAGGCGGTCAAGGGTTATTCTACTCAGGTAAAAGCGGGACATCTGCCAATCCGATTATCTTGAAAAGCTGCGATGCTGCAAACCCTGCAATCCTCAAAGGCGTGAATGTGAACGATGGTTCCTATGGCATTCACCTGACAGGTGATTACTGGCAAATTCGCGATATTGAAATTACAGATGCTCAAAAAGGAATCATCATTGACAACGGAAACCGCAATCTGCTTAACAATGTTGAAGTTCATTATGTTGGGGACGAAGGTGTGTATTTCCGTGACGGCAGCTCGAACAACACACTGGAGTATTCTTTGATCTATGATACCGGCAAATACCAAGCGGGTTACGGTGAAGGAGCTTATGTAGGTTCGGATTCCAGCTCGGATTATGAGCATGTTGTGACGGGAAATGTGATCTCTCACACGAATTTTGACGGTGGGATTACCGCTGAGCATATTGACGTAAAAGAAGGGGCCAGCGGTACGATTATCGAGTGCTGTACGTTCAACGGTACCGGCATTAGCGGAGCGAACAGTGCCGACAGTTTTATCGATATCAAAGGTGTAAATACAATCGTACGCTATAATCAAGGGTACAGAAACGGTAATGCCAACGTGTTGGATGCCTTCCAAGTTCGTACCCATGGCACGGAGTATGCGACAGGTACGAATAATGCTTTTAACAATAACACGGTGAATTTGGATAGCTCAACAGGCTATGTAGTTTATGCGACGAGCGCTGCTACGGGGACGACGGCTCAGAATGACACCCGGACGGGCGGAGGCAACTTGTATAACTCCAATGTGAATAAATGATAGTGAAGAAGGAGAAGTCCCTGTTGTGGGGCTTCTTTTTGTTTGAAGGGAAGAGGGATTAAAATGCTTGCGTTATGGGCATGCAAGAGAATAATTGCTCTCGCTGAATCACTTTTGAATATCGACATTGTGAGGTTTGTGTGGGATTATGTAGGGTAGTGATTGCTAGATGAGGGGGTGGTGGCGGAGATGGGAAGTACACGTGGAATCGCACTGGTGACAGGTGCATCCAGCGGTTTCGGCTTGTTAACGTCAATTACGCTGGCTCAAAAAGGGTACCATGTGATTGCGACGATGAGGGACTTGAGCAGGAGTGATTCTTTGCTGCTGCAAGCTGAAAAGACAGGCGTAAACTCATCCATCGATACTATGCGCTTAGATGTAACGATTCAGACATCGATTGAAGAGGCTGTTTCTGCTATCATGAAGAAGTATGGACGAATCGATGTGCTGATTAACAATGCCGGCTTCGCTGTTGGCGGCTATGTGGAAGATGTACCGATGGAAGCCTGGCGGTCCCAATTGGAAACCAATGTGTTTGGGGTCATTGCGACGACCAAGGCCGTTTTACCGATCATGCGCGCTAACCAATCAGGCTGTATCGTCAATGTGAGCAGTGTGAGTGGAATGTCGGCCTTTCCCGGGTACGCACCGTATAGCACATCCAAGTTCGCAATCGAGGGCTTTAGCGAATCCCTTCGTTTGGAAATGCTGCCGTTTGGCATTCGTGTACATCTGGTTGAACCGGGAGCCTACCGCACGGAGATTTGGCGAAAAGGTTTCGAAGCTATTCATACGACGGAAACATCGCCATACTGGCAGCAGCTCGGCAAGGTGCTGGCGTATTCGCGGAAAGCGGCCATGACCGCACCCGATCCGCAGGAAGTTGCAGACGCAATCGCGCGGCTGGTGGACAAGCCGGGAGCGAAACTTCGTTATCCGCTTGGCCGCGGTGTGCAGATGGGGCTTTGGGCTAGGAGTTTTTTGCCATGGAAATGGTATGAAGGCCTCTTACATCGATTGTTGAAATAACAATGTCGGTGGTAGCGGTAGAGGTAGTGATAGGGATAGCAACAGTGACAGGGAGTCCAGAACGCAGAAAATCAAGGAGTGAAATGAATGTCTCGCAAGTGGGAACGAATGGTCAGTAAAAATGCTAAGAAAATCAATAAGGATAGGTCCAAAAGAGGGATTGCCCCTATTTCTACGGATCCTGATCGGGCTGAAGTATTTAAGGGCAGAAGCATTATGTTAGCTTTGTTTTTCGTTCTGATTTCCGTCTTTCTATTGTTAACTTTGACTAAAACGAGTGGGGACACCATGTATTGGTACACAACTTGCGCATACATGGTAGTAGGTTTGTTCGTTTATTTCATTCGCAGACCTTATCTGAAGGTGAGCAAGACGAGCTTGTCAAAGCGTGGATTTGCCAGAGAGCTGGTACTGGGCGCGGATAACATTAACGAGATCGTATATGCGCCAGGACAGGTGATTATTCATCTGAAAGGCAAGTCCCCGCGTTGGGTGTACAACAGAACGTTGAATCGTTTTGATGTGGCGGCCATGGCGGGCAGATTGAAGAAATTTGCTGAGCAGAATCAAGTTGCTTTTGTGGATAAAACGGTATAGGCATGAATGAAGCTGTCTTCTTGGGTCTGATGGACCTTTGGAGACAGCTTTTTTTTGTTTGCCGTGCAGATGAGGGAGATAACGGAACTCCAGGGCGCTATATTCGATGTAATTGGCCATTTGAGACATTGTAAGGGAACTGTGGGGCACTATTTTAAGGTTTTTGGATAAAATGGGGTGAATTCGCTGGAATAAGGCCCTGTAGTTCCGCTTCTGCTGCTAAATCGCCTGTTTGTCAGAGAATAGCGTCTTGTAGTTCCGTTAAATGTTGGCCGCCGTACTCAAGCGGATGCCGGGTTTAATCATATTTATCATCGTCAACTCGGAGGACATTATCCATGATCAACTCGGCTTCTGTCTCAAAGTTGAGGTGGAGCGGCGCGGGGAGGACAACAAGGATGTCCTGCACCATCTCCAAATTCATCAGATCGTCGATGGATAACGGCCGCGGCTCTAATGCTTGGACCCATTCACGGAAAACATCGATGAATAGGTAAAAAGAGGACTGGAATTGGTCAGCGACCGCTTCCTGCTCATCGTTACGCGAGGCTGACATGGCGTTCCAGTTGTCGATAGTTGTTTGCAGGGCTTCTTTAACGTTTGGATTCATGGGATCTCCTTTAATAACCTGTGAATTTTGCTGGGTGTGAGGCGTAAGAGTACGCGGTGATATTTTACATAGTCGCGGAGTGCGGCAGCGAACCGTGTGCACATGTAGCGATGCTTCTCATCGTACCAGATGCCTCACGCCAAAGCTTGCGTAGATGAACGAATGAGCAGCTCCGAAGGCAGGATCATCTTCCGATGCTCCAGCGTTGTTTCACCTTCAATGCGCTCAATGAGCAGCTGCATGCCTAGTGCGCCGAATTGATAGGCCGGCTGTGAAGCTACGGTCAAAAAAGGATTTAAGGCATCCGTGGGGCCGAAACCATCGAAGCAAACGACCGAGAGATCGCTAGGAACCTGTAGGCCGCGTTTTCTCAGGGCTTGAATGGCGCCTATGGCCAGCATGTTGTTGGCTGCAAAAATGGCGGTAGGCGGATTCTCGTGATGGATCAGCGCATCAAGCGCCGATTCATCTTGAAAATCCCGAAAATTTCGGTGAATCACGAGCGAATCCTCGACAGCAAGCCCACTGAGTAGATGTGCTTCGCGATAGCCTGTATATCGTAGACGAGCGGTAGATACATCAGGGGAACCGTTAATCATGGCGATCCGACGATGCCCGAGCTCAATCAAGTGCTCTACGAGCTTTCTTGCGCCTTCTTTGCTGTCCCCAAGCACGAGATCCGCTTCAATGCCCGGAATTTCACGGTCGAGTACGACGAAAGGAATGTTATGTTTTTGCAGCTGCAGCAAATTCTCGAGCGAGTGATCCCCGGTAGGGGCGAACAGGACGCCGTCCACACGGGTAGACAACATCATATCGACATAACCTTTCTCCTTGGCGTAGTCCTCATCGCTATTTGCGAACAACAGCCGGTAACCGGCTCGAAGTGCGGCATCCTCAGCCCCGCGGGCGAGTGTTGTATAAAACGGGTTCGTAATATCTGTTATGAGTAGTGACAGAATTTTCGTCTTTTGAAGGACGAGGCTGCGAGCCATTGAATTTGGAATATAGTGAAGTTCTTCCATAACCTTCTTCACACGCTTGCGCGTGGCTTCGCTGATGCGGCCCGTGTTATTGATAACTCGGGAAACGGTCATGGCGGAAACACCGGCTTTTTCAGCGATATCATAAATTGTAATCAAATAGCGTCACCTTTTCATTCATGTATTTGTCTATTGTATAGAAATTAAAGATTGACAGCAAGGTTTAAAGTTGCTAATTTTGAGTTATCGATAACACATATTTTTAGAGGAGGGCTTGAATATGCTAAAAGGAATACCGCCTATTTTGTCACCTGAGTTATTGAAGGTGTTGATGGAGATGGGCCATGGCGATGAGATTATTTTTGCGGATGGAAACTTTCCGGCAGCAAGCCATGCGAATCGTCTGCTTCGCTGCGACGGCCATGGCGTTCCGGATTTGTTGGAAGCGGTTTTATCACTGTTCCCTCTGGATACATACTGTGAACAGCCGGTAGCTTTAATGGCCGTTGTCCCCGGTGATCAAGTGGAAACGCCGATCTGGGGCGTATACGAAGAAATCATTCAAAAGCACATGAAACCGGAGATTGAGTATGTTGAGCGCTTTGCTTTTTATGAAAGAGCCAAGAAAGCTTATGCCATTGTAGCAACAAGCGAGAAAGCTTTATACGCCAATGTTATTTTGAAAAAAGGTGTCATTAGCTCGTAATTTGAATTATCGATAACCCTAAAAGTTGACATGCGATAGAACCATATAAATCTCAATAACCCATTACTGAGGAGGTTAAAAACATGGCAAACAGCAATCATAGATGGAACCAGGATTTCCCGAAGATCGGGATCAGACCAGCGATTGACGGCAGAAGAAAAGGGATTCGCGAATCTCTGGAAGAAATAACGATGAACATGGCCAAAGCCGTAGCGGCACTATTGAGCGAAACTTTGAAATATCCAAATGGCGAACCTGTTGAATGTGTCATCGCGGACACTTGCATTGGCGGGGTAGCGGAAGCGGCAGCCGCAGCCAACAAATTCTCGAAATCCGGCGTAGGCGTGTCTATTACGGTTACTCCTTGTTGGTGCTACGGAACAGAAACAATGGATATGGATCCGTCCACACCGAAAGCGATCTGGGGCTTTAACGGTACAGAGCGTCCCGGCGCTGTTTATTTGGCGGCAGTTTTGTCCGGTCACGCACAAAAAGGGATTCCTGCCTTCGGTATTTACGGGAAAGATGTGCAGGATGCCGGTTCAGCGGACATTCCTCAAGACGTTCAGGAGAAATTGCTCCGTTTTTCTAAGGCCGGTCTTGCAGCCGCTTACATGAAAGGCAAATCGTACTTGGCGATTGGCTCCGTTTCCATGGGGATTGCGGGTTCGATCGTGAATGAGGAGTTATTTCAAAACTACCTGGGTATGCGCAACGAGTATGTCGATATGTCGGAGCTGGTTCGCCGCATAGAGGAGGAAATTTTTGATCCAGAAGAGTATCAATTGGCGCTAAACTGGGTTAAAGAGAATTGCGCAGAAGGGCCGGATAATAATCCAACCGCCATCCAAACAACACGTGAAAGAAAAGATCAAGACTGGGAGACTGTTGTGAAAATGTCCATGATCGTCAGGGACTTAATGATAGGCAATCCGCGCCTGGCCGATCTTGAATTTGGAGAAGAAGCGCTTGGTCACAACGCAATCCTTTCCGGCTTCCAAGGCCAACGCCACTGGACGGATCATTTCCCGAACGGCGACTTCATGGAAGCGATCTTGAACACATCCTTTGACTGGAACGGCAAACGCGCGCCGTATTTGGTTGCTACCGAAAACGACAGCCTTAACGGGGTTGCGATGCTTTTCGGTAATCTTTTGACGAACACGGCGCAAATTTTTGCAGATGTAAGAACATACTGGAGTCCTGACTCCGTTAAACGGGTGACGGGGCACACATTAAGCGGGGCGGCAAAGGACGGCATTCTTCACTTAATCAACTCGGGTCCAGCAGCACTCGACGGTACAGGTGAGCAGTCGCGTGACGGTCAGCCTGCCATGAAACCTTATTGGGAAATTACCGATGAAGAAGTGGGCAAATGTCTGAAAGCGACATCTTGGCGCCCGGCTTCCCTCGAATATTTCCGCGGAGGCGGGTACTCGTCAGACTTCCTTACCAAAGGTGGAATGCCAGTAACGATGTCCCGAATCAACCTTGTGAAGGGCTTGGGACCTGTCCTGCAATTGGCCGAAGGTTACTCCGTGGATCTGCCTGAAGATGTTCATAAGACATTGGACGATCGTACGGATTCAACATGGCCGACAACTTGGTTTGCTCCGATTTTGACAGGTGAAGGGTCATTCACGGATGTGTACTCGGTTATGGATAACTGGGGTTCGAACCATGGTTCCATCAGCTACGGCCACATTGGCGCAGATTTGATCACGTTAGCGGCGATTTTGAGAATTCCGGTTTCTATGCATAACGTGGCCAAAGAGCAAATCTTCCGCCCGCGTGTTTGGAGCAATTTTGGAACGTCCGATCCGGAAGGTGCGGATTTCAGGGCTTGCAGCTCTTTTGGTCCTTTGTACAAGTAGGAGGAATTGAGTTGCCGCCTCGTTAGTGCACTTAGTGCACATCCTTAGAATATGCTGGCCGTCGATTTCGGGGCCAGCAGCAGAAAACCCGTTCTCATCGGTATTTGATGGGGGCGGGTTTATTGGTGTTTGGGGAGAGACTGGGCGTCTGCGGCTGGGCTTGGCCGGTGGGGTTATTTGAGAGGGAGCAATCGGCTCTCTCATTTGTTTATGTTAGTTTAAGAGCGAGCTATCTGCGACTTTCGGAGGGGTTAAGTGTGTGAGCGCTGATGAAATCAACGCTCAAGTGAGGCATCTTGAGGCGTGCAGCCTCAAGAAAAGAGCTAAGGTGGCTTCGAAGCCACCTTTGAGGAACTGCAAGCCGCTATTTCGCAGAAAAGCGGCGATAGAGCTGTTGCAGGGGAACTACAGGGCTCTATTTCAAGGTCTTGGGCGGAATATCCGCCGAAAACCTCGAAATAGCGCCCCACAGTTCCCCTTCTTTATGAAAAAGGCGCATTTCGCAGAAATAGCGCCCTGTAGTTCCCATCTGCGGTTGGGCCGAGCCGGCAGAGATATTTAAGAGGGGCAATCGAGCCCCTCAATTGTTTATGCTAGTTTAAGAGCGAGCTATCTGCGACTTTCGGAGGGGTGAACGCATAGGAATGCTGATTTCATCAGCGTTCTAGTGATGCCTATTGGGGAAGGATGGGAGATGGCGAAAAGTGTTTGGTAATAAGTGATTCATGGTGTGGTCTGAACAGAAATGAGTCTTTCATATAAGTTGCTTATGTCGGTGCTGCTTTGGTGTTCGATGTGATGCGAAGTGATGTAATGGTTGTGCTAGGATTTTGAGGCAAGGTGCCGGACATCGGAAGTAGTAAGTAAGTAAGTAAGTAAGTAAGTAAGTAAGTAAGTAAGCAAGTAAGTATAAAAGACATATAAGCAGCAGTCAACTCCAAGTAGAACAAAAAGGGAATGGATATGGGGTGGAAAAGCGTAGCGCCCGTATTTGAAATCGTGTTTAAACCATAAATATAAATTCAAAAGAAACACGATTTCAAGAAACGGTTGGAACCCCATATCCAATTCCCTCCCCGTGCTCAAACGTAGGGGTTTATGGCAATTTTATTCCCGCACTTAGGTTCCCGCACTTAGGGTTCCAGTACTCAGACTCCCGAGGGTTTATGGCAAGGTTCACATAGTTACATCCGACACAATAAACGTAATAAAAACCATAGGAAAGCCAATTGTTGTACAATAAAATGAAGAAGATGCATGAAAAGAATACCGAGGTGAACTATGGTAAATATTTTAGTTGTCGATGATGAACCTATGATTTGTAAAGGTGTAGCAACCATTTTGAAGCAATCCAAGCTGGATGTTGGCGAGGTTTTTATTGCATATAACGGGTTTGAGGCGCTCGATTTCATCCATTTGGAGAAAATCGATCTCGTGTTTACCGACATACAGATGGAAAAGATGAACGGCATAGAATTAATTGAAAATATATTCATGGAAGATCCATCGATTCCGATTGTCATTTTATCCGCTCATGGCGAGTTTGAATACGCCCAGAAGGCGATTCGTTTCGGAGCCAAGGAATATTTGGTGAAGCCGATTACTCCGCCGCACCTGATTGCAGTAACAGCGAAGCTGCTTAAGGAGAAGGAAGAAAGGCAGCAGCATTTTTCCAATTGGGAAGGCAATCGTACGTTGGCGGACATTACGACGCTGGAAATGAACTACTATTTGAGCGAGATTGTCACGGGAACCGTGCATGAATCCGAAGTGCCCGATATTAGGGAGAAGCTCGGGAGTCGTGCGTCCGGCACCCATTACAGCATGCTGGTGATCAAGTTATTTTTAAACCGGGGCGGCATTAGAGATGAGGAGATTGCGACGCTGAAGGACCGTAGTCTTCTGAAGTACGCCGCTTTGAATATTATTGAAGAGACCGCAAGCCAGTGGAGCCATCTTGTTTTTAACACGCATAATTCCACGTTTTCCTTGTTGATGCAAATTCCTGAGGAAGAGAAACAAGGAACGCTCAGTATTAATCAGATGCTGATGGTCGCTCAAATGATTCATGCGAATTTGCAAAAATATGTGAATGTCAAATGCCAAATCGGCATCAGCCGTATTCAGGAAGGCATCATCAAGTGGCCCGTCATCTACCAAGAAGCGATGGAGAGCTTGATGTGGGGAGAGACGCAGAAAGACCATTATATGTTTTACATAGAGGATATCGGCAAAACGACGAATGAGCAGAATTTAACGAACACGCAAGTGGACGAAGCGAATAATCGCATTGTTTTTGAGACGAAAACGTATATTGAACATCATTTTTGCGATAAAGGGTTGAAGCTGCAGGACATCGCAGACAGTGTGCATTTGAGTCCCAATTACTTGAGTTATTTGTTTAAAAGAGTGATGGGCCAGGGGATTTGGGATTATGTGACCGGGCTGCGTATGGAAAAAGGGAAACAGCTGATTCTCACGACAGATAAACGCCGATATGAGATTTCGGAGGAAATCGGGTACGAATCGCCGGAGCATTTTAGCAAAATATTTAAAAAACATTTCGGGATGAATATTTCGGAGATCAAAGTGGCGGGACCGTAATATGCGACATGATTAGCGTAACAAGGCACATCGCAAGGCTGCCGGGATACCCCTTATAATCGGAATTGTAGCAGCAAACGTAACTAACATGATTTTGAAAGGGGAACCAAATATGAGAGGTAAGAAGACATCCGCAATTACGGCGATTGCCCTGACGGTCTTTTTGGCAGGATGCGGCACATCATCCACTACAACGAGCGCGCCAAGCGCGAGTCCTGCCGCAACGGGAGCAACCAACGCTTCTACGGCAACGCCTGCGGCCAAAAAGGTGACCATCACCGCCCAAGGCTTCAAGCCGGACCAAAAAGAGAAAAATGATCAACTGGATCAGCGGATCGCCCGTTTTAAAGCGAAAAATCCGAACGTTGAATTTAAGAAAGACGACTGGCAGTACAATCCGCTTGAAATCGGGATCAAAATGGCTTCAAACAGCGCTCCGACCGAATACACAACGTATGCAACGGAAGGCAAAGTGCTTGTTGATAAGAAATGGGTAGCGGACATCACCGATTCCATGAACGCCTGGGAGCACTCGAAAGACATGAATGATCTCCTCTCCAAACCGTTCGTTGTGAATGGCAAAACGTACGGAGTGCCGATCGATGGCTACGTTATGACGATTACATTGAACAAGAAATTGTTCAAAGAGAAAGGCGTGGAACTGCCGCCTATGGATTGGACGTGGGATGACCTTCTTGCCGCTGCGAGAAAAATCAACGATCCGGCCAAAGGTATTGCTGGTTTTATTCCAATGGGCAAAGGTCCTGAAGCGGGCTGGAACTGGACGAATTTCCTCTATGCAGCGGGCGGAGATGTGCAGAAGCTCGACGGTGGTAAAGTCGTAGGAATCTTCAATTCCGATGCAGGTTTGAAAGCGCTTGAATTTTATAAAAAGCTGAAAGATGAAAACTTGATTCCACAAAACTGGGCACTCGGTTACGGGGATGCACTAAGCGCATTCTCTCAAGGACGCGGCGCGATGGTCATGTGCGGAAGCGGAAATGCCGCAGATGCTGCGATTAATGAAGGCGGTATCTCCAAAGAGGATATGGTGGTATATCCGATGCCGGCGCTTACCAAAGGCGGCAAACATACGGGCGTTCTCGGCGGCAACTACCGCGTGATCAATCCGAAGAGCGACAAAGATCAGCAGACTGTGGCTTTTAAATGGATCACGGATGAGTACTTCACGGACGATTTCTTGAACTCCACGAAAAAAGAGATCGAGGACCGTAAAACGAAAAACCGCGTCTACATTCCGCAGCCGATCAACTACTGGAAAGATTCCTCCGATTTCGGTAAGAAATACACGGACTTATTAGCGAAATATGACAACGTCTTCAAATACGATCCGCAGCTGCTCAGCCTCTGGGACGGTAAGCCGGAAGCCCAATATGAAGCGCAAAAGTATTACACAGAGATGGCCAATGTGATCCAAAAAGTGTTCACAACCAAAGATGTAGATTTGAAAAAAGCTCTGGCAGATGCGTCGAATAAAGTGCAAACGGAAGTCTTTGATAAAGTGAAAGTCGAATAGCGACCGGAACAATCGGATCTAAGCTGCCTTTGCGGTTTAGGTCCGATTTCATAAGGAGTGTTGGAGATGGATGCAGAACTAAGTGTACAGCCTGTCGCAGCGGCAAGCGCCGTTAAGAAAAAGATTAATTGGTATTTGTGGGGAACGTTATTCATCATCCCGGAGATTGTGTTGTTTATTATATTCTTGTGGGTGCCGATTATAAAAGGGATTTTCTACAGCTTTTACAATATTGATTTTGTGGATGGCAATCATTTTATTGGCCTTGCAAACTATCTTCGTATTTTTCAGGATGAGCTTCTGCTGATATCTGTCAAAAATACCTTGTATTATATGGCGCTGGGTATCGTGATCGGCTTCTGGGTCCCACCGCTCGTTGCGATCGCAGTCACGGAATTAAAGTGGTTTCAGGGGGGAGCGCGCATTATCGGATACTTGCCCAGTGCGATTCCCGCTATCGTTTTGTACGGCATGTGGCAGTGGTTTTATGATGCAGTAGGTCCGATCAACTCTTTTTTGCAAACGTTGGGGCTTCCTCAACTGCAATTCTTCAGCCCTAAGCTCGCTATGGGTTCCATCGTTCTGCTGGAAACGTGGCAAAGCTTCGGGGCGGCTACACTCATCTATATCGCCGCTATCGTAGGAATTCCACGAGATATCTACGAAGCGGCGGAGATTGACGGGGCGAGCGTGTGGCAGCGAATCCGCTACATCACCTTGCCTAGTATCCGAACCTTGATGCTGCTCCTGCTGCTTCTGCAGGTGATTACAACGTCACAGGGCTTCCAAGCGCAGTTATCCATGACCGATGGCGGGCCGAACAATGCTACGTTGACGTACCTGCTGTGGCTCAACCATACGGCATTCCGGGATCTTGATTTTGGCAAAGCAAGCGCGATGGGCAGCTTAATGTTTTTTGTTTTAATCCTGTTGTCTGTGTTATACAATTTGCTGCAGCGTAGAGGTGAGAAGGCATGAAGCAAGAAGAGCGCGGCATTATTTCCAGATTTGATATGAAAAAAGGCACGGTACGCACGGGCTACACCATTATGGTGGTGTTGATGCTTTTTATGGGTGTAACGATGCTGTACCCGTTTTTCAATACATTTTTCGGTTCATTAAAAACGAGGGAGGAATTTTTCGCTTTCCCTCCGACCTTCTTCCCAGAGAGCTGGGTTTGGACCAACTATAAGGATGCTTTTACCGGATTCGATCTTCCCTTGTTGACATTTCTCAAAAATACCGTGTTCATCTATGTCGGCAATGTGATCGTTTCCCTACTGTTGATCGGATTAGCGGCATATGCGCTGTCGCACTTAAAAGTTCCTTTTAAACGATGGGTGACGCTGTTTTTCTTTTCCACGCTCCTCATCCCGCCGGCCACGTACGTTGTGCCTAACTTACTCAATTTGAAAAGCCTCGGGATGCTGAATACCTACTGGGCGTTCTGGCTGCCGGCTGCGGCAAATGCGTATTTCATGCTGCTGCTCAAAAACTTTTTTGACGGCATTCACAAAGAGATTCTGGAAGCGGCGAGGATAGATGGCGCAACCGAATTCAGCTCCTTCATCCGGATTGCTGTTCCGCTTTCAACACCGATTATCGGTACCCTGTTGATGTTAATCTTTTCGGCGACGTGGAACGATTTCTACTGGCCTAGTCTCGTGATGTCGGAGAGAGGGATGTATCCCTTGGCTACCGGGATTTATCTGTATGTCGTTTATTCGACATCGGTGATCCCGTGGAGCGTCCGTTTCGCAGTGCTGACGATGGCGATGCTGCCGCCGGTGGTGTTTTTCCTCGTTTTTCAAAAATTTATTATTCGTGGCATTTCAGTTTCCGGCGTAAAAGGATAAGCAAATAACGTCATCAGAAACTATTTCTGGTGGCGTTTTCTTTTGCTTAAAGGAGAATGTCTCTGAGATCGCGAAACTAGGTGAAAGCAAGGGATATCGGGAGTATGACCTGATGAAATGGCTGGAAAGGAAAGGTAATCCTTATGCGAAAAATGCTGCGTAATATGAATCTGATGAAAAAGCTGATCGTCCTGCTCATCTTATTCGTTGTCATCCCGATATTGGTTCTGGATCTGGTTGTCGCCAAAAAGCTGGAGTCCATTACAGAAGAGCAGGTGGGCAACGCCTTGCTGCAATTAGTGCGGGGCAGCCACTTAACGTTGGATCGGGAAAGCAGCGATTTTGAGGAAAAGACGGAAAAAATCATGATCTCTCAGGAGATTCAACAGCTCGCTAGCATCCCCTCCTCATCGGAATATGAGCGATTTGAAATCTTCAAGACGCTGGATAAATATTTGAGCAATTATTCAACGAATGCGATTCGTTATTCCATGTTCTTTTCGGACACCGATAAGCAATATTCCTTCGTGCCGAATTCGGATATTTTAAACAATGGGATCTTTTATGCGACGGATTTGAATGCGCTCTCTTGGTATAAATCGGTGAGTCAAGCAAAGGGGAAAGGGGTACTTCGCGTCATAGATAAATTCGGTTATAATCCGAATAACGTGAAAACGGTTGCTTATTTGCGGCAGCTTAACAGCATTTATAACGGAGAGACGGTCATCGGTTACTTGCTTGTGTCGGGCATTGAGACGCCTTTGCAGCAGGATTTTTCGCCCTTTGATAAATATGCGGATGGGCAAGTGATGCTGCTGGACCAAGAAAATACGGTGCTCGCCACCAACACGGAGAAATTCCAGATTGGCTCTACAGTGCCCGCAGCTGCGGATAAAGTGGAGGGTGTTTATAAGCTGAAAGTAGCCGGCGTGGAGTACATGCATGTGCTTCATACAAGTGAGGCTACGAACACGAAACTGCTCATGAGGGTGCCTGTTCAATCGATTATTATCGATCATATTAGTGTGCAGCGTCTCGTGGATTGGATTATGTTTATTTACTTCTTGATTTTATTTTTGGCCAGCATCTACTTTATTCAATCGATTTTGAAGCCGATTTCGAGGCTGGCGCGTATTACCAATTCCTATCATCCAGGCAGGCCGCTCGCCATCTCCATGCATTCGGAGAGTAAAAATGAGATCGTGCTGCTCAGCAATCATTTTATCAGGATGACCGACCGTTTGAATCAGACGATTTATGATCAATATGAGCTGGAGTTAAAACATAAGGAAATCGAGTTATCGATTCTTCATACGCAAATTAATCCGCATCTCCTGTACAACACGCTGGAGTCTGTTTATTGGCATACGTTTATGGAAGGCGCGGCGGAATCCGCTGAAATGATTAAAGACTTATCGCTAATTATGCGAATTGGGTTAAGTAAAGGAAAGCTGTTGATTCCGGTCATGGGGGAAATGAATCATGCGGAGGCCTACGTCCGCTTGCAATTGTTCCGCTATGAGTACGCTTTTCAGGTGCATTGGGACATTGAGGAGGAGGCCAAAAAGTATCTCGTGCCGAAGGTCATCTTGCAGCCAATTATTGAGAATGCCATCCTGCATGGCATCAAGCATATGAGTCAAGACGGGGAGTTGTGGATTACGGTGCGCGTGCGGGGTGGTCTCGTCATGATCAGCGTGGAAGATAACGGTTACCGGCAGGCGGATATTGAGATGCTGAATGCGATTTTAAAAGGCAAAGAAAACAATCGCGGGTTCGGTATTATTAACGTTCAGAAGCGGATTCAGCTGCATTTTGGCAGCAGCTACGGCTTGCGCTACAGCCACAGAGAGGATCAAGGCGTGCGTGCCTTGATTGAGATTCCGGCTATCCTTGATGAGAACGAATGGAAGCAGCCTCCGGCCTGAGGCTTGGGAACTACTGCGGGTGGAGTAGTCCTGGCTCGGTACAAATGCAGTCGTGCAACCGCTTATCGTCAGGGAACTACAGGCCTCTATTTCATGGAAAAGGCATGCTTTCCGACTGTGAAGGGAACTAGCGTCCGCTATTTGCTATTTTAACCCGGAAATCTTGCCATGGAGGCGAAATAAAGCCCTGTAGTTCCGCTCGGGAGGAAATAGGTTGAATTCCCCGAGAATAGCGGACGCCAGTTCCCTCTGACTGAAAACTAAGCGGAAATTTACGCTAGATTATCTGAAATCTAACAAGCAAAAAACCTAGCGGTATAAAAATACCACTAGGTTCTTTCACGTGAGGCTATGTTTAAGTTTAGTTTTGCGGTAAACCAAACTCGCTATTCGTTGATGTAGTGGGATCAGTAATATCCACATATTGATCGACCGTGTCCAGGACCTGACTCAACTGCCAGCGGCTAAAAATAACATGGTCTGAAGAGATAGCATTATAGGTGCTTTCTTCTTTACTAATCTTAAAGCCTCGGTAATTCTCATAAATGGTTCTCATTCTGATCTCTCCCTCGCTTTGATGTATATCTTAAACTATCATCAATCGCAGATTTTTGGTAGAGGTGTAAATTGATAGATATTGTCAATTCTTGGCTTATTTCATGTAAATATCATGAATTGCTTCTATTTTGCTGCCTATAGAGGGTTGGGGGCATCCCGATTTGCTTCTTAAACGCTTTAGAAAAGCTAAATAAATCAGGATAGCCAACGGAATTTGCAATTTCGGAAAGTGTGTATGCCGTTTGCTCCAGTAGCAGTTTGGCTTCATTCATTTTCAAGGTTTGGAGGTACTCCATCGGGGTGACCCCGTACGTTTTGCCGAATTGTTTGGTAAAATGTGTTCTTTCTACGCCAACATGATCCGATACTCGCTGTACCGTGATTCCTTCGGCATAATGGATTTGCATATAGGAGAGGCCCATCTGCAGCCAGGTAACGGAGCGATTTTCGTGATTGGCCGCAGGCCTGTGCATGCCTGATAATGAATCAAAAACACGATACAGATGATTCAGTCTCGTCAGATCTGTTGCTTGGCGTTCTCCTTCGCTGACTGCGCTTATGAAGTCCCACATCAGGCTTAGAGCTTGCTCGGTTGCAGCGCCCGAGAGATGAGGCGAGTGAGGGCTTAGCCCGATTCGTTCCAACAAATGAAGCGACTGCTTCCCGTCAAAAGCTACGAAAATTTTACGCAGCGGATTGCTCGCGACGGTCACATACTCATGCGTCACCTGTGGAAATAAACAAAACATATCTCCTTTGCCCAGTAGGAAATTCTGATTGTTTTGATAAAATGTCCCTTGGCCGTCCAGCACGAAAATCAAATAATAATAGGGCGTCGTCCTGGGACCGATATGATAATTGGATTTTGCGATATTATGGCCGATGCGGATGGGCCACACATTGCCTGCTTTTTCAAATTCGGAAGGGGTAAAATAGTAAATCTCCAAATACTCATGATGATCTTCACGCATGTTTTTCCTCATTGACTACACCTCTTTTTCACATGCCCAGCCCAATTAACTTTCATGAAGTAAGCAGAATGACAACTCCATCATAAGACCAAAAGCCACAAATTGACAAGTTGAAAATAACACGAAATGACATTGACCACGCCCGTGGTTCGTTGTTATGATACAAATACATTCTATTCCTACCTATTTTGTAGGATTTTGACCAGACAACTGGAAATAACAAAATAATAACATCAAGTCGACAGGAGAGCCTGAGATGACACTTCATAAAGAGATTGAGTTTGGTTGGTTTTTGCCGACATCCGGTGATGGTAAGTATGTTGGGGTAGCCCCGGAGCGGGAAGCTACGTTAGATTATTTAATCGATGTTGCCCAAACGGCAGAACGATCCGGATTTGAATTTGTCCTGATTCCAACCGGAGGCGCTTGCTTGGACGCTTGGGTGGTGGGCTCAGCGGTGATGAGCCATACGACGACTTTGCGGCCGTTAGTTGCCGTACGTCCCGGACTGGTGGCCCCTGTACTGGCAGCGCGGATGGGAGCGGCATTGGATGTGCTTTCCGGAGGGCGGGCTATGATTAACGTCGTAACCGGCTCGTCTGTGCAGGATTTGGAAGAATTAGGGGATCCATTAGCACATGCCCATGATGAAAGATACGAGCGGGCTAGAGAGTATGTAGAAGTGATGCAGCAAGCTTGGACGCAAACCGATGTCCTCGCGGCTTCCGAGTTTGCGGATGTATCGAAGAATGAACAGGTGGAAAAAAGCCAGCTTTACCAAGGGAAGTATTATCAATTCAATCGTCCCGTTTCATCCCCGTTAACGGTTCAAAAGCCGCATCCGCCTTTTTACCTGGGAGGAAGTTCGCCTGCTGCCAAGCGATTGGCTGTTGAGGTGGCCGACGCGTATTTGATGTGGGGCGAACCTCATGATTGGATTCGTGAACAGATCAGTGAGATCGAAACGGTTCGGGCCGAGTATACGGCAGAAACAGGAGTGAACCGTCCTCTTCGTTACGGACTGAGAGCGCAAGTGCTCGTTCGTGAAACGGAAGAAGAGGCTTGGGCAGCAGCTTGGGAGAGCATCTCCAAGGTGTCGCCAGAAGCGATTGCGCAAGCGCAAGCGTCGTTTGCCAAAACAGATGCGACCAATCAGCAGCGGCAGAACGATTTGAGAGAGCTTTCGAAGGATCAACAATTTGTCGTAGGACCCAATTTGTGGACGGGTTTATCCATTGTCCGCTCCGGTGGTGCAATCCTCCTTGTCGGCACAGCCGATCAAGTTGCGGATCGATTGGTTGAATACGCCGAATTAGGCGTCTCATCATTCATCCTTTCCGGGTACCCTCATCTGGAGGAGGCAGAAACATTTGGTCAAGCTGCACTTCCGTTATTCCGTGAGAAATGGCAATTGAAACTGCAAGAGGCCGGAGTGCCATCTAACGCATAAAGCAAGCAACATCGTAACGAAACATTTTTAATCAGGAGGTCTTTCCATGAAAAAACATAAAAGAAAGAGCGGGTTCCTCGTTGCTACGATCACATTGCTCTCCATCCTTACGGCAGCATGCGGATCGAATACAGACACCGCTTCAACACCAGGAGCATCTACCGGAGCTGGCGCGACAACTGCTGCTTCAGGCAAACCTGTAACGATTAGCTTCTTGCATTGGCGTGGAGAAGACGTGAATTCCTTGAACGGCATTATTGCCAAATTCCAAGCTGAGAATCCGAACATTAAGGTCGAGATGCAAACGATGCCCTCGGAGCAGTACCAATCCACCGCGCAAGCCAAGCTGGCGGACGGTTCTGTAGGTGACGTGTTCACAACGTTCCCTGGCGCGCAGTTCGAAGCGTTATCCAAGGCAGGTATTTTCACGGATTTATCTTCGGAAAAATTTCTGAGCAATTATAACGATACCCTTATTCAAGTGGGCAAAAAAGACGGTAAACAAGTGGCGGTGCCCTATCAGCTGGTTTACAACGATCCGATTTATAACGTCAAACTGTTCCAAAAGTTTAATCTGACCCCGCCGAAGGACTGGGAAGGCTTTCTGGCTTTATGCGAAACATTGAAAAAGAACGGCATTATTCCAATCGCTTTTGCAGGTGCGGATATCGGCCCGGGGCAATTTATGAATACGATGGTGATGAACAATGAACCAAGCGCCGATATTTTCACTAAAGTCGAAGCGGGTCAAGCGAAATTAACCGACGAGTTCTGGGTCAAAACCTTAACGCAATTCAAGGAGCTTAACGACAAAGGTTATCTCCAGCCTGATGCGTTGGGCACAAAGGATGCAGCAGCAGGGGCTCTTTTTATCCAAGAAAAAGCAGCCATTCTGGCCAGCGGATCCTATCAATTAGCCCAAAACAAAAAGCAAAATCCGAACTTGGAGCAAAAACTGCTCGCTCCTATCACAGTTGCTGCTGACCAGGCAAAATATGAAGGTGTCCACACTAGTACGTTTATGCTAGCCGTGAATAGCAAATCCAAGCATCCGGCTGAAGCCAAGAAATTCATTGAATTTTTGAGCCGTAAGGAGATTGCGGGGACGTATGCGAATGAGACGGGGCAAAATGTAACGGTCAAAGACGTTCAGTACACATCGCCTGAGCTTCAGGTAGCGACAGAGTGGGCAGGAAAGAAAACACTCTTCCAGCCGCGCTTCAGCATCACGAATGCTGATAATCAGAAGGCGGTAACGAATTCGATCCAGGCTGTGCTCAGCGGTAAATCGCCTCAGGATGCTGCGAAAGAAGCGCAAGCAATTATCGATCAGCATCTAGTTAAATAAGATGACCCATAATCGCCGTGTGTTATGGCTGTTCCTTCTGCCGGGAACGCTGCTGTACTTGTTTTTATTCGTAGGGCCGACATTAACCGGATTGTTTTACTCGTTTACAGATTGGGACGGCGTATCGCCGTCCTATCAGCTTGTCGGGTTGAACAATTATGCCAAAACGCTGCATAACATCGTCTTCCAGAAAGCGCTCTGGAACAATACGAAATTCATGCTGACGGTTGTGATCGCGCAAACGCTGGTGTCCTTGGCACTAGCCATGCTGCTCGTGAAAAACAGTAAAATTCACGTGCTCCTGCGCGCGCTTTACTTTTTCCCGACCATCCTCTCGTCTGTGGCGGTGGGGTTGATTTGGTCGTTTATGTACGATCCTTCCTTGGGATTAATTAATACCTTGCTCAACCAAACTGGGCTTGGGGCATGGGGCCAAAATTGGATTGGCGGCGTCAAAATCGCGCTCTACGCCATAGCTGGTGTTCAAGTCTGGGCGCATGCCGGGCAAATGATGATTGTATTTATTGCCGGCCTGCATGCGATTCCGGAAGAGTTATATGAGGCGGCGAAAATAGATGGGGGCACCAGGTGGAAAGTGTTCCGCAAAGTAACCTGGCCGTTGCTGGCTCCGTCAGCGACGATTGTTGTTGCTTATACGACGATTCAGTCGTTTAAAGCTTTTGATCTAATCTTTACCATGACGGACGGCGGACCTAATTATGCGACCGAGATTTTGACAACCTACATTTATCACACGGCTTTTGCTAACTATTCGTTTGGCATGGCTTCTGCCGGTTCTGTTTTGTTCCTTATTTTGTTGTCTGTTTTGACGGTCCTGCAGTTCAAAGCGCTGCGTGCAGACCGTGTTTCGTATTAATCCAAAAGAGGTTGACCAATATGGGAATGAAATGGTTTGGTCGCGCTGTGCTGCTGCTGTATGCAGTCATTATTGCAGCGCCTTTATATTTTGTATTTATTTCGTCGTTTAAGTCGACGCAGCATTTTTTTGCTTCGCCGCTGGGCTGGCCGAAGCCGTTCACTGTGTCTAACTTTACGTCCATGTTCAAAGGCCAGACGATTATCAAGTATTTTTGGAACAGTGTAGAAGTGACGTTAGGCACGGTATTGATTGAGCTGCTGCTGGGCAGCTTGATCGCCTATGCGATTTTTCGATTGGGTGGCAGACTCGCAACGATATTGTTTGCTTTGTTCCTTGCAGGACTCATCGTCCCGTCTCAGGTGAACATGCTGCCCATCTATTCGCTCACGCACAAACTTGGCTGGTCGGACAGCTTATACGGCTTAATACTTGTATCTGTTGCCATGCTGATGCCTTTGACAGTCTTCATGCTGAAAGGTTTCATGCAGGTATTGAGCAAAGAGATTCTGGAAGCCGGCAGCATCGATGGGGCCGGCGAGTGGACATTGTACTCGCGCATTGCCCTGCCTTTGTCGGCGCCTTCACTGGCCGCTACGGCAACCTTTTTGTTCGTCATGGTATGGAATGATCTGCTCATTCCAATGCTGCTCATCAACAGCAAGTCGAAGCTCACGCTTCCGCTTGCTATGCTGCAGTTTCGAGGGGAATACGTGACGGATTACCCGATGTTGTTAACGGGCGTCGTGATCACAGCGGCGCCGATGGTTGTGCTGTTTTTATTTCTGCAGCGTTATTTTGTAGCTGGCGTGATGGCGGGGTCGTTGAAGGGATAAGTGGATGGCAACCGTTAGTTTTCAGTTTTTCGCTAAGCGCAGGCTGTGCAGTTGAAAGAGACGAGGGTTGGCATTGGATGAAATCCAACGAGAAGGCGATATTTCGCCTGAGAAGGGTGTTTATATTGGATTTTGTCCAATGAGAACTCGTGAGAACTCGACGTCATAGATATTCCATATCGTTTTGGAGCCAGTCAAAGCAGGATGCTTGACTGTTTTTTGCTATTCTGTGCTTTCTTGTGTTACAGTTAGAGGTGAGGTGATCGACGATGTTTAAATTGGGTATTTTGGACCAATCACAAATAGGGGAAGGCCGCACCGCGGCAAATGCGCTGGCCGAAACGACGGAGTTGGCGCAAGAAGCGGATAAATTAGGGTATTCGCGGTATTGGGTTTCGGAGCACCATGCGTCACAAGCGCTTGCGCACTCAAGTCCAGAAGTGCTTATTGCACATTTGGCTGCCAAAACGAATCGTATCCGGTTAGGATCCGGCGGCATCATGCTGCCTCATTACAGTGCTTATAAGGTGGCGGAGAACTTCCGGCTGCTGGAGGCCCTTCATCCGGGACGGATTGATGTTGGTCTTGGCCGCGCACCAGGCGGAATGCCGATATCCACGCGCGCTCTGCAAGAGGGGAAATATACTAGCGTAGATCAATACCCGCAGCAGGTTGCTGATCTAACGGGCTATCTATATGACTCGCTGCCGCCAAGCCACCGTTTTGCGGCTCTGCATGCCTCGCCAATCATTGAGACGGCACCGGAAATTTGGCTGTTAGGCTCTTCCTATGACAGTGCCCGAATAGCGGCTGATCAAGGAGCTGCTTTTGGTTTTGCGCAATTTTTTGGCAATGCGGATTGCGAGCAGGCTTTGCGGATTTATCGCGAGAACTTTAAACCGTCGATTCTGAATGAGCGAGCACACTCGCTTGCAGCGATTATGGTGATTTGCGCGGATACGGAAGAAGAGGCCAAACGTCTGGCTTCGAGCTCAGATTTATTTTTCCTCTCCCTGGGCCGCGGCGCACTGCTGCCATCGTTTCCTTCGGCTGAGACAGCAACAAATTATCCTTATACACCGGGGGATCTGGCCTTGATCCAAGACCGCCAACATAAGCGGATCGTGGGTACACCGGAGCAAGTTAAAGCCCAAATGATCAAACTTAATGAAGCATATCAAGCTGATGAATTAATGGTGGTTTCACCCATTCATGATGTGGCAGCGAGAATCCATTCCTACCGGCTTTTAGCTGAAGTATTTGACATGCAGGGCTGATCTTGTTAAGTACCTCTTGGTGTAATCCGCTAATAAAAATTTGCGTTTTTCTGCTCTTGCCCTTACACTTAAACAAAAAATGGAGTGGTGAGATGAGCAAGAACAGAGTTTGGAATAAAGGTAAGCGCAATGGGGGCGGCGGACCGGCACCTGGAACGGGTTATAAAGAGAAGCTGGCTGAGGCTGCAAGGGCTGAAGGTAAAAATCCGGAGATTGATTACAATAACCCGATTAATCAAGTGCGGCCAATGAAACGCGACAATTGGGTCGAACGGCCTGTTCGCGTCGTACGGGAGCAACCTAAAACATAAATAAAAAACCTATTCGATCTTCTGAAGATCGGAATAGGTTTTTTTAGTTTGTTTTAAGACATAAGACTTCTAACAAAATGGAAGGCATCGTTCATCGTTTCGTCGGTAAGCTGCTCTAATGAAATGTCAACACCCGGCTTTGCACGATGAAGCTTTTCCAGAAATGATTTGGTTTGGAAAATACCTTCGCCAGAACGGACAGACTTCAGATTGCCGTCTTGTACGATAACATCCTTCAGATGTGCCAGAACAATGCGATCTCCGAAAGCTGCAAATGCCTGATCCAAGAATGCCTCTTGTGACTGAATGGCAGTTGGAGGAAGCAAATTAACGGGATCAAAGACGACCCCTAAATTGCTCGACGGGACTTCTTCCAGAATACGCACCATTTTCTCCGTACTGGATAATGTGTGCGTGAAAACTGGCTCAAGACCAATGTGAACACCCCAACGCTCCGCTTCCTCCGCCAGTTCCTCAACGGTTTGCTTAAGAAGTTCCCAACCGATAGCTTCATAACGCTCGGGATCCTGCGCGAGATAAGTCGTCAAATCCGCCGTTTCCGTTGCTACGATGGACGTTCCGAGATCTCTGGCATAACGCAGATGTTCTTTGAATCTGTTGATTTCATGGCGACGCTGCTGCGGATCTGGATGAATCGGATTGATATAGCAACCGAGTACGCCGATCCGGATACCAGCGCGCTGGAACTGTTCGCCAATATGATTGGCGAGTCCAGGGCTGAGCTTGCCCAAACTTGTGTCGATATCGCTGATGGCTTTGCTTAGAGCCAACTGCACGAAGTCAACGCCTCGTCCGCGCAGTTTCTCTGTTAATTGATTCAGTGGAAGATGACCGACAGTGTGAGCTAGCGTCCCGATGCCCATCTATCTCGCCATCCATCCGCCGTCCACGCATAATACGTGTCCGTTCATATAATCCGAAGCGTTAGAGGACAAGAAAACGACAGGTCCTTTGAGATCTTCAGGTGAGCCCCAACGGCCAGCCGGGATACGCTCTGTAATCGATTGTGTACGCTTCTCATCTTTCAGGATTGGCGCGGTATTGTTTGTTGTCATATAACCAGGTGCGATGGCATTGACTTGAATGCCTTTGCCTGCCCATTCGTTCGCTAATGCTTTCGTAACACCGGCAATCGCATGTTTACTAGCTGTGTAGCCAGGTACGTTAATGCCGCCTTGGTAAGTCAGCATAGAAGCAATGTTGACGATTTTGCCGCTGCCGCGCTCGATCATGTGACGGCCGATCAGCTGGCACAGGAAGAAAGCGGAGTTCAAGTTCAGGTCGATGACATCGTGCCAATCTTCACGGGAGTGGTCAACAGCCGGTGTGCGACGAATGATTCCCGCGTTGTTTACAAGAATATCGATGCCGCCATAAATGCCGACAGCTCGGTTGACGACATCTTCAAGGATGTCTTCGTTACTTAAATCAGCTGCGATCAGCTCCGCTTTACCGCCCAATGCGCGAATCGCTTCAACGGTTTGTACGCTTTCGGAAGAAGAGACAGCAATGACGTTAGCGCCTGCTTCAGCAAGCCCGATGGCCATTGCTTGACCTAGACCGCCGGAAGCTCCGGTTACGAAAGCTGTTTTTCCTGCTAAGTTAAAAAGTGTCATGAAACATACTCCTTTTCACTAGTGAGTGACGATTTGGATGCCGGCATCACGGTATTGCTTGGCCGTTTCTGCAGGCAGATTACTGTCGGTGATAATCAGGGCAACCTCAGACAAAGAGGCAAAAGTGCGCAGGGCGCATTGGCCGAATTTGTAGTGATCGGCGACGCCATAGACAGCTGCGCTGGATGCAATCAATGCACGTTTGTAGTCGGCATGATCGCTCGTATAAATCGTAAAGCCGTGCTGCAGATGAACGCCGGTCGCAGAAATGAACGATTTCTGAATGTTCAGCGAGCTCACATAGGCAACAGCCTCAGGCCCGGCAAGCATATTCCGCGTTCGGTATCCGCCAGGAACAACAAGCCGGATTTCTTCCTTATGAAGGAGCTCGGAAATAATGTATAAATCATTGGTCACGACAGTAAGCGGCTGATTGTCCAGCCGCCTAGCAATCTCAAGAGTTGTGCTGCCGCCGTCGAGGGCAATGATGTCTCGAGGTTGAATGTAGCGAAGGGCAATCGTCGCGATTTCCGATTTTTGATCGGCATGTTTGACGATCGGCTCCTTCGCCGAAAGAATGCCAAGCTGATCGCTTTGAGCGAGCATAGCGCCGCCATGAATGCGGACGAGCAGCCCTTTTTCCTCCAGCTTGGCCAAGTCTTCACGAATTGTTTTGCCTGTTACGTCCAGTCGTTCACTAAGTTCGTTAACCGTGACTTCTTTCTGCGCCAGGAGTATTTCCATTATGGTTTCGTATCTGCGTAAAGGGTTCATCGATGATCATCGCTTTCCAAAAGAGAGATTACCGATTATTTTAAATCTTTCATAGCCACGGCGTCCATATCGTCGAACATTTGATTTTCGCCGGCCATGCCCCAGATGAATGTATAGTTATTAGTGCCAACGCCGCTGTGAATCGACCAGCTTGGGGAAATGATCGCTTGCTCATTGCGCATAACAACGTGACGTGTTTGTTGCGGCTCGCCCATCATGTGGAAAACAACCGCATCTTCCGGCATGTCGAAGTAGAAGTAAACTTCAGAACGGCGGTTATGTGTGTGTGAAGGCATTGTGTTCCACATGTTACCCGGTTTAAGAAGAGTCATACCCATAACTAGTTGACAGCTTTGAATGCCATCCAAGTGGATATATTTGTAGATTGTACGTTCATTGGATGTATTAATGCTGCCCAGATGTGCTGGAGTCGCTTCGCTAATTGCCGCTTTTACCGTTGGGTATGTTTTGTGAGCAGGCGTTGAGTTGAAGTAATATTTAGCCGGATCAGCCGCATTTTCGCTGGCAAAAGTAATGTCTTTCGAACCTAGTCCGATGTAGATGCAATCTTTGGAATCCATGTTGTAAACCGTACCGTCAACCGTAATCGTCCCGCGTCCGCCTACGTTAATGATACCGATTTCGCGACGCTCCAAGAAATAATCAGCCGCCATTTCTTTTTTATCGGCTTGCAGCTGCAGGGAACCTGTAATCGGAAGAACGCCGCCAATGATAAAACGGTCAACGTGGGAGTAAACTAGTTTAATCTCGTTTGGAACAAATAAAGCGTTGATTTGAAACTCGGATTGCAAGCGCTCTGTGTCAAATTGTTTAACTTCGTTCGGGTGTGATGCGTAACGGATATCCATGTGATAATCGCTCCTTGGAATGGTTTATTTATGTTGATATAGGTTCATATAGGTTTAATTTACTCCAATCAGCCGGATTAAGCAAGTGTTTTCGAACGAGGTTACAATTCGTACCATCGAAGTGCATAAAGGAGCAAGATTAAGGAAAAAACAACCCTACAGGAGGTTATGTCTATGGATAAAAGTCATTATTTCGACCATGTCTGCAACGATACGATCCCGACGAAGCCAGAGGAAGAAAGTACGACGCCAACCGATTTGGTCAGTGACGCGGTCGAGGAAATTATGGACAATATCAAAAGCGCCTTCTCGACGAACGAGCGGGATTAAGAAAAAGAACGAAGCGGGTTGCTGCTTCGTTCTTTTTTTGGTTTCGCTGTGGGGGCAGACGCAGAGGGGAACTACAGGGCGCTATTTCTGCGAAATGCGCCTTGTTTATAAGGAAGGGGAACAGTGGGGCTCTATTTCATAGTATTTGGCGAAAAATCCGCCAAATACCTTGAAATAGAGCCCTGTAGTTCCCTAGCAACAACATTATCGCCGCTTTTCTGCGAAATAGCGGCCCGTAGTTCCCCTAAGGCTGACTCAGCCACCTTAGCTCTGTTCGCAATACCCTTCACCCTCCGCTAGACATCCGCCACTGCATAGGCGTCATCCCAATGATGCGCTTAAACACAGTGGCGAAATGCTGGGAAGAGGCGTAGCCAAGCGAATTTGCGATCTCGGTAATGGTAGCGCTGCTCTCAGCGAGCAAGCTGCAAGCTTTTTTGATTCGCATCCGTTCGATATAACTCATGGGAGGCAGTCCCGTATACGACTGAAAAGTCCGAAAAAAGTGGGAGGGACTGACGCGGACAATGCCCGCCAATTCATCCACATCCGGCCGCCATTCTGGCTCATCCTCGATGCGGCGGAGCAGCAGGTCGAATTGGCCGGCCAGATCGTCCGCAAGCGAAAACATACGCTCATTCGCCTGCACGATGGCAAGCAGCAGCCCCATAACTGCCTGGCGTACGGCGGTGGAACGCATAGGGCTGTTGCTGTTTATTGCGTCGCCTAGCTGCCTGAAGCCTTGAATGGCTTGCAGGCCGATATGGCGAACTCGCGGGAGCATCTGCAAAGCGCTAGCGATGTTTTCGCTTTCTCCCAAAGGGAGTCGGAGCCAATCTTCCGTATGGGGAGGCGTGACGATGAACCACCAAAACCGGCTCGGTTCTATGACATTGAAACCACCGCGATGCAGCTCGCCCGGGCAAGTGTGAAAGACATCGCCAGCTTTGGTTTCATAGACTTGTCCGTCCAGCTCCCAGCTCGCTTTCCCGCGTTCTATCAGTACAAATTCATAGCCGTCATGTTGATGGTAGGAGAGGGGGAGCGCCGATTTGATTTCATCGAAGCCGAAAAGGACCAACTCCGGAACATCAGGAATCGATGCTTGTAACTCGGCATCATAGGTCCAGCGGGGACTTTGTTTGGCAACCACAGGCAAGCCTCCTTTTTTGAACATGTTCTTATTTATCTTCTATGTTTCTCATACTACTCAGCAGGTCTGTGAACGTCAATAACCGGCAGAACCCGTATGATGAAAGCAAGACGAAGAAGGAGGCATGTTACTATGACTACGCAAGCAGAAAGAACTTATAAAATTACAACTCAGGATAAGGAAGTATTCGATCGGGATGGCTATTGGATTTCACCGAATCTGCTGGATGATGGACAGATTGAACGACTTCGGGAGGCGCACGAACGCATTTGGGGTGGTGATTATGATGGGGACGGGCTTCCGATGAACCATTATCGGCCAACTTCCAACCCTGACGCCCTGCGCAAGCTGGACAACGGTTGGTGGATTAATGATGAGGTTCGCCGTACCGTCACCGATCCGTTGATCGGGGAGCTGGCGGCAGACTTGCTGCAAACAGATGAAGTTCGACTGTGGCATGATCAGGTCATCTATAAACCGGGTGTCGGTGACAAAGTGACGGCGGTAGGCAATGTGGGTTGGCATCAAGATTATGGCTACTGGCAGTGTTCCAGCAATCCGGGCATGGTGACTGTCTGGATTGCGCTTCAGGACACGGACCTGACCAATGGCGGGATGAAGACGATCGTCGGTTCGCATAAATGGGGGCTGATTCCGGATAGCGATACGTTCTTTAATCCCAACATGGAAGAGCTCCGGGACAAATATGCCGCAGGCCGCGATTGGGTGGAAGAGCCCTGCATTTTGAAGGCAGGGCAGGCTAGCTTTCATCACGGACTAACGTTCCACGGGTCCGGTGCCAATACAACGGTGGAGCCTCGTTTGTCAATCGTAGCGCACTTGATGCCGGGTGGCACAAGCTATCGAGCAGGCGTTCAGCGGCATGACAATATCCGGCTGTTGGGGCCGCGCCCGCAGCAGGGGCAGCTTTTTGCGAACGACTATTTTCCGGTTTTGTTCCAAAGATAAATCAGCCTCGTAACGCTACATCTTTGAAAACTTGATCCATCACGTCGCACAAAAGAGTCATCATCTCGTCGATTTCCGCTTTCGATACAATCAAAGCGGGCATCAACCGGATGGTACTCGGACCCGACGAGTTAATCAGCAAGCCGGCTTGCAGGCAAGCGGCTGCCAGTTCGGCACCACGCGGTTCAGGAAGATCAAAAGCTAGCAATAATCCTTTTCCGCGGATATCGGTCACACCGTATTGCTCCTTAAGACCATGCAGCTTTTGCAGCAAATAAGCTCCTTGCTCTGCGGCTTGCTGAGGAAGCTTGCGCTGAAGCACTTCGCCTACGACAGCAAGGCCAACGGCCATGGCAAGCGGTTGCCCGGTATAGGTGCCGCCTTGGTCGCCTGCTTCAAAAAGATTATACGCTTCTTTCGTAAGCATCGCCGATAACGGAAATCCGCCGCCAATCCCTTTGGCGAGTGTGAGCACATCAGGCATTACGCCGTAATGTTCGTAGGCGAACATGGTTCCAGTCCGGCCAATTCCGGTTTGCACTTCATCGAACATGAGCAAAACCTCCTGTTCGTCGCATAAGGCGCGGAGTGCTTGGATGTAGGCGGAATCAGCTTCATAAACACCGCCTTCGCCTTGGATGAGCTCGACTAATATAGCGCAGGTATGCGGAGTGATCGCTTGTTTCATGGCTTCAATATCGTTATAAGGTACTTTCACAAAGCCGGGCAGTTGCGGAGCAAACATATGCTCCCAGCCGGCCTTTCCTGTTGCGGCCGTAGCAGCCAACGAACGCCCGTGGAAGCTGCGCTTCGCGGTAATAATTTCGTAAGCGCCATTTTTACGGACAGCCCCGTATTTACGGGCAAGTTTAATCGCACTTTCATTGGCTTCCGCACCTGTGCTGCCAAAAAATACGCGCTCTAACCCCGATAAGTCCGTCAATAGACGGGCAAACTCAACCATCGGCTTGTTATAAAAGCCCGGACTGGCGTTAACAAGCTTGCTTGATTGCTCCAGCAAAGCATCTGTGATGACTTTAGGCGAATGTCCTAAATTGGTAACCGCCCACCCCCCGATAAAATCCAAATATTTTTTCCCGTTCGTATCCCAGAGATACATCCCTTCGCCGCGTTCCATAACGACCTGAGGTCGGTTTGCAACGAATAGAATCGAGGCATTCGCCTCAGCCAATAATTCATCTGTGCATGATTTTTTCTTGTCCACATAGACACATCCTTTATAATAAAAATAAGAAATAATGAATAATTATACATAGTATCGTATTTTTATTCAATCATAAAATTAGCAGGATTGTCCATTTTTATTTGGGCTAGGTATGCTCTGCTCTAGGGTGTATGCAATTGACTGCCAGACGATTTTCTTTTTATTAATAGGGGGTTACAATGACGATAGGAATGACAACGTTTTGTGGAAGGGAAAGATGACGTTTATGCCTGATAACGAATCGTTATTTCCGGCTCTCTTAATGGAATCGAACGGTCACCCGCATGTGATGGCGTACTATTTTAAACAATGGCAAGGCTTTGAAATGCCCTTTCATCGTCATGATGCCACTGAAATTATGTATACAATTCAAGGATATTGCGAAATTGAGGTTCAAACTGAGCCGGCGCATACCGAGAAGGTCGCGCTCAAAAAAGGCGAATTTATGATTATAAATGCCAACGTCCCCCATCGGTTGCTCGTTGATGCAGCTAATCCATGCAGAATGCTGAATGTAGAATTTCGTTTTACGCCAAATAAAGGGGTATACCCCTCTATTCAGCAATTGGCTGCCGAAGATGACCTGTTGATCGCCTTACTGGCGTCAGAAGCTCCTTATTTGGTGCTGCGGGATGGGGATGAAGTCTACCATATTATGAAAAGCTTGGTGCTTGAGCTGGATAAAGCAGCGAATAAAAGCGACTTGATGGTTCAACTCCTGATCACACAACTGCTGATTCGTATTGCACGGCTTTGGCGTGAAACAGTCAATAGCGGAGAGGCGCAGAGTGAAAGATATGTGAAGATTTCGATGGAGTATTTGCATCAGAACTATGACCGGGATATCCAAGTGAAGGATATTGCCGGGGCTGTTAATTTGCATCCAGGGTATTTGCAGCGGATTTTCAAAGCTTTGACTGGACAGACATTAATGGCTTATTTAACCGGCATTCGGATGGAAAAGGCCAAGATGCTGCTCCTCGAAACCGATGTGCCGATTTCCGATATTTGTGAGTACATCGGAGTTGGAAGCCGGCAGTATTTTCATATGCTTTTCAAAGATTATACGGGTCTTACGCCTACCGATTTTCGTAAATCCATGTATGCGGAGAAACGAAACTATCCGAAAGAAGTTAGGATTTTTGACAAAAGTGAGACGAGGAAGTTAGAAATTTGATAACGGTTTCTCTTTCGTGCTTGATACAATGTGAAAGGTAGAGAACACGATAGAGAGGGCGATAAGCATGTCATTTAAAGTGGCTTTTATTGGAGCAGGAAGTATTGGTTTTACACGCGGATTACTAAGGGATTTATTATCAGTTCCTGAGTTTAAAGATATTCAGGTCGCTTTTACAGACATTAACCAACATAATTTGGATATGGTAACTGAGCTGTGCCAAAGGGATATTGTAGAGAATGGTCTGAACATTAAAATTCAAGCAAGCACGGATCGCAGGGAAGCTTTGAAAGACGCAAAATACGTGTTATGTACGATTCGCGTCGGGGGTCTGGAAGCTTTTGCTACGGATGTCGATATCCCGCTCAAATATGGTGTTGACCAGTGCGTCGGGGACACGTTATGCGCCGGAGGCATTATGTACGGTCAACGCGGAATTTCGGAAATGCTGCGTATTTGCGGAGACATTCGCGACGTAGCTTCGCCGGATGTGCTGCTGTTAAATTATGCGAATCCGATGGCGATGCTGACATGGGCTTGCAATACGTACGGCGGCGTACGGACAATCGGGTTATGTCACGGCGTGCAGCACGGCCATCGTCAAATTGCTGACGTGTACGGTTTGAAGAAAGAAGAAGTCGATATTATCTGTGCAGGAATTAATCATCAAACTTGGTACGTACAGGCCCGCCACCAAGGCAAGGATCTGACGCAAGGCCTGCTTGAAGCGTTCGAGAACCATCCGGAATATGCCCGCACGGAGAAAGTGCGCATCGACATGCTCCGTCGCTTCGGCTACTACAGCACAGAATCCAACGGGCATCTTAGCGAGTATGTGCCATGGTACCGGAAACGCGCTAGTGAAATCCAAGATTGGATTGATCTAGGGAGCTGGATTAACGGTGAAACGGGCGGTTATTTGCGCGTATGTACGGAAGGGCGGAACTGGTTTGAGACGGATTTCCCGAACTGGATGAAGGATAAGGCAATGGTTTACACGGCAGAAAAGCGTAGTGAAGAGCACGGTTCCTATATCATCGAGGGCCTTGAAACCGGCCGTGTGTATCGCGGACATTTCAACCTGGTGAATAACGGCGTCATCTCGAATCTGCCAAATGATGCGATCATTGAAGCACCGGGTTATGTGGATGGCAACGGGATTTCGATGCCGCACGTAGGAAATCTGCCATTAGGACCTGCTGCCGTATGTAATGTCAGCATTTCTGTACAGCGTCTGGCTGTAGAAGCAGCTGTGCATGGTGACGATAAACTGCTTCGTCAAGCGTTCATGATGGATCCTCTTGTTGGAGCTGTCTGCAATCCGAAAGAAATTTGGCAAATGGTGGATGAGATGTTGGTTGCCCAAGAGAAATGGCTGCCGCAGTACGGAACTGCCATTGAAGAAGCCAAAAACCGCCTTGCCGCTGGCAATCTCATTCCTACCCGTGATTATGAAGGCGCAGCGCGCTTGAAGGTGAAAACAGTGGAAGAAATGAAGCAGGACCGGCAAGCCGCTAACAAAAATGCGGGTGAAGCAGACAAAGGGAAAGACCGTGCGGCTGTTTCATCCTAATAAGAAATGTAATGTTCGTTTATTTTCAAGTATGTTCATTTTGGTTCTTTTGGGTTATAATTAGTTTTGTAAGTGAAGGGCCGCTTGCGGCCCTTTTTTATTTTTCTAGGATCGTTTAAATGGGAGAGGGGAAAGGTAGATGTCGAATATTGGCGTGTGGGAACCGGCTGAACCGGGCGTGAAACGCTGCATTTTGAAAGCTGAAGTCGGGTTAATGATGATGGAGGTTCACTTTGAGCCAGGAGCTGTAGGATATCAGCACAGCCACGTGCATGAACAAATGTCCTATTGCCTGAAAGGCAAAATTGAGTTTACGATAGATGGTGTTGTGACGGTCATCGAACAAGGACAAACGGTTTACATACCTAGCGGAGCGCAGCATGGCGTAACAGCTTTGGAAGCATCTGCTTTGCTGGATGTATTTACACCGATTCGTGAAGATCTTGTGAAACGTTAACCAGTTGCTCTTGCAACTGGTTTTCTTTCTTTTAATGTGAATGCGTTTACATCGATGCACGGGAGGAGGCAATTATGGGTAGAAAAAGCCGCCGGGCTTGGACGTGGTTCTACAGAAGTTTGTTTTTGCGCGATCGGCCATTGACCATCAAACTACTCGTATATTCCGCTATGTTGGTCGTTATTCCGCTGGTTATCGTTGGGCTCATTTCGTATCAGAAGTCGTCAGAAGTGCTGCGCGAGGAAGCTAGTTTAAGCAACGAACAAATTATTGAGCAGGTGAAGCTGCATATCGAATATTACATTCGGGATTTCGAAATCGACTCCATCCGGATGCAAAATCATCCCTCCATGCAGCAGTTTCTTCGTATGACGAGTGAGCAGGAAGTGCGGGATTCCGGCATTCGCGAGCCGATGATGCAGCTTCTGAAAGATACGGCATACTCCCGCTCGGACATTTCCCGGATTATGCTGATTATGGAAAATCAAACGGTGCTCGACACGAGTATGGATAAAAATGTGACACCTGCGCTGCAGCTTATCGAAGAGCCATGGTTTGCCAGCGTGCCGTCCAACAGCGACATCATGCTCATTATCCGTCCGCCTTCGGAACGGTATGAGCTTGAAGATGTGCCAGTCCTCTCCATCGTGAAGCGATTGGTCAGTCCCAATACCTTAGAACCTGTGGCCACGCTCATCATGGAAGTGAATTTTAAACGCATTCAAGAAATTGCTGAACGTGTAACGATTGGCAGAACAGGGTATTTATCGATTCTAGACCCAAACGGAAGGTATATTTATTCCCCGGAGTACACGGATATTGGCCACTTGGCGGCGTGGGATCAGCTGGACTATATTTTGCAGCAGGAGAGCGGCTCTTATCAGTCATTAACCGGCGATAAGCCCTTTTATACGTTTAGCCGATCGTCCTATTTGAATTGGCGGTTGGTAACGACAATCCCTGAACATGAATTGACGCACGGAACACAATATATTCGGCAAACCATTTGGTGGACGGTAGCTGCGACACTCGTTATCGCTTATCTAATCGGGATTGGCTTTGCGACAAGCATCGTTCGGCCGGTGCGGGCTCTGCAATATTTTATGAAACGGGTAAAAGAAGGAGATTTTCATGCTCGGGTGGACATCGAATCGAAGGATGAGATTGGGCAACTGACGAATGATTTTAATAAAATGGTGGAAAAACTGCAAATCTTACTCGATGAGATTTATTACTCCCAGCTGCGGGAAAAGGATCTTCAGCTTCGCCAGAAGGAAACCGAGCTTAAGGTGCTCCAATCCCAAGTGAATCCTCATTTTCTTATGAATGCTTTGGAAACGGTGCGGGGGATGGCGCTGGAAAAAGATATGACCGACATTTCAGTGCTAGTTGCCTCCTTGGCGAGGCTGTTGCGCTACAATTTGAACCATGCGGGTGCTACGAGCTCTGTGCAGCAGGAAATTCATATTTGTGAGATGTATTTGCGGATACAACAGTACCGTTTTGAAGAGAAGCTCAGTTACGAGTTTCAAATCCCGCATTGGGCGGAAAATCAGTTGATTGCGAAGTTTGCGCTGCAGCCCTTAGTGGAAAATTGCGTGATCCACGGCATCGAGACGAGCGACCGTCAGGTTCATATTACTATTTCCGCTAAAAAGCTGGATGAGCAGCAATTCGTCATCGAGATCCAAGATACCGGGACGGGGATTCCGGCAGAAAGGCTGCGTGCTTTACAGCTCGATTTGCTGCAAAAGGATATGGTTGCAGCCGTTTCACAGATAGGTATCGTGAATGTGCATCGGCGCATCGCCTATTTATTCGGAGAAGCTTACGGGTTAGAGCTGGAAAGCCTTGCAGGCGCAGGAACGACCGTTAGCTTGAAATTGCCGCTGGGACTTGGGCTGCGGGAAGGAGCGTAGGGACATGTATAAAATCATTCTCGTCGACGATGAAAAATGGGTTCGGGTTGTGCTGCGCAAGGCTGTGGAGCAAACGAAACTCCCCGTTACGATTGTGCAGGAATGCGCCAACGGCCTTGAAGCCTTGGATGCGGTGCAGAAGCATGCGGCGGATCTAGTGATTTCGGATGTGAAAATGCCGATTATGGACGGCATCGGGTTGGCTGAGCAGATGGTGGCGATGACAGCCAATCTGGTGCTTGTGAGCGGTTATGACGATTTTCAATTCGCGCAGAAAGCGATTCGCTACGGGGTCAAAGATTATTTGCTGAAGCCGGTGGAAACGGAAGCGATGGCGGATTGTTTGGAGCGATGGATACAAAGTAGAGCGCTGTTAAAAGAGGCGGCGGGAGGCATGAATGGTTCGCTCGAAACGGCCGAAATGTCAGTTATCGAGCAAGTACAGCAGTTTGTAGCTGCTAATTTAGCGAAGGATATTACGTTAACCGATGCGGCAGCTTTGGTTCATCTGAATCCCAGCTACTTAAGTCAGTTGTTTAAGCAGCAAACGGGCGGCAAGTTTGTTGACTATGTCATCCTCATGAGAATGGAAGAGGCGAAGAGGCTGCTTATCAAAACCGCCCTGCGCGTATCTGAAATCGCCGAGAGGCTGGGGTATGGCGATATTGCCTATTTTAGCAATACGTTTAAAAAGCTGACGGGGAGCTCTCCACTGGAATATCGGAAAAATGGAGGGAAGCTGCAAGAGCCAAAAGGAACCTGAGCTGATCTCAGGTTCCTTTTGGTTTGTTATTACTTTCTCGCCTTTTCAATAGCTTCCAACGTTTCTTTGTACTCTGCGCGGTACTTCTCAATAACCGGCTTTACTGCGTCCTGCCATGGCTTGAGATCAGAGACATCGGTAATCGTGACCCCAGCCGCTTTGACTTTGGCCTCGGAGTCTTTCTCGAATTTATCCCATTCGGCTTTTTGCGTTTTGACGGATTCGATGGCTGCTTTTTTGATCAGCGCCTTGTCATCATTGCTCAGTTTATCCCAAGCTACTTTGGAGATCAAAAGCACTTCCGGCACACGTTGATGCTGGTCTAGAATGAGATTTTTCGCCTGCTGAAAATGATTGGATGAGAAGTAGCTCGGATAGTTGTTCTCTGCGGCATCGATAACGCCTGTTTGCAGAGCGTTGAACACATCTCCGTACGGCATTGGTGTTGCATTCGCACCGAGCGCATTCATGAGATCAATGTTCACTTTGTTTTGAATAACGCGAATTTTAAGTCCTTTGAGATCAGCAATGCTTTTGATAGGCTTCTTGGAGTAGAAATGACGCGCTCCGGAGCTGTAGTAAGCAAGACCTTTCATACGCGAAGTTTCCAAACTGTCCAGCAGCTTTGTGCCTTGTTCGCTCTCAAGAAACTTCCATTGGTGATTGTCATTGTCGAAAATATAAGGCAAGCTGAACACTTCATATTGCTTGTTGAAGCCGCCAAGTGCTCCGGTGCTGACACGGGTGAACTCAATCGCACCCAATTGCACCTGTTCGATAACAGCTTTCTCTTCACCGAGCTGGGAGGCAGGGAAGACGTCGATTTTGATGCGGCCATCGGAGGCTTGATTGACGAGTTCGGCGAATTTTTTATCGCCAAGAGTTGTCGGATAGTCGGCGGGATGTGTTTCAGCCAGACGAAAAGTCAGTTTCGGACCTTCCGCTTTTTTGGCTGCTGCAGGGCTGGCTGCTCCCGGAGCTGTTGTCGAGCTGCCCGTTGTCGGAGTGCTTCCCCCGCCGCAAGCGACTAGCAGCAGACTTGCACCGAGCATCGTGCTAAGTGCGGTTATATATGATTTTTTCATTTTCATATTGGTGATCCCCTTTTTCATAAAATTAGTTGGTCATTTCATAAGATTTGGCAGCCACATCACAAGACCAGGGATATAAGTCAGGATCATGAGCACGACGCACATGACATAGAAGAAGGGCATCATGGCTTTGGTGCCTTCGGAAATGGAGATATTGCCGATGGCGGAGCCGACGAATAAAACGGTTCCAACAGGAGGCGTCAGCAATCCGATGCCTAAGTTTAACATCATAATGATGCCGAAGTGAACAGGGTCCATCCCAAGCGCGGTGACGACAGGCAGCAGAATCGGCGTCATGATCAGGATGAGCGGAGCCATATCCATAGGTGCGCCAAGCAAGAGCAGCAACACGTTGATGATCAGCAGAATGATGATGGGGCTGTCGGTGATGCCAAGCATCCAATCCGTCAGCATGCCGGGAACTTTGAGGAAGGCGAGCACATAACTGAAGGTAGCGGAGGCGGCAATGAGGAAAAGCACCATCGCGACGGTTCGGAACGTGCGTTTCAGGATGACCCACATGCGGCTGATCGGAATATCCCGATATACGAGAAAAGTTAGGATAAAAGCGTACAAACACGCTAGCGCGCCGCTTTCTGTAGCCGTGAACCAACCGGTGAAGATTCCGCCAAGAATGATGACCGCTGTTAAAAGAGAGAGCAGGCCGTCGCGCACAATTTTGGGAATGTCCCGCAGGGGAACGGCCTCGCTTTTGGTATAGCCGCGCTTAATGGCGATGAAATAGCTTGTGATCATAAGCGATACGCAGAGGATCAAGCCAGGAACGATGCCCGCGAGAAAAAGCGAAGCAATCGAGATCCCTCCTCCGGCTGCCAGAGAATACAGCACGAGATTATGGCTTGGCGGAACGACGACGCCTTGAATGGCGGCGGAGACGGTGACACCTACGGCATAGTCGGTGTCGTAGCCTTTTTTCTTCATCATGGGAATCATGACGGAGCCGATCGAGGAAACATCCGCAATGGCGGAGCCGGAAATGTTCCCGAAGAACATGCAGGCAACGCAGTTGACCATGGCTAAGCCCCCGCGAATACCGCCTACGAGAACTTGGGCCAGATTGATGAGGCGTAAGGCCATCTGGCCTTCGCTCATGATTTGGCCGGCCAGGATGAAGAACGGGATGGTCAGAAGCGAATACGAATTCATCCCTTGAATCATCGTCTGGCCAACGGTAGCCAGCGGCACTTTCAAGTAAAGCAAAGTGAGCAGCGATGAACCGGCTAAAGCTAGCGAGATCGGAAAGCGCAGGATGATCAGGAGGACGAAGACGACGCAAAGAATGAGTATGGCAATGGTCGGATCCATTAATGGTTGCCTCCTTCTTGAAGATTGACATGCCGCTTCGTTTCGATCCCAAACAGTTGCAGCAGCGCATAAGCACAGGTCATAACGCCAGTGATCGGCATAATGACATAGAGAGTACTGTTGGGCAATCCGGTGGCCGGCAGTTCGGATTCATTCATCATGACAGTGAAATCCCAGCCATAGAACACCAGATAGATTCCGAAAGCGAGGATGACTAACTCGATCACTTTATCCAGTACTTTGTTGATGGATGCTGGAAGCTTATGCGTGAAGGAATCAATGCCGAGATGAAGCTTTTCTCGAAATCCAATCGCAATGCCCATGAAAGAGAACCAAATGAGCAGCAGCATGGTCACTTCTTCGGACCAGAAAAATACGAAATCGAACAGCTTGCGCGTCATCACCTGGACAGTAACGATAATAATCATGCTGAGCAAACCGATCAGTGCGGCTGATTCGATGAAAGTATCGATGCCTAATGCTATTTTGCGAAGTAACCGCATCGTAAGCGACCTCCCTTCTTTTATTTTGTAAGTGCTTTCATTTGGGTTGGTTTAAGTATAGCGTCCCAGCGCTTGGGCTGGTACGCCATTGCTTTTAGGTTTTTTTGTAGTTTTTTTAGGAGATTGGGGGAGGACAAGAAGGGAGGAGTTGTCGAGTGGAGTGAGAGGAGGAGTGTGTAGAATGATGAGAGGAATGTGTAGAGTAGCAAGAGGAGGGTTGAGGTGTGGAGTGAGTAGAGTAGCAGTGGTGTAGAGTGAAGAGAGGAACGTGTAGAGTAGCAAGAGGAGGGATGAGGAGCAGAGTGAGTAGAGTAGCAGTGGTGAAGAGTGAAGAGAGGAATGTTTAGAGTAGCGAGAAGCGGGTTGGGGAGTAGAGTGAGTAAAGTAGTTGTGACGCAGAATGAGGAGGGGAAAGAGAAGAGTAGTGAAGAGAGAAGTGAGAAGTGAGAAGTGAGGTGGAGAGGTGGCCATGCAGTGGAGTAAAGACAGTGCTCCTTAGTGCCGTACTGCACTATATTGCAGTTTGTACAACCAAATGGGAGTCTATCTGGCTTTTTACTCATCTATGTTGTAGTTTATACAACCATTTCGCATGAAATGGGCACTTTTTTGTCATTTCGGGTTCAAATGATTGTATTTTGTGCAATGAAGATGAGATTGCAGCGGAAAAAGCGTCTGTATATTGTAAAAAATACAACGGGGCGTTGGCTTTAATGTGTTCATCGGGGGGAGGTGATGAGCGATGCTAAATAAAGCGGACGTACGGCTTTTTACTCACTCGCCTACATCTAATTAGCTACTCTCTTTTACTTCTACGCTTCTGCACTCCTACTTACCTTTACTTCTACTCACCTTTACTTGTACTCAACTGCACTCTAACACTCCTAGACTTCTACACTCCTAGACTTCTACACTCCTAGACTTCTACACTTCTACACTTCTGCAACCCTATGCTCCTGCACGCCTGCACCCTACTCTCCAATACACTAACTACTTCCTCTCCCCCTCATTGGACAAATTCCAATGAACACAGCCTAAAAATGCGCAAATTTAGTTTTTCATTGGATATTTTCCACTACGTTTGCGAGAAACCTAACATCACTCAAAAAAATGAATAACATTACTTATATTTCAAAATATTTACATAT
>NZ_JBYTCO010000007.1:0-433070 GCF_058790355.1 Paenibacillus sp. FW101-FHT12H11 | reverse complement strand
GAACGGTTTCTTTTTGTTTTACAGAATTTAAAAGGAGGGTGCCCCTTGCCATTTTCATGGCTTATGGGACACCCTCTCTCATACGCGGGACGGTTCAAGCGTGCCGCCCTCTCAGTGGAATCTGAAACCAAAAGACGATGACACCATCCCGTACTTCGAGTCCGAATGATGCTTGATGCTTTTGTAGTATCGTTCGTGAAATGGATAAGCCTAGACCGGTGCCGCTGAATTTTTTGCTCCTGGAACTTTCCATGACATAGAACGGTTCCCATACCAGCTCCCAGGGCCTGTCCTCGCCTAAATCCGTATTATTCGCTGTCTCGAATCGGACGGTCCCCTCCTTGATTGCCGATGTGACGTTGACGCTTGCACCACTTGTGTACTTCATTGCATTCGTCAGCCAATTATGCAGAACCGATTCCAGTTTTGAACGGTCCGCCATCACCCATGTTTCCGCAGGCAAATGAATATTGGTTTCAAGTTCTAAGCCATATTGTAGGTAAGGTGTGCGATAATCTCCTATCGTTTCATCAAGCAAGTGCTTAAAATTGATCACTTCAAAACGGTATGTCTCCTCTTGAAGGCGTGACAGTTCAAGCAATCGGTCGATCAGGACGGACATCGCATCGCTCTGCTGTTGAATGACATGGGCATATGTACCGTCATCCAATCCATCCTGCATCCCGCTGGCATAGACACGGATGAGCGAGAGCGGTGTTTTCAATTCATGCGAAATATCCGCAATAAAGGTTTGCAGATTTGCGTTCTTGGCTTCTAGCGACTTATGCGCCTCTTCCAAACTGTCGCTCATTCGATTAATACTCCGAGCGAGCGATTCAATCTCATCACCTGTTTGTATATCAACTTTAGTGAAAGATAAATGGGAGATCGCTTCAGCTGTCTCATTTAATTTACCTAGCGGTTTGACAATTCGAGCGGTATAAAGTGCAGAAAGCACGATAAGCAGCAAAAGCATTCCAATCCATATATACAGATTGAACAAATTCACGATTTGGATGGTCTCATCTGAATTACTAATCGATTCGCCCACTGCGAAAACAGATCCTCCTACCGACAGGAAGTCGACCAGGAAACTTGATTTCAGCTTCGACTGATCATAAATTTTGTTCACCTGTGCCCCTTCGCGCAGCTTCGCGATACTTTCCTCTGTCAGCCAAAATTTACCCAGTGCAATGCCTTTGCGATTAAATTGAAGCAGCAGCTTATTATTCACATCATCGACGGAATCAGATAATGTCGTATAAGCGACAGTAACCTGGTACTGCTCCTCAATAACTCCAAGTTGCTGTACCAAAGAGCTGTAGGAAATAGAGACAAGTTCGGAAGACAATTCCGCCAGTTTATTTTTCTTCTGATATAAGAAGAACTTCGGCAAAAAATACGTATTCACCGCAAAAGAGAGGACAAAAACAAGACACAGTACTGCAGTTATCCTGATGATTAACTTGCGGTTTAGTTTACTCATTGTCCTCCACCAGAGAGTAGCCCATCCCGCGGTATGTCTTGATCCGCCCTTCGCCTATCTTTTCTCGAAGCCTACGAACGTGGGTGTCCACTGTCCTTTCCTCACCGTAATAGTCCATTCCCCACACTTGATCGAGCAGCATTTTGCGGGTAATAATTTGCCCCTTATTAAGTGCCAAATACTTCAATAACTCAAATTCCTTATGTGTTGCTTGAACGTCATTACCATTCCGATATACTTTCTGTGCATCCAGATCGACAGTTAGATCACCAAACGTCATCTTCGTGCCAACCTGCAGCAGCTTTTGAGCTCTTAACAACAAAATGCGCGGATCAAACGGTTTGCGAACAAAATCGTCCGCACCCGACTGCAAGGCAAGGAATTCATCATCCACATTCCCTTTCGCCGTCAACAGCAGCACTTTTGTCCGCCCCATTTTCTTAATTTCCCGGCACACTTCTATGCCGGTCCTTTTTGGCATCATCCAATCTAAAATGGCCAAATCAATTTTATGCTGATAAAACAAATTTATTGCTTCTTCGCCATCCTGCGCCAGAAACGTCTGAAAACCTTCTTTTGTGAAATATGCCTTTATCACTTGCAGCATAAGCGGTTCATCGTCAGCTAACAACAAATTCACATACCTTCCCCCCTTTTCACGCAGCATTCCTATTATAAATGTCTTTTGTTACATCAGTATGGCAAAATGCTTCATGACATAGACATATCCGTGATCTCCATTTGGCACATTCGTGTAACATAACCTCCTTATACTGAACATCGAATCAAACATATTAGGAGGTATTTTCATGAAAAAACAAAAGCTTGCATTACTTTGTGCAGCTAGTCTCATTACCGTAGCCCTAACCGGGTGCCGCGATCAAGCTGCAAACCAGCTAACACCAACCAGCGGGCAGCAAACCATTTCAACATCCGTTCAACCGGCAGGTGAGCCCTTCGATTACGAAGTCGATCCCGAGACATTCACTCTGACGATTATTAAAAACGGGGTTCGTATGCCGGCTTCGCTGGCCCTGCCCAAAACAGCTGTAACTGATCTCGTTAAGGAGAAAGATTCGATAAAATGGACTTATCCGGGACAAGTGAAAGTTAGTATCGCCAAGAAAAACGATTATCTCGATATTCACTTCGATTCCATAGGCGCAGAGCAGTTTCAATGGCCTTCAGTAAAAGCACAGAGTTACGTGCTTCCCTTGGGCGAAGGTAAGATCATTCCAGCCGACGACACGAATTGGCGGACTTTCTTGGATGATCAGAGCTACACTTGGAGTGAGTCGTTCTCGATGGACTTTTTTGCTTTGAAAAACGACCCCTTCTCCCTGGTTTATGTCGTTACAAATAAATTCAATGATGAGGTTCATTTCGATACGTCTTCTCCGCTTCAATTTCAATTTACACACGCATTTCCAAGCATCAATACAGATAAAAGCTATGGATTCCGCCTGTATGTTACGGGCAGTGACCCGCAGCAAATGGTTCAACCTTACAAAAGTTATATAGAAGAAAGCGGAAAATACGTTACGCTTGCGGACAAATCGAAAGAGAATCCCAATATTCAAAAACTGTACGGGGCCCCACAGATATACTTATGGAGTGAGTCGATCCTCACCGATCGCGATGTCCAGTGGCCTAAAATCCGACCGTTACTCTCGGGTGCTCTAGGTCAGTGGCTAGTCAAGCTGATCGCAGGCACAGCCGAAGGTAGCGATGAGCTTGCTCTGGTGTTGAAGGACATGGCGAAACAGAACAGCTTCGACGCCTATCAGAAAAGAGTTATCCTAAGTGCGCTTAATCAAGGAATGAAGCTGAAAGGTTTCTATTCAAAGGCCGTATTTCCGAATCCCGGAAGTGAAGCGCAGAAGCTGATGGATCTAGGAATCGATAAATTAAGCGAGCAAAAACTGTACGACCTCAACAAGCTGCTGCTCAAAAGCGTGTTGAAAGACGCCGCGGGAGATATTTCTGCTTGGGGACAGGCGGATTCAACAGATCTAATCAACGATATGCAGAAGTCGGGAATTCAAAAAGCATGGATTGGACTTCCCAACTGGGCTGACGGTCTGAGCAATCCCCATATGGTTGAAGCAGCCAATCAGGCGGGATACTTAATTGCTCCTTATGACTCCTACCATTCCATTCAGGAGCAACCCGATCCTTCATGGAACACGGCGTTCTTCCCTGATCCTTCGCTTTATGATCAGGCAACGATCGCCACAAAGGATGGTACGAAAATTGCCGGCTTTCTTCAAAGAGGGCGAAAATTGAACCCAACTTTAGCTATGCCTAGTGTGAAACAGCGGGTCGAGGGAATCCTTCAAGACGGGATTGGTTACAACTCGTGGTTTGTTGACTCAGACGCGACTGGAGATGTCTACGACGACTACTCCCCCGATCATCCGACAACACAGCTTCAGGACATGATGGCCCGCTTAGATCGGTTTACCTATTTTGCCAAAGACAAACATATGGTAGTTGGCTCGGAGGGTGGTAATGATTACGCGAGCGGAGTTATTGCTTACGCGCAAGGCATTGAGAGTCCCGTTATCGCTTGGGGCGACCCGGATATGCGGGAGAACAAAAACAGCCCCTACTTTGTAGGCGGATATTACGCTGCTTCCGGCATCCCGGAACGTTACGGCAAATCAGTACCGGTTAAACCTCTGTATGAAAAGGTCTACAATGACCCGGTGTACGCCTTGCCTTTATACAAGCTTGTTTATAATAACTCCATTATTACGACTAATCATTGGGAGTGGGGTACTTATAAGATTAAAGGTGATGAAGCGGATAAAATGTTATATGGCCTCTTGTACAATGTACCTCCCTTATATCACTTGAACCGTGCAACTTGGGAGCAAGAGAAAGCCAGCATCCTGGATTATTTGAAGGTATGGTCCCCTTTCCATCAGCAAGCCGTCACTCAACAAATGAGTAAATTTGCCGTGTTAACCGACGACAGACTTGTTCAAAGTGCACAGTATGGCAACGACCTCAAGGTTATTGCCAACTTTTCCGAACATGAAGTAAAGGTAGATAACGATGCTATTCCGGCGATGTCGGCTGTTATATATGAAGGAAAACAGCGTTCGATTTTCCATGCAGCAGATAATGTTAAGCTTCTTGCCCGTATGTAGCATGTAAACAAATAGAGAACCAGCCGGCATATCGGTGGGTTCTCTATTTGTTATTACTTGTTCATATGATAGATTAACTGCACAACGCCAGAGGAGAATGTTTTGGTAGTAATCAATTTTAGGTTTAGTCTCTGATTAATATCCGTAAACAACGGCTTTCCTTCTCCTAAAATAACAGGGTGCACAGATAATCTAAATTCATCAACTAGTCCTAAATGGATAAACGTTGTAATCAGACTTGCTCCGCCATACAGCCAAATATCTTTGCCTGGCTTATTCTTTAATTTAGTAACTTCTTCGAAAATATGATCGTGGATGAAGATCGCTTTATGATCCGTCCCGCTTTGTGTTCTTGAAAACACATATTTCTCTTTACTATGAACGAGATCCCAAATTTTATGATCCGTCTCTTCATTTTCAGAATCAGGCGTGTATTGCCCCCATAAATCATAGCTTTTTCTGCCATACAGGATGGTATCAATTTGATTTAAGAACTGTGTGAACCCCATCTCGGCGTCCATCACGCACCAATCAACTTCCCCCTTACTTCCTTCAATAAACCCATCTAAAGTAACGGCTAAATCCAAAATGATTTTACGGCTCATGATCGGTTAACTCCTTTCGTTGATCTACAGCCTAGTATAGACTTTAACCATGTCAATTTATGTCATAGTCATATCAGATCAGCTTTTTCGTTAAAATAATCTCCATAGCTTGATCATCCAGCAATAAGCATCCTGCATCTTTGTAACCCAATTTTCTATAGAAATGCTGAGCCTCTTCATCTGCTTGTGTGGATGTCATAACCCGTTCAAACCCTTGTTCTTTCATGCGATTTTCCCAAAAATCGACGGCTTGCTTCCCCAACCCTTGTTTACGGTAAGGTTCGTCGAACCAAATCATATTCATAAACGGTGTATGATCCCAGAAGTAGCTAAAACGCATCCAACCGATGATTTCATCACGCTCATCTTGGAACAGGAAAATTTCGTTTTCTCTAATTTTAGGTCCAATTAAGTGCTCCTTCAGATGTTGATCTCTGCTTTTTATGAAATCAATATCTCTTTCTGTCGCTGTTCTAATTCTCACACTTCTCCACCTCCGTTATTCATACATACAAATTCCTTCTATCTGTTCAGATTCCTCTTACCAAAACAGCCGCCTTCTAGAAATCGAAGGCGGCTGTTTGTTTGGAAATTTTGTTTGCAAAATTTAGTTCATAAAGCTCAGGAATTGCAGGGCACGCTTCAAAATCACTGCAGCTTGTGCACGATTTGCAGATTCCTTCGAAGCGAAAACGGTGTCGGACATTCCTTGAATGAGTCCTGCTTTCAAAGCCTGAGAAACGGCTCCTTTCGACCATTCCCCGATATCCAATCGGTCGGCGAATTTGTTCAATACCGAGATATCGCCTTGCATTTCCTTGCCGCCGTATTTCATGCCCCGGATCACCATCGCAACCATTTGTTCGCGAGTAATATTAGCGTTAGGTTGGAAGTTGCCGTCCGAATAGCCATCGATCAATCCAGCTTTTGAGGCCGAGCCTACGGCCCCGGCAAACCAATCCGTGGATTGAACATCGTGAAACACGCTACCTTTTGTTTCTACTAAACCAAGGGAACGAACCAGCATGGCCGCAAACTCAGCACGCGTCACGTTCGCTTCAGGTGCAAATTGCTCATCAGTCATACCGTTTAGAATGAATTTACTTGCGAGTAGTTCAATATCTGTTTTAGCCCAATGCCCTTGCATATCACGGAACGTTTTCTCCGATTGAATGACGGTATAAACGCTGTTGTGCGGCGAATGGATTGTTATTTCCGTAGTTCTGTCTTTTGTTGTTACAACAGCCGGAACAAAGTGAACCTGCTTGTTCGAATCAACCCATACAGCGGTCAACGTGGCGGGGTCTACGGTCAGTTGACCCAAGTTAAGAGTACGGTTGACATATACGCCTCCGAAGTCCGCTAATTCCGAACCGTTAACGGTGATCGTAAATTCGATCGGGTTCGTTATCACTTGCTTTGCATTCAGGTTATTCACGGCAGCATTCACATCGTCTCCAGCTTTTCCCGTTACTTTGGCTATCGAGACGACCACTGTAGAGTCCTTCTGGATATTCGCAAACAGCGTCACAGGCAATTCGTAACGAATCCCATTTGATTGAATAACCAATTGACTTTGTTTATCCGTCGCACTGAGAAGAGAATTGCCTGGAAGTTCCACTTTCGTAGCCGAGTCGCTGCCTTTCACATCTATGACGACGAGAGGGTTAGTTAAGGCTTTCTCCAACGCTTTCGTATCCACAGTGACTTTTGTTACCGTACTTCCATCAGGCGCCGTTTCTTTCGTAACTTTGGCATCCTTATCAAGATTAAGGACACCCGTATTCGTATTGGAACCACCAGACGTTACTGGAGCAGATCCCGACCCCGTAGAGATTGGAGTATCAGAAGTATCTCTCGATCTAGAATTGGTCCAGAAACTAGCTGCCGGTCCGTACACGCTTTTAACGCCATCCTTATCTACAGCTTGAATCGTGAATGTGTACTTGCTGCCACTCGTCAGACCCGTCAGCTTATAAGTCAGGACATCACCGACCGAAACGACTTCGGAATACGTGCTGCCGGTAACCGTATAAAGCGTATATCCGACTATCCCTCTCACGGCTTGCGCCGCTGTCCATCGCAATGTTGCCGATGTTTCGCCGACTTCCGAAACGGTCAAAACGGATTGAGCAGGCCATGTGACTGAACCTGAGGTAACGGCAACGTTAGCTAAAGCCTTATACACGCTGCCAGTAACGGTTCCTTCAACGGTAAAGTTTCCTGGAGCCGCGTATTGGATAGGAGTAATCGGATTCCAAGCCACAGGCAGCTTTTGGGTTGAGCTGTCGCTGTAGACAGCGCTCACAACAGTCGGCATAACCGGTGCTGTTCCTACTACGGTATCGATGTTCTCCGGTGCAATGCTAACAATGACAGGATTGACATCCGTAGGTACCGTAGGCACTGGAAAAGCTGGTGCCGAGATCATAAATTTGCGGGAATATGGATCGGTTCCCTTCGACCTTACCGAGATCGCTGTAGTGTCAGAAGAATTGTTTGGCCATACATAGCTTGTCGCATTTGCCGGCAATTCGGCAACAACTTCTGTCCCGTTATAAACCGTGAAGCCTTCGCTCCGCTCGTTGGAATCCCATTTTAGAACCGCTGACGAACCGTTGGTTGCTATTTTCAGATTCTGAGGAGGCGTCGGTGCGTTGAAGACTTGAACCTGTGTAAGCCTAGGAGGTCCAGTTAAATCAGTGCCTGCGTTGCTGCCCGATGCGTTTTCTACCATTACTTTGATATATCTGGCATGGTAGGTCTTGCCAAGATTTAACGCATAAGATGCATCTGTTGTGTCATCTCCGCCGTTTAGGTTGCCTGTTTCATAGGTATAACCTTCTTCGGTTTTGAGATCAACCTGGCTGAAAGTCACGTTTTCCAATTCAGCAGCCGACGAATGATTACTGAAATCATCGGATACATAAACGGTCGCACCTTTCAATCTGGTGGACTTGGCAAGCAGCCTGATTTGGCTGAAATCCATAGCTTGACCAAGGTCAATAACAAAACTACCTTTTTTAGCACCATCCGTACCCAACCAAGAATAATTTCCAATTTGGTCCAAGTTGGTCACGTTGTTTACATTCCAAATCATTGGATCTTCAAGGACACCGCTTGTCAGTTTGTTTGCATTCCCATAAGGATTAGCATTAGCGGATGCAAGCTGTAGCGAGTTGGCACCTGCCGCCGAACCAACGTTGTATGCTTTTTTATTCAGCGCCAGGTTGGTAGAAGAAACGCCGGTTGCAACTTTGGTTATCGTAATATCAGAAAGCTGCAGCTCGGCGTCGTAAGCTGAATTGGTGCCGCCGTTAGAGTTGCGGTAAATGCCCCACTTTGGACGCAAATATTGGTCAAAAGTCGCCGGATATTCGGTTTCGAAATTGACATTGGTGCTTCCGACCTTGACGCTTCTTTCCGGTCTTCTCCACAAGTCCTTCACACCGTCGCCTGCCCCTTGTTTCGGAAACGTCTGATACACATCCGGGCTGTCAAACGTATAAACTTTACCGGTAACGGTATCCGTGATTTTAATCGTCAGCCAACCCGAATCGGAGATTAATGCCTGAAGCTCAACTTTAATCCAATGGCTGCCAATATCTTTCAACGGGATTCTCAGAAGGGTCTTATCGCCGTCGTATCGGTTATGGTTGACGATCAGCTCCCTCGTATCCTTGCCGGTAATTGACATAGCCAGAATATACGCCCCATTCTCACCGGCACTGTTGCCTCCTGAGAGGGTATCGGCTGCCTGGGCATTCGTAGCTTTTAATTGGAAAATATGTCTGAAGTTAGACTGGTTCCACTGATTGCCATCCGGAATGTTCCACATCCATTGATAGGAAACAATATCGCCATTATATGCCGTAAAATCCTTGGTCGAATCTTCGTCTGGACGAATCTCGATCCTTTGTCTGTCATTGATGGCCGCACCGCCGACGACATAACCTTTTTCCCAGTCAAAAACACCTTTGTGTGCATATTCGCCGTCCCGAACTTCGTCTTCGAATTCATTGTTCAAGCCTCTGCCTTGGGCAACAACCTTGAACACGTTTTTCTGAAGGGTACTGTCCCAGACGCTTTGGACATGCTTGTCAGCTAAGTTCGCTTCAGGACGATCCCCATAATAAGCATGGTAAGCATCTCGAATTCGCTTGGTTACACCTTCAACAGGCTCATCGGTGCCCATCGCGCCTCCCAGAACATTGTAAGGAGAAACGCCATCAATGGCATTCATTTTGATGGTTTTACTATTCTCTCCAAGCCCACGCGCTGTCACATCCAAGGCAAAAATAGAAGATGTGCCGCTGCTGAGACGGATAGGGAATTCATTCGTGCCCAGCGGAAGCTTCGCGAGGAACGGAGCTTCAAAGGTAACCTTATTCCCAGTTACTGAATAATCCGTATTGAAAACAAGCTCCTTGCCTTGAGCAGTCGTGATTCCCACAATCGACTGACCACTGGGAAGGCTAACAGTGGTGTTGATCGGCTCTCTTTGATCCCAAGTGCTGTAGACAGCTTTGGATGGTGTAAGAGCCGTAGCATTGGATACCGGATTTTTTCCATAAATCACCAATCCGGATAACCCCATGGCGGACGTATTCTCATCCATACGACGATCGCGTGGTCCAACCAACACCGTGTTAATCATTACATAGCGCGCCGTGAACGGGTATAAGAATGTTTTGGTATCAAAACCCCATTGCTGTCCATTGTAGGTTACAAAGGACCACATGCCTTCAGTTTCCGTGCCTCCAGCCAGCTTCCAGCCGTTGCCTTCCCAATCATAGTTGTTGGCCACATCCGAAGTTGTAGGGCTGCTCGCCCAAGATTGAGGATCATTAGAGTAATAAACTTCGAAACGGGTAGCATTCTTCTGAATATTGGCGATAGCGTTCGGAATTTCAAGATACAGTTTATCCACTGTCTTCGGAGATCCCAAATCAAGGCTCAACGCCAAAGAAGATGGCGCATAATTCTCCTTATACACGTTGGAGCTAGAGTTTCGCCAGAAACCAGTTCCGTCCGTCTTCAAGGCGTCTACTCCAGGATGATCGGGTTGCTCGGAGCTAACCTTGAAGTTTACGCCATCTTGCGGCGTAAAACGGGATGGCGCCAACAGATTTACGGAACCGGTCTCGATCGATCGAGAAGGTTGACCGATAATGTTAAATACATTGCTTTTGATGGAGCCAGCACTGTTATCGAGTGTGAGATCGGAGACCAGCAGTACATATTGCGCATTTACTGTTTGGCTCAGTGTCAAATCGGCCTTCTCGTTGTTGCTCAGATCCGTCGTTTTTCCCGCTCCGGGAATCAGGATCCAAGAGGAACCATGCTCGGTTAGAAGCGGCTTCCTCGTTGCCGATGAGGTTGGCGAGACAGAAGTGCCTTCCTTAAGTTCGTTATATGCCGCAGCATCGTTCGTATAGTACAGCTGGTAATTTTTCAGAAATTTGCTGTTGCTGGTCCATTCAAGCTGAATCCGGCTGACTTCAATCTGTTTTTCCAGTTTAACGGCAGCCCAGTATTGGTACCCTTCTGTCTTGGTTAGTGAACTGTTCGCTTGCCAAGCCGTATCCGACAGGTCGTCGATAAAGTTATTTTTGGTACCCCCACTTTGTGAAACAACTTTAATTTCGGCGGATGGCGTTACTGCCCAGTTTTTAATGCCGGAAATATTGACTTCAATATAAGGCTTAATATTCTGGGTGTTCGTAATGCCAGTTCCGGTAAATTGCCCATTGATTTTGTAATTTCCCGTACCATTCGGATCATAGCCATCCGAGCTCCACGTGACATTTACCTTTTCAATCTTGCCTGTGCTCAGAGTTACATCCAGTTGTGCCGGTAAGCCCAAGTTCTCGAATACAGTGCCTGGTGCTGCCGAAACAACCGGCTTCCTATCCCATGCCACGATATCCTTGGGCTGGCTGTTTGGGTCCCAACCATCAGGGAACACATAGGTGCTTGCATCCCTTTTAATTAAGTAAATATCGGATAAATACATCGTTGCGGCCTGATATTCATCGGCATAAACCGATTCGTTCAAGGTATTGTACATTCCCCGATATAGTCCCCATTTAGAGCGGTTTTGTTGTCCAGGCACTGCGGGCAGATCGACGCGCTCCTTTTTCCCCGTATCCGGGTTCAAGACTTCCGGGCGTCTCAAGGTTTCCGCCGTCATGCCGCCTTTCCAGAGTTCTGTATTGCTTGCCACGTCAACAAGCTTGCCATACACGTACCCTTTATCAGCGCTAAGAATCGTCACTTCCATATCCAGCCAACGGTCGACGACCTGATCTAATGGAATCGTGAACAGCGGCTTAATTCGGTGTGCTTCTTGCCCATCCGGATTGTTTCTGAATTCCAAATAGCCTTTGCCATTGACGGAAACAAGCGTGAGCGTCGTTATCGGCTGCCCGGCTTCATCCCCTTCAATCGCCTTTAATTGAAAAATATGGAAGAAACGTCGCGGAGCAATGAAGTCGCCGGCTTCCTTCTCGGCGGCATCCATCTGATACTTGATCGTTTCCGAAGGAAGCATCAGCTTCCAATGATGGGTCATAATATCGCCGCCCACACTGTTAGCTTCGCTATTCGACGCGCTGGTATTGCTCTTAATCTCGAGCCGCTGACGGTCACTGTTGACCGCTCCCCGGTCACCATCGTCCCGGCTAACCCCTTCAGGCGTTTTGAACGGTAAAAATTCATGATACCGCAAAATGTCCGTGTTCAGCTTGTCCAGTCCGGCACTTGCTTCAATCCCGTACTTCGTAAGCGCATTCACATCAGTTTTGCCGATGGTTTGCAGATACATGTTATCTCCCAGCCAAGAATCAGGAACGCTTTGAGCCGTCGGGTAGTCTCCGGAACGGTCATAAACCGACTCAAACCAATCCTTCCCGCTGTAAGATGAGGCTTTCCCTGGCCCTTCAATTGAACCTGTGGTGCTGCCAAAACCCATTTTGGAAGCGCCAAGTACGTCCCATGCATGTTCGCCTGCTTTAATATTTAGTGGAGAATATTTGTCATTAGGCCCCATAGAGTTGGCTATGGACGTTGGCAGTTCCTTCTCTACAGTTACGGTAATCGTGTATTTCTTACTGTTGCTGCTGTCATCCTTATCCGTTAACACCAGATAGTACGTCGTTATTCCACCCGATGAAAATTGATCCAGCTTGGCATCGCCCATGTTGATGCCGCTGGTAGCGAATGGAATTGCTGTTGTTTCATCGCTTCTGAAAACCGTTGGAGTAACGCCCGGATTCGTCGTTACGTTCAGCATTTGGTAAGATTCGCCGAAGGGCAACGAAATCCCAATGGTTGATTGAGAAACGTCAACTACTGCGTTTACTGGCTTGCTTACTTCGACTTCAAAAAGGCTTAACATCTCTCCCTGTGCGGCATGCGCCGTCGATGCAGAGAACCCGAATGGGTTCAAAAGCGTAAGCATCATAGCAATTGTTAGAATAGCGCTTACAACTTTCTTCATAACTTGTTGCGTGAGCATCCTAGTGCCTCCTTATGATAGCTTCTAAAACATCATCCCAGCAGAACATTCCGTGCAAGTTATCCCTCCCTTTTTGTAATCAAAGCAGACTGTTAGTTAAAACTACCTGCTCTCGCCGAAGAACGGCAGCATGACGAACGAATAAATAACCGTTGTCTGAAAGCACTTACATTCATTCGGATAGCTTCACTCTATTGCTGATAGGGGAAACAGACAATGGAGATTATTATGGTGGTATGTGTTTTTTTGGGTTGGCGGTTGTGCTCCGATCGTCTATGGCGGTAAGTTTCGTTATAATTGTCTTTTCACATTGACCAAATTTTTCCAAGCTACTTATAATTGATTTAACTTCTGTTTTCATTCCAATCATGGAGGGAAAAACGTATGTCATTTAGTTATTACGGAGAACTTTGTACCGAAGTCTATAACCACACCAAAAAGATTGGTCAGTCTATTAATGGGGATTTGGAGTATTACCAGGGAAAACTTAAGTCTTGTAAAGGTCGTATACTTGAAGTTATGGTCGGCTCTGGTCGTGTAATCATTCCACTTCTTGAAACAGGTCTTCTTGTAGACGGGGTTGACTATTCTACCGATATGTTAGCTTCTTGTCGGGGTCGTTGCAAGGAACGGGGGTTAGTTACAAATCTGTATGAGTCAAGCCTGCAAGATCTTTCTTTGCCCGATAAATATGAGGCTATCATTATTCCAGCCGGTTCATTTTTGTTAATTGAAAAACGAGCAGAGTCTCTTGAAGCCTTAAGGCGCCTCTACGAACATCTTCAGCCAGGTGGCCGCTTAATACTTGACATTTTCTTGCCTGATACGAATTTTGAGTGTGGTAAATGGCTTGGCACGTCGACCTTTAACTTGCCAGATGGCGACATCATCACCATGGAAGGCAAACAAGTCGAGGCTGATTTATTCAAGCAATATAAAGTTTCCTATATCAAGTATGAAAAATGGCGCAATGGCGCGCTAATCCAAACCGAATTACAGCGGTATGCCCTACGTTGGTATGGCATTGAGGAATTCAAGCTTGTTTTAGAAAGCTTGGGTTTTACCGATGTGGTTGTGACAGCGGATTTTGATCCTAACAAAACACCATCTCACGCTGAGCAGTCGTTTGTCTTTGAAGCTGTTCGAAAGTAAGCGTCGTTGCCCTTTACGAAATAAAAAAGCCTGACGGATCAAGCTCCGTCAGGCTTAAAGGTTTTCTACTTAACTACCTCCGCTACTCCATCTCCTACTCACTATACAGCCGACTTCACCCTACCCTGCCACCAACAAATTCAATCAACTAGCAGGAATACCGCTAATGTATTATTTAAGGGAACATAAATCCTCTATTTGGAGTAAATCTAGCCGAAGCGTGACTTCGGGGAACTACAGGCTCTTATTCAGGCACCAAGACATGGTTTTCAGCTTAAATGAAGAAATAGGGGATCGTAGTTCCCTCTGCCTATTGAAAATGTGTTTTTTAAATGAATTAGCGGACCACAGTTCCCTGAAAAACTTTAAATAGGCTTCTGAACCAACAATTCAAGCAATTCCTTAATCAATTAACACTTTTCAGCCAAATCTCCGCCGTGCGATCCTTAGCATCCGATTCCAGTTTTACAACATAGGTACCCGCTTTGATCGCCTTGAAAGAAATAGGTCCCGTGAGTTTCACGTCGACGAGCACTTCCTTGCCGTCTGGTCCGATTATCGTCAGTTTTCTTTTTACAACTACGGTATTGTCGAGTTCAGGAGTTTCATATGTAGGAGGATTCTGAAATCTCACTACATGATCCTGATCAATCGTTACTGGTTTCATTGTTCATCGATCCAATCCCAATTAATAGTAAATTCCCGCGATCGAGTTGCACTTATACCCCTTATCCTATTCATCCACTAAGGAGTAATCATCCTCAGCAGCACGTCAACTTTCGGAAGCTGGTAGCCTCCAATTTTCTGAACATTCAGCACCATCAGACCGGAGAGGACTGATAAATACGACGAAATCATTTCGTCCAAATCTCGCTCCGCAACCTGACCGGCTTCCTGTCCTTCTCGGAATAAGGCCCGCAGCTGCTTGACGTAGTTATCCATGGAATAGCGCTCAATTAACTCCACGACTTTCTCAGGCACTCCGTCTGAGGTTCTCGCTTGATGTATAAGTAGAAAATAGTCCGTCCCGCTCTCATCCATCATGTCTTGCGTTAACGCTCTTATTTTATCAATCGGCGAGCCCGGCAGCTTGTAAACATTTTGCATAGCTTCATCCGATGCAATCATGGCCTTTTCAACTAGTGTTGTGAAAAGCTCTTCCTTCGACGTAAAGTAATGATAGAGCAGCCCATGGCTAATCTCGGCCTCAGCGGCGATCATGCTCATTTTCGTCCCAATAATCCCCCGTCTTGCAAAAACCTTAAGCGCAGCGCTCATAATTTGCTCTCTGCGTTCATCACGAATCTGAAGCTGTTGCTCTTCATTTAATGGAGGCAAGACATTCTTCACTCCTAACCTGGAATCAATTTGTTCAATATTTCTTCTAATGGCAGCTCGTATTCTCTTAACAGATCGGCAAGTAATTGCCGCCCTTCCTCCGAAGACTCAAGAACCGACTTGACCATCTGTGGCTGAAACAACTCATGCAGAGGCAAAGATAATGAATTAACACCCCAGTACAAACCGAATAGTTTGAAATTATGATTCGCCGTACCCTCTCTCAAGATCAAATTCATATATCGGCTGCCAAAAGCAATTCCCTCAAGCGGTTCTGAGCCAGCCACGTATTCGACGCCATCCCACTGCATATCCGCTGCACAATTCAACCACCAAGCAGGTGTAATCGCTTTTTCTTGAAAAGTGCATAGAACCCTCTGCTCGAAATGTGGCTCAGGATGATTAAGTTGCTCCTGCAGCATAGTGTCCAGCAAATCCGCTTCTATAGCAGCAACCGTCATCCCTTGGCCAAAAATAGGGTCATAAATGCAGTATGCATCCCCTAATACTAACAATCCGTCCGGCCATTTGTCCATTTGGTCATAGTGGTGACGGTACAGTTCAGGAACGCGAAAACCCTTAGGCGGGGTGATTGGTTCAAGCTCACTTAGGATTTCTCCAATCAGGGGGCTAGGAAGCTGAGCGACCTCCCGTTCGAAATCTTCCGGATTCGTTGGTGGATAATGCCCGCCTGGGCGATACAGCAGCATTTCAGCCACCTCATTCTCGATAAAGGAAAATACTCCCGTGAACGTTCCTTGTGCGGGTTGGCCCATGATGTTTATTACATCCCATTTCTCAATCAGATGCTTCATATGAGCAGGAACGTTATAACGACGTGTGCTGTAGCCGATAGCTGCTTTCATCCGATCAGGGGCAGGCACGTCATAACCAAATTCCTTCAGCCATTGCGTCAATTTGGAGGAGCGTCCACTTGCATCCACGACAAGATCTGCCATGTAATCATGCTTAATGCCTGCTCCCCTCTGACGAACCTGAATGCCCGTAACCGCTGTATGATTACGGCTCGTATGCAGCCCAATGACATCATACTCTTCTAGCAGTCGTACATTGGGAATCTTCCTTACACGGTCACGTATCACCCACTCCAACACGGCACGGCTGAACTTCCTATCATTCCGTTGGTAAGGTGCTTCCACGGTTCCATATTGATTCATCATATGAACGGTTTTATGAAGCGAGCTTGGTGAACCAAGCGCCGCCAGTTCATCTTCGTAACCAGGAAAAAGCTGCTCTGTTATCATTTTACCACGCTGTGTGAACCTATGGGGATGAAAACCGTGCGGAGTGCCATTCCGGTCTTCGGGATGTTGCGGAAATGCATCCTTATCGATAAGCAGTACTTCTTCATAATACGATGAGAGGACTCTTGCCGTCATTAGACCTGACATGCTGCCGCCGATCACGATAGCTTTGTCTGCTTTTTGAACAAAATTCATAACATTCACCTCTATAAATTTTTGATTGACTAAATCAGTCAACGTTAGAATAAACCATTATTTTCCTGATGTCAATCAGATAATTTCCTCATAAATTCGTCGCTGCGTTGGAAACATCCCCCTTGTATTCAGCATGGTTAACGTCTTCTCCGCATACAACTAGGTTTAGAACAGGTAAATTCGGAGGTGTATGTATGCGTAAAAAACCGAACTTCCTCCTGATCATTGTCGATGAGGAGCGGTATCCTCCAGCCTACGAAAGCCCGGAGATTGGCGCTTGGCGGCTCACGAATCTCCCAGCACACGAACGACTGCGTGCAAATAGCATAGAGCTCCACCGCCATTATATCGGCAGTGCTGCCTGCTCTCCGAGCCGGACTACGATGTTTACCGGACACTATCCGTCTCTCCATGGTGTTTCGCAAACGAACGGTATCGCGAAGAGTGCTTTCGATCCCGATATGTTTTGGCTGCCGCCAAATACAGTGCCTACAATGGGCAACTACTTTCGCGAAGCAGGCTACCAAACCTATTACAAAGGGAAATGGCATATTTCCTATGAAGATATTTTGGTACCTGGAACGCATACGGATGTGCCAAGTTATAACCCGGCAACCGGTGTCCCGGTTCCGCAGCGGGAACAGCTTTACTTGTCCGCCGATCCGCTAAATGCCTTCGGCTTCTCCTCATGGATCGGACCTGAACCACACGGCCGCAATCCACATAATTCCGCTTCATCGTCAGCCACAGGCATGAGCGGCAGGGATGTCGTGTATAGCGCAGAGACTGTGAAGTTGATTGAAGCGCTGGACCATCAAAAAAGTGCCGATCCTGACGCCAAGCCATGGCTTATCGTCGCTTCCTTCGTAAATCCGCATGATATTACACTTTATGGGACGCTAACCGCCAATCTGCCGAACATGTTCCAATTCCATGTTGATCCAATGCCTGAAGTCCCTCCTCCGCCAACGATTCATGAATCGTTACATACGAAGCCAGGTTGTCAAGCCAGCTACAGAGATACCTATCCGAAAGCTTTGCAGCCAATTATCAATGAGCCCTTTTATCGAAAGCTGTATTATCAATTGCAAAAAAATGCCGACCATCAAATCATGAAAGTGTTAGATGCCCTAAGCCGCTCTTCTTTCGACGAGGATACGATCATCATTTTCACTTCGGATCACGGTGATCTGCTAGGCGCCCACGGCCATCTGCGACAGAAAATGTACTGCGCTTATGAAGAAGTTCTGCATGTACCTTTTCTCATTCACAATAAGCGCCTTTTCCCGCAGAAACAAAGTTTTTCAGAGCTAACTTCCCATCTTGACCTGCTGCCCACCATGCTTGGACTTGCAGAGGCAGATATGCCTGCCATTGAAAACAGGCTGAAAAGCAGCTTCAGTGAAGTTCGTCCCTTCGTTGGCCATGATTTGACACCATATTTACTCCATCGCCCGGAGCATAAGGGAACTGCCTATGCGAACGAACCGATTTATTTCATGACGGATGACGATATTACGCGAGGCCAACAACAAATTGATCCCTTAGGGCGATCTTACAACTCTGTCGTACAACCAAACCACATCGAGACCGTTATCGTCGATCTGCCTGGGCAACAGGGACGACCGAATCAAACATGGAAGTTTACCCGATATTTTGATAATGATCAGTTCTGGAGTGATCCCGGTGTACGCGATGTGACAATTCAGCTATTTGGCGAACTGTGTGCAGATTCGGATCAAACAACAAGTCAAGTTACTTGCAAAACCGTTCCGGTGCCCGAGGAATATGAATTGTACAACTTAACCGAAGATCCACTCGAAACTCGTAATCTCGCTCATCCAGCTTGGTCCAATTCACAAACGGAATATGTACAGTCTTATATGGTTCGTTTATTGGAGGAGCAACGAGGTCGCAAACGTTTGAAACCAGAACCTTTTAACCCATAAGGAGACCTTCTATCACCATCCAATTTTGCATACCTATATAGCTTGCAGAGTGAATGCTTTGAGGAGAAAGGAGGTCTTCCACATGCCTAATTCCCTGCTTCAAACCCGTTTTATTATTCAGTCTGATCCTATGGTACAAGAATTTCTCTACCGTTTACCCGACACTTGGTGGAGCCGGACCTATGAGTACGCGTGGTGCGCTTCCTTTATTGAAGATACCGACATCGCGTTGGATGCGGCTTGCGGGATCCCCCACCCTTTTAAATTTGTTCTCGGCCGTAGATGTAAGCAAGCTTATGCTTGCGATTGGGATGCGCGGGTGCTTTCAACCCAAAGCTTACTTGAGTCCATTCGTTCGGATATTAATGAAGAGGCGGCAGAGTTTGTACGAAAGGGAGATTATACGGAAACCATTCTAAGTCAAGCGAGCCTTACTCAGCTTCCTTATGCGAATGATTTTTTTGATAAAATCTTCTGTATTTCGGTGCTCGAACATTTAAATCCGAATGATATGCTGCTGAGCATGAAAGAATTCAGTAGAACCTTAAAGGACGATGGACTGTTGATCCTTACACTCGACTATCCGACTGTTGACTTAAACATGTTTCAATCCTTTGTTCACAATTCCGGTCTGGACTTCCTCTCCGAAACAAATTTCACTCTTCCTCCTGATGCTCTCCACACCGATTTATGGGGTGGATTGTATTGTTTCCGTGCCGTTCTGAAGAAGAGAACACCTGCTTGAGGAGGAATCGGGATGAGTTTTGATTATATTGACTTCTGGGACCAGAATTATAGGTTAGGAGGCGATTCCGGCAGCGGCTCTTATGGGTTATTGGCTGAATTCAAATCCCAAATAATCAATGATTTAATTCAAAAACATGCCATTTCCACCGTAATTGAATTTGGATGCGGGGACGGCAATCAGCTGCAAACGATGAATTATCCGCAATATTTAGGTTTAGATGTTGCACAATCCTCAATAAGCTTGTGCAAAGAGATGTATAAAGATGACAGGAGCAAAAGCTTTATGCTTTATAAGCCCGGCTTTCTGATTAACCGCGGATTCTTCCAAGCGGATCTCGTTGTTTGCTTGGATGTACTCTATCATATAACCGATGAGGAAGATTTTAGTTCAACGTTAAATGATGTGTTTCAAAGTTCCAGCCGGTGGGTCGTCTTGTATACGAAGATCACGACAGGACTAGAGCCCCAAGAGGTTCCTACGATTCTTGACCGGGACATTGGGGCGTATTTATCCAAGCATTCTGATTTTAAAATGACGGAAATCATTCAGCAGCGTTATCCCAAGCTGTCTTCTTCCCATTTCATCCTAATGGAACGCGTTTCTTCTTCTCTCTGATATCGTGCAACTCCATGCATTCCTCCCGAATGAATCCAGCCACTAATGCAGCTCCAGAATCGCGCCTTCATCCAAAAGCTTTGCATAGAAAAAACCATAAGAAGGATAATAAGGAAAAATTACTGGAGCTGCATGAGCTTGATATCCTCAAGAAATTCCGTTACCTATCCGCAGGATACCATCAGCACGGACTTGGCTGAGAACGAAGCTTTGCTTCACCAAGTATTCGCACATTGTTTCGACATCGTCTTTCAACGGGTCGTTTTGTCTGACGAATGTACAATTCTCATGGTCTATGTCGATGGAATGATTGATAAGAACGTATTCACATCGCCTCTGTTTCATTCATGGCTAATGGAAAAATCCGGCGTCAGCGCCAAAGAAACAGTCGACTATCCGATTTTGAAAGAGCATTTTGCGGTCGTACGTCCGCTTCGTAACGAATGCCGCCTGAAGGAAATCGTCGAATCGATTCTGCAGGCTTACTTGGCTGTATTCATCGAAGGTGAACCGGAAGCGATACTTCTGGAAACGGCCGCTTTGGAGCTACGAGGAGTCGAGGAACCTGCGTCCGAGGTGAGTATTCGCGGTCCCAGAGAGAGTTTTACCGAAACACTTCAAGTCAATACGAGTCTCATTCGACGACGAATTCAAACCCCCGTCCTGAAGTTTGAATCCGTCGTTCTCGGCACATTTTCCAAAACCAAAGTCGTCATCGCGTATGTGGAAGGACGAGCCCGTCCGGATTTGGTTGAGCTGGTCAAACAGCGAATGTCCACCATCCAAATGGATATCGTACTCGATTCCGGCTATATTGAAGAATTCATTGAAGATAGATCATTCACTCCTTTCCCTCAAGTCATGAATACGGAGCGACCTGATATCGTGGCGGCTAACCTGATGGAAGGAAAAGTAGCGATTTTGACGGACGGATCGCCGCAAGCCCTGCTCGTTCCAATGACGTTCTGGACCGCATTTCAAGCTGTCGAGGATTATTATGAGCGGTTTCTCTATTCCTCCCTGGTGAAGTGGTCCCGATTTATCCTATTCTCCATTTCTTTATACCTGCCTTCCTTATATGTCGCGATTACGACATTTCACCCGCAGCTGCTGCCGTCGAACTTTTTGCTCAGCATAACGTCGGCTCGTGAAGGTGTTCCATTCCCAGCGGTTATTGAAGCGCTCTTAATGGAATTCTTGTTCGAAGGCTTGCGCGAGGCCGGAGTGCGGCTGCCGAAAGCTGTCGGCTCAGCCGTCAGTATCGTAGGTGCCTTGGTGATCGGGGAAGCTGCGGTAAGGGCCGGAATGGTCTCCGCCCCAATGGTCATCATAGTCTCCATAACGGGAATTGCGTCCTTCGCTATCCCCCGCTACAACATGAGCATCCCGTTCCGAATTCTTAGGTTTCCGCTTCTTCTTATTTCCGGAGTTCTTGGCTTGTTCGGAGTTGCGATGGGAACGATCATCATCTTAATCCATATGGCTAGGCTTGAGTCGTTCGGAGTCGCTTATCTATCTCCGATCGCTCCTTTTCAGCCCGACCAAATCAAGGACGTTCTTTTGCGCGCTCCATGGCCAAAAATGACTTCACTTAAAGCTTTTATTCACAGAAAGCCTACACGGAGGTAATATGCAGAGCAAACGATATGGCTTGAAGCAAGCTCTCCTCCTCCTGCTGCTGGTCCCGTTAACCGGATGCTGGGATCATAAAGAATTGAACGACCGCTTATTCGAATTAGGTTCTGGTGTTGATCGGCTTGATGAGGAAAATGTATTACTGATCGGACAATTCATGAATCCGAAGAAGTCCGAAGAAGCAGGCGGCGGTGAGAAACAGTCTTACTTCATCGAGACAGGAACAGGAAAGACTGTGTCCGACTGCTTATTGGACATGCAGTTAAAGCTATCGCGAAGAATAACCCGAGGTCATCGCCAGAACATTTACATTGGCGAAAAAACGGCAATGATCGGCATTTCGAACGATATCGATTCGGTCACTAGGGATCCAGACAGCCGACTCAAATCGGACATATGGATTGTCAAGGGCGGAACCGCCCTTGAGTTTATGCGAATGTCCTATCAGCTGGAGAAAATGCCCGTCATTGCCCTTTCAAAGTTAAGACAAATTATTGGCAAAAGAACAGGTAATTCGTTACTAGAGTTATTAGTCGAGCAAAACGTTGAAGGAAGCGGTTCGACACTGCCTGCCGTCGAGATGTCATATGATTCGAAGCTCCAAAAGAAAACGTTGCATGTTTACGGCCGCGCGGTTCTTAACCGAAAACTGCAATTAGTCGGTTATTACGAAAGGTTGGAATCGGCTTATCGGTTATGGCTCACTGGTGAAACGGATCGTATGCCTGTCACGGTATCCATGTCAAACGGAGAAGGATCGTACAGCGTTACGATCAGTCAATTGGGCAGCAAGGTGCACACCGAAATCCACGGCGAGCAAGTGGCAATAGGTGTTGAAGTGAAAGGCAATGCCGTTATAGTGGAGAGCACTGCAGGTGTGGATTTTCGCAATGATGAGATTCTGAGAACTTACGAAACCGAATTAAACAATCATATCGAAAAGGCGCTTTTGGACGTGATGCAGAAAGCACAAAAGCAGTTCAAAGTGGATGTTTTCCATTTTGGAAAAACAATCTCCAGGCAGCATCCTGAAGCATGGGCAGAATTGAATTCCCACTGGGAGCAAGCTTTTTCCAATGCCAAACTTACTGTTCATTCGAATGTGAAAATCAAGCGAATCGGACTCCAAGGGGCGCCTCCCAATAAAAGTTAACCCTAAGGAGCTTGAGATGAAGCTGACGAAATATCAATTGTTTTGGTTGTTATTTTCAATGGAGATGGGAATGACTTTGCTGATAACGATCAGCCCGACATTCAAAATAGCCAAACAAGGCGCACCTCTGGCAACGCTCCTGGCTGGTGCTGCTTCTTTGATCATCACCTATATCGCGATCAAACTAAGCCTTCTTTACCCGGATCAAACATTTATCGAATATGTACCGAGAATTATCGGCAAATGGCTGGGCAAGGCAATCGTCTTCGCCTATCTGCTTATGTGGATCATCGTAGCTGGTATCATCCTTCGCCAATATGCTGATTTCGTACATTTAACCTTGTTCGTGACGACTCCTTTATGGGTCATCATCTTGTTCATGTTGTTGGTTATTGTCTACGCGGTGCACGGAGGCATTCATATCGTCGGGCGCTGCAGCGAAATCATCGGACCGATCGTCATTTTTAACGTGTTATTGTACAGGCTCCTATCTATTAAAGATTTGCGCATAGAGCGGCTGTTCCCCCTCTTGCCAACTACGGGTTGGATGCCTGTGTTAAAAGGGAGCATACCGACCATTTCCTTCTTGAGCGAATCGGTCATGATCGTGATGCTGATCGCTTTTCTTACAGAAAAAAAGAAGGCGGTTTCCTCTAGCTTGTGGGGTGTCGGCATTGCAGCTGTCATCATTGTGAGCACCACGATCGATGTGTTGCTGCTTATGGATAACACCCTTCCAGGCAAACTGCAAAACCCCATATATTCTTTCAGTCAATACATTTCCGTCTTGGAATTTATACAGAATCTCGATAGTGTACTCGTCGTTGGCGTGAGCTTCACCGTTTTCGTTAAAGCATGCCTCTACATGTTCATGGCCAGTTATGGAACGGCCCAATTGTTCCAGATACGGAAATGGCGTTATCTGCTTTGGGTTGTCGGTACACTCGTCTTCGTCATCGCCATATTTCCACGAAATGTGGACCAAACCGAAGTAGCATTCCCTGCTTTCTGGAAAAATGTAATACTTCCATGTTTCTTAATCGCTATCCCAGTGCTCTTATGGATGATCGGGACTGTCAAAAATCGCTTAAAACGAATTGAACAGCCAAAAGCCCCCTGACGGGGGCTTTTGATATAAACTATAGGGCTTGATAGCCGCGGCTATTTGCTTATTCGTTGGGCCTTATATAAGGTATACCCTCAGCCCAGCCAACCTCTACTTTGGAGAGATACCACGTTTTTCCTTTGTCGTTATTGCCTTGAAAGAATAGATAGGTGCGGCCATCGTCATCCGCGAAGAAAAAGGGATGCCCGGATTCACTTTCATTCCAACTTCCCGGCTTTCCACTTGGGAGGAGCGGCTCCTGGAACATTCTTTCCCACCGAATGCCATCTTCGCTGATTGCGCAGCCTATCTGTTGAGGCTCGTTATTGTAGGCTCCCGCATAAAACATATAAAGCTTTCCATCCCGCTTATGCATAGCAGCAGCCTCAATACACTTGCCTTCCCAATCCAGTTCGGGCTTCAAAATAGATTCGGCGCACCTTTGTGTCCAGGTAGATCGGCTGTAATCGGAATCCACCGGAGCCGTCGCCACGCCTTGCATCTGAATTTCGCCCTCCGGATCGCGAGTGGCGAAGTATAGCCATAACTGATGCTCATGCACAAGGACATCGGCATCAATCGCTCGCCCGTTATTCCAGTCTCCGTTAGGCGCGAAGATAGGATTCGTTTCATTCTTGGTAAAAGTCAGACCGTCATCCGATACGGCGTGACAAATAGCATCTTTAGGGAAATTACCATAAGTTTGGTAAAACAAGTGGACACGGCCCTGAAGTACAATCGCCCCAGGAGCGCAAATCCCTTTGGCTTCACATTCTTGTTCGATGGGAACTTCGCCAATTTTGGTCCAATTCTCCAAATCCGTACTCTCCGCAATGCCGATTCCCCATCGGCCGTCAATGAATGGACCTCTGGAATAATACAATAAATATCTTCCTTGATAACGAACTACCGCAGGATCTTTCGCGTACGGGATGCCGGCTGTTAAATCTGCAAATTTCAATGGTTTCACCTCTTAATTTTTAATGAATTTCCACATATCTTTGGCCAAAAAAGCCGTATCTTTCTTCTCGTCATACCATTTCAAGTAGAACTCCTCCAGCTTCGCTCCCCCAGATTTCGCCCACATATCCTTGGCATCTGTGAAAGCCTGATCGACACTGTAGGACGCACCGGAAACAACCGCTTTGCTATAGAAATCCGTTATTTTGGAAACATTCGTATTGACAACCTTGAGGTCCTCTGGCAGCGCCGGCATATGCTCGCTATAGGTAATTGGCGCATACTGTACGTCAGAGCTTAGATTCGCTTCATTATTTTGCTTAATGAGATCGATGAAATCTTTCTGCATCGGCTGGCTGGAATCCAGTTGACTTGCTACACTAGCACAAGGTTCCATCTCAATCTGCTGAAGCAAAAGCTGGAAGTCGTTATTCCAGGAAACTTCTTTGCTGAACTGCTGAATATCTTTGGGAGCGTAACAGCCATTCGCATTTTTCGCAGAGTCAACCTCCGGCGTTCCATAACGAAGCATTTCCCCCGTTGACTTGGACGCCATAAAATCAATATATTTCATCACAGCTTCCGGGTCTTTCGCTTTTGCGTTGACGACTGTCGTCATCTGAACCGGGTTATTCACGCCAACAGCGAAGCGGCCATAGGGAGATTTCGGCAGTTTAATGGCTTTCACCTCTGCGCTAGGCACATTCTTTTTCAGCGGTTCATAGTACGTAGAATAGTTAAGGGGATCCACGGTGCGCCCGACAAAAATACCCGTTTTCCCGTTAATCCAATCCTGCAGCGCTTTCTGGCCATTTTTATCCGTCAAAAAGTCTTTATCCGCTAATCCGGCATCAAATAACCGTTTCTTGAAAGTAACTGCTGCTTTGGCTCTTTCCCAATCGTGGACGAGCTTGCCGCCTTCAACGACCCATGAAACATCCTGGAACATGGTGCTGATCGAACCGCCGGTCTCACCGCTTAACGCGATTCCATAGGTATCTTTTTGGCCGTTGCCATCCGGATCATTTTCCGTAAAAGCTTTTGCGACATTAAACAAGTCTTCCACTGTTTCCGGTTCTTTCAACCCAAGCTTTTTTAACCAGTCTTCGCGAATGAATAAAGCTTGGAATCCGGTCAACTTCTGCACGCGCCCGAACTCGTATTGTTTGCCGTCTGATTTCGTGCTGGCTTTCTTAAGCTCCGGATATTTCTGCATTAACTCTTTGTACGTCGTACTGTATTTCTGAATCAAGTCATCAACCGGCATGATCTGTTTCTGCTGTACAAGCTGGTCTCTGAAGTTAGCATCAAATTCTTCGATGACGTCAGGGGCATTGCCGGATGCGAACAAAATGTTCAGCTTCTGAACGGATTCTCCCCGAGGAATCGGCACATATTTTGCTGTAGCCGGCCCTGTTTCATTCAACCATTTCGTCCATCTGTTGTTATCAATCGTCCCCATCCCTTGCGGAATGTTGCCACGGTCATAAATGGTAACCGAAATGTTGCCTTTCTTCTGGGTTGTTGCCGGTGTTTCCCCCTCTTTATTGCCGCTGTTATTTGAACAAGCAACTAATAGGCATCCACAAGCTAATGATAAAGTGACAGTCGTCACCGTTCTTTTTTTCCATGTTTTCATTGACCCCATACCCCTTTACTAGGAATTGAATTATCCTTTAACGGCACCAATCATAACACCTTTCACAAAATGCTTTTGCAGGAAAGGATACACAACCATAATCGGAAGCACCATGACCATGATCGCAGCCGAATTGATTTCTTCCGGTGTCAATCGAATCTGATCCGCTGCATCCGAACTGTTCATTTGGGCAAGCATCGTTTGGCTCTGAATCATTTGCTGCACCAGTACGGATAAGTTGTATTTCGTCGTTTCATTCATATAAATCAGGACACTGAAAAAAGAATTCCAATACCCTACACCATAAAATAGCGCGAGTGTTGTCAAAACCGGCATGGAAAGCGGAAGTACAATTTTGCTCAAATACATCCAATCTCCGCATCCATCTATGCGTGCCGCATCATCGAGCTCACTCGGTATATTTTCCATGAAAGATCGGAGCACGAGCAAGTTGAAAGTGCTAACTAATCCTGGCAGCCATAGCGCCCAATAGGTATTTAGCAAACCCAACTCTTTGACTGTTAAATACGTTGGAATAAGGCCGCCGCCAAAAAGAAGCGTAAACACGATTGCAAACGTATACAATTTGCGCCCGTAAAAATAAGTACGAGTCAGCGGGTAGGCTGCCAGAATCGTGAAGACCATGCTAAGTACGACGCCAACCGCTGTTATCTGGATGCTGTTTAGAAAAGCATTCACAATCGGCGTCCCCATTAAAAGCTGCTTATACGACTCTAATGAGAAGCCTATGGGATATAGCGATACCCATCCGGAAGCCACAGCATGCGTATCACTAATGGATAAGGACACGATATGGATCAATGGAAACAAACAAGCCAATCCAGCTATCGTGAGCAACACATAAAATACGAAAATCAAGCTCCGTTCACTTGCAGATAATTGCATGATAATCCTCCTTCACCATAGTCCATTACCGAATTTGCGAGCAATCCGGTTCGTGATGAGGACAAGAATTAGACTAACTAAGGACTCGAACAAGCCAATAGCCGCCGATAAACTAAATTGAGAACCCATTAAGCCAATCTTGTAAATATACGTGCTGATGACTTCCGATATATTGGATACCGTGGAGTTCTGCAGCATAAAGATCTGATCGAATCCAACTTCCATCACCCGTCCCATTGCTAAGATAAACATTAATACGACCGTTGAGCTTATACCTGGCAGCGTTACGTGCCATATCTGTTTCCATTTATTCGCCCCATCCAAGCTTGCAGCTTCATATAGACTTGCATCGATAGAACTCAATGCCGCTAGATACACAATGGCACTGAAGCCCGCTTCCTTCCATATTCCCGATCCTACAAAAATGGAAAGCCATGATCCTTCATGATACATGAACGCATATGATTGTCCGAATAGATACTTCCATAACAGATTAACCGTTCCGGCTTGCTGTGAAAAAACCGTCACGATAATCCCGGCGACAATAATCCATGAAAAGAAGTGAGGTAAGAAAATGAGCGTCTGAACGATACGTTTAAACCACATGGCTCTAACTTCATTGAGCATGATAGCTATCAGGATTGGAAATGGAAAGCCGATAAAAATCGATAATAAACTTAACATGAGCGTGTTTCTAATGATCTGAAGAGTGGCCGGCGTGCTGAATAGCACACGGAAGTTCTCAAGCCCCACCCAAGGGCTGTGCAAAATGCCATCACCAAAATTATAATGCTTAAAAGCCATTATGCTTCCAAACATGGGCACATATTTGAATGTAATAAAGAAAATGATAATCGGCGCAAACATAAGATATAACGGAATGTTGCGTCTCCAGATGGCGCTGCGAATCCTGCTCACCTCCTTCGTTAGTGATGCCCCAGTATCTCCTGCAGGAACGTTCCTGAGCACTCTTACACTATACGTTAACGCTCGCCAACGCTTCAATTTCCATTTTTCCTCGATAAACAAAAGTGTTTCCTATACGTAAAACCGCCCTTCTACGCAAGAAGGGCGGCTGCAAGGCAATCTGCAATAAACATTTTTCCTCGATAATCATGTTTGTAAATCGGCTTGCTTCAGCTTACGGTACTCACCTGGCGTAATCCCTTCACTCTTCTTGAAAGTACGAATGAACGAAATGACCTGCAGATATCCTACATGTTCGGCAATGGACTGGACGGAGTCGGATGTCTGGACGAGCATTCGTTTGGCTTCCTCTACGCGGATGCGAATCAGGTAGTCCACGAAGCGTTCGCCGGTCTCCGCCTTGAACAGCTTGCTCAGCACCCGGGAAGGCAGCTCGAATTTCTCGCTTAAGAAATGAAGAGATAAATCCGGATTACTATAAGCTTCTAACAGGTATGACTTTATTTCATTGATCAACGAGTGATAATCTTGCGTATTCTGCCATTGCTGCATGGAGGTGACAAGCTCATTGAGAAATGTTGTCAGACCCTCCTGGATCTCATCGATGAGATCGAACTGCGTTAATTCAGACAACGCCTCCGTTGGAAGCTGCATGGACCTGTTGCCCTCTCCCTGATCCGGCATATCCTGTTGCAATTTTTCTAATTCGTCAAAAATGTATTGAACGACATCGAGCACTCTCTCTCGTGGAAATTGATCGTTTTTCATCTCCGCAAACATGACATCCAGCACGTCACGCCAACTCGGCTCCGCTGCTCTAACTGCTTTAGCCAAAGTTTTGACGAATTGCAGCTGTCTGTACAAATCACCACGAGCATGCTGCTGCCCTTCTCTGGCATCATAGATGTTATTATAGCCATGCACCGTCCGGAATTGCCCGGCTTTCCAAGCATCCTGATAGGAGTGGCTGATCTCTTCCGCATCGTTTGCTTTTGTCCCCACATAAATAGAAGCTGTAAATTGCAAATTCAATGAAATCCAACTTTTCACAGCTTGGGCAATCGTATCAATGGATGAAGTGGACGGATCCAACTGGTTGTACAGGATGGCCACCAATTGGTCGGCTTCCTTCCATTCGAACCAAATGGGTACCTGTTCGCCTTGCGCAATTTCTTGTATCACCCCATGCATCACAAACTTAAGCAGTTTCTGATCCCGAATGGAGTAACGGTTGCGAAAATCCTGATAATTATCGATTTCGACAATCATCACGATGGACGACTCGAATGTCTCAGGGAGCTTCAACTGAGCGGCTTCCAGCATCCATTCATCCGAACTTAATGAGAAATTGCCTTCGAGAAGCTCATAGAACCAATATTTTTTGCGAATTGATAAATCCTCTTGATATCTCTTTTCATATTGATGCGAATTTTCCACTAAATTATCTAACGCAGAAGAAATGAACTGAAACTCGTCATGGGCCGTTTTTTTCCCCATCGACAAGCTTCTTTTTAGCGTATAACGATCAATCCGAATCATGATTTCTTCAATCGGCTTATAATTTCTATGAGTAATGTACGTCAAAAACAAAATACCGAGAAGCATCACCCCTAAGACAGGCAGCATCCACGCTTCAAAAAAGACTGAAAGCAGACTCGCTTGCTCCAGTGGAGGAACATTTACCTCAAGTGTCCAACCCGTGTAAAGGGATTGAACGCTGCTGCTGCCCCAGGCATTCGGCTTGGAACTTTTGGCTTGCACATTCCGCTCAAAAAAAGATGTGCCATCTGCACCCGCTAAGTTAATAGAATCAGCCGCATTTGCCTTAATCGTTTGCATCATACTATTCAGGGAACCTACTTGAATATTTATCACTACGACACCACTCGGAACCGAGGAGGTAATCGGGATTTGCTTGGCCAGTGAGACCACTTGACCCGGGCGCGTTTCACCGAGAAATTGGTTGTAACTGCGTGGGGACGTCCATTTGCTGCCCAAGGTGCCATGAAATGCTTGCTCCACAAAATCGGCATCTGCAAACTGATCGAGCTTAAACATGGAATTATCCGTAATCACTTCATTATTCTCTTTATTGTACAAATACACGTCTCCAGCAAACGGAAACAGGGTTTTGAGCTCATTTAACCTCTGCGTAATTTCATAGGCCGCAAATGGGGATGTCGGTTCATGGGAGTTATAATAATTTCGAATCCACTCATCCGTCAGCATTTGTTGAACAATATAATTTTCGATGGTTTGAAAGGAAGAATCCACGACATTCATCACATGCGCGGTAAAAACATCATTCGTATTTCGAATCCGTTCTTTCGTTTCTACATTCCATCTGTAATAAAACGCCATGCTGAGTATCAATACGACAAACACGAAAAACGGCATGTACGATAAAAGCAGACGGTAAAACCACTTTCTTTGCATGGTCTTCCCCCTATAGCGGCACTTAGTGTAACTTATAACTAAAATAAATTCTCCATAAGTTACACAAACTCCTCCCTATTACACTTCCTTCACCATGTAAACCTGCTGGCTTGGCAGCTCCAGACCATTTAACTGACCTCCGTAAACGGCGCCGCCATCAATGCCAATAATGCGATTCACACCAAAGTAGACATTAAAGTTCTCAGTATCACCATGCAGCGTATCTGTTGAAGTGTGCCCGAAGACCACAATTTTTTTATCGGAATAACCGGTATGAAATTCATCGCGAATCCACATCAAGGTATGCGGGTCCGTTTCGGAAATCGGAGTTCCGGGCTGAACACCGGCATGTACAAAGATATAGTCATCTGTTTCTATATAGTGTTCCAGATTCGTTATGAAGGCCAGGTGTTGCGATAAAATCTCCGATTGCAGCGTTGGTTTAACGAACGTCTCGGCATGTTCATCGACTGCGAAATCAGCTTCCGTAAACCCATAGCTTCTAAGCGTCATATCGCCGCCGTTAATTTGCGCCCAACGTTTCCAAGCACGTTCTTCTTCCGTCGTTAATGCTTTAATCATTAAGTCTTCATGGTTACCCTTGAGTACGAGCGCTCCCGCCTCTTTTAAAGCGATCACCTTGTCAATGACGCCTCTAGCGTTCGGCCCGCGATCCACATAATCGCCAAGCAGAATCAGTTGATCCTCTTCCGGACAATAGCGCGCAGCTTCCAGCAAACGCTCGAATTTTTCAAGTTCTCCGTGAATATCGCTAATGACAAGCATTCTTTTCATCTCGTTATCCTCCTGATGTCTGGTTTCAATTTTACTAGTATAAAATGAAAAGCTCTTATCTGCAATTACGGAATCTAGGCGCCTTAAGCCCTTAGAAAAGGTTGATTCACCCTACTAACTTAGTTGAAATCGCTTACAAATCCTTGGTCCATCTTACTATAATTTCTATGTAAGCTTGTAAGTATTTTGGAAAGGGGCGGATAGGATCGTATATCTAAAAAGTGTACCAAACACGAATTGTCTAAAAACAAGGTTATGCAATCGTATTGAAATTATGGGATAAGAAGGTGTGCGTGAATGAAACGGCTTTTATCATTATTGTCTTTCGTCCTCATTAGCTTAACTTTAATCCCGGTTACTCATGCGGCGAATGACACCGTTCCTGGGAACCGAACTTCAATGGTACAACAATCAGAGAAATTTAATGATTTAAGTGATTTACCGCAGGATATCAAGGACAAATTTGACGTTTTGATTCAAGATCATATATTTGATGGCGTCTCGGACCATTCGTTTGGATTAAACGAGAAAATGAATCGGGCTCAGTTTGCCAAGGTTGCTGCGATGATCTTTGCACTGCCGATTCCTCCAGCGGGGACACAATCGTCGTTTGCCGATGTGCATGCGGATGATCCAGCTAACGGGTATGCCCTTCCCTTTATTGAAGCATTAAAAACAGCCGGACTGACGAACGGAGCCGACGAAAGTGGCAAGCTGTACAACCCGGCGGGTCAAGTAACCCGTCAAGAACTGGCAGCATTCTTGGTCCGCGGGCTGAAGTGGCAAGATTCCGGGGGCACGCCCACGACGGACATGACAGTAGACGATTGGGCGAAAGGTTATGTCACGTTGGCGATTCAGAACAAGCTCATGTCGAACATCGCCGTCGGAAGCTTTGGAGGTAGCGCCCCCTCTACGCGGAAGACACTTGCGCTAGCCAGCTTTGAAGCGCGGCATGCCTTCCAGACGCATGCGGTACCTGCCCCAGGCAGTTCAACCACTACGGAGAGCTTACCTCCTGGCATTACGGTGCTGCCAACAAAGATCGAGCTGGATGAAACCGCTCAACTCAGTGTTGGGGATCAGTATTATGACGCCAATGGAAAAATCTCGACAATGGGCCAACCGCCGGTGATCGGCCTGAAAGTGACTGGACCGAACAATTACGAGTTTACGCTGAGCCAAATCGAAACGCTATACAGCAGCGGATATTTGGATATCTCCGCTTCAGGCGGCCTTGTACTCGATAACCCGGTGATCGGTCAAAGTTATGCCGGACTAGGTAAAATAGTCGTTAAGGAGGTTACGTCTGAAGGAGAAGCTTCCATCACGGCTAGCCTTACTCATCTTGGTGATGCAACCGCGAGTAAATCTTATAAGATCTCACCGATGCGCACTCCCTCAAGCATTGAGGTCAATACCAAAGATATGGTTGTACTCGCAGAAAATGAGCAGCCTCAAGGGTTTGTTTTTACCATTAAAGACCAATTTGGAAAAGTATTTAATGCGGCATCCGCGCTCGATCGTACTCCGTACATGATTGAATATAAACTCGAACGGGTTTCCGGTGAGCCTAGTTTGCAAAGTGCCGGAGGCATTTTTGAAACTCCTTGGGATGAGGTGAGCCCCTCCTCCACCGACTCGGACAATCACGTCCTGACTTGGCAGCTGCCTGTAGACAAAAGCGGTGATTTGAACAAATTCATGTTCAAACCAACCCAGAAAGCAGTAAGTCCAGATGGCTCGCATTATACAATTACAGCAAGTGTATTTAATAAAAACACAGCAGAATCGATCACCTCGGCAACGTCTAATTTAGCGGTTTACAACTGGAAGGATTACGACCCTTTCATGAAGTACGAGCTGGATATGCTGGATGATCATTTTGCAGCAGGTAAATATTTGTTCGAACGCAATTTAATCGGCAGTGCGAATGATGTTGCAGCTTTGAATGCGAAATTTGCTTATTATGGCAAAGAAATCAACATTATTGCAACGGATGACAAGAACAGAAGAATCGATATTACGAAGGTGCTCAAAGACGATAAAGGCAAGCCGATTTCGATCATTCAACAAGTCTCAGCCGATGCAAATGATTCCATACTGGCCGCCCCAAGCGTGAATACATCAGGCATTCCCGTGTATAAGGCTTATGGCATCCAGCCGACGGAATTATTTAACGTCAACGTATCGTTTTACACGCCTGGAGGATCCAGAACATTAACTAAATATCAAGTGACCGTCGATTATGCCGAGCCGGTAGCCAAGGCGGTTGCGTTGAAAAATACGACACTTCAATTCAACTTGAATACCGTATATACCATCCTCAAGGCGGACGGAAAATCGGAACAAATCAAAGGCTCCGACTACCTCGCAAGTAACCCGTATGTGTGGGAGTTTTTAAAATTTAGCGACAATAATGGTCAGAGTGTGAAAAGCGAGAGCGGCTTCTTTAAATATTTTATCCAGGCGACGGATCAATTCGGGTACAAATATCAGAACACCAGTGATGGCCAACTCGCGGATTTCATCCATAACCTCGATATCCTGAAAGTTCAAATTACCATTGATACGGATAACAAATATCCTCCGAAATGGAGCGTAAAAGAAGAGGCATTAAAGGATAAAATCTGGATTGACGACCAGTTCCGGCTTCATTATGAGCCTGCTGCCCGGAATGCTGATGGCTCATTTGACTATTCAAAGAAAAATTTGCAAAGCTTCAGCATCGAGCTTATTACCCCTTCCATGCAGCGGTCGTGGTGCACCGTTACATTAAGTAACTAAGGTCTACCAGGGCGCTATTTCATCGAAATGCGCCCTTTGAAGCGCGGAGGGGAACTGGGGGGCTCTTATTTCTTCATATTTGATTAAAAACCAGCCAAATGTGAAGAAATAAGACCTTATAGTTCCCCTACATCCGCCAACCCACGCAGATTCGCCGAAATAGTGGACCGTAGTTCCCTTTTCCCCCTGATGGCAATCAACTCGCCTGTCTTCGTCAGATAAAATGAAACGGCAGCCAATACAGGCTGCCGTTTCTTCTCTTTCAACGATATATCGGAGCCCCCAACGGTGCTGAGCGTGCTCCCCCGTCAACGGTAATTTCCGCGCCCTGCACGAATGAGGAGTCATCGGAAGCCAGAAACAATACCGCGTTGGCTATCTCTTCCGGATCCCCCATTCGGTTCAACGGAATAGTTCGCGCTTGAGCACCTTCAAGCTTAGCGGTTTCTTCCGGCGTCGATTTCTTCCAGATCGGCGTGCGAGTTGCCCCTGGCACCACCGTGTTGACGCGAATCCCCCGCGGCGACAACTCGGTGACCAGCACTCTTGCCATACTGCTGATAGCACCTTTACTCGCCGCATAGGCAGCCCTTCCCGGAGCACCGTCCGTTGCGCGTGTCGATCCGGTCAAGATAACCGATGCTCCTTCCTTTAAATACGGCAAAGCGGATTGTACCGTGAAGAAGGAACCTGTCACGTTAATTTTGAGAACTTCTTCAAAGACGGAAAATTCTGTGCCGCCTAAAGGCGTAGCCGATGAAATGCCCGCATTCGCGTATACGATGTCTAATCCTCCAAAAGCTTCGACGGCTTGGGACAACGCCTTATCCATGCTTGCCGGATCCGTTGCATCCGCTTGAACGGCCAGGACACTCGGACCAAGTTCCTCCGCCACTTCGTTTAATGTAGTTTGGTTTCGGCCCGTAATCACGACCTTTGCACCCTCAGCAATGAACAGTTTTGTGGTAGTCAATCCTATCCCGCTATTGCCTCCTGTAATTAATGCCACTTTGCCATCAAGTTTTCCCATTACACTTCTCCTTTGTCTAGTCCTTTAATCCGATATGGAAATCGATTCATTATCTTCTATTACCGTTTACCAAGCGGAAGCACCACCGTCGACCGCGTAGTTGACACCTGTGATATAGGCCGCTCGATCAGAAGCAAGAAACGCCGCAAGTTCCACGATCTCTTCGGGTTGACCGAAGCGCTTGAGCAATGTCTTGCTGGTTATCGCGTTCCTGGCTGCTTGGTTGTCCCCAAGGTCGCGGTCACTGGCCGGGGTCAAGACAGGCCCGGAGCTGATGGCCACCGCGCGGATGCCATGACGAGCTCCTTCCAGCGCGAGCTGTCGCGTCATACCGATGACCCCTGCTTTTGCTGCGCAGTGCGCGACCATCGGCGGGGTTTCGCCAGCAATCATGCCGGCCACGGACGCGATATTGATGATGACTCCCCCACCCTGCTTGACCAAATGCGGCCATGCGAACTTGGACACGAAGAAGGGGATATCCAATTCGCCGGTTATGGTCGTCCGCCAGTCTTCGATAGAGAAATCTGGCATAGGACCGAAACGCTGCATGGCTGCGTTATTGTAGACCACATCGAGTCCGCCATAAGCGGCCACAGCATTTTCAACTAGCTGCTGAACCTGTTCGGGAATCGTGAGATTAATCGGCGCGATGCCGGTCATCTCACCGCCGGAACGACGCACGAGTTCAACCGTCTCATTATTGGCATCAACTTGGATATCGCACCCGATGACCTTTGCACCCTCTCGAGCAAAAGTCTGCGCCGCGACACGGCCCATACCACCACTAGTGCCTGTGATCAACACGATCTTCTTGTCAAGTAATCCGCTTGATTGCTGGCTAGTCATAAAATCTCCTCCTATATTTGTTACACTTCTGCAGCATTTAATATTGTGTAAAATTCCCCAATTCATTCATTGGACAATCTGTCGATGTCATCAATCGTATTCACGAATACAAGCATGATCCGTGTTGATTTGGCATATAACGTACGACAGTGAGCGCAATACAACGTGGTGGAAGCGTAATTACATGGCATTATGTATTACTTTTGAGGAGCGTTTGTATGACAAAACCATGGTTTTATCGACTCTTGTTCTCGTATCTGCCCGTATTTTTTATGATCACCTCCGTCCTTATTGTGCTTATTATTCTATCCATCAGCCATTTGTCCAAAAGAGAAGCTGAAAATGCAAATCAAACCTATGCTTTACATATCATGCAGTCCGTGGATTATACCTTGAAAACGATCGATGAGTATGTCATTAAGGAACTGCAGACTAATCAACGGATCGATCAGTTCTTTGACAACAAATTGGAGGGAAATCCCTATTACTCCGCCTACGAGGTTACAGAATTAATTCGGGGGATGATGAATTACAACAAGTTCATTGATTCCGTTTATTTTTACCGGGCTTCTGATCAAATGGTGATTAGTCCCAACACGATGATAGCGGCAGACCGCTTCGGAGATACAACGTTTATCGATGAGATGATCAAAAGCCCTTCGCAATATGAACTGACAAATCAGCGGGAATATAAAGAATTTACGGAGATGGATCAACGCAAGGTCGTCATTTCGCTAGTACGAAAGTTCCCTCTTTTATCCGGGCAAAAAGGCATCATTGTAGTCAACATCAGTATGGACGCTATTGTTGGAATGATCAGTGATATGTCCAATTCAAAAATCAGCTTCATCCAAGTCTATGATCCCGCAGGCAATCAGCTGCTGGCTTCTGGAAATGGGCATGCGATTACAGGCTCTGAACTGACCCGCATCCATTCCAACTATACGAACTGGGAATACCGCAGCGGACTTAATGATCAATATTTGTATACCTTCACTTCTGTTTTCTCCTATGTGTGGATCGGATTGGGACTGGTTATGATTGTTCTTGGCGGTGTCTGGATGACCTATGTGACCCATCGGAATTACAGGCCCATTCAATTAATAATGTCGCGTATCCATGACATCTCCGACCTCCAATCGATGAGTATCGACGGTAAGAAAAAAGATGAATTCCAGTATATTGATCGAGCCATCAGCAATCTCATGGAATTATCCAGCCGTTATGAGAAGCAGCATGAGGAAGATATCGTATTCAGGCGGAGGCATTTTTTCAAAGAGTGGCTGGAAGGCAGCCGGACGGTCGAATATGAGGACTGGAAAGCCGAGATGAATCGACTGCACTTGCCTACCGGCTTCGGTCAGCTTATAGTGGCAGCTATTGAAATGGATAAATATATGGAAATATGCCGAATGTTTTCTCAGAAGGATCAAGAACTGCTCAAATTTGTACTAAGCCGGGTCGTTTATGAAACAGCTGAATTGTTTGGTCTCACGGTTTGGGCGGAATGGATGGCTACACACAGGTTAAGTGTTGTGATATTTACAGATGAGGATGTTAAAAACAGTGAGAAACAGGCAGCCAATTTATGTGAAAACATTCGCTCCTGGGTCGAACAGCATCTGCATTTCCGCATTACGCTCGGTGTCGGGCATGTGGTCGGACAAGTACAGGAACTGGTTCATTCCTACGAGGCTGCTACCCACGTCCTCCGCTTTAAATCAGCCTTGGGGACGAATCGAGTATTATATCACTGGGAAGCTGAAGCTTCCACAGAGAAGGAAATGTATAAACACCTGCCTTTGATCAAATCGCTGGCTCAATCGTTTCGCTTGGGAGACGAGAGCTGGAAGCCGGCCTTGGAACAATTTTTCACGGAATTAAAAGTCGGGTTATTGTCCTACGATGAGATTCGAAACCTCATGAATTACTTTGCTTATCATTTACACCGGGAGACGATCGAACTCTCAGCCGAGCTGCAGGAGTCCATACAAATGGCAATTCCTCAGCTCAATGATGCCACTCAACATTTCGATACAATTGAAGAACTATATGCCAGCTGTTTTCATTTGTTAGAACAAGCCTCTCAGCGGATGGCCGATATACGTGAAGTCAGGAGCAATCATGCCGTCATGCGCCAAATTCGCACCTATGTGGAGACACGTTATGCAGATCCGGAGTTGTCACTCACCTCGCTAAGTGAGCAATTTCAGCTGCATGCCTCACACATCAGCCGTGCCTTCAAAGAGGAATTTGGCGAGAAGTTCGTTGATTATCTTGTAAAAATCCGAATGGAACAAGCGCAGCAATTGCTCCAAAGTAGTCGCCACTCCGTGCAGGAGATTGGAGTTCAAGTCGGATACACGCATGCCATTTCCTTTATTCGCGCTTTCAAGAAATATACGGGGGTTACGCCTGGCGATTACCGGAAGTAAGCGTTGCAAGGCCATTTTATCAAGAAATGTCTATCGTTAATTGTTGTTTATTCACCTTTGCACCCATTCACGAAAGCCTTGTACAGCAAGGAATTCAAAAGAGTTTACTCCCTAATTCATGTATATTGAGAAGGTTGGCGCTTCTAGGGTACATTGATTCCATCGACGGCAAGGTAGCATGGATGGTTCAATAAATACTCGAAAGGAGGTGCCGCATAATGCCGCATACACCGCTGGAAAATACGCAAACAGTCCCCATGATGACAGCTCACAGATCTGCACGCCATAAAGCCAAGTTGCTGCAGCCCCGTCGACGTCTGAAACAAAATATGCCTTTATTCATGATGTTTCTACCAGTCATTGCTTACTTTATTATTTTTCGGTATTTTCCAATTTTAGGTAACCTCATTGCATTCAAAAACTATAACTTGATGGAAGGCATCTGGGGAAGCCCCTGGGTTGGCCTCAAACATTTCAAGACACTTTTCACCCAACCCCAGACCTTGACGATCATCCGTAACACGGTCACTTTGAGCTTATTAAGTATTATCGCCGGGTTCCCTTTCCCAATTATTATCGCCATCTTACTGAATGAAGTTCGTGCCATGCGTTTCAAAAAGATTGTGCAGACACTGATCTATATCCCTCACTTCTTTTCATGGGTTATTGTCGGCGGGATTGTCGTTACGATATTCTCCCAGCAATCCGGTATCATTAACAAGCTGCTGGAGCTATGGACGGGTCACACCACTGCTTTCTTGTATCAGGAACATAGCTGGATAGCGATCTTTCTCGGTTCCGGGATCTGGAAGGAAGCCGGTTGGGGAGCGATCATTTACTTGGCGGCTCTTACCTCCATCGATACGCATCTGTATGAAGCCGCTAGCATCGATGGAGCTTCCAAATGGAGGCAGATCTGGCACGTCACCCTGCCCGGTATTCGCAGCACGATCATTCTCATGCTGATTCTGAGTATGGGGAATGTCATGGAAGTCGGGTTTGATCACGTGTATACCCTCCAAAATGCAGCTGTTTCGGATGTCTCAAGTGTCATTAGCACCTATATCTTTATCGTAGGTGTTCAGGGAGGACAGTTCAGTTTGACTACGGCTGTCGGGTTGTTTGAATCTCTGGTCGGTTTCTTCTTCGTCGTCCTTGCGAATCAACTGGCCCGTAAATTCGATCAAGGACTGTGGTAAGAAAGGAGCCTCTCTTCATGAAACCAGCATGGGACGAGAAAATCTTTTATACATGCAATTATCTGTTCCTGGGACTTGCAGCTTTAAGCTGTGTACTTCCCTTGCTTCACATCATTTCTCTGTCGCTGAGCAGCTATCAAGCGATTGTATCCGGGCATGTCTCCCTCTGGCCGCAAGGCTGGACCATGGAAGCCTATAAGGCTTTATATAAGGGCACGAATATGGTTAAAGCTTTCCGCAACAGCATCGTGATTACCGTTGTAGGCGTAGCGCTCAGCATGTGCTTTACGATCATGGCGGCTTATCCGTTAGCCAAGAAATATTTCTACGCGCGTCGTTTTTTCACGCTGGCTATTGTATTTACCATGTTGTTCGGGACGCCATTAATTCCTCTTTTTTTGATTGTAAAAAGTCTTGGCTTACTGGATACTTACGGCGCCATCTGGATGCCCGGACTGATCAGTGCATTTAATATGCTCGTGCTTCGGACCTTCTTCATGAACGTCCCAGAAGAGCTTGAAGAAGCTGCACGCATGGATGGTTGCGGTGAATGGCGACTTCTCACGCGTATCATTCTCCCTCTATCTCTCCCTGTTTTGGCAACGTTAACTTTATTTTATGGCGTCGGATATTGGAATTCCTTCTTACATGTACTCATGTTTATCAATGACAGTACCCGAATGAACTTGGCGGTTATGATTCAACAAATGGTTGCCAGTCAATCCATTCTGCAAGAACTAAACTCCGTAAGACCGGACGACCTGCAGCAAATGACACCAGAGTCTATCAAAGCGGCCGGCGTAATCGTACTCATTGTGCCTATGCTCATCGTCTATCCTTTCTTGCAGAAGTATTTTGTTAAAGGGGTTATGATCGGCGCGATTAAAGGATAAATCGGAAGACCTTGAAATCGAATTATCTAAGGGGGTATTTCCATGTTCATGGTACCAAAGGGTCATCGGAAAGCCATACTCGCCACACTCGTCTGTGCCGCCGTCTTGGCAGGCTGTTCCACTCCCAAAGTTGACGATCCAGGAGCATCATCAAGTCCGAATGCGACCCCGGGAGCAGAATCTGCGCAAAGAGGAGCGATTAACGTTTCCGTGTATGATCGGGGGAATATCCCTCCGGAGGAAGGCAACTGGGATAAAAACCGTTGGGTGGATTGGATCAACAAGAACGGTCCTGTCGATGTGAAGTATACCCCCGTCCCCCGCTGGGAGTCGTTCCCGAAATTTAATGCCTTGTTTGCCTCAGGAAGCGCACCGGACTTGATTCTGGAGTATGATGCCAATTACAGAAACAGCTGGTATTCGCAGAAACTGTTGATGCCGATTGATGAGATGGTTGACAAATACAGCACGACCTACAAACAAATTCTTGAGAAGTATCCGCTGCTGCGTAAGATTGGAACTAAGGAAGACGGCAAATTGTATGAAATTGGACGTTTGAATGTCGTGGCTCCACATCACCGTCTGTTAATCCGTGAGGATTGGCTCGAGAAACTGAATCTGCAAGTCCCTACAACAACCGAAGAATTATATAATGTGGCCAATGCCTTCGTGAACCAAGATCCGGACGGCAACGGTAAAAAGGATACGTTCGGTATCAACCTGAGCGGTGTCGGCTTCTCCGTGATCAGCCATATCTTCGGGCGTTCGATTGACTGGGCTGAACAAAACGGCGCTTTCGTCCACGATTGGGACCGTCTCCAAGCGTCTGTCGAATTCCAGAAACGTTTGTTTGACAACGGTTTAGTCGATAAGGACTTTCTTACTGATAAGAACGGACAAAAGGCAATCCAGGATTTCATGAATGGAAAATTGGGGATTTTTGCAATCGACAGTGCCTGGTTTACCATCTCGAATTATGAAACATTGAAGAAAAACAACCCGACGGCAAAAGTCATTCCCATGGCATTACCGAAAAGCCAGTTCGGCCAGTTCAGCCCGATAATCAGCACACCAGTGCAAATGGTCGGTGTCGTCAACGCCAAAGCCAAAGATCCGAAAGCCATCATGCAGTATATAGACTGGATGGTGGATCCCGAGCACGCCAGCTTGCTGAAAAATGGCATCGAAGGTACGCACTCACAAAAAGGCTCAAATGGCTGTTTGCAGCCTATCGACACAGAGAAAAATAAGAAAGAGCTTTACACCGATGATTTGAACATGATGCGATCCGATCTGCTGCTCGGCAAATGCGCGGAAGTGTATCTCGTGAATCTTCGCCCAGAAGTGCCTACGCAAAAAGAGCTGCTCGATATCAATCTCAAATCCAAAGAAATATATATCAATAAAGATCGCCCGGTTCCTTCCCTCGGGAACGACTTCCTGCCGGTTTTGCCGGATGACCTGCAAGCGATTGTCAAAAGCACAAGCAAGTCCAACAATATCGATAAAGGTGACATTTGGCTGAAAGCTTTGGTTGGCGGCTCCGGATACACCGCACAGCAAGCTGTGAAAGATGCCAAGGATGTCTGGGAAAAGGCCGGCGGCAAGCAAGTCGATGATTATTATGCCAAATGGTACGAGAACAACAAAACCAAAATATTTAGTATCGATGATTTGTACAAATTCGCTGAACAATCTCAGAATGAATTGAAATAGAACGAAGGAGTAGCGGTGCTCTTGGGTTTGCAGGTCGGAGCACCGCCTATACATGACGTGGACCCCGGATAGGATCAGGGAATCCTATTGATCATCTCATTCATTTGGAGGTAATTATGAGATCCCTACACAAGTCAAAACTCCTTGTTTCAATCCTTCTGTCGGCAATCATTGTCTCGCTGCTCCCTCTCTTCCCTGCTTATCATGCTTTAGCTGCAGGAACAGGTATCATCCAAGATTATTGGAACAATATTCCTGGCGGGAAGGTAGAACAGATTCCTGTAAAGGCGCCTCCTTCGGGCTCCAGGATACTCACCAGCTTCGAGACACCCAATAATACCGGGGATCTGTATGGTTCACGCGTTTATGGTTTTCTGACGCCGCCGGTTAGCGGTGGTTACACCTTCTGGATTGCTGCGGATGACAGCTCCGAGTTATGGCTGAGTCCGGATGGCGATCCTGCGCACAAAGAGAAAATCGCATGGAACACGGTTTTCGCCAAGCCCAGGGAATGGAACAAGTCTCCTACTCAAAAATCCGTGATCATTCCGTTAATAGGCGGCAAGAGATATTATATCGAGGCTCTTCACAAGGAAAATACCTCAAATGATAATCTGGCTGTCGCATGGCAAGGTCCGGGAATAACCCAACAAGTGATACCAGGCTCTTACTTGACACCATTTGTGCTCCCTGATGCGCCAACAAATCCCGTTCAGGACGATACAGCAAACACATTCGGGTGGACGCCTGTTCCCGGTTATACGGATCTGTCCGCCTATGAATACAGCACGGATCGCTGCAACTCGTGGCAAACGGTATCCATGAACCCGCTACAGCTGGAGAATATCAATTATACGACCGGGCAAATTCAGGTTCGGTTAAAAGAAACGTCCGCGCAGCCTGCAGGAAAGACTCTGCTTTCAACTACCTTCTACACACAAATTAAAACTGCAGAGCCAACTCCTGCGTATTCGTTGCTTTGGCGGATAGGGCTTGATGATCAGCTCTCTTCTGAATTTAGCGATTACAAATCATCTCCTACGGAATCCATTAATCTCCCTTCCGACTGGGCGACCCGCTCAGATTGGAGTTCGATTTCCAAAGGCTTAAAGCTTAGCCGCAACGGTACGATGTTGATTACTTACAACTTAGACGCAATCCCGGAATATGGTGTGCAATTCAGCTTCAGGAGCTTGGATGCCTATGTATCCGTTCCGCAGTTAGCAGTATTTTCCAATGATACGATGGCCGGATTAATCCAGATAGTCGGCCTTAGCGGCGAAAATACGACTCGGAAATTCAAAGAAACTTACGAGCTGTACATTCCTAAGGAAATGCTAAAGGTTGGACCTAATGAGCTGAAGCTCTCATTAGACCGCGGATTGTATGCCGGAACTGCAGGCGACGAATTCCATTGGTTTGAATGGGATTATGCCAAACTTGAGGCTTTGACAGCTCCAGCAACGGAACCCATTCACGGCCGGTATATTCGTCTGGGAACGGCGTTAGTATCGCATGTGTTGAAAGACCGTGACCTGCAAACGATGGAAGTAACGAAGTGGCTGGGGCTTGCCTACAGCGGAAACGTCATACGCAGCAGTCAATTTTCGCGTGAATGGCTGACTGCCCTGCGCGATTTGAATTTAGCCCCCGTGCTGCTGCCTTTCGGAAACTACATCAAAGACCCGGAGCTCTCGGCCGGCGTTGTCCCGGAGAAGCTGAAAGAATACTACAACAATCTCATTGCAGAAAATGGAGATTTGTTCGAATACCTGGAGCTGGATAATGAACCCGGCGTGTTCAACAATGCCTTTGCCGCTGACTTGGCGCTGGCCAAGTATGTTAGCGAGCAAAAGCCATTGTTAAACCCATGGTTGAAAGCGGTTTCTCCAGGTTGGGCCTACTGGCCTTCCAAAGGCATTCCGGATGGCTGGGAGCGAGATCCTGCCTATCGCAAGCAAATCGAAGATTATACCGATATGACCAACGGTCACAGCTATACGTTAAGCGGCATTTCAAGCGGTGAGGGCGGCGCTCTTGTAGAAACACAGAAAACCTTTCCTGATTATCAAGGGGACGGACTCGCGAAACCGATGATGATGAGTGAAACAGGGGCTAATGATTTTCATACGGACAATAACCGGTATGACACTTTCACCCATCGCTTCGCCTCCATCTTCGATAGGGAAACGCGCAGCACGATTGGTTATCTGGATTTCATTATGCAGCATGCCGCCTACTTCCGAGAGTATAGCTTGCTGAAAGAAGATATTGTGATGAATGCAGCTGATGATGCGGAAGCATGGATTAATACGAGCGATCCCGATGAAACGCGATTGAAAATTTTCCGCCGCTTGGCACTTGCCTACAGCACGCATGGCAAACCGCTCCCTTATGTGTATACCAATCAGAATGAGCTTGCCGGGAAAAAGGCCTACTTCCGTGCGGTGGATACATCAACGCTTGGCGTGAGCAGTACCGGAGCCAAATCCAATAAAATTCTGCTTAACTTTGTTAATTTCGAAACGACTCCGGTCACGATGAATGTGCACGTTACCCTGCCTGCTAACGTTCAGTATGCGGCAGAACGTTTTGGTGCAGGCAACACCTATGCTGCTGCTCGCAGTTTTAGCATCGTTGACGCTGCTTCGGGCGCACAGTTATCGGAAACGATTCAGCCCGGTGAAGCCGTTCAATACATCTTGACTCCGTACGAAGATGCCAAACCAAGTACACCTTCGCTGCAAGCGCGGGCCGTTTCATACAAACAAATTAAACTGACATGGCAGCCCTCTACGGATAATGCAGAAGTGGCAGGTTATAAGCTGTATGATAACGGCGTATTGCTTGCAAAGCTTCCTAGAGCAGTAACACGCTACACACATCAAGATGTGAGTCCTGAGAGCGCTCACTCCTATACGCTTATCGCTTATGATGATTCGGGCAATGAATCCTTGCCGAGCGCCCCAATTGCCATATCTTCCTTAACTTTACCTTCCTCCCCTTTTACAACGACATCTACAGGAGCTTTACATGTGGAATCGGAGCAAACGGAGCTGGAAGGTGTGACACATCATGGCACATTTGTCGGGATGTATTACACGCAAGGGAGAATGAATTTGCTGAAACCTCCCGTCAAAGCAAATACCAATTATATTCTTAAGCTCAAATATAGTGCTGCAGCGAATAAAAAGGTCAATCTCACGATCAACAATCAGTTGATTCGCTCCATTGATTTGCCCGGAACGGAGCCAAACGTCTATACGACAATCGAATACAATGTCATGATGCCTGCGGATGTAAGCAATCTTGTGCTTTCCATCGTCAAGAGCACTGGTAATGTATTTGCTTACTTTGATTGGTTCGAGCTGACGGAAGGCCTTTTGGATGAAACACCTCAGAACCTGTGGACGAATGTCGTTCATTCCAGTCCCAATACGTATTACTCCTCTGCTACCTTTGCTTTAGGGGCTAATGGAGCGGATCTTCATGAAACGGCAACACCTGGCGATTACGCAGCTATGGCTTTTAGAGGCACGGGAATCCGATGGTATTCTGATATTGAGTCTACATTGGGAGTGGCAGATGTTTATATGGACGATGTCCTGCAATCAACGGTTGATTTGAAAACAGCAAACACACAAGGTGCGAAGAAGCTGGTTTTCGAAAAAACAGGCCTCCCCATGGCAAATCATATCATCAAAGTTGTCGCTAAAAACGGCCGTGTTATTCATCAATCGTTTGAATTTTTGAGTTTGGAACGCCAGCCTCTGACTCCCGGCCCTGATTTGATTGTAACCGACCTTGGAACGGACCCAGCTGGTCCTTATGCCGGGCAAACAGGCGTGCGTTTCTATGTCACCGTGAAAAATGTAGGGCTTCTTCCCACCCCTGCCGGACAAATTACAGGAGCTGTATTCGGGTTGAACGGTGGTTCGTTCGGCTATACAGATACGTACAATCAATCCATTCCAGTTGGCGGCACTGCTACGCTGTATACGAATGCTGGAGGTGAAAACGGATATTGGGAAGTGCCCAATGGAGAAGCGACCTACCAATTAAGCGTCAATATTAATGATATCGGGCGATTCACCGAGATGGATCGTACGAACAACACCAAAGAAATGACGTTTCAGGTAACTAAGCGGGATGTCTCCCCTCCTGTGACCACGGCGACAGCGGACGGAGCAACGGGTTCAGGCACATTCAATAAGCAAAATGTGCAGGTCGCCTTTACAGTCGAACTTCCGACTGTCGGGGTAGGCATCAAGCGGACCGAGTACCGCATTCTGGGAGGAGCTGAGACTTGGCAGACTGTCACGGATCAGCCCGTTACTTTCGCAGATGATGGGATTTACCGAATCCAATACCGCTCCATTGATACAAGGAATAACGAAGAAGTGCCCAAAGATTTGATTATAGGCATCGATAAAACGGCTCCAACTACCACTCATACCTCCTTAGAGGGCTGGCAGCGCACACCGCAAACCGTCACATTAGCGGCCTATGATACTTTAAGTGGTGTACAACAGACCTTCTACTCCCTAAACGGTGGAACACCAAGTGCCGGAACATCGGTTACCGTTAGCACTTATGGTGTGAACACGATTTACTACTACAGCACGGATATCGCCGGGAATCAAGAAGCTGGGCACTCTGCCGAAGTTCGTTATGATCCACAAGCTCCTGAAATCAATATAGCCGGTCCGTTAACGGTTTATTGGACGGATCCGATTGTCTTGAATGTTGGGATCTCAGATGCTTTAAGTGGAGTAGCCTCATCAAAAGTTAAAATGGACGGCGTCATTGTCAACCCCCACATAAACCTTCAACCGCTTAATTTATGGTTGGGTCAGCATACAATTGAAGTTACAGCATCCGACCACGCGGGCAATACAATTGTACGTACCTATGTATTGAAGGTCATCATGGATCTGGATCATTTAGACGATCTCCTCCGGTTAGTATGGAATCTAGGTTATTTCAAAAACCAAACGGTCTATAACAGCCTGCAGACAGCGGTCGCTGTGCTTCAGAAACTGGTGAACCAAAATCAACTGAAAGATCCGACTTTCTTTGATGCAGCCATCAGAGACAGCAAGTATGTGGACAGCGCGACTGCCAAGATGCTTCAGGATGCCCTACAATTTTTACAGCAAAAATTTGGGAAGTAAATAGGAAATAAGGGCCTTTGTCCAAAGTTGTTTTTGGATGATCGGCCCTTATTTGATTGCTTGTATCATGCACGTGAAGGCTGAATAATTCCCAATTTATAGTAAACACTATCTCAGGGAGGTTAGCCATGAGCAATTTTTTGGAGGTTATAAGCAAAAAAGCAAAGCTGCACCGTGATTTGAAAATCGAACGGCTGCAACTCGGATCGGAATCAATGTGGTTGGTTTACTATGATTCTGTTGTAAATTCGCAGGAAACCATTATGTTTATTTGGAATTCCGGAGTTACATCAACTGATTCCTACGACGATATTTGCATGCGATTGGTTGGCAAGCCCTGGAGCCCTGAGGCGATGAGTGAGCTTCAACTGGGACGGGCAGTTTTATTGAATGCCACAGGGGAACAAGCCTTCAGTTTTCAAGGAGCTCCTGCTTCTCTTTCCCGAGCGATCGATAAGCCTGAGAACGAATCGATGCCCTTTGCTCCGGCCGTCGCCTTCATGGAACCGTTAACCACAAATATTGGACTCATTAGAAAATCGTTAAATTCGCCCTATTTAATTGCTGAAGGTTTTACATTTACTGGAGGCGCAACGAAAGAGGCGTCTTTGATTTACCATTCAGAGCTTGTCAATAAGGAACTGCTGCATCAAGTAAAAAGTAACTTGCAGAACGCTTCTCACAGAGATTTGCAGACGGGTCAAGACCTGATGGAAATACTCGGCTGCAGCCGTTTTGACTTGTTGTCACCTTTTTATAAAACAGAGATCCCTATGCAAGCAACCTCATCCATGATGAAAGGCCGAGTCATCCTGTTGATAGATGGCGAGCCCGTCGCTTACGTGCTGCCCCTGTTATTTGGCGACTTTATTTCTATTCAGTGGGATAGACAACTTCCCGTGCTCATTATGTTTGCGCTCCGTTCCTTACGTTTAATGAGCCTGCTAATCGCATTGCTGACCCCTGGACTTTATGTAGCTCTAGTCTCCGTAAATCCGGAAACACTGCGGATCGAACTTGCCCTCTCCGTAGCCAGCAGCCGAATCGGCATCCCGCTGCCTACCTTTTTAGAAATGGCTTTTTTATTAATCGTTAGCGAAATCAGTATTGAATCCACTCAGCGGTTACCCAAAAGTATTGCAGCATCCATTACGGTCATCGGGGGCATCGTTCTTGGAACAGCCATTGTCGATGCAAAACTGGTCAGCAGTCTTGTTATCATTGTGTTGTCCATTTCCGTTACGGCCACCTTTGCTTTTCCTAATTACTTAAACACGTTGAATATACGAATTATGAGAGCAGTTATCGTTGTGCTTTCCGGCATTTTTGGTGTGTTCGGTTTGTTCGCCGGTTTTATAGCGATTTGCTTCTACGTGTGTAGAATTGAACACTTTGGTATACCGTTTATGAGTTTTTTCGATTTCAAAAAATTAAGACAAACTTAACAACTGAAAAGGAGTGACGCCAGCCTATGAGTTCTCGATGGATTTCTACGTTAACAATCCCCTTTTTTTTCATCGGATCTCATTGCAGTATCATATTTTTGCTCTTTCCAAGAGCGATGTTACATACGACGAAATATGGACATTGGGAACCAGCCATGATGTACATGCTTATTGAATTGATCCTCATGGTCATTCTCTTGAAAGGTTTGAACAAAGCAGGGAATATGGATTATGCTGATCTGCTTCTTCCGCTTGGTAGATGGGTTAGTACCGTCCTGCTTCTTCCACTTATTCTCTATATACTCCTTATTGGAGTTATGGCCATTCGCGGCTTTGCTGAACTCATGATTATCGTATTCGTGGTCCGATCACCGTTAATTTCAATTTTGATATTACTTTCTTCCATTACGCTACTTGGAGCTTCAATTGGACCCCGAGGCATCTTAAGAGCTAGCACTTTATTGTCATTTCTATATTTCCCAGCTCTTTTATTTGCCCTATTGGGATGTTCCGTTAATGCAAGGTTGACCAACATATTTCCACTTGTAAATACAAGCTTTGACTTTATGCAGCATTTTGAGTTCCTCGTTCCTTTATTTACGATCTGCCCTTTCCTTCTTCTGGGTATGCTGCCGCCTGTTATTAAAGTACTGTTGAAGCCGCTCCTGATTACAATGATCCCATTGACTGTGCTGTATGTGGTGATCATCTATATTCCCATGCTTGTATTTGGTGTCAACGCAGCAACATTAATGAATTTCCCACTGGTAACAAGTATTGACACAGTCAATCTTACGTGGACCATATTTCATCGAATTTCATTATTCTATGCCGTCGCTCTGCTTGCTTTCGTGCTAGTCATCACCTCATACGCGCTTTGGGCCTCGTCTGTGTTAGTTCGCAAAATGATACCTGGATGGAAGGAGACTTATATTAGGCCCATCCTAGGCGTGCTTGTGTTTGTTACATCCGCGATGATTCCGAATTGGAGTTCCTATGTGAAGATTTACGCATCCGATATCGGGTTTCGTATCTTTGTCTTCTTGGCGATCCCCATTGCTGTCTATCTCCGAGGTAGTTTCATTCAAAGAGCGTATAGAAAGAAGGTTTTCAAAAATGATGCGTAAGCTTCAGACAGGAGCCCTGCTAATCACATGCGCAGCACTGTTAACCGGCTGTTGGGATATTAAAGACGTCAATCATCGGGTATTGCCCATTGTCATGGGGATTTCTTATGGCAAAGCCAGCAAATACAGAATTCATATTCAAATTCCATCACCTGAAAAGCAAGGATTATCGTCCAAGGTTTACTACAAAGAAGCCGACACGATCAGTAAAGCACTTACGGATATTGATACAGACATTGAAGCCGGCATAGATTTTATGCATGTACAATTTATCGTTATTGATCGTAAGCTTGCGGAAGATGGGATTCAAGAAGCGATAGCCTTTATAACGAGAAGCCAGCAACTCCCTACCAAAGCGCTTGTAGCCATCACCTCGGAGGAAATTGGGGCTTTTCTAGCTCATACAGGCCGTGTCATCCAAACGGACGGAAGCGCACTCATGAATTTTTTCAATAAAAATGCAGGATGGAGTCCTGAAATTAATTTAGCCTATGTTTGGAAAATTTTTGCCGCCATGCACTCAGACACGGAAGATGTCACCATCCCCATTCTACGATCTGGAAAATCAACGATGCTGGAGTTTCAAGGGTCTGCCGTCATGGCCAAGGGGAAAATGAAAGGGGAAATTAAAAAGGAACAATCTCTGTTAATCAACCTATACGAAGAATTGTTTCAAGGTTCTGTTGTTCAAGTAACGAATCGGGCAAGCGTAGCCATTGTAAAATGTAATAACCGCATACATACCGATTGGCGTGATGAACATCCTGTACTTCATATGAATATGCAGCTTTCCTTGCATCTTATTGAAAACAACGGCAATTTAAATGAAAAACAAATCGAGGAAGCCTTCGCCAAAGATATAAAAAAGCGGTATGAGGAGCTCTTCAGTCAGCTAAAAACGATAGGATCCGATGCTTTAAGGACAGGTCAATATTTCAGGAACAAGCTCCCCTTCGATCAGCTCGCGAACTGGCGTCAAGACTATTATCCTAAATTGGAAACTGATCTGACAATTGGATGCATTATCACGAATAGTGGCGATGTATATGAAAATTAACTGTGCTCAGCAAATACACAATAGAGGCTCACTAGCCTCTATTTTTTTGTGGCTAGCCATACAGTCCATGAGTCTTTCTCGACAATAGGAAGCGATGTATTTTCAAGCTTATTTGTAATGAATAAAACTAATTCCTGAAGCTCACTATCCGTAATATCATGAAGAATAGAACGCCCTGTTCGTTGCAGTAAATCTTGTGTCAACGCTCCCAACTCTTCATAAACACGTCTTGTTTCCCAAAGTTGTGTTTCATTAAGCAGTTCAAAACCATTTGCTGTAAGTGCACTTCGCACTTGATCCGACGAATGTCTCCGAGCAACTTCTTTCTCAATCAAATGAGGAAATTTTTCAAAGAAGTAGCCTCTAAGGTGATTGGCATCCCCTGGTCGTATACAATCTTCTGGGGTCCGATCTTGAATGATAAACAATCCATTCGTTTTCAACACACGATTTGCTTCCTTGAAACAGGCCATTAAATCATTTAAATGATGGATTAAGGCTCGTTCCAGTACGATGTCATAGGTGTTCGACGGTAGATTGGAACTAAACGCATCTCCTAATACGAACGTAACATTATCCTTTTCCTTACAGTTATCCGCAGCCCCTTTTAACATTTCCTTTGAAAAATCAACGCCAGTTACATGGCTTGCCCTCATATCACTAAAGGCTTTCGTATATATGCCGCCGCCACACCCAATATCTGCCACTACTTTATTGTGAACATCCATCCTTTTCTCAATGAATCTCATCCACGTATCATCAGCGGTCCTTGTTGTATACGTTCCCTTGTTCTTCTCATCGTGAAAATTGATCGGCATAAAAATTCCTCCCCAATTATTTTAATTTTGTTAATTGGCTGAGCGTGTTGACGATACACATTTGGAAGAGATACCATGAAGCTGGGATGCCTCCTTTTCTTAGAATTATGACGAGGAATGACTCTCTGTATTAGCTAACTTTGACCATGAATAAGGAGGCTGTCATGACAAATCTTGACAGACAAATAACGAATCCTCGCAGCGGACAAAAAATGATATTCCGTACGACTGGGGAAGAGACGAATGGTGCCTTGTTGGAAATTGAAAGCTTTAATCCGCCCTCGAAAGAAAGAGAACCCGAACATATTCATCCGAAACAAACAAGTTCATTGGAAGTGATTTCCGGCAAAATCCACTTCTGTATGAACAGCGAGACCCGTGTTCTAGGACCAGGGGATCTCTTGGAGATTCCTGCGGGAGTCCCTCATTACTTCTGGAATGAAGACGCTGCAGAAGCGCATACGATTCAAAAGTTTACGCCTGCACTGGAGATTGAAGGATTTTTCCGTACCTATTTCGCTCTTGCAAGAGACGGTAAACTTAACGCAAAAGGCACGCCTAACTTAGTCCGGATGTCTCTTCCTATGCTCAATTATCAGAACGAAATTCAAGTGGTAAATCCGCCATGGCCTGTGCAGAAAACCGTCTTCACTATCCTTTCTCCCGTAGCCAGGCTGCTTGGTTATAAAGAGAAATATGAGTGACATCCCTTATAGAAAATCAACTGTAAAATATTGCGCTATTTTATTTAGATACCACTGATCCTTCGTAATCCACGTATCACCGGATGGCATGTAAGCAATGAAATTTGTCAATGTCTGGGAGCGATCCTCGATCTCCTTTGCTTCCCTTGCGTCAGAGGAGGACATCGTGCTGTCCATATGAAAGGCAACGACACCATGAATATATAGATCCTTACTGCCATTTTGCATAGAGAAGATCATGCTGGTGCTGTACCCTTCGACATGCGTATGTTTGGCCGGCGTATCACGGGTTGGATTGTTGCGCCCGGCGTTCCAGTTATTGTGGACCATGGTGACATATTTATCGAGCGCTTCATCTGTTGCATTCTGATGGATATATACCTCTGGCTTTGGTTCAGCATTGAAATCCGCCTCTAAGCTCTCGATGCGCCTAGAGAGAAACGCTAAGTTGTCCGACACTTCCTTCAGAGGGAAGGCGCCTAAATCCTCAGCTTTTACAAACAGGAACGTATTTAAATAATCTTGAAGCTGAGGAGCCAGTCGGGCAAGCGTTGCATCTTGTGCGATTCGGCTGTTCAACCTTTTCACCTCTTGAAGAATGTTCTTTGAGAAGTCCAGTACGTAAGACTCCATCTCTTCAATGGCGGCCATATCTATAGTCAAAAGCGCATCCGGCTTGGATAAAGAAGCCATCGCATAATAATTCAGTAGCCGTGTTTTCATATCACCAGGAAAAATGTGCATGTGCGTTCGCAGTTCTTCCAAACGCGGCAGTATATCTTCCTTACTTGTATGATCCTCAACTGCATCATAGAAAATATCCGTCTCCCCGTCGTCATTAGAGACCGTAGGGTCCAGATACAGCTTTTGCAGGACATTGCTCGCAAGTTGGCTGATTTGGTCTCGGGACTGCTCCCACTTATCTTTCGCTAACTGTACGGTAAAGTCCGCTTCATCTATTTCCTGCTCTAATATCGCATTAAACGTAGAAGGATTCACGCGTGCATTTGTTTTGGCCGAAAGGATTTGGCTCTTCATCCCGATCAGCTCGAAAGCCTGCAATAAGTCGCTAGTCGTTGCGCTGCGCTTCAAACTATCGCTGTACTGGGCTACTAATTTCCGTTGAATAGCAGGCTGCCCAATCGACGTGGTTGGCGCTGCCAGCTGTTGCGACATCATGCGCGCCACTTCTTTATTGCCAATCGTCCTCTGAAGCTGCAGTACAGAGGAGGCATTCATCGGCATACGCATGGAAGAAGATCGCTGATCCGCCATTTTTGAAGATGGAGACTGCTTCTCCATCGAGGTACTGCTCGCTCGGGTTGATTTCGAAGATGCATGGGCTTGCATACGGTTTCGAGCCTCCTTAGTGCTGATTAACAATGAATCTGATATTAATTATAGTACCACAATTTACCACGGTGGAGATCGGTAGAATGGATTGGCTGTCTCGCTGTGTGAAAGGTTGGTTGTAGAATTGATTTATGAAGCCCTTGCTGTTAACAAATGATAATAATTAAGTATTTTCAGTCCTTGCTTTGTTGCATACTTATTAAATATGACCTCGACATCTTGCAGACACTCTTGCCATACGATTTCCTTTAGTTTGTGGTTCTGCCCAAAGCATTTTTTGATAAGCACATCTTCAGGTGTAGCAAGGTATTCTATCTCTTCAAACAGCTCTGCTTGAATATCTGTTAAGCCACTCCCGTGAAGATTAAGATCAGACAATATGTCATTTGCCTCAGGTTGTGGCATTGATGAATAGAGACCTGGAAAACGATCTCTTAAACCTCCATGGCTACCGGCATGATAGAGTCCCATAATCATTCCGCCAGGTTTGACAATGCGATTTGCTTCATGATACCAGTCTCTTGGTCCTTTTTTAGTATAAGCTACATCGAAATAATCATTTGGAAAGGGTAAATGACCATCCCCATCCGTAACCATGAAATTGATGTTCCCCAATGACTTATGCTGGTTGCCCTTTTCAATAAATCCCTCCACGACATCAATACCGACAATTTCTCTAGCATCTAGGGCAAACTGTAAGGCAAATTCACCGTGTCCGCATCCGACATCCAATAATCGGCCATAATTTAAATTAGCAGCTATTTTATGACCGAAAATGATTTCAGCTCTCGGCTCTTCGAACTGCGACTTCCACGGGTATCTGTACTCTCCTGTTTCTTTGAATAATTGTTCATACCATTCCCGGCTATGGGGTGGTATCCATTCTGCGTGTTTCATTGGATCAAAAAGGTTCTTGCCATCTGACATCTTAATCCCTCCCATGATCTTATAAACTCTATCTACAAGTATTCTGGAATTAATTGGATAATCCTTTCTGTCCCGGAATTAAAGCTTATGTAAATTTCCCCATTTCCTATTGTCCCGTTCTGACGCACTTCTATATAATGAGAGTGTCATCGTTACTGATGGATGAATTTGGGAGAGAAGGTGTTGACGTGAAGGTAAGAAAGCTCATATCCGCAAGTGCTGTCGCCGGTTTGTTGCTGGCCTCCGTACCATTCACTGCCGCTTCGGCCGCCACGACGGAACCAGGTGGACAAGCTCCAATGACGGAAGGCCAACAACCGAAAGCAGCGAAACCTCATAAGCAAGAGAAGCACGCTATGAATCACAAGGTCGGACAACTTACGTTTATTGGTGAGCAACGAATCGCAAACGATCTGAAGTTCGAGGAAACGCTTGTTGGCGGATTATCTGGTATTGATTACAACCCAAGAACGCATCAATGGATTCTGATCAGTGACGATCGTTCAGACAACGCTCCTGCTCGTTTTTACACAGCGAAGCTGAAATACGATACCAAAAGTTTTTATAGCGTCGAACTAACTGGTATGACAGAGTTCAAACAAGAGGATGGCACAACGTATCCGAACAAAAAAGAGTACACGGCTAATCAACAAGGCATCGTCCCTGATCTGGAATCGATCCGCTTTGATCCTAACGGAAAATCGGTCTGGTATACGAGCGAAGGCGATCGCACGCTGAACTTGAACCCTTTCATCCGCCAAGCGACATTAAAAGGCAAATACTTATCTTCCATCCTGATTCCTAAAGCTTTCCAAATCGATGCCAATAGCGGCAGCTCCACACAGAAAGGTTTCCGCAATAATCTTGCTCTGGAAGGAAGCAGCTTCTCCCCAGACGGAAAATACTACTTTACATCCATGGAAGCCGCGCTCTACCAGGACGGCGAAATCTCGACGGTGGATGCTGGTTCATATTCCCGAATAACGAAATACAATCGAAGCGGCGACATCATCGCGCAGTATGCTTATCCGGTTGACGCCATCCCGGCTAAACCCGGACAAGGCAAAAGCGCCGATAACGGCGTTTCGGAAATGCTTGCGATCAATGATCACCAGTTCCTCATCTTAGAACGCTCCGGCGTACAAGCCGCCGACGGCAATTATTCCAATTATATTCGCATCTATGAAGCGGATGCCGCTCAAGCGACGAACGTGAACAACCTTGATTCGTTAACGGCCGGCCAATTTACACCTCTTACAAAGAAACTGGTTTTGGATCTTAATACGCTAGGCCTGCCGAAACTCGACAATGTAGAGGGCATTGCGTGGGGACCGAAGCTCCAAAACGGGCACGACAGCCTTGTTCTTGTCTCAGACAACAATTTCGGCGCTTCACAAGTGACGCAACTTCTAGCTTTCGACGTTTCACCCGAGAAGAAGTGAAAATCGCTATAGAAAAAAGACCGCAATCTGCGGTCTTTTTTTCATTTATAGGTGCTCGAATATCTTAACTCCCTTCGGAAGTGGGACGTTCGCGGGATTCGGCTCTTCCCTCTTATCCGGGACGATCCGTCCATCCACAAGAATCGCCATATAAATCGTATTCGGATTCAGTTCAGAAGGAGGTTCTTCGCTTTCGGTCTTATTGAAGAATAACTTTCCTCCTAATTCCCACAAAGGCAGACCGTCACCTTGCACGGCAGTACCTGCCATTTTCGTAAAATTTCCAACCTTGCCATCGGATGCTACATCTACACCTCTAAGCATATTTGGCGTAAGCGGCGTATTTTGACCATGTCGCATATTCACTTTACCGGTCTCCCCAACGGGCATGTCTCCGGTCACATCGACAGTAGCAAAACCGCTTAATGCTGACTCAAGCATATTGACAATAATTTCCCATTCCTCATCTGAATCAGGAGGGTAGACCGTAAGAAATTTATCGATAGACTTAGGAGTTGGAGTAATATCGAACTTATGGTAGACCTTCCAACTTTTAAGCAAAGGACTGACTATCTGTGCAATAGACAGACGCTGGCTGGCGTCACCGGAGCCAACATGCGCTTTCCAACTTACATGTGGAATTTTGCCTTCGCCCCACGACATATAATTGCGGTCTTGCTGGTACCCACTCTTTTCCAAATATTCATCCATCGTCTCGGAAGCTTTCATTTCTTTCTTCTCTTCCACGATCTCCTGTTGCCTTGTCAAAGGTGCAATGACTTCTCTTTTGCTAAAAGCTTCTGCCCGACGGCGTCCATCCCGAGCATCCGATGGTGCCTCCGCTTGAATGACAGCTCTTCTCTGCTCAATACTCTCCAAAATCTCATTCACTTTAAGAAGTTTTGCCGGGTCCTTCTTCTTTAGTTTCTTACTGCTTTCCCTCAGATTGTAGCTTGCACGCCATTCTCTAATAATAAGTTCGATCTTCGTTAATAGCTCTTTCTGAGCTGCATAATCCGTATTCCCTAACTTCTCGTAGACGACAAGCGCATCGCCGAGATTGCCCCACGAAGTCTTGCCAAATCCAAACTTGGTGCCGGCTGTCAGCCCATCGCTCTCCAAATCCTGTTTCGTTGGCAGACCGGGTGCCCTTTGCACGACAATTTCCGTTGGCTTTGCAGAAAGCTGCATGTTTCTTTGCAGCAACTCTCCTACTCTTCGGTTTCCCAGTGTCCGCTGCATCTGCATCCAATGGCTGGTTGCTGCGCTGAGCTCCACCTTGGGAACTGCTCGTTCGCCGCTTTCGCTATCCTTTTTCTGCACGCCCCGCGTTGGAGCCTGCGTACGCATTCCCGTCATTCAAACCGCCCTTTCAGGATGGGAGTATATGGTAGTCAATATCTTTACTATACCATATCCTGCAAAGGCCGTTTCCCCCAGGTTCAATATGCGATTGAACATTGTTGGAACTTTATATGTTTAATCGCAGACTATCAATCATCCAGGCAATCGCTTTGTTCAGATCAAGCGGATGATGCATAATAAATGACAAGATCAGGTGAGTCGTTCAGTCTTCGTCGAATGATGGTTGAGATGTTTTCTATTTGTTGATCCACCCGAAGCCCCCCCTTACTTAAGCTAAGGTTTCCCTAACCCCAATTCTTCAAATTCATAAAATTTCCAGATACGGAAAAAGGAGTACCGACAGTTGTCAGTACTCCTTTTCTATATCTGCTTCTAACAATTTTCATTTATCGTAAGATACGTTGCCAAACTCACCGCATAAATCAAGGAATATCCCATTCATATCAAATATCTCTTTATCTTCCTCTACATATTGAAGAACCTGTTTCCTTAATGAGGTGTCAGGCTTCGCGTCTTTAACCTCCGTCAATTCATTAAACACAAAATTCCATAGGAAACGCACGGATCCCGCTGTCGGATACAGGTAGAATTGCTCTTGGAATTTTAAGATATTGCTCGTAGGCGGCAGCATCTCCCGCAGTTGGGGAGTAAAGAGCCATGTATGACAAACCATGCCTTTATATTTGACTTCTGGAAAGTAGGTCGCAAAAAATTCCTTCGCTTTTAAATAAGTGTCTTTGATAGACTCCATATTAAAAGCAGTATCTCTTGGAATGTGGATTTCAAGTAACGTATCATCTTTGTCCAGCACTTTTTCCCATTCATTTCTGTTAAGCTTAACTTGCTCCTGAAGTCCTTTGCCAATAGGCGTAATTGGATGTCCGATGTAAAACGCTTCCGTTTCCGTATATTCCGTTACAAAACCATCGGTTGTCTTCTCTTTTTTACATACGCCTTGCATATCCCCGTTTGCTCGCAGTTCCATTCCTTCACCGCATAAAAGTAAAAATCTTTCTTCCTTCGCATTGTAAAAGCCTTTGACGACTCCGGAAAATTTCGCAGCCAGGAATTGCATGCCGCCAATCCGGAACATTCTGGCTTCGAGATGCCTCCAGATCCAGCTGAAATTTCTAATGGCATAATATCCTACCAGATTATAAGCATTTTGTACCCATACGCCGATATCCCTCAAAGTTTCAACGAATAATTCCTCACTCAGTCCCCATTCGGCATACTTCTGCTCGGCCAGAGGCAGTCTTTGCAACGCGGCATGCAGATAAAACAGGGAAGCTTCATTCCCAAAGGTTTCTTCTACATAAGGGTCAATCGTTAACGGTTCCCAAACCGTTGTCCAGTGACCACTCTCAATTGTATTTTTATAAAAATCCATATAAATATCTAAAAGTTTGTGATCTTTGTTCAGCTTATTGGCGATCTCCACCAATAGTTCGGTAGCCCCTTCAGGCATCAATATTTTCCTGCAGTATTGCTGTGTTAATTCTTTTGATAGTAACAAAAGTTCCATGAATGTACACCTCTCCTAGTAAACAAATGCAAAATAGCCGTGTTAAGTTCTTAAGTATTTCCCCGTAATCGAGTGCTCCGCATGGATAATCTGCTGAGGTGTTCCTTCGAACACCACTTGACCGCCATTGCTTCCTCCATCCGGCCCCATATCGATGATCCAATCCGCTTGACTGATCACATCCAGATTGTGCTCGATGACGATGACCGTATTACCAGCATCCACTAGTCGGTTCATAATCCCGAGAAGATGACCGATATCGGACATATGCAAGCCGGTTGTAGGCTCGTCCATTACGTAGATGCTGCCCTTTTTATGCAGTTCGCTTGCCAGCTTGATCCGTTGACATTCCCCGCCTGAGAGCGTGCTGAGCGGCTGGCCGAGTGTAATATAGTTCAACCCCACATCACTCATTGCCTGGAGTTTGCGCACAACCTCTTTAAGCTCAAAAAACTCCAAAGCCTGCTCCACCGTCATCTCCAGTACTTCAGCAATGGACTTACCGTCCAGCTTGTAGGCCAGTACTTCTTCTTTGAATCTTTTCCCCCCACATACTTCGCATGGCAGCTTCACGCTATCGAGGAAAGCGAGGTCTGTGTACACAACACCTAGCCCTTGGCAGTTCTCGCATGCGCCTTTGGAGTTGAAGCTGAACAAGCCTTGGTTCACCTTGTTGGCAGAAGCAAATGCCTTGCGTACATCATCCATAATACCCGTATATGTTGCGGGATTCGAGCGGGTTGACACGCCAACGGCCGATTGGTCGATGACGATGGCATCCGTATGCTCGCTGAGAAATACCTCGTTAATTAGTGTGCTTTTGCCTGAACCGGCAACCCCTGTAACGACATTCAGCACGCCCGTTTGAATATCGACAGTCACGTTCTGCAAGTTGTGCAAGGAAGCATTTTTGATCGACAGCTGGCCGGATGGCTGCCTGCAATCGTGTTTCAGCTGAAGCGGTCGCTTCATATGCGTACCCGTCAGGGTTCCGGACGCCAATAGGCCTTGATAGCTGCCTTCATACATAATCGTACCGCCGCGGCTGCCGGCATGCGGCCCAACGTCAACGATATGATCTGCGATCTTAATCACATCCGGATCGTGTTCCACGACGATCACCGTATTGCCTTTGTCTCGCAGCTTCTGGAGCAATTCATTGAGCCGATGCACATCGCGGGGATGCAAGCCAACGCTCGGCTCATCGAAGATATACGTGACGTCCACCAGACTGCCGCTCAGGTGCTTCACCATCTTCACCCGCTGCGACTCACCGCCGGACAAAGTGTCCGTCTCGCGATCCAGTGTCAAGTAGTCAAGCCCGATATCCACCAGATGCTGCAGCCGCTCCGTGAGCGACTTCACGACCGGTGCGGCAACCGCATCGTCGATCTCCCGAATGACGCGAATAAGCTGTCCGACCTCCATGGAAGCGAGATCGGCAATGTTGTGTCCATTAATTTTGCAATTGAGCGCAGCTTGACTGAGTCTGGCGCCGTGACAACTGTGGCAAGTACCCTCTGAGATATACGGGGTTACAGCTTTCTGTGTGCGCTCGGACATCGTTTTCAAATCCCGCTTGATATACTTATTCGTGAACTTCTCGAAGACACCTTCCACTGTAATATTGACAGCCTTGCCGGCGAATTGCATCTCTATTTTCCTAGCTTTGCTGTACAACAGTTGATCCAGTTCCGCTTCCGAGTAGTCGCTCAGCTTCTTGTCGGGATCGAAGGACCCTGTCTGGATAATCATCGACCAATCCATGCTGTTCACGGAATAATCCGGCAGCATAATGGCTCCTTCATTCAAGGACTTGGACTTATCCAACGCTTTGCTTACGTCAATGCCCAGCCTGCGGCCAATCCCGTTACACTCAGGACACATCCCCTGAGGATCATTAAAAGAGAACATGTTGGATTGTCCAATAGGGGGTTGACCTACTCGGGAGAACAGAAGTCGGAGAATGGGAGAAATATCGGTAATCGTGCCCATCGTGGAATGAGATCCGCCGCCTAACCGCTTCTGATCCACAATCACGGCCATGCTTAAATTCTCTATTGCATCCGTATCGGGCTGCGGATAGCGTGGGAGGAAATTCCGCACGAACAAGCTGAAATTTTCATTCAGCAATCGTGTGGATTCGGCAGCTATCGTATCGAATACGATGGATGACTTGCCGGATCCGGATACCCCGGTGAAGATCGAGATCTTTCGCTTGGGAATACGTAAGGATACATTCTTGAGATTGTTCTCCCTTGCTCCCGAGATGACAATATACTCCTGGTGGAAATCGCTCATGCTAACATCCTTCCTATAGCAAAATTTTCTACCTATAATCACATTGTACCATTCTAAAAAATCAAAGGAAAAGTAAAGGTTACGATAGCAGCCCACAGTCCGTAGATTGGCAAATACTTAGTGACCGCGTCCTGGACGGCCCAAAGCCCTGTTTTATTTTGCAGAAAACGCATATAGGAGATCATAATCCATATTAGATTGGCCCAGACAAGGAGATTTACGCCAAGAACAGCAATTCTGTTGGGCGAAATCCCATACGAAGACAGCCTGAACACAATGGCCGATAAAGCCACACTGTCTATGAGAAGCGCGAGAATAATTAGCGCAAAATTCAGGTAATCCGAAATGTTCTTTTTCTCTTCCTTGCCACTCTCCGTAATGGAGAAAATGGTGACGGCCAATACGGCAAGGAGTATACCGTTGAAGGAAAGGAGAAAATCGCGATCCATGAATGGATTTTTCCCCACGAAAATCACCGTTACGAGATAGGCCACCAAGGTGACCAATACTAGTGGGCTAAAGATTTTGGCGATATATGGGGCAATATTCTTAGCAAGTTTAAGGTTTCTTGACACCAAATACGCAGCTACGATGGCGAGTGCGGCAGCGCCGAATAAGACAACGTTTTTAAAATAAAATTCCGCTATATCCATGCCCACAAAACGAAATAACTGCATGGTTAATGCGGTTAGCAGCCCTCCACTGATTGCCATAATGGCGTAGAGAATGCCGAATTCCCCATTAAATTTAAGATAAGCTAATCTTGCATTGCCTTTGCGATAATCATTTCCTGTAAACGCAAGCCCTACTAAGACCCATAAGAAAATGGGAAGATGGATATAGGCCAAGACAATACTGTCGTTAGTTTCGAGGGGAAGCGTATTCAGATAAATGCCTGAGATCATAAATAGGGCAATAAGGATATACAGAATATTTTTTCTAGGGAAATTACTGTATACGAAATAGGCGGCAATAAAAGGCAGTATGCCAAAAACAAGGTTCAAATGAGCTATGGCGTGCTGTTCAGCAAACTGGAAAATGAACCTGCTGACCAGCCCGGCCAGAATGGCTAGAATGCCCATGGAGATAAAATCCCTGTGGAACAAGGATGATTTCTCTGTATTTGCCGACTCTTTGAAATTCAGTCTTTCAAACCATATTGCGAGAACCTGCGAATCCGGGTTTAGTTCCCACGCGCGTGTGAAAGACTTTCTGAAAGTTTCAGGTTCTTTTCGAAACAGACGTTCCAATTCATGAGGGTTAGCCAAATTTTTAATAACCAAATTGCTAATCTCCATATTCGTCTTCCCCTTCCGTGTCGCCGCCGCTTTGATATTCTAAAATGTCGCCAGGCTGACAGTCCAAAGCTTTGCAAATCGCTTCTAACGTTGAGAATCGAATCGCTTTGGCCTTCCCATTCTTCAGAATGGAGAGGTTCGCCATGGTGATGCCAACCCGCTCCGTTAGCTCGGTTACGCTCATCTTTCGTTTCGCCAACATCACATCAATATTGATAATAATTGCCATAGGGGTTCACCTCTCCTCAGACCGTCAAATCATTTTCAGATTTTATATCAATAGCTTCCTTCAAAAGCTTCTGGAGAACTGCTGCGAAAACCGCAATGACGATGGAAGCACCAATCAAAACCAATCCGATCACGATAATGCCAGGCGCATCGTCTTTCTCCGCGATGAGATAAAAAAGCGGAAAGCCAATCACATACAAGACACTGAATGTCATTGCGCAGTATTTAATAATCTTAAGAGCTCGCACAGACAATTCTGAGAAAGCCGTACTCTTGTCAATGTAGCCTAAAAGTTTAAAAGCTTGATACAGAGCCAAGTAAAAAGGTATCGCCGTGGCATACAAATCCATCATAACCAGGGCATCCAAATAACCATGATCCGGATACAATTCGACGGCGTAGTTCGCTATCTTTGGCACCAAATAAATGCACAATGCCAGCACAGGAATACTAATGAGAATTAAGACAATTTTTAAAAATAGGGTTGAGCCTCGTTTCATTACCATGCACCTCACTTCATTATTTTCGATTTTAATTTAACATATAATTTATCGTTTTTCAATAAATAATTAGCGATTATAGCTATATTTTTATTCTTAATTCGAATTTCATTGGCGATAAACAGAAAAAGAGCACTCCTTATGACAAGGAAATGCTCTTTCGTCTCAACTATCGGCTGATGTTCACTTATTTATTGCAGGTTAGAGGGGAATACTGGAAAGATCTGATTTTCAAGGAGAACACACATGGAGTCCGTAGAAAAAATAACAGGAACGCAAGTAAGTTTATTAATTTTTTCATTTGTAGCCCCTACCGTCATTCTTGTCATACCAGGATTGATGTCTACGATTTCAAAGCAAGATGCATGGATAACGATTCTCCCTGCGTTTTTGATCGGGGCCTTAACGATTATGGTGATGACAACCTTATCAAAACGTTATCCAGGTCAATCGATTATTCAGTACAGCTGTCAAATCATTGGGAAATGGCCTGGGAAATGTTTGGGATGCTATTATCTTTATTCCTGGATCAATTTTGATTTCATCATTCTGAATCAACACGTACAGTTTATCAATACGGTTCTGCTCATGAGAACGCCTTCCATCGTGATTAGCCTAACATTGGCCATTTTATGCGGAATAGCCGTCTATATGGGGATCGAAGCAATCGCAAGAGTGAATGAGTCCTTGTCTTTGCTCATTCTTGTTTTGTTGATTCCACTCTTGATTCTTATGCTCACGGAATCAGATCCGGAGCGGCTGCGTCCAATTCTAAGCAAAGGGATCGTACCTGTCCTGCAAGGATCTATTTTTCCTACCGCTTACTTAAGTCAATTTTTTATTTTGGGATGGCTGATTCCATTTATGAATCAACCGAATAAAGCAACTAAAGCTGCATTCATTTCATTGTTTACCATCTCTGGCCTTCTCGCGATTACGATTATACCGCTCATTATGGTCTTTGGGCCGTTAACGAAAAAGTTGACTTTTCCCGTGCTAAGCGTGATTCAGTATGTTGGTTTGAAAGGAAGCTTTGAACGCTTAGAGGCATTAGCGGTAGCTATTTGGGTGATGGGATGCTTTATCAAAATATCTCTAACTTTTTTTATCATCTGTTTAAGTTTAGGGCATCTGTTTAACATAAAACGATATAAGGACTTAGTCATCCCAATAACGATTTTGTCCGTGTTTGGTTCGATTTCAATTTTTGTCAATTATTCGACCGATTTGTCAAGTTATTTGAATTACACGTACCCTAGCTATGCCTTATTAACACATCTAGTATTACCGCTAGGCTTACTCTTGATTGATTCGACAAAAAGGCGTTGGAAGAAATCCGTTCATTAGCCTTCAACGGTTTAGAATAAACTTGCCAATCCCCTGAAAAATCATATTCAAAGGTGCTGTTGTGCTTGGAATATCAACATGGGCTGCCAATAACGAGCCGAGAATCGTACATATTCCCATCAAGCAGCCATACAAACCAGCCGTTACAGGCTGGTTTTTCTTCATAAAAATTTGAACTTTATACAATGTCCAACCCAACATGACAATAATAAGAGTTACGATTTGAAAGATCATCCTCTAAATCTCCTATTCATAGAAGGAAGAATGTACCATTCCCGCTCCTTTTAGCGTTAAATGAACTTCAATAGAAATCTCCGCCTCTGGAAAATTCGTGTCCCATTGATCTTTCATAACCTCCCACTGATCCGGGTTATTTTTGTAAACTTCTTGGCCGAAGCCCACGCTGTCCACTTGATATTTCTTTTGGATTTTAGACAAAAAATCCTGTACTTGCTTTTTGGCCGCATCCTCCAGCGCCTTTTTAATTCGTTTCAAATTGTCCGGATCCGTAATATCCAAAGCGGAAGTATTCTCAACCAAGCTTCCTTGCCCTTCCAGTTTGATTTTGAATCGCACGGAATCTTTCTCAGTTTGCGTAATGATTTTACCTTTCGTATGGATGAGCATCATCCCGACTTCCCCTGAACTTTGAGGGACATTTGCCGTGATTCTGCCGTACTTCAGCTTGTCAGTCACCCACATGAACGCAAAAGCTTCATTGACATCCAATAACCCGGATAATTTGTAACCTTTAAATACACCGGCGCCTGCAACCCTATAAATTTGCCTTTGTGCATGATTGGAATCGATCTCAGGTTCGATTAACCCGACGACGGGCTGCACCCCTTCACTATCGGATGAAATGAAGAAATCCCGCAAGGTGACGGCAACATCATCTCCCGAAAGTTGCAATTCTTTGGCTACTTCACTTGGTATTTCTTTTAGAAGAGACTCCATCTTCCTCTCGTTTTTCCCATCCCCATCTTTCACTACCATGATATAAGCCTTCAAACGATTCCTGGGGTCGTGCGTAAAGATATCCAATAAATTTTCCGTTCCATGTCTAGCTAAACGCTCACTAATAAATACAACACTGCGGTGAGAGTAGAACAAGCTATGAGAGCTCTTCTTCTGCAGTTTTTGATGAACCTCGTTACCGGTTTTTCCTTCAGCAAAAATGACATAAGAATTTTGATTCGTACTGCTCCCCCCGCCGCTGACTGTGCCTTTGGAAGATGCAGGTGAAGCTATTTGCAGATAACAAATGATGTTTCCATTCTCCGCAAGATCTAGCGCAGTAGCCGTAACAAAAGCTATATCATTCATTTCCGTACGATCCCAACAACCGCTAAGGAAGAAGAATACAAGAAGAATAGTATATTTGAACAGGCTCATCTCAATCCCCCCAGACCAAGTATCTCCTCAACTTCAGAATGGTTAATTCTGCTCCCCCTCTTGATTCGGCCTTATGGAGGGGCGGAATTTGGCCCAAATCGGAATCCGTATCAGGACATCTTTTAAAGCCGTTAGCTTCAGCGGAGCAACTGGCGAGAAATACAGACTTCCAAAAGAACGAAGGTTGGTCACATGCAGCATGATGGCTAGAAGCCCTAGTACAATGCCGTAAAGGCCTAATAACCCCGCTAAAAATAACATGGGAAAACGGAGCAAACGAATCCCGTTTGCGAAACTGTAGCGTGGGATCGTAAAAGCTGAGATCCCTGTTATGGACACGATAATAACAACCGGCGCAGAAATGAATCCTGCTTGAACCGCGGCTTGGCCAATGACCAAACCTCCGACAATGCTTATGGCTTGGCCAATCTGTTTCGGCAGGCGAATGCCTGCTTCTCTCAGGGCTTCAAAAATAATTTCAATTAATAAAGCCTCAACCATTGCAGGAAAAGGAACGGCATCCCTTGAGGAGGCAATACTTAGCACAAGATTGGTGGGGATCATCTCCTGGTGGAAAGTCGTAATGGCTACGTACATGGGAGGTGCGAATATGGCAAAAATGATGAAGAGAAAGCGAATCCAACGTACAAAAGTAGCGATTGGCCAACGGATATAATAATCTTCGCTTGCTTGGAGACCTGTCCAGAATGTCATCGGGACTACAATAACAAAAGGGGTTGTGTCGACAAGTATGGCTACTTTTCCTTCAAGTAATTCAGCAACCACCACATCCGGGCGTTCTGTACTATGGACTTGGGGAAATGGTGAATACGGTTGATCCTCAATAAATTCTTCTATATTCCCTGAGTCTAGGACACCCTCGAGCTTGATTGGCTTTAATCTTGCTTTTACTTCGTCAACGACGGTTTGGGAAGCAATCCCTTTCAAATACGTAATGGCTACTCGAGTCTTGGAAAGCTCACCAAGACTGATATACTCCATTTTTAACTTGGAAGTTTTGAGTCTGGCACGTATCAGGCTAACGTTGGTTGAAAGATGTTCAATAAAACCATCCCTCGGGCCGCGTATTACGGGCTCGGACGATGCTTCATCAATACTTCGCTTCGATGTACCCGGAATCGAAACTGTCGTCACGATACTGCTGCCCGTTGAAAGAATGGCCGCATGGCCATCTAAGATGTTAGCAACGGCTTCCGACACTTTTGTCGTGCGAATTGTAGTGCCGATGGAAATCATTTCGCTTTTCAAATCTCCAGATTCCTTCGGATATGTATCACTTGTCAGACTCGTTAACAATGGCTTAATAACATTCTCTTCAAGTGTTGTTTTATCAATTAAACTCTCTATATATACAATGAGCCAATGCACGTTCTGGTTAACATCTATCCTTCTATAAACCAAATCCGAACAGTCCTCAAACGTTTCTTGCAGCAACTTTTCGTTCTGTTCAATTTCCGCGGTGAATGGAGTAGAACTGTCTTCCTCCAGCAAGGAACTTTTCATACCAGGAGGATATTTATATGACCGGAATTTACCTATTTTTAACCAACTCATGAAAATCCTCCTAGTCAGCACAATCATTGCTATTATGCCGAATCGAGCGAAACCTATGCGAAAAGTGCTTACGGCATGGCAGAAAGCGCAAAAAAAGACGAAGCAACATCGCTGTTACCCCGTCCTTATTCTTATCTTGCTTTATTATACAAAGGATAATCGACTTTCGTCGGGATCTCGATGATAAACATACGAAGCTTCTCATCCTCGGCTCGAACGTTTACTTCTACTTCTTCTTCGGCTTGTACAATAGCAAAGTCTTTATTTGTAAAAGAGACGCGATTTGCTTCTCTGGTCCATAGAATACCAGACTTGCCGCGAAACGCTAAAGCTGCGAACATACGGTTGGGCAATAGCCGATGAACGTACGTTGACCCGGCTTCAACTTCGATATCGTACATGTTTACGTCGGTTACAAGCTTTTGAATCGGAGAACCTTCCCCTACTACCGTTTTTACGCTAACGCCATCGTGGGATATACGAGGGAACTCTTCGTTATCGTAAAAGGTATACAGCGGTTCGCGATTCAACGCCTCTTGTAAATAGGGTTCCAGCCAGATTTGAAAACCTTCGTAACCTGCAGTGACGGTCTCTGCGTGATGCATGCCCGATCCGGTTTGCATTAACTGAACATCGCCTGCTTCAAGTGTACTCTCTGTGCCGAGCGTATCCCGGTGAGTTCCTTTTCCGTTGATACCGTAAGTTAGAATTTCAAAACCTTGATGAGGATGAAAGCCGATGCCGCCTTCCTTCACCGCATGCCCCCATGACCAATAGAAAAGAGGGCCAAGCCGCACGGTAGCAGCTCCTTGGCCTGAAAATCCTAGCGGCTTCTGCGCATATATCCTTCCTCCGTCGAAAGATTCTTTCCCTTGAAACTCTGGGCCTAGGATCTGTATGCTCATTATAATCTCTCCCATCTATACCAGATATGAACGTTAATATTATATATATTATAATAATAGGATACTTTTATTGATAAAAATGACCCTCTTTGTTTCAGTTAGAGGGTCGTTTTTTTGTTCATCCTAAAGGTTCTGACTTATTGTCAAATCCATTTCCGTTTGCATCGCTTTGGCGATTCTTAATGCCGTATCCAATTTTCTTAAGCAGGACAATGAGTTCATGCTTCTCTTCATCCGTCACAAAGGACAAATCGTCGGAGATCGCTTGGACATGAGTCGGAAAAATGGAATCAAAATAACTTCGGCCTTCGCCGGTCAATACCACATTCACCTTGCGGCGATCACCTGGAATAGGAAGGCGTTCCACGAATCCTTTCTTCTCAAGCTTATCCACCACATAAGTGATACTCCCGCTTGGAATCGAAAACGTGTCGCTAATTTTCTGTATAGGGTGTGGACCTTTATTGTATAGAAACTCAAGGATTTGGAATGTCTCGATACTGAGGTCAAAGCTATCAATGCTTCGCTCCATGCTGCCAAACAATTCTTTTACCATGTTTCTTATAACGCGTATAAGCCTTAAATCAAGCTCTATACCCTCTTTATCGCGTTCAGTCATACGCCAACCACCTTATCTTGCTTTCTTATACACAAGGATATTCGACTTCCTCAGGAATTTCAATTAGAAAAAATCGAATGTCTTCTGCTTCAGTTCAAAATAATGACAATAACAGCGAGTATGAACAGAATGATGGGCATCATGGCTCTACCAACTGGATCTTTCACGCGAACCAAGTGGACAAGAGCCGCAACAAACATGGTGATTGCCATAAGAATAGCACCGATTAAGGCATATGGACTAACCCAAATGCCGATAATAATGATAGCGGCCGACAGCACTTCTACTAAACCAGTAAAAATTCTCATTCCCGTCGATAGCCGATAGCGCTTGAACTCGTCTACCATCTGCTTGCTGCCGAACTTCATGAAACCAAACAGCAGAAACCCGATCCCTAAAATAATTTGAAGCACGATGGACAAAATATGCATGTGAATCACTCCTATTAATATTTTATATAGCGTTAGTTATTCTAATATTAGAATATATATTAGTCAAGACATAATTTATGAATTGCTTAAAAGAAAAAAAGGAGAAAGCCACGTGGCTTTCTCCTTAAATTCCTAACTATTCATCAGGCCAGCTTTCCATCCGGTAAGCCATCTCCCAAAACAAATATTCATACCGCGTCGTGTTCAGAAAAATCTCTTCCAGCCTATTGAGTTCGGCTTCCGGCTTCCCTTCGGAGAGCTGATCTAGCAGCCCGATGCACCACTGCGCTAACCCTCCGAACTCTTCCGAGCTGTACATTTTAATCCAATCCCCATAGTAGGAATGTTCGCTCGCTCCAGGCAATCGGTTTAGTTCTTTGCCAATTTCGGAATAACTCCACATGCAAGGAAGGAGCGCCGCGGTTAACTCGGCTAACGATCCGTTTTGCGCCGTATGCAGCATATAATGCGTATAAGCCAAAGTAATCGGGGAAGGTTTGGCCTGTTCCAACTCCTCTTCCGTGATGCCGAAGCGAGCGGCATATGCCCTGTGAAGGGACATTTCTTCGTTCAATGTGGAGTCCAGCAGAGCAGCAAATTTCCCCATAACTGCCAAATCATCCGATTTGACCGCTCCTAATGCAAACAGTTTGGCATAATCTTTTAAATACACATAGTCTTGAATCATATAAAAGCGAAATTTCTCCAATTCTAACGTGCCGTCTCCCATTTGCTGAACAAACGAATGGGCGTGGTTTCTCCGCCATACCGGTTGCAGTCGCTCATATAAACGCTCAGAAAAAGTCATTGTCTTATCCCCTTTTTAATTAATCTAATAGTCAAACAAAAAAACCGCCTTCTGATAGAAAGCGGCCGCGTTATGACAGTACCCAAACGACAAACAACCACTTCCCTTCGCTAGCATTACCTAGATCAGGTGTAAGGGTTAAGACGAACGTCTTTCTCAGCTATGACAGCACCCCTAGTGTTCAATACGATTCAATTGTCTAGTCAAATCTTACCACAACCTGCTATTGCAGCCAATCCCCTACCATGCCTGAAATCTCCCACTGTCCATCTGAGCGGCCCACCAGCACGATAGAGTTGCCTTTCAGGTTAGTTCCAATCAGGGTCTTACCCCCTGAGGGTGTCAGAATCGTCTTCCCCGGTTGTGTTTGCAAATTAAGCAGATACGGAGCTTCCACAAAAAATGTGTACGTGACACTGGCTTTCGCTGTTGGCAGCAGCAAGGTGACCTCAGCGGATGCGCCAGCGTTGGTGATTTTGAAGCCTATGTAATCAAAAGTGACGGATCCCGAAGAAGGGTACGCTTGAATAGGCAGCGGCTGTTTGACGGCACAGATATCCTCGGCTGAGGGGTCTATGGCATAGAGCTTTTGGCCTCCGCCTTTGATGGAGCAGCCCAAATAGGAGACGTTCCGCAGCAATTCTGCGTTGTTTTTCTTTAACGAGAATCCACGTTTTATCAGCGGAACCTGACGTGTATCAACGGATTCGCAATCCGTATAAACCGCATTTCCGATCGCGGTTCTTACTTGCGACGGTACCGTTGTGAGGATGAACGAGGAGCCGTAACCGTAGGGGTCTTCCGGCTGGTTAACCGTGTTACAGTTCATCGCCCGGCACCGAATATAGGAGCGCTTCGCGCCGTCTGCCGAGAAAGATAAATCCGAGAATCCGGCGTACTGCTCACTTTCCGCGATACAATCAATCAGTTTGATTTCACCTTGTACGGCTTTCGTGCCATCTCCACCATAATTCATGGAGAAACCAAACGAGTTCCCTTTCGTTTTGCACTTATCAAACACGATATCGATGGGCTCACTGGCAGCCGTTGGTTTCAACAAAGTGACCAGAAAGCCCCGGCCTGTATTTCCATCCGCCACACATTGGATGAAGCGAATATTTTTCAGTAAATCAAGTTGGCCATTCGGTTCAATATCGACTCCACTCTGCGGAGCTGTTCCTTTCGTGCCCGAGAAAATGCATTCCTCCACGGTGAGACCGTCTACGGAGATTACAGAGAGTCCTTGTCTGCGGTTATTATCCGCGCGGCAATTACGGAGCACAATATTTCGGCAGAAACCTACCGTGGATTCGAAATAGCCGATATAAAAGCCATCTCCGCCGCTTTCATTCGCGTTGATATTCTCAATGACAATATTCTCCGAACCGCTGATGTCAAAAATATGAGCTTGTTCGCCTGTCGTATACGCCGCCTTGTTCATTCGTAACGTCGAGCCGTTTCCGTTGATGTATACGTCTTTAACGGTTTTGATGCGGATCAATCGTTCGTAGACAGGCCCTACTTTGCTCAGTGTATCTACCGCTTGTATGACGGTCCCGGGCTCAAATTCAATCGCAATTTGACTTGGAATGAACAATTGGCCTGTTAAATAAAAGCCCGCCCGCTGTTTGGGAATAAAAAGCTTATGACCAGACGCGGTATTTAGCGCTGTCTGTAAAGCCAGCGTATCGTTCGTCACGCCGTCTCCTTTGGTGCCGAACCAAGAAGCCATCAGCCTATCACCGTAAATCCGCTTGAACCGCCTGCCGTTGGAGGACACAAGTACGGTTCCCGTGTTATCTACGGATGTAGCGTCGTTCGGGTCATAACGGAAGAAGCCCTCCTGCATCTCGTTCGTTACGTAATAAGCAAGCGTAGGATCAGGTTCGAGCTCGAGCCTCAGGTCCTCCAACTTCACTGCGACGCAGAAATTCGTGTCCAGAATCTCAAGCAGCTCGGTTTTGCGTTTCTTAATCGCCATGCCATATACGGAGCTTGTAACCGACTGGTCGCTGGCAAAGGCGGTAGACTGACCTGCTACCTGCCATAATCCTCCGGAGACAGCAGCAATTCCTCCTATCCCTAACGTGGCCAGCAATTTCCTGCGGCTAATTAACGGCTCCTTATGACCTTGCCCCTCCGCTCCTCCCTCTGCGTTCACCGGAGCAGCCGCTTCTTCCATTTCTTGCAATTGGTTAGATTGTTTAGACATAGCTGTAGTCACTCTCCTTTTCCCTATGCGGGCCATTTGTTGGAGTTCCGTAAAGTCAGCCTTTCAATCCGGTTGAAGCGATGCCTTGAACGAAATATTTTTGCGCAAATAGAAATACGACAAGGACGGGGACAATGGTGATGACGGCGCCAGCCATGATCAGGGTCATCCGGTTCTGAACTTCGTTTTTCAGGAAAAGGAGCCCGAGAGGCAGGGTAAACATCTGTTTATTTTGCAAGTAAATAAGCGGTTCTAATGTGTTATTCCAAGCGCTGATGAAAGTGAATACAGCTAGTGCGGACAAGGCCGGTTTGGCTAACGGAAGATAAATCTTATAGAAAATTTTCCAAGGGTTCGCCCCATCCACCCAAGCGGCGTCATACAGTTCCTTCGGGAGTGTTTTATAAAATTGGTGCAGCAGGAAGATGCCAAAAGCCCCGCCAAGGAAGCTCCTCAGTATGAGCGGATAATACGTATCAAGCGCACCGACGGATTTCCAGATAAAATACGTTGGAATCATCGTAATTTGGGATGGCAGCATCATCGTGCCAAGCATCGACAAAAATATCAGATTCCTGCCGCGAAATTGAAAAAATGCCAACCCATAAGCTACGATCGCGCAGGAAGCTACGGTTCCGATTAAATCCATGATCGTGACAAAAATGCTGTTCATCGTGTACTGCAGAAAGTTGACTTCGATCCAGACCTGCCGGTAATTTTTCCAGACGAACGGATCCGGGATCAGTTTAGGCGGCAAGGTTAGTTCCGAACCTGCTGCTGTTAATGAAGTCGAGAGCATGTATAGAAAAGGCACAAGCATAAGAACGGACCCGAGGCCTAATATCGCATAAGCGGTAACTTTCAAGCTGGTGTAAGCATTATTCATAATGCACCCACCTCTTTTCCGTTACCTTCTGTACAATGGTGATGGCTAGAATGACGAGGAACAGTCCCCATGCCATGGCGGATGCGCTGCCCATTTTGAAATTCAGGAAGGAGTCGCGGTAAATCAAGATGTTAGGCACCATATTCCGGTCGGCGACAGAAATGACGTCACCAAGCATGACTAGAAACACATCAAACGCATGAAAAGCGGAGATCGTTGAAAGGATCATAACCATATAGACCATGGGGGACACGATCGGCATCGTTATTTTGGTAAAAAGCGTCCAACCCGTCGCCCCATCCATCCGTGCCGCTTCCAGCATTTCTTGGGAGATATTCTGCATGCCTGCCAAAATAAGGACCATCGAATACCCGGCGCCCTTCCAGATGTTTACAAGCGCTATAGAACCAATGACTAGCCACCATTTCCCACTGCGTATCCAATCGACCGGTTGGAGTCCGAGCGTATGCAAAATCCAGTTCAACAGGCCGTACTCATTGTTGTAAATCCACAGCCAGATCATGCCCCCTGCGACCCATGGCGTGATCACAGGGAGAAAGTAAATCATCCGAAACAAGGATTTGCCTCGAATCTGCTGATTGAGCAAATAAGCAAGAATGAGCGCAGTAAATGTCTGAAGCGGAACGAACAATACGGCAAAATAACCGACGTTACGCATCGAAAGCCAGAAAACTTGCTGGTGCAGGAATTGGCTCCAATTTCGCAGTCCGATCCATTGCGGCGGGTTGAAGAGATCCCACTTCGTAAACGTTAAATAAAGGGAAAATACGAAGGGAAACAAGAAGAAAATCAGCAGTTGCAGGACAAAAGGTACGGTGAAGACGAAGCCCCACCAGCCTTGTTTGCGCATCGGAGCACCTCTTTTCAAGTCCAATCCGGTTTATTTGTTTTCGTCGAGTACGCCTTGGACTTTCTGCTGAATTTCTTTGGCGCCATCTTCCGGTGTTCGCTTGCCATCCATGATATCGTTCAGGATCGGACCGGCTGCTGCGCGCCATTCGTTCCAGGATGCGTTCTCATCCAGGGTTCCCCCCGCTTCTTCAATCCCTTTCGTATAAGCCTTCTTGTTCACCGGTTTCGTCGTTGATTTCTCGAGCTCGGCCAGCGCTGTTTTCTTCACGGGCAAACTTGTGCCGCTTTCTGAAAGCAAACCTTGACCCTCATCGCTCAAATAGTACTTGAGGAATGTCCAGGCTGCCTCTTTCACCTCAGGCTTCGACCTGGCATACACAATCCATTGGTTCACAACCATCGGAACAAAGCGTTTGCCGTCCATACCGATCGGCATTTTGACGGTGTCCCAATCAAGGTCCGGCTTATTTTTATTCAGAGAGACTTGCGTGGCGTATTGGAAAAAGGTCATGGCCACTTTCCCATTTTCGAAAAATTTGCCGGTGGTTGCCGCTTCTCGCGTAGGGCTAATCTTCAGCTTGTTGATGGTATCGGCCCATGCCGTTAGTCCTTGAATCGACTTGGGATCTGTGAAATTTGATTTCGTTAAGGTCGAATCGAGAGCGGAACCGCCGTATGCCCTCATCCAAGGAAGCCATCCTAAGGTGATATTGTTGCCTGCCTGGAAGCCATAAATATCCGGTTTTCCATCCCCGTTCGTATCTTTCGTCAATTTTTTGGCGGTTTCAATCATATCGTTATAAGTCCAGTCATCGGTCGGGAAAGGAATGTTATTGTCTTTAAAAATTTGTTTATTATAGGCTAGCGCGCCTGGGTTGATGCCATGTGGAATCCCGTAAATTTTGCCATCTAATTTGGCGGAGGTCAGTGCACTCACGTAGTCGTCGGTTTTCAGATCGCGCTTGATGTACGGTTCCAGATTCTCCGCTACCCCACGTTTTCCATAACCAAGCACCACCGCATTTTCTTGCAGCCAGAGATCAGGGGGATTGTTTCCCGCGATACGAGTGACGATTTTCGTGACAAAATCCGCCCACGGCGTTTCCTCGATTTCCAGCTTAATATTCGGATATTTCGCTTGGAAATTCGTGATAATCTTCTGGCTGGTGATGTCATAACCGCCGGGTAAGCCGATTTTCAACGTGACATCTTTCAAGGGGGCTGCTGCTGCCGTTCCTCCTGAATCGTTAGGCGTAGTAGCCGCCGGTTTACCGGTTGAACAGGCTGTGAGGAGAGATAGAGCTACCATAAATCCAATAACGGTTGTCTTTTTGCTCATGCGTATGACCTCCCATTAAGAACAATTTTGAATCAATGACACCTGTCTTTATGATTTCGCATGAAGAATTTGGCCATCTAGCAGCAGTTGTTTACGCAGCAGCCCGTAATCCAGGTCTTGCAATGCGCATTGTTGCTGCAGCGCTAATGCGGCTGCTGTAGCTGCGGATTGGCCAAGAATCATAAACACAGGCTCCATTCGAATGGAGCCGTAAGCAATATGAGAGGAAGACAAGCATACGGGCACAACGAGGTTGGTACATTCCTCCCCTTTTGGAATAATAGCTCGATACGAAATCGGATAAGGTCCATTGGGACTGATTTCAACATTGCCTTCGTTGATGCACCGACCGTCCAGCACCAAACGCCGACAGTTGTGCGAGTCCATCGTATAGGCGGCTAACCCGACGGAATCCTCTTCTGCCTTAAAATGGCGGCAATGATGCTCAGTCATCACAACATCCGATATCATGCGCCTCGCTTCGCGGATATAGAGCTGATGCGGCCATCCGCCCGTCGTCGTAAACTCGTCAGCCGGAATCCCCCACATTCGAACTTCCGCTCGAATGGCTGCGGGTACTGTGTCATCATTTGCCAGAAAATAAAGCATGCCCATATTATAGTGAAGATGCTGTTGAAAGAGCTGTTCGCGAACCGCATAGCTTGCTTCCGGCCAAGCGTAATTACGCCCAATATAATCGGTTGAGACAGCGCCCCAATTATTCAAGTCACTTTTGCCGCCCGGCATCACCTTGTTGAGCTTCAAAGCATCCCAGACACCACTCCGAATATATCTCGCCAGTAAGGCGAATTCATCGCGGTTATAGTTTGGCGGTTCAGAGTAAGGTAGTTGATTATCCGGGTTGCTGCTCAAGCAGATTCGGAAATTGTAAGCCTGCACCGAATCATCGCCTTGACCTTGCACGCCTGGCAGCGCATCGGATATGCCTGGCAGCAGCCCGCTGTCTATCTTTCCTTCGATTACATACGGGTCTACCCAAGACGTGAAGTTATGTTTGGGATGACCGAAATGGATGCCGTTCAGTATTTCTTTGTACACCGTGTTCGATTCTCTGCCAACATCATAGGAAACACCTGCTCGTGCGAGCAAATCCCCCTCATAAGATGCATCTATAAACATAGGAGCTGAATAGATATTGCCGTCTTCCATTTTGATTTGTAGGATGCGACCCGATTGAAGTTCTACAGATTCTAAATGCTGCTCAAAATACACCGGTATTTCAGCTTGCTGCAACCACTCTGTGAAAATCCGCTCCGCCACATGGGGCTCTAACGCCCAAGTTCTTCCATCCGGCTCATCGCTGCCGTAGTGTTCTCCCAATGCTTGATAAAATTCACTGGAAATTCCGCCAATCGCCGCCATATTACCGACATCCGTACGTCCGAGGCCGCTTGACGTCATTCCGCCTACATGTTGGCTGAATTCGGCAATGACGGCTTTCAAACCCATGCGGCTTGCTTGAATGGCTGCTGCCACACCTGCAGGAGTACCTCCATAGATACAAAGATCAGCCTCAATCCGACGAGGTTGACGAGACAGATCCTGCATTGGCTTATAGTAATATAAATTTGGAAAAACACTCATGTGGATTCCTCCTCGGCTCCATGTGTATAAGAGATAGAACACAACTGCGGTGAATCTATCTTTTTCCCTAGATGTAAAGATTCCATGGCCAGATTGATCATTCCTGTCGTAATAAAAGCCCGTTCCGTACGGACGGGTGAACGGGCAGTTAGCACCATCTGCTCAATCAGCCCAGTAAGCTTATCAAAATGCTTGTAGGGGCGCCCCACTCCGCTATCGCAGCGGGCAGCTGTCACCTCGCCATTCGCTTCACGGAAAGCAAGCCCCCACTCTCGAATAAAACGCTGTAGCTGAAGAACGTAACCTTTCAAGCCGTCCGTATAGGTAATAATGAACAATACAGGAACATCCACATGATCTCTCGGATGCCCTGGCGGAACATCTCTTAGGGAGTCTAGTGCCTGGATCATCAGATCTTCGGGAACCTCTCCTTGATCCATTGCTGCCCACACCGAACGGCCTTCCAGCGTTTGAACCGAGGCGATCCCTGTCTCACCGCCAGCTCTTTGTTCGGCTGCAGCCTGCAGCACCTCCATGCCATGAAAGCCATAAGACTCGATGCCAAGCCAACTGACCACGAAAATCTCCTTCGCCTGTTCTAATCTCTCTGAAGGATAACTTGGAACTTGAGGCGCATGCGGAATAGAGGATCCCCCTAGAAAAGGCAGTCCTCTTTTCGCTAGCTCACGGTATATCCACTCTGCATCCTGCATGCAATAAGACAGATGTTTATCGTTAAAAATAGGCACACTCAACCCTAATAGATCCAGAGCACGGAACGTTTCTTCAAAAAAGTAGCGGCGTGGATACAGCTTCTGTCGCTTCTCGTTCCATGGGTAGTCTCCATGTTCGCCTATTAAAAGGACGCCATCAATCGGACTCCCCACATGCGGAGCGGCAATTGCCTCCATAATGGAACCATAGACGGGAATCTCGCGTGTTTGCGCTTCCGCCATACCGATGTCGTTGTGAGGAACCTGATCCAGATATAAGGAAACCACTTTGATCTGTGGCGTATACCCGAACAAGCCCAGCAGCCGTCCGATGATCATTTCTGCATGGGAATCAGGCCGGTATTCCGTTACGATCGCAGCCACTTTTTTCCGCTCAGTCCGATTAATCCGTTCGCTCATCAGGTTGATTCCACTCCTTCATTCATCCAATTACCGACCTGCACAAGCCACTCTGCCGTTGACTCAATAATTGCTTGCAAGTACATGGATCCCTTCACCGCATCAGCTTGTTGAGCAGAGTCCGTATAACCATCCACGCCTGTTAAGAAGTTGTGTTTCCCAATAAAAGTACCGGGAGGACCGGCATTAATCCAAGACCGCTGAGGATGCACTGGACGTTCCGTTGTCTGATTACGTACCAGATCCGGCGCGAGAGAAGCGATAAGTGAGGCTTCAAACCCTCCGGCGTGCCCGGGTACCATCCCCATCTCCTGCGCCCCAAGTTCTGTAAGGGCTGATCTGGATAAACTCCAGTAAGAAGCGGAGGCGGTCCAACAATCATGCTGTACAGCAAGATCTTGCGCTGCCTGATGCATCAAGGGTTCATTGCCACCATGGGCGTTCAGAAAGATGATTTTGCGGAACCCGCCTCTTATGAGACTTTCTCCTATTTCCTTCAGCATGAGTAGGTAAGTAGATGAAGTGAAAGATATTGTACCGCCGAAAGCCAAATGATGCTGCGAACACCCAATCGCAAGCGTTGGGGCCAAGAGGATCTTCGTAGATACGGCAGCCTTCCTACTGGCTTCATAAGCGATATGCTCACCAATTATACTGTCGGTAAATACCGGAAGATGAGGCCCATGCTGCTCCGTTGCTGCCAGTGGAACCACGACGGCATACCCCTCCTGAGCTTGCCGCTTTAACGTTTCACGAGTTCCGTGGTGTAAGAAAAGATCATTCATAGCGCAAATCCCCCGTCAATGGTAAGTAAAGCGCCGGTTATATACGAGGCTGAATCCGATAACAAAAAGGCAGCCAATTCCGAAACTTCATCAGGCGTCCCCGAGCGCCCAAGCGGTGTCATCTTGGCAACCGCTTCTTTGAAAGAAGGCGGCAATGCATGCAGCGCCTCTTCCGTCTTGATATCACCCGGGAGCAGGGCGTTAGCCCGAACACCTTGATGGGCGTAGTCAGCAGCGATGACACGGGTCATCTGGTTAACGCCTGCTTTGGCAGCGCCATAGGCTAGACAAGTTGGTTTCACTTTATGGCTTAAGACAGAAGATGCATTAAGTATAACGCCTCCACCCGATTCAATCAGGAGCGGAAGGGCATATTTATTAATCAGAAACGTACTCGTCAAAGTTCCTAGAAGTACTTGGTTCCATTCCTCTAAAGTGAGCTGCATAGCGGGTTTGGAGATCTGTGTATAGGCATTATGGTATAAACCATCCAAGCGGCCCCAACGACTCTGAACACTCTCTAAAGCAAAGGTGACCTGTTTCTCATCTCGCGCATCGGATTGGATGTACAATAATTCATTTGGGAGAAAAGGAGCGATGGCCGGTTCGTTCAACCTTAGGTTTGCATCCTCGGGCGCAGCTAGATCAGTCGCTGCAACTTTGGCGCCACGTTCCAGAAACATCCGAACGGCCGACAACCCCAATTTGCCCAGCGCGCCTGTCACTAGAATTACTTTTCCGCTTAACTGAGCCACAATGCTTCCCCCTATGCCTGTTCCATTAATAGACAAGCTGTCAATGCAGCTGACCAATGAAAATCTCTAACAACGTCCATCTTCTGGCGAATATTATACGTACCTGTCGGTGGACCTTTCCGGTCGCATTCGGGAGGCGGCACGAGGTCCGCAGAATCAAAATACTCAAAAATTACACCGTATTGTTCATAGTATTTTTGCACCATTTGGATACTTTGCTGAGCTAGCCGATTTGCTTCCGTATGTCTCCCCTGCTTCTTAAGGCCGGTATAGACGAGATAGTTCATATTCATCCATACAGGACCTCTCCACATGTCTGTGCTGTAGGTTTGTTCAGAGGCGGCTGTTGTTGGGATAGGGAATGCTGTTTGGAAATGATTGGGATCATTCAGCATGGCGATTAGACGATCTGCTCGTTCTTGAGGCAAATGATCCAGCAGCAGAGGCAAAAATCCACTTACTGCCTTCACCCGAGAGAAGTTTCCGTCCATGTCCCGATCATAATAAAAGCCTTCGCTCTCATCCCAGAGCATATGCTGAATCTGATCGTTCAGATCAGCCGCTTTGCGCTGCCAACGTTGAGCTATTGCCGTCTCTCCGAGCACTTCCGCGATTAATCCGAGGTAATGAGCATCCTGAGCGGCGAAAACAGAGAAATCAACGGCATCCAAAATCGCCGCACGATCGAAACGTGGTGAATTATCCATGCCGGATTCTCCCGACCGGCAAAGCGGATTGCCTTCGATCATCCATTCCAGCAGTCCATTTCCATTGCGGTCGCGGTTCGTGAGATCCCAATTTAAATATCGTTCCAATATTGGGAGCGCATAGCGTAAGTGATTGTTTTGCTTCGTATGCAGGTAATTCTCCCAGATGCCCCATGCCAGTAAGGGAGGCTGCGTCATGCTAGAACATGTTCCGTCAACTTTGCAGGTATGAGGAATCATGCCATCTTCACGCTGAGTATCCAAGACAGATTTCAGGAATTCCCAGGATAACTCAGGGTTCAACTTATTCATCGTAAACGAATGAAATACAGAATCCCACAGCCACATCGCTTGGTGTGGAACACGATCAGGCGTGGACCAGTGCTGGCGAATGACGCCTTCAGGAGCAAGGGTATTGACTTTCATTACGCTGAAACACTTGTTAAGCAGTCGTTCCATGGGCGGGTCATCGAGGTTGGGGACATACTGATAAAATTGCAGCCTGGCTTCCGTTTCTTGCCAGGCATCGGACGTCAGTCCCTTCATCACCCGGCTGACAGCTTCATCGAGATCGCTTCCGTAAGCTAACGTCCATCGCTCCTCGTCTCTTAATAGTACGATGACATCCCTTCCGTTTGCCGACTCCGTTATGACAAGGGCATCTTTTGTCCAAGCTTTGCCCCCTTCATCTTCTTCAAAGCTTAAACGGATATCAATGGTCGGTGGAGCCAACCCGATCAATGTATGCCAACTCTGATAAACCGCTAGCAGCGGGCCTTCGTCCATCTCCGTTAACAGGACATCTCCTGTGGCGATTTGGACCTCGCCTGAATGAGGAACAAGAAATTCCAACCTTCTGCGCTTCGGTGTATGAAATAACAGGCTGATCTCCTCAGCCCCTACCGTTGCTACGAATTGAGAATTCGAATCCGTTTGTCCGTCATATCCGGAGAAAGCAAACAGTGCTCCCTCTTTCCACAAATCTGGTAAATGCTTCTGAATATGCAGCGTCATCTCGCCCGTCAAAATTGCTCTCTCCTCTATGAACCCTTTTATTGACTTCATTATGGCTTATTTCGGATATCAGGTTCTATAGAAGAAATTGCGCTTTCATTACAAGATTTTGCTCTTTTCTTCGTTTCGGTACGGATTAGACTATGGTATACTCAGAATCATCTAATAGATAAGGCTGGTGAGCAGCATTGGATGCTTTGAAGAAAATTGAACCCTTCGAAGGCAGGCGCTTTCCTTTACGAATGACCGAAGTCATTAGCTGTTTTCACTTGGTCAGACCTCATTGGCACGAACACCTAGAGTTTATCCAGCTCATGGAAGGTGAAGCGCAAATTCATATCGATAATCGTTCCTTTGTCGTACATGCACCGGCTATATTATTTATTAATAGCTGCAAGATTCATTCGATGCAGTCGCTGAACGGCAAGAGCAGTACCATCCATGGGATGATCTTCGATATGTCCTTGTTATCCGGATCTTTTGAGCATTCCGAATTACAGCATCTATACGCCCGCTTCATCCAGACTGCTCCCATCCTGGAGCCCATCCTCCCCTCACATCCGTTATGGAACGAACTGACAACCCACTTTGAACTTGCCTATAAAGAGTACGCGGCTCAAGAAATTGGCTGTGAGCTCATCATTAAATCTTCCCTGTATCGCATGATGATTCCAATGCTTCGCAGCTTTCAGCAAGAGCTTTCTCTATCCAAAGACTTGAACAAAAGTTTTGATCAATACAAACGGCTCAAGCCAGCGATTGATTTCATAGAAACCAGTTATGCTCAAAAGATTTATACCGACACCCTCGGCGGACTGGTCAATTTGAGCCCTTTTCACTTTACCCGTTTATTTAAAAAAGTCACGGGACTTTCCCCGATGAACTACATCAACCGCTATCGGGTAGAGATGGCCAAACGCTTATTGATCGAAAAAGACCTCACCATTACCCAAATTGCAGAGCGCACCGGTTTCTGTAATGTGAATTACTTTGACAAAGTATTTAAGGAAATGAACGGGTTTACGCCGTTGGAGTTGAGGAAACAGTTTACCGATGGTTAAGTAGCCTGATAATAGTGAATCGAAGTCAATTTCTTCGCACCTTGCACGACTAACTCTGTCATCTGACTCCATGTTTCTTCTTTCCACCGTGTTGTCGGAATGGAAATGCTCATAGCGGCTATCATTTCTTGATTCGCATTGAAGATGGGAGCGGCAGCACAACGGATGCCGTGTACGGCTTCCCCTTCGCTGAAAGCTACGCCATCCCGGCGAATTTCCCGGAGCTGCTCGAATAATTTGTCAAGATCAGAGATCGTCCGATCGGTCAGTAGGCCCAATTCTTGCTCGCTATACAGCTGAAGGATATCGTCATCATGCATGGCACTTAGAAATAATTTTCCCATCGCTGTCGTGTGAAGCGGCAGCTTCATCCCCAAATGCGAGACAAAGCGCACATGGTGCGTGCTCTGTTTTTCAGCAATATACAAGATATTCCTCTCGCTCCGAATCGCTAAATAAACGGCTTCATTTACTTCCGAAACGATTTGCGAAGCTATATATTGAAACTCCGTCGTTAAGTTTGTCTGCTGCGCATATTTGGCACCGATTTGAAAAATTTTATAACCAAGATGGAACATCTTGCCGTTCTCATCCTTCTCCAAATAACCGCGCTGAACCAGATTCTGCAAAATTTTAAATACACTGCTTGCTGGAAGTTCCAACCGTCGCGTGATGTCCATTAAGCTTAATTCACGTGTTTCCACTTCGCCGAACAATTCAAATATATCCAGTACACGGTCAGCCGATTTGACGGTTTGGCTCGATTTATCCGCTATGCTCATCCCTGTTCCCCCCTACTAGGAGAAAGTGCAATAACATCGATTTCGACCAAAATATCAAAATTCAAATCACAATAGATGGTCGTCCGAGCAGGATAGGGATAAGCAAAATAGCTTCCGTACACCTCGTTAAATGCTTCATAATGCGATCGTTCTTTTAAATAAACGTTCACTTTCACAACATCCTCTAATGAAGCCTCCGCTTCTCGCAAAATATGTCGAATGTTTTCCAGTGTCTGCAAGGTTTGAGCCTTCAAGTCTGTGCTTACGACTTGTCCGGTTGCAGGGTCCAGTCCGCCTTGGCCGGATACGAACACGAATCCTCCCGCTTGGATCGCGGAAGAAAAAGGCTTGCCGCTTGCTCCATCCGTAGCAACGGGTTGTTTCAATTTGCACCACTCCTTCTATTGTTGTCGTTCCATAGAGCCCAGCATCTTCCTGGTGTTTCTGTTCGAAAGCTCTCAATCGTTCCCGTATCCGCCATGGTGACATAACAGGTACGTCCATCTGCTCCGCCAAATGTTACATTGGTGCATAATTTGCTGTTTAACACAATTTCTCTTACCAGCTCCCCTTGCGGGGAAAGAACGGCAATGGCGCCCTTTCCATAACGCGTAACGTACAGATTCCCTTCGATATCGCAGCGCATGCCATCCAGTCCAAAGTCGGCAAACTCGTAAAATAATCGTTTGTTACTGACATCGTACCCATTCGTAAGATCGTACTGCCAAATCCGCCGCTGAACCGTCTCGTTCACATACAAACTCCGTTCGTCATAACTGACCTCAATACCATTGGTAGTTCCCATTCCAGCTTCCAACAGGTTAGATTTGCCGTTCTGGTCAATACGCCAAAGCATCCCATTGGATTGCTTCCAATTCGGGTCACTTGCAAACCACACGCCATTCTTTGAGACAGCAAGGTCATTAGGCTGGTTCATGGCAGGCTGCTCGGCAAAGATCTGAATTTGAAGCGTTTGCATGTCAACGCGTAGAATTCGGTGTCCGGTGTAATCGGCGATGAACATATCTCCCTGATGAAAGCGAATCGCATTTCCCGTAGCACCTGCAGGAAGCTCAAGAAATAAACGGCCAACCCCTTCAGGCGTTACTTTGCCGATCGTATGTCTTCGAGCATAGTTCACGGCATACACATTCCCTTGTTTATCACAAGCCGGCCCTTCAATTCCTGAGGTAAATAAATGGGGTTCCGTTAAAGTTTGGCTCACATACAACACTCGCTACCCGCCTCCTTCTGTGCCAACTCTACTTAGCTACAATGAGCAGCGATTCGTTGTGCAACCTTTTCTACAGCAGCCAGTGTTTCTAGGACTTCCTTCTCCCCATGGGCGGTAGACACATACCACAGTCCATTCGGACGGACGAGGATGCCCTCATTGAGCATTTCTTCAGCAAAACGAGTATACAGCTGGGAATCTCGAAGGTTGAACGTATCGAAATCTGACACCTCATCTCGATCAATAAACATGAGATGAAAGACAGGCCCCTGTTGATTCACAACCGCTTGGAGTCCGTTTGTTCTAAGAATCGAACGAATTCCCTCCGTCAATAACGTCGCTGTATGTTCCATGATCTTGAAGGCTTGCCCATCCGATTTGGACAACTCTTCGATCACAGCTAATCCCGCGGCTGTAGCTAAGCCATTTCCGTTTAATGTCCCGAGATGCATAACCGTCCCTTCTTCAATGAGACGCATAATTTCTCTTTTACCAGCTACCGCGCTTAAGGGAATCCCCCCAGCCATCGCTTTGCCGATCGTCACAAGATCTGGAAGAATGCCGAATCGCTCATGAGCACCGCCTAAACCCAGTCGAAATCCGGTGATGACCTCATCCCAAATTAATACGATGCCGAACTTTGCTGTTAGTTCCCTCATTTTCTCCATATACCCCGGTTTAGGTGCGATACATCCGGAATTACACATAACTGGCTCTGTTATAACAGCCGAAATCTCATGCTGATTTTTCGTTAACGTTTCCTCCAAAGCTTCAAGATCGTTCCATGGCAGCAAAATGAGATCTTTCAGGCTGTTTTGGCTTTGACCTGCAGTTCCCTGGACTATTTCTGATCCAGCTGCCTCTGTATATCCGGGTGATGAGAAATCCGGGCTCGGGAAAGACGTGAAGATCGCATCCGACCACCCATGATAATGGCCATAAAAGCGGACCGTTTTGGTCTTCCCCGTATAAGCGCGTGCGAGCCGGAGAGCCAACATCACCGCTTCAGTCCCCGATCCGCTGAACGCCACTTGTTCCGCACAGGGCAATATTTCAGTTAAGCGCTGGCCCAATCGAATTTCACCCTCATGCTGCAAACCATATGTACTTCCTTTTTGCAGAGCCTCGTACAGTTGTTCGTTAAATGCAGGATGAGCATGACCGAGAATCAAAGGCCCATACGCCAACATATAGTCGATATATTCATGATGGTCCACATCCAGAATTCTGGCGCCATAAGCCTTTTGCACATACAACGGCGTCGGTTTCATAGAGGCTCGAAGACTGCTTGCCACACCGCCCGCCACATAAGCTTTTGCTTCTTGCAATCTCTCTACGGATTGTATGTATCTGTTCATTGGGCGTGCTCCTTTTCAAGGAAATGAAATGGAAAAACGGATCGTGGAACATGATGGTAGGTTAGACGATGAAGTGAGGGGGGGACAGCATCCTGGGGTATCTACTTCGATGACTTGCTCACATGCAATGGATACAGCTTCCCGATCATGAATAACGATCAAACTCCGAAGTGGAAGCTTTAATAGTTCAGGCAACAAATGCGTCCCATCGGCTGGAGCTCCCCCGCCTACATGATCCGACGCTTCAACAAGCCAGCGCTTCTTCTCCACGCTCATAGGCGTCAATATGCGGGTAAGTATCGTAACCGACTAGCAAGCTGCATAAATGAGGCATCTTCTCGCCCAGATTGGCATGAAGGTCTACCGTAGCAGCTATAGGAATTTGCTCACCTACAACGTCTCGAATAGCTTCCAATACAGCCGTCTCCATGTCAAAACATTGTTCAGAAACCATAGCCCCGTGAAGGATAACAACCATGCCATCAAGATCAGATGTAATTGAGCGTTTTAACTGTTCCAGAATCAGCCCGGCTGCTTCTCCCGACACGATGCCACTTGGCGTCGCTGACGTATACAGCCCCGGTACAAGTGTAACTTTCTCTTCTGCCGAAGCAGTGATAACGCCTCCCATTGTCGTTCGGGTATGCTCAAATAAGTCGTTGAAGGCATCCCTCTCAAGCGTGAAACAATGTTGAAAATCATTCCAATGTGTCTGTACAGGAGCGAAAGTGTTCGTTTCAAGGTAGACACCGACGACTCCAATGCGCAGTTGGCTTGACATGCAAATGTTCACCACCTAACAAATAATGGAATTAAATTGAGATATTATGGAAATAGTGTAGCATACGATTTTTATTTATATCAAGAAAAATATTTTACATCCAGAAAATTAATTCCAGGGTAAATTTACCAATCTTTTTTGCAAAAAAAGCATGCATAATAGTTCCTCTTCCTCCGCATGATAGGAGTACACCAAAAAAAGGAGTGATTTTTTCCATGGCAAACAATAGTACATTAGTGGTTCCTCAAGCGAAAGCAGCTTTAAATCAAATGAAGTATGAAGTAGCTCAACAATTAGGAATTCCTCTATCACCAGATGGTTACAATGGGAATCTCGCGACTCGCGACGCAGGCTCTATTGGTGGCAGCATTACAAAAAGATTGGTACAAATGGCTGAACAACAACTGCAAGGTTTCCAACGTTAATATTGCAACTTAGCAGCAAACACAAAAAAGACTCCACTCACCTTTCCTCCTCCTGGTGAATGTAGTCTTTTTTTCTATCTATGTATGATTCGTTTATCCTGACACACGACTCACAATTTTTAGAACAGAATCTCTTGTCAGTTTATTACCGCCAACCGCGATAAGGTTAACCGTAGCATGAGCAAGCGCCAAGGGGATTTTGCAAAATTTCAATGCCGGACCTTCCTTAAGATCTGCGATATAAGAGTCGGCAAGTTGTAAATTGCGGCGCGTGTACTGTTGCATTTCCTTCATTCCCCAACCGTCTGGAAAAAAGTCCACGCCACGCTTCAGATCTTCTCCTCGATTTCGGAGAATATTTACCGCTTGCAGCCCTCTTCCGAAGCCGATCGCCTTCGTTCGATCGGAAGTTGTCCCGTCATGCCACTGCCATAGTTCGGATAGCATTTCGCCGACCATGCCAGCAACGCTGTACGTATAACGGTCCAAATCTTCTTCCGTATGGATGTTCCATCCGCTTTGAACCCAATCGGCCATATCTAAAGACATCTTGGCGATGTAATGAAATACAATGGGAGCGCCAGAAGTTGGACATAGCTGTGCCCACTCATCAAGCTGCATCGTAACGGCAGGCAATACCGCCTTATGCGGTGCTAGTAAAGTTTGTATCTCCGCCATCGGGTTAGGAGATTGGAATGCTTTATGTACTCCAACTAGCAACTCAATTTTCAATTTGTCATCTAGATCATCATGATCCTCAATTTCGTCTATAGCCCGCATACATAGATAGGCTGATGTGACAGCCTCTTTCAAGCCTAAATCCAAACTATTTATAGGTATATAAAAAGTGCGGCTTGTTTCCTTCAACATGGTCATTGCATCATTCAGGACGACGTTATTAATGAAATTCTCCCTCCAAGTAATCGTTTAGCATATAACTTCTAGATAGCTAGATATCATGATAACACACGTTGTCATTGTCAATCCAAATTTTAATAACATTTCTCTACGAAGCTCCCCGTCAGCATCCCGTTATGTTTCAAAGGATATCCTCATACATTGAGTAATGACTGCCACTAGAGAGGAGTATGTCCATGTACGGGTATCCAATTAACAAGTCAGCATCTCCTTCAAATTCAATCCATTCATCTACCATCGAAGTCCTAGGTGAGGGTTCTGTGACCGCAACACCTGACCGGGCTGTGGTTGATCTTGGCGTTGTGACGGAGGGTCCTAACTTGCAGGCCATTCAGGCTGATAACGCCAAAGCCATATCCAACATCATTCAATCTATCATGAGTCTAAACATCCCCCGAGAAAAGATACAAACGCAAGACTATCGTATAGAAGTCGTTAATGATTATGTAGATGGGAAACAAATCTTTCGAGGTTATAAGGTCACCCATCTGCTGCAAATCACCACGGATCATGTAGGTCAGACAGGAAAACTTGTTGATACAGCCGTTGCGAGTGGCGCGAATCAAGTCACGAGCATTCAGTTTACTATAGCACATCCAGAATTTTATGAGAATCAAGCCTTGTCGGTAGCTATTCAACATGCACGTCAAAAAACTTATACCATCGCAAATACACTAGGTGTGACGCTTGGCGCAATCCCTTCCCAAGTGCAGGAATCTCCGCGGCCGGCAGGGCCAATGCCTTACATGGCTACTGCCAAATTTGCTGCAAGCTCGGTTGACACCCCTATTGAACCTGGACAATTAACGATCAAAGCGGCGGTTCGCGTGTGGTATCTTTTTGCCTAATTCATATGGTGGTAGCTCATTTAGCAGGTTCGTAATGGACATGAACTTCAAATACTTCTGACGTCTTCTTTAATTCATTTTCCACTTTTGTTGCAATATCATGAGCTTTTTGAAACTCCAAATCCGCTTTGACCGAAAGAACAACATCAACAACCGCATTGCTTCCGTAATTTCTAGCTCGGAGGTCCTTCACACTTTCAACCCCTTCCACTTGCAATACGGTATCTTTAAAAGCTTGAATTGCCGCTTCATCGAAACCGTCTGATAAATGATGAGAAGCTTCACGGAATATGTCCCATGCTGTTTTACATATAATAAATCCAACCAGTACCGCGGTCAAAGAGTCAAGCCAAGGCAAACCGAATTGGGAACCAATGATGCCGATAACGGTCCCGATACTTACAAAGGCATCGGATAAATTATCTTTCGCTGCGGCCATGACGGCTTGACTTTTAATTTTTTGGGCAAGATTTTTATTATAACGATAGACAACATACATAACAACCGCACAGAAAATCCCCGTCCACACGGATATGAGGTCCGGAGCTTGCTCTTTCGCTTGAAAAATCGATTTGACAGCGGTGATAAATACATCCAGTCCTACTGCCATCATGATGAATGACGCGACTAATGAGGCAATCGTTTCTGATTTCCAGTGTCCATACGGATGATTTTCATCCGCCGGTTTTTGAGCCAATTTCAATCCAATCAATACCGCTATGGATGCCACAATGTCTGTCGCATTGTTTAAACCATCAGCTTTTAAAGCTTCAGAACCTGAAAAATGTCCTATGATTAACTTCAAGGCGGAAAGACATATGTAGGCAACAATGCTGATGACAGCTCCCCGCTCGCCCATTTTTAAATTTTCATATCTCGTCTCTTGTTCCATAGCCCTGTACTCCCCTCGGCTTTTCGCTCAGCTTATTCATCATATCAACCGAAGTTTGTGTGGGTCTAGAGAAACGTTTTTTCATATGGGTGAAAAAATAGGTAGGGGTAAAGAAAGTTGCCTCATACAAAAAGATTAGGCTTATAGCAATCTATGATGGGTTGTTAACCTTTTCATATATTGCTTATAATGAAAATTCAGTAGATAATTAATTTCAAATAAAGTTCATGCTCCAACGGCTGGGAGGACAAGCCATGAATAAAGAAGATCAAGTCATCATGAGGTTCAGGGACTTATTCAATAAGATGGTCTGGCTTAATAAATCTAAGATGGAAGTTAGTCTTAAGGGGTATACGTCAACTGAGGTTCATTGCATCGAATATATTGGCAGAAATGAAGATTCCAACGTGACCAAACTTGCGGAATCCTTTTATATGACAAGCGGTGCCATAAGTAAACTAACGAAAAAACTCATACAAAAAGGCCTTATCGAAAGCTATCAGAAGCAGGAAAATAAGAAAGAAATTTATTTTAGGCTTACTGAGCAAGGCAAAGAAATTGATAAAGTCCACGAGGAGCTCCACAAAGAATTTAGAGAACGGGATAAAGCCGTATTTGAGCAGGTAACCGAGATACAATTTGATAGTATGCTTAAATTCGTAGAAAAGTATAGCAGCCATTTGGATGCTGAGATTAAGAAAATGGGTGTGGATCTTAAGTCTGAATAAAAGTTTACTCATAAAAACGCACAAGCAGCCGGACTCTCTGATGAGTTGGTTGCTTTTTTATTGCCCTTATTTTTGTTGACAAGGAAGCAAAACCATGATAATTTTGTTTCCTTGGAAGCAAAATAAGCATATGTTGAAAGGAGACTTTACGTGTCTTCAATTCCATCACAAAATAAACAGAACATAGAGCAAACCGTAGATAAAAAGGCATTACTCTTCGGGTTAATGTCTGTGTTTCTTTGCGGAATAGGCTTCAGTATCATAGCACCTGTCGTCCCATTCCTTGTCCAGCCTTATACAAGCAGTCCGGGTGAACAAGCCATAGCCGTTACCCTGCTGACCTCTGTTTACGCAGTCTGCGTATTTTTTGCGGCCCCGGCACTTGGAGCGCTGAGCGACAGATATGGCCGTCGCCCCTTGCTCTTAATATGCCTCACGGGTTCCGCAATCGGGTACTTCGTCTTTGGCTTAGGAGGTGCCCTATGGATACTATTTGCCGGACGTATCATTGAAGGTATTACTGGCGGAAGTATAAGCACGATTTTCGCCTATTTTGCAGACATCATTCCGCCGCAACAAAGAACCAAATACTTCGGATGGGTGAGCGCCGTTGTTGGTGTAGGCACGGTCATAGGCCCAACTTTAGGTGGTTTACTTGCCAAATTTGGTTATGCTGCCCCCATGTATTTTGGAGCTATTATTACCTTATTGAATGTTGGTTTTGGATTGCTATATATGCCTGAGAGCCTTGACAAGAAAAATAGGCTGAAAGAGATTACCTTTGTAAGGTTAAATCCATTTGCGCAACTCACAAACCTGCTTTCCATGAAAAGCTTAAAAAGATTGCTTATCTCCGCGTTCTTACTGTGGATTCCCAATGGATCTTTGCAGGCTGTTTTCTCTCAATTTACCATGGATACTTTCAGTTGGAAGCCTGCACTAATCGGTCTTATGTTCTCAATTATCGGATTCCAAGATATTCTTTCACAAGCATTGATTATGCCGAAGCTTCTGACAAAATTAAGAGATGCACAGATCGTCATTCTTGGGATGGTTTCGGAAATCATAGGTTACATCCTTATTGCGTTATCGGCTTTGTTTACTTTCTACCCTCTTTTTATTGCTGGAATGTTTATATTCGGTTTCGGAGATTCGATTTATGGACCCTCCTTCAATGGGATGCTGTCCAAATCTGTCGATGCAAGTGAACAAGGCAGGATTCAAGGTGGCAGCCAGTCTATTCAAGCATTAGCGCGAATGATTGGACCTGTTATCGGAGGACAAATCTACGTCTCGCTAGGCCATGCTGCACCTGCTTTTATGGGGATGATTCTGATCGCTGCGGCGATATTTGTTTTGTATAGGGGGACGATGCATAAGCGCGTAGTGTAATTAAATTTTTCCATAATTGAAACATTCTTCATCTATGTTTCGTCTTTGGTTGCGGAGGTAGATCTGCAATGAAGAAACTTATCATATTGTTTGCATTAATTATTATTCTAGGAGCTTGCAGTAATATGAAAACTAGTAACTTAACTGAAACTTATCCAGTTGTCACTGAATCAAGTGATTCGGTAGAATCACTTGAACTCAAAACTAGTTTAACTTTTCCTAATGAAGATATATTTTCAGCCACTTTAACTGCTCCAGACATAATACATTCAAATGAAATGATTAACGTGGAAGCCTTATTGAATAATTCATCCGACCATTCATTTACTATTGATCATGCATCAGGGGTGTTTTATTTTATTGTTAAAGATAAAAGCGGTAAACAAGTAAATACTTTTGTGATGCCTTTAATAGCTAAATCCCAAGTGTTACTTGGTCAGGGTAAAATAAAAGAAATTTATACATTCAAAATCGAAAAAACTGGAACCTATGAGATTTCAGCAACTGCTAAATTCAAAATAAATAATGAGAATATTGAGAAATCATACAATATAAATACTAATAATATAAAAATTAACATAATTAATTAATTCAATGTATTCATTGACATTCATCCAAATATAGGCATATGATTCGTTTATACTATAAGTCTTGTACATCCTATAGGAGGCATCCATCCATGAGTGATTTTTCAACAATTGTTAAAGAGCGTAGGTCTGCCAATAAATTCATCCCGAATATTGAAATTCCTAATGAAGATTTGACTGATATCCTGAACACGGTAAAATTTGCTCCATCTGCTTTTAACCTGCAACATGCCCACTACATCATCGTTAAAGACCCTGCTATAAAAGAGGAAGTTTATCAAGCGGCTTATAAACAATATAAAGTTCAAACGGCTTCGGCTGTTATTCTCGTATTAGGAAACCTAGATGCTTATAAAGATGCCGCTAGATTAAATGAGGGATTACTGCAACTCGGAGTGATCAGCAAACAGGAATATGATATGACGGTGGAAGATGTTACGAATTTTTATGAAAATCGAGGCGACGGCTTTAAGCGCGACGAAGCGATCCGAAATGCCAGCCTCTCGGCTCAACTGTTCATGCTCGCTGCCAAGGAAAAGGGCTGGGATACTTGCCCGATGATCGGATTTGACGCGGAAATCATGCGTCAAATCCTGCATATTCCAGACAATTATGTTCCCGCCCTGCTCCTCACGATAGGCAAAGAAGATTTAGAGAAACGCAGACCGCGTGGCTATCGCAAACCAGTGGGAGAATTCACTAGTTTTGATCGCTTCTAGAATGTAGCAAACAAAAAGAAAAAAAATCCCGGCGAGGAAGATCTCGCCGGGATTTTTTGTGCTAACGGATTGAAATGACCTTATTCACTGCTTTCAGCGCAGAAATTGCAGCTAAAGGGCCTTACCTCCGCTACGGTTAACGGATGGTAACGCTCGGTCACAATCGGCCAGAGTGAAATCCGTAAAGCCTCCACGGCTTATGTCCCCCAAAATAACATGATACCTTGTCATTTCCTTGGACAGACTGCACACGCAGATCGGGTACTGCTTCGCCAACGAAAAGAATAACCTCTTCACCTGCATGCAAATCCAGCGATATTTCATCGTCGATGAACGATTCACCAGACACTCGAACCGTTTTATCATTAGCGATAATGTTCCAGCGCACAAACCCCTTCCACCCCGTCTTAACCAAGCATGGCTCTCCTGCCAAACTTTTTACTCGGATCCACTGGGTGACGGCCTCTTTGCGCACGGCGCTGACCAGGAAAGCTCCTTCCGCTCGCAAATCATGGAACGCCAGCTCCCTCCAAGCTTCCGGCACCGCCGGAAGCACACGCAGCTTGCCGCCCCAGCTCTGAAGCAGCATATCTTGTATCGACTCGGCACCGGCCAGCGGTGTTTCGATCACCGGTCCCGCTTCCTTGTACATCGTATTCGGCTTGATGATCAGCAAAAGCGATTGCAGCAATCGCAATGCCTCATCCCCCCAACCAAGAACAGCAGCAATGGAAGCTGCCCCCGTCATGCTGAATCCCCGCAGATCGCCTTCTTTGCCCAGCCAATGGCGCAAAGAAGTTGCGATTAGCTCGTGCTCTTCTTGTGTCTCTCCTCCAGTCAGGTGCAGCGGAAAAATCGCCAGCAAGTGGCTGAAATGACGATGCCCGTAAGCAAGCGGCATATCTTGCCCAACCATATACCCTGTCTCATCGACGGGTAGCGGAACCAGCTTCGCCAGGATGTCCTCCCAAACCGGAATTAACGAATCCTTTATAGCCAGCTTTTGACTAATATGCAGCAATGTCTCGCATCCCCAGCGGAGCAAGGATAGATCATAATGGCAATCCCGTACGGTGGTGCGCATAAATGATCCGTATTCCGGTGAAATCGTCGGAGGCAAATGAAGGAATCCGTCTGTCCCCTCCTCTAACAAATGCCGATAATAGTTTACACTGCGTTTTAAAATCGGGAATAAAACTTCCCCCAGTATCCTTTCATCCATGGAATATCGGTAATGCCGCCAAATACTATGACAAATCCAAGTCAAATTTCCGACCTCATCCTCGACTTGGGCCTTCAAATCAAAGCTGCAGCTGCGCCCTAATCCAGCCGAATCATGCCGGCAATCTTCCGGTACATTCAGAATCAAATTATCCCAGTTGTCAGTTAAGGTACGAATCAGTGACTCTCCCATTGGCAAACGATTAGCTGTATATACCGGCGAGTAACTCATCTGCACGTTCATATTGAACCAAACACCTGGCCATGGTGTGGATGTGAGCCATGGTCCTTGATTATCGATTAATGGCTTGTCCGGTCTGGTTGCCGATGCCAATTTGTACATTTGAATCCAATAAAAGCTTTCAAGACGGCCATCCGGCAATGAGACAAAGCTTTGGCGATAATACTGATGCCACCAATCACGGTGGGCCTGCACCCATTCTTCAAAATCGGCAGCCGATGCCTGCGCTACAGCCTCTACAGCTTCAGTAATCGCCGATTCATTGTGCCCATTGGCAATGGAAAGCCAGCAGATGCGGCGATTCGGAGAAATCTGCACATCCTTCCAAGCGGTCACGCAGCCATCCTCACCCGAATAGCGCTGGGTACAGACATGTATGCCGTCCGCTACTTCCATGTGACCCACTTCAGTCGCAGGAATATATTGATTAAAATTCACACCGTCTGCATTTTTGAGTACAGGGTCAACTTCCGGATAGGCATACCAGGCACATCGGGCAGCGCTTTCGCCGGGAGATGTCTCAATCTCTACAGCTATTACCGGATAGAGACTATGTACAAGCGAGCGAAGCTTGACTTCTCCGCTCGTTGTTGTCAGTGTCGCCTGCAATTCAGCATTCCACAAGCTAACCCGCATATGTGTCGGATGATAGATTCTTCCTGACAATTCCAGATCCAGCTCGCCGAGCGGAACACGAGGCGGAAATCCGGGTTTGTCCACCCGATTTGCCGTCACATCCGTGCGGCCGGTAACCATGCGGAGAACATGCCGTTTGCTTGCATGCTCTTCGCCATAAATCATCGTACCCAGTAAGCCGTTGCCAAGGAAGGCCCCTTCATCCCAGCTAACCGGCTTTACTACCCATTCCATATCGTTGGCTGACATGAAACGTTCCCAATCTACCTCCATATGAATCGCCGAACTGTTGCTTTCTTTCACGCCTAGTCTCCTCCTTTATCCCTTGATGGCACCAATAAGCGCACCTTTGACGAAATATTTCTGCAAAAATGGATAAACGAACAAAATCGGAACCGTAGCAACGATAATCGTCGCATACTTCAACGTAGCGGCAAGCATAGCCGCATCCCCGTCTGAAGCCCCTGTATTCGCATTGGCTTCCCCTTGCAGCAGGATCTCCCTTAGCACTAATTGCAGCGGATAGAGCGAACGCTCCTGCAAAAAAATCATTGCATTGAACCAGGAATTCCAATGGCTCACACCGTAATACAGCAGCATCACGGCGATTACGGGCATCGAAAGCGGCAGTACGATTCGGAATAAAATGACGAAATCGTTCGCTCCGTCCATTTTGGCCGACTCCTCCAGTGCATCGGGAATGGCTTCAAATGCGGTCTTCATCAGAATCAAGTTGAACGTATTAATAGCCTGCGGAATGATAAGCGCCCACAGGGAATCAACAAGCCCAACTCCCTTGACCGTCAAGTAGAGCGGGATCAACCCTCCGCTAAAGAACATGGTAAAGATGATGAATAACATAAGCGGCTTGCGGTATTGCAAGCTTTTGCGCGAAAGAGCGTAAGCTCCGAATGAGGTCAGAGTAATATTAAGCGCTAAGCCCATCAGTACGACAAACAAGGTGTTTCCATAACCTTTTAAGATCATCGGATTGCGGAAGACATTCGTATAGGCATCAAGCGAGAAACCAATGGGACGCCATAAAATGCCTTTGTGCCCCATCAGGCTTCCGGCGTCACTGACGGAAGCAAACGCCACATAAAGCAGCGGATATACGGTAAGGACCATCAACAAGAAAAGCAATACCGTATTCATATAATCGAAGCATTTCTCAGAGAAGCTCGCTTTGTTCAGCATGATGATCTCTCTCTCCTTTTTACCACAAGCTCGTATCGTTAAATTTACGGCTTAACCAGTTGGATGAAATGAGCAGGACAAAATTGATGACCGAGTTAAACAAGCCCACCGCTGAACTGAAGCTGTAATTGAAATCTTGCAGACCAACACGATAGACATAGGAGGAAATCACGTCAGCTGTTTCATACGTACCCGGGTTATACAGCAAAATGATTTTCTCAAACCCGACATTCATCATACGGCCGATATCGAGGATTAGCAGAATAATGATCGTTGGCATAAGTCCCGGAAGGGTGACATGTGTCATTTGCTTCCATCGTCCTGCGCCGTCGATTTTGGCTGCTTCGTATTGCTCTTGGTCGATCCCGGTTAAAGCAGCTAAGAAAATGATCGTCCCCCAACCGATATTTTGCCAGATGCCTGACGATACATACACCGTGCGGAATAAGCTGGGTTCGAGCAAAAAGGTAACGCGCTCTCCGCCGAAAAAAGCGACAATATCGTTGATAACCCCTTCACTGGAAGTGAAATCCTTGAGAATCCCGCAAATGACAATCAATGAAATAAAATGAGGCATGTACGTTATCGTTTGCACCGTTCTTTTAAACAAAGCATGCTTTAATTCATTCAGCAAAAGTGCTAAGACAATCGGAGCCGGGAATCCGAATAGCAACTGATAGAAACTGATAAGAACCGTATTCTTGATCGTTCTCCAGAAATAAGGACCCGTAAAAAATTCGCGGAAATGCTCGAATCCGACCCAATCGCTGCCCCAAATGCCAAGTCGCGGGGAGAAATCCTTGAATGCGATCATGGCCCCATACATGGGCGCGTAGTGGAACACAACATAGTAAATCAGAACAGGAAGCAGCATCACATAGAGCAGTTTGTTTTTACGAATATCCAGTAAAATGCCGAAGTTCAATTTCCTTTTTTCCTCAAGGGTTGTCATCGGCTTGGTTTTGGAAATCATGGTGTTCATAGCATCACCCTCTCCATCCTTGGCGCTGTTAGGCGGAAGGCCGGAACGCATCGTCCCTTCCTCCGCCAGTATTGCCGTGGACTATTTATCTCTTATTGTATCGATCCAGAGCGCCTTGATAGATTTGGGTGACCTTGTCGATTCCCATCTCTTTGATCCGCTTCACATAATCATCAAATTTGTCGATCGGCTCTTTGCCCATTACAAATTTGACGAACATCTCTTCTTTGTAACTCGTAATCGCGGTGTTTAATTTGGCGAGTTCTTTACTTTCCTCGGCTGTCGGTGTTAAAAAGAGCGGCATCACGTGCTTGACAGCGTCCGTTTGTTCCCAAATCTTGATCGCTTCATCTTGTTCTTTGAACGTATTGAAACTTTTCCGGCTATCGCCCAGGAATGGACCGTTCGGTTTCGTGTATTGGGAAACCATTTGTTGCAAATTATATTTCGGATCTTTCGTAATTTTTTCAGAAAACTTAGGGACGCCGTTATCCATCGTGTAGCTTTCGCCTTCAACACCGAAGTTAAATAGCATGCTGCCTTTTGGGCTATAGGCGTAATCCATCCATTTGACGGCCAGTTCCGCGTGTTTGGAATCCCCAGAAACCGCCTTACTTGCAGCCGGGTTGTATTTGAAGTCACGTTGACCGATGAATGCGCGCTCGCCTTTATTCAACGTAGGGTATGGAGCAGCAACGAGTTGGAATTTCGGATTTTTCTTCTTACCGGTATCCATCCATCTGCCCATACCTCCGCTCAATAAGCCGACCGTTGCACCAGACGCATCACTCATCAATTTGGTATCCAGCGACTTGGAGTCCGTGTTAAGCGCAAAATCCTTATCCAGCAATCCTTCGGCATACCATTTGTGCAGCAAAGCCAGCGCATCCTTGAATTGAGGATCTATAGGACCGTATTTCACTTTGCCCTGATCGTCGATATAGAAGCGGTTTGCTGTTTTGTAAGCACCGATAAAAGCGTCTTGAATATTTAATTCATTGCTGTACTGCGCTGAAAATGGTGCTGTTGCCCCTTTTTTCTCCTTGAACGCCTTGAGCACCGTATACCACTCGTCAATTGTCGTAGGCACTTGTAGGTTCAACTCATCCAACCAGTCTTTGCGGATCATCGGTCCCCTGAATACCAATCCGTTGTCTGGCCGAATCATAGGGAATGCGTAATAGGTACCGTTGTCCGTCTTGATCATTTTATCCAGCTCTTTATCCTGCTGAAGCAATTTCTTTAAATTCGGAGCATTTTTATCGATCAAGTCGTTCAGTGGTAAAATAACCTTGTCCGTGATCGCTTTCTCAGGCCCGCCTGGATATGCAGCAGCTCCACCGCCGCCCCAATTGTATTCAATGACATCAGGTAAATTATTCGAAGCGATCAACAGATTGAATTGGTCCTTCGATTGGCCGTCTGCAGGGTGCGTATACTTCACCTTAACACCAGTTTCGCTCTCTAAGCGCTTACCGAATGGCGATTCAGCCAAGTTAGGGACGAATGACGCCAGATTCGTGTCGATCTGTTCCCAAGAAGTTAAAGTATCTTGTGTGCTGATCGGATATTGGCCTGCTGCGGCTGAAGGTGTTGCCGTCGTTTTCGCCGTTCCTGTTTCACTTGGCGCCCCCGTATTCACTTTAGAACAGGCAACGAACATGCTCGAAGCTACTACAACGCTTAGCGCGATGCTAATTGATTTTCTTTTGGAATGTTTCCTCATAGGTAATCCCCCTCGTATCATATCGTGCAACTCGTCTTGCAGCACCATGGCTTAAGTATGGAGGGTAGACCACCTTTTTGAATATCGTCAAAACTGCAAATCCCCCTTTAAAATCCGTAAAAGGCAATCATCAGAATCCAAAATAGCTATTCAAAAAATGAAAAGCCGCCCAAGCAAGCTTGTACGACTTCCATAAAACAGATCACAATGGTTTCAGTTCTTTGTATTTCCCTGGTGTGATGCCCTCGAATTTCTTAAACGTCCGGTTAAACGTATTGATATCGTTATATCCGACCTTTCGCGCAATTTCCATAATCGATAACGGCTGTTCGGTTAGCAGCTTTTTGGCCTCTTCCAAACGTGTACGGCTTATGAAATCAAGAAGAGCATCACCGGTTTGAGCTTTAAATTGTTTGGATAGATAAGAAGGCGTGATGCCAAATTTCTCTCCAATCATTGAAATGTTCAAATTTTCTTCGGCGTAGTTAGCCTTCACATAAGCGCTAACCAGATCGCCAAGCGGACTATGCTCCTGCTTACGATCGGCTTGAATGGACTCACAGACCTGTTCGAGAATCGAAAGAATTTCTCTTTTCATTTCTTTGATGGTTTCACATTCCGATAATCGTTCCACAGGATTGAATTGTTCCATGAAGGACTTTTTATTCCCTTGGGAACCGATTTCATTCATTGTTTTCAGCATCGTGCTCGCCAGATCGAACATCAGACATTTGCCCAGCGGCACCGATAAAACGGAATTGGACACATTTGTTTCAATAATTTGCTCAATGATCGAGCTCGACTTTTCATAATCGCCAGTCTTGATAAAATTAATCAATTGCTGCTCCACGTGCAGCGGATAATAATAAGTTCCTGCCTGCCGGACAGCCTCGGAGCTAGGTAATTCGTCGTAACGAATGATCGCTCCGCTTCCTTTCACAAGTCGATAAGCCATCGCCGACAAAGCTTCTTGATACGCTTCGGCAATACCAAATAATTCCTCATGAGTAGCGCTGATCGACACTGTCAAATGCACATGAAAATGATCATGCAGGAATAATTTCACCGATTCAGCAACTCGGCTCAGCTCATCCATATCCGGTTCTTCGGAGCCAAAATTAAAAATACAGGCTTGCATATCTTCAATTTCCGTCGTGAAACCCCGGTTCTGTAAGCCGATGACTTCTTCCACCACATTCATTAGAATGAATTGCATCAATTTTATTTTCTGCGGATCCATGGCTACATCTTCCTGAAATTTGCCGAAATGATCGATGTGAAACAATATCACCGCGAAATGCGAAGAATCCAGCCGGATTTCATGAGCGGAAAGCGATTCATGCACGGGGATATCCTGTTCCAGGTTACCCTTCAGCAGCCCCTGTAAGAAATGGGAACGAATGGCGTCACGATGTTGGTGCAACCGACGGTCCACCTGCTCTTTTTCCGCAAACGTATTATTGAGCGCATCTTGCAAAAAACCGTATTCATTCGTCCCCTCCGCAAACGAAATCCCTGCTTTCATCGAGAAACTTCGAATGAGGTGATGAATCGGATTGTAATTTTTGCGCAGGAACAAGAACGTAACCAGCCCTCCCAGAAGAAGACTAAGAATTATGCTTGCATAGACCAAGCTTTTCATATACTTCATCTTATCGTCAAAGCGCTCGGCAGGAATCATCGACATGTATTTCCATCCTGTCCTGGCCGAGGTTGTATACGATACAGCCACTTGTTTAGCCGCTACATCCCCGTAAAAAAGTCCATTTTCCCCTGTGAATTTATCGTAGGTGAGAAAATCAGGGGTTTGCTCAAGACCGCTGGAAGCAACTAATCGATTCTCTTTATCTAGTACCGCTACCGATGTTGCTTCGGACGGCGGGATATTGGCCAGCAACTTGGAATCTTTCATGACAAACAGGAGCACAGCTCCGGGCTGATCCCGATTCGCCAACGTAACGGATTTGGCAAACAAAACCGCTTTATAGGCATTATCATCCTCCGTTATCGTAACCGGGGTATACTCCTGAATGTAGCGTTGATCCAAATATGTCTTCCACGCCTCATTGCCTTTAAGGGTTTGTCCATCCAACATTTGAAACAGCTGGCGGCTATCTGTCCGATTGCGTGTGGATATCACCGTGTCGCTATTTTTGTAATACAGATAAATTTGTTCAATAAACTCATTGGCTGTTTGATAAACCCGCAAATCATTGGATATAGTGACTAAATCGTAATAATCGTTATCCGTAAGCGGCTGTGAGGTATTGATAAAAGCGTTCACCTGTTTATTCAGCGAAATTTCCAAACTCAATCGCTCAATACCGCCCAGGCTGTTGTCGATTGCCAATTCCATCTGCTTCAGTGCGTTATTGTTGGCGCGATTCACCTCCGATTCGACCACATGCCAGGAAGCCGCATATAAAATGCCGCTAATGATAATCGGAACAAGAAGAACCGAAATATAAGAGGTAAGCCAAGTAACGATGACACTGCGTTTATTGAACCGGATCCGATTAAACTTCATTAGTCCTAACCCCTTATCGCCATGATGTAACTGCTTTCATTTATTATAACGAATATTTGTAGAACCGTCTTGCCGATCTAACAACTCAAAGCCAAAGCAGCGGTTGCCGGATCGCTATATTTCGTCTGACTTCAGCCTGCTGAGGGTTTTGTTCGAGCGTTCTCCATAAAGCAAGCAGCCTTTCAGAACCATTGGCAAGCCCGGCAAATAAGAAGAAAGACATAGCGACCGGCCAATCCTCATCATATTCGACATCAGCTCCGTAAGGCCACAATCGTTTATTTTCCAAATACGGCAGTAGAAATTGGATTCCCTTCTGTACGCCTCGGCCATCAGGAAGTCGGAATTCCCATAGGTTATCTTCCGGTGTGGCGAGGATATGCGTGAGCGTGACAAAATTATCCAACGTGAACAGAGAATACGCATAAGGCTTCGTACGAGACAATTCTCTTGGAAAACTGCCATCGAGATCCATCTGCTCCGCGAGCAATCGGCTCTTGTATGCTTCCCTGCAATAATCCAGCATACCAGAATGACCCGTTAACTTTGCAAAAGCTGCTGCCTGTACAAACCAGCAAATTCCGTGGTTGTTGGGCTCATTTCTTTCTTCCACTCCTTGTGGGTGCTCGTTCATCCATTGCAGATATTGCGCGAACCAGTTGGTGACCTCTTGCAAAACCTGTTTATCCGGCAAGGAGATATCATCACTATTCAGCACGTGTACAGCTGCCGCCACATCAATCAGATGCAGCGTATCGATGACCCCGATCCCTCGTCCGTTGCAAACACCAGGAATCGCTTGTGCATAAAGCAAGTGCGGATTCATTCGAGTGTTCTTGTCTATAAAAAATGCGTTTAACAGCTGCACGGCTTTCGCTGCATATTGCTGCTCCCCCGTTATACGGTAAGCGGAAGTCAAACAGGCGACCAAGGAGCGCATGCGTCTAAGCAAATTTCGATGTTCATGGAAATTATCCGGATTGCTTTCACCGTCACGACGAACATAAGGCAGCCCATCCGGCGTATTTGGATTGGGCCACCAGTAATCTCCATTTGAATAATAATCGTGCGCACTTCCGGGGCTTTGCAGAGCTCTAGCTTCTGTGATATGTATGCTTGGAGAAGCCAGTGCAGCCTCAGCCCCCTGAAGGATCGTCTCCAAATCCAAATATTGACCCCAGTTCTCTTTGTTTACTTGGTAAATACCTTTCATGCTCCCTAGCTCCTTTTTATTCGAATATATAAAGCACTAAATGCAGCAGATCAGCTCCGGAATTCCGGGAGGCCAAATCTGCTGCATACCATGTGGCGTTTATTGCAGAAACTGCTAAACTACGGCCGATCCAACATACGCATGACGACTGTTACGGCTTCCGCCCTTGTAGCGGTAACAAACGGCTCGAAAGTTTGATTCTCCCGACCGTTTATGAGACCTAGCGATACCGCTTGCGAAACCGCCGGCAAGGCCCAAGCTGGAATCAGAGGACTGTCGCTAAACTTGGTTGAAAGTGAACCGTCCTCTTTTGGCGAGTAGGCTCTTACAAGCATAACAACCATTTCTGTCCGATTAATGGATGCATTGGGACGTAAAGACTGGTCTTCATATCCCTGCAAAATTCCTGCTGCCAGCGCTGCACCTAGTTCTCCCTCCGCCCATGCTGGGATATCCGCTTGATCGGTGAATGTCCGTATCGACGATTCTGACTTCAAACCTAAAGCTCGCACCAGCATAGCAGCGAATTGTAATCTTGTCATCGGCTCGTCAGGTTTAAAGCTTCCGTCCGCGTAACCGTTCACGATGCCTTTGGCCGCAGCGCGAGAGATTTCATCCGATGCCCAATGTTTCGACACATCTGCGAAAGATTCCTGCGACGGTGTAGTAGGCGAAGGATTTACAGGCAGCGGATTGGCCGGTTCAGGCACTGGATTCGGCACCGGCACTGGCGCTGGCGTAGGCGCAGGTGTTGAGCTGTTGCCGGATGAAGAGTCCCTCGAAGAGGAACTGCTGCTGGATGGTCGCTGCACCATGATGTTATACGTTTTATGAGTACCGGTAGGCAACGACACATCGATTAGAATAACACTGCCGGCCCCGGCAATGGTAAGCGGTTCGCTTTCGCTGCCGCTGCGAACGGTTTGCCGCACAGCGCCGTCAACACTCACTTGAATCTCAGCTGCTTGACTTGCCGATGTTGGTGTCACTTTCAAGCTGCTAATTCCCGTTGGGAGCATGACCGTGTAAAAAGTGACATCCGATTGGAAGGTAGGCGCAAAGGTCAGATTCGAGCTCAACTGCAAGCTGGTCAAGTCTGGCGTCCCTTCTTCCACTGGCAGCTTCCGGCCAGCAGATGGCCCAACATCCGCAGCTGTAAGAGGGCGAAGTGTCAAATCGCTCGCCGGTTCGTACTCATCGCTACCCACATCAGCGGAATGCAGCCGTCTTTGACCGTCCATATCGTCTGACGCGATATACGGACCTTTTGCCGCATCAATCGCAGGGCTTTGCGGCGATATACGGATTAATCCGTCGCTGCCACGAATTAGCTTCAGATCGCCTTTGTAAGTGGCGCTTACAACCGTTGCATTCGCTGCCACAGCAGCAATCCCATCGGCCATATTGCCGACATACGTTGGCCGGCCTGCATCTGTGATATCTTTTGACTCATTGAAAATAGTCCCTGCATTACTGAAAATCAAATTGTTATAAATTTGTGTTCCCGTTGGCTGGAACGTGCGCTGCGCAATTTTTACCGCCGATGCTTTATTGCTTAAATTTACGAAGGAATTGTTGTAAATTTGTACATTGTATTGTCTCCAATGCCCGCGCAGCAGCTCCTGCTGTCTATCCGGCGTAAGGCTCCTTAGCTCTGCGAAATCGTTCGCACCCGTGCCCCAACGGATAATCGGATTTGTACCTCCGTCCGGGCCTGCATCTTCCGTTCCGCCATCCAGTTGAACGGCATCATCCGTGAGCCCTTCCATGTAATTATTATAAATTTTGTGGTCATTGCCATAAATGCGAAACCCGCTAGTACCTGCTTTCTTGCCATCCGCGATGATGAAATTGCCATAAAAGCTGTTGCGATGGCCGTGACGGGCAACCATTCCTCCATAAGAATTGAGGACGGTGTTATAACGGATTGTGTTATCACTGCTTTTCACCGAGACGATTTCGTCTTCCCCGTTTAATCCGTCAAACAAATTGTATTGAACCGTCACATGCCCGGGGGCCAAAGATAATCCGGAAAGTCCTAGACGGATCGCTTCCAAACCATTGCTCACTCGCGGACCGATATCATGAAAGTGGTTGTATTCAATCACATCATATTGCGAAACCGCGTCCTTGCCGTCATACGTAATCACGGCTCCAAAGCCGGTCTTCGGTCCGATATCATTATACGCGATACGGTTGTGGCTGCTCGTCCCCTCAACCCGAATATAATGCCGGTCAGTCCCGCTGTCTGTGAGCAGTGCCGTATTCGGCGAATGCGATGTTTCCCCCGTATACACGGTTCCATTAGGATCATAATTGGCACCGTAACGGCAGCTATTTTCCACGCCGATGACACACCAAATTTGTTTGCTGACGTTATTCTCAACCTTCGTAAAACGGTATTTCTGACCTGTTTCATCCAAAGCAAATGTATTTCGCAATATTGAAATATTGCTGGAATCGAAAAGCTGCACCCCTGGATGCACGCCACTCATACTGGCGATTCTTTCATCCGGTACTGCTCTGCTCTTCAGTGTATCCTCCCCATGCTCCGATCCGCCGCCCGAGTGAAAGGTGAGCCCCTCAACTTCGACGTATTCGGAGTTGTCGATATGCATGTAGCTGTCACCGGCTATAACAGCCTTGCCCTTCTCCGCAGCAACAATTCGGATCGGAAGCGCAGCTGTCCCTTTTTTATCCTTCACTACGAACGGACCCATTTGTTGATAAGTACCGTTTTGCAATTCAATCGTCATGCCTTTCGCAGCCTGATCCAGCGCAGCCTGCAATCCTTCCGAAGTGCTGACTTTCACCACTTGAACAGGAGGCAGCGGTTCCACCGGCTTATCACCTGCCTGCGGCGGCCCACTTGGCACAGTAGGCTCTTCTACATCAGGCGCTGTACCTGTGTAAAGCTCAACTTCCGTTATGCTGTTCCAATTGCCTGAGCTTCCCGAAGCTGTATTGCCATATCCGACCAGCCGCAAATACCGGACGGATGCCGGATTACTTAGCACATAAGGTTGAATAAGCTCATCCCCAACCTGAAGAACACGGCTTGTACGCTTAGGAAGCAAGACGGTCGGATTCGTGAAGTCCGCTTGATTTGAACCTATAATCTCGAAATGAGTTTGACGGTCGAGCGCATTTAAGAAAGCAATATTCAAATAGGTGATCTTTTCGGGTTGCCCTAAATCGAACTGCAGCCACTCCCCTTGACCTGAAGCGGACCAGCGGACATCATTATCCCATATCCCGTCCACCACATTCGCGGGAATATTCGTTGTATTCGGCTGATAGGAACTGGCGGTAACCGTGCTTGCGTTCAACGGTATTTGACCGTTCGTTCCTTTGGCCGATAGCCTATATGCCTGGAGCGAATAAGTATTCGTTGCATCTCCACTTGATAAACGCATATTGATTTTATTCACGCCGGGTGCCAGCGGCACATTGGCTAAGTCACTCACCGGCTGATTCATGCCATCGTTATTTGTCAAAGTCACCGTCGTCGAAATACCTGCGCCAGCTTGCATCTCAAACCGAACAGGACTTGCATCCTGTGGAACAATGACCTCATACCCGCTCATCTTCGAAGGTGAAAATGGTGTGTTCATCCCTAACTTTTGGCCGCCTGCCCATACATCCAAGCTAGAGAGCTGGATTTCCGGCATTTTCTCGGCAAAGGTGAAAAAGGATCCGTCTGTCAGCACCACATCTGTTGCATAGTAGACACCTCCATGCAGTTCCACTGGAGTCAAAGGATGCGGTACCGCGTCGTTGAAATCACCGCTTGTACTCGTTAACAGCAATCCGCCTAACGGGAGCATGGATTCCGGGAAAGCGACTTGCACCGCTCCGACATTGCCGGTATTCTGGACTTTCCACGTCCGCGCCGACTGCTTGAAGCCCGTACCGTAAGGAACCGACGGCGCGGTACTTCCGTTATCTCCCCAGAGAAGATACTGCTTATCCGCTAAAGCTCCTTTCGCATTAACGACGACCTGAGATGCCGCCGGTCCTTCACTGCTCCGGCTTGTCTCTTGGGCCAATGCGCCTTGCTGGTCTCGTACAATCCCTGCGATGTTATGGCCAAATGCCGCATTGGCCGATGCAGGCCATACAATTTGAGGCGACAAGCCGGCCGAGACATAATCCTTCCCTCTTAGCGGGGTTCCGAACTTGAGGGCCATATACGTTTGCACTTGATTTTGCTGAATACTGCTCAGCGAATCTCCAAAAACGATCATTTCAGCAACTTGTCCATCATAGCCAGACCCCCCCGTGACAGCCGAACCGAGAGACATCGGGTTACTTCCGTTGCCAAGCATCGCAAGACGAGCTTGAGATGATGTTGCAATTGTTTGTCCATCTAATGTAATGGCTTGATAAACGTTACTTGAAACGGATGGACGCGATTCGTACTGAAAGCCCCAGCTGTTGTATGAAAGAGGCGGAAGCGAATAACCCGTTGTTTGCCGTGGATTACCGGATGTGACTGCACCCGAATCCCACAGGATTTGTGAGGTGCTTGAGAAGAACGGGATATAAGCTCCGAACCTTCCTGTGCCTTGTAAAGTTTCATAGAAAATTTGCGAAGTCTGATTGGATAAAGTGATCCCGCCGGTAACCAAATAAGCACTTGCTCCTGCAACGGTTTCATTCTGAGCAAACAGCCCGTCTTTATCCAATAGAAGACTTCCGTTGCCTGAACGTATGAATTGGACCGACGGTTGGAAATTTAAGGAAGGATTGGATGCCACATACTTTGGTTTCGTCCGTGGGCTCTTGTCCCCGACGGTCCCGTCGTTGATGAAATCGTTCCCTTGCGGACTGCTATCCTTCCATTTCGTCACTTCACCATTTCCGTTTAGCGTCATGCTGGGCGGATCCGCTTTCAGCCACAATTTCAGCAAGTTGGCATCGATACCACCAGGTGTCCCTGTCGTCTCACCTGTGGCACCGGCTTTGGAGATACCTGCGGGCAGACTTGTGAGAATTAAAGTTGCTGCGAGCATCAAGCCGATCTTTCGTTTCCAAGAAACTTTGAATACCTTGTTCAAACATACATCACCCCTTCATCATCATGAAACTCTCAGGCATCAATATGAATGCTGACTAGCGTGAAAGCCAATACACACATCATATGTAAACCCTTACAAACAATAAATCATCAAAACCTAAACTCATCGTCAAAATCTCGAATACCACTGATCAATATCGGAAATGAACCATTAATTTGTAGGATCAACCTGATTTCACTAAGAATCGAAGGGTTTTCTCCATATTCAAAAAAAAAGGACCTGCACGCCGGCAGCCCCTTCATCCTGTTTCATGTATTTATGAATGATACATAGACTTTCCTTTGAAATACCGTCGTGAGTCTTTTATAATAGATGTTATCGCAAGTATAAGGAGTTGGTATCGATGGCAATAACCGATTGCCAGATTGGCACAGCCTCATGCAAAGCCTGTTTTGGAGGCGATACTTTGCATGGGCGGGAATTGAGCAGTACAAACATCGCCTAATTCAGCATAGATCGGTTCCACGATGTGGCTTTGCACCTTATTGATTTTACGATTCTAAAATAAGGGGCTGTTCCATATGTGTGAACCATTCATTAGAAACCATCAATTCAATTTTATTAAAAAACAAGTTGGGATTCTGGAGCATGCGTTGAAAACGAACGCAGATCCGAAAGTATTGGAATCCGTTCGGTATAGCTCAGAATCGAAGATTTCTGAACTATTCCCAGATGCTACAGACAACCAGAAACAAATGCTGGAAACCATTTTCAAGCTGAAAGCAGCGGAAGATTTTCAAAAACATCTTAAGGCGTTAGAGCCTCATTTGATGGAATTTCCGCCAATTAGCGCAAAGCAGATTCAAAAGCTATTCCCCAAGAACAAAAAGCTTAAACTGCCTGATTTGTCAGCGATCGACTACCGATACGTCACCTATCTTAGTTGGGTCGATATAGCGACGAATAAACTATTCATTGTCTATCAACTGAATGGGCAATTCGTTGGGGTAGAAGGGAAATATACTCCGACTAACAAGAAAGGCTTTTGTTTTTTATGTAATAGATATGAAGAACTTGCTCTATTTACGGCAATCTCCAAGAAAAGGCCGGCTCATACTACGCCTGATTATTATAAAGCGGTCGGTAACTATTTATGTATGAATGGTCAAGAATGTAATAAGAACTTGACGGATATTGCTTCGTTAGAAAAGTTTATTGACGCTGTGATCGGTTAAATGAAAGACCGGGACCTCTTGCTGCATAAGGTCCCGGTCTTTTTCTGGATTCTGGCGGAATCACATTGCTGGAATCTCAGAAGGCACCCGCAGATTAATTACATCGATGCCCTTCTCATCGCGAGCTTTCAAGTCTTTTAGAAACTCAAGGAAGTTATATCTAGGTTTCCAACCCAGTATATCTTCAGCCATAGATAGGTCATGTTGTTCCACTTGCTCCGGCAATTCCATCTCGTACTTGTTCAGTAATTGAATGGCGCCTGGAACTTGTGACTCGCACCACGCAGGACCCTTTTTCTTAAAGTCTTGAATAACATCCATGGGCATACCATGATTTGTATGTACAATTGTGCGAAAAAGCCCCACTTTCTTCTCCAAAACGGCCTTAACAGAAGCAACTGTAGCTTCAGCTACATCCCTTCTATCCACACCATTACGAAGCTAACGAGCACCGAACTCTAAATAGGGACGCGGAATAAACTCATGGTACCGCAGCATCGCTATCGAGGCACCTGTCATTTCATGATAAGTTCTACTCAAATCTTCACCAATAACTTTACTAACTCCGTAGACTGATCCCCAGCCATAGGCCATTGAAGAAGCATAGACGATAGATTGAATTCCAGCTTGCTTGCATGCCTCCATCACATGAAAGGTTCCATCCACGTTCACAGCAAAAATCGTTTCATCACTTACAGGCGGGTTATGTGCGCTATGCCAGGCTGCCAGATGAACAACCGCATCCATGCCTTGTACCGCAAGTCGTACATCACCAGGGCTTCTTGTGTCGCACCTTACAAACTCGAGTTCCCTCAAATCGTCTGTATTTGGAGGCATAATGTCTGCCATCCTAACCGTGTAACCAGCATGAACTAATGCTCTGCATACGGCTTGACCGCCATTGCCCGCGGCTCCGGTAACTAGAACTTTCATGATCTCACACCACCTAACTTAGTATATTGGTTATCTATTCGTCATTCTACATGCTACACCTGCCGATGCGATATAGAAAAAACACCGCCTAATTTAACGGCGATGTCTTCCTTCTAGATGATATTTTATTTAATAAATTGATCTAATGGGCCTAACGTAACCGCATTATACTTCTCAGAAAGCTCCAAAAGTCTAGGAATATCAAACGGAGCAGGAGGAGGAAGCTCTTTCCTTAAAGCAGGTTCAGCCATTTCCAGGAACATCCCTAAAAATTCTGCACGGCTGAAGAAGTTCAGAAGGCGCGCAGGCTTGCTGCCAACGACCCGCAAACCGTGTGCAATACCTTTCGGCAAGAACACAAATGCGCCAGCTTTCGCTTCGATCTTCTGTCCATCTAGAAAAAAGTCAACTTCCCCATCTAAGATGTAAAAAGATTCGTCTTCCTCATGATGAATATGATAAGGAGGCTCAAAGCCTACCGGTACCAGGCATTCTACCATTCCAAACGAATTGTTGGTAGAAACCGCGTCGGCTTTCACCGTCATCAAAGTTCCTAAATACCAAAAGTCTTTACCGACTTGGCTTTGTTGCGTATTTATTGCATGACCAGACATTGTAATACGACCTCCGATTACTTCAACTTCTCAGCAAGCTTTTTGCGATATTCCAAGGCAGGCAGTCCACCCCAACCCCAATTATCGGTGTCAACTTCTTCAATAACCACAAAAGTAGATTCTAATGGTTTGTTCAACACATTGAGCAGAACTTCACTAACCCCTTTAATAATCGCTGCTTTCTCTTCAGCGGTAACGGACTGACGATCCGGCGTTGTGCCCTCACGGGTCACTTGGATATTTACGATTGGCATCGAAATTCTCCCCATTTCTATAAAATTAGATGGATCTAATTTGCTAGATTTACATCGTACCCGCGTTTTGCCCACCATCAACATAAAGGATTTCACCAGTAACAAAGTTCGCAGAATCCAGGTATAAAACAGCATCTACGATGTCTTTAGACTCACCCATGCGTCCAACTGGATGTAAACCGGCAAGAGCATCATGTGTCTCAACAGCGTGCATTGGTGTTTTGATGACACCCGGCGAAACGGCATTTACGCGAATACCACTTGCTGCATACTCAATTGCCAAAGATTTGGTAGCTGACTTCAGACCGCCTTTCGTCAATGAAGCAAGCACAGATGGCACTTTTACCGATGGCTGATCAACCAGACTTGTCGTAATATTCACGATGTGTCCTGAGCCTTGTTTCAGCATCTCCGTCACTGTCCGTTGCGTAACGTGGAAGAAGCCAACCACATTCGTGGATAAATACGTTGCAAAATCTTCTTCGGTATATTCCGTAAATGGTTTAGACATGAAAATCCCAGCGTTATTAACCAGCGTATCAATGCGTCCGAAGTGGGTTAACCCCTCTTCGATTAAGCGCTGTGCGACTTTGGGATCGGCGATATCACCAGCGACGAACCGCACGCTTTTTCCTGTGGGATCTATTTCTTTCGCAACCTCAGCCAATGCCTCTTCGCGTCGTCCATTGATCACGACTTTCGCTCCCTGATTCACCATCTCGATCGCCATCGCTCTTCCGAGACCGCTGCTTCCGCCAGTAATCACTACTACTTTGCCTTGTACCGTCATTGGTTATTCTCCTTTATGATGATGTTCTAGATGTTGATTGACTGAACCGACTTACAGTTGTTCGAACAATTTTACAAACTCTGCCGGCGATTGCAGCCCAGACAAGCTGAATTCCTCATTAATCACAAAAAATGGTACGCCTCTGACACCGAGTTTTTGAGCGGTACGCTGTCCTAGTTCTACTTTGTCCAGCCCTTCACCCTGAAGAAGGCGCTCTTTGAGCTCCGCGGCTTCACCGATGCCGACGGAAGATCCTATTTTCACAAGTTCATCTGCATCGCCGATATTTACGCCCTCTTCAAAATAAGCTGTATATATTTTCTCAATCAGTTCCACTTTTAAGTGCTCAGGAGCCATCGAAATCAGCTGATGAGATAACACGGTATTAGGCGTATATTGTACGATATCCATGTTATATTTAAGGCCGAAACGATTCCCGTTTTCGTGATATTGCTGCTTCCTTGCTTCGAATTGAGCAGCTCCGCCTAACCGGCCGATCATCACTTGACGATAATCCTCGCCCTCAGGACGAATACCTGGGTTAATCTGAAAGGCATTCCAACGGACAGTTGCCTTTTTATCTTCCGGCAATTGCTTTAGAGCGGTTAACAGACTAGTCGTTCCCATACGGCACCAAGGGCAACTAGTATCCATATACACGTCAATCAGCAATTCGCTCATTTTGTCAACACCTCAGCTGGTCTTACCGTTTTAATATGGTTGACGAAGTCTTTGCTGCTTTGAGCTAATCTTTCCTCTGTTACGTCAGAAGTGTCGTTTAGAACAAAGTGAGGCAGATAAGTGCCGCTAATAAAGCGAGTGAGCGCCTGCATTGGCGTCAAAATTTGTTCAATTGTAAAGCGGTTGGACCCAGTTGCTTGATAAGACTCTTCCGTACCATACGCGGAAATCGCAAAGCCAAATTCTTTACCGACTGTTTTAGTTGCTTCTGGTCCATAAGCCCAGTTGTAAAGCAGGACATTATCAAACCATTTTTTCAGTAATGGCGGTGTGCTGTACCAAAATAGCGGGTATTGGAAAATAACTCGATCGTGTGCCTCAACCAGTTGCTGCTCTCTAGCGACATCGATATTTTCGTCCGGGTACTCTTTGTGCAGTTCATGAATCGTGATATCGTCATGTTTTTGCAATTCATTGACCCATGATTTGTTCCAATTGGATGCTTCGATGTTCGGGTGAGTTACGATAACTAAAATTTTCATTGTATTTGCTCCTATTCAGTAGTTGGATTTTTATTTGTTTTCGAAAAAGGGCACATCTTTCATAAAAATGCTTTCTTGCTTTTTAACCAACGGTCCATCAAGTTCCGAAAGTCGTTTTACTTCAATCCACTCCGGGTCATTGCGGAATTTATCATAGTTCAGGTTACGATCCTCCATAGAAGCATGTTCAACAATATAATAGAGCCGGTTACTGGATTCATCGAAATCTTCCCAAAAAAGCGTTATTTTCATCTGATGTTTATTAAATAATTGAATAACATGATCCCTGAATCTATCTAAAATAACCTGCATCTTGCCAGGATTAACATCATAAATCCGCAGCTCATATATCATCCTTTACGCCTCCTAGCAGAAAGTTTCGTTCATTCATTCCATTTACCTATTAAAAGGTAGGTTTGCAAGAATAAAATCAATCGCCTATCCCTTTACGTCAAACCGGCAATTAGGCCTTCTGCGATCACTTCAAACCTGCTTCTATCGCGAAAACTTCTTGCAAGCAACTGCGCTCCCTGAAGAGAAGCCAAAAATTTATGAGCCTGCACATCCGCGGCACCTTCAAAGTTAATATGCCCTTCCCGACGCCCCTGATCCAATACGCGTTCCAACCATGTTAAATTTGTGGTGAAAAACTGTGCTAGCCTGTCTCGTACTTTTGCTGATAAAGTAGCCAATTCCGTAGAAAGCATGACACTTAAGCACGTGCAGTAATCCTGTACAGGGCCATCGAAAATCAAGATGAATTTGCGCAATTTCTCTAAGTTGTTTTGTGTTTCGAAATCGATTTGCGCAATGGCAGACAGCGAATGTTTGTGATAGCGTGTGATCAGCGCTTCTCCTAAATCCTCTTTGTTTGGAAAATGATAATGAATGCTGGCTGTGCGTATCCCTACTTTTTCCGCAATATGTGCATAGCTGAATCCGTTAAATCCAACTTCTTGCACAATGTTCTGTGCTGTATCTAAAATAATCTCTGCGGTATTTTTATGATTACTCATCGCGTTCTACCTTTTAGTAGATAGAGTTTCAACTCCTCTCTTTCTCGGATATTCAACCGCCCACTCATCATACTATGAACGAAGTCATCATGCATAATATAGAATCGTGATACTGAATATCTCGTTTATAGATACCTGCTCGTATATTGAATAAGTACAATCCACATAGCGAATCCTATTGATAAATGAAAAAAGCACTCTAGTGAGTGCTACTTCATTTTGATCGTTTAAATAGCTGCTTCATAAATCAGCATTGATCCGTCATTATCGTCCGGAACAGCATATAGCCTGATGGTTTCACCAACAATCTCTAGGAACACTGGATTACGGGTAATCACATGACCTTGCGGAGAAAATTCAGTAATAGGTATTTCGTGAAGGGTTTCTAACGTAAACAGATCTATTAGCGCTAATCCACCCAACTCGTAAGGCTTGGATTTGCTAGCAGGATTGACTAACTCAGAGATGCCGCTCACAATCATTTTTCCATCGCCTACATATTGTCCATCTTGATAGTCGATAAAATGATTCGTATTTTCTTTATCCATCAGCTGTCGCCCACATGAGTCCCATACATAGAATTTGCGTGAGCCCCAGCTGTTGCCGATTAACTTACCATTCTGTGCCTCATGGACTAAGCCACCGATATGATCTTGAACTCGGAACGCTTCTTCAGCTTTTAATGTGAGAGGATCTACTGTGTAAACAATAGACTGACTGTGAGGCCGATATTCTGCGACTGGCACCCAAATATGCGTACCATCAAAATCAATACCACCCGGATGATACATATCAGCCTCACCCAATGATGTCTCCTTCACAAGCTGTCCTTGACGATTGAAGACAAATAAATGGCTAACTCCCTTGCCTGGTGTACGATCATAACCTTGTTTAGGTTGGTCATACCTCATTGGCCATTCGATAAGTTCAACCGATGACATATAAAAGAAGTCGCCGATTCGAACCATTCCTTGGGAGTGGTAATTGTTGAATTGAAGTTCTACTTGGTTTTTCAGCACCCATTTCGTGCTACGTGTTAGATTTCTGAACCGAGCGATGAGATTCTGATCATCCATGTGCTATTGTCTCCAGTTAATCTTCATTTGCATCAAATCATCTAGCCCTAGCACTCTCTTCTGTAATCATACTACGAATATAAAAGTACCCCATAACCGAACAAAGCAGGAACGTAAAGAAAGCGATCGCCGCAGCTAATTGTTTCTCTTGGAACACACCGAAAACCTGTTCCATCGATACCCCTAACATTTGCGGAGCATTGGGCCCAATGAGAAATGGAGCCGTAAATGAACCGATCACACCCATAAACACAAAAGTAACGGCCACTAGCAATGTTTTATACGTCAGCGGCAAAATAAAACGGACAAAGATTTGTAATTTACGTGCTCCTACGTCCTTTGCGCTTTCAATAATGGAATTAGGAACTGCAGATAAGGCTGAACCAAGCAACATCGTCGTAAAAGGAATGTTAAACCACAAATTCGCAATAATAATCCCTTTCATGTCGAAAATAATACGCGGCATTTCTCCACCGTTCACCAGCAGCAGCAGGCGTGAAACCCACCCATGGTTGCCAAGCAATTGGATCAAGCCATAGGTCGCGATCACAGATGGGATAAAGATTGGAATCATATACAATTTACGTATCCATTTTACCATCGTACCTGTATTAAATCTCATATAAGCAGCTAAAGCATAGCTGATAATCAGCACGAGAATTACGGAAACAACCGTCACTTCCAAGGTGAAAATAATGTTGGAGCGCATTAGCTTATCCGTGAATAAATACGTGTAATTGGATAGATCATAGCCGCCCGATTTATTCGTCAAGCTTTCCTTAAAGGAAATGATAATAGGAATGACGACAGTGACAAAAAGTAATAAAAAAGAGGGGATAACCAGAAGTAATCCGAATATCCCCATTTTCATTTGTTTACTCATTGCGCAGCAACTTCACTTTGCCAACGCTTCGTCATATCTTTATCCAGTTCACCAATATTGAACGAGCGGAATCCTTCGGACGAACCTTTGAATGAATCTTGAATTTCTTTGGACATGTTAGAAAGCTTAATGCCTGGGAAGCCATGCATTTTATCGACAACTACGCCTTGTGCCTCAGGTGAAAGAACGAAATCCAGGAACTTGTAGACAGCATCTTTCTTCTCGGACAACTTAGGCACCATTAAGTATGTTGGTCCGCCGTTAAAACCAGGCGTCAATTGCGTCATTTTGGTTGATTTCGGAAGCTGGCCTTTTGCGACTTGCTCAAGCACCATGTCGGACCAAGCCGGAATCATATCGACTTCACCGCTTGTCAACAAATCTAGCGTCCCTTGGTTTTTCTTCGGATAAATACCTTTACCATACACAGATTTCCCAAGTTCTTTGAGCAATGTAAAGCCTTGATCCCAACCTTTTTCAACGCTTGGATCGGAATTATGAATCGCTTCTTCCGGCAAGAACTTATACAGGGCAGTTGCTACAAAGGAGTTACCAGCCCCACCTGTGGATGGATCGTTATAAGCGAATTTGGACGGGTTTTTCTTGATCCAATCGTACAGTTCATCCAATGTTTTTGGAGGTGTTGCTACTTTATCGCTGTTATAAGCCAATACAACGGCAGATGAGCGGTAAGGAATAGCGAGATTGGAGATATCTTTTATCGTTTTTTCATCGACAGCAGCTAGATTTTTAATTTTGTCAGTTGCCAAGGTATCCCACAGATCATCTTTTTGTCCCCGTGTGACATTAGACAAGCCATCTTCATACAAATCGATATCGCCGGATCCTTTATTCGCTTGTTTGGCAGCAAGTATACGGTCATATGTTGGTTGTGCGCCCGTACCTGAAGGAATGTAAACCGGTTTTACCTTCACATCTGCATTTTGTTTCTCAAACATAGGAATTATCGTGTCCCACAGATCTTTAACATTTTGCGATCCCGTAAAATAGAAGGTAAACTCAACAGGTTTTTTGGTATCTGCCGTTGCTTTAACCGGAGCGTTGCTTGGAGCAGCAGATGAACCTGCATTTGTCGCAGAATTACCACAACCGGTGATGAAAGCGGCCGTAGCGGTCATTAAAGTGACTAACGTAATTGCGGATTTCTTGCGTAACATGATATTGCCTCCTTGGATTTGGGTTTAATTTTCGGAAAATGCAATGATTTTGGCAAAGTTTGCTTTTACATGTTGTCCTGTATGGAGATCCTTGACAGAATCCCTTGGTTGAAACGCCCGGATTGTTCCGTACTGAGGTAAATCAATAGATACTTCCGCATAATGACCAAGCACCATCACTTGTTTAATTACACCCGAAAGGCCTTGTCCTTCTTCACTTTCTATGATCACATCTTCAGGTCGAACGGCAAGGTGTACATGCCCGGACAGATTTTTTGTATTTGGAAAACTTAGATGCCCGACGGTAACGCGTTCGGCAGCGATCACCCCTTTCAAAAAGTTCATTTTGCCGATAAATTGAGAAACGAACAACGTACTTGGTTCATCGTAAATTTCTTGTGGCGAAGCGATTTGCTCGATGTTTCCTTGATTCATAACGACAATACGATCCGAAATCGATAAGGCTTCTTCCTGATCATGAGTGACGAATACCATCGTAAGGCCTGTTTTGGACTGAATTTCTCTTAGCTCTTCCCTCATCTCGTGGCGAAGCTTAGCGTCCAGCGCGGAGAAGGGCTCATCGAGCAAAAGAACAGCCGGCTTCAGAAGCAGTGATCTTGCAACCGCGATACGCTGCTGTTGACCACCGGAAAGTTCGCCCGGATATTTCTTCTCGGCTCCAGGCAAGCGAACCAACTGCAGCACTTCATTTACGGCTTTATCGATTTCCGCCTTTTTGATCTTGCGTATTTTAAGACCGAATGCGAGGTTGTCATACACCGTCATATGCGGCCATAGATTGTAACCTTGAAAAACCATGGATGTCGGACGTTTCTCAGGAGGCGCTTGAAGCACACTTTTACCCTCAATGAGAATGTCGCCGGAATCGGGATCGAGAAAACCTCCGATGCTGCGAAGAACGGTTGTTTTACCGCAGCCTGAAGGGCCAAGCAATGTAATTAACTCCCCTTTACGGACATCTAGAGAAATTCCGGTTACGCCTTCTCCGGTTTTATAGCGTTTCGTTAATTGTTGAACTGAAAGCTGAATGTCCATGTGTGCCCCCTTCTATTTTAGGAATGGATCTGTCGTCATTTGAGTTGGAAGCCGCTGGACATAATATCTGCGCTCACAAAGCGCTGTGCAGCAAGCAAAAGAATAATCGTCGGCGCTGTCAAAATAATGGAAAATACAGCTCCCGCATAGGCCGGATAATCACTGATAATCGAGTACATGACAATCGGCATCGTTTTATAGTTTGGGATACCCACAAGGAATGTGCCCTGAGCTTCATCCAGCGAATTCAAGAACGTAAAGATAGAAGCTACGATAATTCCCGGCATAGCCATAGGGAGCGTAATACTGCAAAACACGCGAAACGGGCTCGCCCCTACATCCCTTGCCGATTCCTCTTGCGCCATATGCACATTGCGGAAAGCAGCTGTTGGAATCCACGTCATGAACATGAGTACGTTAATCATATGGATTAAAACAACGCCTATTAATGTGTTCATCAGTCCGAGTTTGAAGAAAAGCACAGCAATCGAAACATAAAGTCCCATTTTCGGAAAAGCATGTGTCAGAAGAAACGAGAACAAGAAAAACTTGCTAAGTGGAAATCGTATACGCGCAAACGCATAGGCTGCCGGAATGCAAAGCACAATAGAAAGTGCCGTTACGATCGTTGCGATGACAAAAGACAAGCCGATTGATTTTGCAATATCTTCTTGCTGGAACACAAACGTCCACCATTTCAGTGACCACTCATGCGGCAAGATATCGGGGTAAGTCCATTTGCCGGTAAAAGCCAGAATAGCAAGATTGAGCAGCGGGCCCAAGAAAAAGATGACGAACACAACAAGGATGAGAAATTCTACGATTTTACGCGGGCCAATTGCTTTTAAATACCAACGCATGCGGACTAACCACTCCTTTCAATAGAAAATGTTTGAGTCGACTGACGGACAATAAGTTTGGGTACTAATTGCTTGGGATGCTCAATGTAGGCTTCCTGACGGATTAACTTGTCGAGCAAACTGAAAGCCTGAATCCCCATCTCTTCCGTATTGACCCTGATCGTTGTCAAAGAGGGTGAAAACATAGCGGCAAAATCAATATCATCGAAGCCGACTACCGCTACTTGTTCGGGAATGCGTACCGACTGTTCCAGCATAAACTTCATAGCGCCGAGCGCGATCATATCGTTGGTAGCAAATAACGATGTATATCCGCCTGCGCGAAACTGCTCCCAATGGGCACGCATGAGCTCATACCCTTCGCCAAACGTGGACGTTGATGCCTGTAAGATCGAACTTGACGGGAACGGAATCCCCAATTCTTTCAAATGATTTTTGAAGCCCTTCAGTCTCAAATTGTGACTACGATGCGTTTGTGGTCCAGCAATTACGAAGATGCGACGATGACCCTGATCTGCGAGATGTTCAGCAACCATTCGGCCGCCTTCCTCGTCTTGATTCACAATGTGCATGACACCATCAACATCCGTAGAGCCATTGACCATGACATAGGGAACTCCGAAGTTTGCGATGTAATCAATCACATTCTGCTGTAAACGGCTAATCAGGATTAGCCCGTCCACCCTTTTTTCCATCATAAAATCAGCCGAACGCAGCGACATTTCATGATCCGTCGTTACGAAAACGGAATAATTCATGCTTGCCGCTGTCATTAAAATTGCATCTAGAATTTTCCCATAAAACGGATGGGAAGCAATCGGATGATGCCGGCGATAAATCAGAACGCCAATGTTATGTGTTCTTTGTGAAACCATTGCCCTTGCTACGGCGTTGGGCTTATATTGCAGTTCTTCAATCAGCTGCAGCACTTTATTGCGTACTTCCAAGCTGGTATAGCCCTTGCCAGATATCACGCGAGACACCGTGGATTTGGATACACCGGCGCGCAGGGCAATTTCCTTAATCGTATGCTCCATGATGCGACCTCATTTCTGTATGTGAGACCGTTCCCACACACTTAATTTAACTTAGAAATATTATTGCTGTGTTAGCAGCAAGATAAGTAATTGTAAAGGCAAAAAAGCTGCCCCCAGGTTATCGCAACCTTTGGAACAGCCCAGACCTCTCCATTGACCGTCTCCCAGCTTTGGGCATACAATTAACTTACTGAATCTACGGAGGCAATTATCTTCCTTACGAGAGGAACTTACTTATCCCATGTTTAAAAAGGTTGTCTGGACAATAGGTACCATCTTGTTGGCAAGTTGCATCGCGGTCACTTTTTTTGTCATGGATACGGAATTAAATGACCTCGAACAAAGCCGATCAGAACCTGCTGTTGCACTAACGCATCCCACCGTTGTTTCCTCAACTCCCAAGCCCGAACAGCCGGATATTTTAACCTATTGGACGAACCAAGAGAAGAAATCCGCACAATCCGGTTATTCAGAAGCCGCAGCTGCCTATCAAAATCGGATCGCTGCCTACTCAGCTGGTCTTCCTTCGATAGCGCCACTAACCTATGATTGGTCCAGCATCCAAAGTCCTTCAGCGGAAATGGAGCTTTATCTCCGCGTTCCTATGACAACGGAATCTACCCATCTTGCAAAACACGAGCCAGCATCTGGGGCTTATATAGGTATGTTAGGGGCAGATCGCAGAGTTGGGTACGATGTTACGAAAATTGAAGATGTGTACGGTCGAAAACACGCTCTTTATTTGGCTTATGTCGGTTGGCGAAAAGTACAGACCGATACGAATACCTATTTCCCGGCGCGAACTGCGGAAAGAGTGAAAGAACTCGGCGGCGCACTCCAGATCGGTTGGGAGCCGCGCTTTGGCTTGGACGACGTGCTGGATGACGAATACGTTCGCCGTTTTGCCCGGGAAGCCAAGGCTTCCGGCATTCCTATTTTCTTGCGTTATGCTTCGGAGATGAATGGCGCATGGGTGCCATGGCATGGAACTCCCCAGCAGTATATTGAGAAATTCCGCCTTGTTCACGACATCATGGCCGAAGAAGCGCCTAATGTTGCGATGGTTTGGTCCCCTAATTTCTCGCCAACGAACACGATTGACGACTACTATCCAGGTGACTCTTATGTAGATTGGGTTGGTTTTTCTTTGTATAGCACACCCTATTCAGGAGACAAAGAGCAGCTAAATGGGACCGTAATCGATACTTTCGCTCCTCTCTATGAGCGTTATCGCCATAAGCCCATTATGATTTCAGAGGGCGCTATTGCTCACACCTATTTACCTACGAATCAAACGTACTGGAGTTGGTCGGAAGGCCAACTGGGGTACATGTACGGTTTACTGCCGCGACTGTTTCCGCAGGTGAAAGCGATCACCTATTTTAACTTCAGTCGAGCTCAAGCAATTCGGACGAATGGAGCTTATGTGTATGATATCGGGGAAAACCCATTCATGGACGGCTTTTATCAACGGTTAATCCAATCCGATTGGTTTATAAGCAAAGTAGAGACAGGTGTTGATCCCATCTCTTATCGCTATACGCCTGTTACCGGTCAATCTCTTCCTACTGGCAAACAAACCGTTCTTGTTTATCCTAAGCTGGAGAACGAGCGGGGTGAACCTCCATTTGCTATCGCCATTTACCAAGGTAATCAGCTTCTTGGCGTCAGTTATGAGGCTCCCTGGGAAATAAACATTCAAGTGAATGCGGAATCGGCGTCAGAACCTTGGTACGCTATCGCTTACAATGACAAGATGGAGCCCACGGCTGTCAGCAAAAAGTAAATGAAACTTGACCTGAATATATGTAAAAATAGCCGCTGTTTCCCCCTAATCAGGAAACAGCGGCTATCTATGATCAACTATCTCAAAAGACAAGGACGTTTGTTATCAAATTTCCAATTAGGGATATAAAACTGCATAGCCAGCGCATCATCGCGAGCTCCCAAGCCCTCTTGATTGTACAGCTGATGCGCCTTCTCAATGGCGTCCATATCAAGTTCTACTCCCAGACCCGGCTTGTTCGGAACCTCCACCATGCCTCCAACAATCAGAAACGGCTCCTTGGTCAACTGCTGTCCATCCTGCCAAATCCAGTGCGTATCAATGGCCGTTATTTTTCCCGGCGCTGCTGCTGCCACATGGGTAAACATCGCAAGCGAGATATCAAAATGGTTGTTCGAATGAGATCCCCAAGTGAGCCCCCATTCCTGACACATCTGAGCTACTCGAACAGAGCCCTGCATCGTCCAGAAATGTGGGTCGGCTAACGGAATATCGACAGATTGCAGCTGAATCGTATGGCCCATCTGGCGCCAATCGGTAGCAATCATGTTCGTTGCCGTTGGGAGGCCTGTCTCACGCCGGAACTCGGCCATGATTTCACGGCCTGAATAACCGTTTTCTGCTCCGCATGGGTCTTCCGCATAAGCCAATACGTGATGCTGATCACGGCACAGGTGAATCGCCTCAGCTAAAGACCATGCCCCATTAGGGTCAAGGGTAATTCTGGCTTGAGGGAAACGTTCCGCCAGCGCAGTGACCGCTTCAATCTCCTCCTCACCGCGCAGGACGCCACCTTTTAACTTAAAATCATTAAAGCCATATCGTTGATACGCTGCTTCGGCAAGTTTCACGACGGCTTCGGGTGTAAGCGCTTCCTCATTACGCAGTCGAAACCAATCATTCGCTGCATTCTCAGCGCCCAGATACGGAAGGTTTGTCCGATTCCGATCCCCGACATAGAACAAGTAGCCTAACATCTCTACTTTATCGCGCTGTTGACCTTCTCCTAGCAGTGCTGCAACCGGAACATCCAGGAATTTACCTAAGAGATCGAGTAGTGCTGCTTCCAATGCCGTAACGGCATGTATCGTGATGCGTAGATCAAAAGTCTGCAAACCGCGTCCTCCCTGATCCCGATCAGCGAATTGCTTGCGAACTTTCGTAAGAATGTTATTGTATTGGCCGATCGATTGACCGATAACCAGTGGGCACGCGTCTTCAAGCGTTTTACGAATATTCTCGCCGCCCGGTACTTCACCTACGCCCGTATGACCTGCACTGTCTTTGAGAATTACGATGTTACGTGTAAAGAATGGAGCATGCGCTCCACTAAGATTGAAGAGCATGCTATCATGCCCTGCAACTGGAATTACTTTTAGTTCGGTAATGATTGGCGTGCTGGAAGCTTGATTTCTCGATGGCTCATTTAGCAGTTCTTGTTTCATGGCTGATCTCTCCCTTTCATGTGGATGAATACCAGTTTAATGAAGATAACAACTAATTAGCTTACCTTAAATTAAATTGTACCACGTCCTCTAGCTCCTAAGTACTTAAATAACTCATATTCACATATTTTTGTTAGGGAATAGTATGCGCTCGCCGGAGAGGAAGTTGACATTATGGTACATTATAAAAAAATGAAGATTGACGGTTGGGAGTTATTTTTTCGCCAAGCCGGGAGTCCATACAACCCAACCATCATCCTTCTTCATGGTTTTCCAAGCTCATCCCATATGTTCAGGGATTTAATTCCTCAACTCACAGACCACTTTCATCTCATTGCTCCTGACTATCTTGGATACGGAAATAGCAGTATGCCTTCCACAGAAGAATTTGCTTACACCTTCGAGAATCTATCCATTCTGATTGAAAAGTTAATTGATAATCTCGGCATTTCCCAATATATATTGTACACCCATGACTATGGAGGTCCTATCGGGTTCAGACTGGCCGTTCGGAATCCGCACCGTATTCTAGGATTCGTTATTCAAAATGCCGTAGTCAGTGAAAACGGCTTAGGGGAACCGTTCGATCTCTTCAAAGCTCTCTGGGCGAATCGAAATCCTGCAACCGAAGCGGCCTTTGCTCAGCTTGCAACCTTTCATTTTACAAAAATGCAGTATGTTACGGGCGTGTGTCATCCCTACCGGATTAGTCCCGATGGTTATTTAATGGACCAGTTATTTTTGGATCGACCCGGGAATAGCCAAATCCAGTTGGAATTGGGCTACGATTATCGGACCAACGTCGAACAATACCCTGTTTGGCAGCAGTACTTGCGAACTTATCAACCTCCTACGCTCATAACCTGGGGCAAAAATGATTTTATTTTTACGGTGCAAGGGGCTCTTGCTTTCGGAGAACTATTAACGTGTGTGGAAACTCACTTTTTATGCGGGGGCCATTTTGTTCTGGAAGAGCAAAGCCAGCAAGTTGCGGAGCTTATCACGCGCTTTTTTGGCCGTATCTATTCACTTAAATAAACGAAAAAGGAGCTGCCGCCAGGCAAGCTCCTTCACTATTGTTGAAGATCGTTAAATGGTATGGCTGATGTACGCTCTTAGGCAAGGATACGGGCCACTGAAAATATGCGCCATGGTTACGATAAAGCTGAGGTGATCCTGTAAAATTTGGAGCGTGGTTCCGACGCGATGGGCTAGCGATTGTTCAACCGCTAATTCCTTTTCCGAGCTAAGTTGGTAAAGCAGCTCATTGTTTTGAGCGACCGTTTTGCTAATTTCCATTAGCGTCTGTGTTTCGACGTCTGATGGTTGGTAAGCCAAATTCGGAAATTGAATGTCGTACGCTTCCAACCGCTGTTTTAAATGAAGAATCTCCTGTTGACGCTGTACAGAATCGTTGGCTCTCTTCCAAGGGAGAAAATTCTTCCATTCTTTGGTTACTTTCATAAGCAGCATGTCTAGTTCCTCCTATTTTCTCTAGAAGAGAAAAAGGAAGCGAGGGAATAGAACCTTAAATCACATAGTTCCATTAAATGTTTCTATCCATTCTTTCTACGCTGACGAAGTTAGCTGACGGATTCGGGTTGAAAGTTAACCCTAACACTTTACATGTGTACTCACCCCAGGAAACTTGGTTCCCCCGCTTCTTTAATCTAAAGAATTAAGCGTATTTTATCAATTTACTCCAATGTATGAGGAGAAGCAATAGTAATATTTTCTTATCTATTCTATGTCCTTAGTCATGCATCCCTTGTAACCAAATCATGATCCGATCTACTACTTCCATATATCTTTGCCCAACTAGCAATCCGGTGTGAGTCGTTTCCCTAAATCCTGTATATTCAGCATGGAGAAGGTCCGCTGTCGCCTTTCCCCTCCGGTCATCCTCTTCACTATTAATGGCTTTAATAACCAAGGCTGGATGAATCATCAAACTGCTGTCTATCGATATTCCACCGCTTACTCCCAATGAAAAATAAAAATCGTTAAATGCTTTTAATGACTCCACCGTTATATACTTTCTCTGAAAATCAATGTCATCTGCTGATTCATCTATACTGGAATTCTCATCTCGGGATGGTGCAGGCATTAAAACGCCTGTTGTCATAGCAGCTATTTCTTTGTAGGGTACAGCTTCATAAACTTCCTTGCTTATGCTTGTATCGATCACCACTAAACCTGCAAGTTCGATGGTTTCAGCCAGCTTTTGGCTCAAAATTCCTCCCATGCTAAATCCTATGAGAATTGGTGGAGCCTTACACTCGGCCAAAACCTCTTTGATATCCTCCAAATAATCTTCGAATGTGACATTTGTCAAATCGAGCACTCTACTTTTGTAGTGCCCTCTCAAATTCATAACATAACAATTCCATCCCCTGTTTATAAAGTGTGGGATGTATTTGCTCCACATCCAACTGCCCGTGTAGGCACCGTGTACAAATAAAAGCGGAGGTCTTTTTGAAGCTCCCTTCTGTAGCTCAACTCCCTCGAAAATTTCTACAAATAGATCATTTTCTCCGATATATTTCACACGATGATCCGGCAAATCTTTTGTGTAATCTTTCATGATAAGCTCCTCCTCGTTATATAGTTTGACGTCAAACTATTACTCTAAAAAAAATTAAAAGTTTCTATAAATTTTCGTTAGAATTCTCAGTAATTCTTCCTTTTCTTTATCCGAAATGTCCATATAAAAAACATCTAACATTTTCTCTGAGATGGTTTCGAATACGGGCTTCAGTTCCTCCCCTTTTGGTGTTAAGGCAACATAGACGACCCTTGAATCTACGGTGTCCCTTTCTTTTGTTACGTATCCAAGTCGGACCAATTTGTCGACAAGTGCAGTCACCGTAGACTTATCTTTATCAATTTTCTTGGCAATTTCCGCCATAGTCAATCTAGGCATCTTAAATAAAGCAAAGATAATATCCCCATGTGAAATGGCAATATCGTCGACTCCATATTTCGCCATTTCGGATATGATAAACCGATTGGTCTTTTCTCTAATTCTGGATATAAGTGATACAGCATCTGTTGGTTTCATATCTGCATTATAGTTTGACGCCAAACTAATGTCAATGATATATTCGAGGCAGTCGATCAAACTAGCCGGCTGCCTCGAACATGGTCACAACTCCACTTTATATATACAAGGAATACCTTCCATATCAGAAGTAAAGATGATAAATGTGCCATCTGGAGAAAAAGCCGGATGCGGATGAGCATCCTGTGTGTTGCCGTATGACTTCCAGCTGGTTCCATGGGAGCATAGCCGCTCTTCTTGTCTCCGTTCTACATCCACTAAATAGATGAAGTGCTGCTCGGGCAGCTGCCCATCCCCGACGATCATCGTATGATTGGCATTCGAAATAAAGTGGCAATACTTGGAGCAATTCATCCACACTTCTTCCACTAATGTCTCTGAGTCCATGAAACGGATACTTTCGTGATAGAGATCATCTTTATGTCGGTACACATAAGCGAATCTAGAGCCATCAGCAAGCCAATATTCATGCGTGATGAGCTCATCATGCGTCTGTTTCTTCGCACAGCGCAGCCGCGTCCCGTCCTTTTGGACTAGCCAGAGTCTGGCATCAATCAGATGCCCAGGACCTTCATGACAAAATAAAATGGTCGATGGGTCATTGGGACGAATTTGCGGATGCCCGAGCCAACAGTCCAGCTCCTCATGTACGATATGGCTGGTTCGCTGTTCGATATCCAGGTAGATGATTCGGCAGTGCGGTTTCGCTGCCCATTGCGGCTCGAAATTGGACCAATCCCCTTTGCCTGGTACGACATCCTTTTCATTGATTTCGACTAGTACGAGATACTTGTCATCTGAGCTGAGACCGGGATTGGCATTGGATTTCCAACCTGCAGGTGTCGTATAGAGAACGTCTTCCATCAGCGTCGTCATATCCAATCGCATAATTCGCTGATCCCTGCAATATATCAAGTAGTTGTCGTCACTCGTCAGACTGCAGCTGAAATCGTGAATATCGGGTCCTTCCGTTAATTGCAGGGCCGTTCCATCGTTGAGATCCATCCGATAAAGCTGACGGGATCCCCCTCGCTCGCTTGCGTAAATGAGATAGCGATTGTCGTTTGTGATCATTTTATAATAAAAATAAGGATGATGATTCACCTGCTCCGGGACTGTCAAACGAGTCATAGATCGGCCCGTATAGGCATCGGCAAACGGAAGGAACTCGTTACGAGTCGTAGAACCTTTAGCCATCTGTGATCACTCCATTCTCTTAATGTTAGGGCCGAGGCCGCAGCATCTTCATCTTCTCGGCAGGTTTAAGCGGCAAAGTCAATTGCAGTACCGAGCGGTTTGGAGCACGGAATTCCGCCTGAACCTCTGTGTTCGCTTGTACGACGGAAGCAGCAGCGTCGAGCTCATCTCCCCGCTCACCCAAACGCCATGCAAACAGTAGTAGTGCCTCCTGCATGCTAGCGAAATCAAATTTCTTCCGCTCGCCGGTGTAGATGACATAGTCAAGAAACCGTTTATCCCGCTCCTGCCCAAGCTCCCATCTTGGCTGTTCCCCGTCAAAGGCTGCGAATATTTTTTTCACCTGCAGTGTCTGCCCAGCTATGTGTACCAAAGCTGAATCGGCTGCTGGCGAAACAGCCTCCGCCTTAACCTCATGCAGGCTGCCTCCAATCTCAAAGCGAACTCTTAGGTCCGCTGATTCGATAGTCCCGTCAATGGGATCAAGTCCAATGTGCGTATTGCCGCCATTCGTGCAAAATCCGATGCCGAACAACACATCCTTCCCCTTTTGAACACTGGAATAAATTCCGGAAGAGTAGTCGTAGCCTTCGTTCAGAAGGCGCAAATGAATGTAGGTGGATGCGTCACCATTGCGTACATAAGCTAGCAAATTGCGGCGCTGATTCCACATCACATCTTTGCTGAAGGTTCCCACACTAACCGGCCCTTCCATATATGTAGTTGCTTGGTTAACCGTATTGCCAGTTTCGTCTTTGCTAATCGTCTGTACATGCTCCGCTGTTTCTGTACGTTTGAATGCCGGTATGTACTTCTCAGGACATCCGATATCATTGCCATACCAGTCCAGATTGTATGTCAGTTGATCGTCTGGCATGAAGTTCAACTCCCCTTGGCTGGCAAGCTGCAAGAACGATAAAACTTCCGGCGTCATCATCGTATGATAGGCACGGCTGTGCGGACCTGACCATTGCTTGCTGGGGACATGGAAATGCTCGGCAACCATCCCCCATGCCACATCCAGCATCTCCGAGCTGAGCTGTTTCGCTTCCGCAACTTGGGTCGCAGTATGAATGCTGGACAATTCCTGTATCGCCACGATCGTGTATGTCGGACTGTTAAACTCCTGGAAAGTTCCCAGCTGTTTCGTGTATTCGCTAAAGAGGCGTAAACGCTCCAAGCCGTAATTCAAGTACTTTTCTTCGCCATAGACCTCGCCTGTAAGCAAAGTAACGAAAGCGCCCATAATGGCAATGTTCGTATAGCTAGGACCTACATTTCGCTTGATAATGGCGTCGCATGCACAATAAAGCGCATGCCTGATTTGTTCGCGAAGCCCCGCGCTCAAGATATCGGAATGCCTCTGCTCGGCCAGCACCAGCCGCTTGCCGCAGAAGTCCGCCCAATTCCAATCTGGCGGAGCCATTCTCTCAAGCGGCTCTTCGTAGAACCAAGACCAGATCCCGAAGGTAGCATGCTCCGGATTCTGATCCTGCAAGCTGATTACCTGCTCAAGTATACCTTGTGCTCGTTCTACATGAAGAGGCTGGCGGCTGTCCAGCAACCCCAGCGTATAAACACAAGCTGCCAGGGTCGGGTGAGTAAACGCTACATTTTTTAACGTACTGTGATAACCCGGCGTATGGAAAGGCTTGCGAACCATCCGCAATTCAGGCGTATAGTCTTCGTGCCATTTCTCAAGCTGATTAAGCAGCATCTTATTTGAAATTATTGTCATTGTGAATTACACTCCCTTATCCGTATAAAATAGCCCCCCAACTCCTGTTCGAATCGGGAGGCTGCTTAGCCTTCTATGCCGTTTACTTGCCCTTCACATTTTTCTCATACCAATCTTGCGCTAATTTATCAACGTTATCGCCGCCGAGACGTTTCCATTCCTTGCGAAGCTGTTCCATGCCCCATTGCGGTGAATATTGTGCACCGCCTGTAATGACTTTTGTTTCAATATCATCCGACAATGGGCCGAATGACGTAGACGTTTCGCTCAGTTCAGGGAATGTCGGGTTGAACGGAATATCGCGTCTGTATTTATTTTTCATAGCCACCTTGAGTGATTCACCCTGCACTTTGGCATATTCTTGAGAGATCGCATCCGTTGCCGCCATCACAGCGAAATCCTCTGGTTTCGGACTCCATTGATCGAGCACCGCATACTCTGGCGCATAGATCGTTTCCTTCTTATTCTTCTCGGCATCAATCGTTTGAGGAACACCATTAACCAGCTTGTAATGAACACCTTCCGTGCCGAATCTGACATCGAACCAGTTTTTGTCTATCCACCAATCCAGCAATTTGATTGCGGCTTCTGGATTTTTCATATCCTTATTAAACACAATCAAACGGTTTGCCGGCGGTTCTTGATACAAGCCGAACTTCCCATACTTCGTTGATACCGGCTCCAACGGTACAAGCTGCGAATTAGGTACATTCTGCTTCAATTCACGGTATTCGGCACTAATGTTCCAACTTGCGAAGTAGATGCCTGCTTTACCTGTCACGAATAGCTGTCTTTCCTTCTGGAAGTTCTTGTCTGTGATATATTCTTTGTCAATCAGCCCTTCATCGAAGAAAAGCTTAAGCTCAGCAAGCACATCGGCATACCGATCCGTTAACCCGCCGTACACGATTTTATCATTATCGAGATACCAGTTACTCTTGTTGGATGCGTACATCGCCTGAATAATACCCGTGTAATTATAGTTAAAAGCAGCACCCAACGTGTCATTTTTACCGTTACCATCAGGATCTTTATCCCGAAACGCCCGCATCACAGTGACCAACTCATCCATGGTTGTCGGAGCCTTCAGTCCAAGCTTATCGAGCCAATCCTGGCGGATCCACATGCCATGATTCGCGATGGCGTCAATGCCACGTGCGCTGGTTGCCATATAGGTTTTGCCATCAAACATCGTGTATGGCTTTAGTTCCGGATGCGCTTTCAAATAGGCTTTGTAGGAGGTGCTGTATTTCTCGATATATTCGTCGATCGGTTGAATGGCTCCCTGCTCTTTCAATGTCGCCATATAATCTCGCCCGAATTCCCACATCATATCCGGAGCTTCGCCGGCTGCGATGAGTGTGTTTAATTTCTTCGTTGATTCGGTCCGTAGGATCGGAACCCACTTCACATTAATACCCGATTTCTCATTGATGTATTTGGTCGTCCGGTTACTCTCATAAGTTCCCTCATCACTCGCCACTTGGCCGCGGTCAAGGATGGAAACGCTGACTTCCAATTTCTTATTCTCTCCTGACGATTTTCCCGTATTATCTGTGCTAGTTGGAGAGGAGCAAGCTGCAATTGTGAATAAAGAAGCGACTAGCGTTAAAGCTACGTGCTTTTGTTTCATCATGAAATCTTCGCCTCCTGCAATAAGAATAATAAGTTTGAATTTTCTTTTAGCCTTTAATTGAACCAATTAATACGCCTTTGACAAAATACTTCTGTAAGAATGGATAGACGCACAAGATCGGAAGCACCGAGATAATGATGGCAGCAGCCCTTAAACCCTCCGGAGTTACCATCGTTTGCATAGAAGCACCTTCGCTCCCGTTCGTTGCATTCGTATTAAGCAGGTTCTGGCTTGTCGTATCGATCATCTGCAGCAGCTTCACCATCAAAGAAAGCTTCCCCGAATTCGTGATATACATGAGCACATTCATATACGAATTCCACCAGGTAACCGAATAAAATAACGTCAACGCCGCAATAATCGGCATGGAGAGCGGAAGAATAATTTTCCAAATAATGAACAGGTCATTAGCTCCGTCAATCGCTGCAGATTCCTCAAGTTCCGAAGGCAATCCTTCAAAAAATGATTTCATGACGAAAAAATTGTACGTGCTTAGAAGACCAGGCAGCCAAAGCGCCCAATACGTGTTCATGATGCCCAGCGTTTTAATGAGAATATAATTGGGAATGATCCCTCCGCCGAACAGCATGGTGAAGGTTATGATCATAAGCAGGACATTCCTGCCCTTGAGCCGCTTGCGACTTAACGGATAGGCCGCCATGATTGTTGCTACAAGGTTAATGGAAGTTCCCACAACCGTAATGATTAATGTATTTTTCATAGCATTAAACAGCTGGCCGTCTTCAATCAAGTTTTTAAAAGAAGTGAATGTGATTTCCTTCGGCCATAAGAACACTTCCCCAGACATAATGGCCCGAGAAGAGCTTAATGAGGTAGATAGCACATGAATGAACGGGAACAACGTCATCATGGCAAGTACCGCCAGAAACACATAGATGACACCATAAACCAGCTTAACTGACGAGCTCTGACTGCCGGACACCGCATTCCCCTCCTACCATAGCCCATTCTCGCCTAAGGCTTTAATTAATCGATTCACGCTGACCACCAGAATCAAGCCAATGACGGATTGAAACAAGCCAAGCGCCGTCGTATAGCTGTACTGCGCGCCTTCAAGACCTACATGATAAACATAGGTGCTGATGACATTCGCGACCTCTGAAACCGCTTTATTTTGCAGCACGAAAATATGCTCGAAGCCCACATCCATCATCTGACCCACACGCAGGATCAGCAGAATCGCGATTGTGGATCGGATGCCCGGCAGTGTAACATGCCAGATGCGACGAAGCTTGCTCGCTCCGTCAATCTTCGCTGCTTCATACAGCTGAGGATCAATGCCGGCCATGGCGGCAAGGTAGAGAATGGTTCCCCAACCTGCATTCTGCCATATTCCCGACAAGATGAATGTAATCGGCCACCAGAAGGTGCTTGCCATGAAATAGATCGGCTCAATGCCGAACAACTTCACCAAAGCAAAGTTTACGATCCCCGTGGAAGGAGACAGCAGCGCGATAACAATGCCGCCAAGCACCACCCAGGAGATAAAATGCGGAATATAAAGCAGATTCTGAATCGTTCGCTTGTACCATTCCAGTCGGACTTCATTTAAAAGGATGGCCAGAGCAATAGGAACCGGGAAAGCGAAAACGATACTGTACACATTCAGGAGAAGCGTATTCTTTAATACATTGAAAAAATCCGGACTCGTGAACAATCTGTTGAAATGTTTTAGGCCAACCCACTGACTCCCCCATATCCCATCGGCGAAACGATAATTTTTGAAGGCAATGATCTCACCGAACATCGGCGTATACTTAAATAGGAAATAGTAAGCAAAGATGGGAAGCAGCAAGAGATACAAGTATTTATCCCGCTTCACATACTTCCATGCCCGTTTAAGCTTCGTTGTTTGCTCCTTCTTCCCAATAATGGCTTGTGCGGTCGTGGCCCCGACAGTTCGTGATTTCATGTCCCTACCTCCTTTCAGTTCGATGTCTTGCACCTTTATGGTAACGTTCCAGAATCGATTTGGCATATAGACACTTTTTAAACATACACACCTTTTTTAACCGGAAACGGATTCGCTATTTTTATCATCTTCGCCTTTTTTAAGATTTTCCCTGAATTCCCCTGGTGTTAGGCCCGTATATTTCTTGAAAATGCGTATAAAGCTCTGAACATTGTTATAACCTACGCTCTCCGCAATGGTGTTGACTTTCAGCTTTGAACCCAGCAGCAACTCCTTTGACTTCTCCATGCGGATCTGAATCAGACAATCCATAAAATTAGTTTCCGTCGTTTCCTTGAAAAGCTTGCTTAAATAAGGAACGCTTAGCTCAAATTGCGCAGCTAACAGATTAAGCGAGAGATCGCTATCCATATAATGCTGTTCGAGATATGCCAGAACCTGCTCGATGGTATCGTGATGCCCTTTGGAGAGCCGTTTCTCTTCGGTCCGCACAATGAGCTGATGCAGGAAATCGGACATGTAGCTCTTCAGCTCAGCTACTTTGACACAGCTTTCAATCCGGTCATAGATGTTTTCCTTCGGATCCAGGAATTCTTTGATTTCGAGACCTTTATCCGATATGACCTTAATGGATTTCATAATCATCTGAATGCACATCTGCTTAATTAACTCGGGAGGAACATTGCTTGCCACGACCTCGCCAAAAATTTTATCCAGCTGTGATCGAAGCTTGTTTTTATCCGTTTCCCGAATCAGGTTGACGACAGAATCAATTAGCGCTGTAATCCGGTAAAATTTCTCATTATAATTGCTGCCCGCAATATCGTCGATGGACACAACCGTGTTGTCGCCCATAATCAACTTATATTTCAATGCATTCAGTGCTTCTTCATAGGAAATCTGGATGCCTTCCAAATTGGATTGCGGACTGCCTACACCAATGGTTACCGTTTGTTTAAAATGAATCCCTACATAATTTTTCACCAGATCAGCCACTTGCAGAGCTTGAATTTGATTGCCTTGCGAATCCTCCGATTCGAAGCTCATAATGACGGTGACTCTCCCATCGGTCAACTCCACGGAAGTCCCCTTGCATACGCCTGCGATGAGTTCGTCCGCAACATTGCTGATGGCATAAGTAAATAAATACACATCTCGCGGAGTGTGATTCTCTTGGATACGATCCAGTTCAATGATGAGCACGATGAATTGTTTATGATATAAATCTATCCCGAGCGTATGGAAATAAGGCTTCATCCGGCTATAGTTCGTTTTATCCCCCATTAGCAGACTCATGATCAGACGCCATTTCAACGCAGGCAAGCTGTCATTCATTTGTTTCTGCAAGGATTCGTTGTCGGAAATCATCTGTTTGAAAAACTGCTCCATATAGGTAAGGTCGCCGGTGCGGACCGATTTCTTACCCGCAACGGAATGAAAGAAAAGCTCAAGAGGCCGGAACGTGTAGTTGCTTACTGCAAAGACAAGCACAATAGCTAGCAAGAACATTCCCGCTGTCACAACCAGTAATAAATTGCGAACAATCATTAAAGGTCGGTTCATTTCGGGATCGGGGACGATACTGATGTATTTCCAACCATTGTAACTGGAAGTTAAATAAAAGGTTGTGTAACTTCCGCTTTTCGAGTGCGTCGTGATATAACCGTTATCCTTAAACTCACTTATCTCGGGGGCGCCGGGAATCGTGCTGAAGGAATGAAACAGATGCTCTTTGTTCTGCGAAGAAATAATCATCCCTTGGTTATTAATAACTAAGGTTTGACCTGCCCTTTGCTGGTCTACATCTTGAATGAGATTGGATAGCGTGCTTTCCGCGACATTGACAATAATGGCACCCTTGCGAAACTGCGGTAAACTGATTAAGGGGTAAGTCCGCACCAAGGTAATCATATTTTTCTCAATTTGCAGTCCTGAGCTGACCTCCGTTACTTTTCTGGTATCAAGCCATTCGCCGTAGCCCTTCATGCTCACATAAGCATCATGCCAAGCCATATCGTAGAAGCTGGATTCATCCGAGTACGTCACATCGGTCAACAAGCTCTTGTTCGCAAGAGAATACAAATAAAACGAGGAGATATTGCTGTTCGTAAACATCAGCGTCTTGAACCGCGTGTTCAAAATGCGGAAATAATTGAGCCGCAGTTCATCGCTCGCATATCTGCCATTGAGGAATAACTCGACATCGGGTTCTTGGATGAAATTAATTGTGCTCGTATCAATTTCATGCAGCATCATTTCAATCTTCTGCTGACTGAGATGAAGCAGGGCTGTATTCGTGCGGCGGAGCTGATCTTCCATGCCCCCTTTCGAGCTTAAATAGGACAACCACACGGTGGAAGAAATGATGATCAGGAAAAACACACCATAAATTACCTTGAATCTGGCCGATATGTTACCTTGTAAAAATCGCATGGTTATCTCCTTTTCTCCGCATAAAATAGAGGCTCGACAATGTGGCGCATGTCTATTGGTAGCGCTTACAAATTACTAATTGTAAATCCTTTCCTCATATGATAAAGCAAGAAAGGGGATTGTTCAACCTGACAAAAGAAGGTAACTACCGGTCAAATGGAAAAATCCCTCCAAGTAAACGGCACTGTCTACCTGAAGGGATATGATCCTGACACATCTCTATTTTTTATCGGAAGCTCGATTTGCACCTTCGTTCCGTGGTTAATCTTACTTTGAATCGTCAAATCTCCATTATGTCCATGAATAATTCGTTTGCAAACCATTAGCCCTAAACCGGTGCCATTCGTCTTTGTCGTGAAAAACGGCTCCCCCAACTGAGTCAATTTATCTTCTGAAATACCGACACCTTGATCTTCGACGCAAATAATCAGTCGTTGATCCAGGATATTTCTTACGGATAACTGTATCAATCCACCATTTCCCATGGACTCAATCGCATTCTTCAAAATATTAATTAAAACTTGTTTAATTTGGTCTGGAATACAATAAATAGACGGGATGTCTTGATCCATGTCCATTTGTATTTGTACGTTATACAGATGAGCATGGGGCTGAAGAAAAGCAATGACACTTCGAACAAGCTCCCGGGGATTACTCTCCAGATAGTAACTCAAGTGTGGTTTCGCCAACGTCATAAATTCATTCACGACATAATTGATATGCTCGAGTTCTTCCATCATCACATCAACATAGTCGGCATTTTTCGCTTTTAGTAAATGTACGAACCCCTTTAAGGAGGTTAACGGATTACGGATATCATGAGCGATGCCAGCTGCCAATTGGCCAATTAACGACAGTTTCTCCGATCGGATAATCGCTTCTTCCGATTTCTTGCGCTCCGTAAGATCGCGAATGACGCTCTGCATGACCGGATTCCCAATATTCTTGTGAACATAAATCGAAGATATTTCCGCATCAAAAAGCGTGCCGTCTTTCTTGCGCATTTTCCGCTCCACAAAATCACTGTAGTTATCCATCTGCATAATCTGTTCAATTCGCTCAATAATCACTTCCTTATCCGTTGGACAGAAATAATTATAAATCGAAGCTCCAATGAATTCATCGGATGAACTTTCACCAAAAAGTTTACAACAGGCATCATTCACGAACAGAATGAGCCCGTCTTTATGCAAAACAATAGGTTCAGGATTAAGCTTGAGCAGCCTCCTGTACTGTTTCTCACTTTCAAAAAGCTCCTCTTCCACTCTTTTCTTTTCACTAATGTCTCGTTCCAACCCGACAAAGCCAACTACGTTTCCGTCCCTATCTTTTAAAGGCGAGACTGACACACTGGCAATAAAAGTCGTTCCGTCTTTTCTAAGTTTTAACGCTTCGAAATCCTTGACTTGCTCGCCATTGATCAATGACTGGTACAATCGAAGAGCATCTTCTTTAAAATCATCCGGTGTCATTGGCAATATTTGACCAATAACCTCTTCCCTCGTCCAGCCATGTAACTCTTCAAATTTCTTATTCACTTCCAGCACAGTTCCATTTATATCGACGATTACAATCCCATCGGATGTTAAATTCATGAAGGAATCAATTAAGTATTCTTTTAAATTCATGAGTAAATATCCCCTAGTTCAATCAAGTGATAGTAAGTGTATTCGTCTCCAATGGTGAAAAACCTTTATTAAACGCCCTATTCAGACGTTTTTTTACATTTTATCATTAGAAATTTAAATGGCGGTTTATTTTCCGCATTTTTATGCGGCTCAACAATTTCCGAAAATTCTAACAATCCGTATTTCCCAAATTCTTGAGTGACCGAGTCTGCGTCATAGAAAAACATTTTTACACCTGCGGCGGTCTCGTAGTAATCTTTACCCAATTGTTGGCCCTTTCCAAACATAGGGGCTTCTTTTGAAATCGTCGTAAAAACCATATATCCATTCGGCTTTAACTGGTTGTAACAATCCTTGATAAACTTTGCTCTCTCGTCTTCATTCAATAAATGAATAAGCGCATAGCTGAATATGCCGTCATACAGCTTGTTCTCAAACGGCATGTCAGCCACTGAACCATGAAAAATGTCAATGTGAAGCCCTTCTTGCCGGGCCAGTTCAATCGCTGTTTTCGAGATCTCAATGCCTGTTACATGGATGTCATTATCCATAAAAACTTTAGCGTTTCTACCATACCCGATGCCCGGTATCAAGATATCCTTGACGTTTTTCTCCAGGAAAAAGTCCTTGGTCAAGATGGCTGAGTCTGCAGGTTCAAATCCCCACATCCTTTGATTCTCGATAAAGCTGGATTCCCAAAACTCTGTCATTCTACATTCTCCCTTTATATGTGATTTTGGCTTATTATCTATCAGCAAGTTGTATGCCCATTATAGAACGAACGTTCTAAAAAATCAAATTTTCACATTGTCCGATATGAAAAAGCGTAATGCGGAACTACAGTCCACTATTTCGGTGAATAGTGGGCGTATAGCGGCTGGCAGCCCCTCGCCAGACACTAAAAAGAGACCGCCAGCGGCGATCTCTTCCCATTCACAACGAAACGCTGAGAAACTGCGAGTCATCTCGTGTGTCATTTCGTGTCTCATTCGCGTGTCATTTCGATGAAACAGCAACGCTTCTCCCCGACTCCTGATATCTTTCGAGGGTAAGCTTCATGGCTTGGACGATCTCGGGATGCTCGTCAACCAGATTCTTCGTTTCACCAATATCTGTACTGAGATCATACAATTGGTACAGCGGCGACCCTTCCGGTTCTTCGCCTGGCTTTGGGAAGCTCCATCCGCCCGAGCCCGGGCATAACTCCAGCTTCCAGTTCCCTTGGCGAATAGAGAACGCCCCCTGAATGGAATGGTGAACGATGGCTTCTCGCAATGGCCCTTCATATGGCTGATCCGCCCAAATGGGCAGATTGCTGACACTATCCTCACCTGCGTCCGAGGGTAACGTTACTTCTACTATCTCTGCAACCGTTGCGAGCAAATCCGTCAGGCAGACGGGTTCATCGCTCATGCGCCCAGCTTGTATGCGCTGCGGCCATTTTACAATCAGCGGTATCCGATGCCCGCCTTCATAAATATCCGCTTTATGACCGCGGAAAACATAACTTGGGTTATGCCCAAATGCTGCAAGCTCCTCATAATTTGCTCGAGGCGAGCAGCCATTATCGCTCGTATAGATGACGATCGTATTGTCGGACAACTGTAATTCATCGAGTTTGTGCATAATTTGGCCGATCACATCGTCACACATGAGCACGAAATCACCATACGCGTTCGTGCCGGATTGACCAACGAAGGCTTCCGATGGCAGGATCGGGGTATGCGGAGCAGGTAACGGGAAATAGATGAAAAAAGGCTCATCCTTGCATTGTTCGATCCACTCCAATGTTTTAGCTGTAAGTTTAGGAAGTACTTGCTGGTGTTCGAAATCCGGTGCCGTAGCCCCTTCACGCCAATAAGCCACCGGATCATCGTTGCGCGTGATGCGATCCGGCAGTTGAGTAACCCGGTCGTTTTCGATATAGACATAAGGAGGCATATCCAGCGATGCGCTAATCCCGTAATAATAGTCAAATCCATGTGATATCGGCCCCTTTTGAACAGGCTCTCGATAATCAACTTCACTTTCCGCGTCGCCCACCTTCGCCCATTCCATGCCCAAATGCCATTTGCCGATACAAGCCGTCTTATAACCCTGTTCACGAAGTAAACTGGCGACTGTCATTCGGCCATCCTCGATGAGTGGTGCGGAGAATCCATTAAGTACTCCCTTCTTGAGCGATGAACGCCAATTGTATCTTCCGGTTAAGATACTATATCGAGATGGCGTACAGACGGCCGATGAAGAATGAGCATCCGTAAAGGCGATCCCTTCTTTGGCCAATCGGTCAAAATGAACCGTATGAATTTTGGAATTTTTATTCAGATAGGAAATATCGCCGTACCCCATATCGTCCGCCAGAATATAAATAATGTTCGGTTGTTTGGATTTCATCTGTTTCTCCTCCTAAATGGCATGGGCAGTTCGAAAAGCATGGATTTCCTCCATGCTTTTCACTAGAACTTTATTTTTTCATTTTCGCATCATAAGCGGCTTGATAGATGTCTAAATATTTTTTCAGATTCATATCGTTCAGTTTCTTCACATAACCGTCCCATTCTTTATCAATATTAGCGTCACCTGTTGTGAAACGAGCGATCATCTGATTGATATAGTCCGTCAATGTCTTCTCTAGATCAGCAAGCTCTGTAGCCTGGTCATTGGAGAAGAACAAAGCTGGAAGGACAGACTCGGGCTTTTGCCTATATGGCTCATAGTTATTTCTGGTCTCTGTAAAGAGCTTGACTTCCTGTGGATTTTTCGGATCTGCCATCTGCCCAAGCCGGAAATCGTTGGAACGAAGTGACGGTGCGGATTGCCCGCTCCAATTGATATTGTTCGTTGCATTGGTTGGAACGGCACTAGGAAGTGTTTTCCAGATCGCTTGTTTTCCGTTAATGCCTAACTCTCCGCTTGCTGCATAATCCCACTCGGTTCCAGGACGGCCAATCGTTTGACGTAACGTCATCTCGGTATTATAAAGCAGGTCACCTAAACGGAATGCAGCCTCTGGATTTTTCGCTGTGCGTGTTACGACATAATAACCTTGAAGTACGCTTGATTTCCATGGCGTCGTCTGTACACCTGCAGGTCCTTTCAAAGAAGGAACGGATTGCACTTCCAACCACCTGCCGCTCGGACCGCTAAAAGTTGTGAAGATCCCATTGTGCTGTGCAACTTCGCCGCCCAGAATGTTAATATCCGGATTCTCGCCCATCGCTTTCGCTTGATCTCGATCTTGTGTGAACGATTGCGGAGCAATCAAACCCTCAGCGTACAGCTTGTGAAGGTAAGTCAGCCCTTCTTTCCAACCTGGTGTATTAACCGATGTCGTCACCTTGCCATTATCAACATATAACCGAGTCGTAATTCCGGAGTCTAGAACAAATGAGTTCATGATAAAAGAATCGATATTTACGTTCGGCCCAACCGCTGCACCCGACAACGGAATTTCATCCGCTTTACCATTTCCATTGGGATCTTTCGTCTTAAATGCTTTTAGAACGTTATACAAGTCGTCTGTTGTTTTCGGCATTTGAAGACCTAACTTGTCTAACCACGGCTGGTAAAGCCACATTTTCTGCGACATTGAGCAGTGATAGCACTCATTCACTTGAGGCAAAGCATAGATTTTACCCCCAGGAGCTGTAATCTCATCCTTAACCCCTTGAACGATATCGAACATTTTCTTCGTCTCAACACCGTACTGATTAATGTAAGGTGCGAGATCCAGGAAATCTCCTTGCGTGCCATAAATCAACTGTTGGGTTGGCGAGATTCCGAAACCCATGATGACGTCAGGCAGATCACCACTGCCGAGCACAAGGTTCAACTTTTCCACAGCCGACTTTTCGGGAGCAACCGTCCATTCAATATGAATATTCGTTTTCTCTTCCAAATATTTCGTAAACTCGTTGTTCGCGTAATCACTTACGCCCGGAAAACCTTTGACCAATACTTTAATCGTCGTTTTCTCTTTGGTTATCGGCAATTCACCAGCTGCTGTGACGTTGCTGGTTTTCACTGGATCCTTGGCCGCTTCTGCAGGCGCATCTGCTTGTTTATCTGCACACCCTGCAAGGACAACCCCGCTTGCAAGAACAAGGCTTAATCCCATACCCCACATTTTTTTCATTTCAAGAACAACCTCCCCTTATTTATCCTTTCAAAGAACCAATCATAACGCCTTTTATGAAATACTTTTGCACAAAGGGATAAACGAGCAGTAATGGCAGTGATGAAACAACAATTAACGAGTATTTCAAAAGTGCGCGTAAACCTTCTTGAGCAGCGATTTCTTTCATGTCCAGCATGGAAGCATCCACTTCGTTTTGCACCAGAATTTCTCTTAAAACTAATTGCAGCGGATATAACTTCTGATTATCCAGATACAGTAAGCCGTTAAAATATTGATTCCAATAACCAACCGCAGAATAAAGGGCCACTACAGCAATAATCGGACCTGACAGCTGCAAAACGATTGAAAACACATAGCGGAAATCGTTGCACCCATCGATCTGAGCCGCCTCCAGCATTTCGTCCGGCAATGTCGTTTTGAAATAGGTACGTGTAATGATAATGTTAAACACACTCATCGCACTTGGAATAATCATCGCCCACGCCGTATTCAGCATTCCCAGATCTTTGACCAATAGATAAGAAGGAATTAGCCCCCCTGAGAACATGGTCGTGAAAACAAACAACAGCATAAACCAATTTTTTCCGAATAAATCTCGTCTGGAAAGCGGATATGCAGCAGCAATGGTCAGCACAACACTGAGCAATGTACCTGCTACCGTATAAAAAACGGAATTTCGGAAGGAGCTCCAAATCAATTTGTGCTTAAACACAGCCGCATAGCCATCTAAGGTTGGTTGTACGGGCCACAGCCAAACCTTCCCCGAGATCACGGCGTCAGGAGAACTGATAGAAGCGCTTACAACAAACACTAGCGGGTACAGGATGACCACAAGAAACAGACAGATCAGCAGCATATTGACCCAATTAAACCATTTGTCACCTCGTGATTCGAGGATATGTGACTCTTTCATACCTCTTTGTACCTCCCCTGCTGCACCGTTACCATAAGCTTTCTTGCTTTGCACGTTTCGCGATTTGATTGACAATAATAAGCATGGCAAGTCCAACAACCGATTTGAACAAATTAATAGCCGTTGAGTAAGAGTAATTCATCGCTTGTGAGGCTAGACCTACCTTATACACGTAAGTATCAATAACCTCTGACGTCCTCAGGTTTAATTGATTTTGTAGGAGCAATACCTTCTCGAAGCCAGAATCCATAATATGTCCTGTGTTCAAAATCAGTAAAATGATGACAACTGGCATAATACCGGGAATATCGATATGCAAAATTCGTTTAAATTTGCTGGCGCCATCGATCACAGCAGCTTCATGCTGAGACGGGTCAATACCTGAAAGCGCTGCCAAGTAAATGATGCAAGAGAAACCTACGTTTTGCCAGATGCCCGACCAGACAAAGACAGAACTAAAATAGCTTGGCTTCGCCATGAAATGAATGGGTTCAAACCCCAGCACCCCAAGCAAAAGATTGACAATCCCCTTTTCTGGATCCAGAAGGACGAGCACAATCCCCGCCATAACGACGACAGAAATGAAATGCGGAGCATACGTAATCATCTGGACTGATTTCTTAAACCACTTGTTTTGAATGTTGTTGATGGCCAGTGCCAGAAGGATCGGGAAAGGAATACCTGCAAGCAAGCTGTAGAAATTTAAAACCAATGTGTTTTTTAAAAGGGTGCCAAATTCATACGAGTTAAAAAATCTTATGAAATGTTTAAATCCCACCCAACTACTGCCTGTGATTCCTTTTGAAGCAATAAAATTTTTGAAAGCAATTTGCGCACCATACATCGGATAATACTTGAACACGATAATGTAAAGAACAGGCAATGCTAATAAAACGTACAGCTGCCAACTGCGATGCAGCTTCTTTAGGAATGACATTCGTTTGATCCCCGTATTGGCTTTTGTCATCGTATTTACACTTGCCACCGTTTTCAATGGGGTAACCTCCCTTCGTCGTTGTATAGCTTCAATGTAAGGGTTACCCTCGTTGCATGTATATATGAAAACGTTTAAATCCTGTGCAATCCTTAGGTTTTGAGGATGTGCAATTGCTTTATTCATGTGCAAATGTTATTTTCCCTCTAAACATTCACTTCTACAGTCCTTTGATAAACCGTTGCGCTAACCCCATGCAGCCGCTTAAAGGCTCGGCAGAATGTATTGGATGAGGCGTATCCTACCTTGTCAGCTATTTCTTGAATGGCATAATCCGAATTTTTTAATAAATGCTTCGCTTGTTCCATACGCAATTGCTCCAAATAATCGGAGAAATTGATACCGGTTTGATCCTTGAAGAACTGTGACAGATACACTTTGGATACACGAAGTCGATCAGCGGCTTCATCCAGACATAACGCCTTGTCGGCAAAGTCTTTCTGAAGCATCGTCCGAATATTATCCAGTAGTTCAATGTTACGGCTTGATCGCTGCTCCACAACATGCTGGCAAATCGTCGCATAAGCAAGACGAATCGCAGTAAAATGCTGCTGCAAACTCTCATAAGAAGGCTCCGCGCCATCTATACGCTGTATTTGGATATAAACCTCCTCAGCTTGCATGCCTAATTGCCGTAAAAGCTTGACGAGATTCCCCCACAATTCGCCAATAAATAAACGGAGCACGGTTTGTGAGAGGTGCCTGTTCTCAAAATTTTCGGTATATAGTGCCTGCAATAGGCGTGTTACCTCCTCCTGTTCACCTGCCAATGCCACATTCATCAGACGTCCTTCCATGTCTTGCGGGTAATGGTAATCATTAAGCGCCGCTGGGAGCTCATCAAACCACTGCAATCCGTCCTTGTCTAATCGAACTAACGCAAACAGTGCCTCTCTAGCCTGCTCATATGAGCGTGAGATTGCGGTTACCCGGTCACAGAACCCCCCGATGCCACAATCGGATACAATTTGAAACCGTAAATTAATCGCCTGACAGACTTGTTCCATAAGTTTCGTTATGTTTTCACGATGCTTGTTAGCGTCATGCGAATATACACTAAGTAATATAGCTATTTGGTCTTGCGCCACATCATAGGCAAATCCGTCTGCGCCTACAAGCTCCCTGATTAACTCAGCGGATGCGAAGCGTACTCGATCCAGATCTTTCAGCAGCCGTTCATTATAGCCATTGTCATATCCTTGAATGCGAATGAGCGCAACGACATATCGTCGATCCTCATCCTCCATCCCTAACCCTAGATGTTTGAGCAGGATATCTGCATCCCTTGTTGATAGAAATTGTCCTTGCATAAGCCTTCTGAAATAGGATGCGCGTAATAAAGGCACCTGCAGCTCCAGCTCGGATTGCAGTTTACGGTTGGAAAGTGCCAGCCCGGACACAGCTTCACTTATAAAGCCATACACATCGTGCTGTTTCACTCCGCCTCCAACGAGTTCTTTCAGCGACTGGGCAAGAGCTCGAAGCGGTTTGCTATTCCGATATGCAAGGAAATAAGCCATGGAAACACCGATCACTAGAAAAAGCAACGTTAAGGAGAAAATAATCTTTTGAATATAATGTACTTTTCCTAAAAGAATAACTTTCGGTTGACCAACAACGTATGTCCATCCATTAATCGTTGATTTTGTATACGTCACAATCATGGATTGATTATTCAGCTTTTGCTCAACAATGCCCTGCTGTTCCTTCAGATCAGCCAATCGGACGGGAAGTCCGGTATTTTCACCAGATAACGAGCTCATAATACGGCCTTGGTCATCCAGAATATACGCCCAGCCGCCTTGCGATAAGTTAAGTCCCTGAAACAGCTTGCGAATTTCAGCTTGATCAATCATAACGGCGATAACCGCCTGCGGGTTACCCGGTAGTCCTAACGATTGTAAATACGTCATCATTTGGTACGAGCTATCTCCGATACTCATGTGTTCTGAGGGGAGAAAAGAGCGGGAATGATAGGTCTGCAGCCAATTCTTCTGCATCTTCTCTGTATCTCCGCCATCATAAACGGCAATCCGGCTAAAAAATTCGTCCATGGTATAGCTGGAGCCCGGCGTTAAAACAAGGTCGCTATTCTTAAAAAGAATATAATAGTTATAGACGAAGTTATTGGAAAGCTTGAAATCATATAAGCTTTTAATCGTATCTAGGACGGAATACGTGTTGGCACCTTGGAAAGGATCCGTCACCGTCATAAATTGAATGACTTTTGTGTTGGCCGCAACTTGACGTCCAATTGACGTAATCTCATCCATTCTTCGCTCAAGAATATCTCTGCTTTGCTCCAGAACGAGCCTATGATTCTCCGTGGCATCCTTCTCCATCACATGAATGGTTTCTCGGTAGACGATATAACCAATACCTAACAGCATACAAATAAATAAAAGATAAGGGATTAGCATACGAATAAAAACTTTATGTCTGACATTCGTATCCGGTACAAGCCACTTGCGCATGGGGCGTTTCCTCCTTGTTACCTCTAAGCCAATTGGATTCATTTACTCTCAGTATAACAAAGTATTGTGAGCGCTTGCATAAAATTTCGCCTAGACTGGACGGCCTGTAACGATGTTTCTCATCGTTACAATAAAAAAGAGCTAAGCACATACAGCTGCTTAGCCCCTCATTTTATTTAACTTCACAGTCAATCATGACGTGAATGGTATCTCCCTTATGCTCGTTCCTTAATTGGAAAGCCCGGGAAACCTCCGCTAGCGGAACGATGTGAGTAATCATTTCCTCCGTATTCACTAATCCGTCGAGAACCAGACGCAATCCTTCATCGAAGTAACGCCGATTATCGATGTCACGCTTGGGTTCCGTTGAAAGGATATCCAGCCGTTTTTTATGCACCTTGAAGAAATCAACCGGCTTGTGACAGGTTCCAATGCACCCATACATGACAATTCGCCCATTCTGCGCTGCAGCATTAATGGCATCGACCATACCTGCTCCTTCCAGAAGACAAGGAATGACGACATCAAAGCCATCCGGGAAATCTGCGCCCACGATATCCATCGTATCCGCATGTTCATGAGGAATTTTGTACGTATGGGTGGCGCCATATTTGCGTGCAAGCGCCAGTTTCTCGTCAAACAGATCGGTGACGACCAAATTTCTGGGACTAAACATATTGATAACCTGTGTCATCACTAGACCGCTAACACCTTGCCCCGTAATCAAAACGTTCTTATTCGGGGAAATGTCACCGAGTTCTGCGGCATGGATAATACCTGGCAGCACTTCAATCAGCGAGCCCTCGATTAACGGCAAATCTTTGGGCAATACCTTGAGAGAAAACGGGGTGCAGCATACATATTCGGCAAATGCTCCCCAAACATAACGTAATGCAACATGATCGCCAACCTTGACACCTATTACATTAGGACCGACCTTATCAATGATGCCTGCAACTTCATGTCCCAGCCTTGTAGGATACGATATAAATTCAGGCTCGCGCGCGCCACGGAATACTTCAACATCACTGCCGCATATCCCCACCCACTTGACCTTAACCCTTACTTCGCCATCCTTGGGTTCTGGAATCAAGGCTCTTCTTACGCTAATTTCACCAATGGCGTCCATAACCGCACACATCTGTGTACCAGGACCATCATATTCAACCAATTCCATGGGAGGTACGGACATTTTTCTAACCATTTACATAATTCCCCTTCCATCTACCAAAAGTTTTCTTCAGCCTGTTAAGCCATAACTTCCCACATTTTCTCGTTCACTTCATACATGGTTTTCTCTTCCTGCAAGCCTCTAATGATGTCTTCGACGACTTCCTCCATTAAAGCAAGATGTCCTTGTACGGAGGCTCCGGCAATATGAGGTGAGAGAAGCACATTAGGAAGAGAGCGGATAGGATGATCTACAGCAAGAGGCTCTTTTTCAAACACATCCAGAGCAGCAAAAAATCGTCCGCTTTGAAGCTCTTCCATGAATGCCTGTTCATCTACCACAGGACCTCTAGAAGAGTTAATGAAAACAGCACCGTCCGGAATGAGCGCGAGCAATACTCGGGTCAGCATTCTTTCCGTAGCAGGAAGCTTGGGCGCGTGAACCGAGATAATGGGGCAGCTCATAACCTCCTCTAGTGTAGCCCTCTTAGCATTCAGCCGAGCTGCTGCTTCTTCGCTCAAATAGGGATCATAAATGCGAATATTAACTTGAAAAGGCGCAATCAGCTTAATAAACGCGCGAGCCGTAGAGCTGGCCGAAATGATGCCCACAGTACTTCCGGTAAGTTCTCTGCCCTTCAAACCAGCAATCTTCCATTTGCCATCCCGCATGGTTGAGTCAAATTCAGGTAAATGCCGAAGAGTTGTCAACAGCGCTGCCAGACAATATTCACCGACACTTAAGGCTATTCTTGGAGCCGCTGAGAAAACTTTGACCCCTTGTGCGAAAATTTGTTTGGGAACAAGGTTTTTCACTGTTCCGGCTGCATGTCCAACGGCACGAAGCTTGACGGCTTTCTCCAACATTTCATCAGTCAAGCTTGGCGAGCCCCAACTCGTAATAATGACTTCCGCCTCAGCAATTCGTTCTGAAAGCTCTTCCTGCGTGTAATCACGCCCTGTCTCATTCCACACAGGTTCGAAGTACTCATTTATCCGTGCACGGCACGCCTCTGAACAGACTTCATCCAATCGAGATTGTGGTGATAACACCAATGTTTTTAACTTCATTGCAGAAAGTCCTCCTTCGTTTTCCTAAGAAGAATCCAAAGCTTAAAGCTGCACTACCTGACCGGTCCGCATAGATTCAAAGCAACCATCCATGACCTTCATCACCTGGATGATCTCCCGGCCTGAAGCCAGCGGTTCACGCCCTTCTCGAATCGCATCGGCAAATTCCTCAAGCTGCCATTTGAAATTAGGGAATGTTGACTCACACGTTTCCAGCGTCTCGCCGTTCAGGCTAAGTTCATACTCATCCTTCAGATGCAGCAAGCCGTTCGATCCAATTAAAAAGCGCTCATAAATGCTGTTCTGCGTCGACCATATCCGCTTCCCAGTTAGCCCATCTTTATCGGTTGGGCGGCAACCGGCGTTAAACGACATCCACACATTCGCCATTTGCCCCTCGCCAAAATTCATGGAAATGGCTACTTCATCTTCACCCGACCAATTCGGGTTGTTGGAATGTCCCTGCGCATAAACGGACTTCGGAGCTCTTCCATATGCCCACTGAATATAGTCTAGAATATGGCTTCCCCATAATGGAATGATAAATCCGCCAATTTTTGCTTCGTCCTTCCACCAGTCCGCAGCCGGCTTATCCATATGTGCCAATAACATCGCATTGATGTTGATCAAATCGCCAATGGCTTTCTTTCTCACCTGGCGAATTGATTCCATAACCGGTTGATAGAAACGGCGGCTTTGCCCAATCATTAACGTAACGTTGGCACGTTCCGCTGCCTCCGCCATCTCCTCCGCTTCCTGCACGTTCATCGCCATAGGCTTCTCTACCAGCACATGTTTGCCGGCATGAAGTGCCTTAATCGAATATTCCGCGTGAAGATCATGCGGCAGAAGCAGTAAAAATGCGTCAATATCCGGATCATTTACAGCATCATCGTATGACGTGTAGGTATGTACCCCCTCCCACTTTTCGGCTTCCTGCCGCAGTTTACCTTCACCACGAGAAACTAGGGCAACAAGTTCAATGTGATCGGATAGCTCCCGTATAGCCGGAAGATGGGACTTCGACACACGTCCCAATCCGACAACGGCTAATCGTAATTTACGCAGCATGTTTGCTCGACTCCTTTTTCTCTTTATTTGCTGTTTTTCCTGTCTTGATAGGACTTATTAAATTCATCTATCATCTTCATGTAATTGGCATCCGCTTTATACATTTTTACCATCGCATCCCAGGATTCGATCGGTTCTTTCCCCATAATCACTTTGACCTTCATATCATCCATTTTCTTCTTGAAGTCAGGTCCCATTTTCAAATCAATATCGGACATCAGACCAATGGATACATCCGGTACGCCATAATTTCCTCGTTCATCAATAATTTTTTTATTACGCTCGAAGGTGGCTTTCGGCATACCTACGCGATAAGCCCATAAGTACGGATCAAATCTTTCGAAGATTTTACCGAACGAGCTTTGCGATACACTGTCTTTCACCGCTTGCTCTGTCGCCGTTTTGAAACCGTCTACCACCGTGAAGTGGGTATCCTTCAGGCCGTAACAGGCCAATTCGAAGCCTTCCTCGGATGCGCCGTAATCCATCAAAGCCAGGATTTTCTTCATTTTGGCTTCAGGAACTTTTTTCGGAATCACATACAGCCCTGCGAATCCGGTACCTGTAGGAACCATTTTACCGGCCGCACTTTCCAAATAAGTCATAGCCACAAAATCCGCTTTCGGATCAAGCTTTTGCGCACCTTCCGTCGCCCGGAAAACGCCTTCTGTGGTATCCACTTGAACACCGACTTTACCTGCTTTCGCCATGTTTTCAAAATCGGTTGTTTTCATAGCAACGAAATCTTCAGGCAATATTTTATCCTTGTACATCTTGTTAAGATAAATAAGTCCTTCTCTTGTTCCCTGTTCTAGATCGGTGTCCACCAGTTTGCCGTCTTGCAGTTTCCACTTGCCATTGCTTTTATTGAAAATATCAATGACTTTCTCCCAGTTCTTTCCGTTATAGCCGTACGTGTCAGCTTTCCCGTTTTTGTCGGGATCTTTGTCAACGAAAGCTTTCAAAGCGGCGTAGAACTCATCCATGGTGTGCGGCATCTTCAGCCCAACGTTATCCAACCAGTCTTGGCGGATATTAAAGAAGCTGCTTCCATGCAGCGGTCGTACCGACGGCAGGATATATTGCTTACCGTTTACTTTGACACTGTCCATAATTTCTTGCGGATAAGCCGATAAATTTTTATAATCCTTCAAGTAAGGCGTCAAATCCCAGAAAGCGCCTTGCTTGATCATGGTGATCGCTTGCGTTTGCTTCATGTCTTTGATTTTCATCAAATCCGGCATATCGCCTGAAGCTAACATGACGTTCTGTTTCTCTTCCCATGCATTCGGAGATGCCCAAGTAATTGTCAGCTTCGTATTCGTGCGCTTCTCGAATTCCTTGGTCACTGGATTATCGGCTGCGGGTGGTTCCGGTGTGCTAAACTCCGTAAAAATGCTAATTTCTGTTGGTGGACCGTTGTCAGCTGCAGCTCCTGTTCCTGTTCCTGTTGTTGAAGCTGGTGCTCCGCCTGAGCAAGCCGACAGAACCGATGCGGCCATCATGAAAGTTAACGATACAGGCAGTGCTTTGCTCGTCATTGACCTCTCATTTTTATTCATATGAACCCTCCTCTTTCATTTTAAAAAGATTATCCTTTCACCGAACCCAGCATGACGCCTTTGGCAAAATGCTTTTGCAGGAACGGATAAACACACAGGATTGGCAATGTCGCTATGACGACAGCAGCCATTTTTAAAGTTTCGGTAGGGATGCTTTGTTCGGCCATCATCTGTGCTGCAGCAGCCCCTCCTGCTTGCGTCGATGAGTCGATTAACATATTGCGGAGCACGAGCTGAAGCGGCCACTTGGTGTAATCATTGATGTACAAAACCGCACTAAAAAAGGTGTTCCAATACGCCACTGCGTAGAATAGTCCAAATGCGGCAAGAGCAGGAAGTGATAGAGGAAGGACAATACGAAAGAAAACGCCGATATCCGTGGAGCCGTCAATGATGGCGGATTCTTCTAATTCAACAGGGATGCTGTCGAAGAAGCTTTTCATGAGAATTACGTACCACCCGCTTGTCAGCACCGGTAGAATTAAGGACCAGACGCTGTTAATCAAGCCCAAGTCGCGAACCAGCAGGTAAGGTGGGATCAATCCCGGACTGAACAAAAGGGTTATCAGAATCAATAACATGATCAGTCTTCTACCTTGCAACCGCTTACGGGATAACCCATAGGCTAATGCAGCAGTTATCACAAGGCTGAGCGCTGTTCCGACAGTTGCCAGAAAACCACTGATCATCGTTGCATTTTGAAAGGCTGACGTAGACAACAAATATTTGTAGGAATCCAAGGTCCATTTTTGCGGAAATAAGAGATAACCCTGCTTTTGGATGTATTCTGCTGGATCCGTAAATGAAACGACAAACACATAATAAAGCGGAAAAATCGTAATGATCGCTATGACACCGAGCACGATAATATTCATCGTATCAAATAAACGCTCGCTTAAGCTTCGATTCATCATTCTCACCCCGTTTCCTGTATTTGCGGAGATCAGTATACGCCTTCTTCACCAAATCGTTTGGCCAGCTTATTGGCTGCAATAACCAAAATCAATCCGACCAATGATTTGAACAAGCCGACAGCCGTGCTGAAGCTGAATTGCCCTTGCTGAATACCTAAACGATAAGCATAGGTCTCAAAAACATCGGCCACATTGGAAACGGCTCCGTTCATCATTAGAAATACTTGCTCGAACCCAACATCCATGATGTGCCCGAGCTTGAGGATGAACAGTACGATAATGACACTTCGAATCGCGGGCAGCGTTACGTGCCAAGCTTGCCGAATACGGCCCACTCCGTCTATTTTCGCCGCTTCATACAGTCCAGGATCGACTCCCGCGATAGCAGCAAGGAAAATGATCGTTCCCCATCCCGCTTCTTTCCAGACGTTCTGCACGGTAAGCAGGATCCAGAAACTGTTTGCATTCGTTAAAAAGTCGTATTTGGCAGCCCCTAAACTGACTAGCATCTTATTAATAATCCCCGATGATTGCGATAACAACAAGAAAGTAATTCCTGCGATAATAACCCACGAAAGAAAGTGCGGCATGTAGACGATGGACTGGATCCACTTTTTATAAACTTCATTACGTAGTTCATTCAGCAGAAGTGCAAGTAGGATCGGCAGCGGGAAAAAGAAGACCAGACTTAACAAGCTGATGGCCATCGTATTTCGAAATAATAAGTAGAAGTCTTGATTCGAGAAGAAGCGGATAAAATGATCAAAGCCAACCCATGGGCTTCCCGATACCCCCATATAGGGGGAGTAATCTTGAAAGGCGATCACGACCCCCCACATCGGGACATACTTGAAGATCAGGAAAAACAACACACCTGGAGCAATTAACAAATACAGAAATTTATCTCTCTTAAGTCCATGCAGCACATGTTTCCATCTGCTTTGCGGGACAGCTTCCGGGATACTACCCAGATGCCATTCACTCTGAGCTGCCATTTGCCCTGCACCTCCTATTTACTTGAAAAGCGATTTCGCATAAGCAAGATCTTCGGTGATGTAGCGGTCCTTATTGGCCAAATCCGTATACTCTGCAGTCAAACAAATGACACCGGCATAGTTTCGTTCTTTCACATAGCCGGCAATTCTCGGCCAGTGCGCCATGCCGTGCCGTCCGGTCGTGAAATGACGTTTCCACTCCGCTGTTTCAGCCTCAGGTCCATTACTTCGTTGAAAATACCCATTTTTCAAGTTCACCATCGCCAGATGGGACCATACGATGTCCAAACCATATTCAGGCTGCTGCCCAGCGAATGCATCGTGCGCAGCATCCCAGACGACGCCGATATACTCGGGGTTTATTGGAGACATCAACTGCATAATGCCGTTCGAATCGATGATGTAGTTTCCATAATGCTGCTGAATGCCGACCTTTACGCCATATTTCTCGCAAAGCGGGACAAGCGCCTCCAGCTTCCGCTTGGTCCTCTCTTCCGTCGCCTTATATCCGTCCTGATCGATATTGACCATAATTCGGATCAGCGGTACACCGGCTTCCGAGCATGCGGCGAAAATCGATTCATCCGTTGAAGCGGCAACGCTATACAAATTGACTCCTTGCTCGTTTAACTGCTTGGCAAATTGCGGCAGTGTTTTCCAAGCTGTCTCTGGCTCTACCTGAAACCCGTCTCGAATCGGAAGCTCGATGCCGTCAAATCCAATTCGGCTTACAAAGCTAGCCAGCTCGGGAGCCGATTGATCTTTCCAATGTTTCACAAACAATGAAAACGAATAAGGCCTTTTCGATTCCGAATGTTCCACAGCCGCCAGTCCTCCCTCTCCCTCTACGCAATTCTTATACATTAACGTTAGATTTCGTGACGCTAAGCAGGTGCTGCACATCGTTATAACATTGCTGAGCTAATCCGGTATGTACGGGAAGATCGGAGCCAGGCTTGCTTACACTTTCAACGGTGAGGTAACCGTTGTATCCGATTTGTTCCAGCCCCCGGAACACTTCATACCAATCAATCCCGCCTTGATTAATAAGCCGATGACAGAAATATTGCTCATCTTGCTTACCCTGCTTCGGTATGACTCTATGATAGCGGCCGATATGCGGCACATAATCACTGTATTCGAAAGCCCAAGGATACTGGTTGCCTTGCAGCTTCACAATATCCTTAATATGAATGTTGAGGAGATACGGTTTTAAACGTTGAATAGTTGCGATCCCATAATCAGTCGGCACCTGATACAAATTGACCGGATCCAGGATCAGCCCTACATTACTGCGCCCTACTGCTTCTACAAAAGCAATGGAGGAATCGGCATGATCGCAAAGCGTTCCGTGATGCATCTCAATAACCGCCCGAATATTTCGGCTGTTTGCCGCATCGGCGCATTGCTGGAACCACTTGACGGCCTTAGCAAAGTCCTCCTTGGACACCTCATCGGAATGCTGGAATCCTGGGTTCAATCGCATCATGCCGCATCCAATGGTTGAGGCAAAATCGAGATAACGCTCCCACTTCAGAAATTCCGCATGGTTTTCCTCTTCCGTATTACAAGCAAAATTCCCAACAAAAAGGGATAGATTGATTGGAGTTAACCGATAACTTACGAGCAAACTTTTAATCTGCTCCGCTCGTTCTTTCGAGATATGGCCATCTTTTAATTCACCAACACCGCGAATCTCGACGCCCTCATAACCAACAGCAGCTGCATCTTTCAAAAAGTGCTCAATGGTTGAATCATCATACATATTACCGCCTAAAACGATCATTGTTCTCATCCCGCCCTTTCCGTAATAGCGCTTTCAATAGTATGAGAATATCATAAATTAACTCCGTGACTTATGTCAATATTTAAATTAAGTCATTTATTTATCCACTTAATTTAATTATTATCGCTAGAAAAACATTGATCTTTGTTCTTATTTTTATTAAAGTAAGCTCATTACCACTATTCGTATGGGTTCAGGTATAATCGGTTTAATTACATAATGATATAGCGACGGTGAGAACTCATGATAAGTCCATATAAAAGCGATCAAAAGGGTACCAAAACCAGCATCATTCAAGCTTTGCGTATGCACGGTTCCATGCCTCGGATTAAATTGACCAAAGTTACGGAACTGAGCAGAGCGACCATCTCTTCCACGATTTCCGAGCTCATGGATTGTAAGCTGGTCCAAGAAACAGAAAAAGCCCCCTCAACGGGAGGCCGTCCAGCTATTTCACTAGAGCTTGTCCCAGGATCACCAGGTATTATGGGCGCTGATCTGGATAATCAAGTATGGACGTTGGGCGTGTTTGATTTACTTGGGAATGTCATTCATCTTACGAAAATACCTGTCAGCTCTCCCCTGCCCGAGATCGCGATTCAGGAGTTAACGGAGCCAACGGCAAAATTTGTTAAAGAATTGAAGATTGGCGTCATCCAATTGTTCGGTCTGGGAGTGCCTGGTCTTGTCGATACAAGAAGAGGTATTATTAAAAGCGCTTCCGATTTGGGCTGGTCAAACGTGGAGATTGAGGACATGGTAAGTAAAAAGCTTGGCTGGCCCACTGTAGCCATCAACAGGCACCGTGCCCGTGGACTTGCCGAATGCCGTTTTGGTTCAGGCAGCAGCTATAAGCATATGATCTATGTCGGGGTCGGTTCCGGGATTGCTGCCGGAATTTTTAATGATCGACAATTGGTTTCAGGTTCGTTCGGCGGAGCAGGTGAACTCGGACATATTACGGTTGAGCCGGACGGACCCGTATGTCCATGTGGAAATAACGGTTGCTTACACCTCTATTCAACGGCTTCGGCCATTGAACAGGAAGCGCGCCGGCAGCTCCGTTCCGGACAGGAAGATAGTGTGCTCAACCGTGTGATAGCCGGAAACGATCTGCAAATTCTGCAAGCAAAGGACGTTTGCTTGGCTGCAGACCAAGGTGATGTTTTGGCCTTACGCATCATTAACCGCGCCGCCACGTATCTCGGGATCGCGTTGGCTAATGTGGTCAATTTACTCAATCCGGAGGCGATCATTCTTGGGGGATCCATCCCCAGCATGTGCAGCACATATGTCCAAACCGCTACAAAAGTTATGAAGCAGCGGTCTATGTTAGCCCTCTCTGCCGGGATCGCCGTGGACACGGCCGTTTTACCTGAAATCGGCGGTGCACTCGGCGCGATTAATTTTGCGCTTGATCAACATTTTTCTTTTACCATGATTCAGTAAACCATGGATCAATGTTAAAAGCCTCCAGCCCACTTAAAAGTGGTCCTGAAGGCTTTTTTAGTTTCGCGTTATCCTTATGTATACGTCAAATGTAATTACATTTCATCTAGGCTGCTTTTGCTGTGTGGCCGTTCACACCATAGCTTTTAGCCAGACGTTGCCCGAATATGGCCGCAAGAATTTGCTGAAACAGCATGCCTGCGACAACAGGAAGCGCCACTGGCGGCGGAAAAAAGCTGATGGCGAGCACCGCGCCTGCACTTAAATTTCGCATCCCGGAATTAAACGTTAAGGCTATCGTAACTTCGCGTTCCCATTTCATCATCCGTGACACCAGCCACCCTGCCAAGTACCCGATGGTCGCACTCACGAAAGCGATTACAATGATTTTGACCAATTGCCCATTCATGTTCTTCAGATAAGGAGCTATGACCGAGGAATTAATCGCCACGACCACAAAAAGGCCTATTTTTGAAAAAGGCGCAAACCTGGGTCCCCATGTGGTTTTAATTCTCCCTTTTGTCCACTGATTAAGGAACGTGCCGATCAATGAGGGAATCACAACCATCAGAAATAATCCTCTCATAATGTCCCATTGGTCCATATGTACCTTCGCTCCAACGATGAGTGAAAGACTAAGTGGCACAATAAAGGGAGACAGAAGCGTGTCCAGCAAAATCAGCGCCAAAGTAAGCGCTATATTTCCCCCGTAAATAGTGACCCATACCAAGCTAACTACGCCTGTAGGAATAACGAAAAGGAGAACAAAACCAGTCTGAGTCAAATCATCTCCCGGGAAAAAAAGCGAGCCGGCCGCCCAACCAAGCAATGGCATGGCTAGATGCAGAATGATAAAGTTAGCGACAATCGGCAGCGGATGCATCATGACCTTCTGTAAATCTTTAAAATTAGAGCCAATACTACCGAAGAACGTCATCAGCGCAAAAATCCATGGCACCAGAAAGCTCAGATTGTGCAGCCAAACACTGCAAATTAGCCCAACAATAACAGCCGTTGGCGTGACAAAAGGCATGGCTTTCTCGAGAACTTTATTCAAACGGATAAGCATATACACCCCTCCTTTCTCTTTTGATAAGGATTCATTTTAATTACTTAATTACGAAACCATTGTAGCACAATTGCGAGTCTGGAAACTTACTAAATTAAAAAGACTTCCACCCACGAGGGCGAAAGCCTTTTAACGAAAACGTTCTTAAACCATCACAGTGGGTTTGACCGTTTTGAGATGCTGAACATAATCTTGGGCGCTTTTTGCTACACGATCATCTGTCGCATTCGATGTATCGTTCAGAGCAAAGTGCGGCAAATACGAGGCGCTAATAAAATGAGCAAGCGCTTCTACCGGTCGCAGCATCTCTTCCAAGGTAAAGCGATTGGACCCGCTTTTTGAATACGACTCTTTGGTGCCATACGTCGAGATCGCAGCACCGATTTCTTTTCCTGCTGTTTTGCTGCCATCGGGTCCATAAGCCCAGCCGTATAACAATACGGTATCGAACCACTTTTTTAATAATGGCGGAGTGCTGTACCAATAAAACGGGTATTGAAAAATAATGCGGTCATGCGACTCAATTAACTTCTGCTCTTTAGCAACATCGATATTTTCGTCTGGGTACGTTTTGTATAACTCATGGATAGTGTAATCCGTTTGATCTTGCAGAGCTTTCACCCATGCTTTATTCCATGTGGACCCTTCCATGTTCGGATGCGTAACGATGACTAAAGTTTTCATTTTATTTTGCCTCATTTCATCATTGGTTTCGTTTTGATTTACGTTACATAGCACACTCATTTACCTTCATTATTTTTCTTTAATTCTCAGGAAATGATACGCCATTTTAGCATATAATTGTTTTATCTACTAAAAGGTAGATTTACCATAAAAACAATCCGCCTCCTTTTTCAAGTTAAGGCGGATAGCAAACCATCGACAATCATATCAAACTTTTTGACATCGCTAAAACTTCTTGCAAGTAGTTGCGCACCTTGAAGTGAAGCCAGAAATTGATGGGCTCTAACATCTGCGGCACCTTCAAACTTGAGCTGTCCATCACGCCGCCCCTGCTCCAGCACACGTTCCAACCATTCTAAATTCGATGTGAAGAATTGAGCTAACCCATCTCGAACCTTGCCGGATAGTGTAGCTAAATCCGTTGATAACATGACGCTCAGACAAGTACGATACTCTTGGACTGGACCGCTGTAGAGTAAAGTGAATTTGCGCAGTTTCTCCAAACTATGCTGAGTATCCAAATCAATTTGTGCGACGTAGGTAATAAAATTTCTTTGATACCGTGTAATCAGTGCTTCTCCCAGATCCTCTTTGTTAGGGAAATAATAATGAATACTGGCATTCCGTATCCCTACTTTGTCTGCAATGTGTGAATAGCTAAAACCGTTAAAGCCAAATTGCTGCACAAGCGACTGAGCGGTATCTAAAATAAATTCTGCTGTATTTTTATTGTTTTTATCCATAAATAAATTCTAGCTTTCAGTAGATAGCGTGTCAACATGCAAGGCAATCTTTTATCATGTATAATGCAGAATAATGACATTCATTATCTCAAATACTGATAGCTAATCGTACCAAATACAGGAGGTTTATATTTTATATGGATATACAGTTGCTCAAAGTATTTTTTACCACGGCACATGAAGGCAGCATTTCCAAAGCGGCTAATAAATTAAACTTCGCTCAGTCCAACGTCACTCACAAGATTCAACAGCTTGAGGCTGATTTGCAGACACAGCTCTTCTATCGCCACAACCGGGGGATCACACTTACGCCTTCCGGTCAAATCCTTGTTTCCTATGCGGAGAAAATATTGCATGTGATTCAGGAAGCCCGGCTTGCCGTGGGAGACTCATCCGAGCCTGCCGGACCTCTGCATATTGGCTCCATGGAGACAACCGCCTCCGCCCGGCTGCCCATGCTGCTCACCAACTATCATACGGAGTATCCGGCTGTCGATTTCACATTAACAACGGGTCCTACAGAACAGCATATCCATGGCGTACTTCATTATGAGCTTAACGGAGCATTTGTGGCCGGTCCTGTCGAACATCCTGATCTCATTCAAGAAAAAGTCATTGATGAAGAACTGGTCCTCGTCACTTCATCCTCCCACCCGCCCATCCGTTCCATCCATGATGTGCAGGATCGCCCGCTTCTCGTCTTGCGCAGCGGTTGTGCATACCGGGCAAAATTAAATCTGCTGCTCAAAGAAGAAGGCTTAACCCCCGTTAAACTCATGGATTTCGGATCACCGGAAACGATTATCGGTTGTGTCGGCGCAGGCTTAGGCATTTCGCTTTTGCCTCGTACAATCGCTGCCGAACCAGAGGAGCAAGGACGAATCCGCACGCATGAAATTACGGGCAAGCATGCCATCGTGACAACGGTCTTCATCAGGCGCAAGGATGCTTTGATCACACCTGCATTGTCCGCTTTCTTAACGGCTATGCGTGCGCATTTTACGGGTCTTAACGTATAATTAGCTATCGATAAGTCAATACTTGGAGCAGCCTCTGTGAGGTGAGACGAGGGGTTGAGGGGTTGCTGCCATGCACAATACAGAAAAAATTACAGCTAACCAATTTGGTATTCTGCTATTCTCTTTTATCGCTTCCACGATCATCTTAACCATTCCGGGATTGATGGCGATGTTTGCCAAGCAAGATGCTTGGATATCGGTATTACCATCCACAACAACAGGATTGCTAAGTATTTGGGTGATGACCAAACTCGCGAAACGGTATCCAGGTCTTACAATCATAGCGTACAGTCAAAAAATACTCGGTAAATGGTTAGGAACTTGTTTGGGCCTTTATTATATTTACTTTTGGTTCATGTCTATATCGATTATGACCATACAACATACCTTTTTCATTAAAACACTGCTATTGCCAAGAAGTCCGTCCATAATAGGAAGTCTGACTTTATTGATCCTTTGCGGATTAGCTGTTTATATGGGAATTGAGGTCATCGGAAGATGTGCTGAGTTTCTTACGCCACTGAAATTGTTTTTTTTGATTCCACTTTTGGTTCTGACGATTGGTGCAGCAGATCATGAGCAGCTTAAACCGGTTTTAGCAGACGGATTTCTGCCGGTATTACAAGGAGCCATCCTTCCGGCAGGAGCTTTTATGAATCAGCTGTTTATATTGGGTTGGCTACTTCCCTATTTGAATCAACCCAAAAAAGCGCTCAAGGTCTCCCTTTATGCGCTTTTATGTATTTTTATTTTTATTTTCTTCGTCGTTTTGTCTACGATTTTGGTCCTCGGTTCCTTAACAGGCCAACTAAACTATTCCTATTTAAGCGTCATGCAATATATAGGTATTGAAGGTTCATTCGAACGTCTCGAAGCCATTGCTGTCATGGTATGGGTCATTGGCAGTTTCGTAAAAGTTTCGGTGTCATTGTTTATAATAAGTCTTAGCATAAGCGAGATTTTCGGCATCCGGAACTATCGAGATCTCGTGGCGCCAATTACCCTCTTATGCCTCATTGGATCGGTTTGGGTTTTCAAAAATGGTGCTGAACTTCAGACTTATCTTACATTAATTTACCCGAGCGGGGGTTTTGTCACGCAAAGCCTTATACCGTTGTTTCTTCTCCTGATAGACACAATCAAAAGAAAAGCTGTGCCCTCAGCGCATTAAAAGCATTTTTCCGATAGGTTCAAAAACAATTTTGAACGGGACAACCATACTTGGCAGCTCAACCCGAGCAATTAATAAAGAACCGACTACAGACGATATGAGCATTAAACTGCTGAATACCGCTGCTTCTCTATTTTTCTGTCTCCGCAGCATAGATCGGATTGTAACAAAAGACCATACGATCATGAAACATACAAAAAGGACGATTTTAACGATCATTTTACGATCTCCTGTCTCTTCAAATGTAAAGGAGGACCTGCCATCCCGCTGCCTAATATATTTATCTTAACTTCAAAGGAAACGGCTACCTCCGGAAACTTATTGTCCCATTGATTTTTCAACATTTTCCACTGTTTCGGTTCATCACGGTAGATTTCTCTGCCAAAACCCACACTATCTACTTTGTATTGCTTCTGGATTTTGGATAATGTATCGTGAATTTGTTTCTCCACCGCTTTCTCTAACGCTTCCTCCACAATTTTAAGATTCTCTGGTATTCGAATATCTAAATTGGTGTTATTTTCCCAAATGTTCCCTTCGCCTTGAAGCTGTATGTTAAATTTAATCTTACCCCCACTGATCTCCGGAGTAATTTTCCGATCCGTTTTTGATAATATCATCCCAACCGTTCCACCGCTATCTGGTATATTTGCATTCAGACTCCCATGCTTCATTCTATTTGTAACCCATAGAAATCCATTGGTTTCATTCTCGTTTAGGAAGCCAGCTAATTTGAAGTCCTTAAAAATGGCCGAGCCAGCCAGCTTGAATATATGGCTTTCTTTGACTCCTTCTGTGATGCCATCCGGCGTGATGGCTCCCAGTACGGGGCTGATTCCTTCTCCAGACGAGGCTAAAAAGAAGTCTCGCAATGAGATTGCCAGCTCACTTCTTAAAGCTTCCATCTCCTTGATTGCCTCACTGGGCACTTGTTCAAAAGGGTATTTCACTTTCAGAATGTCCCGCCCTTTTCCTCCCTTTACAACCATGATATATGTTTTCAAGCGTTGTTTTGAATCGTGGGTGTAAATATCGAGAATGTCTTGAATTCCGCGTTTAGACAGCTTCTCGCCAATGTAAATAACGACGCGGTGTGCAGTAAACAGTCTGCGCGAACTTTTTTTCTGAAGCCTATAGAAAGCTTCATTAACATTACTACCCTCAGCGGAAATAACGAAAAATTTCTCATTGCTGTTGCCGCCACTACCCGGCCCTCCTTGCGCGGAGGAAGGAACCGCAATTTGGTGGGATAAGATAAAGTTTCCATCATCGGTTATGTCGAATGCCGTCCCCATAATGAAAGCAAGGTCATTTATTTCCGTTCGGTCCCAACAGCCACTTGTGGTCAATAAAGTGACTAGTAAACCCATGTAAAGGAATGGTTTCATTCTGGAGCTTCCTTCCCTTTCGCCGCCGCAGATCCCGGACTTGGTTTCTGACCTGTCGGCTCACGTACCGTATCGTTCATGCTTGTTTCATTAGGACGCCGAGTTTTGGCCCAAATAGGTGCCCGGATGATGACATCCTTTAATTCCGCGAAATTCACCGGTGCTGCCGGGGTAAAGTAAGGGACACCGAACGAACGAAGCGATGAGATATGTAACACAATGCCCAGCAACCCGATTACAATGCCATAAAGACCAAGCGTACCCGCCAGTAATAGCATTGGAAATCGCAGCAATCGAATACCGTTAGCAAAACTGTAACGAGGGATCGTAAACGCTGCAATACCAGTAATGGACACAATAATAACAACCGGTGCGGAAATTATGCCTGCTAATACGGCCGCTTGTCCGATGACTAATGCGCCTACAATACTTATCGCTTGCCCGATTTGCTTAGGTAATCGAATCCCAGCTTCCCGTAAGGCTTCAAATATAATTTCCATTATGCAAGCTTCGATAACGGCTGGAAAAGGAACGGGTTCTCTAGAGGAGGCAATACTCAGCACCAGATTCGTTGGAATCATTTCCTGATTGAAAGTCGAAATCGCGACGTATAGAGGAGGAGCAAATATCGCGATACTAATGAAAAGGAAACGAATCCACCGTACAAAAGTGGCGATTGGCCAGCGGATGTAATAATCCTCACTTGCCTGGAGGCCTGTCCAGAAGGTCATAGGAACAATTAAAACAAATGGAGATGTATCTACTAGAATAGCTACTTTTCCTTCCAACAGTTCTGCAGCAACTACATCTGGACGTTCTGTACTGTGCACAAGCGGAAAAGGGGAGTAAGGACTGTCTTCAATAAATTCCTCAACATAACCTGAATCAATGATCCCATCGATTTGAATCCGACCTACCCTTTTTCGAACTTCCTCAATGATAGATTCAGACGCAATACCTTCTATGTATGTAATGACAACTGGGGTTTTAGTAAGCTCTCCAATTGTAAAGGATTCCATTTTTAGCCTTGAAGTTTTAATTTTGGCGCGTATTAACCCGATATTTGTTGAGATTTTCTCGATAAATCCAACTCTTGGACCGCGTATAACAGGTTCAGATGACGGTTCATCCAAGCTTCGTTGTGATTTAGCATTCACTTTGACCAGCATTGCTTCGCAATTCCCTAAAGTAAGCACAGCTGCATGGCCATTTAGCACCTGATTTACAATTTCCTTTACTTCAGATGTCATACTCGTCATCCCTAATGAGATAACTTGATCATCCAGCGATTCTGTATTTACGATAAACAACTCGTCTTGCTTGTTCGATTTGGCTATCATTGGTTCCAAAATATGCTTGTTAATCAGCTCTTCTTCAACAAGAGTCGTAAAGTAAATGATAAGCCAATGATCTTTTCCTGCCGATTGAACTTTTCGAAAAACGATGTCCGCACTTTTATGGAATATACGTTTAAAAATTAATTCATTATGCTCTAAATCCAAGTTTAAATTGGCGGTCTCTTCAGCTTCAGAGAGATGATCCTCAGGTATAATTGGATACCCAGGTTTCTTGTGCATCCATTTCCTAATCCACTTCAATGAAAAGTCCTCCTAGTGAAAAACTGTTAAAGTTAATTTCCCATTTTTTCACCAAAAATATTCTTGGATGAAGCAGCCATCTTCATCGCACTCTCCTTGTTATAGCCAGGAAATAACACATATAATCCCAGGCCTGAACGGCACTGGGATTATATAAAGAGATACGACTTTGCTATATTATTATTCTGAACCTATTCACGGATTTCTCTAGCTTAGACTTGCTTACCACTGACCTGCATTTTGACCGCCATCGACGTGAAGAATTTCTCCAGTTACAAAATTCGCGGATTCCAGATATACAATCGCATCAACAATCTCTTGCATCTCGCCCATTCGGCCCATAGGGTGTAAGGTAGCCAAATAATTGTGATTCTCAACCGGATGCATCGGCGTTTTGGTAATTCCCGGTGCGACAGCGTTCACCCGAATTCCTTTGTCCGCATATTCAATCGCTAGCGATTTCGTTGCTGCGTTCAAGCCTCCCTTGGTTAAAGCGGGCAATGCAGCAGGAATGGCTTTAATTGGCTGCTCGATGAAGCCACTTGCTGTAATGTTGATGATGTGGCCTGAACCCTCTTTCAACATCTCGATCAGAGCGCGCTGTGTGAGATGGAAGAATCCTGCCACATTGACGGAAAGGATCGAGGCAAAATCTTCTTCCGTGTATTCGGTAAATGGTTTCGCAACAAAAATCCCAGCATTATTGATCAGTGTGTCAATGCGTCCAAAACGCGAAAGTCCTTCGCCGATTAACTGTTCAGCTACTTTCGGGTTTGAAATATCGCCTGCAACATAAGCGACATGCGCACCTGTCGGATCGATTTCATTTGCAGCCTTAACTAGCTCTTCCTCGCGACGCCCATTGATGACGACATTTGCTCCTCTTTTTACAAATTCAATAGCTGCTGCTTTCCCAATTCCACTGCTTCCACCTGTAATTACGACAACTTTACCTTGATTACTCATTTTCTCCACTCTCCGTTTCTACCTATTAAAAGGTAGTTAATTTTGTTTAAAAAAAGCGTCCTTTTCTTAGGCGCTAACTAACTGTGTTGTTTCTGTCTTCTTATGTATCTTACAACGATTCATCTATCTTGTATAATACGGAAATGAGATATTCGACATCTCATTTCCAGATGACAAAGAACTCCTGCCCTATTTGCGCTTCCCCCATGGCTTAAAAACGGATAGCAGAAACATGGCAACCAAGGAGATCAACTGTAAAGCTATGCCAATGAATAACGATATCGTGTTTACTACCATAGCCCCTTGATTTGCTCCCTCTACCCCCACATCCGTTATCAGCGATATGCCTTGAAGCGTCCAAATGTACATGCCGACAGGACCTAGAATAAGCGCGATCAAACTAAGGATTTCTTTTGCTATGATCCAATAATATTTCACCAACCCCCAGTGAGTCCATACGGATAAAAGCAATCCTGTCACTATTGTTCCAATAAACGAGGCTCTGACAGAAGTTGTGGATAAAACATGCATAGCCTTGTAACAAGAAAGTATTAATCCTGAATCACTGGTGCTCACTGCCGTTATACTCAAAATAAGAAATGTTACACTTGTCCCGAGCATAATGGCTGAAAAAAGGATGTGCAAGCTCAAGAGCCACTTCTTCTGTGTTATGTTTAACACTTTCATTGTCCCGTATTCCCCCTGTAAACGTCGTATCTATAAGATAATAAATGGAAATAAACTAGGTCTAAACCGCATATTAAAAATTCATAAACTGAGAATATGAAACAAAAACGGGATAAAGTTTGCTGTCAAGAGCCGCGACAACAACTTTATCCCGTTATGAGGTTATTCGACTGTCAGATGCTGCCGACCGCCAAACCTATGCCGATAGCCGTTCCTTTAAACTCCTCGCTAGTGAACGCAATGAGCGAAAGAAGGAACAGCAGCGAAACAAGAACAAATACTCCCATACAAATTTTAGAAGAAACTTTTTGTGCGCGCGGTGAGATCGTAATCCCCCAACTAATCATAAAAGCCCATAGACCATTGCTGAAATGGAATACCGCTGACAATACCCCGATCACGTAGAGGACAAAGTAAGTTGGATTCGTAGCAATTTGATGCATTGTAGAACCAAGATCATCATGCGTGATAGTCCCAAGGTAGACTTGAAGGCGCGTATTAAAGAAATGCCAGAAAACGAAAATAAACGTAATTGCCCCCGTTATACGTTGTAAGGTAAACGCCCAATTGCGACCGTACGCATATTGTCCTGAGTTCAGCTTGGATTGATAAGCCATATAAAGTCCATATACGCCATGGAACAGGATCGGAATATAGATTCCAAAGATTTCGAGTAAAGGTTTAAGCGGCAGGCTGTTGACCAAATGCACACCGCTGCTGAACCCCTCTGGTCCACGCTCAAACGATTGAAAGTTAATCAATAGATGAACTAGTATGAAGCCTCCGAGTGGAATGACTCCGAGTAGCGAATGCAGTTTGCGCCAGTAATAGGAATTTCCTTTCATGTGACACCTCTCTAAGATGATTTTTCCCGATCTGTCTCGTTGTTTCGAATCGGGCAATAATATGTTGTCTTGACATTAATAAGACAATTGAGAGTGTCAAAGTGTGACAAAAAACCGCCCACAAGGTTCGAAAACCTGAGGACGGTTGATAGCTCACTCTTGCTTATACTGGAAACTTGATACCGGTCAGATCTTCACTAAGGTACCAGAGTTGCTCGGCGAATTCCGGATTCGTCGCCCATGGTTTGACGCCTGGACCGCGAGGGTTATCGGCTGGAACGGCCTGTGCGATATCTACATTTTCGCAATAAACGCCTCCCTTGCCTTCCAATTGTTTATTCACAGCACACCAGACAATCGTAGCGGCACCTTCCGAAATTGTTTTAAATTCATCGTTATACTCGCTGAAGACCCGCTGTCCTTGTTCGTCCAAAGCCCCCATTGCATGCATTTCATCATCTGACAGGTTACGTGACAAGTCGGTTACAATCGAACCTGGATGAACGGAAAAAGCACGAACACCATAGGATTGGCCTCGCTTATCCAACTCCACTGCAAATAAGGCATTTGCAGTTTTGGATTGTCCATAAGCTGTCCATTTCTCATATGGGCGAGTTTCAAAATGCGGATCGTTGAAGTCCATCCCGCTAATCGCATGACCACGCGATGAAACCGATACAACTCTAGCTCCCCCGGCTTTCACTAAAGCCGGCCACAGTCTTGCCGCTAGTTGAAAATGTCCCAAGTGGTTTGTTGTAAACTGAGCTTCATACCCGCGGTGATCACGCGCCAGCGGCGATGCCATGATCCCGGCGCTATCAACAAGGATATGCAAAGGACGGTTCGAAGCAAGGAATCGCTCGGCGAAAGCATCTATGGAAGCTGGATCCAGAAGATCCAAAGATTCCAGTTCAACCCCAGGGATATCGGAAACGGTAGCCAGAGCTTTCCCCGGCGTACGCGCGGGCACAATAACCGTCGCCCCGGCATTCGCAAGCACACGTGCGGTTTCGAGACCTAGACCTGAATAACCACCTGTTACTATCGCGACTTTACCGCTCAAATCTTTTCCCTCAAGTGCTTCCTGCGCCGTCGTTCTTGGGCCAAATCCGGATTGAATTGGAGCTTGTATCGTTACTTCTTTGCTATTTTTTTGCATCTGAATATTCCTCCATAGTCATTGAATTTTGGGGCTTAGGCTGAAGTCACTTCGCCTAGTTCCAAGAATAGTACCTGGAGTATACTCGATGTCAATTTTAAAATTTCGAAGTGCTCTTTAACCAATCTTCGAAGCGTGTCGTAGCGATACGTGCATCCCCAAGAGGGACAAGGGAATGTTGGTTTAATAGCACACCGTAGTAACGAGAATTTTCGTCTGTGACTACTTGCCGAGTGTCCTTTCTAGCAGTCAGGAAGCGACGAACGAGTTCATCAAGACCCATTCGTTCTGGACCGGCCAGGTCCACAATACCATTCACCGGCGCCGCAAGCGCATAGTCCGCAACCGCGGCAGCGACATCGTCGGATACAATCGGTTGAATATAGGCGGACGGCATCCGGACGGTTTGTCCTTCCGTAGAGAATTGAGCAATGCTTTCAACGAACTCGAAGAACTGTGTCGCGCGAACGATTGTGTAAGGGACTTTGGAGGCTTTAATCATTTCTTCTTGCGCCATCTTTGCCCGGAAATAGCCACTTTCAAGTAATCCATCCGTACCAACGACGGATAGGGCAACGTGATGTTTCACGCCCGCAGCAGCTTCAGCTGCAAGCAGATTACGAGTTGATGTTTCAAAGAACTCTAATACGGCTTGGTCTTCCCAAGAGGGAGCGTTCGAAACGTCGACAACAACTTCTGCGCCGCTAATTGCTTCACCTAGTCCTTCACCCGTAACGGAGTTGATGCCTAAAGAAGGTGACGCAGCCACTACATCATGGCCATGCTCACGCAGGTTGTTTACGAGTTTTTTTCCAATAAGACCACTACCACCAATAACGACGATTTTCATATGAATTCCTCCTAGTAGATGATTGCTGCCTATAATTTACACGTTGTGCTATTTTTATATACCTGCATTGTGCTGTTACTTGGTTGTTTTTCTTTACACGATTAAGACAATTGGCCGCATTGAAGTGTGACATACCTTTTACTGTGTTCGAGTACCCTATTTTTCAAACCGTTTGCAAAGCTTCGTGAGCTTCATTAACAATGGACAAAGCCACATTTCGAGCGCTGGAGAAAGCTCTTTCTGCAAGCTCTCCCTTCCCCTCACAGCCGTCTCCACAAAAATAGAACGGAACATGATCGATACGAGTTGGAAGTAACTTATTTGTAATAACGTTTTTCACGCTGGAAACCATGGCTTTTTTGGAAACGCGTTTCACCGCGGTAACGTCGCGCCATCCTGGATAATGCCGATCGAAGAGTGCTTCCATCTGTGCATTCTTATCATCCAAATAGGTTTTACGCTGCTCCTCATTATCAAAATGATCTTTTAAATAGGCAATTGCCTGGAGCAGTTGTCCACCCTCTGGGACAAGCGTATGGTCTGTTGCCGACACATCCGTGATAAATATTTTATTATCCATATCGCTAATATACGTAAAAGGTCTTGCAACAACCTGAATTAATCCAACATCATAGATCATTACTTCGGTTGCTGTATTGGATTCATATGGAGCAAGGAATGGCTCCCAAGCCGTACCTTTGAGAAATTTGATGACTTGTTGAACCGGCATGGCAAAAACAACTTTATCATAGGCCTGCCTACGATTTTTAGTCTGCAGAACGAATTTTTGATTCTCATATCGAAGTTCTTCAACACTTTCCTGCATGGCGATTTCCCATTGGCCAGAAGTCGTTATTTTCTGCTTCAATTGATTCGTAATAACGGACCAACTTCCTAAGATGTAATTGACAGGTTTCGTTGACAGGAACAAATTATGATAGTACTCGCTAATCACAGCTCCGGAAACATGGCGAGCATCTTCAGGAGCAATGAAAAAGTTGGAGCAAACCAAATGCTCCCATAACTCCTTCACATCATCATCCGCCTTGGAGGCTTCGAAATAGTCCTCTAAGGTATTGTAATTTTTCAAGTTATGAATATTGGCAATAATCGCCGTAATATCTCCGACAAATCTTACTTTCTGCATGGTGCTTAACAGATCTGTTGTTAAAAGATTAATAGCGTCCAGCGGCGCCGTTGTAAGATGATTACCTTTCGAATAAACGACTTTACGCTTATCGACCTGCTTTGAGGAAAATGTCAGACGCAATTCGTGTTCCATGGACGACAAGATATGGCGGTCGATGCCATAGATCGCGTGTGCGCCGTAGTTCAATGTGAATCCAGCCTTTTCATAAGTAAAAGCTCGCCCGCCTAATTGCGGACTGCGTTCGAATAAAGTTCCTTCAACCTGTGGATTCTCAGTCAAGTATGCTGCCGCTGTTAATCCGGCTAATCCACCGCCAATAATAGCTATTTTCATTATGATTCCTCCTGGGGGGTATGGTATGAGCTATTCGGATCGACATTAATAAGGCAACTGGCGGCAACAATACGTGACATCTTCGGAGGAGCTATTTATTGGATAAAAAAAAAGAGACCTGCACTCAAGCAGTTCTCCTTTTCGGCATTGCAGTCTATTCTACTTAGTTCGTAGTACGATTTAACCACTCTTCAAAATGTGTTGGAGCAATGCGCGCCTCGCCTAGTGGGACGAGGGAATGCTGCTTCAACAGCACGCCATAGTAGCGTGAATTTTCGTCTGTGATAAGCTGTCTTGCGTCCTTTCTGGCTTCCAGGAAACGACGCACAAGTTCATTAAGACCCATACGCTCGGGACCAGCCAGATCAACAATGCCATTCACTGGAGCCTCGAGTGCATAGTCCACAAGCGCGGCAGCGACATCGTCGGAAACAATCGGTTGAATAAAGGCAGATGGCATCCTAACGGTTTCCCCTTCCGTGGAGAATTGAGCAATACTTTCAACGAACTCGAAGAATTGCGTCGCGCGAACGATTGTATATGGCACTTTAGAATCTTTAATCATCTCTTCTTGCGCCATTTTCGCACGGAAATATCCACTTTCAAGCAAGCCATCCGTACCAACGACCGACAAAGCAACGTGATGTTGCACGCCTGCAGCAGCTTCTGCATCAAGAAGATTTCGCGTTGACGTTTTGAAGAAGTCTAGCACGGCTTGATCTTCCCACGAAGGAGCGTTCGTAACGTCAACGACAACTTGTGCGCCGCTGATTGCCGCATCAAGCCCCTCACCCGTAACGGAGTTGATGCCTAAGGAAGGTGATGCCGCTACAACTTCATGGCCAAGTTCACGCAAGTTATTTACAAGTTTTTTCCCAATAAGTCCATTACCACCGATTACAACGATTTTCATATGAATTCCTCCTGGTTTTATGATTGAAATTATTTGAGACCAGCTTTCGATAAGCCGAATGCTGCGTCAGCCGAGCCTGGAACTGTTTTGAACCCGACGTTGATTCGGTTCCAAGCATTGATCGCCATGATGGAGAAGCTCAAATCAGACAATTCTTTCTCCGAGAACTGGCCGCGAACTCGATCATATACGTCATCAGGTACGCCATGTTCAGGAAGCTTGGTCAGGATTTCAGTCCATGCTAGTGCAGCACGTTCGCGCGGCGAGAACAAAGTGGATTCGCGCCAAATTGGAAGGTGATAGAGACGAAGCTCGCTCTCACCATGAATTTTGGCTTGTTTGACGTGCATATCCACGCAGAATCCACATCCATTCATTTGTGAAGCTCTGATGTGAACCAGATGCAGGATTGTTTCTTCAATGGAGCTATCCTTCTCAGCGTTGCTGAAGTCCATCATTTTTTTGGTGAATTCCGGTGATTGCTGCATGTAATTTATACGTTGTGTCATTTTTGTTACCTCCACTGTTTTGATTTCATAACACTATTAAGACAATTGGCGTCTTCAAAGTGTGACATCCTACACACCCTGCATAACGAAATAATACTTTGTTAATAATATCCATCATCTATGATGCATGGAGAGATGATCCTCGATGAGCGAAATAAGCAGGTCAATCGAAGTGAACGAAGCCTTTCTTAGAGATCAGTTCCGTGATTGCTCAGATATCGTTATACGATCTTTTATGTTAAAAGATGAAACCAAACTCATCTTCGTCTATTTAGACGGAATGACTCGTATGCAAAGTGTCGAAGATAACGTACTCAAACCGCTGATTTTCAACGGTCTCCCCCAAGGCATAGATCGGATTCAATCTCTCGCCGACATGCTTAGCCAGGAATGGATTCCTTTAACCGACGTCAAGACGGATTGTACGCTCGAAGATCTTGTCCAGCACATTCTGCAAGGCAGCTTAGGAATATTAGCAGATGATGCGGCAACCGCGCTAATTGCACAGGTGCAAGGATTTGAGACAAGAAGTATCCAAGAGCCAAGGAAAGAAGCAACATTACGAGGATCAAAAGAGGGCTTCGTCGAAAATATTCGCACGAATACAACGTTGATTCGGAGAAGAATTGTTCACTCACATTTGAAAATGGAATCTTTTACAGTTGGGACTTATACGCAGACCGAAGTTGTCCTAACCTATTTGAAAGGATTAGCAGATGAGAAAGTACTAACCGAGGTACGAGATAAGTTAAATGCCATTGAGCTTGAAGGCGTTCTCGATTCCGCTTATCTCGAGGAGTGCCTTGAGCATAACTCTTTCTCTATCTTCTCACAGATTCAGAATACGGAACGACCTGATATTGCGGCAGCAAGTCTTCTGGAGGGTAAAGTCGCGATTATAACGAATGGAACTCCCTTTGTCCTAATCCTTCCTATTACACTATGGTCAGGTCTTCAATCGGCGGATGACTATTTCGAGAGGTTCATCTTTGTTTTACTGACACGTATGATCCGATATATATTGACCTTCACCTCCTTTGCTTTGCCCGCAATATACGTCGCTTTGTCAACATTTCACCCCGAAATGATCCCAAGCTCGCTTATGATCGGGATTGCAACGGCAAGGGAGAACAGCCCTTTTCCTACCGTCATCGAAATATTCCTGATGATGTTTATTTTTGACGGCTTGCAAGAAGCAGGTGTACATCTGCCCAATCAACTCGGGCCCGTCGTCAGCATTATTGGTGCGTTGGTCATCGGACAAGCGGCGGTAGAAGCCGGAATTATTTCAACCCCGATTATCATCGTGATTTCATTGACCGGTGTCGCGGCATACACCATACCGAGGTACAGCGCCACGCTTCCCTTCCGTTTCATTAGATACCTCTTACTCTTTATATCCGGGTGGCTTGGTTTCGTCGGCTTCGCCTATGGCATAATCTTTTTACTGATTCATCTGGTGTCGCTTGAATCATTTGGAACCCCCTTCTTGAGCCCGATTGCTCCGTTTGACGCCAAACGGTTCAAAGATGTCATTATCCGCTTCCCTTTTAGATTCAAGAACGTTTTAAATAAGAAAGGCCGTCAAACATGATCCGTTTTGTTATCGTTATAAGCGCATCCCTCACCCTTCTATTATTTGCCTCAGCCTGCACCGATTTTGTAGAACCCAATCAATTGGCATTCGTGCTGGGCACTGCATTTGATCATGACAAGGATGGACAAATTGAAATCAGCCATCAGATTTGTATCCCTTCCCAGATCAATGGTTCATCCATAGGAGGAGGATCCGGAGATTCAGACGGCTACATTGTCATGACCGCCAAAGGCAGGGATATTCTTGATGCCAGCGAAAAAATACAAAAAAAATTGTCGCGGAGATTATTGACGAATCATCGTGTCATTATTGCGATTAGTGAAGAGTTTTTCAGTAAGAACGAGGTGGACAAGCTATTTGACGAACTCGGAAGAGATCCTGCCAACAATCAAAGAGATATTACCGTTATGATTAAAGGAAAAAGTGCGAAAGATTTCCTAATGTCCAAGCACCCCTTGGAGCATCTCTCTAGCATTGCCGCGGGAAAAGAACTGCACATCAATGGCATGAAGAGTTACTCCACCAGGCAATTCATTATCGACAGTAGTGCAGAGGAACACAGAACACTCGTCCCTATTCTGCAAATTCAAAATACGCAAGTAAGCAGAAATAAAAAGGATCCCATGGCCGTACTATCCGGTTACGCGGTTTTAAATAACAAGCTTAAAATAGGTGGGGTTTTGGATGATGTAGAGGGCAGTCAAACAGCCTGGATGTCCGGCAAAGACGGGGTACGCGTTCTGACCATTCCGTGGAAGGACGGCAAGGGGGAGCTATCCTTCCGATTAAGCCATCTAAAACGCGAAATTTCATCAGTTGGCGACGATGATCCCAGACAAGTTGTTTTAACAGTAAAAGCGCAAGCCTACTTGCTTGAAAACACCACTCAAATGGATATGTCCGAAGTAAGCAACCTGCTTGAAGTACAGAGACATTTGAATGATCAGCTTAGAGAAGAGTTACAGCCAACATTGAAAAAAGTTCAAAATTGGGGTCCTGACGTTTTCGGAATCGGTGCTTACCTGCACCGCCATTATCCAACATGGTGGAGAACGCATAAAGAGGATTGGGATGGCAACTTTAAACAACTCGATGTGACGATTCAAGCGAATGTCCAAATAAGATCTATCGGAGCAACCGGCGGGCAAATAAAACGAAGAAGCTAAAGAGGGTGAAGGCTGTATGAAAGTAAGTAGTTATCAGATGTTTTGGTTGGTTTGCATCTCTTCTATTATCGTACTTTCTTATCTTCCTCTCCATTTGGCCGCGGAGCAAGCTCACCAGGACTGTTGGATTTCTATCCTGCTTGGCGGCTTGCTAATGATGGCAATTACCTGGGTGATGCTCCGTGTTTGTATGCAAAATAAAGAAAAAACATTAGTGAGCTTTATGAAAGACCTCTTGGGTACTTTTTTGGGCAAAATTACTGTGATCGTCTATTTTCTTCTTTGGTTTTTACAAATGTCCACGATTGCAAAAGGGAATGCGGAATTTGTGAATTTAGTTTTGCTGCATAATACACCCACGATCATTATCTTGCTCTTTATGATATTTCTGATTTCATATGCCGTGTATAAGGGTGGGATTACGACCATCAGTCGATGCGCAGAGGTCATTGGCCCCATCTTCGTATTCATGTTGTTCTTGCAGTTGTTTCTCAATCCTCAGGACATGGATCCAACAAGAATATTTCCCGCCTATGTGGATTCAGGTTGGTTGCAAATACTAAAAGGCACTTTTTATTCGTACTGCTACATGGTGGATCCCTCCATCATATTGATGTTGTTCTTTTTCGCAGAGAACAAGCAAACAGCCGCGCGAGCCATCCTATGGGGAACAGGTATCTCGATGATCTGGGGTGTTTTAGCCGCGCTCGTTCTTTTATTCGTCGCCGGTCCCGATGTAGCTTCGCAATTATTAGTTCCTGTCTATTCACTCTCCAAGCTGGTATCCATTCTTAATTTCATTCAAAATATCGATGCTTTTTACATTCCGCTATGGTTATTCGGAGCTTTTATCAAGCTATCGATCTGCTTATTTATTATGAGTTACGGGTTGTCCGAGTGGACAGGCATCAAGAATTGGAAATACATTGCCTGCAGCATTGCGTTTATTTTACTGGCATTTGTCGTCTATAGCTCATACAATATTCGAATTTCTTATACGTTGAAGAACAAGTTTCTGATAAGTATCTTTTATCCGCTCGCGTACATTGCCATCCCTTTACTTTTGTGGTTGGTTGGCAGTTTGAAGAATCGGCGGCGCAAGGTGTCCGTTTCATAGATAAAAACTCCGAGCCCCGCTTCAAGGCAGGGACCGGAGTTTTTTTACAAGGAACTGGCTATATGTTTTAACTTATCTGGATTCAAAATGATGAAAATTCGCTGCACAGCCAGCTTATAGGCATCCCATTCAAAAGAAATGACGCCAGTTGGCACGCCATCTTTGGTTAACAATATTCCTTGTTGATCATTAACCTCGACGAGATGAGCGTCCGTTTCCGGAAATTTAGACGAAAGAGCCTGCAATATTTTAAGTACACGTTCTCTCAAGTAAACTGGCACAGCTGCAGCCGACACTTTCCCACCACCATCCGCAACCAAGATGACATCCTCTGTCAGTAAGTCCACGAGGGATTGAACGTTGCCGTTCGAAAGCGCAGAGATAAACCGCGTCACCAGTTCCTTTTCCTCAACGGGATGCATCTGTAAGTAATCATTTTTGTCTGTAGATATATCAACTTTTTTCTTAACCCGGCTATAAATTTTACGGCAATTCACTTCCGTTTTATTGAACATTTCGGCAATTTCGCTATGCTCATAGGCAAAAACTTCTCTTAAGATAAATACAGCTCGCTCCAGTGGGGTTAGTTTTTCCATCAGTACAAGAAAAGCGTAGGAAATCGTGTCATGACGTTCAATGCTATCGAGCGGATTATCCTCACTCAATTGGACCAATGGTTCCGGAAGCCAATTGCCTACGTAGCTAACACGTTTCTTTCGCGCCGATTTCAATTCATTCAAACACCGATTGATCATCATTTTGCTTAAATATGATTTCATATTATGGATATTATCATTCAGATAACCGTGCATGCCGATGAACAAATCTTGCACCATATCCTCAGCATCGGAGCTAGACCCAAGCATGCGGTAAGCTATTGCAAACAAATGAGACTTATAGGTTTTATACAAATCTTCGATGTTATGAAGTTGTGGGTCCATAGTATAACTTTGCATAATAGCCTCTTCTCTTTGATTTAAAATTTAATCTGTTTTAAGTATTATGAAACAAACCCAAATAAACCATTCTCTGTGAAAAAACTGCCCAGAACCATCCATTAATAAGACAACTGGCATGGAGTTTCTGTGACATCAGAAATGATATTTTTCGAGAAAAACCTTGAAAAAGTAAAAAAGCAGCTTGCTTGGCAGCAAACTGCTTGATGTCATCCCTTTTTAAAACCGGGGTAAATTCGATAAGTTGTTGCTTGGATCTCCATCCGGGTAAGACCTTAGCGTCTTTTCCCCTTCACGATTTCGCCCCGTATTCACATCTTCAATTAATCCAGCTTCCGTCATCGCTATTGCATCAGCAATATCCACGATTCGGCCATCTTGAAATTGCACGCTGCGAATGCCGCCGTCTCCATAATGAACAGCTTGAATAATCGCTTTATTCGGATCGATCGTATGAGGTCCTGCCCCGTACTGCGTTCCATCTCTCATAAACGTACCGTACTGCGTAGGTTGACCATTCGCTCCATACCCTGTGTATCCACCTTGGAACCCCACATTACGCGCGTCCGCGTGATTAATACCAGTATTTCGTTGACCATACGGGGCACTCATGTCGCCGGAAGAACCCGGAACAGGCATTCCGCCCTGATAGGTCTGGTACTGATATTGATCATTACGGGCTTGCGGCATAAAATTTTGTTGCATGTTTGGTTGATACGAAGACGTTGCTTGAAACGTTGGCTGCATCATACCGTTAGGTTGGCTTTGCATATTCGGATTCGGTACTGGACCGCGCCGGCGTCTTGACATTCTTATCGACTCCTTTGTTTTACGTAATATGTCTGCCACCTGAGTAGTATGCGCAGCTCATAAGCATGCTATGCTTTCTAACGTCTCAGTCCCATCATGTTACCGGATGAATACCTTCTTAACCCTCCATGAAATAGGCTTATGGCGACAACGCAAAGGAATAGAGCAATACCAATGGCAGCTAAAATAAACGGCAGATCGATATCGCGTAACAATCCAATCGGCAAGTAACTAATAAATCCCGCTGGCAGCACGGTGAATAGAACAATTTTACCTAAACCTTTAAAAATGCTGGTCGGATACGTTGTAAAAGTTAAAAGTGCATTATACAACTGCAAACTAAGTCCCTCCGTGCTGCCCAACCAGAAAGCAAGACAATTTACAATGACCGTGAAAAATATAAAAATCAGCGTCGACAATACCATCGCCAGTGTGAATTTAAGTAAACCAAACCCTGACTTATCTCCAAAAGCGGCGTAAATCAATAGGGCAAATAAGACATCACCAATGGCGCTAACCGACATCCGGCTAATGAGAACATGCAGCAGTACGGGCTTTGGCTGTGTTAAATAAATATCAAGCTGTCCGGTCGCAATCAGATTCGATATCCGGGTCGCATTGCCAAAGAATGTGGCCATCACCCCGAAACCTCCGGCTGCTACGGCCCACAGCATCATCACATCCTGCATCTCCCATCCATTCAACACATGGAATCGGCCAAAATAAATCCCCCAGAATACGATCCAAACCACATTATTAATGATCATCATGCCGGCGGTAAGCAGAAAACTCAAGCGAAATTCCATGGCTCCCGCCAGATTGAGCTTCCAGCATGCTAGAACAAATCGAAGTAATCGCTTAAACTTCCCGGGCTGCCCGTATTCGCTGATTGTTGGCAAACGTTTGCTATCCACCGTTAACATTGAGTTTTGTCACTCCTTTCCGATACACGAGAAAGACGATAACACCGATCACCAGCATCCAAATCAGCTGTGTGCAAATCGTTCCGCCCAAATTGGAGGCATCGAAAGCCACCGTTGTTTTGGCTGGGAGATAAACAATCGTTTGAAAGGGGAGCCAGCGGCCTACCTGCTGCAGCGCATCAGGGAATAGCTCAAGAGGCATCAGCATGCCGCCGATGGTAAATAGAAATTTATTGTACACAAATTCCAATCCCCGAGTCTCTTCCACCCAGAAAGCGCAAAGGGCTAATACCATGTTCAGTAAAAAATTGACCGTGAAACCGCAAAGCGCAATAAGCGGAAGCCATAACAACCCATAGCCGAAATGCGGCGGCCCAATGATTAATAGCCCCAAAATGGTACCAAGAAATGCGTTTACGATAAAACGTATGGCTGCTTCGCTCATGTATTCGACAAAGTGGAACACGACAAAATTGACCGGACGAACGAATTTAAACACGATGTCGCCGCTTTTCACTTCTTCTTCAACCCGCGTGCACAAGCTGGGACTAGCCAAAATCATCGATTCCGTAATGACCAGATACCACATAATTTGTTTAAAACTATAACCGGCAATGGTATCTGTGCCTTCCCCATGGAACGTCGTCTGCCACAACTGAAGGAAAATATATAAGATCAAAAGCAAAAAAATCGATCGAATAAGAAAATCAATCATATAGGCAAATTGGTTACGCAGTGTGATTTTGCCGATAAAAACATACTTAACCGATTTGCTCCAGGAGTTCATGTTCCGTCCCTCCCTTGCCATAGTCCCCGTACATGCGAGTAATGATATCCTCCATAGGCGGGTCTTCTACTGTGACGTCAACAATTCGGTGAGCCGCCATAATCTGAGATAAGGCTGTTTCAATCGTTGTTCGCCCCGTATCCACCGAGAGGGAGAGCCCCACGCCGTTTTTTTCCAGCAACGCCACGCCTTCGAGTTCCATCTCGCCTGGTTCGTCCTCCAGCACAAGGCGTACTGTCTTGTGAGTCATGAAGCGCTGCTTCATCACTTGAACGCGATCATCGAACACAATTCGTCCATGATTGATCACAATGGCTCTATCGCATAGCCGTTCGATGTCGCCGGCATCGTGAGAGGTTAGGAAGATCGTTGTCCCCTCTTCCCGCTTCAACTCCAGAATGAGCTCTCGGATACGCTGCTTCACAACCACGTCTAATCCGATCGTCGGTTCATCCAGGAAGAGCACTTGGGGACGGTGCAGCAAGGAAGCTGCGATTTCACAGCGCATCCTCTCGCCTAGAGACAGCTTACGAACGGTGGTCTGCAAGTAGGGACCAAGCTCGAACCGCTCGATCAGGTCGTCACGCCGCTTGATATAATCACTTCGCCGCAGCTCATAAATACGGCTCATCAGCTCAAAGGTATCGATCGGCGGCAGATGGTACCAGAGCTGCGATTTTTGGCCGAACACAGAGCCGATCTGATAACTAAGCTTGTTTCGCTCCTTCCAAGGACAACAGCCCAGTACTTCCGCCTCACCCGTGGAGGGATGCAGGATCCCGGTCAGCATCTTGATCGTCGTTGACTTCCCCGCTCCGTTCGGGCCGAGGAAGGCTAGCGTTTCTCCTCTAGCAGCAGAGAACGTAATGCCTTCAACGGCTACTTTCTCGGTGTATTGCGGCCTAATGAGCGCCTTAACACTGCCGATGAATCCCTCTTCTTTCTTCTTCATTCGAAATGACTTCCCTAACTGCTGAACACGTATCGACTCCATCAGGGCCACCGTCCTTTCATTCACTAAAGCAAAAAAGACCTCTCGGTCCGTTTCGCCTATGCAGGCGGAACTTTCCGAAGGTCTTTTATCCCTTACGGTGTAACACGTCTTCATCCGTGTCGGCTTCGCTTGGTTCGCCATCCGTGTGGATTCGGATCCCTAGAAGCCCTTCCGTTTATTTTCCACATCTTAACACACCATGTCATGTACAGACAATACCTTTTTTCAATTAATTCCCAGATTGTTCAAGGGAATCAAGCTCCTTTTTGAGGGTAGCCGATTTCTCCTGTGCATCCTTTATTTGAGACTGCAGCTGCTGAATCTCCTGCTCCGCCTCCGAGAGTGCAGCCGCGGTAGCCTGGGAGTGAAGCTCTTGAGCTACCTGCAGGGTTTGTTCAGCAGCTTGCTCCGCCTTTTGGGCAAACTGTTTAATTTGTTCAATGTTTTGGTTATTGTCATCTTGACCTTGTTGATTTTGTTGTGACATAAAAGAACCCCCAGCTCGAATTTTCCATACACGATTAATTTTAGTAAAATGAGCCGATCTTATTCCTCTCATCCATAGCAGCTTGAATTATCGAAGATATTCCTCTTTGCTGACCAGAAGATCGGATATCACACCAGTTGGAATGATGAATTCAGGAACGCCCATATAACCTGGCGCAACCTCATACTTTTGAAACGAAATCACAAGTTGACCGTCCGAATTAATGTAAAAGTTTTGATCTTTTTTTATAGACTTGAAGATTTCGCTCATCTGTACCGGTGCCGGAGAGCCATCCACCCAATATACTTTTCCCTGATCCGATTTCATCTGCTCCGTCATTTGCGACTTAATATTCTCGCTGATCACCTCGATATAACGCTCATCCTTGAACAAGCTGGGCAGCGTAATGAGAATCTCTTTCTTCTTATCAATCGTGTCGAATTGAAACGTGGTCGACGATGATCCCACCATGTTTACCACGTATCTTCCCACAGACAAAATGCGATCGTTATCGGTCTTCACGACATAACCGCTATTTACGCCCAAATGCCCTCCGCTGCCAGCTGCTTTCATGCTATCCATTTCCACCATGAAATCTTGATACTGCTTTTTCGCTTCTTCCTGATATTTTTGATTCAGCGATTCCTGAAGTTCCTTATTTTTCATGTCCGTAATCACTGGCACTTCCAATTTGGCTTCATAAGTCTGGTCTTTAAACATATATTCTTTAAACGTGAGCACCTTGATCAAATTCCCCACCAGCGGCACTTCCGACAATGCATGAGCAAAAGATGGACTTGTGTTGATACCAGCGACAAAAATAATCGCCGCGGCAGCAGCAGCTGTCAACCATTTGAGACTTCTCTTTTTCTTCGTATGACGTTGGATGGCTTTCGATACGATAGAATCAAGCTCTTTGGGAATCGGGACATCCATATATTGTTGTTTCATTTCTTCTAATTTCCTATCCATCTTAGAGTGCCTCCTCTGGATTGTCATCGGTCATACGAATACGGAGCAGCCGCAGGGCTTGATATAATCGGGTTTTGATCGTTGAAATATTTTCGCTCAGCACTTCGGCAATTTCGTCGATTTTCAAATCCTCAAAATATCTAAGGGTAATCACGCTGCGATACATAGTTGGCAGTTCATCCAGCGCTGTCTCCAGATCCAAATTGGCATACACGTCTTCACTGCCAGAGTCCATGGCTTCCAGCATCGTTTCGTCCACGACCTGCATGTTTTTGTGCTTCCGTAAGAAATCCAGCGAAGTGTTCACAACAATACGATAAAACCAACTCTTCATCGACGCTGTATTTTTCAGCGATACCGCCGAGGCAAACGCTTTATGGATCGCTTCTTGAACAATATCAAGCGCGTCTTCCTGATTTTTCACATAACTGTATGCCAAACGGTAAACGTGATCTTTATGTTCCGTTATACAGGTAATTAACAATTTCTCCAGATTGGGTTGTAGGCTCATGAGTGTAAAAACGCTCCTTTTAATACGCGCGTATTATGTGTCTTCTATGAGGTAGGACGTATAAGTGCGTCATAAAGTTTGGATCTAGCTATCATAACATAGGGTGTGAAGCCTCAGAGCCATCCTTCTTCTACCAATTTCCCTCCCTCACTGCTATACTTACAACATGCATACGTTAAAGAGGTGACTAGAGCCTATGAACATTATTAAAGTCAAAGACCGCCAAGAGTTAGAGAAAAGAATCCCCACCATGCCCTGGTATATAGAGAAATTTATTAATTATAAGCTGCCTGATCTCTCACCCTCCTCTTTGCTGGAGTACGTGCGCGATTACGAAATTTTCTTATCCTGGATGCTGGCCGAAGGATTAAGCACGGCGCCATCAATCAATCAAGTGCCTATCGAAGATTTAGAGGTATTACATATGGACAGCGTCGATAATTTCCGGATGTTCCTTGCTGTTCGGAGAGAACATGCGAATGTCAAGACGACGGTGAACCGGAAGCTTTCCGCACTTCGATCCCTGTTCCATTATTTAAGCCAAATTGCCGAAGATGAGAATTTCTACCCGCTGCTGAAGCGAAATGTCATGGCTAAAGTGGAAATTAAGCGGTCTCACAGGCCCAAGGATAGTGCCGCCAAGCTCGAAGGGAAGCTGCTGCAGGAAGAGGAAATTGCCCAGTTCATCGACTATGTCCAGAATGGGTACGAGCATGATGTGGCATCCAACAAGCAGGCTATCTACTCTTATGAACGTAACAAAATTAGAGATATATGCATCATTACTTTAATTTTGAATTCCGGTTTGCGCGTATCCGAAGTGTTTAATCTGAATGTCGATGATATCGATCTGAAGAAGAAGTTAACGCATGTCTACCGCAAAGGTAAAAATGATGATACGTTCAAAACGCCTGTCTACTTCCGTCAGGATGCCATTGAGGCGCTAACGGATTATCTAGCTATTCGGCAGACCCAATATAAGCCGCTAAAAAAAGAAAAAGCCCTCTTCCTTGCCATTGCGAATGGCAAAAAAGAAGGCGTTCGTATGACCAAACGTGCCATACAAGAACTCGTTATCAAATATGCGAAGCGTTTTGGCAAACCTTATCTGTCCGTTCATAAGCTGCGGCATTCATTCGCTACAGATTACTACTTGCAGAACGATTTATACAAAACACAAGAGCAGCTTGGACACGCTTCGCCGGAAACGACGCAAATTTACGCGCATCTGACCGACCGGACCATGTCCGAAGCGATTGATAAACGATTGGAATCCTGAAGCTTACTTCAGGATTTTTTCAATTTGTTCCAGCTCTTCCGGAGCGAACTCCAGGTTTTTCAAAGCTGCAACGTTTTCTTCGATCTGGGATACACGGCTTGCGCCGATCAACGCTGAAGTAACACGTCCGCCGCGCAGCACCCAAGCCAGCGACATTTGCGCCAAACTTTGTCCACGGCTAGCAGCCAGCTCGTTCAACTGAATAATTTGATTCAACTTCTCTTCTGTAATGTCCTTCGTGTTCAGGAATTGGCTTTTCCCGCCTGCGCGTGAATCACTTGGTACTCCGCTCACATATTTATTCGTCAGCAAGCCTTGAGCAAGCGGACAGAACGCGATGCTGCCCACGCCGAATTCATCCAGCACATCCTGCAGGCCACCTTCGATCCAACGGTTCAGCATGCTGTAAGAAGGTTGGTGGATCAGCAGAGGAGTGCCAAGCCCTTTCAGAATGGTCACCGCTTCTCTCGTTTGTTCAGCCGTGTAGTTGGAAAGACCAACGTACAAAGCTTTACCTTGACGAACAATTTGATCAAGTGCGCCCATTGTTTCTTCGAAAGGCGTGTTCGGATCAGGTCTGTGTGAGTAGAAAATGTCTACATAATCAAGGCCCATGCGTTTCAAGCTTTGATCCAGGGAAGAAATTAGATTCTTCTTGGAACCCCACTCCCCGTATGGTCCTTCCCACATGTGGTAACCAGCTTTTGTGGAGATGATCATCTCATCCCGGTATGCGCCAAGATCGCTTTTCAATACTTTGCCGAACATTTCTTCAGCCGAACCTGGAGGCGGGCCGTAGTTATTAGCCAAATCGAAGTGTGTAATCCCCAAGTCAAAAGAACGAAGCAGCATAGCTCGTCCATTCTCGTGAATATCCAATCCCCCGAAATTATGCCATAGACCTAATGAAATCGCTGGCAGTTTAAGTCCGGATTTTCCGGAACGATTATATTTCATTTCTGCATAACGTGTTGAGCTTGCTTGATAAACCATGTGAGTCCTCCTTCAAAATGTCCATAGAAAGCTTACGTTGTAAGTATCTATTAAAGTTTCACCAAAGTTTGGTTTCTTAGTACAGTATAGGCGAACGCTGGCAACAAAAAAAGAACTGAAAAAAACGTGTCTTACTTACCTTTAGGTTAGTAGGCTCTCTCAGACTCGTTCCCGGCAACAAAAAAACTGCCGAGTCGCCTCGACAGTTTCAGGACTTACTTGCATTTACCGCAACCACAACCGCATTTCCCTTTGCCTTTTGGTTTATAGACCTCTTTGTTCATAAGCAGCGCTTTCGACTTCGCAGTTCCTCGAATTCCCGCACAGCGTAAACAGTCTGCGATACATTGATTCCGGCCAACTACAAACAAACGTGTACAGACATTCGTACAAAAACGGCCGCAATTTGGTATTGCACGTACATTTCCCAGATAAGCACCTTTTGGCATACCACCAGCACCACCTTTTCCTTTGGTACTATAAGGTATTCCCGCAATGATGCTTACGGTTGTACAGTTCCTCTAGTCTAATTGCTTATTTTGTATAGAACGTACAAGTTCCATGCTATGCTCCTGCAGCCATTTTGTCTTATCAAATGTATTCTGGATAATATCAATCAGCACACCTTGCGGATCAACACCATCCGCATATCGTCCCAGGAAGTGAATAAATACATCCAGCCTCCGCAGCTCAATCAATAACGGCAGCACTTGAATTTCCGCTTCTTTTAACTGGGCGAATTGTTGGTAGCCTTGATAGAATGCGTCACAATTTCGCTTCAACTCCGCTTTCGGCAGCGCAGGATCAATCAAATCGGACAAGCAGACCGCAATTTCCATAACCCGAAGATCGCGCGTAATAAATTCAAAGTCCAGAACGGAGGTAATGTGACCTTCCTCATCCACCAGCATGTTGGAACCGTTAATATCGCCATGCACAAGTTGATGAGGCAGTTTACGCAAGGAGGGAATCGCTTGATATAACGCGGAAAATCGTTCAAAAATATATAGGAGCTCCTCACGCTGCGCGAAAAACGGTTCCGGTGGATGCAGACAGAATTCGCGGATCGCATCCGGCGTGCAGCGGGGATGAATATTTTCAATCTCGTAGTAAGGTGGGTAAACAGGCTTCAAATCGACAGCTATCGTTCCCAAAACAGCAGATAACTGACCAACAGCCTCTCCATAATGTAGCAATTGTTGAGCATTCACCCACGTGGGATTTATCCCGTCCGTATAGGTGAATAAAGCCGCGAGTTTTCCTTGGCTATCATCCAGCTGTACAACCGTTCCACCGTCCGGCAGTTCGATCGGCACTGGAATTCGGTAAGGTAGTTGATTTTTTCGTTTGTTCAAAGCAAGCAGAATGCGATGCTCAAAAATAATTTTATCGATATCGCGATGAGTTTCGTACAACCGCAGTACATAGGAAGTGCCTCCTACATCAACAAATCTTGTTGTATTATTCATGCCGCCCGCACCTACACGGATCGTCCAATTTTGACCAGGAAACCAGTATGCAGGCAATAAGGCCAATTGCTCCTCAAAATCTTTAACTCGCATAATTGTATTCACCAGCTCCTTTCACTAAACTTGATTGTCGCCTTCCACCGCGAATTCGAAGTCTTCTACATCAAACGCTTGAACAGGAATTTCGGCTTGAATCAGCCTCTCGATCAGATCAAACTGATCTGTTAAAATGGGGGCTTGCTCCTTCATTGAACTGAGGATTAACTCCGTTTCAATCGGATCAAAATGCTCACCATAAGCCTCTGTATCGATGGCTAACACAACCATTAAGGTGACGTGCTCATTGATCGGCAGCGGCGGGCTTTTCCGCCATGGTGCAACAAGTGCTTTTTCAATTTTTTTCTTATTAAATGATTCTTCGAAGAAGGCGATCAACTCGCCAATCATTTGTTTGACGAAACCGTCATCCTCTTCCTCCAGCATGATCGGCTCGCTGCCTGCTTGTAATTCATATAACTCTTGAATGCTTGTATAAGGGATTATATAGGTAACCGGCTGGCCTGGCAGCATTAATTGGCCATGCACAGCGAGCATAACGGCTTCTATGATAAATGTTTTGCTCATAACTTATCCGTCTCCTCTCTCTAAGGGTGTGTCAGCATTTATTTCGCTAATAAGCTTTGAAAACCCTTTTTTCACTGGACATTTTAACCTGGAGATTAAGTTGAGAGAACAAAAAACCGCCAGCTCAAATGATCGCAGAGATCATCTAGAACTAACGGTTCAATCTTCTCTTATAAACTGCCATCCTTTACCTCACGATCTTCATACAAGGGAAGATAAGGTTTCTTAGAGAACCTGTTCGCATAAGCCGATGCCACATAACAATCCGGTTTAATGACAGGCACCATGCCGACAGACTCTACCCGCCGCACCATCTCTTGGACGTATTTGGCCGTCCTGTTCTTATTCTCATCATCACCTGCATCAATATGGATGTACATATCGAAAGAGGCTCCTTGGTACAGATGAGGAAGAACAATATTTTCCATATCCTCTCGTTTAGCCTCGTCAAAGTACGTCGCGATCTCTTCACTGAGTGCCGTTTCCATCGAAAGCTTTTCCTTAATGGAATGCAAAGCCCGATGGACAATCACTTGACGATAGCATGCCCACGCTCCTTTTCCAAGCCGCTGAATCACTACACCTGTGATGAATTTGGTGTGGCCTGAGTGCACCTGACAATCCGTTCCAATGATAAACTTGTAGGTACCTGCCGGCTCAAGACGCATGAAATGCAGGATCCTCTCATGAACCGTATCCAAGTTCAGTCCTCTTTCCGTCGTGTTCCGAAATTCCAGTGGGTGATTTGCTCTCGAAGGTTTCAAAGATAAGGTTCTTCCTTTCTCCTTAGAATCAGGAAGAAGCGGATGCTGGCCAGCTGCATCCGCCCCTATCTATAGTATATAGCAAAACTCCAATGATCGAACCATCACTTATCGTAAAACACTTCCGCCATACAAAAAGCGGTTCTCCCATTGCTTGCCATCGATCGTATCGACACGAACACCGCCGGATTCAACGGAGTACGTATGCAGGATAGTTCCATTCCCCAGGTAAAGCCCTACATGGGTAATCGGCTCTTTGAACGGATCGACACCATCGTAATCAGAAGGTTTGCTTCCTTTATAGGAGCTGAAGAACATCAAATCTCCACGCTTTAATTTCGTCCAATCCGTACTAACAGGACCTAAAGATCGCACGAAAGTGCCTTGTGCAGCGGAATCACTTGGAACCGAGAGGCGAAGCGCATCCCAGAACATCGTTTGTACGAAATCAGAGCAGTCAAACGTAGTAGGATCATTTCGAACGGAACCAAACTCATAAGGTGTGCCTAAGTAAGCATTGCCTGCTGAAATCACCGCTTCAATCTCATCCGCAAGTGGCCTATTCGGAACGATCACGGAGAAATCAGTGACCATATATTTGCTGCCTGTGCTTACGTAGCCGCTTGTCCCGTTCGCATCCACAATTTTGTACCAGCTGTCATTAATCTTATCCGTAATTAAAACTTCTTCACCTTTATTAAGCATGCGAATCACTTTGGAGCCACTATCTGATGAAGGAAGCGTACGAAAGTTAACGCCATAAATGATTGCTGCATTGCTGACAATTTTTATGTACTTGCTGTTTGTCGATACATAGCCGCTCACGCCTTGAGCATCCTTGACTTTGTACCAATTGGTTGTCACATAATCCGTTACCGTGACGATTTCATTCGTTTTCAGCAAGCGGATCACATTGCTTGACGTGCTCGGCTGATCTCGAAAACTTACCCCAGATACGATCTGTGCTTTCGTCGAAGCACCTGCATTTGCTGAAATCGCTGCCGGTAAAACAAAAGTAAGCGCCAAAACAATCAAGCTAACAACCAACGACCATTTTTTCATCGCCTCAACCTCACTTCATGATGTCATATTTTACTTACATATCCTTATTATAGTTTCATGGGCTGAAGAGCGAATATAGGCGAAAGGTTGCGATTTTTGTCGTTTTTATGTAAACGTCGCATGGCTGCATACCTATTGACGGCAAGGTTTAATTTTCCAATTTTTGAACTTCGGATTTTCTTGTTGGAAGCCAACAGATCGAGAGGTTAGGGTCATTTTTCAATTTCACGTTGCAGAGTTTCATTTCCCCTTCTTCAAGCTCGATCACCTGCCAATCTTCCGGTACAACTCCCGTTATGGAAAGGAGAAATTCCCGTGAAAGCTCATTCGCCTCCTCCTGCTCCGGCCAAAATTTCACACCATAGTAAGCCAATCCGTAATGATTGACCAGCATACAGGTGAAGAGCTGCTCAGTGTTTTTATTTTGTAATACATACGGCATTTGATCTTCCTCCATTAAAAAGGCACATTCACCGCAACAGGGTGAACGTGCCTCGTTCATATGATTGCTATTACAAATAAGCGTTCTCGTGTTTTGCTTTTAAACGATTCCACCGGCGTTCAACTTCGACTTCGAAAGATTTGAGCGAGCCCTCATATTCCGGCTTCGTCATATGTTTCGTTTTCCCCATCGTCTTAAGCCAATCCGATAAAGGAATTTTCTTGTTTTTATCTTCGGGGTTATACGTGATGCTCGTAATGCCGTGTTCTACTTCATACAGCGGGAAGAAACAGGAATCTACCGCAGCGCCTACAATGTTGGATCCCTCCTGGTCGTCAGACAGCCAGTTGAGCGGGCAAGCAATCAGGATCTTCCCATACACAAGGCCCTCATTCTGAGCGTACCATTGTGCTTTCGCCGCCTTTTTCACGAGATCTTGCGGATACGCTTCTGATCCTGTGAAGACATATGGGATATGCGTAGCCGCCATAATTTGCGCCGTATCTTTATGGTGGAACACTTTCCCGCCTTGGTGCTTCCCAACGTTCGATGTCGACGTGCGATGCCCCATCGGCGTTGAATAGGACAGCTGCGCGCCTGTATTCATATAACCCTCGTTATCATACTCGAGGATAATCATTTTATGATTGCGCAGCGCAGCGCCAATGGCCGGCCCCATGCCGATATCCATGCCGCCATCGCCTGTAATCATGACGAAGGTGAAATCGTCCTTCAATCCCAAATGATCGAGTTCTCCACGGCGCTTGCGCTCCCAGAACATCTCCACAACCCCTGACAGCGTTGCGGCGCCGTTCTGGAACAGGTTATGAATATACGTCGCTTTATGAGCCGAGTATGGGTAACCTGTCGTGACAACCATCGCACAGCCTGTGTGGAAGATCGAAACGATATCGCCTTCGATTCCCTTGAAGAACAGCTCTAAGCCCGAGAAAATGCCGCAGCCCGGACAGGCGCCATGGCCTGGAGCAATCCGCTTCGGTTTCTTGGTTAGAGCGCGCAGTGGCGGGATCCGAACATTCAGCTTGCCGGAAGCCTCATCCGGTGTTACAGTAATGAGCCCCGTCTTCAAATCCTCATATTTCATCGGTGTCAGTACCCGCTTCGGCGCTTTCGCCGGATCACCTGGCGTGTGGCCGTAGTAATCGAAGGGCACTTCCACCTTGCCGTTTTGCACAGCGTCAATGGCAAATTGGAACAGGTTATGCCCGTCTTCGGCATAAAAGTCCTTGCCACCTAAGCCGTATATTCGGCTTATGACAAGCGTATCTCTGTTCCCGTGCGTGAACAGCGCCGCTTTAATTTCGTTGACCATATTGCCGCCATGGCCGCCATAGGAATCCGCGCGATCGCCGACCGTGATCGCCTTCACATGCTGCAAAGCTTCGGCAATTTGCTTGGCAGGGAAAGGACGGATCATATTCGGTGCGATGGATCCGGCTTTAATGCCCTTTTCGCGGAGTTGGTCGACGACGTCCTTGATGATTTCGGAAGCCGAATTCATCAGGAACACCGCGACTTCCGCGTCCTCCATCCGATACAGCTCAAGAATCGGATAGTCACGGCCTGTCAATTCGGCATATTCCTGCCGAATGCGATCATACACCTCTTCGGCATTGTACATCGCCATAGATTGCTGGTAACAGTTATTAATGTAATCCGGTTCATTCATATAAGGGCCAACCGTGATCGGGTTATTCCGATCTAACGTATCAGGGAAACCTTGCGGCTTCTCGCCGATAAATGCATGCACGTCTTCACGATTTGCGAACGTTTGCACTCTGCGTTTCTGGTGGGACGTGAAGTACCCGTCCGAGGCTACCAGAACCGGCAAGCGCACCGCTGGATCTTCAGCCAATTTCAAAGCGAGAATATTCATATCGTAAACCGCTTGCGGATCACGGCACATCACAATCGGCCATCCCGTATTTAAGGCATAATACAGATCCGAATGATCCCCGTGGATGTTCAAGGGACCGGAGACAGATCTACATACCAAGTTCATCACCATGGGAAAGCGTGTGCCGGACTGCACCGGCATTTGTTCCAACATATACAAATAACCGTTGGCGCTAGTCGCGTTAAATACGCGGCCGCCAGCAGTTGAGGCTCCATAACATATACCTGCAGATCCATGCTCTCCGTCTGCCGGAATGAGCACAATATCATGTTGTCCGTTGGACTTCATCAGATCCAGGAATTGGGCCACTTCCGTCGATGGAGAAATCGGAAAATATCCCATAATGTGATAATTGATTTGATGGGCTGCATAAGCCGCCATCTCGTTGCCTGACTCATATACAATGCGTTGTTCAACCTTGGCCTGCCCTAATTCCTTCTTAATATCAATGGACATAACGAGTAGTTCCACCCTTCTCCCATAAATACTCTCTAAGAGTTTATAGCTAGATTGAAGCGATGTGGCATACGGTGAATATCGGCATAACCGTCTTCTTCCCGCTCATCAGTGAGCGCTTCGGTCGGACAAGCCTGTACACATTTAAGGCAACCTTTACAGTATTGATAATCAATGCCCTGCAAAAACATCTGCGGACGCCCTTTTTTGTCAGGGAGCTCATCCCACACAAAACAGAAATCCGGGCAAGCGTTATCGCAAGAAGCACAGTGAATGCATTTATCTTCATGGAAATGCGGCATCATGCCCGCGCGTGAAATGCTTAAATCCTTTAGAATGCTGTTCCCAGGATTAGAAATTACTCCGCCGATCGTCTGCGTTTCGTATCCGAGTACCGGGGTATCGAAGCGCACGAAATCAGGCATTGTCTCCCCTTCTGGAAGCGCATACGTTTGGAACTTAACTTCGTTGTATCCGCGGTCGAACGTTCGTAAGGCTGGTGCAACAGCCTGCGGATACTTCTTCTCTAATGATTTCCGAATAACACCTCTCATAACATCCGGATCAAGGAAATCACATAACCGGAACAAGGCGCCAAGCATCGCCATGTTTACACGATTTTTCTCCTCCAACGAAATGCCGATGGCATCGATAACCGCAATCGTGCCGCCTCTTAGCTTCATCTTTTCCTTGAGTTCATCAGGCGTTTTCGTTGAGTTTACTAATACTGTACTGTCTTCATAAATGCCACTGATAACGTTTACAGTTTTGGAAAGCGATTCGTGAAAAACACCTACAACATGCGGTCGTTCTACAGGCGAAGTATCCCGTATTTTCGTATCCATGTCACAAAACCTGATGTGCGCTTTCACTGCCGATCCTTTCTTCTCCGAACCATAAGAAGAAAAACTAACCCCGTTCAATCCCACCCCGACTACGCCCGCTTCCGCCAGCATTTTGCCAGCTAGATTAGCGCCGAGACCGCCGATGGATTCCAGTCTTATCTCGAAAAATCCGAGATCGTTCAATTTAGGTAAAGTTACCATGCAAGGTCTCCTTTCAAAAATGAACAGCATAAAGAATAAATAGTATGAATAGTAAATCTACTTACATTGTAACAAGAAATTGCTGCTAATCAACCTTTTTTTAGACAAAGCCTTTTTAGAGCAAATAATCGATAATAAGGCCGCATTTTCCCAAATAGTAACTTGTTTCTTCTAGCCTCTCACTCTCTGTTTCAGATTCAAGCTTCCCGACATGCTCACACTCGTCACAAACGTTCAAATAATCTTCGTCAATCGGATTAAAGACAACACCGCAAACCTGTGAGCACGCCCGCATCCTCATCTCTCCTCGTTTTCAAATCCCATGAATTTGTAAACGCTTGCATTGATGTTAACTCCTATTATACAGCGCTTAATAGCGTAAACACCATAAGTCTTTATTAAATCTTTAGCAAATCTTTAGCATCCAAAATGGACCCTTTCTCTTGATAAGGTCTAATTCTGTGAGATAATGTAGAAATAGCTAAGATAATGTCGTACACATGGAAAGGATGGCAATCGTTTGCTCCATTCAATCATTTCCCATGAACTGCATGGTCTCTTCTACCTCATGAGCGCTACATTAATCCATCAGGTTCTCACACCTTTATTCATCTACAAAGAGCAGCACCGCAAACTGTTATTTGGTATCCTGCTCATCATTCTACTTATCTTTTATTGGAATTATGAAGATATTGATCCCTTCATCTATTCGCTTCACTTTCTCCCTTTGAGTTTAACAACGGTCATTCTGTTTGCTGGATTTATTCCTGCTGCAATGACTTGGATCAGTTTTAATATAGGCTGTATCTTCGTGCTTCATTACTATTGGCAGCCAGCATTGCTAAGCAGCGCTTTTATCTTGCTTGGCAGTTATTATATTAGAAAAAAAGTTAATCAGCTTAATCTTAAGTACAAATTAACATACGCATTGGCCTTACTGGTTGTGTACGAAGTATTGTATGCACTGCTTGCGTCTTACATACAATCTTACTTTTCTATGTATGTTCTATACACCATATTGTTTACTTTTATTTCACTACTGCTCATTACTTTTTTAATTTTCCATATGAAGAAACATGAATTACATAGACAACGCATTATTGCTATTGAGAAAGACCGCATGATTGGTCAATTGGCTGCTACGATCTCTCATGAAATTCGCAATCCATTAACCTCCATTCGGGGGTTCCTGCAGTTGTTAGATCAGAAGGAGCTGCCACTCCATGATCAGAAGAGATATATTGAGCTAGCGCTATCCGGTGTAGACCAGGCGAATACCATCATCAATGACTATTTGAACTATGCCAAGCCTTCCAACGGGTTGCAGGAGCAGCTGGATATTAAGGAGGAATTGGAAGCCACGCTTCGATTCATTACTCCACTGGCTAGCGATCATCGGGTTAACATCGAAATTATTCATGAAACCGATGACCCCCTGTTCATCCTGGGTGAGTCCAAGAAGCTTCGGCAGTGTTTGATGAATTTGGTCAAAAATGCCATTGAGTCCATGCCCGATGGTGGTCACATTGTACTGCGCACCTGCAAGCTGCCGGACGGTGTTCAAATTTCCATTACCGATACAGGGGTTGGGATGAGCAAGTCACAATTAGATTCACTAGGAATGCCGTTTTATACAACCAAAGAACAAGGAACCGGACTTGGGCTTGTCGTCGTTATGAGTATCATCAAAATGATGAACGGGAAAATTTCCTTCAGCAGCGTTTTAAACCAGGGGACACAATGCTCGATCCTTTTCCAGCAAAAATAGAAACCAAGTCCCTCCATTTAACAAGGATGATGATCTGTGTTATTCTGTTAAGACAAGCGATCATCATGACTCGTGAAGGAGGGCATTGCCATGAGTTCAGATTTTATTCAGATAAAATCGCTGGAAGGCGACTTGAAGATGTCTCATAAGAAGAAGGATTATGGCTTAACCATCACGACCAAAGAACTGATTCTTCACAAGCCACATATGAATTATTATTTTAAATTGGAGAAAATCATCAGTATTGTTCCCTATGAGATTTCTTCAACGAAAGCCATATCTTTTGTCAATGCTCGATCTGGTAATCAGGAGACTACGCATTTATCTCCGGGCTCCGATCACTTCCGTATTTATGTGCAAGGAGCAACAGTCCATAACAGAAGCGGATTGTTTGAACTTGGTCCTATTAACATCGTTATTCCTATTTATCCAGTCATGCTCGGCGCTATCTCCGAATGCCTCACGCGTACAGGGTTAATCTCTTTATAAATTGTAAAAAGGCGTGCAAATGGGTTATCCCATTGCACGCCTTTTTACTTTAATTCAAGATCATCCGAGCTACCTCGGCCAAGTCTTTAATATCAACTGTCCCGTCACCATTCATATCTGCCTTTTTGTACTCGCTCCAATTTGGATCATTGAAGGTTTTTCCATATGCAGCAGCCACGATAGCCAGATCGCCGATTGTAACGTGTCCATCGCTGTTGACATCCGTGGAATGCGCTGTGTTGACCGAATCGATGAACGCTTGAAGCGCCAGGTTAAGCTCTATTGCTGCTTGATCGATCTGTTGTTGGGAAGCATTTAGGTTGTTCAGCACCGATTTTGCTTTCTCGATCGCGGACAGCAATACGGCCTTGGATCCTAATGGATATTGATTCACTTCTGTTCCTTCCGCTGAGTTATCATACTTCGCTTGGGCTGATGCTATAGCGGCGCTAAGATTAGCTCGATCACCTGTTTGGATTTCTACGCTCTTGAACACATTGCCAAGTGCGGTTTCTTCCCCTAGCCCATTGGAAATCACCACATTAGCTAGCCCGATTACGGCCGGTTGAGAGGAAGATTTCGCTTTAAAATGAAGCGTCAGCTGATCGCCGTTAGTTTGAACGGCATTTTCTGCTCCTATACTTGCCAGCAGGATGCGCACGCGCCCGGCCATTACGTTTTTACCGGCGATAGTTAGTCCCTTCTGAACAGGCTCTGCATCAACAAACTCTATTTGTGCAGGATCGAACGTGACCGTAATGTCTTGTGCATATATGCTTTGTGTAACACTAAGATGGTCGAGGCCGTACAACAGTTCGAAGGGCTGTCCGGCTTGCACGCTGTTCGCTCCATTTAATGTAGCCGTCGCTTCTGTCGCCTGCTCAGCCGAAGGCTTAAGCTGAGGAGTAATCGTCGGGCCCCACACTTCCATCGCATCGATACCGCTGGCTTGCGGCACAAAATGAACACGATCAATCGCAAGCTTGCGTGGTTCAGTTGTACCTGCCTTGTAATGAGTATGGTACACCATGAACAATTCTGTACCGTCCGGCGAGTAGATTAAGGAATGATGTCCCGCTCCGGGCACAATCGTGTTGGATTTCATAATCGGATTATACGTGTATTTCGTCCAAGGTCCCGTTGGCGTCGGAGCCGTGGCATAACCCACGCCATAATCCGGGCTTTCGAAATGGTTGCCGGAATAGGTCAAGTAGTAGGTTCCCTTATGCTTAATCATAAACGGACCCTCGTTTATACTTGCAACCGGCTGCTTTTGGCTGCGTTCCCATTCTTGAGTGGCCCGGAACACGAATTGCACCGTATCTTCCTTCATGCTCTTCATATCGTCATTCAACTCGGCCATCCACATTTCATTGCCTTGATTGAATCTGACGAAGTAAATGTACCTTTTGCCATTATCGTCTTTAAAAATATGCGCATCGATTTCCGGCGTATTCAGATGCATCGGTTGCTTGACGTCTTGAACGAACGGCCCTAATGGAGAACTGCTTGTTGCAACCGCAAGCCGCTCGTTGACTACATAGTACATGTAGAAAGTTCCGTCCCTTTCCACGACCTCCGGTGCCCAGAAACCGCTAGTCCCCCAAGAGTCGGACTGCTTTAACGCTAGTTCATTTTGTTCCGACCAAGTCACCAAATCCGTTGAAGTATATACCTTGAATCCCAATGACGTTTTATTGGGATCCGTATTCGTCCCGTACAGATAATATTTGCCGTCATGCTGCAGTACGAATGGATCCGCAATGTTTGGCAGCACCGAATTGGTATAAGTTGGCCCCGTTATCGGATCACGGTACGAAGATACTTTGATATTGTCGAAATTGGCATCGGCATTCCATGTGCGCAATCCGATTGCTCCGGTCGCCATATGTGATGTATCCAACAAGTCGAATTTCGGATATCCGTTGACATTAAGAGGATTATCATTTACGTAAACCTGAATGTGATCTTCGTTCGCAACGACCTTAATATGGTATCGCTCATTTACCAGAATCGGCAGCTTTTTAGAAGCAAGCTCTTGCCACTGGCCTTTCGACATATGGCCGAGAACGGCCGATTGTGCGGAAGCGTTAATGCCTACGTAATATCCGTCTAAATTATCGGCCCCACTCGCAACATTCGATGCTCTGAAAATAAACCCAGCTTCGTTCCCGCTCGTTATTTGCACATCGCCCTCAAGCACGAAGTCTGTGAAGCTTTTGCTGTTAAGCACCGCTTTATAGCCGGGACCGCTGTTAACCGCATATTGCCCGTTCGACACGGTCCAATTTCCTTCGTACGTAAACCATCCTTCCGCTGATGTACCGCTAAAGTCGTTCGTGTACAAGACCTCCGGCACTGGGGCGGAATTCGGAACGGTGACTGTTGCTTGCGAACGGAAATCACCGCTCGTCGATACCGCTTCAATGACCGCTCTGCCTGGCGCTAATGCCGTGATTAATCCACTGCTGCTGACCGTAGCGATCTCCGGATTGCTGGAAACCCAAGTCACTTCATCTCCGCTGGCTCCCACGTTGTGAAGCTGAGCTGTCTTCCCTGTTTCAAGTGTCAGTTTCTTCTGATCAAGATCAACTCCGCCTAGAATCGATCTGACAGCGAAATAGTCGAATCGGGCATCAATCCGATTGTTTGTAGCAACGATATTGTTAGCGTAGAAACCGACTTTAATATTTTTCAAATTCGCAGTGACGGGGTTCGACGCCTGTATCCACACATATCCATCCCAATAATAGGTCGTATATACATTCCCCATCTTCTTGATTTTGAGTGTCAGTGTATCGCCACCAGGATGAGCCGCCTCATTGCCTGGTTTCTTATAACTGCCGCCAAGTTCATAAGCGGTTTCAATAATTTTTCCATTCGCATATACATGCCCGAGCTTTACGAAATTATCCGCATCCTGCCAGACGAACAGACCGCCTTGCTGGTGATTTAACGTAACAGGTGCCGTAACTTTCGTGACAATTTCAAAATCGCCGTTCACGGGTACATTTCTCAAGAATACATTGTTTTGACTATTGTTATCCTGATAAACATCCGTGGGCGTCGTGTGAATCGTCATTGAACCCGGCGTTTGAGTCAAGCTCCAATTGCCTTTGCTTTCCTGGAAAATGGACCATGCCGGGTCGAGCACCTCGCTATCAAAGGAATCAACGGTGAACTTCGATAAGTCCGGTTCTCCAGGCGTTTGACGGACAGTGACGTTGCATTCACTAATGACTGCGCCAGTATCGGCACTTGCAACTCGAATTGTTGCGCTGCCCGCCTTCAGTCCCTTTACCGTCAGCATCGTGCTTCCTGTAGCTGTATCCTTGCTGTCCTGGGTCACCGTCGCCACTTCAGGCGCTGATGAAGTTACGACGACGTTCTTGTTTGTTCCTACCATCGGTTTCACTGACGCAATTAAGGATGCAGATTCTCCAACCGCCAATGACATTGTTTGATTATCCAGTGCAATACTATCAGCCGGCGCTGAAACGTTACTCTTCTCTAGTGGCTCAAGAACGATGTAATCCAGTTGAGCGAAATTCAGTTTGCTGGTAAAACGGATCTTGTTGATCCCGGCATTCAGGCTAACATCCATCGATACGGGATTAAATCCTTTCCAGCCAAAGTTTTTATAAGTGATCGACTGGCCTACACCGCCATTTACGGAAACTTCTTGCTGCGCAGAAGCACCTCCGGCAGTTCCGTTGTCAGCCATGGCAAGGAGTGAGTACTCGCCCGCTTCCTTAACGTCAACTGTGAACTCTACATAATCTTTTCCAGGCTGATCCAAATGACCGATAACTTTATCTCCCGATGCATTATCGGATGAAGTGATAGCCGCTGTGCCGCTGATAAAAGCGCTTTCAGCTTCATATTTGTATCTTGTTACACTCGGAGTACCTGAGGGCTCATCCAAAGAAGCGCCGTAAGCGGCAGGTGTTCCGAAATTCGGGGTACCATCCTCATTCCACGTGAATTTTTGCGCCCGGATACTGCGATTTCCCCAGCTTCCACCTGAGAATTGATCGGCGTGATAGACAATCCAGTCCTCTTTTCCGTCTGGAGAAGTGGTAAACGTATTATGGCCTGGACCGTAAGCGGTAGGTACTTTGCTGAAAACAGGGCCGGATTTGCTCCAGGAAGCAGGATTCAATACATTGCCATCCGTGTTGCTTAACATCCCAAGCGTATAATCGTCCGTCCAACTGCCGCTTGCCGAATAAACCACAAATATTTTACCGTTTTTCTTCAAAATCTCCGGTCCTTCGTTGATATAAGGCGTACCTTTACGCTCCCAATCTTGGTCCGGCGTAGAGATTTGAACTCTCGGACCGCTGATCGTCCAAGGATTGCTCATTGGAGCGATATAAATGCTTTGCTTCACATTGACATCGCCTTCCCAACCCGACCATACGAAATATTTGGAGTTGTCATCCTTAACCAGAACGGTTCCGTCAATTGCCCATTTGTTGGTGCTGTCCGAAATTTTCCCTTTCAACGTATAGGATCCTTGCGGATCCTGTGAGTTCCCTTCCAGTACATACATCCTGTGATTTTCATTCGCCCCGTCATCAGCAGCAAAGTAGATGTACCACTTGCCATCCAGGTATTGAAGCTCAGGCGCCCACAGTTCCTTGGAATAGGCTTGGCCGCTTGGCGGCGAATAAACAGTCACTCTGGGGACAGAGCCGATATCCTGCAATCTTTTCGCCTTCGAAATCGAGATGGATGCATCTCTGTTGGATTTTACATAGTAGTAGTAACCATCTCTAAATACAATGCTTGGGTCGGCTGAACCGCCGCTGCTGTTGGAAACAGCAACGATCGGGTTTTTAAAAGAAGTGGTCTCTTGAACCGTCACATCCTCAGATGCCGTAGCTCCGCCATCCTTCAAGGTTGCTGTGAATGTTAAAACCATGCTGGCAATCAAGGCAGAAGATACGATCGTTTGAATCTTGTTGGATATGCAATTTAACCTTTTCTTCAAGTTTCTTCCTCCAGTCACTACATATATTTCTTCAAGCACAAGATACATTATGTAGCAAAAAGGAGGAATTGTATTTGCGTTTTCCCGTCTTTTTGTTTGTTTTTACAATTTATTCGTGCAAACGCGTACATAATTAGGCATATCAACGACAAAAACGGAGCCTCGCGGATTTGCGAGCTCCGTTTTCTAATAACGATTTATGTAAGTTGTTCCTTATCTCTGATATAGGTCAATAATCTTGCGCAGCTCTCTTCAACCATCTCGTAAACTTCTTGGAAATTCCCCGTATAATACGGATCCGGCACATTCTTATCCTTGCGCCCGGGGGCAAAATCCAACAATTTATGAATGGATGCGCGATTCTCACCATCTGCCGGTTCAGGAGCGAACCCAGCTAGATTCTGCACATTACTCTCATCCATCGCGATAATATAGGTAAACTGCATGAAATCATCGGATGTTACCTGTCTAGCTAGCATGCCTTTGTAATCAATCTGATTTTTATCTAAAATGTCCCGTGTTCCTCGGTGCGGCGGATGACCGATATGCCAATCACCAGTGCCTGCGGAATCAATGGCAATGACATGATCAAGACCGGCTTGTTTGACCTGATGACGGAAAACAGCCTCTGCCATGGGAGAGCGACAAATATTACCTAAACAAACGAATAAGACCTGGATCATACTTCACCAAATACAAGCTTTTTCTCACGCATCGTTAACTGTCTGGCGGGGATGTCGAGTACGATTCTACCCTCTGAAAGACCCCAAATACGTGTTGCGAATCGCTCTGCTAATTCCACCTTATGCAAGGTTGCGATTACACTCATATTCCTATCTTTACATAATGACTTCAAATCCTGCAGAATATACTCCGTGGATTTCGGATCTAATCCAGAAACAGGCTCATCCGCAACGAGCACTTTAGGTCCAAGTATTAGAGCCTTTGCGATGGCTACACGCTGCTGTTCACCGCCACTAAGCTGGCCAACTTTCTTGTCCCCTTTATCCAGCAGCCCTACTTTTTCCAAATAATCCATGCTATCTACATGCTCATCCCTGGACGTCATGCCTGTGAGAACTCGTAGTGGCGCTTGAAACACTCTGCCCATCATGACATTCTTGACAGCGCTTTTATTTCGATTCAGCGCAGGTTTCTCTTCTAAGTAAGCGAAATCCTTGCCTAATTTAAAGCGCTCCCAAGGTCCCGGCTGAGAAATATCATTGGAGTTATAAATTAGCTGGCCGCTTGTCCACTTTTCTTGATGGCTAATGCAGCGCAGTAAGGTTGTTTTCCCACTCCCGCTACTCCCTATTACGGCGATAAATTCGCCTTGATCCACTTGAAAGCTAACTTGAGAAAGCACTTGATTGTCTGGCGGATATACTTTACTTAGATTACGTACGGTAAGCATGACAATCTCTCCTTCATGTTTCCTATTGGTCCCTTTGGAAAAAATCGCCACTCACATCAAGCTATGGCCTGAATAGAGGGCGATTCTCGCTAACCCACGGGAAGTCATCTTTCATCTTAGTCACAAGATGTCGGTGCTTCTGAAGTTCCTGCTTCTACATTGATTTTATCGGAAATCGTATCACGAATGACCGACATCACCAGTTGTAGCAAATAGTTGATATCGTCTTGTGTTTGTTTAAACTCACTTACAATGGGAATTCCGTCTAATTCATCTTGCAGAACTTCGATTTCATTCTCAATCTTTTGAACCATTTTCTCGTTCTTAAATGTCTGAAATGCAACAATTTCTTTTTGCTTCTTTTTAATGGAGTTAATTAAAACTTGAATATCCGGGTTTGTAGCAATTTGCTTCTCTGCTTTTTGGTAAAATTGCACTTCATTCGAAGTCGTTAGCAAATTCGCCAATTCTTTAGCTTTGTCTAAAATATCTTCGCGAACGATCATTTCCGTATTCGTAAATTCTTCAACTTTAAAAGCGTGAGGCTGGTTATCATGTTGGTGATCACATTGGGACACTTTCATTCACACTCCTATCTATAATAACAAGCGGATTAAATGGATACTTTCAAAGGTTCCTGAACAATTTCGCCCTTCAAAATCCATGTTTGCGCATGCGTCACTTTGACGTCGATCATTTGACCGATTAGCTCTTTGGAGCCGGTAAAATGGATCAGCTTATTCGTTCGTGTGCGCCCGGCGAGTACATCGGCGTTATTTTTACTTTCGCCTTCAACGAGTACTTCGACCGTTTGGCCCAGCAATTTCTCGTTACTCGCTTTACTGTGAGCATTTACAAGCTCATTCAAACGATATAAGCGCTGTTTCTTCACTTCCATCGGAACATTGTCTTCCATTCCAGCAGCAGGTGTACCTTCGCGCGGCGAATAAATGAATGTAAACGCGAAATCGAATCCTACTTCCTCGTATAAAGACATCGTTTCATCGAATTGCTCGTCTGTCTCGCCTGGGAATCCAACGATAATATCCGTCGTTAGCACAACATCCGGCATGGTAGCTTTAATTTTGCGGGCAAGTTCCAAATAATGCTCTCTGGAATATTTCCTGCTCATCCGTTTCAGCACTTCGGTATTCCCCGCTTGTACGGGCAGATGAATATGTTCAACCAAATTACCGCGTTTGCCTAAAACCTCAATCAAGTCGTCATCAAAATCCCGTGGATGTGAGGTTGTGAAACGAATCCTCGGAACGTCAATTTTACGGATATCATCCATCAAATTAGCGAAAGAATAAGTAATATCTTCAAAGTCTTTGCCATAAGCATTGACGTTTTGTCCAAGCAGCGTAATTTCTTGAAACCCTTGTCTTGCCAGGTCTCTAACTTCAGCAAGCACATCCTGCGGTCTACGGCTTCTCTCTTTGCCGCGCGTATACGGAACGATGCAGTATGTACAGAATTTATCGCATCCGAACATGATGTTCACCCAAGCGCGGATACCTTCCCGCTTCTTCGGTAAATTCTCAACAATGTCGCCTTCTTTGGACCATACTTCAACAACCATTTCTTTGCTATAAAAAGCATCCTTCAACAAACCAGGCAAACGATGAATGTTATGTGTTCCAAAAATCAAATCAACAAAAGCATGCTTTTGCATAATCCGATTGACGACGGCTTCTTCCTGTGACATGCAACCACAAACTCCAAGAACAAGTCCTGGTTTCTGTGCTTTAAGCGCCTTCAGGTGTCCAAGCTCACCGAACACTTTATCCTCCGCATTTTCACGGATTGCACAAGTATTCAACAGAATGACATCTGCTTGGTACTTGTCTTCCGTCGACTGATAACCCATTTGTTCAAGCAAGCCCCTCATTACTTCTGTATCATGCTCATTCATCTGACATCCGTAAGTGCGAATCAAATAATATTTATCTTTGCCGAACCCCTGCATATCTTCAGGGATATGGAAATCATAGTGAACGGCGATTTCTTCTTTTCCGCGCTTCTTAGCATCTGACAGTGAAGGAGGCTGAAAATATTGAGAATAATCCTTATCGGATTTCACTTGGTTAGCCACTTTCGTTCCTCCTACGTGTTTGCGTTGGTAAAACTTACGTAATTCACAAATAATTACGCAACTTTTATTATAACATCACATGCCTATATAGTACAAAAAGAAATTGGTATAACGGTGAAAACAGCTCTTTTTGAGCTAGTCGAGAATCTCGGCGATGTCTCCTGTTTTAACCCCAGCCGCGTTCCCCTCATCGGTGTCAATATGCATGTCCAAAGCAAATTGTTCGGATACCCGTGCAATCACATTTTCAAAAATCAACGGTCTTTCGCCATTTACTTTGACACGGAGCAATTGTTTATCCTGGATGCCCCATTGATCTGCGTCTGACGTGTGAAAATGAATATGTCTGGCTGCTACAATCACACCTTGATCGAGCTCTACTTCGCCTGCCGGACCTATCACCTTCAAACCTGGTGTTTGGTCGATATGGCCTGACTCGCGTACTGGCGGGTTAACTCCCAGAGAAAATGCATCCGTGCGTGAAATTTCGATTTGGGTAAATGGGCGTGATGGACCCAGAATTCTCACTTTATCCATCCTGGTTTTCGGTCCGACGATGGACACTGTTTCTTGAGCTGCAAATTGTCCAGGCTGTGAAAGATCTTTAAATACTTTGAGCTCATACCCTTCTCCAAATAAAATGGCAATATGTGCCTCTGATAAATGAATATGTCTAGCCGAAACGCCAACGGGAACTGTTTTCATTAGGGTATCATCCTTTAATTTAGTATAGTTGTCAGTATTGCCGCTCAGCAAAAAGGGCATACGGATTATCTCCATATGCCCTCAAGGTCAAGCCATTATTTGAATTCAGTGAGCATTTTGTTGAAGTCTGCTTCTGAAATTTGAAGATCTTGTTTCGAAAGTCCTTCTTTTGCGAAGCTAGGGATGGAATCTTCATAGCTCTTTTTGTCTTTATTTTGGTAAATGATACCCGTCAACATGGAGTTAGTTTCCATGATTTTGGTCATTGCCATTACGCGGTTTGTGTAATCGTAATCCGGAATTTCGTCCAGATCAACAATGTTTTCTTTGAACCAATCATACGTGTTTACTTTGTTGAAAGTTACGCATGGGCTGAATACGTTGATCAAGGAGAATCCTTTGTGATTCAAACCAGCTTCGATAACAGCTGTTAACTGTTTCAAGTTGCTGGAGAAAGATTGTGCTACGAAAGTTGCACCAGCAGCCATCGCTACTTCTAACGGAGAAATAGCAGACTCGATTGTACCTAGTGGTGTACTTTTCGTTTTGAAGCCTTCCGCACTACGTGGAGATGCTTGACCTTTTGTCAAACCGTAGATTTGGTTATCCATAACGATATAAGTAACGTCGATGTTACGACGAATCGCATGCACCGTGTGACCCATACCGATTGCGAAGCCGTCTCCGTCACCGCCGGAAGCGATAACTGTGAGGTCGCGGTTAGCCATTTTCACACCTTGTGCGATTGGCAAAGATCTACCATGAATACCGTGGAAACCATAAGCATTGATGTAACCGGAGATACGTCCGGAACAACCGATACCGGATACGATTGCTAAGCCTTCAGGCTCCAAACCAACATTAGCCGCTGCACGTTGAATGGCTGCTTGTACGGAGAAGTCTCCGCATCCTGGACACCAGTTTGGCTTTACATTGTTACGAAAGTCTTTTAATGTTGCCATGCTAAAGTCAACTCCTTACATTTTTGTTCGATTTCTGCTGGAAGGAACGGATTACCGTTGTACTTAAGAACGTTTTTAATTTTATCTGCATGACCAACATGCAGTTTAATTTGATCAGCCAATTGACCAGTCGCGTTGTTCTCAACAACGATAACTGTTTTTGCTTTCTCAACAAGCGGTCTCAGCTGTTCAGCTGGGAACGGATGAATCAAGCGTACAGTCGCGTGGTTCGTTTTGATGCCTTCTTGTTCAACGCGGCGTCTTGCTTCATCAATTGTGCCGCCAGTGGATCCCATACCGATGATCAATAGATCCGGGTTCTCATGAGGAGCATCAGCTTTGATCGCGTCTGTAACTTGAATATGTTTCAACTTCTCAAGACGTTTATCCATCATTCTTTGACGATTCTCTGTGCTCTCCGAAGGACGACCTGTTTGGTCATGCTCTACCCCAGTTACATGGTGAAGACCATGTTTAACGCCTGGGATGACACGTGGAGAAACGCCATTTTCTGTGAACTCATAACGTTTGAACAATTGATTTGCTTCTAGCTCAGGAGCTTCTGTTACCAGAGCACCGCGATCGATGACGATACGGTTGTAGTCCAGCATTTCAGCGGATTGTTTACCCAAGGAAAGCTGAAGATCCGTCATCAGAATTACTGGGCATTGGTATTTCTCAGCCAAGTTGAAAGCTTCGATTGTGTCATAGAAGCACTCTTCAATTGTGCTAGGGGACAGAACGATTTTCGGGATTTCACCGTGTGTTCCGTAGACCATTGCGTTCAAGTCAGATTGCTCTTGTTTCGTTGGAAGACCTGTACTTGGACCGCCGCGTTGTGTATCAACGATAACAACTGGCGTTTCCGTCATACCAGCGAGGCCAATCGCTTCCATCATCAAGGACAGACCAGGACCAGCAGAAGCTGTCAGTGCACGTGCACCCGCGTAGTTAGCGCCGATTGCCATTGTGCATGCCGCGATCTCATCTTCTGTTTGAATAACGGTACCGCCGAATTTAGGAAGTGCTTTAATCAAGTATTCCATTACCTCGGAAGCAGGTGTAATCGGATATGCAGGCATGAAACGGCAGCCAGCAGCTACAGCTCCCAGAGCGATTGCATCGTTACCGATCATGAACAATTTTTGCTTGCCGTCAGCCGGCTCTAATTGGAAGTCAGCGATTGGGCCGCCAGCCAATTCAAGTACGGATTCAGCACCTTTGCGAACAGCTTCAACGTTTTTCTCAACGACAGCTGCGCCTTTACGACCGAACTCTTCTTCAACAGCTTTATTAAACACATCAAGCGGCAAACCGAGCAATGCCCAAGAAGCTCCCGATGCGGCCATGTTCTTAAATAGGGATGTTCCTAGTTCTTCTGCAATTGCAGTAATTGGAACTGGAAACAAACGTGCTTTAATTCCTTCAGGTAAAACAGGGTTAAATTTGGCATCTGCAACGATGACCCCATTGTCACGAAGCTCGTGAGCGTTGAAATCGATACTTTCCTGGTCAAATGCAACCAGAATGTCCAAATCATCTGAAATTGCGCGAATCGGCTTGGTGCTGATGCGAATCTTGTTATTTGTATGTCCCCCCTTAATCCGTGAAGAGAAATGACGGTACCCATACAAATAGTAACCGAGACGGTTCAATGCAGTAGAGAAGATACGGTCTGTACTTTCGACCCCTTCACCCTGTTGACCTCCGATTTTCCAAGATAACTGACTAATCACCGTACGTCCACTCCTTTTGATTGTAGCTGCTCGAAGACATTAAAAGCTCAATTGTTTAGTAAGATAAGATAATGCAATAAAAAAAACCTTTCACTGTCAACCAAATTCTATGCCTTTATGAAGCAAAATGCAAGGGGTACCAACGATTCTAAAAGATAGAGTTTTTAGATCGAATCCATATCAATTTTAGATCGGTTTTCAATTTTCATTTCGGAAGATTCGTCAACATGAAATTGCGCCAATTTCCAAACAAAAATGCCTCCACTTGTGTTTCCTTATAGTTTTTACAAAGAGCCTCTATTAAATTTTCGTATTGGCCTGCATGTCTTAATCCTTTGATCCATTGTTCAATGCCGTCAAAATCCGATCCAAACCCAATCTGCTTCTCTCCCCCCAACGAGCAAACGTGATCAATGTGTTTAAGTAAACCTGCAATAGGAACAGCCAGATTCACGCTATCAACGAAGTAGGGAACAAACGTAAGGCCAATTTGTCCTTGACATTGAATGATAGCTTTGATTTGATCGTCTGATAAATTTCTTGGATGGGGACATATTTTCTGAGCATTGGAGTGGGAAGCAATAAAAGGTTTGTTAAATCCTTCGACCATTTCCCAGAATGCCGCAGTCGATAAGTGTGACACATCTGCTATTATACCCATAGTTTCTAATTCTCTTAACATGAGTTTGCCTTTTCTTGTGAAACCGCCTTTTCTAGGCTCCATTACACCGTCTGCGGCCCAATTCGCATAATTCCAAGTTAGCCCTATGCTTCGTACGCCGAGGTGATACAAGATTCTTAGGTGGGTCAAATTGCCTGCTAAAGCATCCACACCTTCAAGTGTCAGAATTGCGCCAATTTGATCTCCTGCTTCTACTTCGTGCCAGTCCTGCACATTAAGAATGAATTTCATACCCGAATGACTCACAATTTTCCGATGAAAAATATCAACCATCTGCAAAATATGCTCAAATGTCGGCTGTTGGATAGAGTCGGATAAATAAATGGCAAAACACTGCACTTTAACGCCCGCATGCTTTAGTCTCGGATAACTGACATCCAGTTCCTGATCTTCCAACCCAAAATCGAGCTTTGGGTTCACATACAACTTCGTTAATGCATCGCAATGGCCATCCATGATCTTCATCCATCCAGCCTCCTTATTTATCGCTATACAAGACAAAAACCCCTTAACAGAGGTTTTGGCGTAGAATAAAAAACCTGTCTACAAGGTAAACAGGCCGCATGCATTCTTATGTATGGTGACGTTCATTACCTCGGCTCAACAATTAATTTAATGGCCGTCCGATCTTCCCCGTCAATCACGATATCTGTGAAGGCTGGTACACAAATTAAGTCAACTCCGCTGGGCGCCACAAATCCTCTTGCGATCGCTACTGCTTTAATGGCTTGGTTCAAGGCGCCTGCTCCGATCGCTTGGAGCTCAGCTGCCCCGCGCTCACGCAACACACCTGCCAAAGCACCTGCAACGGAGTTTGGATTGGATTTTGCTGAAACTTTTAATACATCCATGAATAGTACCTCCTCGGGAATGATGGATAGTTCCATTAATCATCATATTCCCAAGGCAGCACAAACATGACTTTCTGTTTCATTCTAATTCTCTAAATTTTCTGAAATAACGATTAATCCATGAAAACTTGGTCTTCATCGTACCGAATAAGCTGTATGGCTTTCGCTTGACCTGTTTGATCATTCAACTCGATTACGACAGCATGGAAGTGCCATTTCCCTTCATCTGTTACGAATCTCACAGGCAATTGTGTTTTGAATTTCTGAAGCACAGCATTTCGCTCCACACCAAGAATGCCATCACGCGGACCAACCATCCCCACATCTGTCACATAAGCTGTGCCCTGCGGCAATACACGGTTATCATTGGTTTGCACATGGGTATGCGTGCCGACAACTGCCGATACTCTCCCGTCCAAATGCCAACCCATCGCAATTTTCTCAGATGTTGCTTCAGCATGGAAATCAACAAATATAAATTTGTGTTTTTTCTTATCTGCTTCTAGGATCTCATCTACTTTCCGGAATGGACAATCAATTGGCGGCAAGAATGTGCGCCCTTGTAAGTTAATGATCAGCAGCTCCTGATCTTTCACTTTAATGACGGTATGTCCTCTACCTGGCGTACCCGGCGGAAAGTTGGCTGGACGAACCATTTTCTCATCCCGATCGATAAAATCGAAAATTTCTTTTTGATCCCATGTATGATTGCCCATTGTAAGCGCCTGAATGCCCATCTCATAGATTTCTTTTGCGATGGCTGATGTTATCCCTTTCCCCGCAGCAGCGTTCTCTCCGTTAGCGATGAACACGGCGTGAGGGTGCGCCTGCTTTAAACGAGGCATAATATTTTTTAGTGCTTTGCGTCCAACGGATCCAACAATATCTCCAATAAATACAATTTTCATAACAATTTTGTAGCTCCTTTATTAACATAGATACATGGAGGGTGATGATCCAATGAAATCGTCCCTCCTATAAAATAAGGAAAAGTGGCTGTATCAGCCACTTTTCGCATTGGTTACTCTTATTTAGCGTATTCAACAGCTCGTGTTTCACGAATGACGGTAACCTTAATATGTCCTGGATAATCGAGTTCACCCTCGATTTTTTTGGTAATATCGCGGGCCAGACGGAACGCTTCGGTGTCATCCACTTTCTCAGGTTGAACCATAACACGTACTTCACGGCCTGCTTGAATGGCGTATGATTTCTCAACACCTTCAAAAGATTCCGAAATTTCTTCGAGCTTCTCTAGACGCTTAATATATGTTTCGAGCGTTTCCCTGCGTGCTCCAGGTCTCGCCGCGGATAAGGCATCTGCTGCTCCGACTAACATCGCAATAACGGAAGTTGCCTCCACATCACCGTGATGTGATGCAATACTGTTAATGACGACTGGATGCTCCTTGTACTTCTTACCAATCTCAACACCAATCTCGACATGAGATCCTTCAACCTCGTGGTCAAGCGCCTTACCGATGTCATGAAGCAGCCCGGCACGTTTCGCCAAAGTTACGTCTACCCCGAGCTCCCCGGCCATCAGACCAGCCAGATAAGCTACCTCCATGGAATGCTTCAATACGTTCTGACCATAACTTGTTCTAAATTTCAGTCGACCCAAAATCTTGATCAAGTCAGGATGCAATCCGTGAACTCCAACTTCAAACGTGGCTTGCTCCCCATATTCGCGGATGCGTTCATCCACTTCTTTACGGGATTTCTCAACCATCTCTTCAATACGTGCTGGATGAATACGTCCATCGGCAACAAGCTTCTCTAGGGATGTACGAGCAATTTCGCGACGAATTGGATCAAAACCAGATAAAATAACTGCTTCTGGCGTGTCATCAATAATAAGGTCAATACCCGTTAATGTTTCTAGTGCACGGATATTACGTCCCTCACGACCGATAATCCGGCCTTTCATTTCTTCATTTGGCAACGAAACAACTGAAACGGTCGTTTCAGCAACATGATCTGCGGCACAACGTTGAATGGCGAGCGTGATGATCTCACGGGCTTTCTTATCGCCGTCTTCTTTGGCCTGTTGTTCGATTTCTTTAATAAGCTGTGCAGTCTCGTGTCGTACTTCCTGCTCCACATTGGTAAGAATGATGCTTTTCGCTTCTTCCATTGTAAGTCCTGAGATACGCTCTAACTCCGAAACCTGGCTTTTATAAAGCTGATCAATTTGATTTTGGGTATCCTCGATCCGCTTCTCTTTGTTGGCAACTTGCTCTTCTTTACGCTCGAGAGATTCTAATTTTTTATCCAGCGATTCCTCTTTTTGCAACAATCGTCTTTCTTGTCGTTGAATTTCATTCCGACGCTCACGAATGTCTTTTTCAGCTTCGGACCTAAGTTTATGCACTTCGTCCTTTGCTTCCAGAACCGTTTCTTTTTTCAGTGCTTCTGCTTCTTTCTTAGCAGCTTCTCTAATCTGCTCAGCGGCTGTTTCAGCACTGGAAATTTTCGCTTCTGCAAGAGATTTACGGATAAAATAACCAATCCCTAAGCATGCAGCTCCAACAATGAGAATGATCGCGATCCAGATGACAGTCATCTTGTTCACCTCCTCGTTGGTTTCTCCAAGGTGTTAGCCTGGGATTCCGTTCGGTTTTTTAATCCGATTTTTAATTGTTTGACTAGTCATACATACCCTAATGTAAAAGGGTATGGCTTTTAAATGAATGCGCACTGTGCGTAAGAGGCACTATAGTGCTAATAATCCATAATCAACAGAGTAAAAATTGGCGGTTTTTACATCTGTCCCCTCAAAATCAATGAAATAAGTATGATTTTGAATACATTATGAAAATATACACTGTTATTTTATCTTTTGTCGAAGAAGCTTGTCAAGCGATAGTCCATGAGAAGATCATCATGCCCAACTGCGTCCCCTTTTATTCATTCATATTGTTAAGTAATTTCAGTTATTATTTAACAACATTAATCATCAAAGGAATCATCATGGATTTCAAAATCATCTTCACTTGGCTCGCTGCTCAACTGCCCGAGTACCTTCGTCACAACGGCACCCGTGTACCCTCTGCGCATTAGAAAAGCTGCCGTCTTTCTCTTCTTATCAAAAACCTCGCCAGAGGTTTGCTTCCATTTCGTTTGAGCAAGTTTCATGGCTCCAGCTATTTCATCCTCTTGATTGATGTTCTCCATTGCATGTTTGACCAACTCTTTATCGATGCCTTTTTGCTGCAGTTCTTGACGAACGAGGTTGCGGCCTTTCTTTTGAGAAATAATCCGGCTGTCCGTCCACATTTTAGCAAACTCTTGGTCATTCAGATAATTTTGCGAGGCTAACTTCTCAATCACCCATTCGATAATAGGTGGTTCATAACCTGATTCTTTGAGCTTGCGTTTCAACTCGCTCGATGAATGCGGTCGCCGGCCGATCGCTCGCAAAGCCTTCATGTACGCATTATTCCGTTCTTCATCTTGAATAATTCTCTCAATATCTTGGAGATCTACGCTCTCTCCTTTGACTAATCGATGCTTAATGAGAATGTCTTCATGGACTGAAAACGCGTACTCTTCATTCAAAAATATGTTATAGCGGTGCTTCCCCCGCTTCTGCTTCTCCACAAGTGTGATGATAGAAATCTGTTGTTCTTCTTGCTCCAAACTTTCCGGCCCCTTTCATGCACGAAAGCACCCTAACCTAAGGTTTAAGGTGCTTTCACGATATCATATCATCGAATCTTACTCGAAAGCCGCTTCTAACTCATCGTCTTCCTCGTCTACATTTGGCCCGACAGCAATAATCAAATTGCTGTTTTCACGGATTTTTTGTTCGATCGTTTCGGCAATTGCTTTGTTATCTTTCAAGAATTGCTTTGCATTTTCACGACCTTGGCCTAAACGCTCGCCCTCATAGGAATACCAGGCTCCGCTCTTATTCACGATATCCATCTCAGTTGCGATATCAATAATACTGCCTTCACGTGAAATGCCTTCACCGTACATAATATCTACTTCCGCTTGTTTGAACGGAGGAGCTACTTTATTCTTAACGACCTTAATTCTCGTCCGGTTACCGACCATATCGTTACCTTGCTTGATCGTTTCTATGCGACGAACATCCAGTCGAACGGAGGAGTAGAACTTCAGTGCACGGCCACCAGGCGTTGTCTCCGGGTTTCCAAACATAACGCCGACCTTCTCACGCAACTGGTTAATGAAAATCGCAATAACCTTGGATTTGTTAATTGCACCAGACAGCTTACGAAGTGCTTGAGACATCAGACGTGCTTGCAGACCTACGTGAGAGTCTCCCATTTCGCCTTCGATCTCTGCTTTAGGTACTAATGCCGCTACAGAGTCGATAACGATAATATCTACCGCGCCGCTTCTTACAAGCGCTTCTGCGATCTCTAGAGCTTGCTCGCCGGTATCAGGTTGAGAGAGCAACAGCTCATCTATGTTAATGCCGAGCTTACTTGCATAAGAAGGATCCAACGCGTGCTCTGCATCGATAAATGCAGCTTGTCCGCCAACCTTCTGGACTTCAGCGATCGCATGTAACGCTACTGTTGTTTTACCTGAGGATTCAGGTCCGTATACTTCAATAATTCTTCCGCGTGGGAATCCACCTATTCCTAGTGCAATATCAAGGGCTAACGCTCCGCTTGAAATCGTCTCAACTTGCATATGCGTTGATTCTCCAAGCTTCATGATGGAGCCTTTACCGAACTGTTTCTCAATTTGTCGTAATGCATTATCAAGTGCTGCGCGACGGTCTGTCAAAACACTCACTTCCTTCTATCATTATAGGTATATGATAACTTGTTTCGGGGTGTTTGCCAAGTACTTTTTCGAACATACATTCGTTTTTTTTCGCGAACAAACAAAAAACCGCAACAAAGTTATCGCTTTGTTACGGTTCTTCCGTTAACACTTCTTTGATTATATGCGAACTCTAGCTTTCTTTCAACTGTTTCCAAAGATGGTAGAGCGCGCTCTTCGCGGATCTATGTTTAATCGATTCCCGGTTGCCGGAAAGCTGCAGCGTAATGACTTGTGGCTCCGCGTTCTTTTGCGCAAATCCAATATATACAAGTCCGACAGGCTTGCCTTCAGACGAGCCAGGACCGGCTACACCGGTTACGGAAATGCCGAAGTCACTCCCCGTTGTCGTGAGCAAGTTCTCTGCTAAGATAACCGCTGTTTCGCTGCTAACGGCACCTGGCGCACCTTCGCCTTCCAGCACCTCCATAGGAACACCGAGAAGTTTATGTTTTAGCGCATTGGAATAACAGATAATCCCCCCCAGGAAAGAGCTCGAGCTCCCGGGTATTGAAGTTATTAAATCACTGAGCAAACCGCCTGTGCAGCTCTCAGCAACGGCAAGCGACAATTTGCGTTCATCCAACATTTTCAAAACCATTGTTTCAATCGGTACGTCTTGATCCGCATAAATATGCTGGCCTAAACGGCTTCTAATCTCTTGTTCAGTCGCAAACAGTTTACGCTCGCCCTCTTCCGCCGTTTGTGCGCGGGTCGTCAGACGAATCGTCACTTCGCCTTCTTTGGCATATGGAGCAATGGTTGGGTCCGATTGTGCTTGAATCAAATCAATTAATTGATGCTCTAAATTAGATTCACCGATGCCGGCAAATTTGAGCATTTTGGAATAAAGCGGAACTTCATCATGCATAACCGCACGCAGCCAAGGAATCGCATAGTTGGTAAACATGGGCTTCATTTCTTTGGGCGGTCCAGGCAGAAGAATGAAATGAGTTCCTTCAAACGTGAAGGCAACACCTACGGCCAGTCCTGTTTCGTTATGTAATGGATCACTGCCCTCAAGCATTAACGCTTGGCGCCTGTTGCTTTCTACCATATGTATCCCGCGTGATTGGAACATCTGGGTGATTGCGTTCATCGACGGCTCATGAATGATTAACTGACGGCCTACGTAAGCCGCTAGGACATCTTTTGTAAGGTCATCCTGTGTAGGACCCAAACCACCTGTGCAGATGACCACGTCGGCTCTGGAGGCGGCTAATGTGAGGCTTTCCAGCAATCTCTGCTCATTATCGCCCACTACGGTCTGGAAATAGATGTCCACACCAATTGCGGCGCACTCCCTGGAAAGAAATTGAGCGTTCGTATTAACAATTTGTCCAAGCAAGAGCTCTGTTCCAACAGCAACGATTTCTGCTTTCATCCCAGCATCCTCCTAGAATAGAAAAAAACCAATAGGAAGCCCTATTGTGTCTTTTCTGAAAAGTCTATGACATGTTTATTTTTCACAAAATACTCGATACCTGAGTAGACCGTAATGATGGCCGCTGCCCAACTTGCTATAACATCAAAAGGGAAATCCACAAACGTAAACGGAAAATTATTGATAAGTAGCGCTATGATGGCTGTAATCTGAGCTGCCGTCTTTGCTTTTCCCCACTTACTAGCCGCCATCACTGTGCCTTCCAGCAGAGCAATCTGGCGAAGACCAGTTACAGCCCATTCTCTACTGATAATAACAATGACGATCCAAGCATCTACTTTACCCATTTCCACTAGTGAAACGAGCACAGCCGTAACAAGCAGCTTATCCGCCAAAGGATCAAGCAGCTTGCCTAAATTGGTTACTAAATTGCGTTTTCTGGCAATATAACCATCTAAACTATCTGTGCTCGCTGCAATAATAAAAATAGTAGCAGCAATAATTTGATTATACGTAATGCTAAATTCCTCAATCCGTATATGAGGGAATTTCACCTTAATCAACAGAAAAAACATGATGATCGGTACTAGTAAAATCCTCGCCACGGTGATGCGGTTGGCCAGGTTCATGCAATTACCTCCCCAGATAAGTCAAACTCATAAGAGTGGGTAATACGAACTTTGGCAAGTTCACCGATCGTCAGTTTACCATTCGAAACGAATACTTCCCCATCAATCTCGGGAGCATCAAATTGAGAACGTCCAATATACACATCACTTCTGCCATCGTACCGCTCAATCAGTACATCAATTTCTTGACCGATACGGCGTCCGCCCCGGATATTCGAAATTTCTCTCTGGATTTCCATGATCGCATTCGCACGATACTCTTTCACATCATCAGGCACTTGATTCGGCAAACGTGCCGCCGGCGTATCATCTTCTTTGGAATAGGCAAAAACGCCAAGGCGATCGAACTGTACATCACGAACAAATTGTTTCAAGTTCTCGAAATCTTCTTCCGTTTCTCCCGGGAACCCTACAATAAGGGAAGTCCGAAGTGCAACATCCGGGATCGATTCGCGAATTTTGCGAACCAGTTCACGGGTATCCTTTTGACGGCCAGGTCTACGCATACGTTTAAGAATGGAATCTTCGCTGTGTTGAAGCGGCATATCGATGTATTTACACACTTTCGGGTTTGTCGCCATCACTTCAATTAATTCGTCGCTAAAGAAACCAGGATATGCATAGTGCAGACGTACCCACTCAATGCCTTCTACCTCGCTCACTTTATTCAGAAGTGTAGGCAGCATAAAGCTATCATACAAATCTGTCCCGTAGTTCGTAGAATCCTGTGCAATTAAGCTAATTTCTTTCACGCCTTGGGAAGCCAAGTTAGCTACTTCCGCGACAATGGACTCCATGCTTCTGCTCTTGAAGCTTCCGCGCATGATCGGGATACTGCAGAATGTGCACGCATTATCACAGCCTTCGGCGATTTTTACATACGCTGTATATCTAGGCGTTGTAACAAGCCTCGGCAGGTCCGCATCATAGTTAAATACCGGATTCCCAACAAGAATCGGTCTTTTCCCGCGCAGCGCCTCATCAACGATATCGTTGATTTTGTCAAAATCTCCCGTTCCCACGATTCCGTCAATCTCCGGCATTTCATCGAGCAGCTGCTTTTTGTAACGCTGGGTTAAGCAACCTGAAACGATAAGCGCCTTAAGATTCGCTGTTTCTTTGAGTTCCGCCATATCCAAAATTGTATTTACGGATTCTTCTTTCGCTGCATCAATGAACCCGCAAGTGTTCACGATAATGACAGTGGCATCTTCCTTGTTATCTACAAGCTGAAAACCACGCCCATGTATTAATCCAGCCATAATCTCGGAATCGACCATATTCTTCTCGCATCCGAGGGTTACTACTTTAACCTTTTCTGTCATGAAAGAAACAACCTCCAATAGTCCTAAAAACGCTCCCTACAAGTATAATACAAGCCCTATAGGGTGTCAAAATGTAAAAACCCCCTCGCAGCAGGGGGCTTCTCTTTCAATAACAGGGTATGTATGCCTATTTTAAGTTTACAAATTGTAGATCAAGAGGAATATCAGCCTTGCGAAGCAGAGCGATAACAGCCTGTAAATCATCACGGCTCTTGCCCGTTACCCGAATTTGATCTCCTTGTACTTGCGTTTTCACCTTAAGTTTCGAATCACGAATCAGGACGTTGATCTTTTTCGAATTTTCTTGATCGACACCTTGTTTCATGCTGATTTTCTGTCTTACGGTCGAGCTGGCCGCTGGTTCTACCTTGCTGTAATCGAGATTTTTGATCGAAATCCCGCGTTTTGTCATTTTGGCATGCAGAATATCTAGAACATTCTGAAGCTTGAACTCGTCATCCGAAGTAACCACTAATTGATCTTTTTCTAATTTAATGCTGCTTTTGCTGCCTTTAAAATCAAAGCGGGTTGCAATCTCTTTTTCAGCCTGTTGAATGGCGTTATTTAACTCCTGCATATCCACCTTGGATACAATATCGAACGAACTTTCTGAACTCATCTTAGACCAAACACCCTTTCCATCAAATTACAATAGCATTATAGCAAGAAGTCTAATAAAAAGAAACATCCCGCAGCCCCACGGCCTAGGATGTCTCTTGAGGAAATGATTTCATTACCCGGGAAAGCGCAGGAAATGCCAAAATGCTAGTTTTTTTGCAAGTTCAGCTGTACACGCTTTGGATTAGGCGTATCACCAACAGGTACCACGGTGCCGTTCACAGTAAGCTCTAGCGCACTTGCTGCTCCTACATTCAGATAGGCGGAACTTGTCAAATCAAAGGCGTCAGTATCGCCTGCTTTGTAAAGCTTTTGTCTTAACATGTCTTTACCGCCACCCTCTGTAAGGGCATCAATTCGAATCCAGCAGGAACCGTTTATTTTCATTTGTATGTTTAAATTCGCAGTACCGGTAATCGTGTAGTTATCTACACCTTTTTCATTGCTGCTAAATTTAACTTGTACCGCTGGTGGCGTTGGGGTCGGTGCCGGCGTTGGGGTCGGAAGAGGCTCCACTTTACCTTCACTGGAGGCATTCGTTGAAGTTGTCGGAGTCGTTCCTGCCCCGGGATTCGTGGTATCCGTAATTCGCGGAGACTGCGTTTGAGAAGGCTTTTCCCCTGCCGGTGTTCCCTTATAGTTCTTATATGTATAATAGTACACAATTCCGAAAATGAGCAAAATGAAACATATAAACATCACGCTTGACGCCCAACGGCTCATTTTCTCCGTGTTACGAACACTCGTTCGATTTTTACGAATTGTTTCTACTACCGGTTTTTCCACGACTGGAGAAGGATTCGTTGTCTCGTACATATTCAACACTTCAGTTGGATCCAATCCTACCGCTTCGGCATAGCTTTTGATGAAAGCTCGTACATAAAAGCTTCCTGGCAGCACTTTATAGTTTCCTTCTTCAATGGCTTCAAGGTAGCGTTTACGAATTTTTGTAACTTCCTGCAAATCATCTAGCGAAATCTTTCTTTCCAATCGTGTCTTGCGTAAAATGTATCCAAGATCAGACATAATGGTCACCTCCCCACGGGAATCTCATTAGTTAATGACGTTACAAACCTTAAAATGGTTCGGACGTATACGTAAACGAATCATAATTGATTTCTTCATCCGGGCTATTTCGAAGCTCAATAATATAATCAAAGTGATTATAAGTGTATTCAGATTCGCGAATAAATATATCCGGATGCTCGATTACCTTCGTAGATGGCATCGCCATGATATCCTGTAAAAGACTATGATGCTTCTCATTCGAACGAATCGTGGAGACGATTCCGTCAATAATGAACACATTGTTAGGAGTCATTTCATCTTCGGATAATTGGCTGCGAACCGTCTGACGAAGCAACGTGGAAGAAACGAAAGTCCAGCGTTTATTTGCACATACACTTCCTGCAATAATCGATTCTGTCTTGCCGACCCGAGGCATGCCGCGAAGCCCGATCACATGATTGCCTTCGCGTTTGAAAACCTCGCCAAGGAAGTCAACCAATAACCCTAGCTCATCACGGGTAAACCGGAATGTTTTGCGATCATCCGAATCGCGTTCGATATAACGACCATGACGCACAGCCAAAATATCCACAAGCTTAGGTGGACGTAATGCTGTAATAGTAATATTATCTACTTTTTTCAGCATTTTACCCATTAAGTCAATTTTTTCTTCATCGTTAGTTTGAAGAAGCATACCACGCGTACGATCTTCAACCCCATTAATGGTTACAATATTAATATCCAACATCCCCATCAAGGAAGCGATATCCCCTAATAACCCGGGACGGTTTTTGTGAATCTTATACTCCATATACCATTCTTTAACGTCCAATCCTTCCACCTCATCGCTGTATCTGTAACGTTCCTTTTGTTAGCTCTTCAAATAAATTCTACAATTTTCGCCAATTTCCTTCTATAAAGAGGCACGAATTTATTTCATTTTGAGTTCAGTAAGCTCTTTTTCATTGTAATTCAAAGCGCCTTTCTGCCATGACTTACTTGTCATTGCAAGAAGCCGGTCATCGAGAATTTGCGGCCAGTTCAGCTCAGCTGATAATGAATTTGAAACATCGATGACAGAGGTTCCTAGTGTTTTTGCTTTTTGCAGCTGCGCTTCTGTCGCTGGAGAATAGAATATAATCCAAGTCGCATAGTGCTGTCTCGTTTGGAAAGCTAATTGCTGAAACCATTGTTCATTATTATCAAGCAAAACAATGTGGTCCGCTTCTTCCGAAGGTGCCCATGCAGAAGGAATCGGACGATCGCTTCTTGTCACCCATTCCACTGTAATATTCTGAGCCATGAGATTTTGAATCCACTGATTCTTCAAGTTATCAATTTGTTGAGAATCAATTTGCAATAACGCAGCTTGCTCAAGGGTTGTGCTCGCACTCCCGTTAGCATCCAACTGGCTCTGTAATAATGTCCACTTACCCGGATTTAACCCTTGCTGAATCACCCCATTTGCCGATGGGAACAAATCGTTGCCGATAACATATATGTAATCGTACGAGCTTGCTTTCAATTTCGTGAGCACACGATCATCCACTGCACTCAAATCGTTAATCCAATCATAGGCGATAAAATTGGCGTCTCTCCACTTTTGAAGCGCACTCCCAATGGAGTCCTTAGCGGTTTGAGACAAATTAACGCTGGAAAGCATCAAGACAGACAATTTCTTATCCAATAACTCCTGTTTGATAACAGGAATACCTCGATTTCCACACCCTGCAACAATAAAAGATAAGAGCAAAATCATAAGCATAGAACGTTTGATCATCATGAAATTCGATTCCTTTCTACCTAAGAAAGCGTGCAAAAGCCTCCGAAAGAGGAGGCTTTCACATAGTACCCTATTGAATTGTAAAACGGTTATTAACCTTTGTCTACTAATTTTACCATGAGGCGGGCAAGCGTACGTTTATCCTGCTCATCCCCGGCATCCCACAGCTCTTTGAGCACACGTTCCTGCTCATTTTCCGGATCAACTTTATCAGCTAGGAATTCGCCAATTTGAAAAGCGAGCTTCGAGATGGTTTCATCACTCATCCCCGCATGTCCAGCTTGACTAACGCGTTCAGCCAGAAACTCTTTCCATTTGTCAAATACTTTAAGTACTGTAGCCATTGTAAGAAGCCTCCTTTGAGTTATGAGAGATGGTCATTACATAAGTAATATTCGCTTCTCCCACTAGAATTATGCGCGCTTCTTACAATGACATTAAGTTAACCATCCGCCATTAGGGCTAATGATTTGACCTGTGATATAGCCGGATTCGGGCAATGCCAGGAAATAAACGAGCGAAGCCACTTCATAGGGCATTGCAAAACGGCCTGCCGGAATTTCACTGGCAATCGCATCCCGCTCCTCCGTTTGAAATCCGGACATCATGTCGGTTTCAACAGCGCCGGGTGCAACGGCGTTTACTGTAACGCCGGATGGAGCAAGTTCTTTAGCTAATGCCTTAGTGAACGCATTCAGCCCACCTTTTGCCGTGGAATACACCACTTCACAGGATGCCCCTGAGATACCCCAGATCGAGGAGACATTAATGATTCGACCGTACTTTTGTGAAATCATCGCTTGCATAAAGGTTTGCGAACAAAGAAATGCTCCCTTTAAATTAACGTCCATGACAGAATCCCATTCTTCTTCGCTAACATCTGACAACAGCCCGTAATGAGCGATGCCCGCATTATTCACGATGATATCAGGAACCATTTCTTTTTGCTCCAGCTTTTCCTTCATCAAAAGAATTTGTTCTCGGGATTTGACATCCGCAGACACGGTCAGCACCTTCGCACCATGTTTCATGCAAGTTCTGGCAACTTCGTTCGCTGCTTCATGAGAATCGCGGTAGTGGATGACCACTTTCATCCCTACCGCGGCGAAGCGCTCAGCAATTGCTGCTCCAATCCCCCGGCTGGCGCCCGTAATGAGAACCGTTTGCTCACTAAATGGCTTGGAAAAGGTCACGACTTCTCACGACTTTGGACAATGGAAATAGCAAGCTTACTCCAATCGAAATGCTCTCTGAAGCGTCGATTAACATCCTCAAGCGTAATTTGCTCGTATACAGGCAAAATGTCAAACAGATCAATTCCTTTAAAGCGGTATTTCGTAAATTCATTCGCAATCGATTCCGGGGAATTCATCATCCGTAAGAAATTGCCGATTTTCTTCTTCCGGCTGCGTTCAAAGGTAACCTCATCAAGTCCTGAGCTTTTCCTTTTTTCTACTTCTTCACGGATACGGGCAATAAGCTGATCAGGATCTTTGGTATCACCGCCAAGGATAGAGAAGGCATATCCGTCACTGCAATTATATTCATGTCCGAAATTATCAGAGATTAACTGTTCATCATAAAGCGTTTGATAAATATCCGAGCTTGAGCTGAACAAGACGTCCAGCATTAATTTCGTTGTCAGCTCTCTAACAAGCAAATCTTTGCCATTCACAGCCGGTGCTTGCTCCTTGAAGCCAATTAAACACTTCGGCATCGATACTGGAAGCAAGGTAACTCTGCGTGCTTCCTTCACCTCCACCGGCTCTTCCGGGAAAAATCTTTTGATTTCTCCTTGCGGCGGAAATGTTTTGGCAGCTTGGTTCTCCTTCACTAATTTGATTACCTCTTCCGCATTCACCCCGCCTACAACAAATAAGCTCATATTGCTCGGGTGGTAGAAGGTGTTGTAGCACTCATACAAAGTCTCCTTTGTAATTTTGGAAATCGAAGCTACGGTCCCAGCGATATCAATATGAATAGGATGCTTGGCGTATAAAGATTCAATTAAACCGTAATAGCTTCTCCAGTCCGCATTGTCTTCGTACATTTTAATCTCTTGGCCGATAATCCCTTTTTCTTTTTCCACATTTTCATCTGTAAAATAAGGATTTTGCACGAAATTAATTAATGTCGTTAAATTAGTTAAATAATTGTCCGTTGACGAGAACAAATACGCGGTCCGGTCAAAACTTGTGAAAGCGTTCGCTGATGCCCCGTTTGAAGCAAAAGTAGCGAAAATGTCACCCTCAGGCTCCTCAAACATTTTGTGCTCCAGGAAATGGGCAATACCGTCCGGAACTTGAGCAGCCTCTTTCCCTTCAACTTGAAAATCGTTATCGATAGAACCATACTGCGTCGTGAACGTCGCATAGGTTTTCTGGAAACCTTCTTTGGGCAGAACAAACACATGAAGCCCATTATCGAGCACTTCGTGATAAATCGTTTCACCCAGGTGTGGATAAGGAATAACTTTCATGGCCTACTCTCCCTCCCGATCCCGTAAAAAGTAAATCGTATCCAGTTGAACTCGCTTAGCAGCTTGAGCAATCGCCGGAATGTCGATTTGTTCCACGGACTCGATTAACCCCGCTACAGTGCGCTCTTTACCCGACAAGATCGCATTAAAATCAAAAGAAATTAATTCAAAAGCGGAATCCTGAATTTCGCGGAGCTGATTCGCAATCATCGCTCGCGTCTGGCTTAGTTCGATATCATTAATATCTCCCTGCTCCATCGCCGTCAGCTGCTTGCGGATAATGTCAACCGCTTTCTCATAATTAGCCATTTCAATTCCGGACTGGATCGTTAGTATGCCTTTGTGCCCATCAAATCGAGATGATGCATAATAAGCTAAACTTGCTTTCTCACGGACGTTAATAAACAACTTGGAATGCGGATATCCGCCTAGAACCCCATTATACATAAGAGCTACAGGATAAAGCTCATCCCCATAGGAAATATTCGTGCGCAGCCCCATGTTCAATTTACCTTGATTAACGTCTAATCGCTCGACAACCGTTCTCACTTCACCTGAAGCGCCCCGCGGAGCCGAAGTTACATAACCAACATCTTGCTTGCGTTCAATCTTGAAGGCGGAAGCGACAATTCCTTCAACTTCAGCGAGCGTTGTGTTGCCAACCACATAAATATCTATCGGCTGTGATTGAAGCCACTGTCTATACTGTTCGTAAAGCTGCTCGGAATTAATGCGGTCAAGATCCGCTATTTTACCCAATGGGTGAAGACGATACGGATCGTCACTGCACATTTCTTCGATACAGCGCTCAGCGGCATAGCGGATTTTATCATTAATTACGGATTCAATACGCTTCTGAAGCGTTTGCTTCTCGGAATCTACATATTTGCTGCGAAAATGATTACCTTCCAGAGCTGGCCGTGTCAGTGTTTCTCCAACAAAATCAAGCCCTTGCTTCAAGAGTGATTGCGCCGACTTTACGAAACGGTCATTAATGATATCCATCCGCAACTGCACAATTTGATAATCGCCTCTTTTGTAAATATCAAAACCAAAACCCGCACCGTACAGATCATCCAAATACTCTCGAAATTGCTTCGTTTCCGGACGTAATTCCGTTCCTCTGCGTAAGACAAAAGGAGTAAGGGCGGTATTCGTGACCGTATCTTCATCTAAGGGACGGCCTATGTACACGGAAATTGCAAACGTTTTGAACCGATCTGTCGGCAGCACATGCAAACGAATATGATTTAATGTACTGCGCTCAAATTGTATATGCTTCAAAGGTCTGTCTCCCTTCTAAGATCGTAATAGTTCCATTATATTCCTATACGAAGAGGAGAAGCAACCAATGCCGGTTCCTTCTCCTTGTCCATTTCGAAATTATTTACAAAAAATATGCTTGCCAATATTCTTAACTTGTGGTCGGCTCCAAATCCACTTGGATGTTGCGGTTTCCGGGTTAAAATAATAGATACACCCGCCTGTAGGATCCCAGCCGCTTAATGCATCCTTAACCGCTTTTTTCGTTGATTCGCTAGGTGTAAGCCAAATTTGGCCATCTGCTACAGCGGTAAACGCACCTGGTTGAAAGATAACGCCCGAAACCGTGTTGGGAAAACTCGGGTTTTTGACGCGGTTCAAAATGACTGCGGCTACTGCTACTTGTCCAATATAGGGCTCGCCTCGTGCTTCACCATTCACAGCATTCGCCATCAAGTTAATATCTTGCTCCGAGAGGCCGAGATTATTAGATGGAGTAAGATTAGCCGGCTTTTGGTCCGAAGCAGCATTCTCCGTACCACCAGCAGTACCACCGCCACCGCTGCTACCTGTGTTTCCTCCAGTCGCAGGTGCTGTTGGTTTCCAATTCTTCGTAGCTTCCCATAGTTTAAGTTTTGTTTTTGGCCCTACAATACCATCTACGGTCATCCCAAATTCGCCTTGGAAACGTTTCACGGCTGTTAAAGTCTTATACCCATAGTCACCGTCTATATTGCCGCCATAAAAACCGATGAATTTCAAACGTCCTTGCAGCTCATTGACGTCTGCACCCGTAGCCCCATAACGTATCTCATTTTTGCTGAACGTTTCTTCCGCCGGCGGGTTGAACTTTCCTTTCAATTGGAAGGCAACAACCAATACGAAAACAATGCAAAAGGTTAATACAATTAATCGTTTATTCATTCCCCTTCTCAACCTCACTTTTCAAATAAGAGCCTTTTCTTACTTTTCTTAGCTTATTATGAGAAAGGGGGTCTTGGTTTATGCAAACAAAAACACTCTCTAGAAAGAGAGTGTCCATGTAATCATCCTGCATCTGCTATCAACTAATTCGATTGTGTTGGTATTGCTCAATTGACATCAGCACTTCGCGGGGTTTGCTTCCCTCATAAGGGCCGACAACGCCTTTGGCTTCCATGGCGTCAACAAGCCTTGCTGCACGTGTATAGCCAACTCTCATGCGTCTTTGAAGCAAGGAAACGGAAGCTTGTTTCGCTTCTAAAACGATTTGAACAGCTTGATCGTACAGCTCGTCTTCGAACTCATTTTGTTGTTCAGGCATTTCTTCCACCTGTGGTACTAATTCTTCTTGATAATTGGCTTGTTCTTGCGTACGGACGAAAGTTACGACATGCTCGACCTCTTGGTCAGATAAAAAGGCCCCTTGTACACGTACCGGCTTGGATGCGCCAACAGGTAAATAAAGCATATCGCCTCGGCCTAGCAGCTTCTCGGCGCCAACCATATCCAAAATAGTCCGTGAATCGACTTGGGAAGAAACTCCAAATGCAATACGCGAAGGGATATTGGCTTTGATAACACCCGTAATGACATCAACAGATGGCCTTTGCGTAGCAATAATCAAGTGAATACCTGCTGCGCGAGCCATCTGCGCTAATCGGCAGATCGAATCTTCTACGTCATTAGCTGCGACCATCATTAAATCCGCCAACTCGTCTACAATGACAACATAGTAGGGCAATGGAGCCGCTGTGCCGCTTTCTGTCAACATAGCATTATAGCCTTCAATGTTTCGAGTTCCGCTCTTCGAGAATAACTCGTAGCGTTTCTCCATCTCGACAACGATTTTCTTAAGAGCCAGAGATGCTCTTCGTGGATCAGTTACAACCGGCGCGAGAAGATGAGGTATTCCATTGTAGACATTTAACTCAACCATCTTGGGATCGATCATAAGAAACTTGACTTCATTCGGTTTAGCTTTATACAAGATACTCGTAATGATCCCGTTAATACATACGGATTTACCTGAACCTGTAGCACCAGCTACGAGTAAGTGAGGCATTCTAGCCAAATTCCCAACGATTGGTTGTCCGGAGATATCCCTCCCGAGTACAACAGACAGACGAGAACTCGATTCTTGAAAAGCTGATGTTTCCATCACTTCTCGCATCGTTACAACGGAAACCTCAAGATTCGGAACCTCAATCCCAATTGCCGATTTGCCCGGAATCGGAGCTTCCATCCGAATATCCTTTGCGGCAAGCGCTAACGCGATATCGTCCGTTAAGGAAACAATTCGACTTACCTTCACGCCGACATCAGGTTGAATCTCATACCGTGTAACAGCAGGTCCCCTGACGACCTCGAGCACTTTCGCACGCACACCGAAGCTTTCCAAGGTGGCCTCCAGCTTTCGTGCATTCGCTTTGTAGTCCGACATCTCACTGCCTTTGCCGACAGCCGGCTTCGCCAGCAGGTCGAGTGCAGGCATCTCATAAGGACGGGTTTGAACGGCCGGTACTTGATCTTGAAACTCTAAAGTTACAGGTTCATCATCCCCAGTTGCATCACTCGCTGAAGCTGGTTTTGTCTTAGGCATCGCCGTTGTTGATGCAGCCGAAACAGGTTTAACCGATTGTTGGGCTTCTTGAAACACTTGCTCCTGAAAATCGCGGATAATCGGAGTGACAGGCTGATCTTCCGATGGAATCTCGACAGCAGATCGCACTTCATTCGATTTATAAACCACTTCCTCGGAAGCTTCCGTTTCTTCTGCATTATGTACAAATTCATCTTCATTCTCGTCACTTGCCGCTGCAGTTGCTTTCTTGCGCCCTTCTTTAATAGGACGCAGCAACTCCATGAGAAGCGGCGATTTCTTCCGTTTCACAGGCTGGAATACTTCTTCATCGAACTCATCGTCAACAGGAACATAAGCCTGCCTCTTTACTTTCTTGTCGTTGGTACCAGAGGCCGTGGCCGTGGCAACCTGCGCGGGTTGTCGCCCTTCTCGATCTTGCAGCCATTCTTTCATTCTGTCTTTGAAATTTTGCCCTACATTGCTGAACCGTCCGCGGATTACGTTCCCGATATCCACATAAGAGATGCCGGTAGCCAGAATAAAACCTATGACAAATAAGGCGTACTGAATTAATCTTGCACCTAAGTAATCAAATAAGAAGTACAAGATGCTATACAGCATAGCGCCGATCATGCCGCCGCCAATCCCGTGCTCAAGCGCAGCCTGTCCTGCTTCCGTCGGATGCAGCCCTTCCAACATGGCGTTCCATGTCGACGAAATGATTTTGCCTGACGTAAATCCGCCATCCGGGTACAATTGAGCAAATAAATCAATGTGATTTTTTATCAACAGTCCAAGAATAAACAGCAAAATACCTGCTTTCTTAGGCGTTACCATTTGTGGCCAGGCTCGTTTGATCATGGCATATAAGGCCACATATATGAAAATGAGAGGCACTAACGAATACCACGTTCCAACAAAAAAACGGAAAAGGTAAATCAATGAGTTTCCGACATGTCCTTGATGAGCAAGGGCAATGACGGAAAAAATCAAAATGAGAATACCGTACAATTCGAATAACAAGCTAGTTTTTAAAGCCTTACCCTTCTTCTTGCGTTTCGCCACGCTTGTCACCCCCAAGTCCACATTATACCATATTTGACTTGAGGGATGATACAGGAACAGGGCTTTATGTGAGTGAATTCTCCATGATTGGACTGAAAGAAATTATAGTTCCAGGGGCATATTGCTCTTTTAAATAATCCTGCGGGTTACAGCTGTACAGTCTGACAATACGAGCTTGAAAGCCGCTAATTGGCTCAATCTGCATCTTGATTCCGCCTTGTTCAATATCCATGAACTTGGGCTCATACGTATCTGCCCCTTCAAAAATCACATCCATCGGCACCACCGAGTAGTGAATCATTGTACCATGCCACCACCCATAGCTGCCTTCTTCGACTCAATACGCTTGTTTAGCTCCCGAATAGCATCCCCGATCCCGCCGACCTGGTTGATTAAGCCGTATTTCACAGCATCCTCGCCAATGACCGTTGTCCCGATATCTCTGGTTAACTCCCCCGTCTTAAACATCAACTCTTTAAACTTTTGTTCCGTTACATTGGAATGTTTCGTTACGAATCGAACGACGCGTTCTTGCATTTTATCCAGATACTCAAAAGTTTGCGGAACCCCGATAATTAAGCCATTTAATCGAATTGGGTGAATCGTCATCGTCGCAGTCTCCGCGATAATGGAGTAATCTGCAGAAACTGCAATAGGTACACCGATACTGTGTCCACCCCCTAGAACTAGAGCGATCGAAGGCTTCGAAAGAGTTGACACCATCTCTGCTATCGCTAACCCTGCTTCAACATCTCCGCCCACCGTATTTAAAATAATCATGACGCCTTCAATCTTTGGATTTTGCTCCGCGGCGACCAATTGTGGGATGATATGCTCGTATTTCGTTGTTTTATTCTGCGGCGGAAGCACGATATGGCCTTCTACTTGTCCGATGATCGTAAGACAAAAAATGTTCGACTCGCCCGAAATCGTATTGGTTTGGCCTAATTGCTGAATATTTTCGAGGACAGGATTTTTCTTACCTTCCTCAGTCACTGGTTCCTGCTGCTTCGTCGGTTCTGTAGATGATGCCACAATAAGTCCCCCTTCATGTTTGACTAACAATCCTTACAGACATGGATCATAATCTCCCATAGTATGAATAATCTTGGTACCTTTCATGCATCATTTCTTCTTATGGGCCGACTGAAAAAAGCTCCCTCCAGTGATGGAGAGAGCTTTGCTATTTGCATAGGTTCAAGTGACTGTTCGAGCCTAGACTTCCATGATAATTGGAAGGATCATTGGTCTTCTTCTGGTTTGTTCATATAAAAAGCGTCCGAGAACATCTTTTACATTAGTTTTTAAAGATGCCCATTCATTTACATTTTCGTTCATTAACTTCGTTAATGTATTGGTAACAATGCGATTGGCTTCTTCCAAGAGGCCCTCTGATTCACGTACATACACGAATCCGCGAGAAATGATATCCGGTCCGGATAAAATTTTGCCATCTTGTTTACTGAGAGTAACAACGACTACAAGAATACCGTCTTGAGACAGTAACTTACGGTCACGCAACACAATGTTGCCTACATCTCCGACGCCCAGTCCATCAATCAGAATGTTGCCGCTTTGAACTTTGGATCCTTTGCGTGCAACTCCATTTTGAATTTCTACCGTGTCACCGATATCACACATGAAGATATCTTCTTTCGCCATTCCTACAGACTCAGCAAGGAGTCCATGCTGACGGAGCATGCGATATTCACCGTGAATGGGAATAAAGTATTTCGGCTTCATCAAATTGAGCATAAGCTTCAATTCTTCTTGACTGCCGTGACCTGATACGTGTACACCAGTTACTGAACCTGGTCCGTAAATAACATTAGCACCGATACGGAACAATTCATCTACGGTACGACCAACATCACGTTCGTTTCCTGGAATCGGCGTAGCTGCAATAATGACCGTATCACCTGGTAAAATATCAACTTTGCGGTGGGTGGAACGCGCCATTCTTGTAAGTGCAGACATCGGCTCGCCTTGGCTTCCTGTGGATAGAATGACAACCCGGTCAGCAGCAAGCTTGTTCACTTCCTCCGGCTCAATTAACATGCCATCCGGAATATTCAAGTAACCTAATTCGCTTGCAATCGATACTACATTAACCATGCTTCGACCAATCACGGTAACTTTACGATTCGTTGCAGCCGCTGCATCAAACACCTGTTGCACACGATGAATGTTAGATGCAAAAGTTGCAATAACCACTCTCTGTTTAGCTTTACGGAACACTTCTTCAATCTCAATACCTACACTGCGCTCCGAGCCTGTGTAACCAGGTCGTTCTGCATTGGTACTGTCAGAAAGCAAGGCAAGAACGCCTTTCTTCCCGATCTCTGCCATGCGGTGCAAATCGGCATATTGATCATTCACAGGAGTTTGATCAAATTTGAAATCTCCTGTATGCACAACTACGCCTTCTGGTGTATCCAGAGCGACACCTACAGAATCAGGGATACTGTGATTCGTTTTGAAGAATGTTGCTGTAATAGTGCCTAAAGAAAGCACGGAATCCGCGTTAATTAGGATCCGGTTCGTTGTACCGAGCAAGTTCGCTTCCTTCAGCTTCGCTTCAATGAGACCCATTGTAAGTTTAGTAGCATACAGTGGAACATTAAGATGCTTAAGCACATAAGGTAAGCCGCCGATATGATCTTCATGGCCGTGAGTAATGATAATGCCGCGTACTTTATCCCGATTCTCCGTTAAGTATCCGATATCTGGAATGACAATATCAATTCCAAGCATGTCCTGCTCAGGAAATTTCAAACCACTATCAATGACGATGATATCGTTCGCATACTGAACGCAATACATATTTTTCCCGATTTCGCCCACGCCGCCAAGAGCGAAGATCAAAAGTTTATCAATATTTTTTTTGGACAAGAATATACCTCCTTCTAAGATTGGACGACGAATTTTAGATGAAAAACCGAACTAGTCACTTGCAACCATTATACATGAAAAAAAACAACAAATACAAGTTAATACCGATTACAATAGCTTCCCCAAAAAAAGAAAACCGATGCCGGAGCACCGATTCATTAGGCGTTATCATACAAAAAGTGATTGGATGAATTGTCCTTCTTGCTCGGATACGCGAACTAACGGAAGTCTCACGCCCCCTGTTTGGATGCCTTTCAGTGCAAGAGCATGCTTGATTGGAGCAGGACTCGGAACACGGAAAATGCCAATAAACACAGGGTGCAGCTTACGATGAAGTTCTGCCGCTTGCTGAATGTTACCTTCTAAATAATACTTTACCATAGATTGCATTTCTTTTCCAATCACATGGCTCGCAACACTAATAATTCCATGGCATCCTACGGATAATGCTGGCAGGGCATTGCTGTCATCCCCGCTGTATACTAGAAAACCAGGGGCTGCATCGTTAAGAATACGGGTTAATTGATCCGTGTTCGCACAATCCTTGGTTGCCACAATATTCGAAATGTGGGAAAGACGAATGGTTGTCTCTGCATCCAAATTAACACCTGTACGGCCCGGTACGTTATAGAGCATGATACCGACGTTAACGGATTCAGCGACAGCTTTAAAATGCTGGTACAACCCCTCTTGCGACGGGCGGTTATAGTAAGGAGCTACGATAAGCACAGCATCGACTCCAAGTTTCTCGACCTTTTGGGAGAAATGAATGGTGTGTGCCGTATCATTGCTTCCAGTGCCTGCAATGATCTTGCAACGACCTCGTGCATAACGAACGGATAGCTCGATCAGCTTCAGCTTCTCCTCGTCAGTTAATGTAGGCGCCTCACCAGTGGTCCCACAAATTACGAGGCTATCAGACTGCTGCTCTTCGATCAAATAATTGATTAGCGGTTCTACTTGGTCCCAGTTGACTTGTAATTGCTCGTCAAACGGAGTGACCATGGCTGTGATTACTCTTCCAAAATCCACCGTTTGCACCTCCTGAATCTCATATTCATTTATTTAAACCAAATTTATGATGTAATGCTTTAACCGATTTGATCATATCTTCACCTTGTACAAGCACCCAGATCGTCGTATTCGAATCGGCTGATTGCAAGATCCGTATGTCTTCTATCGTTAAAGCTTCTACAATTTGCGCCATAATTCCCGGCACGCCGTTCATCCCCCCGCCAATCACGGATACCTTGGCACATCCACTTAAAGCAAGGGGTTCGTAACCATGGCTCCTAAGCAGCTTAACTGCGCGTTCAGCTTCGTGGTCGAAAACGGTATAAACAACTGCCGATGGATTCACACTGATAAAATCAACACTGATCTGGTTCTGCGCCATCGTTTTGAATACACGAAGCTGCAGATCGAATTGCCCCTCAACGGCGGCCACGTAGATTTGCGTAATATTCGTAAAATGGGCAATCCCTGTAACAAAGCGGTCTTTCACTTGGTTCATGTCATGCGGGATATTGTCTGAAGCTGTAACCAAAGTGCCTAATTCCTTCGTGAACGTGGATCGCACCCGGATCGGAATATTAGCGTGCATTGCGACTTCTACGGCACGCGGATGAATCACTTTGGCGCCATTGTGCGCCATATTGCAAATTTCAGCAAAGCTGACTCGAATGAGCGGTTTAGCGTCCTCTACGATTCTTGGATCCGCTGTCATTATCCCATTCACGTCAGTGAAAATATCAACAATCTCGGCTTTCAGTGCTGCTCCTAACGCAGTCGCTGATGTATCACTACCTCCGCGTCCCAGCGTAGTCAGTTCATCCTCGCTTGTTTTACCTTGAAAACCTGTAACAATAACAACCATATCTTGTTCCAGTAATTCTAGAATACGGTTAGGCTGCATAGCAACGATCTTAGCGTTGCCGTGATCGTCATTTGTTAAAATGCCAGCTTGCCCACCCGTCAAAACTGTTGAGCGGATGCCTCTAGACTGCAATAAACTGCACAAATGTACCGCAGAAATTAATTCTCCGCAGCCCATTAGCATGTCGAGTTCCCGCGCCGGCAGCCCCTCCCCGTTCTTACGAACAAGATCTAAGAGCGTGTCAGTCGCATAGGGTTCCCCTTTACGTCCCATCGCAGAAACAACAACGACTAGTTTGTAATCATCGATTAGTGCATCTTGAATATGTCCAATAACATGTTCTCTAGCTTGTGCGGTGGAAAGCGAGGTACCTCCGAATTTCTGTACAAGGATTCGCATGAGTTTCCCCCATATTCACTGCAACTTAATCGCAGTAATGCTGATTATTGTTCTATAGCAATATATTCAGCAATTTGCACAGCATTCCAAGCAGCGCCTTTGAGCAGGTTGTCAGAAACAATCCACATATTCAGTGCTTTTGGGTTGCTCAAATCGCGGCGCACGCGTCCAACAAAAGTTTCCAGCTTGCCCGCTGCATCTGTTGCTAGTGGATACTGCTGCTCAGCCGGGTTGTCAACTAACACGATACCGGGAGCATTAGCAAGCAATGTTTTCACTTCTTCTACGTCGAAATCTTCCTTCAATTCCACGTAAACGGACTCTGAATGTCCATACACAACAGGAATACGCACACAAGTGGCCGTCACTTCAATGGACTCGTCACCCATAATTTTTTTCGTTTCAAGAATCATTTTCATCTCTTCATTGGTAAATCCATTGTCGAGAAACTTGTCGATTTGAGGAATTGCATTAAACGCGATTTGGTGTTTCACCGGCAATGAGCCCACTGGCAAAATGTCCGGATTCGCATCGTTACCTGCAAGTACCTCTTGCGATTGTCTCAACATTTCATGAATCGCTTTCGCGCCCGCTCCAGAAACAGCTTGATACGTCGATACGATGATACGGGAAATGCCGTAACGATCGTATAAAGGCTTCAGGGTTGCAACCATCTGAATCGTGGAACAGTTCGGATTTGCAATGATACCTTTGTGCTCGTTGATCTTGTCAACATTCACTTCCGGAACAACCAGAGGTGTGTCTGGATCCATACGGTATGCACTTGTGTTATCAATACAAATTGCACCTGCATTCACCGCGTGCGGAGCTAACGCTTTAGTCACGTCGCCGCCAGCGCTAAACAAGGCAATATCTACACCCTCAAAGCTGTCAGGGGTAGCTTCTTGAACCGTTACATCTTGACCTTTGAATGAAATCTTGACACCGGCTGAGCGAGCGGAAGAAAGCAATTTTAATTCCTTGATGGGGAAATTCCGTTGTTCTAATAGACGGATGATTTGTTCACCTACTGCGCCTGTTGCTCCGACGACTGCAATGTTGAAAAGCTTCTGGTTGGACATGAGCTGGTCTCTCCCCTTCAAGATTTATATATGAAATTAGTACTGAAATCTCTCAATAATCATGGGTTGCAATTGCTTGCCATCCAACGCAGATTCACAAGCTTCCATAATCAAGTCCATGCGAGCCACCAACGAATTTGGCTTAGCTCCAGGTGCATCTTGACCAAAAGGAACAAAATAAATGTTCTTCGTAATCAGAAGCTTAGCGATATTCATCGCATTCAAACCTAGTCCGTCATTGGTAGAAATAGCTAAAACAAGCGGACGTAAGTTCCGCATTTGCGCTTTGGCAGCCATAAGTACAGGACTTTCTGTCATCGCATTTGCTAGCTTACTAGTTGTATTTCCTGTGCACGGCGCAATAACCATCACATCAAGCAGCTTGGATGGACCTAGTGGTTCTGCATCTACAATTGTCGAAATGATGTTGTTGCCTGTTATGTCCTTTAACTGCTGCTGCCAATCTGCCGATTTCCCGAAACGTGTGTCCGTTGTCATGATCGTATTGGATACAATCGGAATGACGCGTGCACCAGCATCTACAAATCTCTGAATTTGAGGCATTACCTCTTCCAGCGTACAGTGAGAACCGGTTAACGCGTAACCGACTGTTTTCCCTTGCCAATTCATTCCACATCGCTCCTGTCTCTGAAGTCTTCCTCGATCAGCTGACTTAGTGTGTTCGCCATGATGCGGCCAGCTGTTTTGGGGGCGACGATGCCAGGTAATCCGGGCGCAAGCATCGCTTTGACACCTCTTCTCTCGGCAAATCGGAAGTCCGTTCCACCGGGTTTAGAAGCCAAATCGATGATCAGCGCGCGATGTGGGATATTGGTAATAACTTGCGCTGTGACTATCATAGTCGGAATTGTGTTAAAAAGCAAGTCAATATTCCCCACTTCCGGATACAGATCTTTCGTGTAAAAAGGCTGAAAACCCATCTCCCACGCCCTTGCGAAATGCTCTGGTTTCCGTACCCCTACCTTAACGGTAGCCCCTAAACCTTGCAGTGTTTTGGCCATGGTGAAACCCGTACGGCCAAAACCCAAAACCATACATACAGAACCATGAATCGTAATATCCGTGTTCTGTATCGCCATCATCAGCGCGCCTTCAGCTGTTGGAATGGAGTTGTAAATCGCGACATCGTCCCGATCAAATAACTCCACAACGCCAATTCCATGTGCGGCACAAAGATTTTTTAAATAACTTTTGGCCATTCCCGTGTATACCTTGGCATGCTTCGGCAGCGAAGAAATATGAACGTCCGTCAATCTCAACTCTTCGCTTGAAAAGATAGATTCCACTTGTCCCGAATCATCCGTACCTACAGCCGGCAAAATTAGAACATCAATCGTTTGAAGCAGCACGGGATCCAGTTTCGCATTGGAAACACTGCTGAATTGCCTCCCGAGATTGTCAAAACCGAATAATGTTACTGATGCGTCAAGCTCGGTAAATTTCTGAATTACTTCTAGCTGCCGGGCGTCTCCACCCATGAAAGCAACCGAAATCCCAGTAAGCATTCTTTGCTTACACCCCTTTCTCGGTCCGTTTCGATACGTTATAGTATGCGTTCGCCTAAGGATGGGTGCCACTGCTTTTTGAAACAAAAAAAGAACCCCTATACAGAGGTTCTTCCTACTACTTATTATCGTCCTGTGTGACCAAACCCGCCGGAGCCCCGCTCCGTTTCCGTCAACTCATTAACTTCCACTAAATCAATCTGTGGCACCAGCTGAAATACCATCTGGGCAATGCGCTCATTGCGCCCAATTGTGAAAGCTTCCTGCCCATGATTAATCAGCAGCACCTTTACTTCACCACGATAATCAGCATCAATTGTTCCTGGTGAATTCAATGTCGTAATGCCATATTTGAATGCCAATCCGCTTCTTGGCCGGATCTGCGCTTCAAGTTCAGGCGGCATGCTCAGTGCGAATCCAGTGGGAATAAGCCGACGCTCACCCGGAGCAAGAATAATAGGTTCGCTTACAGCAGCATGAAGGTCAAAGCCGCTTGCGGCTGCAGACATTTTCTGTGGCAAGAGAATATCTTCCTGCCCGGAAACACGTTTTATTTGGACATCAAACTTAGAGAGAGACAAGCTGATCCCTCCTGAAGCTGCTAATGACATCATCGGAATTCCCTACCATAGACAGAGCGAAAGGTGTAGAGAATAATGTTTTGGTTAACGCTTGAATGTGCTCCATTTGTACGCTGTCAATGCGTTGAAGCATTTCATCCAGGCTATAGTGCTTGCCGGTCATCAACTCATTTTTCCCGAAACGGTTCATGCGGCTGCTCGTACTTTCAAGACTAAGAATCAGGCTGCCCTTCAACTGTTCTTTCCCTTTTTTCAACTCGGATTCCAGCATCCCTTTTACCGCTATATCATGCAGCAGCTCCATCGTTACCTTCAAGACTTCTTCTGTTTGTTTAGGTGCTGTGCCTGTATAGATCGTAAACATACCACTATCGATATGGGAAGAATGGTACGAATACACCGAGTAAGCTAAGCCGCGCTTCTCACGGATTTCTTGAAACAGCCTGGAGCTCATGCCCCCGCCGATCGCGTTATTGAGCAGCACCATAGGGTACAGGTTTTCCTCTTGTAAGGAGAGACCTGGCAGTGAGAGACAGATATGATTTTGCTCTGTTTTCTTAGCATGGAAAATCAATTCTCCAAGGAAATCCGGTGCATCGTAACTCGTTTCTGCTCCTGTTAATGCGAATCCACCAAAATGTTTCTCAATCAATTCACGAACACTGTCATCAATATTGCCGGCAATGCTAAGCACAGTATTCTCCGTATTATAATGTTTCTTCATATAATTACGAAGATCATCGGACTTCATTTTGGATAAATTCTCTGCCGTCCCGAGAATCGTATAACCTAATGGGTGAGTCCCATAAGAAGCTTTCGCTAATAAATCATGGACCAAGTCGTCAGGTGTATCTTCATACATCGAGATTTCTTCATAAATGACTCCCTTTTCCTTCTCCAACTCCCCTTCATCAAAGGAAGAATGGAAGAACATGTCGGAAAGTACATCCATAGCTAGCGGCAAATGCTCATCGAGTACTTTGGCATAATAGCAAGTGTACTCTTTGGAGGTAAATGCATTCACATTCCCGCCAATTCCGTCAAATATCTCTGCGATATCTTTTGCTGAATGGCGCTCCGTCCCCTTGAACAGCATGTGTTCAATAAAGTGTGAAATGCCGTTTTGTTCTTGAGACTCATTACGTGAGCCAGTCTTTACCCAAATTCCGAACGTGACCGATCGAAAAGTAGGGATTTGTTCCATAACCACTCTCAAGCCATTATGTAAGCGATATTTGATCACTAAGTTTCCTCCTCAAAATGAAGCCCGTAAAGTCCCATTTCCAAATTATACTTCCTCAGTCTAACAAAAATGTGCGAGCGACTCAACTTTGCAGGTTGGCCCTCACTCAGTTGACAATTTGGTTCGCTTCTTCGACCCGTTTGGAGGAAAGCAATTCCGTTACCGTACCCATGGTTAATCCCTTATTTTTAATCATTCGGATCATCCCTGGCAGTGCGTCTCTGGAAGAAGGCGTTGGATGCATCAGAATAAGCGTGCCAGGCTCAACACTGGTGGAAAGCCGCTGCAGAATGCGATCTGCTCCGGGATTTTTCCAATCAATCGTATCAAAAGTCCATAATACCGTCTTTAGTTTAAACTCGGCCGCTACTTGAACCGTTTCTTGGTTAAAATACCCGGAAGGCGGGGCAAATAGTGTGTTATTCACGCCTAACTGCTGCTTCAGCAACTGCTCCGTTTTGGAGATTTCCTCCACAGCCTTACTTCGGCTGACGTTCCTCATATCCTTATGGGAATAAGCATGATTGGACAATTCATGACCTGCATTCTGGATCGTTTTCGCCATCTCAACATTTTTATTCAACCAGGAGCCATCGAGGAAAAATGTAGCGTGCACGTTTTCTTTGCGCAGCGTCTCTAAAATGCTCGGCAAATACTCATTCCCCCAAGCAACATTGATCATAAATGAGACCATAGGCTTTTTGGGATTGCCTTTATAGATGGGGTTTGGTCCCAAATCATCCAACTGGATACTAGGAGAAACTTCTTTCATGATGTAATTGATTTTGCCAGGCGTCAACTTGTGCTGAGCCAGTTTAAGCGTTTCAGGAATATCGACTTCCAGACCGTTATAACCAGGAATTGCTTTCCACACTGAATCTAATTTCGCATTGATCGGAGCAATTTTACGTTTTTCCGCCTCTTGGGTAATTGTATCTAATAAATTATTGCTTTTAGACGGAGTCGATTGAATTGGACCAGCAGCCGGCTGCATTGCAAAAACCGGAAGCGCTTCTTCGTCCTCCCAATCGGTCCCGAATACATAGGGACTTTGTCCACTTTTCACGGACTGAATATAAGCACCCACATTAGGGATAGTATCTAAGGCAAGCATAATCATAGCAAAAAAACTTCCAAGTAGAAGCCACTTCTTGTAGCGCATAGACCGATCCCCCTTCTCCTCATGTCCTGAGTGTATGCAGAAAGGGACAAGAGTAGAACCGGGCATGTCCTGTCTAACGAAATAGCAAAAAAGAGACAGATTCATCTGACTCTTTATCCATAACTTCATCTATGAAAAAGGGACTTCACAAGTCACTCGGCTCTAGGTTTGAGCCGGGACTTGCGAAGTTAATGTAGCTTTGCGAGAAAGGTTTACTCTTCCTTGCTGGTCAATTTCCGTTACTTTGACTGTGATTTGATCGCCAACGTTAACGACATCTTCCACTTTTGCGACGCGTTCTGTGGAGATTTGAGAAATATGAACCAGACCTTCTTTACCTGGCAGGATCTCAACGAAAGCTCCGAATTTCTCAACGCGTTTTACAGTACCAAGATACGTTTCACCGACGATAACTTCACGCACGATACCTTCGATAATGGAACGTGCTTTTTCATTCATGGCTTGATTAGAGGAAGCAATGAAAACACGGCCATCTTGCTCGATATCAATTTTCACGCCAGTTTCTTCGATAATCTTGTTGATGATTTTACCGCCTGCTCCGATCACATCACGGATTTTGTCAGGGTTGATGTTCATGGTCAAGATTTTCGGCGCATATTCGGAAAGAGTTTTCTTCGGTTCCGAAATACGTGAAACCATTTTGCCTAAAATGTGCATACGGCCTTCTTTGGCTTGCTGCAAAGACTGCTGCAGGATGCTGCGATCGATACCATCGATTTTGATATCCATTTGAAGCGCAGTAATCCCTTCAGCTGTACCCGCAACTTTGAAGTCCATATCGCCAAGATGATCTTCCATCCCTTGAATATCGGACAAAATAGAGAAATGGTCTCCGTCTTTAATCAGACCCATCGCAATACCAGCAACCGGTGCTTTAATTGGAACCCCAGCATCCATAAGAGCCAAAGTACTTGCGCAAATACTTGCTTGGGATGTAGATCCGTTGGATTCAAGTACCTCAGATACAAGACGAATCGTGTAAGGGAAATCGGTTTCGTTAGGAATGATCGGCTCTAAAGCTCTCTCCCCTAGCGCACCATGTCCGATTTCACGACGACCTGGCGGACGAAGCGGTCTTGCTTCACCTACGGAGAACGGAGGGAAATTATAGTGATGCATGAAGCGTTTCGTTTCTGTAAGATCCAAGCCATCTAGAATTTGAACATCGCCTAATGCGCCCAATGTACAAACACTTAACGCTTGCGTTTGTCCACGTGTGAACAAGCCTGATCCGTGAGTCCGCGGCAGCAAGTCAATATCGCAGTCAATCGCGCGAATTTCTTCCAATTTACGTCCATCCGGTCTAACTTTATCATGCGTAATCAAACGGCGAACTTCTTCTTTGACGATATCATAAAGAGTCTCTTTCACATCGCCTAACAACTCAGGTGTTTCCGCATACAAAGCTGTAAAATGTTCTACCGCTTCAGCGTTCACAACGTCAATTGCTTCTTGTCTTGCATGTTTCTCGGAAATTTTGATGGCATCGACTAGTCTAGCCTGCGCGAAGTCGCGAACTGCTTTACTTACATCAGCATCAACCGCGTGGAGTTTCACTTCCATTTTCGGCTTGCCTGCGATTTCAACCAATTCTTCAATTACAGCAACAATTTTGCGGATTTCATCATGACCGTACATAATCGCTTCGAGCACAACGTCCTCGGAAACTTCGTTGGCGCCTGCTTCAACCATCATGATTGCGTCTTTTGTTCCTGCAACAGTTAAATGAAGATCACTTTTCTCCGCAGTTTCACCCGTTGGGTTAATTACGAATTGACCATCTACACGTCCAACAATGACACCGCCAACAGGACCGTTGAAAGGAACATCCGAAATTGCCAGCGCTGCGGAAGTGCCGATCATTGCCGCGATTTCCGGTGGACACTCTTGATCCACGCTCATCACCATGGACACGATTTGAACGTCATTACGGAAGCCTTCCGGGAAAAGCGGACGAATCGGACGATCCGTCAAACGGCTCGCAAGAATTGCCTTTTCACTTGGGCGACCTTCACGCTTAATAAATCCGCCTGGAATCTTACCTACGGAATATAGTCTTTCTTCATAATTGACAGTCAACGGGAAAAAATCCAGGTCTTTCGGTCCGCTGGATGCTGTAACTGTACTTAGCACAACCGTGTCACCATAGCGAACGGTAACTGCTGCATTGGCTTGTTTGGCAAGTCGGCCCGTTTCAAGAATGAACGGTTTACCGCCAAGTTCCATTTGTACCCTTTTCTCCATAAAATCCTCCTAAGGAAATTTCTTATTCATTATGTGTCTTGATACGCATTCACAGAAAAGGAGGTTAATACCTCAAACCTTTGACTCCGTATGTATCCAAAAACCTGCCTAGAACCTGAGTCATCCTCTAATTCTGCGTACTGTCTAGTATTTCCTTCTTTTTCCGTTTTAAAAATACAAGAAAAAGCAACCTCGTTGCCACTCTCTGCGCAAGCTTTATCAAGCCCAGCAAAGGAGCAACAGGTTGCTTCTCATTGTCGGTTTTATCGACGCAAACCAAGCTTCTCGATCAAAGCACTATAACGGCTTACATCTTTGTTCTTCACGTAAGCAAGAAGCTTACGGCGTTGTCCAACCATTTTAAGCAAACCACGACGGGAGTGGTGATCTTTCTTGTGTGTACGAAGGTGGTTCGTAAGGTTTACAATGTTCTCAGTAAGGATTGCTACTTGAACCTCAGGTGAACCTGTGTCGGTATCGTGTACCTTGTGAGTTTGAATCAGTTGAGTTTTGCGCTCTTGTGTTAATGCCATGATTGTTCATCTCCTAAATTCTATTGTATCCCCATAAGCCTAGAAATCGCCGATGATAGCGTCTATCCAAGCTTAGGTTCATGCCAAGGGAATTGTCCTTTGGGCAACGTTAATTAGTATACCATAATCACATAGTAGAAGTAAATATTTGATTCGGTAGGATCTATTCTAATTTATTTTTTGCAGCTTCCGCATCCACTTTGATCTGCGTAATCAGCTCGTCAATGGACGAGAATTTACGCTCGGGACGAAGGAAAGCAATGAGTTCAACCTTCATTTGTTCGCCATAAATTTGCTCGGAGAAGTCAAATAAATGAGCTTCAAACGATGGTTTCAACTCACCAGTAGCAAAAGTCGGCTTTACGCCGATGTTCATGACGCCTTTATAGGTTTCCCCTTTGATTGAAGCTTTAATCGCATACACGCCATTTGTAGGAATAACATAGGTCTCGTCCAATTGAAGATTAGCTGTTGGAAAGCCGAGTTGTCTTCCTCGCTTCTCTCCATCTATCACGATGCCGCTAATGCTGTAGGGACGGCCAAGAAGTCTAGTAACTGTGTCAATATCCCCTTGTTGCAACGATTCACGAATGAGTGTAGAACTAACTTTTTCGCCGTCCATTTGAAAAGGTCTCACCACTTCTACAGAAAATTTCCCGTGACTCAATTCGCAAAGCGAATCCGGGTTGCCTTTGCCTTGATAGCCGAAAGTAAAATCAAAACCGCAAATGACGCTGTTCACACCTAGCCGATCCAAGACTTGATCCACGAATAGTTCCGGGGACAATCGCATTAGCGAAGCGTCGAAGGTCACAATATAGGTATGATTGACGCCCAGCGAGGCAAATATCTCCATCTTCTCTTTCATCGGTGTCAAAAGATCAATGTATTTATCCTGCCCCATTACCGATCTGGGATGCGGGTGGAAAGTCATGATGGCTGTCGGAAGATTCAGCTTTTTAGCAGTAAGTAAGGCTCGTCCAATGACCTCTCGGTGCCCCAGATGAACACCATCAAAATCACCTATAGCTACTACCTGCTCTCCGACAAAAACGCTCGGAGTATCAAAATCAATGGGATATGATATTGGTATTATTTGCATATAAGTTCAATTCACCTATCCATTTCAACCTGTCCCTGCTTGTAATGGGTTAAAGAAATACTTTTGAAGGGATCAGGATTTGGCCAGCGCTTTTCCATTCATAAAGCCCTAGGAACCTTTTATCTGGAGAATAGGCACGAAGCAAGGTTGGAGAACCCGCCGCTGCACCTGTAATGCGACTTTTAGCCACAGAAATGCGTTTTCCTTGCTGCGCATGAGTGGCTTCTTGGTCGGAAAGCTCAACCGAAGGTATATGAGAGATCGCTTGATCCATAGGCATCATGCGGTCTTGCAACAAACCTTGATCTTTCAATTCTTTGATTTGCTCAAAGGTTAGACACTGTTCCTGACGGATATTGCCTGTGGAAGTCCTGATCAAGCTGCTCATAACCGCAGGATACCCTAAAGCTTTACCAATATCAACACATAGCGTTCGAATATAGGTTCCTTTTGAGCAAGAAACACGAAAATGTATTTCCGGATGTTTTTGCTGCAAATCCATACGAAGAATGTCTAATTGATGGATCGTTACTTTGCGTGATTTGCGCTCAACTTCTTTACCTTCGCGGGCCAGCTCATAGAGCCGTTTCCCGTCGATCTTAACAGCCGAGAACATAGGAGGAATCTGTTCGATCTCTCCGACAAAGCGAAGCAAAGCCTCGCGAACAACCGTTTCGTCCAATTGTACGTGAGAAACTTTTTCGAGCACATTGCCAGTCATATCTTCTGTATCTGTTGAAAGGCCAATACGAAGAACGGCCTCATATTCCTTCGGCAAGTCCTGTATATATTCAACCATCCGGGTTGCTCGACCAATGCAAAGTGGCAGAACTCCTGTCACTTGCGGATCTAATGTTCCGGTATGGCCAATACGTCTAATTCCAAGTATACCTCTGACTTTGGCTACAACATCATGAGATGTAAAGCCTTCCGGTTTCCAAACAGGCAAGATGCCTTCTAGCGTCATATCAGCTTGCTCCCTACTTCCTGAACCATTCTTGCTACTGCTTCTTCAATTGTTCCTTGGATTGTGCAGCCTGATGCACGCACATGACCGCCTCCACCAAGGGATTGAGCGATCGCTGCAACGTCGATAAGTCCTGAAGAGCGAAGACTTACTTTAATTATGCCTGGTGCTTTCTCCTTAAATAACATACCCACTTCGACGCCTTCCACGTTACGAGGGTAGTTCACCAGTCCATCTAGATCTTCACTGGAAGCCCCAGTAGACTCCAAATCAGCTAAAGAGACTGCGAGCCACGCTAGTTTGCGGTCATGGGCAAATGAAAGGGTAGATAAAGCCTTCTGAAGAAGAACGATTTGCGAATATGTCACTCTCTCCAAAACTTGCTCGGCAATTTCGGAGCCCTGCACGCCCAAAGCAAGTAGAGACGCTCCAATTTGCATAACTTCCGGCGAAGTATTCGAATAACGAAAACCGCCTGTATCCGTAAGCAAACCTGTGTAGATGCAGTCACCAATGGCCAAGTTCAAACTCATGTTCATATGTATCGCTAAATCATACAAGATCTGAACGGTCGCGGCCGCATCATGTTTAATCAAATGGCACGAACCAAATCTATCATTGGTTGGATGATGATCAACATTGAGCAGCTGAGCTTGTTCATCAAAAAGAGTGCTGACCCTACCTATTCTGGAGAAATCAGCACAATCAACACTTATTATGGTCTTGTAACGTCTACTCGGTACTTCTTTGCTAAAATCAAGTACCTGATCGCTTCCCCATAGATAGGAGAATTTAGAAGGCATAGGACCTTCGTTGATCATGGTAAAGGTCTTCCCTAGCTGATCCAGAAGCCAACCCATCGCGTATGTAGAGCTGGCGGCATCCCCATCCGGCTGGATGTGAGATACCACCAGGAAATCATCATGCTGCTCGATAAACTTAGCTGCTGCTTCCAGCTGCTGGCTGTATTCGGTGGCATGCATCATTCCATTACTCATACACTTGTATTTCCTTCCTGGTTTAGCTTATGAAGCAAGTTCTCGATATGACTGCCATAATCGATAGACGCATCGAACTTGAACTGTAATTCCGGGATTTTCCGTAACCGAATTCGTTTGCCAAGTTCAGAACGGATGTAACCGGAACCTGCAGAAAGAGCCTTCAGTGTGGCCTCTTTCTGTTCGTCCGTACCCATCACGCTTAGAAACACACGCGCTAAGGAAAGATCATTTGTTACTTCAACACCCGTAACGGTTAGGAAACCAATTCGCGGGTCTTTTAACTCGGATTGAACGATTTGGCTCAATTCTTTCTTGATTTGCTCGCTTACTCGACCTACACGCACTCTAGCCATTTGTTATCACCTCTCAACGGACTCCATGATGAAGGCTTCAATAATGTCGCCCTCTTTAATATCATGATAACGCTCCAGAGATATACCACATTCATAACCTTGTGCTACTTCTTTTTGGTCATCTTTAAATCGTTTCAAGGAATCAATTTTGCCTTCATGAACGACAATACCGCTGCGGATTAAGCGAGTTTGAGCATTACGAGCAATTTTACCCGAAATGACCATACAGCCGGCAATTGTTCCTGAACCCGTAATTTTGAATACGTTACGTACTTCAGCTTGACCAAGAACAACTTCTTTGAAGACAGGATCCAGCATGCCTTTCATTGCTTGCTCGATTTCTTCAATAACGTTGTAAATGATATTATGCAGACGAATATCAACTTTCTCTTGTTCTGCTGTAGATTTAGCAGCAGGCTCTGGACGAACGTTGAACCCGATAATGATCGCATTAGATGCCGAAGCAAGAATAATATCAGACTCCGTAATCGCCCCTACACCGTTATGCAGGATTTTGACGCGAACGCCTTCCACTTCGATCTTCTCAAGCGAGCTTTTCAGCGCTTCAACAGATCCTTGAACGTCACCTTTGATAATGACATTCAAATCCTTGATTTCGCCATCTTTGATATGCTTGAAGAGATCATCCAATGTCACGCGTGAATTTGCCGTCATTTCGGATTGACGCAATGCGATGGAACGACGGTCCGCGATATCTCTCGCTTTACGCTCATCTTCATACACCAAGAATGGATCTCCAGCTTGAGGAACATCGGTTAGACCTGTGATTTCGACTGGCGTAGATGGACCTGCTTCTTTCAATCGTTTGCCCTTATCATTCACCATCGCTCTGATACGGCCGAAGTGAACGCCGGCAACGAAGCTATCTCCCACTTTAAGCGTACCATGTTGAATCAGGACACGAGCCACAGGGCCTCTTCCTTTATCCAACTCAGCTTCAATAACTGTTCCTCTTGCACGTTTGTTCGGGTTAGCTTTGTACTCTTGTACTTCCGCTACGAGCAAGATCATCTCTAAGAGATTTTCAAGTCCGATACGTTGTTTCGCAGAAATTTCGCAGAAAATGGTATCGCCGCCCCACTCCTCCGGAACCAGTTCATAAGCTGTAAGAGCCTGTTTGATTTGGTCAGGATTAGCGCCTTCTTTATCAATTTTGTTCACAGCAACAATGATTGGAACGCCTGCCGCTTTAGCATGGCTAATCGCTTCTACGGTTTGTGGCATTACGCCGTCATCTGCAGCTACGACAATAATCGTAATATCCGTTACTTGTGCACCGCGGGCACGCATCGTTGTAAATGCTTCGTGACCAGGTGTATCCAAGAACGTGATCTTCTTATGGTTAACTTCAACTTGGTACGCACCGATGTGCTGCGTAATTCCGCCTGCTTCGCCTTCCGTAACGCTTGTTTTGCGAATAGCATCAAGAAGTGTTGTTTTACCATGGTCAACGTGACCCATAATTGTAACAACCGGTGGACGCTCAAGAAGATCTGCCTCATCATCCACTTCTTCAATCGTCTCGAAATTGTCTTCTTCGACTTTAATTTTAATCTCGACTTCAACGCCGAATTCAGTTGCAATCAATTGAATAGCGTCCAAATCAAGTTCTTGGTTGATTGTTGCCATTGTTCCTAGGAACAACAATTTTTTGATAACTTCAGAAGCATCTTTATGGAGCAATTTGGCTGTTTCACCAACCGTCATGCTGCCGCGAACGATGATTTTCTTAGGTGTGTTATCAATTTTTTCTTTCTTAACCGTTTCTTGTTGATATCTGCCACGGTTGTTACCACGTTGATTGCCACGGTTGTTGCCGGATGGCCCGCGGTTACCACCGGAGCGATTATCATCAAAACGTTTAGGTGTTGGTTTGGATTTCTTGGTAGTAATTACGCCAGCCTTCGCTGCTGCATCATCCAATTCAGCTGCTGTTGCTCCAACATGGAACTGCGGCTTAGCTTCTTGAATAACAGGTCTTCCGCTTTGGTTATTGTTACGGTTGTCAAAAGGTTTGTTTTGACGATTCGGTCCTGTACTGCGGTTAGGACTTCCACCTTGCGGACGGCCGCTGTTAGCGCTTTGTCCGCCACCGGCAGATGCGCCTGCACCTTGGTTCGGACGGGATCCCGCATAGTTGCTATTCGTGCGAGGAGCTCCGCCTTGGCCTTGCCCTTGGTAGGAACCTTGACCGCTTGGACGTTGGCTGTTATATCCGCCTGATGATCCACCACTCGGACGTCCATCGTTGGAACGGAATGGAGGTCTGTCACCAGAGCGTTGACCTTGACCTTGGCCTTGATAGCCTTGGCCACTTGGACGTTGTCCGCCTTGTGAAGATCCTTGATAGCCGGAACGTTGCCCGCCTTGTGATGACCCTTGGCCGCTTGGACGTTGTCCGCCTTGCCCTTGATAACCTGTACGTTGTCCACCTTGGCCTTGACCGCTTGGACGTCCGCCTTGCGAAGATCCTTGACCACTAGGGCGACCATCACGTTGGGGTTGGGAAGGGCGACTTGTCGCACCAGGTGTAGCTTGCGTTGTCGATGGCTGTGGTGTCACTGCACCACTAGTTGTTTGGTTGGCTGATTGTTCTGAAGAAGCAACAGGCTTGGAAGCCCCCGTTGCTGCACCTTTATTCTCTTGTGCTGGAGCCTGCGATGCAGGATTCTGATTCGTCGTCGATGAACTCACATTTCCTCCGTCCGTAGCTGCTCGTTTGGCAGCCGCATTAGCTTTTATATCACGGAAAAATTTCTCCACGGAACTAACCGCGTCATTTTCCATTACACTCATATGATTGTTAACAGGTATATTTAAACGTTTGAGAATGGTGATAATTTCTTTACTGCTCATATTGAGCTGTTTGGCGTATTCGTATACGCGGGTTTTATCTTTATTATCTTGTTGTTTATTGGTCAATATGTTCCACCTCCGCAGGATTTTCTTGACTTTTCTGCAGCATCTGCGCGAAGCCTCCGTCCAATACACCTATGGTGACACGCATCTCTTTACCAATGCTGCGGCCCAATTCATACTTCGTTCCAATTTCCATAAGAGTCACCCCATAAAATTGGCATTTATCCTGAAATTTCTTCCGTGTATTAGCCGAAGCATCCTCCGCCATAATGACAAGTTTGGCTTCTCCCGAACGAATGGCTTTAAAGACGCCTTCATCGCCGGTAACAAGCTTTCCTGCCCGCATCGCCAGACCCAACTGGTTAAAAAATTTAGGATTCATCTTCGGAGTCCTCCTCTTTGGAGGAAAGGAATTCATCTTCAACCCGAATAAAATCTTGTTCCAGTTGGTCATAAATATCAGCGCTTACGGCATGCTTAAGTGCTCGATCCAAGGCTTTGCTTTTCTTTGCCAATTTAAAACAAGAAACTTTACCGCATAAGTAGGCACCGCGCCCGGATTTTTTCCCTTTGAGATCAATGAGAATGTCATCTTCAGGCGTTTTGACGACGCGGATCAATTCCCTCTTCGGCATCATCTCCTGGCAGGCCACGCATTTTCTCAGAGGGACTTTTCTCTGCTTCATTCCGATCACCCCTTGCTTCCAAACAAAAACTTAATCGATACTGACTGAATCTTGATGCATTTCTTCTGTATAAGTTTTCACTCGGCCAAATTCTTGTTCCGCTTGTGTTTCACTCTTAATGTCGATTTTCCAGCCTGTCAATTTAGCTGCCAGGCGAGCATTTTGCCCTTTGATACCAATGGCTAATGATAGTTGATAGTCTGGAACAATGACGCGTGCCATCTTTTCATTTTCATGAATTTGAACTTCAAGAACTTTGGAAGGACTTAGCGCATTGGCCACATACTCTTCCACGCTTTCCATCCAACGAACGATGTCGATTTTCTCGCCGCGCAGTTCAGTAACAATCGTTTGAACACGTAACCCTTTGGGTCCAACACAGGAACCTACCGGATCTACCTCAGCATTGCGTGAGTGAACAGCGATTTTGGAACGGAATCCTGCTTCGCGGGCCACGGAACGAATTTCGACGACACCGTCAAAAATTTCAGGAACTTCAAGTTCAAACAGACGTTTAAGCAAACCGGGATGTGTACGGGACAAAATAATTTGCGGCCCCTTAGTCGTATTCTCCACTTTGGTGATATACGCTTTAATCCGATCGCCTTGTTTAAATTTGTCTGTTGGCATAAGTTCTGTTAAAGGCAGCACAGCCTCCACTTTACCTAGATCAACATAAATGTTGCGTTGGTCTTGACGCTGAAGAATACCCGTAACAATATCTTCCTCTTTGTCAATAAAAGCATTGTAAATTAGTCCACGCTCAGCTTCACGAATACGCTGTGTTACAACCTGTTTGGCTGTTTGAGCAGCAATTCTACCAAAATCGCGAGGCGTTACTTCAATTTCAACAATATCTTCCAGTTGATAATTTGGATTAATTTCACGCGAAGCGTGGAGCGAAATTTCCAATCTTGGATCGAGCACTTCCTCAGTTACGGTTTTGCGTGCAAATACCTTAATGAGACCCGTATGACGATTGATATCTACGCGCACATTTTGCGCGGTGTTGAAATTACGCTTATAACTTGAAATCATCGCTGCTTCAATTGCATCGATAAGTAACTCTTTAGAGATACCCTTCTCACGTTCAATTTCCGACAGCGCTTCGATGAAATCCGTGTTCATTTGAACTGAGTCCCCCCTTTCAATAAGTAACGGTCACTAAAAAACGATAGCCAAACGAGCGCTTGCTACCTTAGTGAACGGAATAGTAACTTTCTTTTTGCCAATTTCAATGATGAGATCTTGTTCGTCAAAGGATACCAGCAATCCTTCAAACTCCTTGGAGCCCTCGATCTGCTCGTAGGTCGTAACAAATACGTGACTGTTCACGGCCTTGTAATAATCTTGCGTCTTCTTCAATGGACGTTCAGCCCCTGGTGAAGAAACCTCCAAGAAATATGCATCAGCAATCGGATCTTTTTCATCCAATTGAACACTAAGGTATTCACTGATACGGCCGCAATCATCTATATCAATTCCGCCTTCTTTGTCAGCGTAGACACGAAGGAACCAATTGCTGCCCTCTTTGACATATTCAATATCCACGAGTTCAAATCCATTTTGTTCAATGAAATCCTTCAGCATGTCCTCTATGACGGATTTGATGTGTGCTTGTGTAACCACAGATAAATGTACCTCCTAAATTGACTTTCCCCTAGTCATAACCCGAAAAGTCCTATATCAAAATGTAAAGAGTGGGTTTCCCCACTCTTTAATCACAAGATGATATCCTCATTATTGCCAATAAAAATTATACCATAACCAATCTTTGCATTACAATAGCAAACTTGTTAATGATTTTCACTTGACAGCTAACTTCTCTATTACACTATGCAATGAAATTTAGAATAGTGACAACTGATTCGATTCCGGCATACCTCGGAAACATCCCATCGACGATAACAGCTCGATCACGGTTTTGGAAGCTTTCGAACGATTCTGGAAATCCTCGATGGAGAGGAAATCGCCTTCGTCCTTGGCAGCCGCAATATTCTTCGCTGCGTTCTCGCCGATACCTGACATGGCGGCAAATGGAGGAATCAATGTGTTGCCATCAATCGTAAATCGCGTTGCATGCGAACGGTAGATATCAATTGGCTTGAAGCTGAAACCACGAGACGTCATCTCTAGCGACATCTCCAGGATGGAGACCATGGCCTTTTCTTTTGGTAGCGCCTGGAAACCTTTTTCTTCAATTTCAATCAATCGTTTCAAGATAGCGTCATACCCTTGGCAGAGCAATTCGAGATCGAAATCGGCCGCACGAACACTAAAGTAAGTAGCGTAGTAAGCAATTGGATGATATACCTTGAAGAATGCAGTACGAACAGCGGAAATAACGTAAGCAGCAGCATGCGCTTTTGGAAACATATATTCAATCCGTTCACAGGACTCAATATACCAAGCAGGCACATTGCACCGCTTCATCTCTTCTTTCCACTCGTCCGTTAAACCTTTACCTTTACGCACACTCTCGGTAATTTTAAAGGCTAAGCCCGCATCCATTCCTGCTTTATAAATTAAGAATAACATGATATCATCCCGACATCCAATTACGGTCTTAATATTGCATATTCCTTTTTTAATCAGTTCTTGAGCGTTCCCCAACCAAACGCCTGTTCCGTGCGAAAGTCCGGAAATTTGCAGTAAGTCGGCAAACGAGCTCGGTTGCGTTTCCTGGAGCATCTGGCGCACAAATTTCGTTCCCATTTCCGGAACGCCATATGTAGCAACCGGTGAACGAATCTGATCCGGGGTTACGTTAAGCGCTTCTGTGGAGTTAAAAATACTCATCGCTTTAGGATCATTCATCGGAATGGTTGTCGGATCAATCCCCGTCAAATCCTGCAGCATCCTCATCATCGTCGGATCGTCGTGTCCGAGAATATCTAGTTTGAGCAAATTAGCGTCGAAGGCGTGGTAGTCAAAATGAGTTGTTTTCCATTCTGAATTCTTATCATCTGCTGGGTATTGGACTGGCGTAATGTCATCAACTTCCATGTAATCAGGGACTACAACAATTCCCCCTGGATGCTGCCCTGTGCTGCGCTTAACCCCAGTACAACCGGCAGCCAACCTATTCAGCTCAGCGCCTCGCCACTTCTGGCCCTGCTCTTCTTCATATTTTTTCACAAATCCGAAGGCTGTCTTCTCCGCAACTGTACCAATGGTGCCCGCACGGAAAACACATCGCTCACCGAAAATTTCTTTCGTGTAATTATGGGCAACCGGCTGATACTCACCAGAAAAGTTCAAATCGATATCGGGGACTTTATCCCCTTTAAAGCCTAGGAATGTTTCAAAAGGAATGTCGTGTCCGTCTCCTCTAAGGTTCCCACCACAATCGGGGCATATCTTGTTAGGGAGATCGAACCCACTCGGAACGCTACCGTCCAGGAACCATTCACTGTGCTGACAAGAAGCACAAATATAATGCGGAGGCAGCGGATTAACCTCAGAAATCCCAAGCATCATGGCAACTACGGAAGATCCGACAGATCCCCTTGAACCTACGAGGTAGCCGTCTTTATTCGACTTTTTAACCAATCGTTCAGAGATCAAATAGTTCGCAGAGAAACCGAATTTAATGATTGGAACAAGCTCTTTTTCCAACCGGGCAACGATCACCTCTGGAAGCTCATCGCCATAAATATTTTTCGCCGTAGAGTAACAGGTGTTTCGAATTTCATCGTCCGCACCTTCAATAATTGGCGTAAACAATTTATCCGGGAAGAGCTCAATCGCTTCGAACCGATCTGCCAGTTCATTCGTGCTGCGAACAACAACCTCAAAGGCTTTCTCTTCGCCCAAAAACTTAAACTCTTCCAGCATCTCTTTGGTGGTGCGGAAGTGAGCATCCGGCTTCTTCATCGATTTCAGCGGACTAAACCCAGTAATCCCGTTAATCGTAATGTCCCGGCATACTTTCTCCCGAGGATGCAGATAATGCACATTGCCTGTCGCAATGACCGGCTTGCCTGTTTTATAACCGATTTCACAGACGCGGCGTACTGCATTCTCAAGGTCCTCCACACTGCCGACAAGCCCTTTTTCAACCAAATGCATATTGTAACTGACCGGCTGGATTTCCAAAATATCATAGAACTCTGAAACTTGTTCAGCTTCTTCAATTGTTTTATTAAGAACAGCCTCAAAAAACTCGCCTTTTTCACAACCGGAAGTGATAAGAAGCCCTTCTCTAAATTGGACTAACACGCTCTTTGGAATCGTAGCGCCTCTTTGTAAATACGTTGTATGCGATAAAGAGATAAGTTTAAATAAGTTCTTTTTGCCAATCGCGTTAAGCGCATAGATGCAGCAATGGAAAGGTCGCTGATTCGACAAATCTTTGCCTACGTAATCATTTAGCTTAGCGAGACTCGTTATTTGTCGATCATTAGCTTCATTAATTAAGTGATAGAGCACAAATCCTAAGGCAATGGAGTCATCAATCGCACGGTGATGATTATCTAAGCCCACCTTGAATTTATCGGATAAGGTATTCAATCGGTGATTCTTCATGGATGGGAACAAAAATCTCGCCAGTTCCAATGTGTCTACTACAGTGTTGGTCACCTCCGGCAAACCCATCCGCTGCAAATTGGCTTGAAGGAAACCCATATCAAAGCGCGCATTATGAGCTACAAGCACGGAATCGCCGATAAAATCTATAAACTTCGGAAGCTCCACCTCAATATCAGGAGCTCCTACCACCATGTCATCTGTAATATTCGTTAATTGCTGAATGTTATAAGGGATTTTCTCATGCGGATTAATGAACGTTGCAAAACGGTCGATTTCCTTGCCATCCTGCATTTTAACTCCGGCAAGCTCGATGATACGGTTATTCGTAACGGATAGACCGGTGGTCTCGACGTCGAAAATGACATATGTCGCCTGTTTCATGTCCAAATCCCTGCCATTCATGACGATTGGCACAGAGTCATTGACTACGTTAGCTTCAACGCCGTAAATCACTTTAATTCCGTGTTTTTTGGCGGCTTTCCCTGCATCAGGGAAACATTGAATATTGCTGTGGTCCGTAACGGCAATGGCTTTGTGGCCCCATTTAGCCGCCATTTTCACATATTGATCTATAGGCGTTAATGCATCCATCGTACTCATCGTCGTATGCAGGTGGAACTCAACACGCTTCTCAGCGGCATCATCCATGCGATCTTTCGGCGCCATCACTTCAGTCAAATCGTTTGGAATCATTACGAGTTCAGGGATTTGCATGAATCGGTCATATTCAACTTTGCCTCTGGCTCTGATCCATGTTCCGTTCTGAAGCAAACTCATAATCTTCACGTCATCTTTGGTTTTCGCGAAAACTTTCATCGCCATTGAATCTGTAAAATCCGTTACGTTAAAGCTATACAACGTGTTACCATTTCTTAATTCCTTAACCTCTAAGCCGAATACCGTTCCTTGAACCGTAATTTTCTTCTCTTCTTCTTTAATATCCTTCAGGGGAGTCGGTACTTCCTTGATCTCATACCCCATTACAAGCTTCAAATCATCCGGCAAAGAAGATTCTTCTTCTTCTTCCATGTCAATCGACATCATGATTTCTTGTGTAATCGTCTTTTCGCTTTGCTCACGCTGCTTGGCAAACTTTTCATATTCCGTTTCGACATCGGCCGAATCGCTGATCGCATATTTAACCGTCAATTCCGTTTGGAAATAGTTATGGAAAAAGTCTCGAATGAAGGTATCAATATTCTTTTTCTTCGCAAGCTCCAGACCAATCGCATCCAGCATAATGAGGGATAGGACTTGCCCTTGCACTTCAAATTTAGCTTTAGCCATCCAGCCATTAATGGACGGTACTTCGCGCTGCAGCCATTCCATAAATAAGCTCCAGTATTCATCTACCAAAGCAGCCGGCTCCGCCCCTTCAAACTTCCAAATAAAACGAATCTTCGCGATTTGCGCGAATTTTTCCTGAATCATTTTACAAAAAGAGCGGTAAATGTTCTGAGGCACTAAGTCATTTTTCACCAAATAAAAAGTCCAGTCGCGGTTCTTCCGACTAATCTCTACTTGATCGATATAGCCTTCTGTAAAAAATGATCGCACGATATCGGCAGGAATCTCAGCTTGCTGCATCAAAAGCTCAAAGCGATTCCGTTTATCCGCCAAATTACTCATGAACAGCCTCCCCATAAAAATACGAAGGGCAATGGATGACTTGCCTCCATTTGCCCTTATTGTAGTAATTAGTAACTGCGGCCAAATACGACCGTATGTTTCGCAGCATCGCCGCAAACCAAACATGTTGACTTCGTTTCTGTAGGTGTGAAAGGAATATTACGGCTTGTCGCACCTGTTTCTTGCTTCACCTGTTCCTCGCATGCATTGGAGCCGCACCATCCAGCTAAAGCAAAACCACGTTTTGTTTCCAGGAAAGTTTTGAATTCATCGATAGAATCCACGGCAATGTAATGCTCGTCACGGAACTGCTTGGCTTTATCATACATCTGCTGATGAATCTCAGCAAGTAAATTTTGAACTTCTTCGACAAAATTCGCTTGTTGCACGGTTTTCTTCTCTCCACTTACTCGGGAGACAAGAACAACCTGCCCGTTCTCCATATCACGTGGTCCCAATTCAACACGAATCGGTACGCCGCGCATTTCATATTCATTGAATTTCCAGCCAGGGCTTTGATCAGCGCGATCGTCCACTTTCACGCGGACACCTGCTTTTTTAAGATCAGCGTACAACTCGTCTACCCGTGCAATGACTTGATCCCGCGTTTTTGGAGGACCGATTGGAATCATGATAACTTGCGTTGGAGCGACTTTTGGCGGAAGAACCAAACCTCTGTCATCTCCATGAACCATGATCAGCGCCCCGATTAGACGCGTACTTACGCCCCATGATGTGGTGTGCGCAAATTGATGCTGATTCTCGCGATCCAGGAATTTGATATCAAAAGCAACAGCGAAATTCGTACCCAAGTAGTGAGAGGTGCCGGCTTGTACAGCTTTTCCGTCTTTCATCATCGCTTCAATCGAGAAAGTATCAATTGCCCCAGCGAATTTCTCAGAAGGCGTTTTCTGGCCAACAATGACCGGAATAGCCAAGAAATCTTCCGCAAATTGACGATACACGTCTAACATTTGCATCGTTTCACGGCGTGCATCCTGCTCATCCTCATGTGCCGTGTGCCCTTCTTGCCATAGGAATTCAGTTGTACGAAGGAATGGCAACGTACGTTTCTCCCAACGAACCACATTCGCCCATTGATTAATCAGCAAAGGCAGATCGCGGTAGGAGTTGATCCATTCGGAGTACATATGTCCAATCATCGTTTCGGATGTAGGGCGAATCGCCAAACGTTCTTCCAGCTTCTCCCCGCCTGCTTCTGTAACCCAAGGCAGTTCCGGATTAAAGCCCTCTACATGCTCTTTTTCCTTTTGGAAAAAGCTCTCTGGGATAAATAAAGGAAAATAAGCGTTCCGATGTCCTGTTTCTTTGAACTTGCTGTCCAATTCGCGTTGAATGTTTTCCCAAATTTCGTAGCCGTCCGGCTTAAACACGATACATCCGCGTACCGGAGAGTAGCTCATCAGATCCGCTTTTTTGATCACATCTATGTACCAACGGGAGAAATCTTCTCCCTGTGGTGTAATCTCTTTTACAAACTGCTTATCGTTTGACATAAACCCTCCTAGATCATTAGAACTATCCCTTAATTAAACGTAAAATATCATTATACGTTACAGCTACCATAAGCAGCATAAGCAGCGCAAACCCAACAAAATGAACCATACTCTCACGATTCGGATCAATTGGCTTGCCCCGAAGCGCCTCCAGTCCCATGAACAATAATCTGCTTCCATCCAAAGCAGGGATCGGCAGAAGATTAAATATCCCAAGATATAAACTTAATGTAGCCATCCACGAGAGAAAAACAGTGATTCCCATTTGCGCAAATTGGGCAGAAACTTGAGCTGTTCTAACCGGACCGCCTAAATCATCAAGTTTAAATTGCAGCATCACTAGCTTCTGCAGACCCGTTACGATTCCGATTGTTGTCCCAACAACTTGCTCATAGGTTCCAGTTATTACTTCACTAAATGAAGCACTTCTCCGGTCTCCTGAGATCACAACACCTAGTTTGCCTGATCCGGCTTCCGTTTCTGGTGTTACTTGCAGAGTCAGCGGATTCCCTGAACGGTCAATGACCCAAGTCATTGGCTTTCCAGCTGATGATTGAATCGTCGTTACCAACTTCTCGCGGTCGCTGCCAATCGGCTGATTATCTATCGAAATGATAATATCGCCTTTTTGCAACCCGGCCTTCTCTCCTGCCTTACCCGCAAGCACGGAATCCAGCTTTACATTCGTAAAGACACCGGACATGATGGCAACGATTAAGAATAACACGATCGCCAAAAGAAAGTTCATCACAGGTCCCATTACAATCGCAATCGCCCGCTTACCAACGGTTTTCGATCCGAATTGCCGATCATACGGTGCAATCTGTGTTTCAACTCCCTTGGTAACCATCATCGCTTCTCGGTCGACGGGATAGGTTACTCTTTCTCCATCCACATCGAGTGAAACTTGAAGTGTTCTTTCAAGATCAATATGTTCCACAACACCCAAAATGACATTGGAGCGACGGTCTAATTGATCGAGAAAAAGGGAGGACACTTCATTTTGTTTATTTAATTTAATAGCAATGGTTTGTCCAGGGTTCACTTGAACAATTTCCGGATCTTCTCCGGCCATACGAACAAAACCGCCGATGGGCAGTAAGCGAAGCGTATACCGAGTTTCCCCTTTTTTATATGAGAAAATCTTGGGTCCAAAACCGATGGCAAACTCTCTAACTAAGATGCCTGCGCGTTTTGCAAAGTAAAAATGACCCCATTCATGAATCGATACAAGAATGAAAAACATCAAGATAACTTTCAATCCAACTTCTATGGCTGACAAGTCGTATTTCCTCCTTCATGGACAGCATGTTCTTAGATTACCATTATTGAACCGCTGAATACAAGCTATGCCTGTTTAGCACAGTATACGGCAATGGAGAATGAATTAGACGTACCTGCAACCAGAGAAAAAAAGAGCCGAGCCACACTCACTGACTTAAGCTCTTAACACATTAAAATTGAATAAACTCCGCATACGATCTAGCCCACAGGTCCTGTTCATGTATGAGCTCCAGCGAAGGATTGGCATATGACTCATGCTTTTGAAGAGCTGCTTCAATGACTTGCTCGATTTGTAAAAACGTAATTTCCCCTTTGAGGAAACGAGCTACGGCAATCTCATTGGCAGCATTGAAAACCGTCGGTGTCGTTCCACCTTGTCTTCCGCTCTCATATGCCATTCGCAAACATGGATACCTGGTATAATCCATTTCGCGGAAGTGCAGTTTGCCAATTGCAGCCAGATCAAGCTTCTTGGTCGGTGTCACGAATCTGTCAGGATACGTTAAGGCATATTGAATTGGCACGCGCATGTCCGGATTTCCTAGCTGAGCAATAATGCTGTTGTCAACAAACTCAACATAGGAGTGAATGACACTTTCCGGATGAATCAACACATCAATTTGATCATAGGAAAGGTCGAATAACCAGTGCGCCTCAATGACCTCAAAACCTTTATTCACCATCGTGGCTGAATCGATTGTAATCTTTGCTCCCATCGACCAATTCGGATGCTGTAGAGCTTGTTCAACTGTAACGCCTTCTAACTCTGCGCGAGTACGATCACGGAAAGAACCACCGGATGCTGTTATCGTAATTTTGGAAACCTGCGCAATGTTCTCGCCATTTAAACATTGATAAATCGCTGAATGCTCACTATCAATAGGCAATACAGCGACACCTTTTTTACGTACAGCTTCGGTTACAATGTGCCCTGCACTCACTAAAGTTTCCTTGTTGGCAAGACCGATGTGTTTACCAGCATCAATGGCAGCAAGGGTGGGTTTTAAACCTTGACTTCCTACCAGTGCAGTAACAACTAAATCAGCTTCTGTCGCCGCGGCTACTTCAATTAGGCCTTCTTCACCATATACAATCTTCGTCCCTGCCGGCACGTTCAGCTGAACCTCATGCGCCAACTCCTTCGTTGCAACGGAGACGAGTTTCGGTTTAAACTGGTTCACTTGCTCGATCAATAACTTTGTATTATATCCACCAGATATAGCTTCAACTTGAAATTTCTCTGGGGCGTGTTGAATGATGTCTAAGGTCTGTGTACCGATAGACCCCGTTGATCCTAAAATGGCAATCCGTTTCATGACTAAGCACCTCGCCCATGACAATTACATAGGTATTATTCCGATCAAATAAACAAATGGAAACACAATTAGCCAACTATCCATCCGATCCAGCACACCGCCGTGACCGGGGAGTAATGTTCCCGTATCTTTGATTCCTTTAACACGCTTATAGGCAGACTGAATCAAGTCCCCTACTTGTCCAACAACAGCAATAATAAAACCAAGAGCCAGCGCTTTGCCAAAACCGAGTAAATCCGGAGCAAACCAAGCGAATATGAACGCCGCGATCATCGAGATGACAACGCCGCCTATAGCGCCTTCAATTGATTTCTTAGGGCTAATTTGCGGCCACAGAAGATTTTTGCCCAGTTTGGAGCCAACGAAATAGGCGCCTGAATCGGAGGCCCATATACAAACGAAAACAAGGATTGTCCAAAACAAGCCATGCTCCGCTAAACGTGCTGCAATCATATAATAGAAGCCAAAAGCAATATAGACAACGCCTAACAATATGACCGAAACCTGATCGATGGTAATTTTATTTTTCGAAGCTACCGTTATAAATAGAAGAATAAACATAGCAAACCAGATGATCGCACTTGTAGAAATTGGAGAAGTGATTCCGACGAATTTCCAAGGTATTGTTATGTACAACAGTGCAATTAATCCAACAGCGCTTGTTAACTTATACTTCATGTAGCCATTCATCTGCAAATATTCGCGGTAACCAAGAATCGAGAGCAAAACGATTAATCCGGCATACCAGTAACCACCTAAAACTAATAACGTAATAAAAACGAGCCCAGCGATAACGCCTGTGACGATCCTTTGTTTCAAGTTGAATCCTCCTAGATGAACAACTTCAAATCCGGCAGGAATTCGTTAAACAACCGTACCGTTTAGGAGAAATCGAAAGGATCTCTTACAGCCCTCCGTATCTTCTCCCACGGCGTTGGTATTCCGCGATGGCCTGCAAAAATAAAGATTCTGTAAACTCCGGCCAATAAGCCTCAGTAAACCAAAGCTCTGAATAAGCCAATTGCCACAACAGAAAATTGCTAAGTCTCAACTCACCGCTCGTGCGAATTAACAAATCGGGATCTGGTAGATCTGAAGTAAGCATATACGATGAAAAACGAGTCTCGTCCAGCTCTTCGGTCTGCAGCTTGCCGCTTTGAACATCACGAATCATATCCTGCACACCAGCAATCATTTCTTTACGTCCACCATAGTTTAAGGCAAAGTTCAAAATGAGTCCTGTATTATTTTTCGTCCGTTCGATAGCGCCCTCTATCGCGTTTAGCGTATAGTCAGGCAAACCATCCTTCCAACCTGTCATGCGGATACGGACATTATTCTCGATCAGCTCTTCAATTTCCAAAGGAAAAAACTCTTGGGGAAGCTTCATTAGAAATTCCACTTCTTCCTTGGGCCTCTTCCAATTTTCTGTTGAAAAAGCATACATCGTCAATACTTTAACACCGATCTCATTAGCTGCCATCGTAATTTTCTTAACATTCTTCATGCCGGAATGGTGCCCGGCTACACGCGGCAAGCCTCTTTGTTTTGCCCAGCGGCCATTTCCGTCCATAATGATAGCGACATGCGCTGGCACTTTGTCCAATTCAATTTCTGGTCTAGCTGTAGATGCTTGCTGATCTTTTATTCCAAACCATTGCTTAAATCGCTTGAGCACTGTTGTTCCTCCCAACTAGGGAAAGATGAAAAACCCCCAGCGACTACCCGGGGGCATATCTATCTTATACTTCCATGATTTCTCTTTCTTTAGCAGCCAAAACTTTTTCAACTTCAGCTACGAATTTATCCGTAAACTTCTGGATGTCTTCCTGATGTTTACGCGACTCATCTTCAGAGATCCCTGCTTTTTCAAGCTTTTTGATCTCATCGTTCGCATCGCGACGAATATTGCGAATCGCTACTTTGGCTTCTTCGCCGAATTTTTTCGTCATTTTAACGAGATCCGTACGACGCTCTTCGGTTAGAGCAGGAATGACAATACGAATAACAGTTCCATCATTGGATGGTGTCAGTCCTAAGTCAGACTTCATGATTGCTTTCTCTATCGAGGACATGGAGCTTTTGTCCCATGGTTGAATAAGCAAAGTACGTGAATCAGGCGTTGTTAAATTCGCAAGTTGATTCACCGGTGTCATTGCTCCGTAATATTCTACTTGAATACGATCCAACAAAGAAGGCGTAGCACGACCTGCACGAAGTGTAGTCAAGTCTCTTTTCAGTGCGCCGATGGCTTTATCCATCCGGTCTTCTGCGTTCTTTTTCACTGCTTGTGGCATCGATTAGACACTCCCTTTAACTGTAGTCCCAATTTTCTCGCCAAGGACCACTCGTTTGATATTCCCTTTTTCTGTAATGTTGAACACCACCAACGGGATGTTGTTATCCATACATAGGGAAGAAGCGGTGGAGTCCATGACACCTAAATTATTACTGATAACTTCCATATACGTCAACGTTTCGAATTTCTTAGCTGTTGGATCTTTGAATGGATCTGCGGAGTAAACGCCATCCACTTTATTTTTGGCCATGAGAATAACTTCCGCTTCAATTTCAGCTGCTCTCAAAGCTGCTGTCGTATCTGTTGAGAAGTATGGATTCCCTGTACCTGCTGCGAAGATAACAACTCTCGCCTTTTCCAAGTGACGAATTGCTTTTCTACGAATATAAGGTTCAGCTACTTGCTGCATCGTAATGGAAGACTGAACTCTTGTTGGCACATCAATATTTTCCAATGCATCCTGCAGGGCCAAGGAATTCATGACGGTCGCAAGCATCCCCATATAGTCTGCTGTTGCACGATCCATGCCTTTTTCACTGCCGGCGATTCCACGCCATATGTTACCGCCACCTACTACGATAGCGACTTCCACGTTCAATTCAACAACGTCTTTCACTTGCTGGGCGATGGAGGTAATGACTTCTGAATCAATGCCGTACCCTTGCTGTCCTGCCAGAGCTTCGCCGCTCAATTTGAGCACTATTCTTTTATAAAAAGGTTGACCCAACTTATATAACCTCCGTTTCCATGCATAAACAAACTTATTGGCTAAAAAAGAAGGAACACCAAGTGTTCCATCTTTTTGAAAGAGCTATTATAGTTTAACTTGGGACATAACTTCTTCAGCGAAGTTTTCTTGTTTTTTCTCAAGACCTTCACCAAGACCAAAACGTACGAAACGACGAATCGAGATGTTTTCGCCGATTGCAGCAATTTTCTCGTTCAACAATTGATCGATTGTTTTGTCTGGATCTTTAACGAATTGTTGCTCCATTAAGCAGAACTCTTCGTAGTATTTGCCAATACGGCCTTCAACCATTTTTTCAATGATTTTTTCTGGTTTGCCTTCATTAAGCGCTTGGTTGCGAAGAATTTCTTTTTCTTTCTCCAAAGCTTCTGTTGGCACTTCTTCACGACGAACATAAGAAGGGTTAGCCGCTGCGATGTGCATTGCGATATCTTTGCAGAAAGTTCTGAATTGCTCTGTTTTACCTACGAAGTCAGTTTCACAGTTGATCTCAACCAGAACACCAACTTTACCTCCAGCGTGAATGTAAGACTCTACTGCGCCTTCAGTAGCGATACGACCTGCTTTGTTAGCTGCCGCGGAAAGACCTTTCTCGCGAAGCAATTCACCAGCTTTTGTGATATCACCATTTGCTTCTTCAAGCGCTTTTTTGCAATCCAACATACCTGCGCCTGTTTTTTCACGTAATTCTTTCACTTGTGCTGCTGTAACTGCCATTGAAAGAAACCTCCCGTTTGTGGTTTGATATGTAACGCCTTTGCTTACTTTAAAAAAAGGGTGGTGACAGGCTGTTACACCTTCCAACCACCCTTTTCCCATTCCTATAAATTAAGCTGTTGTTTGTTCGCCTTGGTGTGCTTCGATTACTGCGTCAGCAATTTTCGCTGTAAGCAATTTAACTGCACGAATCGCATCATCGTTACCTGGGATCACGTAGTCGATCTCGTCCGGATCACAGTTTGTATCAACGATACCAACGATTGGGATACCCAATTTACGAGCTTCTGCAACAGCAATACGCTCTTTACGTGGATCGATAATGAATAGTGCGCTAGGCAGGGATTTCATGTTTTTGATTCCGCCCAAGAATTTCTCAAGACGCTCTTTCTCTTTACGGAGAATGATAACTTCTTTCTTAGGTAGAACTTCGAATGTACCGTCCTCTTCCCATCTTTCAAGAGTTTTCAAACGGTCAATACGTTTTTGAATCGTTTGGAAGTTAGTAAGCGTACCCCCCAACCAACGTTGGTTGATGAAGTACATTCCGCAACGTTCTGCTTCTTCAGCAACGGAATCTTGAGCTTGTTTTTTAGTTCCTACGAAAAGGATTGTACCATTATCTTCAGATACGGATTTAACGAAGTTGTAAGCTTCCTCAACTTTTTTAACCGTTTTTTGTAGATCGATAATGTAAATTCCGTTTCTTTCTGTGAAAATGTACTTGTCCATTTTCGGGTTCCAACGACGTGTTTGGTGACCGAAATGTACGCCAGCTTCTAAAAGCTGTTTCATGGAGATAACTGCCATCCCCAATCCCTCCTCTAAAATGGTTTATTTGGTATCCGCCGCCTGTCGCATCTTTGTATAAAACTTACCAAAGTAAGCACCAATATACAAATTGACTGACGTGAGTTTTTAACACCGTGAATAAATATACCACAACTCAAATCCCTATGCAACCTTTTGTCGATTTCGTATTTTCCCCTGATAATAGGCATGTTTCAATAAAAAAAGACCTCAAAATAAAGATCAATTTGAGCGTCTACTACTGGGATGTTATGAGATTCGACACAACCTGCTGCATATCCAATTGCCCTTCAAACACGTGAAAGCCAACTTGCAATTTGGTGTTTCCGCCTTGCTTTTGGAGTTCAGCGGCAAATGCTTTGCGGTCTGTAATCAGACCGGATTTCACGAGAAGCTCGCCAACAGCGGTTGCATCAAGATTTGGCTGTACATAAACAACCGTTCTAACAACGGTCTCCGTTTTAAGCTGATCTTGAGGCTTAGCTGCAGCTAGCTTGTCCGTTTCTTCTTTCACCTTTTTTTGAACTGAAGAATCCACTTCCGCTTGCGTATACATTTTAGTGCCTAAATCAAAAACTTGATAGTATTTAGCGGCTTCCTCTTTCAACTTCTGAGGATCCATTTCGTCAAGAGCTAAGCCCGATTTACCCGGTGCGCTTGCCCGAACGGACATCACTTGGAGCAATAAGGCCCCGACGATGATCCCAGTCCCAATTCCTAAAAGATACGAACGATTTTTAAGCACGGGTCATCTCCTCCTGTCGGGAAAGCTGCAAGATCAAACTAACCTCGCCTTTATTCATTCCTAATTTCTTAGCGATAGCTTCAACGCCTTTTCCTTGATCGTGTAGAGAAAATAGCTCTGAATATCGGCTTTTCATGCTCAAGCCTGTATAAACCGGTTCTTCTTCATCAACAACGGATTCTTCAACCAAAGTTAGGGGTTCTCCCGCGGCAGCCTGTTGCCCGACCTCTAAATCAATCGTAGATATTGCAGCTGAGTTTCCTTGATCTTTGAAATGCACTTTGGTCAATTCTTGAGAAAGCTCATGTTTCTGCTTCTCCAGGGTTTCAAGCCTGCCTGCCAGCTTCGCGAGTTCAACCTCGTAATCTTGTTTCGTCTTCGAAAAAAGATCCAGCAGCGATTGATTTTGCTCATCCATCTCTGCGGCAAAGTGTTCTATCGTTTCCTCAATTTCTTGAACGACTGTCATCTTGCCGGAAGCAGCCATTTGTTCCTTAGGCAGAAAACGTGCATAAACGATCACGACCAATCCTAAAAGTACGACATACATCCACGGCTGCATAGCCACTTAAGTTCACCTTTTTCTTTAAATGAGATAACGCCTTATAAGGATAAATCAATATGATGCCCTTTGTACGGATGATTCGGTTGATGTTCATGTTCTAAAGAATCTGATGACGACGAAGGTTTTTTGCTCCTGGGCTTCCTTTCCGCCATATGCTGCTTCTGACCGCCTTGACCATTGATATCCGTCCTGGCGCTTTCTTCAAGCTTACTGCTGCGTTGACGATCTTTTTCAGTTGATTGTGCCGCCTGATTTTCTAAGATCGTTTCATCTTGCCGCGGTTTCTGCATCAGTTGATTCTGACGAATTCCCGCCTCATCGTTCTTGTGTACAGCGAACTGTAAATCGATGGCTTTAAAACTCATCGCTTACTCACTCCTTCACTCACACATAAGCACTCATTGAAATATCACCCTCATGCAAACGGAACGTCATTCGATTCGTCGAGTCTTTGATGAATTTCGTATAACGCCCAATCACAATCTTAGTGCCCCCGTAAACAGTGGACAAAACTTCAACTTTCGCTTGTTCGGAATCTTCCAATGATTTTTCGATCTCAAGAATACGTTCCTTGATCGTATTCTGCTCTTCGATACCTTGTCTTTTGGTATGATTCAATTTAACACGCATCGCAAGTTTATCGGGAGTGAGTTGACCGGCAGCAGCCAATGAATCCAGCAAAGAAAGGGCTTTTTCTGTTTTGTCCATATTCTCCATAAAAACTCTCAGCTGAGTTCGCAAATGAATCATTTCATTACGGAGTTCCGGCAAAACCCCTACTTCAATGACCGTTGTGGTTGACATCGAGTTTCCAATTGTACGTGCTGTCACACGTTCTCCAGCTTGTATGGTGCCTCCAACAATGAGTCCCTTAGCTCCATTACAATTAACTGCTTTACCGGCTCGAATGGTTGAATGCATAATACTCTGAGAAACTTTTAATTCCCCTAATACTTCAACGGTGGCATCTTGAATAAAAGAGCTCTTTACATTTTTTCCAGCTTTAACAAAAGCTTTATTTTGACCTACAATACCGGCATTTATCTCGATAGAACCATCCGCTTCAAGCTCTGCAGCTTCTACGCCCCCAGTTATACGAATATCGCCGGCAGCACGGATTTTAAAACCTGGCAACACATTGCCACGGACAACAACTGTGCCGATAAAATCAATATTTCCAATATGATAATCTACATCACCATTCACTTCATACACTGGAAAAACATTGATCTTATCTCGATCTGTTTTTACAACCATTCCGTCAATCAGGGCATATAGCCCCTTTTGTTCGGCGTCTGCAATTACATTCTTACCAATTTTAAAACGAGCTTCTTTCCCAGCTTTACTAAAAAGCGTCTCACCGGTCACTGCACGTCCCGGGGTACCTTCGGTAGCTAAAAAACGCTGTCCGATCAGCTGGCCTTTTTTCACATTATTTAAGGATACTACTTCTTTATAGTTTACCCTGCCGTCATCCAGCTCTTGAGGTTTTTTGTCATTCTCATCCAAATCAAACGTATAAGAAATATAGCCGTTAGCACCTGGCTCTGCCTTCGTCCCAACAGCGATAACTACTTTTTGTTGATAAAAAGATTTAGAGTTTGCAGCTATTTGAGCTAGCAGTTGTCGATTCAAACCATGTATAATACGGTTTTTCTGAGCTAATTCTTCTAATTCAGCTTCTGTTACTTTAAAAGTATCATCCATATTATTTATAAGTAAAAATGCAGACAATTTATCATCCGAGATGGAAATACTGATGTAATAATCTAAAGGCATGTTCCTCTCAAGCATGGAATTCCACCCTTCAACTTTAGCAAGTTTATGTTATGTATCCTGGAATAGCTGATTCTTAAACCGGCTAAGTACGCCCTTTAAACGAAGAATCGCTTTCGAATGTAGTTGCGAAATGCGTGAAGGAGATAAACTCATAACTTCGGCGATTTCACTTAAAGAGAGTTCCTCGAAATAAAATAACGAAACCACAGTACGTTCCTTCTCTGTCAAACGTTCAATAGCTTTGGCAAGCGAGTCTTTCAAATAAAACTCATTCACTTGAAACTCCGGATTTTTCGCTTTTTCATCGATAAGCAATGAGAGCCGCGTTTCCGAATCTTCTTCTCGAATTGGATCATCGATCGAACACACTGTCGTAATAGAGATATCTTGAAGCATCTGTTGGAAATCCTGCTCACTGACCTGCAAGTATGCGCTAATCTCGGCATCAGTTACAGAACGAAGATACTGTTGTTCAAGCTTTTGATAAGCATCTTCAACCTTTTTGGCCTTTTCTCGAACTGAGCGCGGGACCCAATCTCCTTGCCTAAGGCCATCAATAATGGAGCCACGGATTCGCCAAGATGCGTAAGTTTCAAATTGTAGACCGCGTGCATAATCAAATTTCTCTACGGCATCAATAAGACCCATCACGCCATAGCTGGACAGGTCTTCTTTCGAGACGCTTTTAGGTAGTCCTATGGCGAGACGTCCTGAAACATAATCGACTAAAGGCAAGTAACTCTCAATCAATGCCTGCTTAGCGGGAACCCAGCCTTCCTCTTTCCACTGCTTCCATAAGTCGAAATTCGCTAGTTGTGATTGCTTTTGTTCGATCATGATTTACGTTTCACCATCCTTAGTCTTCTGACATTCGCCTTAAGGCACCAGCCAGTTGTTCAGGGTTCAGATTATTCTTGGTGACTAACTTAGGTGGATTCAGTGGTGAAAATTGCATGTCAGCTGATGACGGCGCATGATTATTGCCCAAGCTAGCTTTTAACAGTTCTCGCGTTTCTTCATCTTCGTCTGGAGTCGTCAGATCCAACGTTTGACCGACGGATGAATCTGATGTCAAATTCGTATGTTGTGGGTGGGCTACCGCGTGTTCAGCCCCAATCATCAGCCCTAGCACCCAGCGAAAACCAAAAGTAAGAATAAATAATATTAGAAAACTGTATACCGTTTTCAGACAGGAAGTTAGCAATAAATTATTGCCAATCGATAAGCCAAAAGTTAATAAACCTGCCAACCCTGCCACAATAAAATTTAGTCGAATGGTACCCATCATCATTAAATTTCTTTCACTCCTAATTGAACACTTCGAATGACTAGAATACCGGTTTCACTATTAAACTCTATCGTTCGGCCGTAATTCGCTCCCGTATCCTCCGCACGAATTGGAATTCTGTATTTATTCAACATTTCTTTACAGGATTCAACATTTCTCGGGCCAATTCTCATCGTATCATTATTTCCTGCGAATGCAAACATTTGGGCACCGCCGGCAAGCTTAGCCTCAAGCTTACTAACACTAGCTCCGAGCTGCTCCATTCGGGAGATTAACTCAGGAATGGCGGTGTCCGCATATTTCGCAATGTTTAACGAACCTTCCCGGGCGATTTCTGAGGATGGCAACATGACATGCGCCATTCCCGCTACTTTCGCGCGGCTATCATAAAGCGTAACCCCTACGCATGAGCCTAGACCTGTTGTTTTCAACACACCTGTCAGGTGAGCAACATTCAAGTCAGCCATGCCTACTTTAATCAAATTATCTTGGGTCATGAAGAATCTACTCCTAATGCCGAAAATATTTTGCCAAACGATTCCGGATCAGGAATTAGGAAGAAATGCCCTTGTACTTCACTTTCCCCTTCCAAAAATTTGGTGTCAATGAGGAGAGCCTGATCTCCCATTTGACCAAATTGCAATAAACCATAACTTAATATGGCACCTGCCATATCGATCGCTAATGCTGGGACTGTAGGCTGCATGTTCAAGTTAGTAAAATCAGCAAGAGAAGAAAGATAGGATCCGGCAAGAATATTGCCTATTTCGTTTAAAGCAGATAGCTCCAGCTCCGAATATTCTTCTTGATCCTCAATTTTCAAGCCAATCAGATCCCGCAGTATATTCTTGGCGGCATCCAAATTAAGGATAAAGAACATATTCCCTGGAGCGTCTCCTTCTACTCGTAAGAAAATGGCCAGAACAACCGTCTCAGCCCCGCCAACACTTTCACAAATTTCTTCAAAAGGAAGCATCCTGACTTTGGGTACAAGCATATCGATCGGTTTGTCCAATAGTGTAGATAGGGCGGTAGCCGCATGCCCCGCACCTATATTGCCAACTTCCTTGAGAACATCCATTTGAAAATCTGCCAACTGACTAAAAACGTCCACAAGTTAGTCCCCTAATCTTTCTAACTGTAAAATTTCGTCGCGATTTAAAACCTGCTCTAAATTAAGCAGCACTAGCAATCTTTCCTCACCAACACGAGCTATTCCATCCAGATATTTCGCTTTGATTCCGCCAACAATTTCAGGTGGAGTATCAATGTTATCCGTATCCAGATCAATCACGTCATTAGCTGAATCTACGATTAATCCCACTTCAAACTCGCCTGCTGACACGATGATAATTCGAGAAGCATCGGAAATCGCTTGCTCTTCAAGTCCAAAACGTGAGCGCAGATTGATAATCGGAATGACTACACCACGAAGATTAATCACACCTTTAACGAATTCAGGTGCTTTGGGGACACGTGTCATTGGCTGCATTCTTTCAATCGTTCTGACTTTCTCGACTTCCACGCCATACTCTTCCGATCCAAGTGCGAAGACGATTACTTTTTTTTCTTCTCCCATTGTAAGATCCTCCTTAAAATTATGTAGTTATTTAATCAATGCGTTTGGATCAATAATCAAAGCCACTTGCCCATCTCCAAGAATCGTAGCACCTGAGATCGCAAATAGTCCTGTTAAATACTTACCTAATGTTTTGAGAACAATCTCTTGTTGGCCGATAAATTCATCAACCATCAAAGCAACTTGCTTGTCCCCTTTGCGAACAACCACAATTTCGGTTTCCTCTTCCAGATCCTCATTGAAATCCGGCACTTCAAACAATGTGCTCAAAGATACGAGAGGAATAACGGATTTGCGGTAATCCACCATTTTGTTGCCATGGATGTTGCGAATTTGACTCTTCTGAATCGCAGAAGTTTCCACGATAGAGGATAACGGAATCGCATATTTCTCGCTGCCAAGCCGTACTAACATAGCCGAAATAATAGAAAGTGTAAGCGGAAGCTGAACAGAAAATTTACTTCCTATGCCGGGCTTCGAATCCACTTGCACATGTCCGCCAAGCATTTGAATTTTGGTTTTCACGACATCAAGTCCTACGCCGCGACCGGAAATATCAGAAATTTTTTCGGCAGTACTGAAGCCTGAGGCGAACAATAGGTTGTAAACTTCCTTATCCGTCAGCTTTGCAGCTTGCTCAGCAGTAACAAGTCCATTTTTCAGTGCTGTTTTTAATACTTTCTCTCTATAAATGCCTCTTCCATCTTCTTCAATTTCGATAAATACATGATTGCCGCTATGGAAGGCACGAAGTTGGATCGTTCCATGTTCGCTTTTCCCTACAGCTAAACGATCACTGATTGACTCAATACCATGATCTACTGCGTTACGCAGCAAGTGGACAAGCGGGTCGCCAATCTCATCGATAACAGTACGGTCTAACTCCGTCTCCGCACCTGTAATCACTAAATCTACTTTCTTATCTAGTGATTTCGCCAGATCTCTGATCATCCGCGGGAAACGGTTGAATACAGAGTCTACCGGCACCATGCGAAGTTTAAGCACAATATTTTGCAAGTCGCTGCTTACTCTAGACATGTGTTCGACGGTTTCTGTTAAATCATTGCGCTTAACTTCACTCGCCAGTTGTTCTAAACGTACACGGTCAATCAGCAACTCGCTAAAAAGATTCATTAATGCGTCAAGACGCTCAATATCAACGCGAATTGTACGGCTTGCAACAGGTGCTCCGCCAGCTGCCGGTTTAGCTGCTGCTGCCACTGGTTCTGCCGCAATCGGAGTACTCGCAACAGCAACAACCGGAGTTGGTGCCTCTACAGCTGCTACAGCAGCAGCGATTTCTTGCCTTGCTGCCTCAACTTCACTGCGAGGACGTGATAATTCTACTAATGACTCAGAATCAACTGTAATAATTACAGCAGATTCAATCTCTGAAACATTAAGAATTTCTTTTTCTAGGGTTGCGTGATCAACTTTCGATATAAAATAGAGCGAGAATGAGCGATCGAATTTCTCTTGCTCGATCTCTTGCACAGATGGCGTCGCTTTGACGATCTCACCCATTCTTTCCAATGCATCAAAAACCATATAGGCACGCGCGGCTTTTAGTACACAGTTCTCATTGACGTTAACTTCTACGTAGAAAACAAGAAAACCCGCATCAATGGATTGCTGAAGAATGGAAAATTGAAATTCGTCTACTTCAATGCCTTTAGCAGGTTCCTTAACTGCCGCAACAACGGTTGTTGAAGCTGTTTTGTATTCTCCAGTCACAATGGACCTCAGAGATACGACAATCGGAGTAACATCCGCTTTTCCTGTGCCACCTTGGATAATGTCTTCTACCATAGACTCTAAGGAGTCTAAACTTTTAAAAATACAGTCAAAAATGAAAGAATTCATTTCGATTTTACTGTTGCGAACCATATCCAAAACGTTTTCCATTTCATGCGTGAGAGATGCAATATCCTCAAATCCCATTGTTGCAGACATGCCCTTCAACGTATGTGCAGAACGAAAAATATTATGTACAATGCTAATATCTTGAGGGTTGCTTTCTAAACTTAGTAAGTTCTCATTCAAAGATTGCAAGTGTTCTTTCGACTCATCGATAAACATGGATAAATATTGACTAAGTTCCAAAACCACACACCTCCAATAGGATCTTTAAGTAACTTGCTTGCATTGTTCCATCAATCAAGGAAGTACACATTGCGTCAAGCGGGCAGCAATACCATGCTGCGGAAGTACATGCATAGCCGCTTGCATCTCTACGGCAGCCCGAGGCATGCCATAAACTACACACGTTTCTTCAGACTCCGCAATGGTTGTTTCCGCACCCGATTGCCTTAAAGAAAGCATTCCTCTGGCGCCATCGCTACCCATCCCCGTCATCAGGACGATGTGCCTCTTCAACTCATTCAGGCCAAGCAAGGACTCAAAGAGGGCATCCACCGAAGGACGGTGGCCAGAACGAGGATCTTCTTTTGTTAATTTAATTTTGTATGTATGATTAAAATCTTTGTATACAATCATATGCCAACCTCCCGGAGCAACATAAGCCGTTGCCGTTTTGAGAACATCCCCCTCTGCTGCTTCTACAACTTGAATCTGAGAGATGTCGTTCAAACGCTGAGCTAATGACTTCGTGAAATTAGGCGGCATATGTTGGACAATCAGGATTGGAGCAGGAAACCCTGCCGGGATATTGGAGATCACTTGGTGCAAGGCTCGTGGCCCGCCCGTAGAAGTTCCAATTGCAACAAGATGCTCAAATTTCGGTGAACACTCTGTAATTGTTTTTTTTGCATCTAATTGCTTCAGCGTACTGACTTTATTAACTTGAAGTGGTGTTAAATTACTTCTAGCTGCCACGGTTGGTTGCTGAATGGGCTGAAATGATCTCAACTTGGTTCGAACAGCCATTTGCAGCTTTTCGTGCAGCAGCTGCTTCACTTTATATAAGTCCAATGAGATCGAACCCGATGGCTTTCGAATAAAGTCGACAGCACCCCATTCAAGCGCTTTAATCGTTTCTGCGGCCCCTTCCTCAGTTAAAGAGCTTATCATGATAACCGGAGTTGGCTGCTCCGCCATAATCCGCTGCAGGGCATCCAACCCGTTCATCACAGGCATTTCTACATCCATTGTGACGGCATCAGGTCGTAAAAGCTTCACTTGCTCAATCGCTTCTTGTCCGTTTTTGGCTGTTCCAATGATGTTATACTGAGGATTATCTGAAATCAGATCGCTAATTATTTTTCGCATAAAGACGGAGTCATCTACAACTAGTATGTTATATTGTGCCATGGTGTTCCCCTCCCTTTATGAGCTAATTCGACATAACTCGCGAAATTCCTATTTCAAAAGTCGCATCATTTTATTCAAGAAACCCTTGACACCGGGTGAAGAAGTATCAACGACGTGATAACCTTTGATATAATCGACTACAAGCGACTGCAAGCTTCTAGCTGCGAGCGAGTTTGGGAAAGCAATGGTAAAGGGAACTTGCCTTTTGACAGCTTTTGACACAGAAGCATCATCTTCCACAAAGCCTAGTGTAGGAATCTGGATGCCTAAGAATTGTTTGGCCACCAAAGCGATTTTGTCCGCAGTTTGCTTGCCTTCTTTTCGATCCGTAACCCGGTTTATGATTAACTTAAAGGACACATCGTGGCCCATCGAATTAACCATTTTGATGATGGCATAAGCATCCGTAATGGAAGTTGGTTCTGGGGTCGTTACTACGAAAGTTTCCTCAGCCGCCAGAATGAATTTCAATGTTTCTTTTGACAAACCAGCACCTGTGTCAAAAATGATGAAATCCACATAACCGTTAAGCTGCATAACTTGCTCGGCAAAGTAATCCAGCTCGTCTTCCGTTAAACGAAGCAGATCGTTGAAACCAGAGCCGCCTGCAATGAAATCTAAATCATTCGAACCTTTTTGGATGATTTCCCAAATGGTTTTTTCCTTTTTCAACAAATGATACAAATTGTACTTAGAGGAAATGCCCATCAGCACATCAATATTGGCAAGCCCTAAGTCGGCATCAAAAACAAGAACCTTATAACCTTGGGACTGAAGCGCTAAAGCAAAGTTCAGCGTAACATTCGATTTCCCTACGCCGCCCTTTCCGCTAGTCACGGTAATAATCCTGGTCGTTTTTGTGCCTTTATCATTCTGAATTTGAACCAGGTTCCGTAACCCTTCTGCTTGATCCTTCATGCTCTAGGTTCCTCCAATAACAAATCAATGATTTGCCGCTCATCCAATTCCGTAATGTCATCCGGCACGCTCTGACCATTGGTCACATACGAGATCTGAAGGGAGAACTCATGAACAATATTAACAATAGCTCCGTAAGAATCCGTTTCATCCATTTTGGTGAAAATGACTTTATCCAGCTTAAATTTGTTAAAGTTGTTCGTAATTGCCTTCATATCTCTGTATTTCGTTGTTAAGCTAAGCACGAGGATCGTCTCGCTGCTGCCTTGTGTCTTGAGCAATGAATTGAGCTCCGAGACGTACATTTCATTACGAAAATTGCGACCGGCTGTATCCATGAAAATAACATCACAATCCGCTAAATTTTGAAATGCTTTTATTAAATCTTGCGGGGAAAACACAACTTCTAATGGAACGTTCAAAATGGTGGCATACGTTTTTAATTGTTCGATAGCCGCAATACGGTAAGTATCTGAAGTAATAAAACCAACCTTGCGTTGATATTTCAGTACTTGTTCAGCAGCCAACTTCGCAATCGTAGTTGTCTTACCGACTCCGGTCGGCCCCACAAAATGAACAACACGCGTATTCGGTGAAATTTTCTTGCCATGGTCGGACTGAAAAACTTGACCCAGCTTAGCTTTCACCAGTTGTAACGCACTTTCTTCTGTCACCGGCTCATCGGCTAGTTGAAAATCAGAGATAGTCTCATCCATAATTTGACGTATTAGCTTCGGGTCTACTTCTTGATCACTTAATCGCTGTTCAAGTTTTTGAAGAGGCTCAGGGAGCGCGAACACATCCGAAGCTTGTGTTAACTTCTTCATCATTTCTTTCATCTGTTTAAGTTCCTCAATAAGCTGCTCATCCTTTTGGTAGCTGATCTTATTAGGCGCATTAACCGATGCAGGTGTATAGGTTTGTTGCGGCGTTTGAGTAAAAGTTGATGGTGCATCTGCACTAAATTTTGCAGCAATAGGTTCATTTACTGCTGAAACATTCACGAGTACATCCGGAACTTCCGGAAAATCGGACTGATGAGGCTGAGACTTTGCGGCATACACGTGAGAAATCACTGGCTGCTGCTTCTGTTGCTGAAGTTGTGGTGTCACCTTGGGTGAAATCGGTGCTGCATTCGAATTCGTATTATCAATAGCAGCTATGACTTCTATCTTTTTCTTGCCAAACATACCAAGAAATCCGCCTGTGCGAATTTCTTTGGTGTTAAGAATCACTGCATCCTTCCCTAAATCAGTGCGAATTTTCTGCAACGCATCAGGCATGGAATCAACAACATATCTTTTTACTCTCATAAATTGACTACCCCCATGCTCTGAATTTCTACGCTAGGCTCTAGTTCGCTGTATGATAAAACGGGAATATCTTGCAGCGTTCTTTCAAGCAGTTGTCTTAAGTACATACGAATCGTTGGAGAGGTTAAAATAACAGGCTGTTGCCCGGATTGAATTAATTTGCTTACCTGTTCGCTTACGCGATGATAAATAATTTGGGATGAGGACGGGTCGAGCGCCAAATAACTTCCCTGATCGGACTGCTGTACGGAATCAGCAATTTTCTTTTCTACTGACGGGCCAACTGTAATGACTTTCAGTGAATCCCCCAGTGACGTGAATTGCTGCGTAATCTGTCTGGATAATGATTGTCTGACATATTCCGTCAAGATCTCAGGGTCTTTCGTGTAAGATCCATAATCGGCAAGTGTCTCTAGAATAGTAACCAAGTCGCGAACGGAGATTTTCTCCTTAAGCAGCTTAGCCAACACTTTTTGAACATCACCAATCGACAATACGGAAGGGATAAGATCATCCACAAGCGCAGGATAAGATTCACGAACATTGTCGATGAGCGCTTTCGTTTCTTGGCGTCCAAGAAGCTCATGTGTGTGTTTCTTAATAACTTCTGTAAGATGAGTAGCTACTACAGAAGGAGGATCAACAACCGTGTATCCGGATAACTCGGCTCGCTCTTTCGTCACTTCATCAATCCAGATGGCAGGCAATCCAAAAGCAGGCTCTGTTGTTTCAATACCAGAAATTGAATCATCATCAATTCCCGGGCTCATGGCCAGATAGTGATTAAGGAGTAGTTCGCCGCGTGCCACCGTATTGCCTTTAATTTTGATGATATACTCGTTCGGGCGCAGTTGAATATTGTCACGTATGCGAATGACTGGTACGACTACCCCTAATTCAAGTGCACATTGCCTACGAATTAATATAATCCGGTCAAGTAAATCTCCACCTTGCTGTGTATCCGCGAGTGGAATTAAGCCGTAACCAAATTCAAATTCAATTGGATCGACTTGCAGTAAGGAGATAACACTTTCGGGACTTCGAACTTCCTCGATTTGCTGCTCTTCCACCAATTGTTCTTCTTTGATGGCTTCTCGTTCCAAGTTCTTTTGCATTTTGTATCCGGCGAAAACCAACAATCCGGCAATCGGAAAAGTCGTAAACCAATGAATCGGTGTAAAAATCCCCAACATCACTAGCGTACCTGCAACAATATAAAGTAGTTTAGGTTGTGAAGTTAGCTGCTTGGTCACATCATGACCCAAGTTTCCTTCTGAAGACGCTCTTGTCACGATAATACCAGCTGCTGTTGAAATCAGTAGTGCTGGAATTTGTGAAACGAGTCCATCCCCAATCGTTAGAATTGAGAAGGTTTGTAGGGCTTCGGAGAAATCCATGCCTTTCATTGTCATCCCAATGATAAAGCCACCAATTAAATTGATGACCAAAATGACAATACCAGCAATAGCATCCCCTTTTACGAATTTGCTGGCACCATCCATGGCTCCGTAGAAATCTGCTTCTCGTTCAATCTTCTGCCTACGCTCCCTGGCTTGAACCTCATTAATCAACCCGGCATTTAAATCCGCGTCGATACTCATTTGTTTACCCGGCATCGCATCGAGCGTAAATCTAGCCGCAACCTCGGCAACGCGCTCAGAACCTTTGGTAATTACGATGAATTGAACTAAGACAAGGATAAGGAATACGACAAATCCTACGACGATATTTCCTTGCGCTACGAAAGAACCAAAAGTTCTGACCACGTCGCCTGCTTCTGCATGAGACAAAATATTTCGCGTTGTAGACACGTTTAGCGCTAACCGAAACAACGTAGTGATCAAAAGCAGAGAAGGGAAAATAGAAAATTGCAAAGCTTCTTGCGTGTTCATGGCAACCAAGATAATCATTAAAGCAATAGAGATATTAATTATTAGAAGAAAATCCAACAAAGGGATTGGAACTGGTACAATCATCATTAAAACAATAGCAATAATGCCTATAAGAACGAACAAATCCTTGACTCTCATTAGATTGTACCCCCCTTCTTATTAATTCGTTTTGCCCTTCATTTTATATACATACGCCAACACTTCTGCGACAGCTTGGAACAGCTCAGCCGGAATTGAGTCTCCTATTTCCACCTGTGCAAAGATCGCACGAGCAAGCGGTTTGTTTTCCATTGTAATAATACCGTTGTTCTTGGCAACTTCTTTGATTTTCAATGCGACGTAATCGGCGCCTTTTGCAATAACGGTAGGGGCTTGCATATTGGTGGAATCATACTTAAGAGCAACTGCAAAGTGAGTTGGATTCGTAATAATAACATCCGCTTTGGGAACTTCCTGCATCATTCGCTGCATCGCCATCTGGCGCTGCTTTGCACGGATCTTTCCTTTAATGAGGGGATCCCCCTCGCTTTTCTTGTACTCATCTTTAATGTCTTGCTTAGACATTTTAAGACTTTTCTCATACTCGTATTTTTGATAAATGTAGTCAAAAATAGCGAGTGCAATTAGAACTGCTCCTATTTTTATCCCCAACTTTAGAGTAAGAGAAGCGATAAACGAGAACGTACTTTCCAATGGAGAATGACCCAAACCCAACAATCTAGCCTTTTCTCCCATTAATGTCGTGTAAACAACATAACCGATAATTGTCATTTTCATTGTAGACTTAAGGAAATCCATCACAGTCCGTAATGAGAAAATACGTTTAAATCCTTCTATAGGATTAATCTTATTAAATTTCATCATCAAGGGCTCACCAATAAACATAAACCCGATTTGCGCGTAATTCCCAATAAACGCAATGATCACCACAAGAAGGAAGATTGGCCCTAATATAAAAAGCCCTTGCATGACCAAGTCTGCGAACAACACCTGAACATTGCTTGCCGTAACATCCATTGTTAGTTGATTCTCGTACACATTTCGAAAAATGTTGATCATCTTCTCTTTCATGTATCCGCCAAACATTAGAAACGACAAGAAAGAAAAGAGCAAAATCAGTGCCGCGGGTAAGTCCATACTTTTCGCAACTTGCCCTTTCTTGCGCGCATCCTGCCTTTTCTTCGCCGTAGCTGGCTCCGTCTTTTCCCCAGCAAACCATTGTAAATCAAGCTGCAAACGACGTTGTTGGGACACGGCTTTCCTCCTACTTAGGGAGATGGTTGCTGTGTTCCGCTAATGATTTGGAGCAACTTCTCCATGTTATCGAAAATGGTTGAGAACAAATATTGGAATTGTGAAATTAATTCCGGAAATAAAACAACGAGCAAGAAAAAGCCCAAAATCATTTTGAGTGGTGCACCGATAACAAAAATGTTAAATTGCGGAGCAACCCTCGTTAATAGCCCTAATCCTAAATCCGTTAGAAAAAGCGCCGCTACAATCGGTGCAGCAAGTTGAAACGAAAGATAAAACATTTTGGCCAAAGAATGAAACAAGAAATCAGAAATTTCACCGCTGTATATCCGAGCAAACAACTCGTTGTCCAACGGAACCCACTTATAACTATCCATGATCGCTCTAAGGAGGTAATGATGGCCGTCAAATGAAAGAAATAACAGAACGGCGATCATATATTTGAGGTTACCTAACATTGGCGCTGAAGCCCCTGTTAGTGGATCTATTACGCTTGCCATGCTGAAGCCAATTTGCATATCCATAAAAGAACCTGCGGTTTGAACGACCGTAAAAAAGAGATAGGCAAGAAAACCAAGCAAAATGCCGATCAGCATTTCACGAATAATCAAAAGAACATATTCACCATCCATGGGAATGGGCTTATCCAACCCCATGCTCGCAAAAATAAGGAAGGAGATGAATACGGAAAATCCGATCTTGAACATCATGGGCACGTTTCTAGAAGATAAAATCGGTACCACGACAAAGAATGATGTAATTCGACAAAAGATAAGCAAAAAAATAGGGATTGCCTGAAAAACTAATGTCATCGCGCTCACAACCTATCCAACGAATTTGTAAAGGTTGTTGAGTAAATTGAACGTAAAATCAACCAAAGTGTTCATGATCCACGGCCCAAAGATGAGGATAGACAACAGTACAGCAACGATTTTCGGAACAAAAGCTAGGGTTTGTTCTTGAATCTGTGTCGTCGCCTGAAAAATACTTATTATAAGACCTACGACAAGCCCAATGACAAGCATGGGAGCACTCGCTTTAAGCACCGTATAAACAGCCTCACCAGCAATTCGTATTACAAATTCCGAACCCATTTCAGAAACCTCCGATATCTTGATCCTCAACTATAGCTTAGGAGTAATGATCTCACCACAAGATACCAGCCATCTACCAAAATAAAAAGTAGAATCTTAAACGGCAATGAAATCATAACAGGTGGCAGCATCATCATCCCCATTGCCATCAAGGTACTGGAAACGACCATATCAATGACCAGGAACGGAATGAATATCATGAATCCCATTTGGAAAGCAGATTTCAACTCACTAATCGCATAAGCAGGAACTAATGAAGTTAGCGGAATATCTTCCACACCTGTAGGTGCCTTTGCCTTGGTGTAATCTAGAAATAACTTTAAATCCTTCTGACGCGTATGCTTGAACATAAACTTCTTCATTGGCAATGAAGCCTTCTCGAAAGCCTGGGTTTGATTAATTTCACCCTTCATGTAGGGTTGAAGAGCTACTTGATTCACTTCTCCTAAAGTTGGAGACATGATAAAGAAGGTTAAAAACAGAGCGAGTCCGATTAGAACCTGGTTAGGTGGCATCTGCTGGGTTCCTAGTGAAGTGCGGACGAAACCGAGCACGATGACGATTCGTGTAAAACTAGTCATTAGAATGAGAAAAGATGGTGCAAGACTCAAAACGGTTAACAGCAGCAATAGTGTGACTGTGTTAGATGACCCTCCGGCTGTCCCTCCAGTGCCAATGTTTACGTTTAAACCTGGAATCGGATTGTTAGGATCCGTCTCCGCAGCTGATGCTGTCAAAGAGAGTAGAAACACAGAAATCAACACAATGAGAAGTGTAAAAACTAGTTTATTTCGTTTCATTCATCATTCAACCGATCTTTTTGTTTTTGATCAGAAAGCCATTCTTCTACATTTCGATTACGATTAGATACACGCTGGAGCTTATCATGAAATACTTGCTGAAAGGCTGAATTTATTTCTACATCTTCTTCGATGTCTTTTTTTCTAGTTGGCAGTTTACTAATCCACTTGCTAACAGATGCGAATCCCATTCGATCATCCTGAGAAGAAATCAGAAGCTCAGTGATGTATGCTACTTCATCGGCGTCATTGATTTTATCCAACAGCTGGATGTTATCTCCGACGCCAACTACGAAGAGCGAATGTCCAATTTCAACGATTTGAATGGATTTATTTTGGCCTAGGGGAACTCCACCTAAAGATCGAATTGAGTTCCCAAACATTGTTCCTCTATTTTTCTTCGCTACGTACCTAATTAGAACATAGAAAAGAAGAATAATTAAAATCAAGAAGAATATGACCTTAAAAATCATACCAAACGTCCCCGTTGGATCGGTACTCGGATAATCCGTTGTTGGAAGTCCTTGTCCGGGTTCTGTTTCAGCAAAACCGACGGACCTTGTATACAACATTGCGGTTAAACCGAGTATGCCTGTTAGCAGTCTTTTCGAGCAGAGTCTTTTCATATCCACAATCCTTTCGGTGTATGTAAGACTCGACCGAACGAAGACGGCTTAACCTAGAGTCTTTTTAATAGCTTCAATAACACGGTCTGCTTGGAAAGGCTTCACGATAAAGTCCTTCGCACCAGCTTGAATGGCATCGATGACCATCGCTTGTTGTCCCATCGCTGAGCACATAATTACTTTCGCGCTTGGTTCAATCTTCTTAATTTCTTTCAAAGCTTGAATACCATCCATCTCTGGCATTGTAATATCCATTGTAATCAGATCCGGTTTCAACTCTTTGTATTTTTCGATAGCTTGTGCACCATCATTCGCTTCTCCACAAACCTCGTAACCATTTTTTGTCAAAATATCACGAATCATCATTCTCATAAAAGCTGCATCATCTACAATTAGAATACGGTTAGCCATGAATAAAGTCCCCCTAAGATTAAATTATTGTAACTTTTGAATTCGTTCCCACTGGTTCACAATGTCGGTTACACGAACTCCGAAGTTTTCATCGATGACAACGACTTCGCCCTTGGCAATCAGCTTATTGTTTACTAAGATGTCTACCGGTTCACCTGCCAGCTTATCCAATTCGATAATCGATCCCTGGGAGAGTTCCAAGATGTCTTTAATCACCTTGTGTGTTCTGCCTAATTCTACAGTTACCTTAAGTGGTATATCCAGTAGTAAATTCAGGTTCGTATCATCCGTTTGCCCTAATCCACCTGATTGCAAATTTCCAAACTGAACAGGTTGGACATTGACATTACGATTTGGCATCCCGCCATAAGAAGCAGGTGGCTGCTGGTACATAGGTTGCTGCGGCGGATACATCGGCTGCCCCATTGGCGGCTGCATGGGTGTTTGCATAGGCTGCTGGTACATAGGTTGTTCATACACAGGCTGCTGTTGTTGATACATTGGTTGCTCATACACAGGTTGAGCAGCTGCAGGGGGCGGTGTATGTACTTCCTGCATAGGTGCTGGTGTAGGCGCCGGCGTTTGTGCAGCAGGTGCAACTTCCATCGAAGAATCAGAATCGCCACCCATGAGGATCGATACCATTTCTTTGGCGAAAGGAACAGGTAATAATTGCATGATATTAGAATCAATAAGGTCGCCAATGATAAGTCGGAACGATATCTTTATAAATACGTCCTCGTCGGGTAGTTTTCCTTCTCCTTTCGACAAATTTAATATGTCGATTCCTGGAGGTGAGATATTGACAAATCGATTAAATATGGTAGACATCGATGTTGCCGAGGATCCCATCATTTGATTCATCGCTTCTTGCACGGCACTAATATGAATTTCGCTTAGATGTTCATCCCCGCCAGTACCGTCTCCACCCATCATTAAGTCAGCAATAACTTGGGCATCGCGCGTTTTGATCACTAACAGGTTAATGCCATCGAAGCCATCCACATAGTTTACATGTACAGCCACATGTGGTTTCGGGAATTGCTCTTGCAATTCATCTTTACTGATAATCGATACCTTTGGCGTCGTGATGTCGACTTTTTTACCAAGCAAGGTAGAAAGAGCTGTAGCTGCGCTGCCAAAAGTGATGTTACCAATTTCACCTAGTGCGTCTTGTTCTAAGGAAGATAAAAAATCTTCAACTTGAGGAGACCCATGAAAAGAAGAGGCTGAGCTATCGTCCGAAGACTGTCTCAATAAAGCATCGATCTCTTCCTGGGACAAATAATCTCTATTATTCGTCATAATCTTCTTCTCCTTCATTTACGATATCTGTAATTTGAACAGCCATCTTTCCTTTTAAGGTACCAGGGCTACCGAGATATTTCAGCTTCTCGCCCACTTTGACTTGAAGCGATTCTTCGACGGATTTTTGCAGTGGGATCACATCGCCGACCGTTAAGCCCAAGAAATCTCGAATGGAAATTTCGGACGAACCCAATTCTGCAATGAGGGGTAGCTTGGTTTTTTCCAAGCGGGATTGAAGTGCTTCCACTTCTTCAGGTGCTCTCGTCTTTTTCTGTGATACAAACCAATGGTGCACAGAAAGTCGAGGCATAATCGGTTCGATGACCACATGCGGTATGCATAAATTAATCATCCCTGTCGTATCACCAATTTTGGTACTCAATGAGATCAATGCGATCGTTTCATTGGGAGAAACAATCTGCATAAACTGTGGATTTGTTTCAAGTGCCTCTAATCTAGGCTGAATATCAATAACAGTTTTCCATGCTTCTTGCAGGCTGTCGAAAGCCCGGCTAAAAATACGTTCCATTACAATGGTTTCAATCTCAGTTAAAGCATTAATCTTCGTAGGCGTTGTACCTGCACCGCCTAACAAACGATCTAACATCGCAAAAGCAACATTGGGATGCACTTCAAGTACCATCCGACCCTCTAAAGGCTCCGCTTCAAAGATGTTCAAAATGGTCATTTTCGGGATCGAACGAATAAATTCATCGTAAGGCAATTGTTCAACCTGAACTACACTAATTTGTACAAACGTACGCAATTGCGCTGAGAAATAAGTGGTTAGGAACCGCGCAAAGTTTTCGTGAATTCGAGTCAAACTTCGAATATGGTCCTTGGAGAAGCGTACAGCTCTTTTAAAATCATAAGCCCTTACTTTCTTCTGCGTCTCTTCTTTTTTGAGTTCATCCGCATCCATTTCGCCAGAGGACAATGCCGCCAACAAGGCATCGATCTCATTTTGCGACAAAACATCAACCATTAGAGTCACCTCCTTTTAGCAAAATCAATAGCAGATTTATTGAAGCACTTTATCAGTTATCCAAATTTGCTTTATTTTACCTTCGTGCAGCAGTGGGTTTAATTTGTTCATTAACGTAGCCGTTAAACTATCCGACCCTTTGCTTCCTTCGATTTGATCCTTCGTTAAATCTCCAAGGGTTTGAACGATCGTCCCTTTCACCGCGGAGTCTAACAAACTGTCAAATTCCGTCTTGCCTTTTGAGTTTTCTAATTCAAATGCGAAACTAATTTTAATGAAATTTTGGCTGCCTGATAAATTGGTCAAAATATCTTTGATGATTGCCGTGTTCGCTTTCACCGCTTCAGCAGAAGGTGCTTTTGTCGGTTTCACACTTGCTACAGCATCTTGTGCTTTTGCCGCAGGATCTTTGGATTGATTACTTTTCTCCATAAAATTCCACAAAACGAATGCAGCGGTCAAAATTAATGTGATAGCAATTAAAATCGATACGATCAGTATGAAAATTTTATTCTTAAACAATTACGAACCCTCCGCATCCCTTGACATAATCGTCGCTCGTACTGAGCCAATTTCCTGCATGTAGGTCCGCACTAAGCCTACCACGACCTCTGCCTTCTCAAGAACTGTGATCTTCTTCCCTGTCGTCAAAGTAATCATGGTGTCTGGCGTCTCTTCAATCAACTCAATCAAAATAGCATTAAGGATGATGGCTTTACCGTTTAAACGAGTGAGAGAAATCATGCTTCTCCTCCTGCATCAGGATAAGGGGAGACTAGCTCCCCTCTGTCATTTCAATGAAAATTAACGTTTAAGATTTACGACCTCTTGAAGCACTTCATCCGAAGTTGTGATAATACGGGAGTTTGCTTGGAAACCACGCTGAGCGATAATCATCTCTGTGAACTCTCCAGTCAAATCTACGTTGGACATTTCTAGCTGTCCAGAAATCAGTGTTCCTGTTCCGGTTTCTGTGTTACCAGGAGCCCCAACCTCAATCGCACCCTCCGGATTAGCATTCGCTGTCATACGATACAGATTGCCGCCAATTTTCTCAAGACCAGACGGGTTAACAACTTTGATTACGCCAATTTTTTGGCCAGTTGCAACGGTAGCGCCTGTGGAATCAACACCGATGATATCACCGTTTTGAGAGATTGAGAACGATACGATATCATCCGGAATCACGATCGGACCAGCACCATCAGCTCCCATGACATGAAGGCCCTCAGCATTCACTAAGTTTCTAGTTGGGTCTAAAGTAAAGTTTCCGGATCTCGTCAAGTATGGAGCATCTGTTTGATCCGTAGTTCCTACTGCAAAAAATCCATCGCCATTAATACGTAAATCCGTAGGAACGTTCGTTGTCATCGCACTTCCAGCGGTATGTACGGTATCAATTGAAGCTACGCTTACACCTAAACCAACTTGCTGAGCATTCACGCCGCCACGGTTCTCATCAGCTGCACTTACGCCGGAAACAGTTTGGCTAAGAATGTCTTTAAACATAACGCGGCTTCCTTTAAATCCGATGGTGTTTACATTTGCGATATTATTACCGATAACATCTAATTTCGTTTGAAAACCACGCATACCTGAAACACCAGAGTATAAAGATCTTAACATCTTACTAGCCTCCTAATCGGATTAAAATAACGTAAACTATGAGCTGCTTCTTTCGCTCCACAGCTCCAGGCCTCCTACGCGGTCGAGCCCGTTTATGTAGATATAATGATTGCACTGTCGATCTGTGTGAAAACATGTTCATTCATCGCGTTCCCGTCAAGCGCCGTAACAACAGTTCGGTTAGGAACATTGACAATCAATGCATTTCCGCCTAAAACCATCAGTGCATCCTTAGCGCCTTTTGCTGCTACCTTATCGATCGCTTTGCTAAGACTATCCAGTTGCTCCGGCTTCAGTTGAATGCCTCGCTCTTTCAGCCTAACTTCTGCATGATGACTGAAACGAACAAATTGCTCCTGAAGAAGCTTTTGAAATGTCGGATTACCGGATGCAGATGTGGGTACCGGTTGCTGTACAGGTGTTCGTCTCGTAGACGCAGGAGAAACCGCATTAGGATAAAGCTGCCCTATGGATATTCTCTCTGTCATTTGGTTTCTCCGGCATCCTCAATCTTCTTGAGTTTGTCCAGAGAAATTTCCACTCCCTTCACATTGGCAAATTGATTGCCGTCCTTGAACGTGATGGAGTCAACAACGCCCGACTTTTCGACAGTAGCTCCGGTGGAGTCCGTCTCATCCCAAGTGATCGATTTTCCAATCAAACCTGAAACAAATCCCAAAGATTGACGCATGAGTTTCATCTCACCGGCCATATTGGTCAATTGTTCAACGGAAGTGAACTGTGCCATCTGGGCAATGAACTCTTTATCTTGTAAAGGTTGTGTTGGGTCTTGATTCTGAAGTTGCGTAATTAAGATTTTAAGAAAATCGTCTTTACCTAACGTATTGTTATCTTTGTCTTTCGTTTTGACATTTTTCCCAGCATTAATTAAATCTGTAACGTTACCTGTGATGGGGTTTGTATCCATACTTTCACCTCCAACTGCATCAAATGGACTCACATTTAGGCAGTTACGTCAAAGGAATTGCCATGTATGGCCGGTCTAACTTGTACGTTAGCATCAATTTCTTGCTCGAAATCAAGGGATTCAACCTCGAATCCGCCAGAATTGTTCTTACTTTGGCGTTGAGGCTGACCAAAAGCTTGCTGCTGACGTTGTTCTTGGAACATGCTGGATTGCATGTTTTGGCTTTGCGTGACTTCAAGCTTTTCAACTTGTAAACCTTGCGTTACAAGAGCTTGTCTCAACTGTGGCAGCTGATTCTCCAGCATCTGCTTAGCTGCTGCGGATTCGGCTGCAAACTGCGCAATAAGCTGGCCATCATGCATCGATATTTTCACATCGATATGCCCTAGATTTTTTGGAAACAACGATAACTTAGCTTCAGAGAGACCATCTGCAAGTGTGATTTTCATGTTTTTAAGAACATGCTCCGTCATTTCTTCAGCGAAATTAGCCGCATTCAGCGTTGGAACAACTGTTTTATCACCAATAGCCTGCTGCGATTGCTGAGTTCGCTGCAAATCAGCGATCGTAACCACTGAGTTAGTAACCGTTTCAGGTTCAGCTGGCAAATCCACAAGATTAGGCAGCGTATCTCCAGATGTAGAAGTAGCTTCTACCTGCGCGGTTAGGAAACCACTTTTCAGGGCAAGAATCTCTAATTTTGACTTTGCAGGTTGGGCGATCGTCACCGAGTTTGTCATATCAACGTTCTGATCTGATGTTTTTTTGCTGCTAAGCTTGTGATGAATTGGCTTATCTGTAGAAGTGACTTCTTTCTTACCTGTGTTAGCTGTATTCATCAAACCTTCCATTGTTTCAACAGCGCTCTCCGTTGTAGCAGCCTCCAAAGTTTGACCTTTCAAGTTCGTCATCAACTCCGGTAATAGTGGTTGGATGACGTTCTGTAGATCTTGATTCAGAAACTTCACAATTGGATTGTCAGGCTGCTGCTTTGACAGGGACGCTAATGCTAGCAGCGTATTTTGAGCTTGCAGGCTTGAAACATCAGTTGCTTGAAGCTTTAGCGTACTTGGAAGAGTAACCAATGTAGTTGATTGAGCTCCACTTAGCGTTTGTAGAAGTTGCTCTGCTTCTTCAAACCATTGCTGAACCTTTGGATCCTGCAATAATTGCTGAGCAAGCGCTGGATTACTGTTCATAGCCTCCAAGACGACTTCAGAAAGCGGCTGATCTTCTGGCTTTGCATCCTGCGTAGCAGTCCCTTGCAGAGGTGCTACCAAACTCTGAAGCATTTGCAACAGCATGTCCAGAGAAACTGCTGGATCTGCAGGATTCGTCTCAGTCTTAGTCGTGCTATCTTGAGATAATTGACCATCCAAGACTTGATTGAAACCATCCTTCGAAGTAGTTCCAGCCGATCCTGCCTTATTCGTCGAAGTAGAAGCAGAGTTTGCAGGTGTTGTCTGTATTTGTACATCCATTTTATTTGTTCACCTCCCTCCTAAGTCAAACGTCGGTTACTGAACAAGCTTAGCTGAAATTGCAGCAGCGATTTCCTTATTCGCATCGGACAAGGCCGACATGACTTTGGAACGGGAAGCATTATCCATGCCACTCAGAATGGCTAATACTTTATCGGGATTAGATTTATTCATTTCGATTAGCACGTTTGAAGCACTTTTGGGAGTCATGTTAGCAAATGTCTGGCCTAAATCCGACTTGCTGACAGATGTCGTCGCTTTTGCTGTGCTTGCTCCATTCGTTGCTAATCTTTCTTGTAAAGCGGCAATCTCTTTATCTCTTACAGGTGTAACGTCTTTAAGCCCCATGGAAGCTTCTGCTGCTTTCGTTGCATCCATTTTCTCCAGAATTGCCCCGCGGCTGTCTGCTTTCATCATGGAGAAGATCAGCACCATTTCTTTCGGTGTAAGTGCTTCAATGATTGGAGCCGCCTTGCTCGGTGTCATTTTTGCATACATATTGGCAAGCTGAGTTATTTGATTCGTGTACTCTTCTTCTGTTTGCGTCTTGTCTTTCAGCTTTTCCTCAAGTTCCGTTATCTTTGCGCTTGCATCTTTGAGTGATTGATCCTTCATCTCCGTTGTTGATTCAGCTTTCTGCAAAGCAGACTGAAGTTCCGCCAATTTGGCATTCAACTTCGTAATCTCATCATCCTTGGTTTTGATGCTTTGTTCAGGAGTTGTCTCTTTACCAGTTCCGCTTACAGCACTTTTTTCTTTCGGAGCAGGAACAATTGCTCCAATCACCGGAGTGTTATGCAACGCTTTCTGAATACTGCTCTTGATATCATAATCAAAGATCGACAGTAACACGAAAAGCAAGACAGCCGTAAACACAAAGGGGATGACAAACCATATCAGAAACCGCTCCAGCGCACTATAAGATGCACCTTCCATGCTTGTATCGGCCATCTCCTTGCTCCTCCTTTACCTTCCTCAATACGAGAGTCGTTTGAACCGGTTTGTTGCCATTTCATCCAGAGCGTCCTGCTCTTTTTTGGCGACAAAGGATTGAAATTGGCCGAATGCCTTTTCCCTAGCTTTCGACCACACCTTCTCATCGATCATTCTTTCCGAAAGATGTTCCTGCTTTTTGAGCACAACATGCTTCGCTTGCTGAACATCTTGATGTTTACGCGCAATTTGCTGATCGACATGGTTCATATATGTTTGCAACATAAGCATCTTCGAAATAGATACTGAATGGCTTGTAGCTGTCACCATTTCCTGGTGCAAGCTCTCTTTTTGTTCAAATAATCCATGTAAATTCGTTTCTTCGTTCCGTAATTGGCCCATTGCCTCAGATAATATCCATTCCGCCTGTGTTCGTTCATTGTTTTTCAAATCGACAATTTGCTGGAAAGAATAACGAAATTGCATTTAGGACCCTCATCCCTTATAAAATTCGTGAATCAATCGTTCTTGAGCTTCTTCATAGGTTAGTTTTTCACTCGTTTTTTGCTTGGTGAAGTCCCATATGGCTTCAATATGATCCATGGCAACATCAATATTTGGATTAGAACCTTTTTGGTACGCCCCGATATTGATAAGGTCTTCCGAATCTTTATATATAGAGAGAAGTCGCTTTAAGTGATCAGCTGCTTCCATGTGTTCAGAAGGCACAATTTCTTTCATTACACGGCTTACACTGGACAAAACATCAATGGCAGGATAATGGCCTTTATTGGCAATGCTGCGGTTTAAAACAATATGACCGTCGAGAATCCCTCGAACAGCATCAGCAATTGGCTCGTTCATATCATCACCGTCAACTAGCACCGTATAAAAAGCAGTAATGGACCCTTTCGGCCCGGTACCTGATCGTTCAAGTAGCCGTGGCAGCATAGCAAAGACCGAAGGCGTATAGCCTCGCGTCGCTGGAGGTTCCCCTACAGCAAGGCCAACTTCACGCTGTGCCATGGCAAAACGAGTGACGGAGTCCATCATCATCATCACATTAAGACCGCGATCACGAAAATACTCAGCAATGCTTGTAGCGATCATTGCTCCTTTGATACGGATAAGCGCAGGCTGATCAGATGTTGCAACGATAACGACTGATCTTGCTAGTCCTTCGGGACCCAGATCTCTTTCGATAAAGTCCAAGACCTCTCTGCCCCGCTCACCGATAAGTGCAATGACGTTAACATCTGCAGACGTATTACGGGCAATCATTCCCATCAGCGTACTTTTACCAACACCAGAACCTGCAAAAATACCAACGCGCTGACCTTTGCCAATTGTCAATAATCCATCAATGCATCGAACACCTACAGAGATTGGATTCAGCACTCTCGGCCGAGTTAGCGGATTGCCCGGCGCATTATTCGTAGAATATTGAGCCATTCTTGAAGGCAGGAACGAACCATCCAATGGTTGTCCCAATCCGTCCAGCACTTTACCAAGAAGTTCATGGCCTACTTGAACAGTAAGTGGTTTCCCTGTACCGACAACATCGCAACCAGGCCCAATAGAGTCCAAATCGCCTAAAGGCATCAGCACGACTTTATTACTGCGAAAACCAACGACTTCCGCTTTCAAAGGCTTATTGGATTTATGCGGGTAAATATAGCAGAGGTCGCCAATGCTCACATCCGGCCCTTCCGATTCAACCGTCAATCCAATCACTTGTGTGACTTTTCCATTAACACGAATGGGGTCGATGGCATGCAAATGTTCTTTGTACTTATCTACTTTTGGTAATGCGCTGCTCATGATCCTGTACCCTCGCTTTGAGTGGCCAACTGTTGCAGAGCTGATTTTATTTCTTTCAGCTGCGTATCGATGCGAGCATCAATACTTCCAAATGAAGAACGAATCACACATCCACGATCTTGCACCGTGGAATCAGGAATAATTTGCAATTCAGCCTGTGAATCAATAGAAGTTAGCAGCTCTTCACGCGCATCTTGAATGTAAGCGAATTGTGAAGGAGATACGCATAAAGCAATGATCCCTTTTTCGCGTCTGCGCGACAGAACGGTTTGAATAAGCTCAACAACCCATTCTGGATTTAAAGTTAACTGTTTGCCTATGATTTTCTCTGCAATGGATGTGCTTAGTTCGATTAAGAATGGCTCAGATTCCTGAATGATCTGCTGCTTAAGTTTGTAGGATTGCTCCAGAATACCTTGAGCTTCCGTTAGCATTTCACTGTATTCCTGTCTAAGCGCTTCTTCAGCTTGAGCAATTCCTTGTTGGTAGCCTTCTTCAAAACCAGCCTGCATGGATTGAGCGACATGTTCTTCATCTTCTGCACGGCGTGTTTGCCACCAACCATTAATTTCTTCCTGCGTTTGTTCACGGAGAGTCGTACATTCCTGCATAGCCTGATGAATCTGCTCATTGGCAAAAGCTTCAGCATCTTGAAGAATTTGATCTTTCAAATTCGTCGCTTCCGTTATTTCCTGCTGTTGTTCGGGAGTTAGCTGATCACTCGCATCAAGATCTCCATTCAAGTGAAATGGTGAGATCGTTTCAACCAATTTCTTATCATCCACAGCATAATAAGCAAATGATTTAATGATATTAGACAATAATATCGTCTCCTCCACCACGTGCAATGATGATTTCACCGGATTCCTCTAGGCGGCGGATTGTAGCAACAATTCTCGTTTGAGCTTCTTCAACGTCACGCAAACGAACAGGACCCATAAATTCCATTTCTTCCTTGAATGTCTCTGCCATCCGTTTGGACATATTTTTGAATAGCACATCACGCACTTCTTCGCTCGCAACTTTGAGTGCCAGTTGTAAATCAGCATTCTCAATATCACGAATAATTCGTTGTATAGAGCGATTATCAATATTAACGATATCTTCGAAGACAAACATCCGTTTCTTGATCTCTTCAGCCAATTCAGGATCTTGAATTTCCAGAGAATCAAGGATGGTACGCTCCGTCCCCCTGTCAACCCCATTCAAAATTTGAACGATAGACGCAATGCCTCCAGCATTTGTGTAATCCTGTGTAACAGTTGACGAAAGCTTTTGTTCCAATACACGTTCTACCTGACTGATCACTTCTGGAGAAGTGCTGTCCATCAAGGCAATACGTTTCGCAACATCCGCTTGTTTTTCTTGTGGCAACGAAGACAAGATAATAGACGCTTGATCCGCTTGTAAATAGGACAAGACTAACGCAATGGTTTGCGAATTTTCATTTTGAATAAAGTTAAGAATTTGAGCAGGATCCGCTTTTCTGGCAAAGTCAAAAGGTCTCACCTGCAATGTAGCTGTCAGACGGTTAATGATATCGAGTGCTTTCTGAGAACCAAGCGCTTTCTCCAAGATATCCTTAGCGTAAGCAATACCGCCTTGTGAAATAAATTCTTGTGCAAGACAGATCTGATGAAACTCAGAGAGAATCGCTTCTTTTTCGAAAGAATCTACTTTCCTTACATTTGCAATTTCCAGTGTTAACTGCTCAATCTCTTCTTCTCGTAAATGTTTAAATATTTGAGCAGACACCTCAGGGCCTAAACTGATCAAAAGAATGGCTGCCTTTTGTCGTCCGGTTAACCCGTTTACAGCAGCTTTGGCCATACAAGCGCACCTCTATTCGTCTACTAACCAAGTCCGAAGCAGATTAACAAAATCTTCTGGCCGCTTTTTCGCAAGAGTTTCTAACTGCTTACGCACTTGATTGTCATTAGTTACATTTTCAATATCAATCGTTGGAAGTTCCGCTTTATTTGCTGCAATGTTCAGATCTTGTTCCATTAATTGTTGTGCAGCTTTTCTACGTTTTCTAATTGCAAAACCAGCAATCGCACCAATCGCAAGCGCCGCTAGAGCTAGTCCAGCATAAGTTAAGTACGTTGTTGTTTTCGAAGCAAATGTATCAGCTGGCCGTGCAAAAGTATGAGCAAGAACTGTAACTTTTTTCTGCAATTCATCGTCAGTATATGTAACCTTATTATCTGCGAGTGCAGTCCTAACAATATTTACCAAAGCGGTTTGCACAGCAGTTTTTGTCTCTGCAGTTAAAGAAGTCGGATCATCTTTAACCGGTGGTTCAATTCCGACATTAATGCTTAAATCTTTTACTACATACGGTGTTGCCACAATGTCATTCGTAATCCGATTCACTTCGTAGTTTACTGTCTTAGTGTTTTTCTCTGTATTCGATTTACCGGAATTTGATGATCCTGGGTAACCGGGCACATCCGTCGTACCAGTACCAGGAACACCGCCTGTATCTGCTCCGTTATTTTGATAAGACTCGGATGCTTCTTGCAGGGAAATTTCCAGTCCTTTTTGATCTACTTGATTTGGCGCGGAGACGAGCTGTTCTTTACTCTTCTTCTGATCAAAGTTCATGGTAGAGAAAACACTCACATTTACTTTGTCGCGACCAAACATCGTTCCGAGCATGTTCATAATATTTTTCTGCAAATCTTTTTGAAACTTATCGTTAATATCCGACTGGCTTGTCACTAAGCTCGAGGAGGACTGTCCGCCTGATTTGGAAGAAACTAAGCTTTGTCCATACTGATCTGAGATCGTGATATTCTCCACAGGCAGATTTTTGATACTGTGTGAAACCAAGTTATAGATGGTATCAATTTTACCTTGATCCAGTGTGTAACCTTGTTTCATTTGAAGAACAACGGATGCTGTTGCTTTCTCTTCCTGCTGTTGCAAGAAGGGACCATCCTCAGGAAGTGAAATTAGAACCTTCGACCCGGATATGGCTTGATTCGAGTTAATAAGCTGCTGCAACTCGCCTTGAATCGCATTTAAGTATTTTACTTTAAACTCGTTATCTGTGATACCAAATGAACTACTGTTGCTAAAAGCACCGAATCCTAGAGAACCATTTTTGTTCAAACCTTGTGACTCTACACCGAGTTTCACATTCGCTACTTCATTTGTAGGTACTTCGATGCTTTTACCATCAGCACTAAGTTTGTATGGAATTTTAGCTGTATCCAGGTAACCTTTGATCGCAGCCGCGTCGCTTGGCTGAAGTTCGGTAAATGCTAAGGAATATTCCGTCTTAGATAAATTAACACTGATAATTGCAGCCGTAAGAATCAAAAGGGCAACCGTTGCGATAAATGTTATTTTTGTTGTTCTACTATATCGATTCCAATACTGTTTTACTTTTTCCCAGTACTGGAGGAGATTCTCGTTCACTCCGTCACCCCATCGAACCAAAGTTTTAGCAGCATTTGGTTAATTACAGCTGCATTCTCATCATTTCTTGGTAAGCTTCAAGGACTTTATTTCTAACTTGCACCGTAAGTTCCAGACCTAATGATGCTTTTTCGGAAGCAATCGTGAGCTGATGAACGTCTGAAAGCTCTCCTTTAATGAAACTTTGATTCAACTGATCAACTTGTTGTTGTTGGGCATTTAAATTCGTCAGCGCTTCATTCAGAAAGGAGCCGAATTGTTTGCCCAGGTCAGCAGCACCTTCACCGGAGTTGTCTTTGGGTTGAACCGAGCTCATGATATTTATTGGACTATAGCTGATTTTGTCAATCATGCTGCAACCTCCCGATTAATTATCTACCGATCTCTAATGCCTTTGTAATCATGGATTTACTTGCATTAAGCGCTGTAACGTTAGCTTCATAAGATCTTGTCGCTGAAATCATATCAACCATCTCTTTAAGCACATCAACATTGGGCATGTAAACAAATCCATTTGCATCTGCATCAGGATGTGTAGGGTTATATACTTGTTTAAGCGGCGACTGATCCTCGAAGATTTTGTTAACTCGTACTCCTTCGCCTGTTCCATCAGCCATAGCCGATTGCAAAGACTGTGCGAAACTCGGTTGTGATTTTGTTTCAAATGCAACTAACTTCCTCGTGTAGGGTACCCATTTCCCGTCTACAAACTTGGCACGTGTTGTATCCGCATTAGCAATATTCGATGAGACGACATCCATTCTTAAACGTTGCGCAGTCAGTGCTGATGAGCTGATATCAAATCCGTTAGTGAGCCTCATTTGTTATTACTTCCCCCCTAATACTGTGCGCATTTTTTTAAATTCACTGTTCATTTGCTGAATCATTGTATTGTATTTCAGTTGGTTTTTAGCCATTAAAGACATTTCATAGTCCATATCAACATTGTTCATGTTGTTGTTAATCGCTGTCGATTCATCGGTTTTAATTTCTGAATTCGGTAAATTTGTCGATTTGCCTATAAAGAAATGCTTAGGGTTTGTCCGATAACCTTCTATAGAGGGCGTTGATGAATTCATTTCACCTTGCAATAACTCTTCAAACAAAACGTCTGAACGCTTAAAGTAAGGTGTGTCCACATTGGCAACGTTGTTCGCCACCACTTTTTGTCTGAGAGTCGAAGCATCAAGCGAACGCTCCATCAAGTTCCAACTGGGTTTGTCCAACAAAGACATGCACGTTACCCCCTTTCAATAGAGTATTCGACACTATACTTCCACACAGAAAGTATGTATTCCTTCTTATTTCGACATTATTTTCACAAAACAAATAGAAAAAGTTTCCTGTTGTAGAATTTTGTAAGTTCATTGCCTTCCTAATCATCTAAGATATTCGCTTAAGTTACAATAAGAAAAAAGCCCTATCTTTTTTAGCAGACAGGGCTTTTTAATCGTGCCAAGTTATAGTTTCGTTTTTATCTGTTCGATGCTTTGTATTAATTGCTCATTTAAAATTCGAATATAAGTGCCCTTCATACCCAGCGAACGTGTCTCTATAACTCCGGCACTCTCCAGCTTACGAAGTGCATTCACGATTACAGAACGCGTAATCCCAACGCGATCAGCAATTTTACTCGCAACCAAAAGCCCTTCTTTGCCATCCAATTCCTCGAAAATATGCTCTACAGCTTCCATTTCACTAAAGGATAAAGAGCCTATCGCTACTTGAACGACAGCTTTACTTCTTGCTTCTTCTTCGATCTCTTCCGCTCTTTCTCTCAAGATCTCCATAGCGATTACTGTCGAACCATATTCAGCTAATATTAAGTCATCATCAATAAACAGACTTTCATTACGACTTAAGATTAATGTCCCTAACCGGTCACCACCACCGATAATAGGAACTAGCGTCGTATGTGTGTAAGGGAACATGTCTTTCATTTGTTCTGTATAGTAATAATAGGGGCTGCTCGGTTCCGACGTCGACGTCGTTTCCTCTATCTTCAATAGAAGATTGTTGGATTCAGACGGAAATCTGCGTTCAAGCAAAATCGCCTGATTCATTTCAGATGAAACAGGATCATTGGTCGTAGCATAGCCTAGAATCTTCCCTTTACGACTGACGACATAGATATTCGCAATAACAATATCACGAAGAACTTCAGCCATATCCATAAAGCTAACCGCATTCCCTGCTTCCTTTTGCAGCAATCGATTTAGCCTTCTTGTTTTGTTTAATAAACTCATGTAACTGCCTCCTACTTACGTAACCCTGCAATCGCTCATTATAAAATGTATTGACTCAAATCTCTATTCTGAACAATACCGCTCAGTTTTTCGCGCACATATTCCGGATTGATGATGAAAGATTCCAATGTAAGTTCAGGGGCCTCAAAGGAAAGATCCTCAAGCAATTTCTCCAAGATTGTATGCAAGCGACGTGCTCCGATATTTTCCGTGTTCTGATTGACCTCGACCGCAATTCGAGCAATTTCATGAATAGCTTCCTCAGCAAATTCAACGGTTATACCTTCTGTTTGCAACAACGCCGTGTACTGTTTCGTCAGCGCATTTTTGGGCTCCTGCAAAATAGAAACAAAATCTTCAAGCGTTAAATCACTCAGTTCTACCCGAATCGGAAAACGCCCTTGAAGCTCTGGAATTAAATCCGAAGGTTTTGCAATATGGAAAGCTCCTGCACCAATAAATAAAACATAATCGGTTTTCACAGGTCCATATTTGGTTACAACGGTAGAACCTTCTACGATCGGGAGGATGTCGCGCTGTACGCCTTCACGTGAAATATCCGGACCATTTCCGCCGCGGGAACTGCTTGCTACTTTGTCGATTTCATCAATAAAAATGATGCCTGACTGCTCAGCGCGGTGAATGGATTCTTGGATAACATCGTCCATGTCAATCAATTTCTGTGCTTCCTCTTGCGTCAGAACTTTTCTTGCTTCTTTCACGGGAAGCTTGCGTTTCTTCATCTTTTTCGGCATCAAGCTGCCAAACATCTCCTGCATATTCATGCCGGCTTGCTCGTTGCCTTGCCCTGCCAACATATCCAGCATGGAAGGCGATGAATCTTCGACCTCTATCTCGACAATCTCGTTTTCTAATTTACCACTAGTCAATTGTTCAGCGATTTGTGCCCTTTTTGACGAAAGATTTGGATCCGGCGCACTCTCTTCCTGCTCGGGTTGATTTTGGCCCCCAAACAACATTTCAAACGGATTACGCTGCGATTTGGTGCGTGATGGACTTGGAGCCAGCAAAGAAACAATTCGCTCATTGGCTAATTTCTCTGCACGGTCTTTGACTGCTTCCATGCGTTCCGATTTAACCATACGAATAGAGGTTTCAATTAAATCCCTTACCATCGATTCGACGTCACGGCCAACGTAACCTACCTCTGTAAATTTGGTTGCCTCCACTTTAATAAAAGGGGCTCCAACCAATTTTGCCAGTCTGCGTGCAATCTCAGTCTTACCTACGCCTGTTGGTCCAATCATCAGAATGTTTTTGGGAACAATCTCATCCCGCATGGCTTCATCCACCAGATTTCTCCGATAACGATTCCGCAAAGCAATAGCAACCGATTTTTTCGCTTTCTTCTGACCTACAATGTATCGATCTAATTCCTGTACAATTTGTTTAGGTGTTAGGGAGCTGTTTGCCATTCGGGTACCCTCCTAAAAAAGTGCGTAATCAATTCTGATTTACTCGATTTCTTCGACAATAATATTATGATTCGTGAACACGCAAATTTCAGCAGCTGTTGTAAGAGCAGCATGAGCAATCTCTTTGGCACTTAGCGATGGTGCATGCCGATGTAATGCTCTACCCGCCGCCAATGCGAAACTGCCGCCAGAACCAATCGCCAGAATGCCATCATCCGGTTCAATAATTTCCCCATTGCCTGAGAGAAGCAATAAACCCGTAGCATCCATAACAATCATCATTGCTTCTAATCGACGTAATACGCGGTCTTGCCGCCAATCCTTCGTGAGTTCGACTGCAGCACGTTGTAAATTACCATGGTGTTCTTCGAGCTTGCCTTCAAACTTTTCAAAAAGGGTAATCGCATCAGCTACTGATCCTGCAAAACCTGCGATCACTTTCCCTCTATGTAAACGCCTCACCTTTTTGGCACTACTCTTCATAATCATACTGTTGCCAAATGTAACCTGGCCATCTCCGGCAATTGCACCTTTACCTTGATGACGAATGGCAAAAATAGTTGTCGCATGGAATTGCGCCTGACTGGCATCCATCTCTTCTCACTCCTCCAATGGAATCTTACACCGGAAAACAAAAACTTGACTTGGTTTCGACCTAATAAAAAGAGATAAACCTCTAGCGAGGTCAATTTCACAATTAAGACCGCATCTAGAGGTAAATGTATGAGAAAACGAATGAATAATAATTCAAAACATAATTATAGTAACACAGTGAATAGTGTGATTACAACCTATTCAGCAATTGTTTTCGAAAAATTCTGAATACTCTCTATTGCACGATTAGCCAGCTTCTCGTATTTTTCTTTTTTGTTCCGAATCCGTTCCGGAAGTTGTGGGAGCAATCCGAAATTGGCATTCATCGGTTGAAAATGTTTAAAGTCAGCTGTCGTAATGTAATGCGCCATGCTGCCTAATGTTGTTTCCTCCGGGAGCACCAAGCATGATTGCCCTTTTGCCAATCGGCCGGCATTAAGTCCAGCGATTAAACCGGATGCAGCAGATTCCACATAACCTTCAACACCTGTCATTTGTCCTGCAAAAAACAGATTCTCACGACGCTTGTATTGATACGTCGGTTCAAGAAGCTTCGGCGAATTAATAAATGTATTACGATGCATCACGCCATATCGAACGAATTCCGCTTCTTCCAAACCAGGAATCAAAGAGAGAACACGTTTTTGCTCGCCCCACTTCAAATGGGTTTGGAAACCAACCAAATTGTACAAGGTTCCCGCGGCGTTATCTTGACGAAGCTGTACGACGGCATGCGGCAGTTTTCCGGTGTGCGGGTTAATTAATCCAACCGGCTTCATTGGCCCGAATAACACTGTCTGTTTACCACGCTTAGCCATGACCTCTAATGGCATACATCCTTCGAAGTAGATCTCTTTTTCAAATTCCTTAAGTTCAGCTACCTCAGCCGTAATTAAGGCTTCATAGAAAACGTTAAATTCCTCTTCCGTCATTGGGCAATTGAGATAAGCAGCCTCACCTTTGTCGTAACGAGAAGCCAGGTAAACTTTGTTCATATCAATGGAATCTTTCTCTACAATCGGTGCTGCCGCATCGTAGAAGTATAAGTATTCCTCACCCATTAGCTCTTTCAGCCCCGCAGACAAATCAGGGGAAGTTAACGGACCCGAGGCTACCACAGTAATGCCTTCCGGCAAAACCTGTACTTCCTCGTTGATGACTTCAATGAGCGGATGGTTCCGCAGCGTTTGGGTAACGGCTTGGGAGAACCCATCACGGTCAACGGCTAAGGCTCCACCTGCCGGTACGGCGTGTTGGTCAGCGCAGGAGAGAATCAAAGAATCCATTCTTCTCATCTCTTCTTTCAGTACGCCAACTGCATTCGTCAAGCCATTGGATCTAAGGGAGTTGCTGCACACCAATTCCGCGAATTGATCTGTAATGTGAGCTGGTGTTTTACGGACATTACGCATTTCGTATAAAGTAACAGGCACACCTTGACGTGCAATCTGCCAAGCTGCTTCACTTCCAGCGAGTCCTGCACCGATGACTGTTACTCTTGGATATTCTGGCAAAATCGGACACCTCTAATCTTTCATATCTTCGTTCTGATCTTCGTTTACTTCTTCTTTATGGTCGCAATTCGTACATTGAATGCTGAGGCCGTTCTTACTTCTTTTCTCGATCATCATCGAACTGCAAACCGGACAAGGCTTGTTAACCGGCTTATCCCATGAGACAAAATCACAAGTAGGATATTGATCACAGCCGTAAAACACTCTGCCCTTCTTACTTCTGCGCTCTACAATCTTGCCTGCATGGCAGCTTGGGCACGTGACACCGATATCTTTGATGATCGGCTTCGTATTCCGGCATTCCGGGAATCCTGAACATGCGAGGAATTTGCCGAAGCGTCCCATTTTATAAACAAGGTGTCTGCCGCATTTCTCGCAAATTTCATCAGATACTTCATCCTGAATTTCAATTTCCTTCATTTCTTCTTCGGCAAATTCAAGCCGTTTCTCAAAGGACGTATAGAAAGTATCCAGAACTCTTACCCAATCCTCTTTGCCCTCTTCTACAAAATCAAGTTCCTCTTCCATATGGGCTGTGAACTCAATATCGAGAATTTCAGGGAAGAATTCTTGCATCAATTGAATAACAAGCTCGCCCAACTCGGTAGGAACGAATTTTTTCTCTTCGATCGCAACGTAACCGCGCTTCTGAATCGTCTCCAGCGTCGGTGCATACGTACTTGGTCGGCCGATGCCCATTTCCTCGAGAGCTCTCACTAAACGGGCTTCCGTATACCGTGGAGGCGGTTGAGTAAAGTGTTGTTTGGGGTCAATGCTTTGTTTTTCCAAAACATCGCCTTTCGATAATGGCGGAAGCAATTTGTCCTCTTCCGTCGTTCCATCATCATTGCTTTCAACATAAACCTTCATAAAGCCCGCAAACTTCATTTTGGAGCCATTCGCCCGGAATACCGTGTCACCTGCGGTCAAATCGATGGTCATTGTATCCAAGATGGCGGATGACATTTGACTGGCAACAAAACGATCCCATACGAGTTTGTAAAGCCGATATTGGTCTCTGCTGAGGAATTCTTTCAATTGTTCAGGTTCGCGAAGCACGGAGGTAGGCCTGATACCTTCATGCGCGTCTTGTGCATTTGCATTCTTTTTCGTGTACACACGAGGTGTTTCCGGATAAAATGCTGCACCATATTTCGTTATAATAAACTCTCTGGCTTCTTCCTGGGCAACAGGTGAAATCCGTGTTGAATCCGTACGCATGTACGTTATTAAACCAACCGTACCTTCTTTTCCTAAGTCTATTCCTTCATATAACTGCTGCGCCACAGACATCGTCTTGGACGCCCGGAAGTTCAATTTACGTGCCGCTTCTTGCTGCATGGAGCTCGTAATGAAAGGTGGAGACGGGTTACGCCCGCGCTCTTTCTCTTTCACTTCTTTCACGGTAAACTTCCCATTGCCCATTGCGGCCAAAACTTCGTTAACATCCTCTTGCGAATGCAGTTCCTTTTTCTCGCCGTTCATGCTGTGGTACTTCGCTTCGAATCCCGCTTTTCCCGCATCCAACAGTGCTGTAATGGACCAGTACTCTTCAGGCTCAAAAGCTTTGATCTCATTCTCTCGATCTTGAATCAGTTTAACCGCAACGGACTGTACACGGCCTGCCGATAAACCTTTCTTCACTTTTTTCCAAAGTAAAGGGCTGATTTTATAACCTACAAGTCGATCCAATATCCGTCTAGCCTGTTGAGCGTTAACAAGATCCTGATTGATGCGACGAGGTGTTTTGAATGCGTCCTTCACAGCATCCTTCGTAATCTCATTAAATACAACACGGCATAGCTCATCTGAACCAACATCCAAATAATGTGCTAAATGCCAGGCAATCGCTTCACCCTCACGATCCGGGTCAGCCGCCAGATATATTTTTTTCACTTTTTTACTAGCATCTTTTAATTCTTTTAATATAGAACCTTTACCACGGATAGTTATGTATTTAGGCTCAAAGTTACGATCTACTTCTACGCCAATTTGGCTTTTCGGAAGGTCGCGAATATGACCCATCGAGGCTTTTACGATAAATTTGCTGCCTAAATACTTGCCGATGGTTTTGGCTTTAGCTGGTGACTCAACAATGACTAATGAATCTGCCATGATCGTCCTTCCTCCCCTCTTAATTTCAAGGTTAAGTCTATTGGCGAGAAGAAAAACTTCTTGAATAGCCTATGCTTGGATGTAGGTAGAACCTGGAAGCTGTTTAATCGCCTTTTTCAATAGTAAAGATAACAGAACTGCATGCAAATGTCCAAACGTAAATTGTCCGTCCTCCATGAGGGCATCAATTGAAATGGGTTCATTCGACAACTTACGGAAAATTTCGCCTTCCTCTTCCGAAAGTGAAAATAATGTCAACGGCTTATTTAGAGCACGTTTTTCATCTGAACTTATCATATAGTTGTAGTCGTCTACAATCTCTTCCACACGTGTAACTAATTTCGCGCCATCCTTTAAAAGCCTATGAACGCCGCTGCTTACACGCGAGTGAATGGGTCCTGGAATAGCGAACACATCCCGTGACTCATCGAGAGCAAACTCTACCGTTATCAGCGATCCGCTGTCCTCGGCTGCCTCAACGACCGTAATGCCTAATGACAATCCCGCAATAATGCGGTTCCGCTGCGGAAACATGCCAGGCTTCATCCCTGTACCAATCGGGTATTCAGAAATGATAACTCCTTCTTGCTCAATATTTCGAAATAATAAAGCATTCTCACGCGGATAAATCTGATTGATAGCGCAACCAAGAACAGCTACCGTCTTTGACTTTCCTTGTAAGGCGCCGATATGAGCTTTGCTGTCAATTCCTCTTGCCAGACCGCTCACAATACCGAATCCAGCACGTGAAAGCGCTGCTGCCCATTCCTCTGCAATCTTTTTCCCATAAGGCGTTGGCGTACGGGTTCCAACCATTCCCAGGAGTCGTCCATTCAGTATGGCTGATTTGCCTTTCACATATAAAACCCAAGGGGGCTGCGCAATTTCTTTCAATATTTGAGGGTATTCCTCATCCAAAATCGTAAGGATTTGAATGGATTGCTTCATATATAAATGAAGCTTTTCCTCAATGAAGGCATGAGTAAATTGGGATGCAATTCGCTCAGCTACGGAGGCACGAATACCTTGAGCCGAGATTTCCGCTGCGGAGAGCTCAAATAAAACTTGCAGGTCTGGAAACCGGTTAACGAGCTGAAGCATGGTTTTCCAGCCGACCCCTTCAAGTTCATGAAGGCCAAATAAAATGATTCGATTATCCATTAGTATATACACTCCTTACTCGAATGACAAATCTTTGCAAAGCTAGAAAAACAAAAAACCTTCCAAATCCCTGTTTAAGGGAGTTGGAAGGTTGCTTACCTTCAAAAAGGCGAGACTATTTTTTTGTGATAACTTTGTCAAGCATACCTTTTTCTTCAAGTACGCTAACAAGCGTTGATCCCATTTCAGATGGCGTAGCCGCTACGCGGATTCCGCATCTTTCCATCGTTGCAACTTTCTCAGCTGCCGTACCTTTACCACCGGAAATAATCGCACCGGCATGGCCCATACGTTTTCCTGGAGGCGCAGTTTTACCGCCGATGAAACCAACTACCGGTTTCGTCATGTTGGCAGCAACCCACTCAGCCGCTTCTTCTTCTGCTGTTCCACCGATCTCACCGATCATGATGACAGCATAAGTGTCCGGATCTTCATTGAAACGTTTGAGGATATCGATAAACTCGGAACCTTTAACAGGGTCTCCACCGATACCAACAGCGGAGGATTGTCCAATACCGCGAGTTGTCAATTGGTGAACCGCTTCGTAAGTTAGTGTTCCGGAACGGGAAACAACACCTACGTGACCTGGTGTATGGATGTAACCTGGCATAATACCGATTTTGCACTCGCCTGGCGTGATAACGCCTGGGCAGTTTGGTCCGATTAGAACGGTTCTCTTGCCTTCCATGTAACGTTTCACGTTAACCATGTCAAGTACAGGAATACCTTCAGTGATACAGATAACGAGATCAAGATCAGCGTCAACCGCTTCGATAATGGACTCTGCTGCAAAAGCAGGTGGTACATAAATAACGGATGCTGTTGCACCAGTTGCATTTTTAGCTTCGATAACTGTGTTAAATACCGGAAGTTGAACAAGCTCACCGTTTTCCAGTGTGATGTCTACTTTTGTTCCGCCTTTACCTGGGGTTACGCCACCAACCATTTGTGTGCCGTATTCAAGACCGCCTTTGGTATGAAACAAACCCGTAGCGCCGGTAATCCCTTGAGTAATGACTTTTGTATGTTTATTGACCAAAATACTCATGATCTTTTGTTCACATCCCCTATATTATTTAAAACCGCACGGGTTTAATTTATTTCACAAGTGCAACGATTTTTTGAGCGCCGTCTGCCATGGAGTCAGCAGCAACAATGTTCAAGCCGGATTCGTTAAGAATCTTTTTACCAAGTTCCACGTTTGTTCCTTCAAGACGAACAACAAGCGGACGGGATAGACCTAGTTCTCTAGCTGCAGCAACAACGCCATCAGCAATTACGTCACAACGCATGATTCCGCCGAAGATGTTAACGAAAATCCCTTTAACTTGCTCATCGGACAAAATGATTTTGAATGCTTCTGTAACTTTCTCTTTCGTAGCACCGCCCCCTACGTCAAGGAAGTTAGCAGGGTCTCCGCCGTAGTGCTTGATGATGTCCATAGTAGCCATCGCAAGTCCTGCGCCGTTAACCATACAACCGATATTGCCGTCAAGAGCAATGTAGCTCAAATCATATTTGGAAGCTTGAATTTCTTTCGCATCTTCCTCTTCAAGATCGCGAAGTTCAACGATATCTTTGTGACGGAAAAGAGCGTTAGAATCAAAGTTCAATTTAGCGTCAAGAGCCATAACGTCGCCGGAACCTGTAACAACCAATGGGTTGATTTCAGCGATGGAGCAGTCTTTTTCTACGAACGCTTTGTAAAGCGCAAGCATGAATTTAACCGCTTTGTTAACAAGCTCGTTAGGAATGTTGATTGAGTAGGCAAGTCTACGAGCTTGGAAAGATTGCAGACCGATCGCAGGATCTACAACTTCTTTGAAAATTTTCTCAGGAGAATGCTCAGCAACCTCCTCAATTTCCGTACCGCCTTCTTCAGAAGCCATCATAACGACGCTACCTGTCGCACGGTCAACAACAACACCAACATAATATTCTTTTTTAATGTCACAACCTTCTTCGATCAAAAGGCGTTTAACTTCTTTACCTTCAGGACCTGTTTGGTGAGTGACAAGCACTTTGCCAAGAATTTCGCTAGCATATGTACGAACTTCGTCGAGGTTTTTAGCTACCTTAACGCCGCCTGCTTTACCGCGACCTCCGGCATGAATTTGCGCCTTAACTACGACGACGGATGTTCCGAGTTCTTTTGCAGCTGCAACAGCTTCATCTACGGTGAAAGCAACTTTCCCGTTAGGAACGCTGACTCCGTACTGTCTCAGGACTTCTTTGCCTTGGTACTCATGGATATTCATTTCCTAAAATCCTCCTATCAGTATGGACTTTCTATACGTGCTATACAGGGGAAAAAGTGTAATTTCCTATGTGTGTTGTGCACGAAATAAATCTTGCTGCCGGAATTAGTATCACACTTCTTCACAAGCCCTAACCATTGTATCACTAATTTTCGACAGTTTCCTTATTTTTTTCGTTAATCCATTCAAATTTTCCTTTCACGCTGAAAAACTTTAGCTATCACTTACGACCATCAAACGCCTACATTTGTGTTTAAATGACAAAAATGTTCATAAAAAAGACGTATTTTTCAAAACTTGAAAAATACGTCTACCTCTTTATTTGTCAATAATGCGGCGTTGTCGGAGTATTCATTCGGGGTTCGCGCTCCGCTTGTTTGATAAATCTCATCTCATTACCAGTAAAGCTGCAAACTAGACATTGAATCATCGGTTCTTCTTCAGGAATCGCATCAGGGTCATTGAATTCCGTTATATTGCCGGATAGTGCATCTTTCAGAAACGGCTGCGCATAGCTGGTAATTACACTGAATTTAATACGATTAGAACGGCAGTTTGGACAAAAATACGGCTTCTCCTGCATATCATCACCTCATCTTCCAGTATGTGCATATAGACTTTATTTAAAACGTAAAAAAACCATTTATGGATTGCGTAAATTTTCCATTTTCTATACAATAGAGGAAATAAAACGGATCAATAAGGAAGCACCTTTTATCCTCATGAACAGTAGCTGAACCTGCTGCTCTACTAAGGAGAGGAAGGTGTTTATTGTATGTACGGCAAAGTCTGGAGCGCTTGTTTGCAAGGAATTGAAGGAAAAACAATCGAAGTAGAGGTTGATATCTCCAGCGGTTTACCTCAAATGAACTTAGTGGGACTTCCGGATTCCGCCATACGTGAATCTGTGGAGAGAGTTCGTACGTCTATCAAAAATTGCGGATATACGTTTCCTATGGATCGAATCACGGTGAATCTAGCACCGGCAGACTTGCGCAAAGAGGGCTCCTCTTTCGATTTGGCGATTGCGGTTGCTATTTTACTAACGACAGGTCAGGTTAACAGTGAATTTTTACACAAGACCTTATTTCTAGGCGAATTAGCATTGGACGGATCACTTCGGCCTGTTCCCGGCGTGTTATCCATGACGCATGCAGCAAAAAAGTTAGGCATCAACAGAGTCTGTGTCCCTCTCTCCAATGCCTCTGAAGCGGCACTAATTGACGGCATGGAAGTTTGCGGGATAACCAATCTCTCCGATTTTAGAAATTGGAATCGGCAATCTCATCACGAGTATCTATTAAATAGTAATACGAGCAGTCAGAATGGATTTTCGACAATTTCCTTAATAACTCAACAGGATATCGAAGATTATGCCGATGTCAACGGGCAGCACCAAGTCAAACGAGCGATGATGATAGCTGCTGCAGGCATGCATAATATCTTATTAATTGGCCCTCCCGGAACCGGAAAAACCATGTTGGTAAAGCGCATGCCTTCCATTTTACCCCCCATGTCGGATCACGAAGCACTGGAAGTCACCAAAATCTACAGCGCCTCTGGCAAGCTCATAGATCGTTCCTCGCTAATGCGCACTCGATCATTTCGAGCTCCGCACCACACCATATCGGCTGATACATATACTAAAGGGGTAGCGAATATGCTATATTAATAGAGAGATATTACTATAATACTATAGAAGGATTTGGTCGTCATACAAAGAGTCGTACTTTTATCAAGGGTATCAACTGACAGCGAAGACCAACTTAACTCCCTAGAGACGCAGCAAATACAATTCCATGAGTTTGTAAAGGAAAACAATCTGTCTATCGCACCGATGGGGATTACATGTAAGAGAAAAGGCGACCACGAATATACAACAAACGGAATATTTGCGGAGGAAGGCCTCTCTGGGAAATCCATGAAACGCCGCGAAGCAACAAAGTACTTACTTTCTATCGCACATATGAAACAGTTCGATACAGTGATCGTAAAAAACGTGCCTCGTTTCGGACGTAATGCTAAAGAAATAGCTGAAAACTTAGAATTATTAGAGCAACACGGAGTCGGCGTATTCTTTCAAGATTTAAAAGTAAACAGTATGGATCGAAGCAAAAACTTTATGATTGGCTTGTTTGCTCAACTTGCTGAAGAAGAATCAAATGCTAAATCGATTTCTGTACAAGTAGGTATTAGACGAGCACAAAAAGATGGGAAGTTCACTTCTGCTACCCCGTATGGTTACAACCTAGAGAATGGGTATTTATACTTAAATGAAGAAGAAGCTTTAATCGTTCGCTTCATTTATTACTTGTATCATGACCAAGGATTTGGAACAGGTAAAATAGCTAGATTTTTGAATGAAAATAATGTACCTACAAAAAAGAATACTAAGTGGTCTCAGATACAGATTTCAAGATTCTTAGAAAACCCAATTTACACAGGGTTACAAATACAGCACGTAACTCAAATACGTAATTTCAAAACGGAACAGCGAGACGATATATCCCAAGATGAATGGATTAAACATCAATTCGAACGTTTACGAATAATTGATGATGAAACCTTTCGCTTAGTTCAAATTGAGAAGCAAGAACGCCTAGAAAAGTTTGGTCATTTAGAATATATTGACAAAAAGTATGTAGAAGACGATGGAATGACCATAAGGATTCAAACTAAGAAGAGGTTGTTACGCGGGACTGGAAGGCACAGTAACCAACATCTACTATCTAACCTTTTATACTGTGGTAATTGCGGTAACTCCCTAAAGAGGAAAAAGCGACATGGAAAACATAATGATTTAGGTTATGAATGGAGTTGTCGAATAAATGATATGTATGGAAGTTCAAAATGTGCATATCGAAATGCGTTTCCTGAGGAGTACATTATTGATGAAGTAAAATTTAATATTGAAGAATACAGGAAATTATTCGAACAAGCAGAAGAACATTACCTTAACAGGTATATTGATGTATACAAAAATAAAACTAATGGAATTGGCTCATTAGAGGATATTCGAAGTAAAATAGATATTCTTGAAAATGAACGCGAATCAAATTTTCAATTGTTTAATGCAAAATTTATTAATATGGATGAGTATGGGAAGCGTAATATTAAAATTCAGTCCAAAATAGACGAGCTTCAAGTCTCAATAAATAAGTTGAAAACAATTGAAGTCGAGATAGAAAATATCCGCCTTAGAAATAAGAGCTTCGTCAATTTGTTGTTGGAAATTGATTTTGATAATATGAACAATGCAATGTTACGTCGATTGATTGATAAAGTTGAAATCAAAACTTACGAGGCTGGCGAAATTGTAGATAGTCATACAAATGAACCCATACATCAACAACCTACTAAAATGATTAGAGTGATTTGGAAGTACATGGATACAAACCTTGATCAAATGACAATTGACTATTTCAACAGTTTGGGGTAAAAGCATAATGTGTCATAGTAAGAACTTTACCTACTTTACTTCTGACTATGACACATTTACCCCCCTCTCTTTAACACTCCTAGATGATCCTCACCTCTTTGTTCTTCAATGAAGGGAAGTTATAGGACGCCCTAACATTCTCCTACGAACAGGCTACTTTTAGCAATGCTTACTTGTGTTTTGTTAAGAATTGGTCTCTTAGCAGTTAATTTACCCCCATACATCAAATTTAATGGGTTGTTACTATGGAAATACAATGTTTTCGGATCTGATGGATCTAAACTATTATCAAAAAACAAAGCATGCCCTATCTCGTGTGCCAAGATCCACTTATTCTGCGGATGTAAGGCATCGGTATTGAGAAAAATGAAAATATATCTTCGACCATTTGCATTTATACCTCTTTTTATATAAGTACATCCTAGAGTTACACCATTTGGATTTGAGCCTGTAAAACGAGCAGTAGAGATTAGCACATTGATACTATAGTCATAGCTCTGATCATATAGATTATACGTAAGAATATTAGTCATAGCCCTATACATATCATCACTAGGATATTTATCACAAACTAAGCTGGTTAGAGTGGGAGTAGTATTTAAGTCATTAATGCCATAGACCTTAAAACCTATACCATACCTTCTCCATATTTGCTCAGCATCACTCAATCTATTACTAGCTAAGTTATAATAAAGCTTTCTTTGCTTTTCATCTAAATTCGATATGAAGTAAAGACCGATTTTAATACAATTTGTTATAGGAGGGGTTGCATTAATACTACGCCTAGGATTTATGCGTGTTTTTCTTATAGGGGCTAAGTGCCTTTGATTCCACCATATTTTACTTATGTCGTTCATTTTACATCTCCTTTACATGTCGCTGATGGTTGTATCCTATTGTGTGACATACAATCACGCAACTGACATGAGCCATGCTGTACAACAATTATGCTGCTGCGGAGAAACTTAATGCTATATGTAAAAGCGAGCTTTCCTTCAAAAGAAGGAGACAATGGCCGATCCCCAATTTTAAATACTCTATTCCTCTTTCCTACCCATAGCAACTCTCAACAGATTAGCCACACGATGAGTCTCATTCTGCACATCTACATTCCCATCCATGTCATGCCAATACTTCCCCATAATAGCCAGGATAAAATCCACGTCTTCATTTCTCATATTTAACACCTCATCATTTGATGGTCTCTTACCACTCAACAAGTCATTAATACTAAATCCAAACGTCATTTCTAAGTGTGGGTAGTCAATTAATGTTCCAGTCCAATCTCCACCCCAAGCAAATCCTAACCCCTTACCAATCTCAGCTACTCTTATCCATTTGCCATTTACAGTCCACAATACGGTATTACCGTCATCAGCAAGTATGGCATAGTCTAATGCCAATCCATAATTATGATAGCTATAACCAGCCTTTGCGTTAGTTACAATGATTCCTGAAGTAGTTCGTCCTTGAGCATACAAAGCTGCTTGCTCTTCCATTGTCCGTAACCCTTGAACGACGACAATGTTAATGCCTTCACTATATGCGGCTATAATCAATTGTCTTGCTTTCTGAGCTACGACTGGATGTAATTTACTAACTCTTGTTTCACTCTTTGATAGTACCTGAGCAATGTTCATAACGACCCACTCTTACCAGAGAACAAAGCCTTAATTGTATTGGACTCAATGGTAATTCCAAATACAGCACCAGAAACTAATGCAACAATTCCTGCCCAAAAATCCAATTCAGCATCAGGAATCATAACTAATCCATAGTGGGAAAAAATCTTATTTAAAATTCCAAGGCAGAACACAGCAAGCGAAAAATAGCGGATAAACTTTGTTTTATCAATGTTCATTTTTTTGATCTCCCCTTAATTTAAATTTGTACATAAAAAACAGGGCAAACCTCAGCATAAACAGCCTGAAATTCACCCTAAAAATTAACTCTCTAAAACAAAAAAGCCACTCCATTTTTGGTGGAGTGGAATCAGAATTTTTTTAAATGTTGCTTAATACGCAAGTGCTAATCTTTTTTGTGACGCTTCCGTACGTCTCACGGCCTCATTGTAAATACGGTCAAATTTAGCCATTGCGATTCGTCGTTGACCAGAAGGTTTTCGCTCATCTTGAATGATCTGGAGTAACTTTTGCAACTCAGACTTTTCTTGTATGGTTAATTGAGGTTGCATAATAATCATCTCCTTTCAAATCAACATTATACAGCAAATGTATGGAAAAATCTATTCAATTACTGCCCCTCATCAGAGCTAGCCGCAGCTGCCTCACTTCTCGCGTTTCCTACTGCTGCCGATGCAAGTTTGCTAGCCCTATCTTTAGACCCTTGTTTTAAATGTTCATCTTGTTTTGATTGAATATATGATAACCCTGCAAATCCTGCCAATAAAGAAGTGGAAATAACAACAAAGTCCGATGGAGTGTTAACAATAGCAAGACTACATTTTGCAATTATTCCAGTTCCAATTCCAATTAACATGTCCCCAAGGAAGCCTAAGTCTATTAGAACTCCCTCCTTTTCCTGACTTTTATGAAATCTTAGACCAAACAAAAAAAGAAAGAAATCTAAAACTATATAAAGCCATCGTAAGGGTTTTAACCAAAAATTTATGTCTTCTAGATATGGACCCATCTCATATGTTATTGAAACTGTAGGCATTTGTATTACTCCATTTTTTCGATAATGACCTATTACTGCACCGATGAGACTCATAACAATCGGGAGTCTAAATGTATCTAAAAACCCATTCCACGTAGTAATATCTATTGTTTCCACAAATTCCACTCCTAGTAAGTTGTTAATCTAGTAATTTCCTTATTATACCATGACCTAGGAATATTGAACCAGTAGTAACAGCTAGAATTAATGTGTTACTCTACAACCATCAAACCTTTGCAATATTTGATAATTCTACAGTTTGACCAGCGAGGAGATGGGTGGAGTCAGATAAATATTGAATCTTCCCATCAGTAATAAAACTGTGGCATACATTACTTCAATGCAACCACAATTGCAACAAATACAGCTGCAATAGCCGGTAGTAAGCCTAACCACACTGGCAAGTTATTTTTGTTAGATTGTTTATCTGCCTTCAAACTTGCAATATCGCGGTCACGAATCTCAAGCTTACTCTCCAAGATATCCTTGGTTACATAAGTCTCTTCCCGCATCATGACAATTTTCTTCAAGTCATAAATCAATTCTTTAATAGTTACAAGCTCAGTTTCTAAACGTGTTTCTAGTCTCATAATTCTTTCTTCAGTTGTTAGTTCATTTCCCACTTTTAAGCCTCCATTTCAATAAAAAAAGACACCCCCAGAAAGAGGTGTCATGTGACTATTCTCAACCTTTGAGAATAAGTTCTTTAAACCAAACATTTAGATCTTCAGTTTTCATATCATTCAATTCGGAATGATTTAAAATTAATGTTTGCATAAAAGACCTGATAAAAGAATCTAACCTCATTGATAACTGTTCGATATGTTCACTGTTTCTATGTCTTTTTGATAAATTTGATCCATGAACATACTTCGAACGAACGTCGTAGGATTCTTTAATAAGATTATAATTTTCTACTCTTTTATCTAAATCGCCCCCAACTAATTTTGCCGCTCTCTCTGAAACCTGGTGACTTAACTCTAAATCAACTTCCAAAATAGACTCTAATGCACCTATATAAGAGGCAATTTTTACAGGTAGAAACGATTGGCTTCTTGCTACTTGAATAAAACGCAAGGCTCTTGAAAATCTACCCATTTCACTATACTGCGTGCGAGCATCATTATTTCGGAATGACGCTTCTACACTAATTGCTGAAACATCGCCCACTTCTCGTATCTCCTCTTTACTTTGAGTTAAGTAAGCAGAGATTCTAATGAGCCAAGATACCGCTTCTTGAACTTCATCTTTTTTGAGTATTGTCTCTAAATACTTACCTGATGAAAGTGAATTATACATATTTTTTCTTTTTGAAAAGATGGATTGATTAGCATAGTCACTCAGAAAGGTTACCACCAGGTTTACACTGTTATCCTTAACAAACCAAAAAGATAGAAGAAGCCCCTGCACGATCCCCCAAAATTTTTCATGTGCATAGTCGAGATTATCAACAGTGCATTGTTCTGATAAAGTCTTAGTATCACTAACTCTAAATACAAAAGATGATTTCAATAACGATTGTGTTTCAATCGATCCAACATTCTCTATGAATCCTGGGTGAAAGAACTCCTTTGAAATGATTTCAGCATCTGAGTTTGATAAATAAATATCATCACCAATTGAGTAAAATCCTTGATCTTCTTCAGAAGGAATATTTAGATGTAATAAGCCGCCTACAATTTTGATAGTCAAACAAAACACCTCTTTACAGTTTGTACCAAAATTGTACTTCAAAGCTTGTTCATTTGCTAGTATTAGTCGGCTTATGAAACCACTCCGATGCAATAGTTATTGTTCCAGATATAGGATCTATTTTAACCAAGTCAGCCCCTCCTTTTTATCGCTTCACATATTCCGAAATTTTATCAATAGTTAGGCTGTCCAAAGACTTGTTGTATTTTCCCCAGAAGCAGAGTGCCTGTACGCTTCTTACCGTATGTGTTCGGATGAAGACCATCATTATTGAAGTACGTCCCCTGATTAACTTTATTTACCCCAAGTTCCTTATACAAATCTAGAAAAGGTAATGAATAGAAATTAGCGATAGCCTCTACCGCATCTCTCATTGTTTTCATACCTGTTCGCTCAGTACTCCCTGAACCATCTGTCCAAGCTCTTGGAGGGGAGATGCAAATAATGACCATTTTAGGATTCTTATTTAGTAATCCCTCAATAAGGGTCTGATAAGCGCCGTAGTAAGTATTTGTATCAAAGGTTGACCCAACAAGTTGAATCGTTCCTAACTGCGTAATTCCTGCAGTGACTTGCCCTTCGTCGTTTGTCCCACCCATGATTGTAGTGAGTTCAGTTGTAGATGGAACGTTAGCCACATCAGTCCACATACCACCAGCCCCAGACATCCTGCGACCATTGACTCCTAAATTAGTAACCACTGGGATGTTGATATATTCGCTTACCAAATCCCAAGCCCCACCAATAGTAATGCTGTCTCCTATCTTTACCCACTCGCCAATGGAAAGATCCCGTCTTCCATAGATAAGTCCACCTCTAACTCCAATTTGCTCTGCAGGATAAGATAATGAAATCACATTAGTTTGGAGTATGCTAAATACCAATAAACCACTATATGAAGATCCAATTGTTGTCTGAGGAACTACTTCAATTGTTCCGTTCCGCACACAAACGAATTGAGGATTGTTACTTGTTGTAAAATTAATTGATCCTGCATTTAGTGTTAGACTAGCATTGTAACTTGTGAATAAATTCCAAGTAGTCCAAGAAATCGTTAGTGCAGTAAAGTCAACTTTAAATCTAACATTCCCGCCAATAATCAAGTTCGAGGTAGATACTGTGCCACTAACTTGAGTCACCTTTAATGGCTGACCTTTGAAAAGCAGATCAGTACCATTATCAGTTATTTGTTCTAAAGTAGTCTTATTTGCTAATGTATCCTGACCAAATGGAACACCACCAAATGTTGGAATTCCGTTTGCTTCACTAATTTTATCAAGTGTGGCTTTATTGGGAGGATTGTAGCTACTACTAGAAGATGATTTTTCCCACATATGTAACCTCCCTCTTATTTAAGTGCATTGTAATTTTGTGTTAGTTCCGCTGTTGTCAAAGCACGATTATAGTAGCCCATGTTTTTAAATGTAACTCCAACCTGAGATACACCTGCGAATAACAGTGGTGATGTACTTGTGTCTATATAGAAATCAGCAGCTACATTAGTAGACTGAAGTAATACATTGTTTACGTACATTTTAATACTTGTGGAATCACGCATGAAAACAACATGATAAGGTACACTGTGATCAGTATAAGCAGTTGGTGATGTTGTGGCTTGTGGGAAATTGGCTGATCCTGTACCATTCCCATTTTTACCTGTGAGAGTGCCACTAAATTTACTATCGAATGATAGTTGAAAGTGTATTGCGTTCGGTGATAACCTACTGAAAATATTTACGGCTGAATTAGATGCAGATATAGGTTGAACGGTTGCGAAAGCTGTGAATTGATCTGCATTATGAAAATAATTATCTGGATTGGCAATTGTTTGGTTAAGAGTGGGATTGTCCTGATACAGTATTAAAGAGGAATCATTTACCTTACCTGTAACTCCCGCTGTTGTTGCTTGAACTGTCACAGCCGTTGACCTATTACCTGCTCCATCAATCGCAACAATTCTAAACGTATATGCAGTACTCGCGGTCAACCCTGTGAAGTTATAACTAGTCGATGATGCATTAATAACAGCACTTGCGACAGTGAAGTTAGTTCCATCAGTTGAGTACGCAGCTTCTTGAACTGAAACGTCCCCAGAACTGGAAAGCGTCCACGATGTTGATACACTATTGGCTGTTGGTGTTCCTGCCGTTAATCCTGTTACTGGATTTGGTGGAGTAGTATCAGCTGCTGAAGAAGTAGTTACCGTGGTGCTAGTCCCTGAAGCTACGTTACCTGCTGCATCTTTGGCCTTAACTGTAAAAGTGTATTGCGTTGCCGCTGTAAGCCCTGTGACGCTGTACGTTATTCCAGTAACAGTTGTCACCAAACTTGCACCATTATAGATGTCATAACCTGTTACAGCGACATTATCCGTGGCTGCTGTCCAAGTAAGCGTGACCCCTGTTTGTGTCAATGCACTTGTAGTCAGATTGGTCACATTACTTGGAGCTGTTGTATCAGCAGGAATAGCAAGTGTTGTTGCATTCACACTTGTACCACTCGCAGCATTTCCACTTCCGTCTTTAGCCTTCACTACAAATGTATAAGCTGTAGAAGCAGTCAATCCGTTAACGTTATAAGTGACTCCTGTCACGTTAGCCAAGAATGTCGATCCATTATACACATCATATGATGCCACATCACTCGATACAGATGTTGTCCAATTCAAAGTTAATCCCGTTTGTGTAATATTAGCTGTTGTTAAATTGGTTACATTTGCTGGAGGTGTGGTATCAGCACTAGATGGAGTTGTTACTGTAGTTTGTGTTCCCGATGCAATGTTATTTACTGCATCTTTAGCTTTCACAATGAATGTATACTGTGTGGCCTGTGTCAGACCTGTAACATTATAATTTGTACCTGTTACCGAACCTAGTAAAGTTGTACCGCGGTAAACATCGTAACCTGTACAATCTGAAGAAGCTGAAGCAACCCAAGTCAAAGTAACACCTGTTGCTGTGAGGTTTGAAGTAGTAAGATTAGTCACATTATCAGGAGCAGTAGTATCTACTGGAGGAGTGACTACTACACTACCAAATGCATATCTGCCATAGTGTCACTATTACAACTACTGTAGCCTTCCAAGCCTACTAGTAAAGGTAGGTAACTCATCTTCAAACACTGCACCTGCATAAACTTTATATGTATTACCAGCACCCTCACCGTCATTAATAGTAAAGGTCAGGTCGGCATTTCCGTCATTGCTAATTGTTAAACCGTCCATTGACTTAGAAAAGACCTTAGTTATAGTAGACGATCCGCTAAAAGGGTCTTTTGCAACAAGTCTCGTAACTTGCGTTCTATAGGCACCATTTGTACCTTGTACTACTTCCCAGTCTTCAATATCATCGTTCCAATATTGTGGAGCAGGCTGATTTTTTGCTTTCTTTAATGCTTTTGAAGGATCATATACCATTCATCTACACTCCTTTCTTCGTTCTTGATTCGAAATTTATAATTATGTATCCTTCGCTAGGGAACGTCTCTTCACTACCATCTTCATAAGTCACAACAAACTCAGCTTTCATTGTTCCAACTGTTGTTGTCTCTTCAGGCTCAAATACGTATGTAACTACTCCATTTGGAGCATCGAGAATAATTGCATCACTATCCACTAGCACAGTTCCATCATTGTACTTTGACATAACAAATTTGACCGTAGCGTCTGTTAAATCAACTACATCACCCTTTGGACTAATTAATACAGCTCGTGGTGCTCTCCTTGTGTCATTACATTTAAAATTTAATGCCACTTACTCCACCTCTTTTTTATCAGCTACAACTTGAGCTGGTGAGACAAACTGATAGATTGTTTCTACTTCAATAATTGAGAGGTCTATTGAATTCTTTACAGGCTCAAGTACAATACTATTGTCCATAGATTAATCTCCTTAAAATAAATAAAAGCCCCCAATTATAGGGAGCTTTACATTGTGATATCTGTTCGTTTTGCGATGATTTCAGCCTTAACGAGATTCGTGTCTACTTCAGATAAATTATAACTTGCCACAATATCTGTCATATCGCCTTCGCCACTGTCGTAACGAGTAATACATGCGTTCGCCATAATACGAACCTTATAAGCTACCATAGCCATTGTTAAATACCTCCCGATATGATATCCGCTGCAAACATTTCTAAATCTGTCATTCTAGACTTTAGGTCAGTGTTTTCAGCTTCAAGTTGTGTAATTCTAATTTGGTCTGGTGTAGGTTGAGGATCATTAGGTAAAGTCCCGAACGTAAATTCAATCTGTTTGTTATCTAAATTTACCTTATAGCCAATTGCATTCATAAACTCGTTACGAAGTTCCCCATATTCCAGTGTGATAACCCCAATGGCATTAGGATTTTTCCCTACTAAACCATCGTAAATCTCAAAATCTTGCTCAACTGTTGTTTTCACAACTTCGCCTTGCATTTCACTTGTTATAACCAATACATTCCCAGTAGCTAATTCGTAATAAATTTTTCTGCCAACAAACATAGTTTCCTCTCCTTTTATCCGTATGCAATCCAGTTTAATGTTGAATTAGATTGTATAACTGGAAGCCTAAATCCTGTTGCATTAACATATGCTGAGTTTTGAAAACGCACATAATAAGTTTGTACACCGCTTAAATGCGCCATTATATTACAAACAATGGCAGGATTTTGATTTAGATTGGAGCCTTCTAAGTACAGAGTGACTGCCCCTTGTTTATAAAGAAGAATCACTTTAGGTTGAAAAGTTAAGCCGCTAACTGTACAACTATAAAGTCCCTGATTCGTCATATCATTTGTGTCATAGTTACTTGGATTGTTGCCCGAAGTGACTGTACCACTTGCAACCAGGCCCGTATATGTACCAGAAACTCCAAAAATAGAAAGTCCAGCTCTAATGTTAGCAGCCACTAAATTTACATCGCCATATACCACACCTGAGCCTGAATGCTTACCTCCAACTACAGTTTGATTAAAGGTAGTAGGGGTATAGTTTACAGTTCCTCTGTCTACCATAGTCCCAGTAATTTTCGAGTTAACATAAGCTGTCTTCCCAGCTAACATATCTCCTGCTACAGCTGTTGCATCTGAGCTAAAATCGCATTGATTTTTGCTGCCAATTGTGCGAAGGTATCAGTTCCGCTCGCGGCTTGATTTTTGCCAGTAATAGCGGCAGCAACCGTATTTTTCCCACTACTGACAGAGGACTTTAAACTGTCTATCTCAGCCTGAACCGTTGTGCTTCCAGTGGCGGTAATTTCTGTAGCCGCATGACCATGAGCAGAAGGTGGAAAGGTTGTCGGCTTTCCTGTGATATTAGTCCATGTTATAGCAGGAATTGCACTAACTGCTGCTGTTACAAAAGCTGTTGAAGCTGCCTGAGTTGTATTTGTTCCCGCTGTTGCTGTTGGTACTTTGGGGGTTCCCGTGAAATCTGGTGAGGCTAGAGGAGCTTTAGTAGCTAATGCAGCATCAATAATATCCATATTACTATTGATAACATCAATATCTGCTGTATCAGTGGCTTTCGTCGGTTTTACTAAATTATAATTAGGAGTATTTGTAGCCATCTATTTACCTACCTTTCTTAAAAAATGTTGCCTTGCATAACTTGATCCCATGTATAAGCAGACAATTGATTCCAAGTCTTAGTCGCAGCTTGATTCCAACGATTGTATTTGAGTACATAATTAATGCTTAAATGTGCGGGAACGATGCTCCGCAAATTCTGTTTTAAATCATCGATATTCGTTGGAATCCCTGTTATATCCGTAAACGTTATCGTGACAGTTCCATTGTCAAAGCCTAAGTCAATTGTTCCACCAGTAAATGCATTTGCCACGTTTTTTATTAGAGCCGCATTCACAGTTCCAATACCTCTTGATTTAGATATAATGACTTCTCTACGCTCTTGGAAAGTCTTAGACGTATCTGTCGTAATACCTAGTTGTTTTTCGTAAATTTCCAGTCCCCAAGTCGCGGTGTTAACAGATAAATTACTAATGATATCATCGATACTGTCTTGTCTTTGATTGATAAGTTCTGCGTCAGCAGTGAATATCTCTTTATAAACATTACTTGTACGCTGGAATAACTGGAGGCGATTTAGTAAATCTTGTGCAGTTATTGTCATGTTACAGTCACCGTACCCAGAACAGGAACTTCATTAGTTGCAATAACGATATTCGATGTACCTCCATTAACGGTTAACGAATTATAGTTATCAACACCTTCCGCATCCAAAATTGCTGAGCCAATTTTTGCATATGAAGCTGAGTCCTTAATGAATGTAATTTCCTTTAGATATGCAGTAATTGTATCCCTGATATTCGTTGTTACTGTCGCTAAGGTATAGCCAATTCTTAAATCGACGTCGACAACGATATTAATGTTCTTAGCTACTGCTGATTCAACAGTCAAAACGGTTCCTATTGGTGCTTGACCTAAGCCAATTCCTGTTGTACTTGAATCAATAAACGTCTTTACGTTATTAACTACTGTTGGACTGGCAGGTTGTTTATCTGAATTGATGATTACTAATTTGACAGTATTTGCACCATTCCAAGATGGCAGTACTTTCACGTCACCAACACCTGATACGGACTTTGCCCAGTTCGAGAATGCCCCTTGATTAGCACTTGTTGCAGGATTACGTAAAAACTCATAATACCTTTTGATCAAGTCGCTATCGGATTCAGCGTTAAAACCGTCTGTAGTTGCATTCGGATTTGTTACAGCCGTAAACCCTGTAAGGGTGATAGGAAATAATGTGATTGTTCCACCTGCGACAACACCCGAACTTCCTCCAACAACAGCTTCAATTGCAACGTTCCCACTTGTTGTAATTGCTTTTGTTTCTGTTGCCTTAAATCTAATTCCCGAACTTGTCTCAAATAAATCACCAATATTGATGATTCCTGTACCCGCCACTGTAACTGAACCTTTAGCTGCTACAGCACTGTCTCTTGTCAATCCAGTACGCTCATTAACTCTAGTTTCCAACTCTAGTCCTGTTAGGTTATCAATTAGCATTTTATTCCTTGTTTCTTCTATGCTTGTGTCAATCAATGCTAATTTTTCTGCTACTGGTGCTAAAGCATCATATATGGGAGAGCCATCGCGTTTATCATATTTAGCGTCAACAAGCGATAAGAGCAAAGTTAAAATTTCATCTTTTGTTGCCAATTATATCGTCACCTCTGTCATTCCATAGATACTGTTAACCACAAAACTAACAATTAAAATATCTCCATCTTGCTCAAAGTCAAAGTTATCAAAGCTTGTTATTGTCTCATTTTGTAGTAAGCACTCACTAATCATACGTTCCATTTCGGCTTGCTTATAACCCACATGAAACGTTGTTCCGATAATCGTAAAATGGTCAGAACCGTAGTTTGTTCCCTCATAGATCAAAGCATTCTTTGCTGTCATTAGCGCTTTTTTAATCCAGATTTTTAAATAGTCTAGTCCAAATACTTCAACTAATTTACCGTCTCTTAGTTTAAAGTCGCCTAGATCAAAGTCCCAGTCAAATGTTACGTGTACCGTTTTTGATTCTATGGCCTGTTGATCTGTTTCAACATTAAATTCCAATTGTGCTATTTGCGGAAGACTCATTTTAAACACTTCCTCTATAAAACATCGATTAAATAAAACATCTTGTAATTACCATCCGGTATAACCATCACCTTATCACCAATTGATAAGTCTATTTTCCACGTCAGTGTCTCGCTGATAATGCTTCCACTTGTATTCATATATCTATTTGGTATGAGATGGCCTGTCGAATATAATTTAGGCAGAAACAGTTTGTCAGACTTGATGAGAATCCCATCTCCCCATTTAATGGTTAGAGGATTTGTTTCTACTACTTCACCGATTTGTGGTGCTGTCGATGGTGGGTTCATATTTTGTTTGTACATCTCAACAATTTTATCTGCTAAGCGGTCTATGTTATTCATTATTTCACTTCCTCAGGATACACAAGCTCTAACGACATAGTGTGTATTTGGTTCGATACTTCATGCTTACATGTTTTAATCATAAATGTATCATTCATGCCTGTTATAGGTTCGTCAACCACGAACAATCTACCAGCTTTAAACGATGCATCACCCATCAATTTAATAGTGTTTGATTCGTGTATCTTGCCAAGTCTTTTCAACAATATCCTCGCGACTTCTCTTGATTTCGCTGAATCTTCTACATCAATTTTTACCGTTTCCTCAAGTAATCCATAGTGACTAATCAATTCTGAATCTTGTTCAATTGCTGTCGTGACATACGAAGCCTTCTCTTTCTCCTTATGGTCAAGTTCAACAACAACTTTGATTCGATTCCGCATATCTTCAATTGATCTAGTACGTTCTGCGCTTAATGGATTGGAAAGTACATCAACAGACTCAAGATTATCGGCAAGCGTAAACGTACCCTTTATAATCAAATCTTCCAATGGTTCTATGTACAATTTACCTTGACGTAACTCTGCCACATACCGTTTTCCTGTCTTCTTTCCTTCCGCATTAATAATTTCATCAATTATATGAGCAGGAGATTTTTGGACATAAATCTGTTCAACAATTGAGCGCATCGTAGCAATACCACCGATTGGCATTTTAAAGTCATTCAGTACTTTCTTGATAGCTTCATGAGCCACAATGCCATTAAACTGATAAACACTTGTTGATCTACCCAAGTACCAAGCGTAATCATAGGCAGTGTACTTAATTGCTGATCGCCCCGACTTGCTTTCTCTCACAACGATTCCTCGGTTTACTTCCTGATCGTCCTTCATGTAAACCACCACATCGCCTACGTCAACAGGATTAACGGGGAAGAATGGTGTATCGCTCCAAATAATCTCAAACTCCATCACTGACATAAGGGAAAGATTAGAGTCCCATGAAAAGCTGCCCACAATTGGACTAATATCATACGACTTTTCGCCATCGTTTTTTATCAATAATATTTTAAACATCACTGTGACTACCTGTTAGTTGATACAAACGGGAACTCTGTCATTTCAAGAGTATAGTTGGTATCCCCATCCTGTTTTTTATTGCATTCAAATTTATCAATTGTAACGGCGAGGTTGACGTTCTTTTTCCCAGACTCGACTATTACGAGGCGAATAGGATACCGTCTATCCCGCCATTGTTCAATTTTATTAACGTAACTCTCACCAAACATTGACTTATTTTGATCAAATGGATAATTCTTACCTTCGGCAGGAAAGAATGAGGAAATTGATATTTCTTTTAGTCCTCTTGTACCAATTATCTTTAGTGTCTGTTGCAAACCTTTAGTCTGCTCGTTATCAAATGGACTTGAAATGTCATAGCTCGGAGGAGATACGGGAAGTTGTATAACTTCCTCATTGTTGTTAATCGAGATAAATATTTGTATCACTATTTCACCCCTTTATGTCGTTCCATATAATTGTCGATCAATCCGGCCAAATAACGAATCTGCAATATCTTCCGCACTCATTGCTTCTTTGAGTGCTTTCGTATTCTTACCTGTTGCTCCTGTATTATCTGAAGTTGCTAGAGTATTATCATTAAGAGCAGAAACTAACTTGTCATCGCTTGCTTGCTTCTTCTTGTCTCTCTCAGCTTGGGCTTTCTTAGTTTGTGCCATTATACTATCATCACTAAACTTGGCTCCGCTAAAGTCTACTTTAGGTAGTAGATTAAACTCACTATCCCACTTCGGTTTTTCAGCATTAGCTAAAGCTCCACTAAAATCCACCTTCCCAATTCCGCCAAAGGATAGTTCGGAGAGATTCAAATCTAAACCAGCTTTGCTTGCAAGTTTATTTGCGCCGCTTATTAAGAAATTAATTCCAATTAGAGACTTATCGACCATTGAGTTAACGAGACCAATAAAGGAATTAACACCTACTTGACCTGCGCTGATGATCCCGTTCCATATAGATTTACCAGCAAACTCAATAGAATCCCATGCAAATTTATAAACTCTAAGCATGAAGTTTGCGAACTCTAAATATTTATTAACACCCCACTGCGCTGCATCTACAACCGTATTCCATGTATTCATCCCAACAAGTTTGACTTGTTTCCAGTTATTAATCAGATATGTCCCAGCAACGATTGCAAGGCCAATCAACGTCACAATAACACCTATTGGGTTTGCGCTCATTGCTGCATTCAATCCTAATTGTGCTGCTGTCTGTACCCATAAAGCCGCTGCATATGCCAAAGTGTAAGCTCTAACTCCAATTACAATCGCTTTATAGGCCACAAAAGCTCCAACAATCCCATAGACAATAGGGCTAATCGTACTCCAGTTGTTGACAACAAAACTTCCAACTTCCCAAATAGCCGTTCCAACCTCTTTAGCTTTGTTGTACACATTCAATAGTGCGGAAGAGGCTCTGTTTCCCCATTCCTGTAAACTTCCATCTTTACTCATTTGCTTAATCGTGTTTTGTACGCCTTGTAAGTCGTTTTTGATCGTGTTGAACAAAGGGAGAGAGATGCTGGCTAAGCCAATGCTCATACTTTCCTTCATATTGGCTATCGTATAATCCCAAGTGTCCGACATTTTCTCCATCGAACCTGCGAACCGTTCATCTAGTCCTTTTACTAAGGCAGGAATTGCATCATTAGCAAGTAATTCACCTTGCTCCCCCATTTTCATGAGTTCAGCAGTTGATTTGCCCATTTGTTTAGAGAGTAACTGCCAAGCAGGAATACCACGCTCAGCTAACTGATTCATCTCCTCTGCACTAACCTTACCTTTTGAATTAATCTGGCCAAGAGCAAGTGCAATACCTTCCAACTGATCAGTATTACCCCCTGTAGCCGCAACTGCGTTACCTAGACTGTGCATGATAGGTATAACCTGATTTCCTGCAAAGCCCATCCCCAACAGTTTCTTTGCTGAGTTTTGCAATCCAACAAAATCAAATGGTGACTCTAAAGCTAATGCCTGTAAGTCAGAAACCATTTTCTTAGCTTTATCGCCTGACTGAAGTAAGATTTCAAATGACATAGCAGACTTTTCCAGCTCTGCGTTTGTCTTCAATCCAAGCCCAACCGAAGCTGTTCCTAAAGCTCCGAGAGAAGCAGATGCAATTTTTGCACCTGTACTGATGCTTGACCAAGTTTCGTTTGCTGTAGTACGTAATTCTCTTAAATTTCTTCGATAATCGAGAGTGCCCCTATTGATCCTCGCCAATGTACTTGTAACCGTTTCGCGAAGTGTCATTCGGGTTTCTACGGTTCTTGTCATTGTTTCACCTCGCTTTTAACCAAAAAAAGAGAACGGATTATTTATCCGCTCCCCATCTCTTTGCTTCTTCTTCATAGTAAAGCATCATTGAAACCTTAAAAAAGTGTTTGGTTAAGTCATCCATTGATAACAAATCAGACAGCGGTTGTCCACGATTAATAAAATGGTGGATCATATACAGTTCGCTGTCTGATTGGATTAGTTTTTTAGTTCATCTTCAACCTTTTGTACACCTTTACCGAATCCTACAAGTTTCAAAATATGATCGCTAATAGATGCTACTTCCCCTGCATCAAAAATTACATCTACTACATCAATTGGACTAAACACACCAAATCCCTCTTGTAATTCCTTAGACTTGAGATTCGGTTCAACTACACATTCGTAAACAGCATAAGCGTCCGCTTTATTATCTCCTGCCTGTGCTTTTGCGACAATTTCAAACGCTAATTGTCGATCTGGAGCTTTAATAATAATTTCTGATTGAAGAGAATCGATATATAATCTAGCTGTCTTATTGCCCTTGTTTTTCAATTCATCTTTACGTTTTAAGATTTCAGCAATCGTTAGTACCTTACTATTATTAGACATATAATCACATATCTCCCTTTATTTATTGATATCTAGGTTCGCCAGCAAATCCAAAAGAAATGTCCTCTTTCACGATACCACCAGTTTCAAATTTTAGTACTGGGATGTCACCAGTAAACCATACATTGTCGATAGCTACGCGAATTGCTCCATTTGCAGCATCCTTATCATCCAATTTGGCAATGATTTGCGAACGTACATCAACACCTCTGCTAAAAGCGTTGACCAACTTCTGCCCGATACGATTATTAATCTTTTTGAGAGTCATTTTACCTGTACCAGCTAAACCTTCAAATTTACTCTCGTCATACACTTGACCAACAAAAGTCACATCTGAACGTTTGATGGAGACAACTGCCTCGAAACTCTCAATTTCTGCTAGTTCTTCACCATCCCACCACACACTACCATTTTTACCGTGGATTACTCTATTACCTGTGAGTGCCATCTATTTATATTCCCCTTCCATTAAACACTAATTTTAAATTGCAAATCTTCAACACTGTCGAGGAACTTGAGTGTGCCACCAAGAAACACATTAGACTCAAATGACTTTTCTTTAATCTGTGCATCCGTCAGCTCACTTGTATTTGTTCCTATAGACTCCCACGCTTGTCGCTGTTCTTCTACGTCAACTAATACGAAATTGTCTGCATTTGGATCAAGAACTGCACCCAACAAACCTTTCAAATAGGCATTTACTCCAGTAATGAATAGAACTTGATTATCGTAGGAGTTATTCATCATTCCTACATAGTTATCATTAAATGTTGTAACGATATCATTTTTGATTAAATCCATGCCTTCAACAATCTTGATTTTGCTGAATTGTTTTGACTTTGAAACAGTGAACGTTGTCAGGCTGTTCACGCCTCTTGCGATCTTAACTTTGCCGTTATCGTCTTGTAATAAAATTAACTTTCCTGCATCAATGGCTGCATCTGCTGCGGCTTTGTTCAAAGCAGGGACACTAATAACTTCAGGTAATACAAAGAATGTTGCGCTGCGTTCTAGAGAAAGTCCAGCAAGGATACCTGCAATACGTGCGGAATATTGACTAGCTGTGTATGTGCTGCTGCCTACGACAATATTATCTGTCGCAAAATTAATAATTCCTTCGTGGTCTGAAATGCTATTTGGCAATACTGCTTTAAATGTTTTACTGAAATCATCGCGTTCGGATTTTACCCATGTCGAAATACTTGCAACAGATCCTGTTGCAATACCTGGCACTGCAAGGTAGTCAAATTTCATTGTTGCCAATGTCGCTAATTCGACATTGTAGTCCGTAGCGGCGACAAGGCCACGAACAACAATCACCTTGTTAGGCGAGCCAAGAAAAGCATCAGTAATGTAACGAAGATTTGTTGCTGTGTAATCAGTACTATCAACATCTGTGATTGCACTATATTGTTTAACTGTGAAAGTTTTATCAGTGTCATCACGCAAAATAAGCGCAACAATACCCCTTGCTGATCTCTTTACCGCGGAGGTTGCAAGACTACTAAATGTAATATTAATTTCGGGAAGTCCCATGTTTTTAATTCATCCTCTCATTTATAACCTATCGAATGTTTTGTTTAATTGTTCAGTTACAATTTCAACAAAATTATCACTAATTTCCCGCTCTGATTTCTCGAAAACCTTTGCACCTTGAACAAATCCATGTTCAACACCATTTTTATCAACGATACGATGCCCATTTTCTATAAGAAACTTCTTCTTGTCGGTTGAATAAACCCTTACATTCCAACCGTTATCATCCCAAACTTTACCTCGTTTAATCGATTTATAATATTTCCCTGTATGTTTTTTAACCAATTGACGTGCTTTCTTACTGACAATATTCTTCGCTTTATTACCTACACGTTGCATCATTTGTTTGGACTGTTTAGGAAAATCTGTCTCTAATTGACTAAGCGTTCTATTCCACTCGTCTAATTGGCTAAAATCCAAATCAAAATCAGACATTCAAGTTCAACTCCTGCATCTTAGGTAAATCTTGTTCTCCATCAGGTAGAGGTTCCTCGTAGTACTCTATACTAATATCGAATTCAAGAACCTTATCAACTATTTGATGCTCAGTGTTTAGAATTGGAATGACACGATCACCAATTGCTAGGTCTTGGTCGAATAATTCCTCTAATTTCTGCTGGAATTCTAAAACTTCAAGGGAGTATTTGTGCCTGTCAGTTGGGAAAAAGTAAATGCGAATAGTCATAGAACGAATGCTATTGTACCGATATGATTCACGATGAACGTTGTCGAGAGTCACAAAGAAACTAGGACGCTGAAACCCTTCTTCAACATCGGCTTCTTGAACATCGACAGTCGGAAATTTGGAAATTAGCATGTCAGTGATTCTTTTTACAATTTGCTTGTAAGTTAACATTATCCAATTACCTCCTGTACGAAAATTTCAAGCTTCTCATTGTTAAAATAAGGATCGAGAATATAACTAATGTCGAAACGATGACCTTTAAACATAATGTGCATATCACTTTTTTTCTGCTGTTGTTGATATGCTTCCATAATTGTCTTAGAGTATCGACAAATTATTTTATGAGTTACATTGGTTAGCATTGTCTCCACTTGTTGTCTCTGCATATTACCTGTCTGGGGAATAATCTCAGCCCAAATAGTTGCTATCAATGAATCTGTATAAGATGTCTGATTCAGCTCATTTTTGCCCTTTACTTTGCCATAAATGTGTATTTTATTTCTCAATTTACCTGCTTCTATCATTTGCTCACCTACAATAAATTGACTGCGTACATATCTAGAATTGTTTTAACTACAACATTGACTTTATCGCGCTCAACTGTATATTGTCTCTGGCTATACATTTCATTACAAAGCACCAAATAAACGATAGCTAAATCTTCCTTTAACTCAACACTCTCTTGTGATAGCCCTGTGTATCCTTTAATGAATACTTTCGCACCAATCATAATTGCGAGTATTAGCGCATCATCATCGTCGTAATCAACACGAAGATAGTCCTTTACTTCTTGTAACGTTAGTTCGCTAACTCGTGCCATATTCACACTTCCTCATAGAAAATAGGATGAGGTATGCAATTCATACCCCACCCTAAATATGCCAAATTACTTGCCTTTATAAGCAACGATTTTTTGTGGTTCAACAATTACAGAATCAACCTCTGCAAATGCTGCTACACCGATTGCGTATTGTGCAGCAAACAACTCTTGTAGTACTTGTACTTGAACGTCATTAGTAACCTTCATGTAAAGGCCAGAGAAGTCACCGTAGAAGATTTCAAGTGCATTCACACCGATTTGTGGCATTGCATCTGAAAGCATTACTTCTTTACCAAGCAACACATAGCTACCGTTCTGAGAAAGGTTAGTGCCCATTAGGAATTGACCAGTAGTTGATTTCAAACCTTGGATGTAACCCAAAGTGTTCGGATGCATAAGCCATTTAGCATTACCCATCAATGCTTGTGGAATTTGCATTTGCAACTTAACAAGTTCAGCAGAATCGATTACCAAAGTAGTTGCTCCAGTTGTTACTTGACCAGCAGCGATTTGAGCAAGACCTTTCAGTTTACCAGCGCCACCCACGCCTTTGATCAACTCATTCTCAAGGAACAAAGCAATGGATTTTGCAATCGCGTTGATGATGTAAGAGGTAGCATCGATTTCCGAGCGATTGATTAAAGATTTACCGATTTTCGCAAGTGTACCGATGATATTGTTCGTAAGCGTTACTTGAGTGAACACTCCTCCAGAAACTGTAAGATCCGTGAACTCAGATGCATATGCAGTTGTGTGTTGGGTGTAATCGTAGATAGGGAATACTAGATCACCTTTCACACGGAAGATCTCAACTTCAGACAAGAGTGGAGAGATATTGATAACTTTATCAATTACACGACTAGCAATAGACTTCGGAATAACCGCACCGTTACTTGCAGCATCGAGAGCACGTTGATCACCTTTAATAAAGTCTAAGAAACGTTTTTCTTCGTTTGCAACTTCTAGTGCACGAACTTCTTCCTCTGTTTGTGTTGGTTTAACTACTTCTTTTTTGTCCAAAGCTCTAATCTCCTCATCCATTTTGATTGTGTTGTCAATTGCTGTAACCTCAGTCTTAATTGCTTCAAGACGTACTGTTTCATCCTGATTAAATGCGCGTGTTTCGGCTTTTGCTGTGTTAAGCAATGTTTCCATTTCTGTTACAAGTGTGTTGCGTTTCTCAATTAGTGCTTTCATCTTTATTTATCTCCTCTGAGCGTCTCTGCGCTAAATTATTTTGGGTAAACAAAAAAGGATACTGATTAGCATCCTCTTTGTTTTAGTTTCAAATATGCGATTTCTTGTTCATGAATCGAGTAGTCGATAGGTTCAAGTTCGCGTTGCTCTTCTTCTGACTTAGTAAAGTCTTCAATTGTAGCAACAAATTGTTCATTTCTACGTTCGTAAATCAACGTCTCTTCGTCTCTTTCCTCAATTGATGTGCCGATATAAGCTGGCATTTTGTCAAGAATTGAGACTTCTAACAAGTCCATTGCTTCGATATATCTGCGTTGAACACCATTAGTTTCTTCCCATCGGTCTGATTTAGCAATGAATCCAAAAGACCACCCTCGTAACTCACCATTTCTGGCCTTCGTAATAACTTCTGGATCAGAAATACTAACTTTTGCTCTCAATCCAATGTTATCTTCGTGTAATTGAAGGCTTCCTTCGCTTGTAGAGCCTAACTTCCTATCTTCCCTATGGTTAAATAACAAATCAACGTTTCTACCGTTAGAAAGTGCCTTCTCGAATGTTTTAGGAACTATTTGTTCGACGAATTTGCCGCGTGGACTAGGGAGCATTCTAGAATCCCGTTGAACAGCATTTACATAGCCTTCAAGTGTCACACCATTATCTCTGACTTCAATTTTCAATTTCCACACCTCCTCCCTTTGATGTTAAATCATCCATGTTGGAAGTTTTGTTTGTATTCGGTGTGTAAATTTCCTTCGTTTTCGGATTAAATAACACATCCTGCAATCCGAGCTTGATAAAATCAAGTCCATATGGAGCATAATTTAATTCATATCGGATCTCATCCCACTGCATGAATCCATTCTTGATGGCAATTTCATATGCCTTAAATAACTTCTCGATGTCACCTTTAAGCATTTCCCGCTTATCAAACTCGAAATAGTACTCATTTTTCTCTAAATCCAACAGTAAGTCTCTATTTAGTGCTGTCTCAAACGCTTTTAAAATAGGAAGAATACATATCTTGATAAAGTTTTTAAACTCATCGTCACCAATTTTCCCCTCTAATAGGCTTACTGGACAACTAAAGAGCTTACAGACTTCAGCAGAGTTTGTGCGCTTATTCTCATTCATTTGCATTTCAACTGATGTTGAAGTAGCCTCTTGGAAGTCTACACCATCATTCAAAACAACGATATTTTCTGTATTGTCGGCGTACAAATTTTTCCAAGCTGTTTTCAATGCTAATAATGCATCGTCACCTAATTTACTCTTTGCCTTAAGGAACCCCTTCTTATTACCACCTGTTTTCAGGAGTATCTTTTCGTACTTCAAGGTTAAGTACGCAACTGTTAACATGTCATTATTCTCTTCGACAATACCTACTCCTGTTGCGCCATCCTTCACTATTCCAAAAACACTTGTAGGTAAGCTCACTTGTAAACTTAGAGAGAGTTTTTATCAGCCACGTACATCAGAATCTGGTAAAAATAACTCCATTCGTCCAACAGTTTTCATTGCAGATGAAGTTGGAAATTTTGCCACTAAAGACAACATCAATGCTATGAGATCAGGTCAAAAGAACGTTACAAATGCAATTCAAATTAATACAACCACTGCATATGCACAAGATAAGTCTGTCATGTTTGAGGAACTGGACTATATTCGTAAAGTTTATAACGGTACATATAAGAATGATCGCATGTTTGCACTACTGTACTACGCTCCAAAGGAACATTTGTTTGATGAGATAGGCTTATATATGTCTAATCCACTTAGAATTGAGGACAACTACAACACGATTCGAGAGGAAAGACAGGAATCTATTGATAAGCCTAGCACCAAAGAAGAGTATCTGACCAAATCAATGAACCATTTTGTCCCTGCAAATAGCGGCGAAGCCTATATTAACATTGATGATTTGGTTAAATGTAAGGTTGATAAAATTAATTGGTCAGGCAGAAATGTGTATGTCGGTTTGGACTTAGCTCTTACTACAGATAACTGCTCATATAGTATGGTTGCTCTCGATGAGAAGACGGGTCATATCTTAGCTGATAGCTATGCATTTATACCTGAAGATCGAATTGAGGACAAAATCAGGACAGAGAAGGAGCCTTATTACGAACATATTAAGTCTGGTAAGTGCTTCAAATGTGGAGATTTAACTGTTTCATACTTGTTTATTGAGCAGATGATATTAAAAATCGAACAGGAACATGATGTTCGTGTTGCTGCTATTGGTTACGATAGATCAAATTGTTTATCGACAGCGCAGAAATTAGAAGCTGCTGGATATTCATTAGTTGAAGTTAAGCAACATTCAAGCCATCTACATCCTCCCACTAAACTATTAGAGGAATATATTCTTGCTAAAAGTTTTGAGTATGAAGAGAACAAATTACTCGAAGTCAACTTTCAGAATGCGAGAGTTACCGAAGATACAACACTTAGGAAATACGTCAACAAGAAAAAATCCAATGGAAAAGTGGACATGGTTGTTAGTCTAATCATAGCCATTTATTTATTACAACAAGAAGAGTTGCTTAATGCGAATTCCTTCTTTGTTCAAACAGTATAGAGAAGGGAGGTTAGGAATTGGGACTAGTCCAAAAATATAAAGATTGGCGAAATTATGAGAAAAGAGCGCAGACTCTAGAGGAATTACTACTTCAAGCTAATGTAGGTGTAGATTCAGTTACCACAGAAATGGCACTTAATATTCCAAGTGTAGCAGGCTGTGTAGAGATTATAAGCAATATTGTAGCTTTAATGCCTATCAATTTGTATAAAACAACTGCTGGTAAAGTCTCATTAGTGGATGATGATCCTAGGGTTGCATTACTTAATGATGATACCAAAGATACTCTTGATGCATTCCAATACAAGAAGGCTTTAGTGGTAGATTATTTACTAAATGGAGCAGGTTATTCGTACATATATAAGGATCGAAATGCAGTAAAGAGTCTACATTACGTAGATAATTCAAATGTTTCGATTACCAAGAACGCTGATCCTATTTTTAAGGATTACGATGTACTTGTAAATGGTACAAGGTATAGAGGATTCGAATTTCTTAAACTAATCCGAAAGACTGAAATGTTTATACATTGCTGGACTAGCTTCAAGTATCTGAGTCATTGCCTTCTTGATCTCACCTGCTAAATCTCGTGTCAGACAGATGGAATAGAACTCACTATACTTATCTTCAGTCAGCATAAATATGATCAGAGTAACAGCCGCTAACCACGATTTAGCATTCTTGCGTGGAATAAACAATGTTATATCACGATATCTGTACTTTGATGGATTAGCCTTGAATTTCCAACCAAATACACTCACAAAAAAGTAGGCTTGGAATCCATGTAACCCACTAATAACAGGTGTACCTATGACATTGTTAATACCCGTTGCAAAGTTAAGCAACGACAATATCCCTTCAACCTTCTCAATCATTTCTTCATCGAAAAAGTAAGGGTAATCACTATCATGCTGCTTATTCAATTCATCTAAAGTTAACCGGCACTGAACAATTACTTCAGGTGTGGTTAATTCCTTACCATTAACTACATCCTCACAGTACTGTAAAGCTTGTTCAAACAACGTCAACGCTTACCACCACCAAGTAGCTTCAACAAAGGATCAGCACTCTTCTGTTCATCATCTAACTTCAGATTTCCTAGTTTAGCGCGTGACTGTGGAGACAGTGACAACTCATTCGTACATCTAAATAAGTCCTTTGTGTATTTATCCTTCGTGGACATTACAGCCTTATCATACATTTTGTCAGGGTCTTTATTAATTGATTTTTCAATCTGCTGTAACCTGTCAATAGCGATGGCGCAACTAGTTAGAATGTAAATATCGAGATTGCCCAATATCCCACTAGCCTTTAATTCATTAACAATGTATTTAAATATTTTCTTTTGTGGGGCAGACAAATAAGAAGGTGGAATGATTTTGTCATCATTTCCACGTAACTTCTCTTCTTCTTCAATTCTTGCTTCAATTTCTTCTTTAGTCTGACTGCAATCAGTCAAAGCTTTAGCAGATTTACATGGACGTGCCATCATCTCCACCTCCTTACTTAATAGTAAAACTTCCATTTTACAGAATTATTTTAAATCGATGTGGCGTGTGCGGTGATAAAAAAACTCAAAAATCCCTCCCTCAAGATAGGGGGGGTTATTTCTGGATATTACTTACAATTTCTATCAATACTTCCATAGGTATATAACCACTATCAGCATATGAATGATGCAAGCTGCACAATGTAATCAGGTTGTCATTATCAAGTCGCTTACTCCATGCCTTAGACAGTGGATGGATATGATGTACACTTGTGTTATCATACGTGTATTGGTTAATTGTATTGTAGAGTTTAAGCATACACACCTGACATAGATGCATATCCCTATCCTTTATCTCACTACGCTTATTCCTCCACGCTGGACTGTCCCTGAACTTACGTATAGCCACACTGTTCTCATTACTCTTATCTACAGTGCGCTCTCTCCTCTTAGGCTTACTGGCACATACATGCTTTACATCGTGGATCTTCCCACAGTAACTACAACTCTTGAACATTACTCAAACTGTGCAACCAATGGAATACTTGAGTGCCTGATACTCCAAAGCCACTTATCAATTTGTTTTATATCTGGATGAGACTTCTTTAGTTCTAACTGTATCTGCTCAGCAACCAAGCCTACACGCTCAGCAATTTCTTTTGGAGTTGCACATCTTGGTCGATCAACACTAATATTTAGTTTGACCAACCTCTCATTTAATGGTGGTAGCATAAATATCTCTCCTTTAATTAAAAAAGACCACCCCAATGAGTGGCCTTAATATCAATATTACTTTATAGTACAATCGTACCACTTTCAGTGTTCGTGCTTAGTGCTAATACTTGATTATTAATAATATTTGCAAACTTAGTTCCTGCAAACATATTTAACGGAAGGATTTTAAATGAGATAACCATAACTTCATTTTCTTTATTCCGATAATTTACGATATAGTAGTACTCAGTCTTCCCTTTTTTCTTCTTAGTCCCAACTCCGCTCATACCACCAATAATGGCTCCAAGTCCCCCAGTCAATAAACCACCGATAACTGCTCGACCAACTACACTTTTGTTGCTTTCAATTACTTCTTGCTCCGTAACTGCCTTAGTCATTACAATTCGCTCTATTGGAAACTCAAATCGTTTGTCTCCAGCTTCAGCTAATATTTTATCATTGCAAGCAAACAAACTAATTGGCAAATGCTGTGAAAGTGGTAGACCTTCCATGTGATTTACATACATCTGCATCTCTGCACCCAACTCTTTACCTCGTAACTTAAGTTTCTTCCTAGCCTTCGCTTGAATAACAAGGATAGCGATACATCCAACAAATATTATTAAGCAAATCAAAAACATAGTCATCCTGAGTTCCCCGTTTCACAATAGTATAATAGTCCCAATTATACCATACATTACGTGACTCGAATATAATGAGTTTCAAGCAGCTTTTAAAAATTAAGGTTTCCAATTCGAAGCCGCACACGACCCCAAATTCCACCACATACCCTTACGATACTCAAATCGCTCCAACAGCTTAATCGTAATAATGTTAACTATCACATACCCTCTTCATAAGGCTGTGGAGCATCATCCCACGACTCATAGTATCCTTTTACCTTATAGAACGCATAAGCAAAAAACTTCTCCCATACTATCTCATGCCATGGATATTTCGCCAATACTTCATCTCCACTAATCTTCAATCCGTAACGATCAAAATAATACTTTGCCACGTACTCAGATGTATCTTTCTGAGTTATACTCATCAATTCACCACCTATAAGAACATTTGTTCTTAGTATATGATAATGGCATAATTTTTATCAATAAATATAAATTGACCTTCTCCAGTAAGTTCCGCCATTATTTTGAACTTTTTGTTACTATTTAGTCAAAATTCGATAAAATAGATTTCCAATTATTTCAATAAAGTTACATTTAAGATTTTTAATTGTATTATTTTGGAATTCGTTATACTATAACTCTCGTAAGCAAATATACCAAATTCTAGGAGGATAATAACGAATGAAGAAGTTTAAGAAAATCACACTAGTTCTAGCAGCGGTATCAGCACTTGCATTTTCAGCACAGAGCGCGTTTGCGCAAGAGAACATTAGAGAGACTGAGCCTAACAATTCCATTGCCAACCCGGATAAAAAAGAGCTTGCCTATCAGTTCACCATGTTAGGAAGACTTGATACAAATCAAGATACAGACTGGTTCAAATTCACTCCGCCTGCTAATACAATTAGTCCTTATTCTATTGCTACAATTACTCTAGCTTCTCCTCCCGGCTATGACTACACACTCTCTATAACAACAAAAACTGGTACATACATCCCAAAAACCTGGTTAATTCAGGATGGAAATGTTCAACAGTTCCAATTTCATACAGAAGCAAATACTGACTACTATTTGAATGTAAACAATTATGGCTATCCTGTTAACCCTAATATTGATTATCAGTTGTCTGTAAATTAATTCCCTCCGACACCGAGTAGAATCGGTGTCTTTTCCTTTTCTCATGACAGTGAACAATACATGAATAAAAATGGAAGCGAAGAAATGGAACCTACTAAAGAGAAGAAGGATTGCGAACTTGCTAAAACGATACTTACGCTCGCGACGGCAGTCATCGGTTTAGTCAACGTACTCATCTCTCTTTACATCACACATTCCACTTCTTGCTTCCACTAAATATTATACAATATTTTTTACAGTAAATTCCACGTCCATTTATTCTTTAGGAGCTAAGCTGAAAATCTTAACTAATATTTCCTTCACTTGTGGTGCTCTATATCCATGTTCGAGCACCGCTTTTTTATAATCTTCCCATAGCTCTGTAATAATTGGATCTAGTATATCTTCTCTTCCCAAAGAAATTGCCTCCTTAATGGTCGTTTACTTCATCTTTTGTAGACAATATCTTCGGAAAGTATACCTGTTATGTATGTATTAGTCCCTACATGTTAAAAGAGCCATCTTCAATAATAGCTCCAGTTACCTCAAGGGAGTCTCCTACATTCATATAAATATTCCAACCAATTTCTTTATTTCCGCCTGAATAAATCTTATCTTCAAAAATCTTACCATTGCGAAACACTGTAAGTGTCACTTGATACCCATTGTCCTGATCTAACACGATAAGCAGCGGAATGTTGAAATCGGCATTTGAAATGCACTCTAATTCATCATACGTAAGGTTGGGATTCTCCAAGTGAGCTTTTAAGCAACTGATTTTCATTGAAATGACATCTAGCGCATCTACATTCATCTTGCTTTGTTCCTCCATAATTTCAATTGTCCCATCCGCATGCACTTTATACAACATAAGTCCAAGTTTTATTACTCAATAAAACACGAATCGTATTTGTAGTCACACCATATTCAATTGCGGAAAATTTTATGTACTCCGATCGATTATCAGCACTCAAAGCTCCAAGTCTAATGTCTTTCACATTTTCCTCGGTTAGTTTATTTCGAATCTTTGCTCTATGTACTTTGGAGTCTAAAGGTTCAAGGTTATCTGGATGATTCTCTAGTCTATTCTTACTCTCATGGTGACAATCTTCGAAATCCCAGCTCTGAATTTTACAAGCCAAAACAATACGATGTTGTGATCTGTAAAAAGGCTTATTTGCATCATCCATCATAGCTGTTTGGTAATATCCAGTTTCTAAATTTTTTGTAGGTTTTAAATTACGTTTTGCGATACAAGACCAGATGTCTCCAGTCTCTTTGTGTACATAGTAGTTACTAAATGTTCTTACTACACCATTCTCACTCTTAAAATCAGGTACAGTCCAATACTCATTCAAATTTTCTGGTAACTCAACACTGTTCCAACGCATTCTTATTCAACCCCCATATACCCTTTTACATATTCGTTTCTTGGATATAAGAGGTCATGAATAATGTGCTCATCAATATTATCCTCACCAGAAAATCTATCAACCACTTCCTGCATAACATCAATGTCTTGCACATTCAGAATTTCTAGTAGAATAATAATAGTCTGATTCATAATTTCTAACGCAGAAGATCTTTCAATTTTAGAATCATCTTCAATATTGCCGTAGTTATTTAGAAATGCAATTTCAATTTCCCGTTCAATATCTTCAATCGTTACTTGTTTATTCATATATCTTACCTCATCTATTTTTGACAAGCGTCACACCTCGTCTTCTCTCCTCACTGTCAAACAACAGATGGTCATCTCACACCACCTAGATTCCCTGTCAAACTTATATTAGACTTGCTTTCAACCCGCTTTTTGTATATAGTGTAAATTGAGGATATCTATATCCAAATTGTTTAAAAAAATATTTGACCAAACCAGATATCTATGATAATATATCAATATAGGATATCAATGTTCGGATTTTACAAAAAGAGAAGCAACATTCCTACTTTTGAGACTACTAAATATTACTCCCTTAAAAGACTCTTAACGCAAACAAGCCAAGTCTAATAAACCTTGATATTAAAGGGTTTATTGAGCTTGGCTTTTTATAACTCAGCGTCATTTTGCTATAGATAATCTTGTCTTACTGTTCATATATTTCATCTGTCTTTTCGCATGGTTTTCCCTCTTTACCTTGTCTAGACACTCTAAACATTTGTCCTGTCTCTGCTTCGTTTTAACAAATTCAGTGGTACACGTCACACAGAAATGAAGATTTTTCTTCTCGATTGCTTGATTCCTTTTAATATTTTCCACGATGATATCCCCGAATGAACTCCACAATGTACATTTATAGTCCGAGTCTTTTTCCTTATACAAATAGTAAATCAGCATATCTACAACCTCATGAATTTCAAATGACTCACCATGAATCGGTTTCAGCAACTCCTCGCGGATCTCCATGTATTCAAATAAATAATCACCTGAAGAATCCTTGTCATTTGCTTGCATACTCATAGTCCACTTCTTCAAATCCAACTTTTTGTACTTTACAAGAACAGTAGGACTAATACTTTCAATTTCATTATTCCGCATCAACATACGATAATCAAATTCTCCAACTACATTAAAAAAGTGAATGCGTTTATTTGGAATATGCTTTGCCAGTCTATTCATAGTACTGGGATTCTCATTCGATTTTACTTCTTTTTTTAATTTATCCTTCGCATATCTAAATAGATGAGGTAACTTCCCTGTTGTAGCTGCTTTAATTTCGTCTTTAACATGCTGTGGAGGTGTGACTCTAAAAAGGGTCTTGGCGTAATCTATTTCAAAGTTGTTGATCATAGTAAGATACTTCAAAACATTTAAGTTTATATTCTCGTTATCCCAGACGCGAGCTACATCATTTGAAATTATCCCGATATTTGCTTTAAACGCATCTTGCAGGCCTTGAAATATGCTCTCATTAGTTATCTTCACAACTTCAGCCTTTTTCATTTTGTAGTGCAGTGGTACGACACCCTTCATATGTGTCTCAGCGCAACTGACGAGAGCCGGTTCATTAACACAAGCTAGTTGGTCGCCATCCCAATCCAGCATTAAAAGTTTAGGAAGCATTGACTTATGGCTCAGGTAGACGTTTCCACCCAATAACCATTTCTCCAACAATTCCGTTTTCCTATTTCTGACCAAACCATGTTCGCGGTAGAGTGATGGTGACCGGAGAATATCTAGTTTCTCATTCTCAGTAAAGTACTTGCAATACACTTCGTTCTCATCTAATAAGCCCTTAACCTTACTTTTCTTTACCCCACCAATAAGCCAGGAACAATATGCCCACCAATCAGGACACACAAACACATATCGACCTGATACCTCAATTTTACCTTCACGAGCATTATTCACCATCGATTTCTTTGTTTCTTTGACGATCTCTTGAGAGTAAGCGTCAGCTAATAATGAGGGCATCAACTCTAAAGCTTGTTGATAGTAATTTTTTCGTTCATTGGCACTAACCCCAAGCACCTTAAACATAGTATCTTTATCTCTGCCTAATAATTTGATGTCTTTAACTGTTCGTTCACATAGAATTTCAATTTGTTTCTTTTCAATTTTATCAAGGGACTGAAGCATCTGGTACCCAAGCTCAACTGTATCTTTAGCTTCACATTCAACTTGAACAATAGCAGCATGACATTTATTATCTTTAAATGCCTTCTTAAATTCATCCCAAGAATCATAATATCCACCCATTTTAAACATTGACTTACAAAGTATCATCTGTATATTTTCAGCGATAATATCGCGTTCTACACCATCTATATCTACGACTTTCGTTTTGTTATGATCAATTGCCCACTGTCTGAAATTGAAGGGAGAAACGTATCCCTTCGTGTAGGGCATCCTGAACTGGAACCCCTTCTCACTGACTTCGGGCAAACACATTCCTGCCCCATCAGTTGGAGTCATACTTATTGGTATAACCTTACGAGTAATATCAAATGTTTTATAATCGATATACTCAACGTCAGACATAATATCAAATTCAAAATCTGGACATACAATCACGCGGTCAATATCAAAGTTCCACCAACGAGTACTTGCGGTCATTTGTAATGATTTATAGGCCAGTAACTTATTAACATTGGCTGTAATATCATCTTCGTTTAATCCACACATCAATGTTTTTCCATATTTATTCCACAGTTTAGTTTGAACGAAAACCATCTTTTTGTCCCTGATTTGCCCAGCAGATGAGGAATAGTATTGATAAAACTTTCCTCTGAAAACAAATCCGTCTTTGATGATTTGTCTTGAAACTTCCGCGTAATATTGCTCAACAATAATAACTGTATCGGTAAATGTATTCTCTTTTATTTTAAATGTGCGAGTCAACTCAGAGTCAAAAACACTGATTACGACTTTCTTCTTAAATTTTCGTTCAGATGTTTCTTGTCCATTGGAATCTTTAACTGGATAAGTCACTGCATCTTCCCGTAATTGACGTACGTATGTATTCTTATTGAACTCTGGAAACAGGTGCTCCTTTTTATACTTTTTGATTCTACGATTGATTTCTTTCTTCTGCTTCTTCAGTTCAGCAGTAACCTTCTCTCTGACTCCATTTTCAATTTGCTTCTCTTCCTTCTCGATTTCGGCAGAGATAAATTTACGCTGAAGGTAAAGTTCCGATAATTTTTTACCAATTTCGTGTTCAGAATCAGTGTAAAAGGCCGAACTATCTACAGACAAAATTCTAATTTGCTTATTGAGACTTCCTTTAACGTTCATTTTCATGTATTAAATAGCCTCCGCATCATCTTCACGAGTGTCTTCTAAATACTGTTGTTCCCACTGCTCAAAGTCATAAGGAAGTTCGATATTATCCTTCATTGCTTCAACTGCTCTGTCCAATTTATAAATAAAAGTAGTCGCTACATTCTCGTCCTTCGCCAATCGATAATAGAAATAATCATCGTATTCCAACTCTTCAAAAGCACCACTATATGGATTACGTTTACCCCAATTTGAATCACGGAGATGTTCCTTCAGTTCTTTAACCGTCAAGTCATCACCCCAATGTGTGTTAGACTTGACGAGCTCTGTGTCCTTCCTAAACTTTTCTTTCTTAACTGCTTTACTCTCAACATGCTTAATGTAATTTCTCTTTAAATCCTCGGTTATGTATTTAGAACTAATGTATGTATTCTCATCCTGTCTCGGACTGCCTTCGTGTCTGTCTCCACTAAATCGATAAATGAGTTTACCGTCCATCTCGTTAACGATTTCCTGTATCACTGACACTGAATGATTCTTACTACTATTGAAGTAATTACACTTATCTGAAATGATGGAATAGCTTAATCTGTTACCACGTTGATATCTATTTGCATCGGCATAAATATAAAACTTTAACTTTGCTTTAGTTAAGTCTTCCTTTAATAACTCATCTAAGATAGAGCTATCTACGCCGCTATAGTCTTCTTTTAAATTGACGATTGCTCCAGTAATCAAATCGTCGTACTCTGTAAGTTCAGTAACATTTGATTGGATATATTGCTTCTGTTCCAGCGAAACAAGTATCTCCCTAATGTGAACTTTATTCCTCCGGTCTCGGCCACTCTGAAATTTGAACACTGAACTAATTAAATCAATGCTAGTAACAAATATTGAATCTGCGTTATGATACTTATGTAACCAAGCAAATACAATCGTCTCATCTGGTGACAACTTCCTCTCACCCTCAATAAATAAAGCAACGTTTGGAATCCTAATAATCATGTATAATGAATAACCTCTTTCTGAATTTTAAATTTAAATATTAGACAATAAATAATCCTGTTCAAGGCTGGTTTTGACCTTCGAGCGATAGCGACCAATTCTGTCACTTTACCCTTTGGCTATTAAAGTATTAATTTATTTAAATCTTTCTATAAAGATACTGTCTTGGTGCCACAGGCTAGAAAGCGTCCAAGATGTTGCTATAATGTTGGACGGAAACGTCCATGATTTTAAATAATGTAGCCCGAAAACGTCCATGATTATTTTCAGATAAATAATGTTGGACGAAAGCGTCCAAGATGTTACTTTTTGCTGATAGCTTCCATTAGTTGTTGCAATCTAGATGTGTTAACGAATTTAAATACAATCTTGTTTGGATCATCCAGCTTCCGAGTTGTTTGGATGTACATGACTCCATTAAACATGAGCCATCCTGCCATACGAGCAGAATGAACAGTTACAATATCCATTTGATGTTCCTTTCCTAATGAAATTTAACTTTTATAAGATTTTTCTTTACAGATGTTAAGTACGATGGTATTCTAATAAAAGAAAAGTTTTATAAACATTCAATTCCTCAGTCGCAATGAGGAACTAAGAATATAAAGTTGTCAAAGAACAGGAAACAAAGCCTCCTTTCAATTAAATAAATTGAGTATTCTAAAACAGACACAGCGAAATATGCTGAGTCATTTTGTGTTTCAAGGACTCCTCCCACTAACATCTTCACACGAGATTGAAAATCCGTCAACAACTATTTTTTCTTCCCCCAATATCATTGAATTCTTCTCTGTTTCTTTTAATAATAGATTTAACGGTATCTATAGAATTTCATAGTAAATAGATTGCATTAGAATCCCCAATCTAAATTTGGTCGTAATATAATGTTTGATTTAGGGCACGATATAGGCTATATTTACCTCTTACGATTAACTGAAAAGGTGGAGCGACAATGACTTTCAAAGCTGGTCAAGTAATAGTTACAGATAATGATTTTGAACAAGCAATCAAAGAAAAAGTAGAAGTCGTTGTTTATCAAGGAAAGATTCGAATGAGACCTGTTACAACTTTGGCCGAATACAATGAAGAAAGTTGTAAGCTTTCTGATGGTACTAGACTTTTTAGAAGTACAAATGTAGTTCGTACTCTGAATGAGGAAGAACTGAGTCAAAAAGCTTAGAAACTGGGAGAGTTTATTCTCTCCTTTTGAAATGCGGATTTATTTGTTATTTTGAAACTTCATGAATCTTCGTCGTTAATAAATGGTGTTCCATCGTAGGCTTCGTACAATTGGGCATCCCTCCTATCTCACTAACATAAAACGCCACTTACCAATTTGTAATCTCCCCAAGCGCTCAACTTGGTCAATGATTGACTTACATTGATCAATAAGGCCAATCTCCTCCAGAAACTTCTTAAATGCCTCTTTAGTGAAAACACCCTTGCTAATCACTGCAAACATTTACGCCCATCTCCTTTGCTGTGTTCTCTTGCCTTTGATACTAATGTCAATCGCATTATCAACTTGTTCTAGAATTTCGTCATCGACTTCCGTTAACTTCTGGAAGCAGCGCCATTTGTCTACGGTCTTGATAGACTCTAATCCAATGAAAGAGTCTTTCATAAGGCCATACTTCTTAGAATCAAGTTTGACGTGCGTAGGCATACGCTTCTTCGTCTGACTAGATGAAATAGTTGCAACAATTACCGTTTGGCTAAAACGATTACCTGTGTCATTTTGTAGGATCAGGCATGGATAATTTTTCCCACCTTGCTCCGATCCATATACTCCAGAATGAAGGTCCACCATCCAGATATCCCCGCGATAGAATAATTGTTGTTCCATTTTCATCACCTTTTAAATTAGAATTTATTTACCCCTACGCTTTCCTTTAAAGGAAAACGTTTCGCTGGAATTTCATCAGCTCATCAGGAGGCTTAAACTAGTTCGAGTCTTAGGTTGTCGTAGTGCCAAACATGGCTATGTATAAGTTCAATTTTACCGCTAAAAGTTTCCCAGAATCCTTTTACGTCTTCTTCGCCATATTCGTCTCTGACACATTCATAAGCTGCTATATGCTCATGTTCAATCTCACCAGTGTAGATATCAATTTGTGCAGTGTCTTGAAGCAACTTGAGTAAACCTACTTTAGTTTTCTCGAACATTTTTTATCGCTCCTTTATTATGCTCTTTCTGTAATTTCAATATACAATACTCAATATTCAATGTCAATAAAATATTTGATTCTGTATACTGAATTCTGTATAGTTATTATTAGGGAGAGGGGGTAGATGAGTGTTGTTAGAAGTAAAACCTCGTTTACTTGAATTACTAAAGGAACGTGATATAACTCAAAAATATTTAGCTGAAAAGGCAAGAGTTCCGCAACCTGCAATTTCTAGATTTGACAATCAAAAACAGCATTCAGATTTACACCTGTTCTCGATAGCAAAAGCATTAAATATAAATGTTGAAGAGTTATTTAAGGTTAGTGAAATACCAGACGACGAAGAAAAGACACCCGAGTGATCAGGTGTCTTCTTCGCGTATTAATCACTAAAACCTGTTTACATAATTGCATTTACACGCACCACAATCACATTCAATCCACTTACATACATTACATATAAGATGAGATTCTGTAGATAGTCTATTCGAACATCTGAAGCATTTTGCTGTTCTAGAATTATGTATGAGTGATTTTTGAACTACCAGTAATTGCTCTTTTCTTAGTCGAGCAGACTCCTTGATAATCCTATCTCTTTCTCTGAGCTCATCTTCTTTTAGTTCAAGTGCTTGCATTTTTTCATTATAATGATTCGCAATCGTTAATAGTTTTTCATAAGAAAGAGTATCACTGTAAATAAAGTGTAATGTAAAACCTCTTCGCCAACTTACAATACCCTGAGAATTATCTAGCCTGTATTTTTCAGACTTATCTAAATCGCCTATAAAGTTACCTAATCGATTATTTTGAACCACAGTCTGGGAGAAAGATAGTTCGTCACCAACTTTATTCAGAGATGTATTTAGAACAGCCTCCATTTTCCCCAAGCTGATACTATATTTGTTTTGACACTCTAAACAAATACCTTTCGAATGTTTGCAAACCTCACACGTATATGAAAAACTTTCATCAACTGGAGGCGAATTGTCATTTCCAATTCCGTATTTACTATAAATTTCTTTCAAAGCATCAGCTACTGATCGATCAATGATTTTCTTTATTCTTTCATTTACATCGTCCAAAGATATTTCCCACTCTCATGTAGCAATAAATAAGATAGTCCATTTCAAGTTTATCTTACATGTAGAGATCGTTAAAGAGCAAATAAAATTTTAACTAAGTTCAATGAAAAAGCACCCGAGTAATTTCGTAATTTCAGGTGCTTTTCTTATTATTTTGATATGGACTCTAATTTCTTTTCGTATACAGCTTTTGTCGCATGTATTGCGAATTTAAATACTTTTTCAATGCTTCTCATTCCATACTTATTTAATTCATCATAGAATATTCTTCGTAGAATATCTTGGTATTCATCTATAGCTCGATCTAATAACACTAAATCGTACTTACCAAGGATAAAGAAAAAATGAGTGTTCATTCTCACTATGAGAATTGAATCCAAGTATCTTAAGTCAATTTTGAGTGCATCGCACAATTTGTTAAACACCGTATCTATACTGGTCATTAACTTGATCATCCCTTGCTCTTATTTCTATTTAAGTATGGGAAAGAAGCCGTGAGTATAAACCTCTACGGCTCTTTTTATCTAATCTCTATATAGGATATACTCTGATTTTTTACTAAAATCTCATTTGTGCCCTCTTCAGGTTTTACAATATAATCATTCTTGTTCGTTATATTCAGTAAATCTCCTGTAAGCATTTCACCACTTAAAAGTTTGATTGAAATCTTATAATCATTTCGGAAAATATAACGGACGGTGGCTTCAGCAATATCTCTAGATGCGTAGTAGAATGAATATAGAAACAAGAGAGTTGGAAGCAACATTATTATTGCCAAAAAAATGGAGGAAACTTTAATTCCATCAGTACTTACTATGTCAGAGCCAGCCAAAAACGTTAATAAACCAAATCCCATAACTGCTGAAATTGCAATGATATAAATACTAACAAAATATAAATATTTAGTGTATTTTGTGTTATTGGATTTACTAATTGAGTAACTAATCAATATTGCAATTAAAAAGGGAACTAGTAAAATACATACTGTAAACAAATAACCATGATTCTTTATTATATAAAAGTAACCAATGATCAGTAATGCTCCGAAAATTAAAAATAAATTCTGCCCGATATATCGTCTAAGTCGTATTGCATTATGAACTTTTTCAATTAAACTGATATTCTGTTCAGTTAATGATGATACTGCCTTAGTAGAAGCAGTGATAAGTGATTTATCCAAAACACACTTTCCCTTCTGTTTATTAATTCTTTTCTCATCATACTAGTAATTGGAAGTTTGAACAATCATTTATTGTAAAAAAAGGCTCACACTGGAGCCTTCATATGAACCATTAATGGAGTCAATCTATTGTCTCCTATCTATATCGCTTTGTTTTCATTCCGTTGCAAACCTTTGTATGTGCTCTCAGATCTTGAATAAAGTTCCGCGGCTATGACAATGATATAATTCCACATAAAAAAGAACCACCAGCAGGTGATTCGCTTTAGTTGAGTCATTATTTCGTCATTTTTCTACCCCTTTTATAACTATACGCGCTGCAGGGCTGGTTGGAGGTGGAACGATACCGAAACCAGGCGAAGTCAGTTTAGCTCACCGTGGAATCCTGTTCCTGGACGAACTGCCGGAGTTTACACGAAATGCACTCGAAGTTCTTAGACAGCCACTTGAGGAGCGCTCTGTTACAATCGCTAGAGCACGAGCCGTTTATACATTTCCTTCGCAGTTTATTTTAGCTGCTGCCATGAATCCTTGCCCCTGCGGCTATTACGGAGCAGATAATGAAGCAAATGCCTGTATTTGCTCCCATGCAAAAATCGTTCAGTACCGTTCCAAAATATCCGGGCCTCTCCTTGATCGCATCGATCTCCATGTGGAGGTGCCTAAACCGAGTTATGCTCAGTTAAAGGAGCACACAATCAGTAATCCTTTATCATCCTCGGAAATGTTAGAGAAAGTTTTAATTGCCCATCAGCGACAGCAAAAGCGCTATGCTGGCACCAGCATTCAGCATAATAATGAATTAAGCGGTACTCGAATGAGACAAATTTGCCAGCTGACGGCTGAGGGAGAGCAGCTGCTGAGCGCATCCTTTGAGGCTCTTGGACTAAGCGCTAGAGCCCATGACCGCATTCTGCGATTAGCTTTAACGATTGCAGACTTAGAGGAAAGCGATCGTATTCTATCTCATCACTTGGCTGAGGCCATTCAATACCGGAATCTCGATAAGCAGCAAAAAGAGCAAGAAGGATGACACAAATAAGAGCCTTTTGAGCCCGTTCGTCTTCTCTACGAATCAGTCTCAAAAGGCTCCTTGAATATGTTCAATTTGAGTCGTTGCCTCATCCAAGGATATTTCAACGGCAATGACATCAAAGCGAACGGAGTTCTCATATTTTTGAAAACGATGCAAGTAAAATTGCGCCGTTTCTTTCACTTTCATTTGCTTACGGACATCAACGGATTCTTTGGCGGTTCCAAAGCGGCCGGTAGAACGTCTTGTTCTGACCTCAATAAATACGAGCGTACCTGCTTGTTCAGCAACGATATCCAGTTCTCCCGTACGACAGCGCCAGTTCCGCTCCAGAATCCGATAATCCTTGCTGATCAACAATGCCTCCGCCGCATCTTCGCCAAGCTTGCCAAGCTGCTTCCTGTTATCTTTCCCTGGTTCTTTCATTATCTGTCCCTCTGGGTTCGCATCCGGTTATCCGATCGATAGATAAAGCTTAGCACTTCCGCCACCAACTGATAGAGCTCAGGAGGAATTTCCTGATCCAGGTCCAGCTTGGATAATACTTCGACTAAGGAAGAATCTTCTTGAACAGGAATGCCGTTATCCTTTGCCTTTTGTAAAATAGCTTCAGCCACATGGCCTTTACCTTTGGCAATCAGGGTTGGAGCCTTCTGCGCTTCAGGGGAGTAGCGAAGCGCTACGGCCTTCTTGATCGGCGTAGGTTCAGGTGTTCCCGCTGGATTCTTTTGCTTGGTCATGCCCGAAAATCTACCCCCTTATACGTTTTGGGGAGGTAGAGCGAGCGAAGATCTGCCCGACCATCTGTAACACCCTTCACTTTCCCCTCATCCTCGTTGCTTACAGGCTGTGGATAGGGTGAACATTTCAACGAAATAAATTGGTATCCCGCTTTGTTCATCGCTGATGTTATTTCTTCCTTGGACTCCTCCATCATAGGAGCTAAGGCCGGATGATCATTATGAATCGTCAATGAGACGATCTTATTAACAACATGTACGTCCACTAACGTATTCCCCATGACTTTCATTTGTAGATCGAACAACAAGCGACAGTTGCTTGCGTCTACTTCACCGCGTTTCCCTTTGTGGGATTGAATATGAACGGCTGCTGATTGCCGACCAGTTCCATCCATAAAAGGAATAAACAAGGTCATATGGGCAAACATGGCGGTTTTGTCAGCAGTCAACATCAACTGTTGACCCGTGATTTGCCCGACTGCTTGCTGCGCTGCCTCTCTGAGCGGCGCCGGCGTATCGCTGGAAGCCGTGAGCTGCAATAGCAAGCTCTTCAGGGTCTCAGCAGCTGCAGGCTTGGCCGTATCGTCCTGCTGAGAAGCCATGGCGATCAGGTTAGGCAGCTGATCTTCCTTAGGGAGCCGGCCGCGCTGCATGACCTCTCCGCGCTCATCCAGCTTCGCTGCCAGATGAGCCTCATGCTCCACGCCGACGGCTTTGAGCATCCTGCTGATCCAGTTAAGCTCTGGATCAGCCTCGGCCTCCTGAGGCGCACTGCTGCGCGCCTCTAATGGCTCCGCCGCCTTCTGCTTCGCAGGCGGCTCCTGCACAGGCGAACCCGCCACCGGCGGTTCGCCTTCAGGCGCAGGCACAGCGCTTCGCGCCTGTGCCTCCGGCATGGCCGCCCTCGCGGTGCGGGCGGCCTGCGGTTCCGCCGTCGGCTGCGCCGGGGCGGCGGCCTGCGGTTCCGCCGTCGGCTGCGCCGGGGCGGCGGCCAGCTCCCCGCCCGCTGCATCGGGCGGGGCGGTTACGGCAGCGGCCACTGGCGCGCTGCCGACACGCGGCGGCGGCTCTGCGGAAGCCGCCGTGCCGCTGGCGCCAGCCTGCGCAGCAGCTGGCGGAGCGGGCGCCGCGGCCGGCGCCTCCGGCGGCCGCGCGGGCCACACAGCTGCGGCGGAAGCCCGCAGCTCTCTAAGCAGCGCGACGACCTGCTTCGCGGTGTCGGCTGCGGGATGCTCAGGCTGCTGCTCCAGCAATTTCGCAGCCTGCTGCTCAAGCTGCTCCAGCACCTTCCCTACTGGAGGGCCGGAAGTAACCTGTCTTAAGGCCCCTACTGTTTCTTGTGTAAGGGGCAAACCCTTTTTGTGGGCTAGTACAGCAGCTTGCGCCCATTCTTCCTTATTCACACCCTCAGGTATGTTACTCATCAAAATTTCAAAAGCTTTTACCGTTTCCTTGGATACAGGAACGCCTTCCTGCTGCATGAGTTGAACCATTTGCCGATTGCCGGCCGTATCCTTAACCGAAAAGGCTTTAAGGAGATCACCGAGGGAATCTTCTGTAATTTGTACATCCGACGCCGTCAACGGCTTCAACATAATTTGTCCGCCGCTTGATTCCGGTTGAACCTGCAGGTAAGTCACATCTCCTTGCTTAAGAGGAGTTTCCAGTTTGGCTCTGACTTGTACGCCGCTTATATTAAGTAATGCTTCTTGATCGCTAAGCAGTTGAAGAACGACACCTTTGACAACTTGTCCTACTTTTAGTTCAAGCACCTTGCTATCCGAAGCCGTTAAATCACCCACCAAGCTGCGAATCAATCCACTTATGTTCATCCCGTTCACCTCAAATCTTTCTATCTCTTATGTATATTATCGGCTGCTTCTCGCCATTTCTGAATAAGATGAAGTCAGATGAAGTCCAGTTCCAATTGTTCAGACTGCGGCTGCGTTTCTTTCTCTTCCAGCTGCGCCATCACTTTGCGTATAAATAATTTACGGTGGAGCGCCGTCGGACCATAGCGCAATAACATCTCTCTATGGTGCTTTGTGGCATAACCCTTATGTACCGCGAGTCCGTACTCGGGATATTGCTCATCCCAATCAGCGCACATCCGATCCCGCGTCACCTTGGCGATAATCGATGCTGCTGCAATAGATTGACTTAATGCATCTCCATGTATAATAGCTGTTTGTGGAATTTCCAAATCTACTTTCTCTGCATCCACAAGTAAATAATCCGGTACTTGGCTTAACTGCTCGACAGCCTGCTTCATGGCTAATCTAGCGGCTTGTTTAATATTTATCGCTTCAATTTGATCAACATCAACAATGCCAATCCCTACAGCTAGAGCTTCACTCATAATTTGTTCATAGAGGGTTTCCCGTTTCTTCTCAGACAGTTTCTTGGAATCATTCACCTCATCCAATACATACCCTTGCGGAAGAATGACAGCTGCCGCAACGACATCTCCGAATAAACATCCTCTTCCTACCTCATCAATCCCGGCAACAAGGCTGAATCCTTGCTCCCATACTTCCTTTTCGTGCTCCAGCAATGGCTTTCGCCCCTTTCCATCTCATCATTATAAGGGATTGCCGCTTCGCCAAGCTATACCCATTTTTTTCAACAAAAAAACCACCTCCGCCCGCCTTAACAACTCGGTCCGAAAGTGGCTTTCTACATTTCTCGTATTACTGAGGCTTTTCCAAGGAAATACGCCCCATTTTACCTGCTCGAAGATCACGGATGATAATTAAGGATGCTTTATCCAGATCCACTTTACCACCACTCACAATGGCTCCGCGCTTCCGACCGATTGCTTCCATTACCTTAACCACTTCGTGCACATTCTCCATATCCTCCGGAAGGTCGGTTACTCCGAATCGCTCTTGAAGAGCTGCACCATAATGTTCAACCATATAGCGAACAACAAAAAGTGCAATTTCATCCAAATGCAGCAATTCTTCTTTAATCGCACCGGTCGCTGCAAGACGCTGACCAACCAATTGATCCTCGAATTTCGGCCACAAAATACCTGGCGTATCCAACAAGTCCATTTCCGTTCCGACTTTGATCCACTGTTGACCTTTGGTAACACCCGGTTTATCACCGGTTGCTGCGATTTTTTTACCCGCCAACTGATTGATAAGCGTTGACTTCCCAACGTTCGGAATGCCGACGATGAGCGCCCTTACAGCACGAGGATTAATCCCTTTGCTAAGTTGACGTTCAATCTTATCTGCCCACAGCTGTTTCACGCGGGGTAATATTTCTTTGGTCGCTGTTCCAGTAGCTGCATCAATTGGCAAAGCAGGCAGTCCTTGTTCAGCAAAAAATTTCACCCATTGCGCTGTCACTTGGGGATCCGCCAAATCGGTTTTATTCAAAAGGACCAAACGGGGTTTGCCCTTCAAAATTTCATCAACCATCGGGTTCCGGCTGGAGAGCGGTACGCGGGCATCCAAGAGCTCAATGACGACATCAATCAGCTTTAGCTTATCTTCAATCTGCCTTCGAGCTTTGGTCATGTGACCGGGAAACCATTGAATGGTCATTCTATTTCACCTCAAAAATGTATAAAACTAATTTTGTTCAGCGGCCAGAAAATAACTTCCGCACGGCCAACGATCTTTTCGAATGGAACGAAGCCTACACTTTTAGCACGGCTATCTTTCGAGTTCGGACGATTATCTCCCATTGCAAACAGCTCCCCATCCGGCACTTTCGTTTCCGGGAAATCTGACAATGTGTTATAAGCATGTCCTTCTTTATTCGCTTGTTCGATGGCTTCCTTGATAAATGGCTGATCAATCTCTTGGCCGTTAATAAACACTTTATCGCCTGTTACTTTAACGGTTTCACCTGGGAGTGCAATTACACGCTTAATGTAATCTTTCCCTTCAGGCGCATGGAAAACGATCACTTCTCCCCGTTTCGGTGCGCGAATATCATAGACAATTTTATTGACAATGAGTCGCTCGCCGGTAGAAAAATTCGGACGCATGGAATCACCATCGACGATGAAAGGCGAGAACAGGAACCAGCGAATAATAATAACGAGCACGCCCGCGATTACTAATGCTTTAATCCATTCCCAAGTTTCGCTTTTTGCTGTTTTTACAGGTTTTGCTGATACAGCTTCCGCGGTCGTAACTGAGCTTACTCTAGGCTGATCTTGCTCATTCTGTTCCATCACTGATTGCCTCTTTTCCAGTTTTGGTTTTATGTATATAGTTTGCCCTGTAAAAATGAAAAGGAGACTTGCCTAAACAAGCCCCCCGTTTTCTTATCGAATTTCTTTGATTCTTGCTGCTTTACCACGAAGACCACGCAGATAATAAAGTTTCGCACGACGAACTTTACCACGGCGAGCCACTTCAATCTTCTCAATCTTCGGAGAATGGAATGGGAAAGTTCTTTCCACACCCACACCGTAAGAAATTTTACGAACTGTAAACGTTTCGCTGATTCCACCGCCGTGGCGTTTGATAACAACACCTTCGAACAGCTGAATACGCTCACGTGTACCCTCGATAACTTTTACGTGTACTTTAAGTGTGTCTCCTGGACGGAAATTAGGAATATCCGTACGGAGTTGCTCTTTCGTAATCTCTTGAATAAGATTCATAGTTGACTCCCTCCTTCCACACAGGTGTTCATTCCGCTTATCTACATAGTATGTCTTAGCTGTTATGCGTAGAGGACCACCAGACTCGAACTGTTGAAAAATTCACAACAGAATATATAATATCATAGACAGAAAAGAAATTCAATAGAGAAGTTTTTGGGGGCTACTTCATTTGTTTTTCTCTTGCCATTCCATGATCCAAACCTTTTCTTCTTTGGTCAGCTCTCTACCTTCCAGCAAATCAGGACGGCGCTCAAGAGTACGATGGATGGATTCCTTACGGCGCCAACGCTTCACGTTCTCATGATGTCCTGATAAAAGCATTTCAGGCACTTCCCACTCTCTAAATTTAGCCGGCCTTGTATAGTGCGGGTATTCCAGCAGGCCTGTCGAGAACGAATCGGTCACCGCTGACATCTCATTGCCAAGCACACCTGGCAAAAGCCTCACTACGCTGTCTATAACGACCATAGCAGGCAATTCTCCGCCAGTTAATACATAATCACCTATGGACAGCTCATCGGTCACCAGATACTGCCTAATGCGTTCATCGTAGCCCTCATAGTGACCGCAAATAAACACAAGATGCTCTTCGCTTGAGAGTTCTTCGGCAATTTTCTGCGAAAATGGCTTACCCTGCGGACACATGAGAATGACGCGCGGTTTAGCAGGCATTTCTCCCGCCTCTTGATGTTTAGGCAAAGCTTCAACTGCGGCAAAGATCGGTTCTGGCTTTAGGACCATTCCACCGCCGCCACCGTAGGGATAATCATCTACCGTATTGTGTTTGTTATTGGAATACTCACGAAAATTCACGGTATTTAGACTAACAATTCCCTTGTCACGCGCTTTCCCCAAAATGCTCGACGAAAATACCCCGTCAAACATTTCCGGAAACAAGGTCAATACATCGATTCTCATTCCATTAGTCCTTCCATCAAATGAATCCGGATTGTTTTGGCAGCAACATCCACATCCAGGATCACATCATCGATCACAGGAAGCAGCAGCTGTTTGCCTTTTGGCAAGTCCACAACCCAAACGTCATTTGCACCAGGCGTCAACACCTCGGAAATTAACCCTAACTCTTGGCCTTCTTCCGTTATGACCTTGCAGCCAATAATTTCGTGGTAATAGTATTCTCCCTCTTCCAAGGGCTGTTGATTCTTAGCTTCGATTTTTAGCAATGAACCTTTGAATTTCTCAACCTCATTAATATTGCTGAACTGCGTAAATTGGACGATAAACACATTTTTATGTAAGCGGGAGGTTTGAACCGTCACCGGCGTTTGCTTATTTTGAGGGTCAACAATAATTAAGGCATTTCCTTTGTCAAAGCGTTCTGGAAAATCCGTTTCCGGCACTATTTTCAATTCCCCACGAATCCCGTGGGTATTTGCGATTTTACCAACAGTTATGAGTTTCTCGGTCATTTGCGCTTGCCCAACCTCCACTATAATTTACCTTTCAAGACCATATAAGAAAAAGGTTAGGAACTGAATCCTAACCTGGTTTCTTATGAAACGATTTCAACGGCTACCCGCTTCGTTTCTTTCACTGCTGCTGACGTGACGACTGTGCGGAGCGATTTCGCAATCTTGCCCTGCTTCCCGATCACTTTACCGACATCGTCGGGGTGAACAGACAGCCTGTACTCAATTTTGTCATCCTTCTCCACGACAGCGACACGTACTTCTTCCGGATGATCTACAAGAGCCTTAGCAATAACGGTGATAAGATCCTTCATGAACCCACCCTCCGAAAGTTAACAGATTACTTCTGTAATTTCAGCTCGTGAAACTTAGTCATCAAACCTGCTTTGGAGAACAGGCTGCGAACTGTATCGGACGGTTGAGCGCCAGTTTGAAGCCATTTCAGCGCTTTTTCCTCATCAAGGTTTACAGCTGCTGGTTCTGCAATCGGGTTATAAGTTCCGATTTCTTCGATAAAACGACCATCACGCGGGGAACGGGAATCCGAAACCACCACACGGTAGAAAGGAGCTTTATGAGCGCCTACACGTTTAAGACGAATACGTACTGCCATGAAAAATCACCTCCTACTTAGAATAAAAAGCATTATTTAAAAGGGAAATTTAAATCCCTTGCCTAACTTCTTCATACCCTTGGCGCCCTTCGGCCCCATCATGCCTGAAAATTGCTTCATCATTTTGCGCATATCATCGAACTGCTTAATGAAACGGTTGACCTCTTGTACCGAGTTCCCGCTTCCTAGTGCAATCCGCTTGCGGCGGTTTGCATTTAGCAGCTCAGGCTTGCGTTTCTCTTCCTTGGTCATCGACTTCACAATCGCTTCAACACGCGCCATCTGCTTGTCGTCGACTTTCATATCTTTCATGCCTTTGATCTTGTTCGCGCCTGGCAGCATCTCCAGGATCTGATCAAGCGGCCCCATCTTCTTCACTTGCTCCATTTGATCAAGGAAATCCTCGAAGGTGAATTCGGCGTTGCGCATTTTGCGCTCCATTTCTTTCGCCTTGTCCATATCGATGCCAGCTTGCGCTTTCTCAATCAAAGTAAGCATATCGCCCATGCCAAGAATTCTTGACGCCATACGATCCGGGAAAAATGGTTCTAATGCATCCATCTTTTCGCCGCTTGCTACGAATTTAATCGGGCAACCTGTTACCGCCTTGACAGATAACGCGGCACCACCGCGGGTATCGCCATCCAACTTGGTAAGTACGACACCTGTAAGCTCCAGCTGCTGATGGAAACTCTCCGCGACATTGACAGCATCCTGCCCCGTCATCGCATCTACAACTAGCAAGATTTCATCAGGATCAACGACGGAACGAACATTTTTCAGCTCATCCATCAAGTTCTCATCAATATGCAGACGACCTGCAGTATCAATGATCACATAATCATTGCCATTATCTTTGGCGTGTTGCAGACCTGCTTTTGCAATTTCAACAGGATTTACTTGATCTCCTAATGAAAAAACAGGAACTTTTAACTGATCGCCGAGTACTTCCAACTGCTTGATTGCCGCAGGACGGTAAATGTCACACGCAACCAACAGTGGTCTATGGTTCTGCTTAAGGAGCATCTTAGCCAGTTTACCTGACGTCGTTGTTTTACCTGCCCCTTGCAAGCCTGCCATCATAATGACAGTTGGCGGTCGATTGGATCGAGCCAGCTTACTTTGTGTCCCACCCATCAATGCCGTGAGCTCTTTGTTAACAATATCGATAACGACCATGCCCGGTGTAAAGGACTTCAGCACTTCTTGTCCGATAGCTTGTTCCTTCACCTTAGCAATAAAGTCTTTCACCACTTTAAAGTTAACGTCCGCTTCAAGCAGAGCGAGTCTGACCTCGCGAAGCGCTTCGCCTACATCTTCTTCCGTCAGCTTACCTTTGCTTCTCAGCTTGCCGAATACGTTCTGTAATCGGTTGGCTAATCCTTCAAATGCCATGCGCTTCACCTCCTGCTTACACTTTTTAATCGATCCCTATTATTGTATCAAAAAGCTCCGCTGTTTTCCTCTTTAGCTCAGGTTCACAGCCATCCAGCATATGATCCAGCTCTGTGCGCAGCTTCATGCGTTGTTCATGCTTATGTAACAGATGCAGCTTAGCTTCATATTCCTGTAAAGTTAACTCTGCCCGTTTTATATGTTCATACACCGCTTGGCGGCTTATTTCGAAATTCTCGGCAATCTCTCCGAGCGAATAATCATCATGAAAATACAACTGAAGGAAAGTTCTCTGCTTGTCGGTTAATAGTGGTTCATAGAAATCAAATAACAGATTAATGCGATTGGTTTTCGCAAGCATTTGATCGACAGTCATGAACCCACCTCCGTAAAGGTTGCACCCTTGACACCAGCACAACAGAACCTATCATACTGAATTCCGAGATGAATGTCAAGCGTTTTACCTTGTCAGTTCGCAAACAAAAAAATCCCCCTCTAACCGACTGCCGGCAGAGGAGAATTTATTCCGACTATTCTTCTTTTTGCTCGCCGATCCATTTGCCAAATAAGGCATGTACGAACTGCTCGGAATCAAATGGCTGAAGATCATCCATTTTTTCACCGAGTCCGACAAACTTCACAGGCAGGGATAGTTCCTGACGGATCGCCACCACGATACCACCCTTGGCTGTTCCGTCAAGCTTGGAGAGTACTAGTCCGGTCAGACCGGTTTTGTCACCAAACAGCTTAGCCTGGCTCAGCGCATTTTGACCTGTTGTCGCATCAAGCACAAGAATGACCTCATGAGGAGCATCCGGTACTTCACGCTGGATGACGCGGTAAATTTTGTTCAGCTCTTCCATCAAGTTGACTTTATTTTGTAGGCGTCCTGCCGTGTCACAAAGCAAAATATCCACGCCGCGGGTTTTGGCTGCTTGCACAGCATCATACATAACCGCAGCAGGGTCAGCCCCGGATTGCTGCTTAATCACGTCAACGCCGACACGCTGCCCCCAAGTCTCCAGCTGCTCAATCGCCCCGGCACGGAATGTATCACCGGCAGCCATGAGCACTTTTTTACCTTGGGATTTAAACATGTGCGCCATTTTACCAATCGTTGTCGTCTTCCCAACGCCATTGACGCCTACGAACAAAATAACCGACAAACCATTAGGGTTTAGATTCAGGCCTGCATCCGCGTCACCTTTCAGCAGTTCGATCAGTTTTTCCGAAAGAATAGGCTGCAGCTCTGCGGGATCTTCAATTTTGCGCTTTTTCACTTCTGCACGGAGCTGATCAATGAGCTTAAGAACCGTGTTTACGCCTACGTCAGCTCCAATCAGAATTTCTTCCAGCTCTTCATAGAAATCTTCATCAATCTTTTTGCGGCGGCTAAATAAGTCATCGACACGCTCAACGAATACATCTCTCGTTTTGCTTAGTCCCTCTTTGAACTTATTCGTGACCGCTTCGGCCTTGCTCGAAATGCTCTCTTTTAACCGTTTAAAAAAACTCATAGTTCCTCCCAAGAATAAACAACTTCGCCGACCCAACGGGGCGAGCGCGTTTGTCAAAATTAAAAACTCATTAAGATGCTGACATTTCCGCTTCCTCATCTTCCAATCGAACAGAAACGAGCTTGGAAACGCCGCCCTCTTGCATGGTTACACCGTATAGCACGTCGGCCTCTTCCATCGTTCCTTTGCGGTGAGTGACGACGATAAATTGCGTCATTTCCGAGAACTCGCGCAAATATTCCGCAAAACGGGATACGTTCGCCTCATCCAAGGCAGCTTCTACTTCGTCCAGTACGCAGAAAGGAACCGGCTTGACCCGAATGATTGAGAACAACAGCGCAATTGCCGTAAGCGCACGTTCTCCCCCTGATAAGAGTTGTAGATTTTGCAGCTTTTTGCCTGGCGGCTGGGCGACGATCTCAATCCCCGTATCCAACATATTTTCTGGCTCTGACAAGATCAAATCTGCGCGTCCTCCACCGAACAATTTGGAGAAAACAACGCCAAAATGCGAACGAATAGCATCAAAAGTTGTCTTGAAGCGCTTGGACATCTCCTGATCCATCTCGCGAATAACCTGATAAAGCGTGGTTTTGGCTTCGATCAAATCATTTTTCTGCGCACTCAAAAACTCATAACGCTCGGAGATCCTCGCAAATTCCTCGATCGCACCGAGGTTGACTTCGCCTAAGGAGGCAATTTCGCGTTTAATCTCACGCACTTTGCTCTGCGTACCCTGGATATCTTCCGGAACCGGATAACGTTCTTTGGCCAGCTCGTAGCTAAGCTCGTATTCTTCGCCAAGCTTTTTCAACAAATTTTCCAGCTCAACATCCAGACGAGTTACTCTCACTTCGGTTTGATGCAAGCTTTCTTCAACCTGCTTTAACTGTACGCGCTGTGCACGTGTTTCATTCTCTTCCTGCTCAAGCTTTTGCAACCATTCGGTTCGCTCCGCGCGCTTAAAATCAATGCTCTCTGTGCACTGCTGCTTTTTCAGTTTGAGATCGTTAAGCAATTCTACTTGAAGGACCGTTTCCTGTTCAAGAGCGCTCATATCCTGCTCCAGCTGCTGCAGTAGCCCGCGGTTCATCTCCATCTCTCGATCGGACTCGCTGAGATCCTGCTGCAACCGCCGCTGCTGATCTTGAAGAGACTGCTTCTCTTGGGAAATGGAAGCCACCTTCACCTTGAGATCCGTCAACTGCCCCTGCAGCTCTTCTTTCTCGGATTCGCTGGCTTTCCGCGAACTTTCGGCATCACGAATTGCTTGCTGCAAGGAAGCTTCTTCTTCCTGCAGCTCGGCAAGCGCTGCTTCGGACTCTGTTTTTCTCCGTCCAAGATCAGCTTGCTCTTCCAGCAACGCCCCCCTGTCTTGGCTATCGAGGGAAAGCTGCTCCTCCACCGTGCGGTTCTCCGCTTCCAGCGGATTTAATTCCGCGCGGATTTGCTGCTCTTCAATACGCTTTTGCTCGCCTAGTTGGCGAAGCTGCTCCACAGCCATCATCTCATCCGTAATTTCACGCTTCATGACGCTGGTCTGACCACGCAAACCACTGAGCTGCTGCTCCGAATGTTTGATTTCATTATCCAACTCTTCGATTTGGCGCTGACGACCTAGCAGGTTTGTTGACTTTTTCTGCAAACTCCCTCCCGTCATCGATCCTCCGGGATTGACCACATCGCCTTCTAACGTCACAACCCGATAACGATATTGTGCTTTTGCGGCAATATGATTCGCATCTTCTAACGTTTGGGCAACAACCACATTGCCTAGAAGACTAGAGAAAATGTTTTGATAAGTAGAATCAAACGATACTAGATCTACTGCGATACCTACAAAACCTTTTGCCGATCTAAGAGAGTTGATCTCGTTGTCCGAAATCGAACGCCCGCGGATAACATTCATCGGCAAGAACGTCGCCCGTCCCATTTGACGGCGTTTCAAGAACGCAATCGCTTCACGCCCATCGGCTTCGGTTTCGACGACGATATTTTGTAAAGCCCCGCCTAAAGCGGTTTCAATCGCGATCTCCACATCTGCCGGCACTTTCACGAGTTCGGCGACAGCACCGCGAATCCCCCGCAAATCCTTGCGGCTTTTCGCTTTAAGCACCTCTTTGACACCTTGCATAAAGCCGTCGTAATCGTTGGCCATTTCTTTCATGGTGTCGCGGCGTGATGTCAGTGCATCCAACTTCTGTTCCCATTTGCGGACCATGCCCAACGCATCATCAAGCAAGCCCTGCTTATTTTTCAAACTTTGCGTCAGCTGGATATACTGCTGTCTGGCGTCTTCGATTTCCTTAACCGTTGTTTCCAGTTTTAACGTTAATTCTTGCTTGCGGACGGTGATTTTCTCGCGCTGCTCGGCCCACTTCTGCCGCTCATCGTCAAGCCTTTCCAGCCTGCGCCCGATACTTTCCGTCTGCTGCTCCGCATAACGAATTTCGTTCCGGGCTTGTGCCATCCGGTTCAAGGTCTCTAAGAGCTCACCCTTTAGTTGATCTTCCGGCGAAGAGCTAATTCCACCGTTAACCCCTAGCAGCCGTTGTTCTTCAGCCGTCAGCTTGGCTTGAAATTCAAAAAGCTGCGCGCCAATTTGAATGATTTTCTCACGTTGTTCGCTAATCTCAGCTTCCTTGTCTATTTTGCGCTGTTCCTGCAAGGCAATTGTGCTGCTAAGCTGCTGGTAATTGGCAACGTAATTTTTTTTACGCTCTTTGAGTACCTCGCCGTGCCCTTCGCATTTCTCGAATTCCTCACTCAGAACAAGCAAACTTTCTTGAAGCTTCTCCAGCTCCTCTTCCAGCCTGCGCGTTTCCCACCGATGCTTCTCCAAATGAGCATCATGCTGATTCACAATGGTTGAAAGCTCTGTCTGCTCCTTCACGAGCTTCTCGAGCTTTTGCGAAGCTTCATTCCATGAGATATAGATCTGATCAATCTGATGAACATACATGGCAATCTCACTGCTTTTGAGCGTTTCACGCAGCTCTTTGTAGCGAATCGCTTTCTCCGACTGCTCACGCAGCGGTTCAATTTGATCCTCTAACTCTGAAACCAAGTCATGGATCCTGAGCAGATTTTGCTCGGTGTCACTTAACTTCTTTTCCGCTTCCTTTTTACGCGATTTATATTTAACAATCCCCGAGGCTTCTTCAAAAATACCACGGCGATCCTCTGATTTCGTACTAAGAATTTCTTCAATACGTCCTTGTCCGATAATCGAATACGCTTCTTTCCCGATTCCCGTATCCATGAACAATTCCGTTATATCTTTCAGGCGGCAGGGCTGCTTATTGATTAAATATTCGCTTTCCCCACTCCTATGTACTCGGCGAGTAACCGTTACTTCATTGAAATCCAGCGGAAGCGATTGGGAAGTGTTATCCAGTGTCAGCGATACTTCGCCATAATTGACCGCCCGGCGCGCATCACTACCCGCAAAAATAACATCCTCCATTTTACCGCCACGCAAAGACTTCGCGCTTTGTTCCCCCAGTACCCACCGGATACCGTCGGAAATATTACTTTTTCCGCTCCCATTCGGACCTACAACCGCGGTGATACCGCGTACAAATTCCAGCTCCGTCCGGTCTGCGAAAGACTTAAACCCGGATAATTCAATCCGTTTTAAAAACATGGTCTCACCTCAGAAATTATTGTAACATATCCCTTCTAAAAATAAGAGAAAAAAACAAAAAAGGCAGCCGCAGCTGCCTCTTTATGCTATATGACTTACCGCTGAACGGTCACATTCAATTTCAACAAAGCTTGCGCAGCAGCTTGCTGCTCAGCTTCTTTCTTGGAACGTCCCGCTCCGGTTCCTAGAAGGTCGGCATCCATGTGTACTTCAGCTACAAACTCACGCTCATGCGCAGGTCCCCGTTCATTCACGATCCGGTATTCCAGAGAACCCATTCCATGATGCTGAGTATGCTCTTGCAGCTGAGTCTTGTAATCAATAACGAGCAACTTACCTTCACTGGAGATATTTGCAAATACATATTTCTTCAAAAAACCTTTGACAACATCTATGCCTTGATCCAAATATAAAGCACCAATGAAGGATTCAAAAACGTCGGCAAGAAGAGCCGGGCGGTTACGTCCGCCAGTCAACTCTTCGCCTTTACCGAGTAATACAAATGCGCCAAAATCCAAATCTTCAGCAAACGTAACGAGTGACGGCTCACAAACAATCGATGCTCGCAACTTCGTCAACTCGCCCTCCGAACGACCGGGATAAGAATCATATAAAAATTCCGAAACGGTTAATTCCAATACGGCATCTCCTAAAAATTCCAGACGCTCGTTATCTTTATGTCCGGCAATACGATGCTCATTCACATAAGAAGAATGGGTAAAAGCTTGCTTCAGCAGCTCTGACTTTCGAAATGTGATGCCAATCCGCTGCTGCAATTCCTTAACATTGCGGTTCATTGCTTCATTCACCACCCAGAGAGAATGCTATTTCGTTATCTTTCTTCACAGGCAGGCAAATTATGCTTGGAACCTTTTCATAATAATCGTTGCATTGTGACCGCCAAAACCAAATGAATTGGACATCGCAATATCAACTTTTGCTTGTCGTGCTTGGTTCGGTACATAATCTAAATCGCATTCCGGATCTTGGTTCACCAGATTAATCGTTGGTGCAATCAAGCTGTTAGCGATTGTCAGACCACAGATTACGGCTTCAACGCCTCCGGCAGCTCCAAGCAAGTGCCCTGTCATGGACTTCGTAGAACTAACCGCCACTTTGTACGCATGATCGCCAAGCGCTTTCTTGATCGCTGTTGTTTCCGACTTATCACCAACTGGTGTTGATGTTCCGTGAGCATTAATGTAAGAAATCTCATCTGGCGAAATGCCAGCATCCTTGATTGCTTTCACCATACAACGTGCTGCTCCGTCCGGATCCGGATCTGTCATGTGATAGGCGTCGCCGCTCATCCCATACCCGATGACTTCCGCATAGATGCGTGCCCCACGCTGTTCCGCATGTTCAAGTGACTCCAGAATCAGAACGCCTGATCCTTCGCCCATAACGAAACCGTCACGGTCCGTATCAAATGGACGGCTTGCCAAATGAGGCTCATCATTGCGAGTGGACATCGCGCGCAGCGCACAGAAACCAGCCACACCAATCGGCGTAATCGTCGCCTCTGCTCCGCCGCAGATCATTACGTCCGCGTCGCCGCGTTGAATCATTTTGAAGGAATCACCGATGGAATGCGTTCCTGTGGCACAAGCTGTCACCGCTGTGGAGTTCGGTCCTTTAGCTCCTGTAACCATCGAGATGTGGCCCGAAGCCATATTCGCGATCATCATTGGAATAAAGAACGGAGAAACACGTTTTGGACCTTTTTCCAAAAGGATTCTATGCTGCTCTTCCCACGTATTCAAACCGCCGATTCCAGAGCCAACGGAAACCCCGACGCGTTCTGGATCCGTATCCTCTTTCAGGTTCAAATTCGCGTCCTTCAGAGCGTTAAGAGCGCCTGCTACCGCGAACTGCACGAAACGGTCCATCCGGCGGGATTCTTTGCGATCCACATAATCCTCAATATTAAAATCTTTCACTTCTGCTGCAATGCGTGTTGGGTATTCGCTTACATCAAAATTCTCGATCAAGCTGACACCGGACTTACCGGCCGTCAAATTGCCCCAAAACGTATCCAACTCTTGACCAAGGGCAGTAACTACGCCCATACCTGTAATTACAACTCTTTTCATCTGTACCACCTTCTATGTAGTGAATCTTGATTTTTTAATTGACTAAGAATGGAGAGAAGTCCCGTCTTGATTAGAAACGGGACTCTGTAGACTATTACGTATGAGATTTTATGTAATTCGTAACTTCTCCTACTGTCGTAATCTTCTCAGCATCTTCATCTGAAATTTCTAAATCGAACTCATCTTCTAATTCCATCACTAATTCAACTACATCGAGAGAATCAGCACCAAGATCTTCTTTGAAAGATGCTTCGAGGGTGACTTCAGCTTCATCAACCCCTAGACGATCGACTACAATTCGTTTAACACGATCCAATACGTCGGACATCCGGTTCACCTCCTCTTTGGTATTATACGAGAATCTTTGACAGATTGCCAGTAGGCAATTTGGAGATTCTCTTTTTGGCGAATCTTACATGTACATGCCGCCATCCACGTGAAGTGTTTGGCCTGTCATGTAGGATGCATCGTCGGATGCCAGGAAACGAACAACCTTTGCGATTTCCTCGGGTTGACCAAGGCGCTCCAACGGAATTTGCTTCAACATTTGCTCGCGCATCTCGGCCGACAGCTTGTCGGTCATATCGGTTTCGATAAAACCTGGCGCCACCGCATTCACGGTAATGCCCCGAGTGGAAAGCTCCTTCGCCGTAGCCTTGGTTAAACCAATCACGCCGGCTTTGGCTGCTACATAGTTAGCCTGTCCCGGATTTCCGAGCACGCCGACTACAGAAGATATATTAATTATTCGACCGAATCTTTGCTTCATCATAGGACGAGTAACAGCTTTCACACAGTTAAATACACCCTTCAGATTCGTAGCAATGACTTGATCAAACTCTTCTTCCTTCATTCGCATGATTAGATTGTCTCTTGTGATACCTGCATTATTCACAAGAATATCAATCTTACCAAATTTTTCAATGGTTTGCTTAACTAATTCCTCGGACTCCTGATAGCTGCTCACGTCAGCACGGAGTTTGATGGCTTTGCGCCCCATTGCTTCGATTGCTGCTACTACTTCTTCAGCAGCGGCTTCACTTCCTGCATAATTTACAGCAACATCTGCGCCATGCTCGGCCAAATGCAAAGCAATCGCTCGGCCGATGCCTCGGGATGCCCCGGTTACCAGTGCTACTTTACCCGTTAGCATGTTATTGCACCTCCTGTAAATACTTCTCCAAAGCTTCGAGGCTGCCAATCGAAACGGTTTTGACCGTTTTATCGACCTTTTTGATCAGACCGGCAAGCACGGTTCCTGATCCCAGTTCAATAAACGTATCTACACCTTCACTGATCAAGTACGCGATTGTGTCCTCCCATAATACAGGGGAATATACCTGTTCGACAAGCAAACCGCGAATTTCTGCTGGAGCTGTAACAGGGCGTGCTGTAACGTTCGCCACAACAGGCACGGCTGCTTCGGTCATCTCGACGGATGCGAGCACGTCAGCGAGACGCTCCGAAGCCGGTTTCATCAGCGATGAGTGGAATGGTCCGCTCACTTCAAGCGGGATCGCCCGCTTCGCGCCTGCTTCTTTGCAGCGTTCGACAACCGCTTGTACACCTTCTTTGCTGCCCGATACGACGATCTGTCCCGGGCAGTTCACATTGGCGAGCTCCACGACGGAGCCGCCGCTTGTAATGGCCTTGCACAGCTCCGCAAGCGCTTCGCGCTCGGCTCCGAGCACGGCCGCCATCGCGCCCAGGCCGCCAGGGACGGCCTGCTCCATGAACTCGCCGCGGGCCCGCACCGTGCGAACCGCGTCTTCAAAAGCGAGCACGCCGGCTGCAACGAGCGCGCTGTATTCACCCAGACTATGTCCAGCGACATAGTCTGGGGTGATGCCCGCAGCCTTGAATGCTTCCAAACAAGCGATGCTTGTTGTCAATAAGGCAGGCTGCGTGTGGTACGTGATCTTCAGCTGGTCCTCCGGACCTTGGAAGATCAGATCAGACAAGGAAAAGCCCAGCGCTTCATTGGCGCGGTCATAATAAGCCTTGGCAGCCGGATGATTCGTGTATAAATCATGGCCCATCCCTACTGACTGCGAGCCTTGGCCAGGAAAAACAAACGCAATTTTACCCATACGAGAATAGGATCCCCTTTGGCAATAGATTTTAAATAAAATAGATGAATTTCATGTATAAAATGAACTAAAAAACTACCAAACCAACGCGGTTGCGCCCCAAGTCAGACCCCCGCCGAAACCAACCAGCACAAGGCGATCGCCTTCTGTTAGTCTGCCTTGCTCAGCAGCTTCTGCGAGTGCTACGGGAATGGAGGCTGCCGACATATTACCGTATTTATCGAGATTAATCATACATTTATCTGCGGTCATTTCCAGTCGGTTTAAGGAAGCTTGAATGATCCTCATGTTTGCTTGATGCGGAACTAGCAAATCAATATCCGATTTGTCCCAGCCTGCTTTGTTCAGAACTTCATCTGCTGCGTTCCCCATAATCCGCACCGCGAATTTGAACACTTCAGCGCCAGCCATGTAGATGTAATGCATACGTTGATCGATCGATGTTTGTGAAGCAGGATTGCGTGATCCCCCACCCTCAATTTTGAGCAGCGGCCCGCCTGTGCCATCGGCACCAAGCTCAAAGGACTTGAAGCCTCTTTCTTCTGGTACTTCGCCAATCACAACGGCCCCAGCACCATCACCGAACAGAATGCACGTGTTCCGGTCTGTATAATCTGTAATCTTGGATAAACAATCCGCACCAATGACAAGGGCATATTTATAAGTTCCTGTTGCAATGAAGTTAGATGCATTAGCCAGTCCATATACGAAACCTGAGCATGCCGCGGATAAATCAAATGCCGCCGCCTTTTTGGCTCCCAGCTTCTCTTGCAGGATGCAAGCCGTTGATGGGAATGCCATATCCGGCGTAATAGTGGAAACGACAATCAGATCAAGCTGGTCTGCCGTAATGCCTGCATTGGCCAGTGCGATCAATGACGCTTCGTAGCATAGATCGGACGTTGCTTGTCCTTCAGCGGCGATCCTTCTTTCACGGATGCCTGTTCTTGTGACGATCCACTCATCGTTCGTCTCAACCATCGTTTCCAATTCTTGATTCGTTAATATGCGTTCAGGTACATATTTCCCTGTACCAAGCACCCCAACTGGTATTAGGTTCATGTTGTAATATCTCTCTTCCCATGGCTTATTTCGGCAGATATCGTGCCAACCAAATCATTTTGCAAAGCTATTCTAGCTTGGCGAACCGCATTTTTAATGGCATTTGCATCGGAGGAACCATGGCTCTTCAGGACCAATCCATCTATCCCCAAGAATGGTGCCGCTCCATGCTCGTTATAGTCCAACTTCTTGCGGAAATTGGTAAGACCCGGTTTCAAAACCGCTGCTGCCAGCTTGGTAAATAGCGATTTCGTAAATTCCTGTTTCAGTGCCGAAAAAATGGCGGATGCCGCACCCTCCAGCGATTTCAGCATAATATTCCCGGCAAACCCGTCGCATACGATAACATCGCATTTGGCGCGGAGAACCTGAGAAGATTCGACATTTCCTACAAAATGAATAGGTCCTTGTTCCATTAAAGGATATGCCGTTTTGGTTAATTCATTCCCTTTGGCAGCCTCTGTTCCTACGTTCAAAAGGCCTACGCGCGGCTTAGATATGCCATGCACTTTGGAACGGTAAATGCTGCCCATAATTGCATACTGGAGTAATTGCTCCGGCGTAGCATCCATATTCGCACCCAAATCGAGGGCCAGCACGCCATGGCCATCCATTGTCGGGATCATCGGCGCCAGAGCCGGACGCTCAATACCCGGAATTCTTCCAACCACGAGCAAGCCCGTCGTCATCAATGCGCCTGTATTTCCAGCGGAAATCATCGCTTCCGCTTCTTTCTCCCGTACTAGTTTACCCGCTACAACCATGGAGGCGTCTTTTTTGCGTCGCACTGCTTTCACAGGCTCATCTTCCGCTTCAATGACTTCCTCCGTGTGACGGATAGTTATATTTGCCGGTCTCTCTGTGAGATAGGCTTCAATTACAGCGCTGTTGCCGACCAAAATGATATGTACGTCCTTCCACTCTTTGGCCGCTGCTAAAGCACCCTCCACTACAATTTTCGGGGCATTATCGCCGCCCATGGCATCAATCGCGATCCGCATGCAGCTTGTCCTCCCTCTCTAGATGTTGCTCCTTCTTCGAATGAAAGATCACGAAATTACCTCGGAACACAGCCTCATCGCCAACGTAGGAAGACACTTCAACTCTTGCTTTCCCTTTGGAAACGGAACGCACATAGGCTTTGGCGATACATTTCTCTCCTAGCTTTACAGAACGTATAAACCGGATGTCTGCTGAGGCTGTCAAGGCGATTGGATCGTCGATAACGGCAACGGCCAGGGAGTTTGCTTGTGAGAATATATGATGTCCTCTTGCAATTTTGGTTCTTGAGAAAACATGATCTTCTTTAATTTCAAAAATCGAAATACCGCTTTGGTCCAGCTGCAAATCGATCACTTCACCAATGACTTCATCAATAGACAGTGAACGCACTTGATCGTACGTTTTGACAGCCATGTGTTTCATGCGTTCCCGCAGCTCAGGAATACCTAGTTCCAATCGGTCTAACCGGACGGTTTGGATGCTAACCTGAAACGTTCGCATCAGTTCCTCGTCAGTCATAAAAGGATTCGCTTCAATTGCTTGAAGCAATTGCTGCTGCCTTTGTCGTTTAGGAAGGCGTTCGATGGCTAGCACCACCTTATCTCGTGAGATCTCATCTTATTACCAGATACTAAACTGTAGTATATTAAATTTAGAACCAAAAAGAAAGCAAAAAAAATAGCACCTCACACTAGGATGAAGTACTATGCTTATTCTTATGCTTTTACGATCTCTCTACCTTTGTAAGTTCCGCAAGACTTGCACACGCGGTGTGCCAGCTTCAGTTCTCCACATTGTTCACATTTCACCATGCCTGGAACTTCCAATTTAAAGTGAGTACGGCGCTTGTCGCGACGAGTTTTGGACGTTCTCCTTTGAGGTACTGCCATATTCAAAACACCTCCTTCATCGAATTTCGGGCGTTGCCTTATTCTTTGTTAAAAAAGTCCGCGAGACCTGCAAGCCTAGGATCGATTTTCTCCTGCTTACAGCCGCAATCCTGGAGATTGCGATTTTCTCCACACACAGGACAGAGACCTTTGCACGCTTCGTCACAAAGTGGTATGTACGGTAAACCAACCACTACATTTTCTACAACGTACGGCTCTAAATCGACTTTATCTCCAACGACCAAATGAATGTCCTCGTCAAGTTCCGGGTCTTCTTCCTCTGGCTTTTGCATGAAGACTTCCTCAAAAGGAAGTTCGATTGTTTGATTCGTGTGCGTTAAGCATCGTGAACAGCTTAACTCCAAGTCTAGCGTTAACGTTCCGTTAACTTTGGCTACTCCATCTTCATGCGATGCAAGAAGATCGACACGCACAGGACCATGGCGAAGGATATCTTGACGCCCTTCAAAAGGAGCCGTCAAATTCATCTCTTCCGTCATATGGACCGGGTGCCCTTTCAGAGAAAGCTCTCTAAAACGAATCTGCATGTTATATCACCCCAAACAAACAAAGATTATTATATCCAGTTTGATTGCCTTTTGTCAATTATAAATCTATTTACTTTCATCCCAAAGAGCTTACTTCGGAGGCAGCGCCGCTAGATATTTCAGGGCGTCATCCATCGTGCCGATCTCGACAATTTTCATCTTCGTCTTAATTTGATTCGCTCTTTGGACAGCATCGGAGTAATTCGTAATTTTGGTTCCGTCTTTGTACGTCACATCTTTGGGGGCAAAGAAGAAATCCGCCTTTTCCCGATCCGCGGCAATAATCTTATGTTGAATGCCTCCAATCGGACCCACGGTGCCATCAGTTTCAATGGTCCCTGTCCCTGCAATGCGATAGCCCTTTGTGATATCCTCAGGAACCAGTTGATTAAAAATCTCTAATGAGAACATCAAACCAGCCGAGGGCCCTCCGATCTCTCCAGCCTTAATCGACACCTGTTGATCTTCTTGGTCTGCTTTAACTGATTGCATATCAGCCGGAACGACGCCAATACCCGCACGAGGTTCACCCGTTTCCCCTTGTTGCAGAGGAAGTGCTCCTAGTGCCAATGTTGCCTGTTGTTCTACCTTATTCCTAGCGTAGGTAACGGTGATGGATTCCCCGGCTTTCTTCCCTTTTAATGAATCAAGTAAATCTTGAGCCACTTTCACATCTTTCTCTCCAGCCTTCAGCAGCACATCACCAGGTTTGAGCACCTTCTCTCCCGACAAGCCTGGCAACGTCTGCAGCACCATAACACCCTCATGATTGATGTGAAAAGGAACCTTCGCATGTGTGTAAGCGGCTTGAATAGCGCTCGCTTGCGAGGTCAACATGACATATTCTTGCCGCTGTGTGTACTCTTGCTCGGACTCCCCTTTGCGCAAAACACTCGTTTTGGGCTGAATTTCTTCATAAGGGTGAACAAGACCAATTAGATAATTAATCATATTGGCATCGGCTACACGCACTGTCGTGAGCATCAACGTTCCCTTTTCCAAATCAGAGCCTCTGGGTATTGTCACCATCGGTTTAATTTCTTCCGCTGTTCCCGGCATGAAAATAAAGAATGGCAGCCGTACAAAAAACAACAAATAAATAATGACAATTCCGACAAGCGCCGAAACTAAATAACGCCTCGTCGACGATCTTCTCGGATATTCATAGGAATCATTAGACCACGTGTGAATTCGATTCTCTTCTTCGTTTTCCATGCAGGTTCCCCTTCCTGATGCCTATTACATGTAATGATTATCTTCCAATGGACAAGAATGAAAGCTTGGTCTAAACCTCTGTCTTTTTGCGTACAAATGAAGCATGTTAAAGGATGAGGTGAAACCATGCAGCCTTCAAAAGTAAGCTACACTCCCAAGCTCACGACGCTCGTACTGGGCTCTTTGACTGCCCTCGTAGTTGTGTCTATCATACTTTTCCCTGACAAAGCGTTTCAATCTTCGCTCGAGGGGCTTACGATTTGGTGGAAACTCGTCTTTCCTGCCCTGCTGCCTTTTCTCATTATGATCGAGCTGTTGATTGGTTTTGGCGTCATTCAAGGGACAGGAGTTCTGCTAGACCCACTCATGAGAGTGATATTCCGTTTGCCCGGAGTGGGCGGTTGGGCGTTAGCTTCTGGCCTCATTGTAGGATTTCCTAGCGGAGCCAAAATTACTGCCACCCTCAGCGAAAAAAAACTCATCTCGCGAGATGAGACCGAACGTCTAACCGCTTTATCCCACCTGTGCAGCCCTTTATTCTTAATCATGGTTGTGGGTATCGGCTTTCTGCACAGTGCGAAACTTGGTCTTATCCTTGCCATCGTTCATTATACGACTGCTATTGTCACCGGCTTCTTGATGCGATTACCTAAAATATCTAAAGTGCCTGAGCAGCTTTCGAATGATCAAATGATTTCTGCGCCTAAATCAGCAGGCTCTATCTGGAAGATGGCCTTGTCAACGATGCGGCAAGCCTATCTGCACGACGGCCGAGCATTCGGCAAACTCCTTGGCGATGCAGTGATTTCCTCTGTTCAAACGTTAATGCTCATCGGCGGATATATGATGATCTTTTCCGTATTGATTAATGTCATTACCATTACTCGTCTTACAGAAGTCCTTGAGCCCTTGATTTCTTTCTTCTTGCGCTTTTTGAATGTCCACACCGATACATCATTACAATGGATTATGGGTTTGATGGAGATTCATCTCGGAGCCTATTCCTGGAGCCAAGCCCAAGGTGTCTCCTTACTTCCACAAATGGCGCTCATCAGCGCTTTTCTTGGCTGGGGCGGGTTGTCCGCACATGCGCAAGTTGCTGGCTTTCACCAAAAAACAGAAGCACGCTACCGCTTTTTCTTCCAGTCCCGTATCTTGCACGCCGTGCTTGCCTTTGTTGGTACCATCTTACTTTGGAAACCTGTACAGTTCCTTCTCATAGATACAGAACCAAGTTTTCTTTGGTTGGATCAAACATCAAACACGAACACACAATTCGCAACTCAGCTGAACGGCGGCTCGATATGGGCTTTATGGGGAGTTAACCTCTTTCAGTTCCTTCTTTTGATCATCACAATGCTTATCATTTCTTCTTTTATAAGCACTTTTCGAAAAAAAGCCCAATAGTTCGCTGCTGCTTTAAGCTTTTGGGAATTTATTTTGCAGCGCTATTTCTACTTCGGGAGGTACTAAATCAACAACCGGGCCATGAAAACGCGCTATTTCTTTGACGATGCTGGAGCTCAGGTAGGAGTACTTGGGCTTCGAGGTCATAAAGAAAGTTTCCACATCCGAGTTGAGCTTGTGATTCGTTGACGCCATTTGAAGCTCATATTCAAAATCAGAAACAGCTCGAAGACCGCGCACAATCAATCGCACATTGCGATGCTTCATATAATTCACCATTAAGTCTCTGAACCCATCCACCTCTACATTCGGAAGATCCTTCGTCACTGTTCGGATGAGCTCCATTCTTTCTTCCAATGTGAAAGTAGGGTTCTTGGACGTGTTATTCAGCACTGCAACAATGAGCTTATCAAAAACCTTCGCTGCTCTATGTATAATATCAAGGTGGCCGTATGTCACCGGGTCAAAACTTCCCGGATATACAGCTACAGTAATGCCGTGTTCTTGTTTCATCATGCTGTCATCTCCTCTCAAAAGCCTATTCATCCCCTACAGATTGCTTGTAAATCGTAACAGCGGTATCTCCATAGTCCGCTCTTCTTTGTTGCTTGAATCCGCCTATGATGTCGTCTAGAACATCCTTCGCGTCATGCTCCACCACAATTGTGGTACTCGCCTCAACGATCGCTTGTGTCTCCATTGCGTTGATCAGATCCACAATCACTTTCATTTTATATGGCGGGTCTAGAAAAACCAATTGAAACTGCTGCTCCCTTTTCGCTAACGCCTTCAGTGCCCTAGCGGCATCTGTCCGGTAAATCTCGGCTTGATCCTTCAGCCCGGCCACTTGCAGATTATGCTGGATCGTATCGATACTCTTCTTCTCAATATCAATGAAGACCGCTTTATCCATCCCGCGGCTCAGAGCCTCAATGCCTAACCCGCCCGTGCCTGCGAACAAATCGAGAACCTGCCCGCCATCAAAATAAGGACCGATCATACTGAAGATCGCTTCTTTCACTTTATCCGTTGTTGGTCGCGTGCTGATACCGGGTACCGCCTTTAGCGACCTGCCTTTGGCACTGCCTGAAATCACTCTCATCTTGCGCTTTTCCCCTTCTGACTGGCTCATTCTTTTGCTATCGTACCACAAGCCCTATTCTGACACAAAAATTTTATGCCTGCCATGTATAAATTTCCTGTAAAACGGTCATCCTTGAACTATCGACATCAGAGAATGTCGTAGACAACCGCGGAGAAGACTTACGTTTCCCCATAAGCTCTTCGTCCGGTTTCTCCTCTCCCATGAGACGGCCCGTAAAAGGGCCGTCGTATTAATTTATAAAACAGTTTTCTAAAACCCTTATATAATAAGGGTTTCTTTATGTATAACAGGGGTTTAAAATTATATAGTACAGTTATATATTTTTCTTCTTGGGGACGGTTTGGGGACGAAAATTTCCTAAACAAAATGAAACAAGACAGCTTTACACTTAATAGATCATAATAGATAAGACAATTTGACTGTACTAAAAAGATCCTGTGTTTAAACAGGATCTTTAATTTGTTTCTTCATTATAATATCGCTGCCCTTGGAGCAATCTTTTATTTACTATTTAGTTGATTATGGATCTATCATTCCATCTTCTGTCCATTCATTGCTTAATTCTGCTTTAAGAACATCTCTGTAAGCAATCCATTCCCAATCCTCTACTCTGCTAACAGTCTCGACTATGTCTAGTCGAAATTCACCATGCCTACTGCGTGCCACGATGCCGGTAACTGATCGAGTTTTAAACTCTTCATATAAAGTTAGTACAACTGGTTTTTTATACATCTGCGATAAGCTCAGCACGGCTGATATGTTTTGAATTTCTTGCTCGTCTCGTATAGGTCGTGATATGCGTTGAGCCTCTTTTCGATTTCTAATCGCTGACTCTTTATGTTGAGGAAGCATCATACGGCTAGACTCCCAAAGTCCGTTAAGCTCTAATTTCTTACTCATTTATAATGACCTCCAATTTTACCAGCTCGATCCGCGGCTAGACCAGCTTTCATTAAACTCGAAGCACGAATAATTGCCGTATTGCCAAAACGATCTTTAATTCCATCTAAAACGCTATCAAGCTTCCTTAGCTTCGTTAAGTCTTCAAATAGATCAAGTTGTGTAACTTCCTCGTCATCAAGTGATCCTAGCGTAACGCCAACTTTACGCACCGGGTGCCCATTCCAATTACGATGAAAGATCTCTCGAACTGACTTGAAAACTTTCAGAGTATTGTTTGTAGCAAAGGGCATCTTGCGCTGTTGACTAAAGCCTGTAGGTGCATCGTATGGTGAGCACATGCAGAATACATGAACAGTCCCGCTCGTATACCCCTTCGCTCGCGCATCACGGCAAACTTCTTCCGTTAATTCCAAGAGAACAATATCTACCTCTTCTGCTGTCGTATAATCTCGTGGCAAGGTCATTCCGTGACCAATAGATTTTGGAGCTACATTAAATGTGCCAGGTGTGACTGGACTATCATCAAGACCATTAGCTGTACGCCACATGACCTCCGCTTGAATATCCGATTGTTTACCAAAGCGTGCACGAAATTTCTGCTTAAGTAAATGCAATGGTGTTTGAGCAACATGACCTATCGTTGTCATGCCAAGAGCTACGAAATGCCGAGTCATACGCGACCCAACTCCATACATCTTATCCACACTTAAAGGCCATAGGACACGTTCTACATCCTCTTTACCAAGCGTAAAAATACCACTCGGGTTTTTCTTTGCAAAATTGTCCGTTGCTTGCTTAGCAAGTATTTTAGTTGGACCGATACCAACACGAATACGTACATTCATTGACGCCGCGACCTTTTTTTGAATCATGCTTGCCAGTTCTTCTGAGGTACAGCGAAAATGATTGAGCGATCCCGTCACATCTAGAAACTGCTCATCAATAGAAAACACTTCAACTAAATCGGTATACTCTTTGTAAATGTCAGTAATTGCAAGTGATACATCGATATAACGCTGCATATGCGGACGCATTACAATAACATCTGGGCATAGCTGCAGCGCCTCTCCAAGTCGCTGAGCCGTACTAATTCCAAAGCTTTTGGCTATTGGACATGCCGCCAAAATAATTCCCGATCTTCTGGCAGGATCACCGGCCACAACAACAGGAAGATTATCTAATCCAGGATGTGTAGCCTTTTCGACGCTTGCGTAAAAAGATTGGCAATCCGAGAGGTAAATTGTGCGTTCGCTTTTTTCCCTCATTACCATTACAATGACCTCCGCATTCTCATTAAAGTTGTCATGAGTTCAGCTTTAATCAAACTTCTGAGCATTGTGAAATGATGGACGTAACCACGAACTTTATATTCAACGTTAATGCCTAAAGCAGTCATTGATGTATTCAATACCTTAATATCACGCTTTTTCATTTTACTCTTAATGCTTTGTATTTCTGGATAAATAGCGTTCTCGACTTCTTTTAGGTAAAACAGAATATGACCATAAATAATTTTGTCTTTGTGAACCCTGAGCTCTTCAGAATCCCTCGACAACATATCGAGTAATATAGGAAGCAGTGTAAACTCTTTAATTAATTGAACATCCTCGTCAGTCTCAACATTTGTCATGACACTCATTTAATCACCTCAAAATAGGAACATGCGTTTGTGTTTTATATTATATACCGAACACGTATTCGCAATGCAAGTGATTTTTGGCAGTAAAAAAATCCCCGCTAGCCATTGAGCCAGTGGGAACTACTCATCAAAATTTGGTTGTAATCATGTCGTCTTAAAGAAGCCCAAGTAAAATATTGCAATTCTCGGGTTTTCAATAATTAATAATCTCTAAACCGGCTTTTATATTTTTCTGCAACTTTGGGACACGTTATTTCCTGACTGTCTAGTCACTATGGTTTAATTATAATTCTAGCTAACTTTTACTATTATATAGTAGTTATTTTGGAATGTAATAACATTAAATTGAATATTAATCAATATTATGTTAATGTTTACCATATAAAGAACATAAAAAGAATTCTCCAACAATTATTTTTAGCAAAATTTTAGTCAAGGAGATGATTAAATTGAAAAAGGTAACGAAGAAAGCCTTGGTAATTGCTATCATTGGGATTGCAGTTTGGATATTAAGTATGATTATTGGTGTATCAATTCAGTTTTCAAATATGTCTAAACATGACTTTTACTCCAGTCCCAGTCCTGTACCCTTTTTGATTTTTTTATTAATCGGTGGACTAGGATTTTTAACTGCAGTAATTTCCGGAATCATTTGGCTGTTGTCCTACTTACAAGATCGAAAGGAAATGTAAAAACGATTTAGCACGCTTATAAAGGATATAGCCAACACAATAAGAGGTCAATAAACGCATTTTACATTTGTGAAGTGCGTTTACTGACCTTTTTTATTTTCAGGTTCAAATGATTAATTCGATATTAGTTACAATTATAAATTTGGGAAATATAATCAAATGTAAGAAAAATTGGTTGTAAATTGGAATAATTTGGGTTATAGTTTAATAGATTTATAAAACACTATGAAAAGAGGAGAACTAATGAAATTGAAAAAAACGATTATTTCTGCAATTATTGGAGCATCTCTAGTAACAGCCATTCCATTCTCAGCTATGGCAACAGAAAGTAATGTCGTTGATCAAGGAATAAAAACACAGCAAAACAACGGGAAATTTCTAATGAATGAAATAACAGTTAATATTCCAAATGCTGATAAAGTAAGAGTCGAACGGATTGTTGGACAAGATGAAATTACTTTGAAGGTATACGATACACAAACTGGAAAATTATTGGAGACCTATGGAGAGAAGTTAGAACAGACTCATCCTAAGAACTCATTAAATAAGGGAGAGTTTGGAACGCAAGCGGTTACTATTATAACAGTTAATAAAGACCAAGATTTTGGGAATCAGTCATTACCTATTATTGTTAGAGAAACTATGCAATTAGAAGTATATTCTAGTGGAAGTTTTAAACAAATTAATAGTGTTGCATCAAAATCTATTGGACTTATTAGTTCGAATGGATTTACTTTAGAAGATAAAAATATTTCATCTGCTTCCACAAATGATACGGGTACGTTCCCAACAATCTCTGTAATGTCATCAGGAACTGGCACATTAACTAAAAGAGAAACTAACTCAAATCAATGGGGTGTGCTTATTGGTATTGGCTTTGTAATACAATTCAATAATACCAACCAAACTGATTGGTATGCTAGAAAACCGATTTCTATGTCTTTTAATTACTCAGTTTACTAGTAGATTTAATATTATTATTTATAATAGATTGATAAAATACTAAAACATTTAATCTAAACCATTGCCAAAAACGGCAATGGTTTAATTAAATGCAGATTGTTCACCGACTTGGAATAAAAACGCCCTGCGTCAATGGATGGCTTAGAAACCCGAAAAAGCGGAGTATATTAAGGTGTACTACCGAACAACTTTTTGATATCCTTTGTTTGATCAAAAAATTATTCTTGATAAGGTTTAAATGAGTCCTTTTCGGTGGAAAACCGTTAGTAGACTATAAAAGTCATGGCTACGCCCATCTGGTGTATCAATCAACCCTGTACAGACAGCTGCAGAAACAGCATCTTGTGCCCACTCAGGTACTGGCATACTTGCTTTCTTTTCTAGCACATTAATCTTCTCAATATGCGCCTCTGCAGTATTTAGTAATGTTTGAATTTGTCCTTTTAATTCGTTAAATTCTCTCAGCATATTATCCGCCTCCTTATCAAATTGTTGTAATTGATTATTCTCAATGATACCGATTAATTTTACAGCATACTGCAGATCCGTCGCATATCCTGCAGCTTGTAAGGCTTTCGCTGCCCCAACATAGTCCCGTACAGAACATCGATCAAAGAATCCTGCTTTTCGGTATCTCGGATTCTCAAGTAAAAACTTCGAATGATCCGTAATGCTGCCAATCCAGTCCTGATATAATCTAAAGTCTGCATCGATACTCATCCACTGACCATTGATAAATTCTTTTGTTTCCTGAGTCGTTCCACTGCCTTTAATTCCAAATAAGTTGTTACCAGGAGCCGACTGCCCCCATGCGCTTTCTAGAGCTGCCTGAGCAATTGTAATACTTGCAAGCACACCCGTACTAATCATGTCCTCTACCGCTGCGGGTGCAATCTTATTAATAAATTCTTGATTTTTCATTTGCTCATACCGTCCTTCTGACGATTCGCTCGTTCGATCTTCGCCTTAATTTCACTCCCCACAAAAGTTGTAACGCTCTTAGGAATCCACTGTTCCCAGCCAGCTCGATACGCATTGGCTGTCATGCTCTCCCAGGTATGATAGATAAGCATGATAGTGATTGAAAAGAATGCATACCCTGGCTGATTGATTCCAAAAACACTCAGTGATACCTTATCAAGTAATCCACCGATAATAGGAAACCAGAGCATCAAAATGGTCCGCGGTACCGCTCTAATTCCATACTCAGAGGTGTAGCTTTCATCTTTCTTAGCTGCAGCAGTTCCAGTTATCCAGTCAGCAATGATGACCGCGATTAATAATATAAAAGCCCATGCTTTTCCGTTTCCAAATGACTGCAAAATAAACGGTCCAATAATAGCTCCTACGGTAGCAGCTCCTGCATTTGCAGGCTTAAATAGTGATTCCAGGGTGAGTAGCGATTGTAAGAACTTGTTCATTACTAACCTCTCTTTTCTTCCCCGAAGGGCTTTTTATTTGGGCATAAATTAAAAGACGACTGGCACCTTTTTGGCCTGTCGTCTTTATGCTAATGCTAGTGCGTTTCTTAAATCGATCCAGTGTTGGCCCTTACGATTAATCGTCGTATCGATGATTGGATCTACGCCCCAAGTCGGAGCACTTCCCCCTAGTACGACATAGATGTCGTTGATCGCCTGTCTAAGCTCGATTAGATGGATTGCCCTAATACTTGTACCTGCTGCGCCGTTTGTCCAATCTTTGATAGTTGAATCAGTCCACACTATGACAGCCAGACCGCGAGCCTGCCGCACCGCGTTTACTTTGCTCCGGATGTCGTCAATCGTTCTTTTGCTGATAGTGGTGTCACCTGCTGCGATCGTCGTCGGATATGTCGGAGTCTCAATTGTAAAGTTTGTTGGCGTGCTCCATGGACCCCAATCCTTGCCATCATAAGCGCGAGCTCGCAGATATGATATACCTGTCGGCAGTGCGCTTGCCGGCGTAAACGTGACTAAGGTACTACTCGCAAACGGTGACGTAACGTTAAAAGATTGTGGCGTACCGGACATAGTGACATCTGTCGGCAATGCGAATGTCGGAATTGAAGATCGTTGGAATTCAAGATCTTTAAGAGTCGCATCATTCGCATCGATTACCTTCAATCGAATCTTAGGTCGAGCGTTGTACACCTTGCCGCCTGACACCACGTTCTCTATCGTCGTCACAGCATAACTATTCGTGGTGAAATTCGTATACGCAAGCGGGCTGACGTTGCCCACGTTATCCGTATATGTGACACCCCAACGATACTGAGTTGCAGGCGTGAGTCCTGTGATTGCATTCGATAAGCCTACAACAGACTTCGGATATCCTGGTTCTGTGACATATGAACTGCCGTTCCATTTCTGAAGGTAAAGTGTCGTTAAGAGTAAACCGGATGAGACAGGACCATCAGAAAATGCCGACCACGAAACACTATTAGAGGCGGCGTATGGTATGCCATTTGTTTGTGCTGGCGTGTCTGGAGCTCGCGTATCTGTGACGACATAATATTTTGTACTTGCAGGAGCCCAGTTACCCGCAGTATCAAGGTATGTAACCCAAATGTAATACGCTGTATTAGGTGTTAGATTCGGTATTACAAAAGATGTAGAACCCACGGCCGGCTGATGAGTTGCGACTCGATTACCTGCCGTATCATCAACCACCACGAAAAGCCCACTTGATGCAATCCCCGAACTTGGAGCAGAATCGCTAAAGAGTGAGAACGTTGTAGCTATTGTTGTACCCGTTATTGCTCCAATGCTAAGTGTAGGAGCATTAGGGGGAACTGTATCCACACCAAAATAAACATTATAGTAATTGGTGTCTCCCGGTGTACCAGTTCCCGGTCCACTGATTGCACCTTGTGAATCCTTGACCTGCATCCTGACATAATATGTCCCGTCAGCAGTAATCCATCCGGCAGGCATTTGCCAACTACGCACATTGCCAGATAACCAACCAGTGTCAGCTATAACGGCTGAGTACGCGCTGTTAACTAGCTGAACCAAGTACTGACTTTGGGTATCGCCGGCATCTGGGTCACTGAAGTTCCATTGAATTATTGGTGTCCGTGTGTTGATCCAAGAGTTAGCTACTGGATACGTAATTACAGGTGCGTTAGGTGGCGTATTGTTAGAGATGACCTCTGCGTAGACGTTATTTGCGGCATCCATTGTGATGATAGCTACCCGTCTAATGCCTGTTGCATCTTTTCGTGGGTAAGCGACCCATGTGGTTGCATTAGCTGGCTTTGTTGCTATTTTTATGGCAGGTCCAAGCGATACCGACGAAGTTGTATAGGTGATTTGCTTTTTATAAAAGGTTGTCCCTTGGGTTCCATCACCGTCCCAATAACCCAGCGCAGGTGTCAGTGTCTCGTCTAAGAATAGCCATTGCTGTGTATAGGCTATCCCTGTTGTCTTCGGTAGCGTCATGTTTGCTAACCAACTTGTGTTACCCGCCCTTAAAACGTTAAGTCCTTGTGATCCAGAGGATAGACCAACCCCCATTGCTACAACGTCACCGTTAGGTAACTCAACACCTATGTGTGATGCTGAATAACCGGAGTCATTATTGGCTGTAAGTGCATTGTTTTGCCCTTGATTGTTAGAATTGATGGTCATATACATTTGATAGGACGTATTGTCACTCGACATATATCCTGCAACCATATAATTTGCTGTGCGGAATAGTGTAGGCGTTTGTCTACTAGACGAACCGTTATTCCCATACCACGAACCAACAACCGCATTAGTTGATACATTGATTCTGTACATTGCATTGTAATAAGAGTTCGTCCAGTTATCGACGGTCGAGTATAGGAAACCGTCTGTCCCCATACGTAGGTTCGTACATTGGTGGCGGCTACCATATGTCCACGGATTGCTTATCACGGTGTACGTACTAAGTTGTGTAGACGATGTAACTGTAGTCTTATCAGGAATCTTTAGTAAAGCCGTCGCGTATGTGTAAGGCGACTCCGCACCCATCGAGCCACATGCAATATAGAGCGCGTTCCCTACATTCTCAAATTGTACGTAGCCGCTAGCGGATATACCGTTAAACAGCGGCATTATTCCAAATTGCGTCCATGTGCTACCACCGTCTTTTGATACATGGATTTTTACGCGGTCGCTTGCTGCACCTTGGTCATACGTTGCTACATACACCCAACCGTCTGTGTCTACGAATTTACCTGTATATTGAATATATCCAGTACCAGAAAATGCTCTGACTAGCGTTCTTGCCATTTAATTCACTCCCTTCTCAAAAAACGCCCCAATTAAGGAGTGTATCTTGTAGCTTGATCAAATTTCGCAATTAATAGCTGCAATGTTACTGCGTGCATTGCTTGCGTTGGATCTGCCGGGAGAGTTACACCCTCGCCGGTGAATACCGGGTTATTTTTTGGAGCTCTCGCATTCACTGCAGCATCGAGAAGATCCATATTATCATCAATGTACGATTTTGTATTGAAGAACGTTGTCGATGGAGAACTCCGATCGATCTTAATCAAACCTAGATTCGGTGTTGTAGGATTTGCCATCTACTCACTCACCCCCATGAGAAATTATCGAGCGTTGTCGTGTCGATTTCATCTATCGTCATTGCCTCGACTTCAGTGATACTGAGATAACGGAATTTATAAAATACTGAAAGATGTGCCGGGATGATCGCCTCGACTGCTGCTTGAACATCTGCGATATTCGGAGGCGCACCGATCGCACCGGAGAAGCTGATCGTTATTTGATAGAGTGCCGGCTGTGCCGTGACTTCGATCACACCGTTTTCGTAGCTGCTGACGACCTTCTGCAGGAGAGCCATCGTCGTTGTCCCATTACCTCGGATCTTTGACTTGATCACTGCTCGTCGAATGGGATAGCTTTTCGAGATGTCGGTTTTGATTCCAAGCGCTTCTTCCCATAAGGACAAACCCCAAGTGGAATTGTCAATCTTTGCTTGATCGAAGACTGCGATAGAACAATCTTTCACCTCATCGAATTCGACACCTTCACTTTGCATCAGCGCACGAGCCTCGTGAATGCCTGCATACATTTCAGGCAATACACCCATCATTTGAACCCCTGAAGGGCTCCTGATTTGAATCTCACTCATCACAGATTCACCGTCCCGAGGACTGCCACCTGACCACTTAAGATCGTAATGTTACCTGTCGACCCATTTAGTTGTAACGCCGTATAGTCATCGACTCCTGCCACATCTAGCAACATTGCGCCAAGCTTTGCATATAGCACATTCGAATTGTCTATAAAGGCAATGCTTGCAAGATATGACGAGATGACTGAAGCGAAATCCTCCTCGATCTGATCGATCGTTCGAGATCCATCACGTACAATTGTGCCTGTGATGTTCACCGATACACTCGTCGCAGCAACAACGTTCACGTCAGCACCTACTGGCGCCACACCTTCACCGGTACCATCTGCCGGGGAAATATAGTCTTGCACAATAGAAACTAGTGTAGGGCTCGCAGGAAGCTTTTCAGCATCGATAATGATCACCTTGACCGTTCCTGGCCCATTCCATAGCGGGATAACCTGCGCCCCGCCTACTCCGTCCACCTCAAGCGCCCATTTCCGATAATCAGCTTTGTTTCCGCTCGTTGCAGGCAGTCGCACACCGAGAAAGAATCTAGTACGATAATCGTCGTCGCTTTCTCTGTCAGCTCCCGGAATCAGAACGTCTGCGAGGGTAGCCACAACTAAACCGTCCACGTAATCGATAGGAATCATAGTCCCAAAGTATTGATTGCCGATACTTCCAGGCTGCTCACATTCTAGTTCGAACTGCCCTGAAGTAATCCTCAATATAGCTCTGTACGTAACGCCTGATATCGAGAAGCGACTACCGATAGGCACATTAATTGATACGCCAGACTGACCTGTGAAAACAGCCTTACGGACTGCATACGTAGCCTGATTACGTTCCTGACCGAAAGGCTCTGTCAATAAGTCGAGGTTATTGTCCGATGCTGTTTGTGGGAAAACTTCTTTCAGCTGTCTATCGAGATTCACATAGATCTCAGATAACTCTAAAGCAGCAGGAGCTAAAGCATCATAGATAATGCTCCCCGGCCGTTTGTCGATGTCATCTGGCACAGCCGAAAGCATTCGCTGCAAGATAGCGCCGTATGTTTGTGCTTCATACAACTCCGCTCACCCCTTTTTCTGTTTGATAACTTCCGTATTGTGAGGCAACTGTGAATTCCGCAAGAGCTGAATCTCCTGTGATCGTTACTTTCATATCCTGAACATCTGTGATGCGGTCGTCTTGCATAAGAGCCTCAGTGATCCTACGCCCTAACTCAGAACGAATTAACGCGCTATTCCCGCCTATTAATGAACCATACTCGCTGCCGTAATCCGGTCCATAAATTAAGTATTCGAATCGTTCGGTGCCAAGGATCTTGTATACGGCCTGCTTGACTGCTTCTAGTCCGTCAGTCGTCCCAACGATCCGACCATTTTCTAAATCGATCCTGTACGTTCTGCTTGGCTGCTGTGACTGCTGCAATGCAGCATTAGTCATGCCCCCTGTTGGGATCATCTCATCACACCACCCTATCGAAGATTAGATATTGATTGCCGCCCTGCAGTCGGAATAAGATCACAACGTCGTCAACTTCGAGCCCCTTTCTGATGACGAGCTCTTCAGTTAATGCCGGTCCGGTTGTCCCTCCGCTGAAGCTGTGCGTATGGTTTACCGGGATTTTATACTCCGTTAGACTCTCAGGGATAATTAAAAAGTCCTCATCGAGTGAGAACCGCTGATCAATGGTTACCTCGAGAGGACTTGTATTTGACACGACTCCGAATATGATCTCGACCGGAGAACCGGCTCGCACAGCTCCGACGCCTGCTGATTTTATGACATTTGCTAATAAGCCGATGTTTTTCATCCGTACACCTTCAAATTTAGTGACATCGTATGTTCTTCGCCTTCGAATTTGTGTTCGCACTCATCGACGAGATAGGACTCGTTGATATCTGCTTCTTGGATGTTTACCGAAAGTTTACAACCAGCACGCACGCGGATATCTCCAAGAGCTGAGATAGAGAAGTTTCTCGTCTCGCGGTTCTTTAGCAGTGACAGTGTCGTCAGGACTTCATTAATCTGCGCCTTATTCAGCCCATCATCGAGTTTTTGATAGTACTGCAGCCGGCCCCACTTTTCAATGTTGTTACTGTCCTGAGCGATATACACATCACGACCCGTGACCTTGCCTTTTTTGTTCTTAATATCCTGTACAAGCTTGATCCTGTTATAGGTATCCGAGTCGATGGATCTCGATGTTGAGTAATCATATACGAGACTTTGATCACCGAGTGACAGATCAATCGCTAGATCCTCAATCTTCTTAATTGTGAGCTCACCGAAGTCATCGAAAAACACATATGATTTACCAGTTGAACGTGTCGTGTCCGCAAGTGCATTCACGATGATGTCGAATAGCTTCTCACCGTCAGCAACGATCTTTGGAATCGCATATGATGTATCCGCGATATCATCCGAAATTTTCAGACCCGAATCATTCGCAATCTTCTTCAGGACGTTTGTAGCTGAAGTATTCTTGAATACATACGTATCGGATCCCATCAGGTACCGCGTCTGATCATATGCCGTAATTCTAACCGCCTCATCTCGGCCACCATCAATCTTGAATACATAACCGTAAAACACAGGAATGTCGTCCAGTGTAACCCTCACAATATCCCCGTTATTGATTTGGAAATTCGTGCTTTCGTATATTCCGCCGCTAAGGAATGTGAAATCTATACTCGACGCCTTTCCAATCCTAACGGTTCTATAATTGATGGATGACACCGGCAAATCCCACACATTACCGTTTCTATTGTCGACTAGTGCCTGCAGCATAAAATCACCTCACAAGGCCGGCAATTTTAAGACGCTGCCTACTGTAAGCTTCGCCGCTGCTGCATCGCTAAGGCCGTTTAGTTTTTGAATATCTTTATACCGGGAACTATCCGGGAGCCCTGAACCATCCGTGTAAAATATCATTGCAATTCTGGACGGTGTATCACCCTGCCGAACCGTATATGTCGACGGTCTGATCCGCTCGTCCGGTCTGCGCGCTGACATCGGAATGATAAGTTGAGCACCGGTTTTATCCGTCTTTACCTCTGCCTTTCGAGCTGCATAAAAATTGTACTCCCTGAAGCTGATGTCGAACTCGAGATCACCCGAATCTCCTGCTGATTCCTTCCATTTGAATTTTTCAATGGATACAGGAATGTTGAGCTCCTGCCCTATGAATCCCTGAGCAGCGAGAGCCGATTCATAATGACCGGCGTAGATGAACCTTACAGGTCGTTTAGTTGCCATCCAATTTTCAATGGCTCGAACATAGTACATCGGTTCATAGAGGACGTTGGTTGCAAGGAACGGATAGAACTGAGCCGGGAAGATCCCGCTGAATGAGATCTCCCGCAGTTTCGGACCTTTGATGACGTTAACCTCGCCGCCTCGGGATTCTGAACGACCGTCATTAGCTCCTACGATGTCATAGGTTTTGCCATTGCTGCCGCCGCTCATCTCGAGACTCTCAGGATTTACAGGGAACTGAAAGCCCTCTTGACTGTTGTTAAAACTTAGATTAATACTATAGGCCATCGTCGATCACCCCATCCATCGAAGAGTTCATATGCGTCTCAAGAGCTACAGCTAACATACCCGCCATGTCCTCGACGCTGCCCTGTTGGTGATAATGGTTATCCCCTGTGACCTGAACTGTTGGCGTCAGCGTGACAAAGTTTTGAATTGACTTCATCTCAGCTAATTCACGCATTGCTTTCAGATCCTCATTTGAGATATCGACCGTATCGCCGATCTTGCCGACTTCACCGACTTTCTTAATCTCGCCTGTTCCGTCAAATCCGAAAGCCCCCTTGAGATCCGGAAGCTTAAGCCCGTTGAATAATGATTCCCCTGCATTAAACGCGCCCATCGTAGCATTCGCAAGGTCCATCGGCTTCATTTTCATCCCAGATAGATCTTTAACCGCCTTATTCGTCGTCGGCGCATTCATGGATTTAAAGACAGAATCTAGCGCATCACTCACGCTGTGTACATTCTCCTCGTCGAATAGCTTAGCTGGTTTGATATCCGTATTAAAAATCTTATTTGATAGTTCAGCAAGTGCATTGAGGCCCTTAATCCCTGCATTAATCGCCATCGTGAAGAACTTCATAAAGCCGCCACTAAAACTTTCGATGCCTCTTAGCATATTTACCATTACACCGCCGAACGTCTGGGCTAGATCATAAAATAACTTTTGTCCGGCATATACCGGATCAACCCAAACATTAACAAAGAATTCAACGAAGTCCACGATGATATTCCACATTAAAGCTATAGTGTTCCACACCACGCCGCCGAGAAACGTGAATAGACCGGCAACGAACCCTATGATCTGGCCGAACGTCACGCCCCAAGACATAATAAGAGCAATTAGCCCACCGATAGCCGCTGCGATGAGCAAGATCGGCCAGGTAGCCTCAATCCATGCAATCAATGCCTGTACACCCATGATCGAGAATGCCACACCTAAAGCTACTAGCGCGCCTATGACGATGTTAGAGTTATCCATCATGAACTTCATAACCGCACTGATGACCGTCAACATCACATTAGCAATATTCGCAGCAACGCTGATTGAATTCGCCAGACCATCAAATAACTGTTTCCCTCTGTCGCTGTTTAACATCTGATTCATTCGCTCAATTACAGGACCAAAGTTCTCGAAGATGTTATTTTTAATCAGCGTCATTGAATCACCGAACGTCATCGGCATTGTTGCAAATTTCTTGTTGATGTCGTCCGCTGCCGCAAATAGTGAGTTTTTGATGATGTCCGCTGTTATGACGCCATCTGCTGACATGGTTTTCAGATCGCCTTTAGACTTCCCACTAAACTTAGCGATCGCATCTGCCAACATTGGAGCATTCTCCATGATCGACCTGAACTCATCGCCTTGTAGCTTGCCTGATGCCATAGCCTGTGTAAGTTGATACATCCCGGCTTGTGATTCTTGCGTCGAAGCTCCAGATACCTTGAAAGACTTTTGCATCAGCTCTGAGAACTTCAGGACATCGGCATTCCCAGTGAATGCATCGCCGGCTAACAATCCCAACTTAGCAACCGCATTTGCCATCGTAACATAGTCACCACGCGATCGATTAGCTGCATCAAATACCGCCGCCTGAAGCGCTGTAGGATCTTGTCCATCGTTGATGATCCTAAGCCTTGCCTGTGCATTGACATAGTTGTCCGAAGCCTCTACAGCCTTCTGGGCCGCTGCAAATGCGAGGTAGGCAATTAACATCTTATCGATGTCGCTGTTCATCCCCTGTGTATGCCTGCGAGACTGCGCCAATCGTTCATTATTTCTATTCGTGGCGTTTACTAGATTTCGTTGACTTTCTAGTGCGCGTTGTGAATTCACCGCCACTTGTTCTGTAGCAGCCACAGCAGATGTAAGCGATTCAGAGCCGTATGTTGCGTTTAGAACTGATTGTAATCGCCTCGCAGCCCTTGCAGTCGAATTCATTGCTCTTGTTGCGTTCATCATCGTTGAACTGAAGTTATCAAATAACCTGAGTGTCGCCTCAACTGTTGCCATAATTTAATCCCCATCCAGAGTTACTTCAATTTTTTCTGTTCTTTCGACTCATGCTTCGCAGCAAGACCGATAGATGCAAAAATAAAGGCCCTTTCAGTCGACGGCCTTGAGAGAATTTCATGCGGCAACTTCTTGAGCCTGTGTAAAGCGTAGTGAAGAAGGTTGGCGGTTGGATCAGGATGAACGTACTCACCCTCTTCGTTCCAACCGCCATCTATTAGTTTTTTGCTTCTTCCACCAGTTCATTCATATCTCGGTCGAAGCCATTAATTTCCTGCACTTTGATAATCAACTGAGCATATTCACCTGACAGTAGCATCTTCTTCACAAGTGCTTCAGCACCAAGAACCCCGTAGGATTGTTGCAGCTCCGCTGCTTTTAAGTTAGGGAATACCACGCTCGCAACAACGAGTTTTGCAATGTACTCGGTCTGGTTAATTTCGGACTGAGTCTGACCTTTCACCCTAGTCACCTTCGTTGCCGACTTCCGGATTACATCGTTCTCTTCCTCCGTAATGGATTGAATCACCCACGGCACTGGCTTTCCTTCTGTGTCTTTGAAGCGTGGGGAAACAATGAAATCCTCTTGAGTCTTTACGTCGACGTTACTTGCAAAAAATACGCTGATATCTGACATGTGAATGTCCTCCGTTTATATGTTTATTATTGACCTAGTGTAGGTGAAACAAATTGATTCGGCATATCCCAATCGTCGAATGTGAATGAAACTTCCTCTTCGAGCGTCTCAGCGTCGACATCAAGTAAAGCGATCGTCAGCTCGTCGATGTTAACACCTTTGACGGTTGTCGTCTGAGATCCAATAGAAGATGTAAGATCTTCATTCGTGATTTGAATATCGAAATATGTATCGACACCGTTTTTCGTATACTCCAACATGAGCTCGCGAAATTTCGAGGTGACGTAATAAATTGTCATCGTCCCGGTGCCCGCGTAGCCGTTCGCCTTATTCTGTGTAGCGTTCTTGCCAAGGGTGCGAATCTCTTTCTTATTCTTCTTGACCTTCGCCTCGAATTTCTTCACGTAGAACATTTCTTCGACATTCCCGTTAATCGTCGCATAAGCTCGACCGGACTGTCCGGAAATTGTATCCTTCGCCAACAAAAAAGACATCTATGTCCCCTCCCTATCGAACCAAAACACGATTATAGATTTTTTCAATACTGTCGACCGGCTGCACGCCGTACTCTGCATATACCGCATCAGCATCGTCACCTTGTACGATCGTGATGTCCGTCTGAGAATTAAAGTTCTGAATCGCATTTAGCGCCTGCAGAGACTCAAAATAATTCACATATTCATTCTTCAGAAGGTTGCGCCCGTCTGCGTTATTGTCGACCTTACCGATGTAATAATTATCATTGATCGTTTTAAGATCGTTGTTAACCGCATCCAGAACGCGCATGACACGATTCTTCGAGAAGCGTTTATCCTTCGTCGGTGAAAAATTCGTGAACGTGTTGATATCCTGCTCGACGATCGCTTTCCCTTGATTCGGAGTGAATACGAACTCACCACTCAGGAGAGCTGTCTCGATCTGCGAATTCGTGTAGCGAGGGCTGACATCGACTGCACCTTCATAAGCCTGACGAGTTAGGGATATATTAACCTGAGCTGAAGCTGTGGCGCCGGCTACCCATGCAACCGCCTGAGCTGCCGTTATTGTTGCGCCTGTCGCAAGCACTACGCCGTTTTTAACACTGATTACGCCTTCGTAATCTGCATCGGGGTAGTTCTCCAATACTACCTGAATCTTCGTCCCCTCATCGTCACGTAGGCGTTTTACAAATGACACGTAAAGAGCCTTCAGCGTGGGATCTGTGGAAATCAATGCAAGCGTGCTGAAGTCCTCAACTTCGACAGCTGTTAGAAAGTCTGTATGATCTCCATTGATTACGACGCTATCTGCGCCGCCAGCTAGAGCTATACCCGCATTAGTTGTCAGCGCTCCTGTACCTGACCAATCGATCCATGCATTCGCTACAAGCCCAGAGATCGCAGATACGGTTTGTTTGTCTGCCTGTGCAGCATCAACAAGAGTTACGACGTCGAACTTCGAAACATCATCAATGTTAACCGTCACAGCTACCGTGATGTCATTACCTCGTAAGCCTCCATATTTAGCCGTTGCTGTCAGATTGCCAAGTGTTGCGGTCGCTTTAGTACCTGTATTTAAACGGTATAGTAAAAGTTTTTTAGCACGCTTCAGCGCCTCGTTAATAAACAGCAGCTTGGAGTCTGTGATGTCATAACCAAGCAGCGTTTTCAGGTTGTCGCCTGTGTTAATCTCGATCACAGTCTTTGAAGGCCCCCAACTTAGAGCGAGTGCGATCGCCACGATACCCCGAGCACCCAATGCGCCTACTGTACCACTTGTCAGAAAGTCAAAATAACTTCCTGGCCGAACTTTATTTTGAGCTGTAAAAGTACCTCCTGCCATTTACTGCACTTCCTTTCTAACAAAGTCATCGGCGATCTCTCGCACCTTATCTTTGGTATATGTTTTGTTGTCGTCCAGTAATGCGCGAAAGATATCTTTCTCTAATCCCGTGTAAGATTTTGATACGAGAAATTGCTTTTTTGTGAATTCAGGCTCGACGCTTTTCTCTTTAGTCGCCACTTAGATTCCCCTTATGTTCAATCTTCTGCATCTTATCGACCGGCTCTTTTTCAAGAATTACCTTGATATTAAAGTTTACGAAAAAGTGCAGGACATCTTCGATGATCTCGTACCTCAATCCGTTTGACCTCACTAGTCCATTTTCCGTTGTGACATATCGCAGAGGCTCGAATAGGCTTTCTGCAATCGCTCTGCAATCTGCTTTCGGCACGATGCTCTCCCTATTGGGAAAGTAATGCACGTTGAAAAGCATATTGCGACTTGATCGCCGATTATATCCCGGAGCCTGCGCTGTATCTAGCTGCATAACAAAAAAAGCAGGCTGGGAAAAGCCCTGCTTTATCTGCTCTGTATAGATCGGGACTGTGGAATCAATCTCACTCAAGCGAGCAACAATACCATTCAAGATTTGATCTTCCATCAACTTACCACCTTAAATGCTCCTTTATAAACCGCTTCAGCTTTCTTTCAAGAATAGCCGGCAATTCCCTCTCCAATTCCTCAATGGAAGTAGTTAGCATAAATCGTCCTTCGACCCATCCTCTATGATCTTTCGTCCTATGACCATACTCAACGTACATAGCATATTCAACAGGATTAATTATCTCTATTTGAATTTGAGAGCCTACCCGTTGAATGGGTCCAATTGACCAACCTCTTCGTAATTCACCTGTGAGAACTGGAGTGCGAGCTACAGTTTTTGCAAATAAGCGACTCACCAACTCTTTTAAGCACTCTTCCTGAAAAGCAGGGGCATGCTCTTGAAGTCGGTCTAATCCTTGCTTAAAATTCTGCAGCCCCGAAAAATCAAAATCTCCAAGTCTGGTCATGCTCGGCCCACTTGTTTTAATAAGAGCTCTTGATGTGTGGCGTATCGGAATGGTTCGCCTACTTGCTCGAATTTCTGGTCCATTCCATTTTGTAGCACCCTGATCTCGCAGCCTGCTGTTATTGTTACATCAGGAGAAATGAACAATTTCGCATCGAACCCTATCGTATTATCCGTTTCAGTTTTACTAGAGTTAGCAAGAGTAGTTTGGGATAGCCCGCAAGGTTCGTTTCCGAAAAGATTGATCCTCTGCTGTCCGGTTACTTGTGTAGTTGGATGTTTAACCGTTTGGAAAGCCGTAACAGTGCATGAACCCTCATACGTGCTCTCAGTTGCCGCACGCTCTACAGCAACGTTCCCGAATGCCATTGTTACCACCTCAGTTTCCTAAATGCTGCTAACTGGCTTTCATACGCTTGGACGAATGAAGCACCGGGCCCAGCCTTAATGTTAGGCTTAACAGAACCGAAGGTGGTTGTAACGTCCCCGCGTTTAACGCTCTGCACGGCAGATGCAGCATCATAAAAATCAGCTGTATATTTTGTCCTATACTGATCCTCAGCAATTTGGAGAACTACAATTTCCAGCTCGCTCGGAATCACTGAGATATTACACCAAGTGAGGACCGCTTGTATCACAGTTTCGATCGTAAAGGATAGCCGCTGCTCCTTACTAATATCCTCAACTGGAATCCCAAGCAGCTCTTTAAGTTTGAGCACGTAATCATTGATCGTCATCGTCATCGTCATCCTCAATCGCAGCTGAACCAGCAATTACACCATCTTTTATGAGAGCTGCTCTATCCTCGGTCGGGATATCTAGTTTTTCTCCAGAAGAATAGTAAGTACCTCGATATTTAACGTTCTGTATGAACTTCACTTTAACGGTTTTTGGTTTTTCTTCTTGGGCTTTCGTCGTCATCTAGAAAACACTCCCACTTAATTAATTTACTTTGGCAATAAAAATTTGATCAATTCGTTCGAATGAAGGCAATGTAATCGCAGATACGATGGTTTCAACGTTTACCGGATGCGGCTCTTTAATAGTAGTAATAGCAACACCGGTATTAACAATGGATACGTCAGCGGAAGTACTGCCCGACATTAAATCGGATTCCTCCGGTGTGGTACCGAAGTACGTATTCCCAAGAGCTCCCTCAGGAATAAGAGTGAAATAATCATCCGGATAGAACAAGTTGCTGCTGCCATCCTGTAGACCAAACTTCTTGTTGTAAACTGCTATCGATACACCCAGTTTATTTTGAAGATACTGCTTCATGAGAGCATCCGTCATAATAATGTTCTGGCCACCAAGTGGATTCATATCCAACCGAATAGCCGTATTTTTAAGAATGTAATTCCATGTCTTACGCGTACAGATTCCGTTTAGGGGACGTACTCCTGTTTCATCTTCAACCGTATCCTGCCATGTTTTGATATCCCCTACGATATCTGCAGCCGGGTCACTCCATTTATCCGTGCTCGTTAATGTAACTTTGTGATTAGCCGGCATCTTGTAGTCGTAATCATAGTTCAATCGATTAGCCACAATACTAATCTTACCGGTTGAGAGAAGCTGCATAATCATCCTCTCTGGATTTACTAAAGCGCCCCCGACCAGATTAGTTACATCGTCATAGATATTGTTAATTAGTGGCATCAGGTAGCTTTCATTATCACTAGCTGCTAAACGATTCAGTTCTTGACGATCTTTTTCACCAATACGCATGGCTTCACGGAAGAAAGGCATTTCGGTTTCAATTTTCTTGAATCCAATACGATCGCGGAGAGTTGCCTTAGCATCAAAAGCAGAAGGCAGCAAAGCAACCGGTAATCCCTTTGAACCCTTAATCCATTTGAGATCTAGCCCTAGTTGTTTCTTCGCTGGAAACAAGGTAGCTCCCAGATAAGGAATGGCATTTGAAGTATTCGTCTCGTAATAAGTTGCAATATTCTTAGCATTAACTAAATCAAAGATAGTTGGCATTTATTATTTCCCCCTTATTTCAAAAACGTAATTTGCTTGAGTGCAGTAATTTCCTCTGGCGTTGGCGCTGTAGGAATTTTGGCTAGATCAATAAATCCATGGATGAGCATCGCGCCTGCAACAGGTCCATAAGTTACATCAACGTCAGTAAATAACACACCTTCAGCGTTGGAAACACCTGTCGTGGTTACTGCCTTTTTCGCTTTCTTCGTCTGATCTGTTAAAATGCCATTACCGATAATCGTGCCAGCCGGGACAATCTTCATGCCGTCAGCATTAGCCACAATCCCCGTATCGTCTACCATCACTGCAAGATTTACGTAATGGTCCGGAAATTTCAAGATTTCCTTCTTATTATTTGTAAAGACCGTTTCTGTGTACTTCATATCTACATAACCTCCATAAAATTATTGAAAATATGAATCACGAGCCTTATCTAAGGCTTCACCTTGTTTAGCTACCTGTTCAGCCAATCTCTTCCCAATATTGCTCTGATCATCTCCACCACCACCCCCTTTTTCTCTTCCATCTGCAGGAGCCATGCCCTTAAACTGTTGCTGACCCGACTTCTCAGGAACAAACAAAAAAGCCTTGCTCGTTTGCAGGGCTTTTACTTGTTCTTCGAGTCCAGCTTTCACATTGCCGGTATCATCGAGTTCAACTTTATTTTTGTCCAGTAAACCTATTACCATCTCAGGATCATGAACCTTTCCAGACAAGGCCATCTTAACAGCCGTGGTTAAACGAATATCTTTTAAATCAGCTTCATATTTATCTGATGCTGTTTTATTATCAGTTTGCAACTGCTTAATCTGATCTTGAAGAACATTGTTATCTCCGGCCGATTTACTGAGCGCCTCAAGCTGCTTATCTCGCTCTTTTAGAGTGTCTTCCGCTGTTTTCTTGGCATCATTTACTTCTTTAAACCTATGTTCAGGCACCCAGCCTCTATAGTTTGTTTCTACACCTTCAACAATTGCAGTAATTTGGGCATCAGAAAGCCCCTGAGCTTTTAGCAATTCTTTTAGCCAACCCATCTTTGATCATCCTCACTTATAGTTCCGGTTGTGTCCGGTTTAATGAATTACCAGTTTAAAGCCTAGTGGCATGGCAGCAGAAAAAGAACTCCTGAAGATACAGGAATCCTAAATAAAAAAGATATTATATTTAATAGAAAAGCAATTAAATGCTAATCATTATATAATGGAACAATATTATTAACACAAAACGTATATGCAGCTCTACACATTTCAAGATTTGCATTCCTAACCGTCTTATTCTTTTTTCCTGCTAATCCATTGGTAACTCTTAAAGAATATACTCCATTAAATAAGCCCTCTTGATAAGCTGTGAGTACCCCTTTTTTCCCTTTGATATGATAATCATGGTCATCTCTATAGAATGAGAAACAAAATTTATCACCTTCAGACATCCACATGTCTGCTCTATCTCCTGCTAATGTTTTAGTCCATTCTCCTACCTTTTCAGGTCTCACTTTCTTCTCAGGCGGTGCTTCTTCCTTGCGTTCATCCTTCTCATCATCATCTCTTTTCCTTTTCTCCCCCCTATCTTCCCCAGAAAGCCCCGGCATTGTAGGAACTCCAGAAGTAGATCGTTGAACGGTGGTCGTTGCTAAACTTGATTTCATCATTTGAGCAACAGCTCTATTACCTATAGTCTGCTGAAGGGCAGCAATGTTAGAATAAGCTAAAGGTGTGTTTAAATTTGATGATGAGGGATCTGTATTCTTAGTTTCTTCTCTCTTCTGAAGTTTACTATACATTTGGTGTCACACCTTTATTTAGTATTAGTAAGTAAACTATATCATGAATATTGGAAATTATTGATATTTTAATTTGATAAATTAAACATCTTTATTATGAAACAATATACTATTTGCCCGTTTCAAATAAATAAGCACTCACGCAAAGGGTGAGTGCTGTTAATTCTTATTATCTTTTTTATCAGGTTCAACCGGTGCTAATATCTTCTCGAAATACTTCTCAAGGAAATCAGGAGCTGTTGGGTCAAGATCATCCAGGTAGCTTTCATCAAAACCGCCGATCTGTTTTTGCGTCTCCGAATTCTTCTCCATAAACCCACCCCAATTCTTGTATGATTGCTTGCATAATGAGAAAGTCAAAATATTCTCTTTGTGCTGTTGATGACATCATAGCATACTCCTTGTTACTTTGTAAGCCGGCTGTTACCTGAGCACCTTGTTTCATCATGACATCTTGGAACACCATAGCGGATACCAGAATCCCTTGAGTGGACACAAATGAAACTCCGCCATCATGTCCGACAGCTATTATATTCAATAGTGAAGGATACAGAGAGAAGTTCCTTATATCTTTCACATTTATTCTCGTTCCGCGGGGATGGTTATGAGTCAATGTAACCGAGCTGGCCGGTGAACTGAGCAGCATCTCATGGATCTCCTGAGAAAATACTACTTTATTAATCTCCCCGGCCGCACGCCCGATCTCTGCACCGACTTTGTCCATGATTACCATGATTTCTTTACCTTCTTTGAATCCTTGCCGTACAATGCTTCTATTTACATCGGCAATTTCATCTAATACTGCTTCAGGTGTGGCAGGTAAATCAACATGGTATGAAGCCTTTGGACTATACCTTCGATTGAATCCTTCACCTGCAGGCTCTTCCATCTCTCCAGTTACATGCTTTTTCTCCCACTCCGGATAAGTCATGTCACCAGGGACATTATAAGTCTTGCCATCACCATCCCTAGCTGCCCGTTCTTTCACGTTTTCTTCATAATATGGAACATCAACCGTCCTGCAGCGCGCATGAAACGGTGCACAGTTAAGCCCTGCCTTGGCTTCCGACACTGGAAAAATGCTACCGTCCATCGTCCTACAAATATCTGATGTTCGCTTGTCCAAGGTTGCCACATTTCTATATTTCTCAACATCTAGCTCTACATAAGAAGCCCGGCGTGAAGCTCCAGAGAAATATGCTGACTCAGTAAGAATTAAAGTTTCAGCTCGTGTGCGAGATACTCCCATTCGTTCAGATAATCGCGATATCATCAAATCTGATGAATCGCCTCGAATCAGTCCCTGCGTCAAAGTTGTTTGAAGCTCATGGATTAGCTTGCTACGATCACCCCAAATTCGTTGACTAAAGTTACTACCATCCGGAGCCCAAGGTGTAGCAAGCAGGCTTTCAATCTGCCTAGAATTTAGCTTAGCAAAGCTTGCCCCAATCCCGACTCCCTTCTGTAATTCGAAAATGTTCTGATAATAACTATCCTTGTATATCTCACCCAATAAGCTCCTAGCCCCAGTTTGGCGTTTTGCGGTAAGCAGTTCGACTTGTTGTCTCATTTGTATCTGCAATGCTTCTAACCGACTCATACGGACGCGAATACTTGCATTTTCTAGTTCTTTCATCCAGCGTTGATCTATGGCATTTTCACGGCCAGCTTTGATGTAATCCTCTAAAGACCATTTGAGCTCTTTTAATTCCCCAGCTTTAAGCATTTGACGAGCAGTTGCCAGATCTACGTCATTGTTTTTAGCAAAACGTTGATAAAAAGCATTAATATCCTTTTGAATAGAGGCCATTGCCTTTCCGTATTCGCGTTTCATGCTCTGGATATAAGCTTCACCTTTTGCAAGCTGCGCTTCGTTCAGCTGCTCCATTCGCTGAGCCCAATACTCTGCAGACCTCATGATGATTCACCAGATATTTTAGCTTCATAGGCAAGATCATCCATTGTTTTCTTCCGATCGGCTTCCAGTCTCTTCATTTCATCCTGAGGATTGGTCACCCACGGATGATTAGCGACAATTGTCTCCTCTGAAATCACACCCACGCTGTTCTTCGCATTAGTGATAGTGTCCATCTCATTGATGAGGATATCTCGGTTCAAAATGAAATCAACAGATTCCTCGGAGAAGTCACCTTGACCACTATTTGCTAGATGCGTATCAATGAACCATCGAAGCTGCTCCAAGCTTGCCTGAAATTCTGTTTCTATATCATTGGCATCCAGGTCCAAGTCTTGATATAAAAACTTTAATGCAATGCCACTCGGGCTGTTCCCAAACTTATCGGACTGCGTATCCACGCCGCGTCCGAATTCATAAATATCTTTTCGATTCATATCTTGATGAGTTTTGTAAGCTTCCGTATTGATGTCTAAGGAAAGCGTGTCAACTGCTCCATCATCCATAACTTTTACCGCCCTAAACACTGAGAGATTGCGTCGGAACTCTCCGAGATCCTGTCCATCATAGTTTTTAATGACATAAACGCTATTCGGTAAATCATCAAGATTATTCGAATTATCGCTTTTCTTCCGATCATAATCATCCACCAAAGCTTGAATGAATTTAACCAGGGGGAGCTCGTCCTCATGATATTTGAAGCATACGAATGGAACTCGGGCCCAATTCAATGGAATCTCTTCGTCTCCTTCAACTAATGTGAAGTGGGTCCCGTTATCGACCGAATCAAAGTCTGGTGTCATACCAACACCATCAAGAACGTATCGCTTAACACCAGTTGTATCCCAGAACTCGATTTTCTTGATTACTTTCTTCGTTTTACCCTCATACACCTCAACCTCGTAAACGCGAATAAGTGCATCCAGCTCGGTGTGAGCAGCATCTCTCCAAAGAGGAATGCATTCCTCAGCGGGGATTCTTTTAAGCGACAGCACGCCTGCAGGACTGTAATAGATATGGACCCAGGCTTTCCCCTTATTAATTGATTCTCGGCCAACCGATTGTAATAAGCGCAAAAAAGACTTATTAAAGAATTCCTTCAACAAGTCTTCATAAGCTATATTTTCTGTTTGAATGCTCAGTGGCTTACTAAGCAAATATCCTACCTTCTGATCAACCAACTTTCGAATAAAACCATGCGGTAGTTTGTTGTTTGCTAGATTGACTGCTTCAATTAAGGCGCCGCCCTCGCCGATCGTCATCCGCTTATATTTTAAGACATCATTATCTAATCCGTAGTATTGCTGGCCGATTAACATCAGCTTGCGCAGCGGATCCTTCTGCCAGTCGCTAATTTCTTGATGTATGATTTCTTCGATAGTCATGGCAGAAGCAGCGCCGGCACGGAGAATGGCGGCAATATTCTGCATTTCCGGAGTCACAATATATTCACCTCCAAACATTATTAATCAAATGAAACTCCTGATCCCTTGCGAATCTGCTCCATGGCATAACGCAGCGCATCCATTGCATGGTTAAAATCATCAATTGGCCTATTTAAGAAGCGCCCTGTTTTATCCTGATCCCATACGTAACTGGACAATTCCATGCTGACATTGGGACAACGAAATTTATGCACGATGATCTCATACTGCTGAAGATACTGAATACCGTTGATTACACTGTCTGGTCCTTTCTCCGCAGCACGAATCCGATTAATCCCATAACCCCTAATCTCATCGATGGACTTAGGCTCCGAAGAATCCGCAATAATCTTTTCCTTCGAGTAGCTTTTCTTCTTGATGATTTCAGCAATTTTATCATTGGTCAGAGCCCCCTCGTAGTGTTCATCAAAGATGTAGATCTTCTTCAAGTCCTTATTGACCAGGGCAGCCACAAAGGCACTCGGGTCATTCGTGTAACCAAAATCCAAACCGAATATGGCTTTGTAGCCGGGCAGCTTGGCGATATCTCGCCATTCAAACTCTTCTTCACACCAGTTCTCGAAGATGGCGCCTTCCGCAATCCCCCAGTTGCCCTCACCTTCAACGCGGTAGCGCTTCGGCTTATGTTTCCTCATCCATTCGAATAACTCTCGGTCATCGTCTCCTAGGAACTCATTGCATTGAAACGTTGTTGTTAGAGCTAATGTGTTAGGATTTGGCACATCAAAAAAACGCTGCTTTAACCAATGGCGCTCATTCCAAGGGTTAAAAGTCAGCGTTAATTGTTTGAAATATCCTTCTGGTAGTTCTCCACGGATAGACATGTCGATCTTATCAAAGTCATCCTCGTTTAATATCTGATAGGCTTCTTCAAACCAAGCCCAGCACAAATATCCCGTATCCACAGTAATTGAAGTGATGGACATCGGGTCATCTAGGCCGCGGAATAAGATCTTCTGGCCGGTCGGCTTATATGTAGCCTCGAGTGGGCTTTTCTTAAACTGCCATAGGTGAGCTACGCCTAATCGACGTGTGGCCCATTTAAGCTGAGCAAACGTAGAATCTTTATGTGTATTGAACGTTTTCCGAATAACGAGTGTATTTGCAAGTGGCAGCTTCATCATGTGATAAATGTGCCATAGCGCTGCAGTAACACTTTTCTTTGAACCACGGCCACCTTTAATAACTCGGTACCGACCACGAAACCGCCAGAAGTCTACATAACCCTTGCCAATGGTCTGCTGCAAGCTAACTTCACTCATGCAGGTCATCCTTAAATACGACTGGATCCACAATAGTATTGTTGTTGAGAGTATTCACTTCGGCTTGCAGCTTCTGAATTCTAAGATCACGCTCAGTATCTACAAATCGGTTCTTTAATTCAATTGCCTTTAACTTCTTATCCTGGACCCTAGTCAATGCTTCCTCCAGTCGAAGAAGGTCATCGATTACCCTGATATCTGATTCCTCAATTTTCGTCGTAACCAGCTTATCTATTGGAACAACCACACTTTTGGTTTGACCTGTCTTTTCATCGTGAATGGTCTGAACATCCTTAACAGTGATTCTCTCTTGAAGGACCTTCCGCTGCTTCTCAGATAACGCGTTACGAAAATTCTGGATCCGCTGCAGCATGCGTCGTTCCCTAATTGAAAGAAGTGTGATTGCCTCGTCCGCTTGTCTAATCGGGTCAGTCTCCACCTGGCGAGCCAGCTCTTGTTCATCTTCTTCAAGCGTATCCATCCAAATGGATTCGAACTCTCCGGTAGTGACTGCTTTCTTATTGCCAAGTGGCCCACCATGACCTCCACGGTTGCCAAGAGCATTTTTACTTCCTTTAGGAGCACCGCCTTTATTACCAACGGCATTCTTATTACCTAAAGGAGCACCAATTCGTTTAGTAACGTTACCTTTCTTTTCATTAGTAACGTTACCTTTTAATGAAGCATCCCATTTGTCTTGGCTCTTCCATTTCCGAATCTGAGTTTCTCCAAGGCCGAGCTCTGCGGCAAGGTCTTTAAGTTTCAGTTTACCATTACTCTCGAGCCATATTTGTTTAGCTTTATCCCTGTCAGGACTGCGTTCTCTTGGCATTACATATCACCCACCTCCGGAACAAAAAAAGAGTCAATTCGACTCTTAGATTAATCAATGTCAATTGTGTCAATGTACACTAAAGTTCATCTTTCTGCAGCTCTAGATCAATCTCAATCAACTTCTTTAGATCCTCAACCGACTTGATTTCGATTCGACCATCCTGGAAGTCCTTCACCCAGCGAGCAATGCCGGCCTGAATGATTTTGCGATACTTTGACTTGGATTCAAGGATACCTTCTATTAATGCTAACTCATGCTTGAGTAACAACTCTTCATTCTCTTTGTTCGTATCTTCATCTTTCAATTGCGAACACTCCCATCATCCGTTAAAATGAAAAAGAGATCATGCGTTCGTATGACCGTGGCCACGGCAAACATGATCTCACCGGGAGTGTTCCGGTATCAGAGGAGGACGTTAGCGCGTCCTTCTTTTTTTAGGTCTATTATCATTCAGATTCAGTATTTACCGATTGGTAAAATAACTTCTACCACTGTCCCTTTCCCAACTTCACTTTCGATTCGCATAGTCCCCTTATGATTTTGAATGATCCTCATAGAAACCATTAATCCCAACCCTGTTCCTGTTTCTTTTGTAGTAAAAAAAGGATTTCCAATCTTGGTCATTTCTTCTTGTGGAATTCCATACCCTGCGTCGGTAATTCGAATGTTTAGTTTATTGTTAATTTGCCTTGCTTGTATGAGCACATCTCCGCCTTCAGGCATTGACTCAATGGCGTTCTTTAAAATATTTATAAATACTTGCTTGATACTGCTTTGACACTGAATGAACGGTAAATGGGCATCGAAGTCTTTCTTTATTTGAACGTTATATAGGTTTGCTTGTCCTTCAAATAACCTTGTAACGTGATTTAATATTTGTACCATGTCACTTAGCTCATATGCCTCAGTTGAAGGTTTAGCTAGCACTAAAAGCTCACTGACAATTCCATTGATTCGATCTATTTCAGATATCATGGTATCATTACGTAATTTCTTTGTACCATCAATGTCCTCTTTCATATACATTTGAATAAATCCTCGTAAGCTAGTCAATGGATTTCTAATTTCGTGAGCGATCCCAGCTGCAAGTTCTCCAACTAGGGAAAGTTTCTCCGATCTGCGGATTAATTCTTCGGAATGTATTCGTTCTGTTATATCACGTCCGATGCTGATAACATGTTGAATATCTCCTACAGTATTTCTTATCTTTTTAGAGTGTGCTTCATACCAAATATAATGTCCGTCTTTATGGCGAAGTCGAAAAACTGATATTATGCTATCAGTTTGATCGGAATTGCCCTTCCTTAACCAGCCATCATTCAAATCCTCTGGATGCCATAGTTCATAGACATATTTCCCGATAAGTTCATCTAGCTCATATCCGATTTGGTTACGGATAGCTGGTGAGACATATGAGATAGTCCCTTCTGGAGTTAAACGCAAAATAGCGTCCTGTGAATGTTCAGAAATAAGCTTGTGTAGTTCTTCAATCTTCTTGAACTCTTCTTCATTCTTTTTTTGTTCTGTTATATCTACAATCTGAGAAATAGATATGTCAGAACCATTGAGTCCCTGTTGGTTCCTTACCATAGTAACATTTAGAAGCCCCCAAATAGTGGCCCCAGATTTATGTATGTACCTCTTTTCTAATTGATAACCATCAATTTCACCTTGTATCACTTGACGCCACAATTTCTGATCTGCTTCTAAATCTTCAGGATGTGTGACAGATGGAACACCGAGATTTATTAATTCATTTTCGCTATATCCTAACATTTTGCAAAATGATGGGTTAACCTTAAAAAGGTTTCCATCTAAAGATATAAAAGCTACTCCAATTGGAGATTTTTCAAATGCACGTAATAGAAGACTATGGTCATTGAAGTGAGAAAACATCTGATCCTCCGTTTAACAGTTACATAAATAACCCGACAAAGGCATTATAACAGCAAATATCAGTTAATAGTATCATTGATTTTACAAATTACTTATTACAGTTTTCTGCATCTAAGGTCCTCTGCACGTCTATCTCGTCACCAATATCTAGTCCTTCTTTTTAAATAAAAAAACTCAATCCAAATGGAATGAGTTGCTTCTCGAATGTTCATCTATGGTATGGACAGAAAAGGTAATTTGATTATTACACCAGCCAGCATAATATAAATATGAATTCACATAGTGGAAGCCCGATTTAAAGATTAACTCTTGATCTGAATAGTTTCTAATATGAATTTGTTCACATTGAACACAGAAATAGCAATTCATAGTCATAAATCGCCCTCCTTGTCTATTTTATTATAGACAGAAGTATATGCGAACAAAAGGGTACTAAGAACACTAAATCAAATTTTTATGATTTTGTTATTTAACCTAAAATGAAACTCATTTAATAGTATATCGAGCTCCTGTGACTTGCATACGATTACATCACTATTCATTGAGATACCCTCCAAATACATATGAACCAATTGTTGTCTAAGTGTCTCAATTTCTTCTGTCAAACTAGCAAGGTCCAAATCAATTTGCCCCTTCTTGTTGATTTTGGGACTATTTTACTATTACTTCCTTACTATGACAACCTTTATTTTTCCAAAAAATATTTATAAGAAAAGGGGAGCAGTTTGCAGCAGACTTTTGTCCGGTGACTGAGAAGGACGTTAGTGCGTCCTTCTTCTTTTGCTATGATTAAGAATATAAAAAAGACCGCCAAATTAAATAGGCATTCGCACTGTCTTAATCTCCCCTCCTTGCATTAAATATCTAATCATAACGAAGGAGTTGATTCAAAATGGCAATAAGTCCTCCCCAAACATTGAAGGGGAATTACAAAAAAGTGCCTCTCACGAGATTCCGCTATGTGAAACCTACTCAAACACTCACTCGTTTTACAGTAATATGGGCTAATAACAATGGTGTACCTTTTAATACGACAGGATTTTTTGCAGTACTCCGGCGTACGAATGGAACTTTCGTTCAAGCGGTCAATTTCGATCGTTTTGGCACAGCCGTTTTCTTCGCCGTTCGCACACCGACCAACAGGCCTTTTATCCTCCGCACATTCAGAAACGACGGAACACTATTCCGTGTCCGGTCCGTACCCTCCGGTGTCTCTTCGTTTGTAGTAATCGGATAAGTGAATGTCGGGGGCTCCCCGGCATTTTTTAATGTATTTATTAATTATTCCATATGTTGTTTATAAATTCATAGCCTGTCGATGGAAGCCTACGGTATATCTTAAAACGCACATTCAGCCAGTTGTCACCAACTTCTCCCACTAATCTGTCATGTTCATTGCATGCAGATACATACACACCTACCCATTTGGTTAAATTAAGTAAAACAAATCAAAGGCGGGAACTGAATTGGGAACTGATCAATCCAATAAATTTGAACAAATACATAAGTTACATGAACGACTTTCAAATGCAACAGTAGATTATTGGGTTGCCTACTCTAATTTAAATACTTGGCAGTTCTGGCTTCTTCTTTTCTTAATAATACTGCCGTTAGTTGCCCTGTACTTTCTGATAGATAGAAAAAAGGCATTGCTTATTGGGTTCTTTGGATTCAACATTCATGTATGGTTTCATTATTCAGATGCCATTACTGCAACTAATGGATTTGTTGATTATCCATATAAAGTGATTCCCTTCTTATCTTCAAGTACAGCCTTGGATACTGCATTAATTCCTGTTACATCTATGCTTCTTTATCAATGGATTGTAAACAATAAAAAGAATTTTTACTTATATGCTACAGCTTATTCTTTTATTGCATCTTTTCTATTCAAACCTGCATTGGTGACTTTTGGGCTTATGAAACTTTATAATGGAATGAACTTCTTTTACATCTTTCTGAATTACCTTCTAATTTTTGTTATATCAAATTGGATAACTAAATTTTTTATGTATCTTCAAAGGAAAGACAAATACCCATTTGAAAATCTAAAAATAACCCGACTCTTTAGCGTAAGAAAAAAAGCAAAATAGTTAGAGTTTGGCTAATAACTTCCCCCACGAAGCTTCTATACTTGGGTCATATGCTTAAATTTTGAGCTGTGGCCTTTTTACAGTTCCACCATCTCTATCGCTAATCTGTTCATGTTCAGCTATTTAAATGAAAATCATGCAGCCTCCGCTCGAACTAAAAGCACCGGCTCAATCCCCGTCCACTCATAGAATCTCTTCTTAATAACATCACAGAATACCGGATCTAACTCCAGAGTCCTGCACGTCCTGTCCATCTGATCACAAGTCATAAGCGTAGAACCGCTGCCGCCAAAAAAGTCTAAAACGATGTCACCTCGTTGACTGCTATTCCCGATCGGTATCTGTAGAAGTTCAAGCGGCTTTTGTGTTGGATGAACATACTTTGTTACATCACCACGGGACACTTCCCAAATGGACTCAGGCTCCGGCAGCTCCTGGGGTAAGCCGGCTTTCCAAATAGTCGTCTGCTTCCGGTCCCCGTACCAAGCCGGCGACTTACCTTTCAAATGTGCATAAAACACAGGCTCATGCTTATAACGATATTGAGACCAGCCAAATGAAGCAGCATTCTTTGACCAAATACACTGTGACCTAACAACAATGCCAGCCGCGTTCATAGCGTCCTCAAACTCCCGCTGATATGATGAAGGATGAAATACATAGATGGCCGCTTTTGGGTCCATAACCGAAGCGTAACAAGAAAAAACAGAATTCAAAAAGCCCGCAAACTCCTCTGCGGGCATATCGTCATTCATTATTGTTCCTCGACCATTTGCGGCCAACCTGGCCGAATCGCTCTCCACTGCCACGTTATAAGGAGGATCAGTAACAACCAGTGCCGCCTTGGCGCCCTCCATGAGTTTCTGAACATCTTCAAGCTTGGTTGCATCACCACACACCAATATATGCCTGCCGAGCTGCCACACATCGCCGTACCTGGTCTCTGGTTCCTTGATCTCATCCAGGACACGCTGCACATCGAACTCATCCTCCTGGACCGGGGTAATGAGCTCGGTGTCCGAATTTAATCCAGGAAGCAGTTGATTTAGCTCATCCATTTGAAAACCGGTTTGTAAGGACAACTCCTCAATCGAATAATGAGCAGATAGCTCCTCCAAGAGCGATGCGAGCAGCTCCTCATTAGTTCGGCCACGTAAATGACTGAGACTGATGGTTAAGAGCTTAGATTCCTCATCACTTGACTCCACAACAACGCAAGTAAGCTCTGTGAGCCCTGCCTCATTAGCTGCCTTCCAACGCTTCTCCCCCTTAACGATTGTCATATCACTACGGACTAGGATCGGCTGCAGCACACCGTGTTTCCGAATGCTCTCAACTAAAGATCTGTATATATGTTCGTCCATCTCATTTGGGTTCCAGCCGTTCGGGTTTATATTATCAAGTGTAATGGTTTTGATTCTCAAATCAGTTCCTCCTTAAGTAATGTCGGATTTAGAATACCCTGCGCTCATTAACCTCAATTATTGGTGGCAAGTGTACGACAAAAAGAGCCGCATTTCAGCGGCTCTAGTTAAAATAAGTTCAACCATCATTATCTATTCACCTTATATTTTATTATATCGGGGTGAATTCTCTCTAGTTCTGAGAAAAATGAGTTGTTGTTTCCAGAAAGAAATAAATATTCATGGTTGGAATATTTACCCCTCATTCTATCTACCCATTTTTTTTGATTTGGCTTGCTGAAAAGAATTGTCACTGATTTAAAAGGCGTTGTAGATTCCTTAATATTCATAATTCTAGCAATATCTTGTAATACATCATTAATTGATCCTCTTATTTCAAATCTATTAATATCTTCTTTATGCTCAAGTAATACCGGCAATGTCAAATCATTTGGCTCTAAATAACCTCCACCAAATTGAGATTTTATTGAGAGCCCAAATAAAACTATGTCATCTTTTTCAATAGTTATATCCAACTCTTGGTTACACCCATTTATCCCTTTGTATCTTGGACACCAAAAAATATTAATTCCAGTTTTATTCGACTCACCAAAGTAATATTGGAGAAGTCTTACAATAATTTGTTCTGTTTTATTATAAGTTTTCTTAAACGAACAAATTTCATCACAAGTAATTTCTTGTTTCAACCAATTCCAATAGTTAAGTTCGGATAAGTTATTTATATCTTTGCCACCATAAGTTCTCATAGAATCCATCCTTTAGTTTATAGAAGATAACCCTACAAACTTTTTAATAGATCTTTATGTATTAGCCCAGAAGAAATCTTTATGCCCAGCTGCTTGCTTTCTATCCTCAATTTGTTGTCTAATAGCACCTTCAGTTCGGTTTAAAACATTAGCGATCGTAGGGGCAATCAGCGTCATTTCTTGTGGTGTAGCAATCTTCTCAGTAATCCAGTCAAGTAGCTTCTTTTCATCTTGCGTGTAAAGTTTTGCCATTTAAAATCGCTCCCTATTTTTTTATTTAACATCTTGTTGTCGATAGAACTCAAAGAAGAGGAGAAAACACAGTTCATTCCTCTAGTTTATTAAAGTTCTTCCATAACTCCTGACCAATTGCTGTAGAACTTACTAAAGTTATAGTTAAGACCTTCGCGATCATCGATCCACGTATCATTTATGAAATTCAAGTAAAAATGTATTTTGCCAGCTCGATCAACCTTTTTTTGATTTACCCACTCTTGAAATCCACTTTTCGTGATTACAAATGCATGAAATGTTCCGTCATGGTCTTCAATTACAAAGAAAGTTACTGGATAATCAGTTTGATTTTCATCTAGCACTATCCAACCAGATGGTATCCCCTCTCGGTGTGACTTTGAGGTCCTAATTAATGTATTTATAGTGTTAATGCCATCAGAGATAGTGAATTTTGTTCCAGACGCGCGATTACCATTTGTAAAAGTTAGTTCGGGGTAATTCTCACTAATATTCTTTTTCAGGTATTCTCTAGCTGTAGTTAAGGAGATCTTCTCATTGTCAGTTTGTGGATCGATATTACTTAGTCTTAATTTTAAGTCCTCTACTTCAATTTTAAGTTTTTCTACTTCAGAACTAAGCTTACCTATCAATGTAAGTACCTTTAAGTCCATTTCATCTGACATATATTACCTCCTCCTTAATTAGAATTATACAGGAAACATTTTCAAAGTCAATTATATTTTTTATTGTTCTTAAAATATTTTTAGTAATTCAAATTCCCCAAGCTTATTGAAAAGTAAAAACCTATCCCACGAGGAATAGGCTGTTTTGCAAATCAACCGATATTTTCTTCTGTGCCCGCGTCACATAAACCTCCACACTACCTTTACTAACCCCAAGCATCCCAGCAATCTCACTAAATGAAAAACACTCTCCATGCGCCAACACATAACATTCTCGCTCCCTATCGCTAAGCCTAGACAATGCATCCTCAATCTGAAACCTCTGCCAGTCAGAAAGATTAGCCGGGCTGCCCGCCGAACTCTGTGTGGTGTACGCCTGCATCCGGACCGGATCCATTAGTTTCTCTCGCTGATACGCAGCCCGCCGCTCAATCCCCCGTTTATTTCCGGGCCGGCGCCCACTTTCAAGCCACTCAATCGTCCACTCACAATCAGCAACCATCTCATTAATAATCCGCCGATCAGCCTGCAGTTTTGAAAGTTCATCTTGTTTACTAAGAATACTTTCTTCTTGCTGCTCAATCTCTTTAATCTTACTTGTCTTCTCAGCAGCTACCTTTCTCAACATAGCCGCCGTTTGTTTGTATCCTTTAGATAAATCATTGCATCCCATTTCCTCACACCTCCGCAGTGTGTTAATATAGGTAATAGGAACATATGTTTGATCCTCCGTGATTCTTGCAAGGAGTCGGGGGATCTTTTTATTGTTTTCTTTGGAGTTACTTAATAGATTGGATTGTTCCCATTATAATTCTGGTAAAACTTGTATTAATTTTATTATTTAGAAGCATACACTGAATTATGACAAAACAATTCACTTTGAAATAGGTTGGTGTCACTATGAAGTACCGCTTATGCGAACTACCTGAGTTGTTGGAAATACCCAGAACTACAATTAGAAACTGGTTAACTATCTTCCATGAATTCATACCCACTGTTCACCAAGGAAAGTCTGTTTTTTACGATCAACATGCTGTGTCTGTCTTAAAAAGGATTCGTTTTCTTCGAGAGCATTTATACTCGCATTCAACTATCAAAGAAATCTTAATGGAAGAAGGATATGAAACTGTAGTTATAACTTCCGTTATTTGAATTTTTCTTTCAACTCCCCCCTTTCTTCACTCACGCAATATTCATTGGTTTTTGCTTCAAATGAACGATCATACTCTATATAACAACAATGCGGAACTTCTTCGATAAAGTCTTGCATCTATTTGCTTGTATACTCACATCAACACTCCTTTAAGTTCCTTAATATCCAGTCGATTTTCCCCATTAGCTCTCATGTTTTTCAACGAATAATTCATCTGATTTAGTTACAATATAAGACTTATAATCGTAATGAACTGAGAGGTAAAAAAAATCATGAGATGTATCTACTGTGACAATGTGAAGCAAATAAAAGGGAAAAAAAGTAAATTCTTTATTTGTAGTGCTATTACCAAAAACCGATAACAGTTTTATCTTTGAGCGATATTTTAGACTCTAAATGTTGATCACAATTCTTAAGTAATGGAATATACTGTAATCGTCAACTCTCATCCTTTTCACCACTTCATCGGTCTGTACGATGGAGTGGTTTTTTATGTCTTTCAGTTGTGATTCTTGCAAGGAGGCGTGGGATCGTGCTTTTAAATCGTGTAATATGCCCAATTAGATAAAGTCAAGCATCCAACTTTCACAATTCTACATAGGTTGATGTATCAAAATTTGGAGGAGATTGCTCAATGAGTTACAATCAAAATCTAAATCAACATCACCAGCAACACCACATGCAACACCATCAACAACATCCACATCAGATATTTCACCATCACCACTTCCATCATGTGATTACTCATCCAGGTCAACATCCCCATTATCAAACCCCAATGCCGTATCATGGAATGCACCAAGGTCAATGGCATGGTCAACAGGGAGGATGGCAAGGAATGCCTTATCCAGGTCAACATCAAGGCGGAAATTGGCAAGGTGGACGCGACGATAATCAATAAAATAGCTTAGTATGTTTGATGTGTATTAAATTGACTAATCCTCTGCGATACCAAAATATTACACGCAGAGGATTTTCCTTATTCGTTTACTCTCATCATAATTTCATTTTTCAGCTGCTTATACGTCTCAATCAACTCCGGATCACCGCGTTCAAATAATACTTCTTCATTCGGAGCTCCGTATACATGACAAAGAGTTTTTACTGCTTCCTCCGCTTGCTCCAATGTTGGTTTTGTATTTTCAATAAGTGCAAAGTGTCGATTGAGCGAAGCAAATGCAGCCATGCTGTCTATCGGTTTGATTAACTGTTCATCTTCTACCGAATCACTATCGATCTCAGCATCCGGAACACCTGCCGGCCGTTCTTCCTCTATACGTAGTGCAACACCATACTCATTTCGCTTAACCCATAAAAGCTCTTTTTTCCATTTCATATCTTATCCCTCCCTTTTTATGCGGCCCCGTTCTCTCCATCTAAAACAGATTTAATACGTTTCTTATACTCGCTCCAATCGGCAGACAACTTACTTGAACTTATCTTTAATGATTGTGCAATCTCCATCCATGTCTCACCATTACGCTTGCGAGTAAGAAGCTCTTTAAAGTCATACGGCAAATCTTCAAACACTGGGCCATCTCCACCTAAAATAAAGTTCTCCAGCTCGTCTTTGCCGATTTGACTACTCTTCTCTCCATTACCCGAAACAGCCTCTTTTTTATCTTCTTGAACCACAGGTTCAGTAAACTCGACAACTTCACCTTTAGAACCTTCTGCAGCCGTTGACTCACGCTTCTCTGCTGAAGTCTCACTTTGCCCTCGCCTCCAGTCATCCCACTTCGTAGCAAGCGGTGCTACTCTCTTACGGTACTCATCGAGCATTACCGACAGCTCACCCAACGTTATATTTAAATCAGCAGCAATCTTGGCATATCCTGTACCATCATAAAAACGTTTAAGAATCGATGTGAAGTCTAATGTTAAATCCTCATGCAGCGGAGCAAGACCGCTGCGGATAAACTCATCAATTAGTTTACGATCAGCTTCTTCGGTTTCTTCTTTCGTTGGTATTTTCTCGGCTGGAATTCCAAGATCCATTTCAGCCTGTTCGCCCTCTGATTTCACTTCTGATACAACTCCACTTACATCAACTTGATATTCACGGACCGGCTTGTTCGTCCTGGCATTGAGTGTAACGTTGTACTCCACAACTAAACTATCTAAGGAAAACCGTACGTTCTTCTCGATCATCTTACGTAGATGGAAATAATCTTCTCTATTCTCCAGATCCTCAGTAACTTCAATTTGAATGAGAAGCTTTCCACCCTTCTTCATATTTGCATTTACGAGAACACCTTCAGCTTCAATATAGGCCATGAACTATCTCCCTCTCACTTTCTTAATGACATCTCTTTGAAAAGCTTTCAGCTTTACTGTTTCTTTAATGGCCCTAGCGATTTGTGCCAGGATAAACGCATCTCGGACATTGTCGCTGCCGTTTCTAAATCCCCAGAGCTCATAGATCGGAATAATAAGATCTTCTTTAGAGCAGTTCCCCTTGCACCCGGCGAAGTTCTTAAGCTGCCCAGTAGCAACCTCGATGTATGTAATGCCTCTCTTGAATAACTCCATCCGAACTCCCCAGCCAATTCCACCGAGCATAGCCATTCGATTGGCCTGCGCATATGCAAAATCTTCTATGCAGACAACATCTTCTGGGCCTACCAAGTGAACAATACGATCGATGAGTTTGACCATTCGTTCCGGGTCTTTTCCTGTAACTTCAACTTCCTGAGCGTCCCAGACATCACCGTACTCATCTAGTGCGACTAACCCTGTCTTGGTGGAAGTGTCAATGCCTACATATCGTGCCATTGTTTAGCCAGCCTTCCTGCAGATGAGTCCATTGCGAACTTTCTTGAGAATAGCGATGTACTTTTCATCCATCACATAAACCTCTCCGATAATGTTCTTCCCTTGAAGAACCAAGTACCGGTATTTATTCTCGAACAGCGGATCCCGCGTGTTTTATCGCTCCTCTCGCACTTATGCCCAGCGTCGTTTGTTATTGCCTGATACTGGCTGCACTTTCGGTTTATCAAGTACACTTTGATGTGATCTATCCAGGTTAACGAATTTGTTAAAATTCTTCTGAAAAGCAAGCTCAACCGTTCCAACCGGGCCATTTCGTTGTTTAGCTATAATGATTTCGATGATATTTTTCTTCTCTGACTCCTTGTCGTAGTAATCATCCCGGTACAAGAAAGCCACGATATCTGCATCCTGCTCGATGGATCCGGACTCCCTAAGATCGGACATCATTGGTCGCTTATCCTGCCGCTGCTCTACACCACGGCTGAGTTGCGATAATGCAATGATCGGAACATCCAACTCCCGAGCTATTTGCTTGAGCGTGCGCGATATCTTGGAGATTTCCTGCTGTCGGTTCTCGCTACGACCAGATCCGCTGATCAGCTGAAGGTAATCTATGATTATGAGTCCAAGTGATCCCGTTTCTTTCTTAAGCTGTCGACAACGGGTTCGAATCTCATTTACCGTGATCGAAGCACTGTCGTCGATGTAGACATTAGACCTCGACAGCTCGCCGATCGCCATGGTCAGCTTTTCCCAATCGTCGCCCTCCATCATTCCGCTACGCATTCGACTGGCTTCTATCCTGCCTTCCGAAGAGAGCATTCGCTGAACCAATTGCGTAGCGCCCATCTCCAGACTGAAGACTGCAATTGTTTCACCGCTTGTCGTGCCAGCGCTCTGCGCAACGTTCAAGGCTAAAGCCGTCTTACCGACTGACGGACGAGCTCCGACAATGATCAAATCCTGCCGTTGGAATCCTGAGGTCTGTTTATCCAGGTCAACAAACCCAGATGAAATGCCTGTTATACCCCCGGGATTCGGGTTCGCATTGTTCTTTTCAACTTGCTCAAACACCTGCATGCTGACTTGATCGATCCGTTTGAATCCGCCTTTCTTGCTGGCAGATCGTTCTGCAACCTCTTCAGCCACAGCCTGCGCCTGAGCCGCCATTTCCTCGGCCGACAGATCATTGTTTTGGAAAATCTTCTGCATCCCCGCTCGAGTCTTTCGCTCCAGTGCGGTATCAAGTACGATCTTGGCGTAATAGTCCACGTTGGCCACCGTAGGAACTGCACTAGTCAGTTCCGATAAGTACCCAACGCCGCCAACATGTTCGAGTTGCTGACGCCGCTGTAAGTGCTTGGTGACGGTTAGGAGATCAACAGGTGTATCTGTCTCTGCAGCGTCATAAAGCTCAATCATGGACTCGTATATGACCCGGTGCTTGGGCTCTATGAAGTCCTCTGGCAACAGCCGCTCAGAAACGACCGACATCGATTCATTCTCGGTGAAAATGGCCCCAAGGACAGCCTGCTCAGCGCTCAAGTCATCGTTCATTTCGTGCTGCATATGCTCGGATCGCCTCCAACCTCTGCTCGTATGGCAAACTCATCATGGCCTTGATGTGATCAGGAGGCCCAACGGAAGTCTTCAACCACTCATCACGTTTTGCCAAGAACTCTTGAGCTGATCGCTTCATCGATTCGTGATACAGCTCCTCTTCTGTCTGCAAGGGTTGCTTGAGCTTACCGATACTTGGCGGCCACTGCTCGGCGCTGTCCGAATGCCGGCGCAAGTTCTCTGCTGCCACTTCGAAAGGGGTGCTTTCCAGATCCTCCAGCCATTCATCCACCATGGTCTGCAGTGACTGCAAATCATTCGGGATTTGGAACCCGGGGTACTTCCCCTTAATTTTCTTGAGCAACTGCGTGACTTCCGCTCTGTTCACGCTCCAGTTCCTCCCTTGCGATTTGATCTAGCATGGTAAAAGCTTGTTCTTGCTTGGTTTTATGAGCCTTGCCCGGGGCGACTTCACCTGACGACACAGGGATAGTTTGGGCATTCTCATTTCTCCAGGCATCCCAGATCCCGTTTTCGTAATACAGAAAACTGGTTGGAAGCTTGAAGCTATTCCCTTCACGTTTGCGCTTGTCCTCAAGGAGGAGCTCCATAGTTCGGATGGTAAAAGGGTTAGGCATACCTCCGGCGACCATCTTACCCATGGCTTCGCGCTCTTTCGGTTTAACGTGAATGTCAAACTTGTGGTTAAGCTGGCAATAAGCATCCAGCAATTGCATTAATGGGTTTTTCTTTTCAGGTTCAAATTCTGGATAAGTAATAGTAGTAGTAATAGTATTAAGATCTTTAAAGTCTTTTAGATCTATCATTTTTGATAGATCACTCTCATCTGATCTATCATTTTTGATAGATCTCTCGCCATGATCTATCATTTTTGATGTATCACTTTCGCTGTGATCTATCATTTTTGATGTATCACTTTCGAGTGATCTATCATTTTTGATGTATCTCTTTTTATCCATTTCTTTCTTATTTTTGGCAACTTTTATGATCTCGCCGCGGGCTGTTCTGACTGAATTTATGTATCCTCGACTCTTCAAATTAGCCATATTTCTTTGAACTGTGACCTGGCTGGAACCAATTTCTTGCGCGATCCTCTCATGATTCACCGGTGCGCCGCCGTGTACAAGCCCCCAGCGAGCTCCGTCACCATCTTTTTCTTCATCGGTTATGGCATCAATGCACCAGAGGAATTCCCAGATTGCCGGGCCAATGCGATCACGATGTTCAAAGAGCCCGCTGGAGACAGGAATTATGTGATTGTCAGGCATTCATGTGTCATCCCCTCCCGCGGGCTCCTCTGTTAGTTACTGCTATCAGTTGACGTAACCCTATGCAGGAATAACTTTCAAGTCCTTGTTATCCCGATGAAGGATATGTAATTCATTAGATAGGTTCTTCATAACCAACCAATCCTTTGGATCTAACTTGGCTGCAATCATAGCTACTTGCTGCTGCCTTGTTGGCTTTTTTCCATTCTTCAAAGTGTTTGCCTCCGATCGTCTCTCAAATAAATATCTGGGTACTTTGCCCGTACAACGGTGAACCCAGGATAGGCAACTGCAAAATACGCAATAACCTCTTTTTTAAATGCATCAGGTTCCTTATCTAGCAGTTCCCAAATTCGTTCACTAACTCCCGACCTCATGAGTGGTGGCCCACCCCCAAGCTTGTTCATGCTACTTTGACATCAATGCCGGCATCTGTATTTTCAAAGAAAATCTGTTGTTCAAATACAGCCTGCGCTTCTTCGATATGCGTAATGACAAGGACCTTCTTGAATCGATCTGCTACCGCTTTAATGGATTCAAGAACCAGCCCGCGGTGCTCAGCATCTTGAGAACCTAATCCCTCATCAATCGTTAGCCATTCCACTTTACTGCCAGCACGCTGCGCTAGGAGTTCAGCCAGAGCAAACCGGATGGCATAGTCGATACGAAGCTGCTCACCACCTGAGAACGTTTCGTAAGGCCGCTCAGACGTCCAATCGCCAATCATGATATCTAATGTCTCCTGGACTCCATCCCGGCTTTTCAACTCACGCTGCGTTTCAAAACGAATATAGTGCTTACCTTTAGACATCTTGCCAAGAATTTCATTTGCTATATGCTCGAGCTGGGGAACAGCATTTTCAATGATTAATGCAGGAATCCCATCGCGACCAAAAGCACGAATTAAAGTCTGATATCTTCTCCACTTTTTAGCCTTTGGCTCTAGCTCTTCCGCCAGCTGCAGGCGAGACTGTTCATCCTTTTCCAGTGAAGTCAGTTCGGTCTTCAGTCCACCTATTTGTTCGGCAAGAGTATGTTGTCGATCCCTTAGCTGCTGCAGCTCACGTTGAATGATAGGCAGCTCCGATACAGCAGAATCCAACCCCCGTGTTTCCAATAGAAGCAGAGATCGTTCCTCCTCAATTGTCGTTTTGCTTTCTGCTTTTCTTTCTAATTCGATATCAATAGCTGCTATGCGAGCAGCAGAGCTTTGTTTAGCTTCACGTGCTGCTCCTATTTGGTCTTTTAAATTTGCCCAAGGTTGGAGATTGTCCAATCGTCTACAAAGTGCTGGTAGTAGTGCTAGTGCTTCACGTAAAGTGTCTAATTCACTTTGAGTATTTATTTGTTTTAGCGTTAGCTCTTCTATTTGGCTATTTAACCGGGAACTTTGTTCCTGCAGGCTTATAAGAAGCTCTTCTTTCGCTTGCATCTGGCCCGCCTCTTCTGCCATTGGTCTGAGTTCTTCAATCCGTACTTTTAATGCCCGGTGTGCAGCAAAATCATAGCCAATCTCTTGTTGTTTCTCCGTCAGGCTGGTTATTTGTTTATTTAATGTAGTTAATTTTGATAAGTCGATGTTGTTCAATTCTTCATGCTTTCTAATCAACACTTGTTTTGCATCTTGAGCATCCGATAGAAACAAGCAGGCCGCCTTCGTGTCGTCAATACAATTCGAATCGGTGAGCATTAAAGTCTTGGACTCAAGCATGCGAACTTCTGATTCGAGCAAGCTCTTTGTCGTGTTAATCCTTGACTGCTCCGCGCTATAATCAGCTCGAACATCCAAGATTTCCTTTTCAATGGAATCCCACTCTTCGGCGAGCTTCTCCATTTGCTTCTGTTGTAAAGTAGCAGCCGTATATTCATCTGCCTTCGCCAAAAACAACTCACGGCTCTGCAGCAACTGCTGCACGTTTCTGATCCTGTGATCAAGTGGTGCAATCTCATTCTTAATATTCGTGATAGACTTTTCCATGTTCCCTAGTTCAATCGATAATCTTTCCTGCTCTGGCCACCTTGCCTCAAGCGCCGTGATCTGCTCTTTGACTTGATAAAACTCATCCGTACTTGCAAGAATCTCAGATTCTTTAGATAGGATTTTCTCAGCACGCCCTAGTTTTGCGACAAGACCTTCTTTTTCAATGTCGAACGGCGCGATTTCCTTGGAAATTAAAATCAATTGTTTATTAAACTCCGCTGCCTTTTCAGCTTTAGTCTGAAGCTCACGAATCTTCTCTTCCTGTTGTCTCAAATCGTTTTCTTTAGCGACTATGAATGCTTTTATTGCTCCGGTCTCCTGATTCAAACTTTCCAACAATTCAGCTTTGGATGGCTTCAGTTTTAGTCGTTCATCGAGCTCGGCTAGTTTGTCTTTGGCCTTCTCTATCTCCAAATGCAGCCCTGCTGCCTTTTGCCTAGCAGCCTCCTGCAAACGATCATAAATATTAAGCCCCAGTATCTGTTGCAGGATCTCTTTACGTTTACCAGCAGATTTACCTGTAAACTCATTGGCCTTACCTTGCATAATCATGCTGGACGCTGTGAACGTTTCATCATCTAGATTCAAGAGATTGCGGATAACAGCCTCCGTATCTTTGATTTTCTCTGCAGACTTACTTTCCCACTTTGCACCGATTTGCTGTTGAAACTCTAAGGTACTCTTACCATTCCCCTTAAGTGAACGGGTTCGGATGGCACGGTAATTACTTCCTTGATGTTCAAAAGTAAATGTCACAGCCATTTCTTGAGTACCCCGCCTTACAAGGTCGTCCATGCTCACACCCTCAATCACATCACCAAACAAGGCAAATCTTGGTGCCATAGTGAATCCCGAGCTCTTCCCAGCACCATTTCTTCCACAGATCGCAGCGATCGTCACATCAGTAAGATCAATGTTGGCATATGGGATTGCACGAAAATTTATTAATTCAAGCGTAAGTGGATTCATACAATCGCCTCCAGTAACTCAGTAGTTAGTGCCTGCAGCACACTTATCTCCTCAGCATCAATTGATTGATTCTGTCCCCACTTAGACAACGCCACTTGGGGGCCGAGGCTTTCCGTAACCTCAACATCACGAACCCGGTCTGAACGTTCAACATCTGCTTTAATCTCGTGGACATAGAATGCTCCTGCGTCATATAGAGATTTTTCCAAAGTCCTACGATCGAACCGTTTCTGAAGGTCCTCGCTGCAGGTGTATTGAATCCGGATCACGGTATCCTTAACAGTTGAAAACTCATCTACCTGTCCGTCCAGCCAAGCTTCAATGTCCATATCGCACCAGTCAATGGTTTTAAATCGACGTGAAGGAGTTTCAATAAATGTTGATGCAAAAGTTCGTGTTCCAGTTAATTGATGAATCCAAAAACCCGGCTTTGTTTTCTCATCACCGAAGTTATGCCGCTCAGGGGCACCGCTGTAAAAGACATTCCTGCCAGCCTGCTGCGGTCGATGGATATGACCGAGGGCAACCAGATCGAACAACTGAGCAGCTTCGTCGGTTAAGATAGGTTCATTCATCAACAGCACGTCTTCGAAGCCTGTGTCAGCCAGGTCAAACGTTAAATGAGACATCAAGAGCTTAGTTCCTGAACTATAGGAAACCAGTCTAGAACATTCCTCATATATCCAGTCCGTCATCTTTTGATGAAACTCATTTGGAGGTAAATCTTTAAACTCCTCTTTTGTGGCAAACTGGCTGCGATTCATACCCGGCAAGCAACTTATCGATAATTCGTTACCCGGGGACCCAAGAACGAGCCCGCCAGGAGAAGTGAAGATTGTAGTGTTAGGGATGTGCATTTCCTTAATAATCTCGTAAGCAGATACGGCATCGTGAGAAGGAGTTCCACTAATGACGACCACCTTACACCCTGCATTACTTAATCGCCTTAACCATTGAGTAAATGCAGCAATCTCGACGGTTGCGCGATCTATGAACACGCGGGCATCCTTGAATGCATCACCAGCAAAAAGTACAACCTCGCAGCCTTCTTCAATAATCCGATCGGCTACCCAATCCATGACTCTGGTTATATCTTGAAAACGAGCATAAGGATCCGGACCCGGATAACCGAGTCCCCAGTGACTATCTGCAACATGGGCTATTTTCAATGCTTCTCACCTCACAAGTCCTCTGGAATATTAAAGTTCATTTCTTTTGGGTCGGTCTGACTCCCAGCAATATAGAACTCAAGATGATCTCCGACTGTTTTCCAGTCCGCATCCGATTGAATATCAGTAACAACTTTCTTAATCTCACGGTTTAGTGCAAGCGTGGCTTCCTTCGCTAGAGAGTTCCAATCTAATGAAGCCTTTTTCATTAGGTCAAACACTCGATTTTTCTGAACAACATTTCCAGCTTGACCGGAGCTACCTCCCCCTGGACCTCGGGTGCCCGTTTGCCGGCTGCCACTCTGTGAATTTTGCTGCTGCGCCTTGGCTTGCTGTTGACCTTCACCATCTGCTTCTGGATCTTCGCCAGCCAGATACGCTTCTAGCTCCTGCTCAGTTTGTGTGAAGATGCCGCTGGATCTTGTAGCAGCAAGGGTGGCATCAACTAATGCTCGTTTCTTAGCCATCTTAAGGACGGTGTTCCAGATGGAGTGCATATCGTCATTTTCGATTCGATAAGATTGATACTTGCTGTATTTCCCGGAACGCTCTTTACTAACTAGATCTTCCTTATCTACTCCTTTAGGAAGATCTTTATCTGACACCCAGCGCCAGCGGTAACGGCTTTCAAACGTATTAGCATGACCTACACCCTCTCCAATGATGGCGCCTGATCCACGGTGGATTAACCGAATGGTGATATCTACTCCGTAATAACCGGTATCAAAGTTTTTATCTTCAACCTTGCTAGCAATCGTCGGTGCAAAGTTATAGAACTCACATAGTCCCTCTGCGCCTGGCTTCAATAATGTAGGCTTGTCCGTTCCAGGAATGATTCCATAATCAACGCCTTCTTGCATAACCTCACGGAAAAACTCTTTAGTCAGATTAAGCTTCTGTTTCATATCGGCCAACTTCTTCCGTAAATCTGTTGCACTACCGAATTCATAATCTATGATTGCGCCTCCGCCAGCTTGTCCGCCAGGTGTTTGAGGCTGAATGACGGTGACTTCGTTCAAATTACGCCGCCCCCTTAAGCAGATCCACAATGGACTGCAGTGCCTTTAGCTCTGTTTTGAGCTTATCCAGTTGATATCGTGACTCCATAACCAAATGCTCAGTACGTGCTACCTCGTTGCGTTCAATTGCAGAAAATCTTCTGAGCTGCGCACTACGAATCTCTGCATTTTTACCGTCGATGATCATTCCCTCTTCTTCGAAAACTCCGAGGTAAAGACCATCCTCCCTGTGTGTTAATTCAGAGCGAGCAGAATTTAGATTGTTTTGCGCTCCGATCAATGCAATCTCCGCAGCAGCGATCAGCTCCGGCAACACCAGTAAACGTTCAATGATCGATTGTTTATTCATTTGAAAGACCTCCAATAATTTTTAGATAGATTGAATCTGACTAATGCAGCTAACACAAATTAACTTGCCACCTGGACCTTGCTTCACGTTCTCCATATTGGTACACAGAACACAACCTGGCGCATATTTCTTTAGAATAATGCTGTCCCCGTTCGTGAAGATCTCAATAGGATCTTTAATCTCAACCCCCAGATTCCTCCGCAGCTCAATAGGAATTACCACACGACCAAGTTCATCAACTCTTCTTACGATTCCCGTTGCTTTCAACATTCTTTGTTTCTCCTCTCAAATTGTTTGATAGATTTATAGATTTAAGTCAAAAAAATGAGTCCTTGAATTGACGCCCCTCAGTAGGTATACTGAAAGCAATGTTATTTTCAAATGCTGTAACCTTGGAGTAGTCACCCTGGCCGGTGCCTGCTTCTTTTTTCGCTTCATAAAGCTCCTTCTCAAGTGCTTCAATTTCTCCGCGTACCCAATCTTCCGCAGCCGGCTTAACTTCCTTATTGAAATAGCCCGGATTAGTTTGCATTGCTTCTAGATATGAATACAACTTGCTAAGATGTGTATACGTACCTACATCCTTACTCACAAGAATTAATGACAATTTATCCCTCCTCTCTCAGCGGTCACCTTTCTTGATTTCCAATTCATGCTTTTGAATCATTCGCTTACGATCTAAGCCGAACTCATCCTCAAGCACTCCTTGCATGACGTTTGCAGTCTCGATAACGTCTCTGATTTCTTGCCAAACTCTTTCAGCACTTTCTTTTCGTTTTTCAGACGAAATATGTTTTGACATTGATAACCTCTCCAATGCTGTCCCAGCTTCGGCAAGTTGCTTAAGCAATAAGTCTTTAAGTGCCGCAGGGTGTAAATCCAGATTCGGAACATCCACTAAGATGTTGGAGATGTATCCACCCGTTCGCTCATTCGCTATCTCAAGAGCTATTTTCCAAGATAGACCAGATACAACCGTATCAAAGCCGCTTGGTAATGGGCGTTCTCCATTTTCAATGCGAGCTAGCGTTGTACGATCAATTGGAATTTGATTAGCAAGTTCTTCTTGAGTTAAATTCTTTTCTCTTCGGAATGCTTGAATTGCTTTTCCAATTGCGATTGTTATCACCACCTTTCCGATTAATGTGGCAAATCAGCACATAACTGATATAGATTTGTGACACAGAAGCAACTTAAGATGAAATTAACGGATGATCGTTGTGTCATCTCCCCTCCGCAGCCGCTGATACCTTCCCTCGTCAGCGGATTTTTATTGAGCAATGCGATGGTTCTCGCTTTCTTGCTGCTTCATCCAGCTTTCGATTGTCTCCATCCGGAATAGGATGCGAGCACCGACTTTGAAGTGTGGAATTTCTTTTTTTCGTACCATTGTGTAAATAGAATCACGGTGCACACCGAGGTACGCTGCTATTTCGTCTACTGTCAAGGTCTTTCGTTCCACTTGTTGGTCCATTTGATCACCTCCTCACAATCAGAATGCTTACTTCCATTAAGCAATAGAAGGTGGTTGTTCCGAATTAGTTAACTTTGTTTTCAAAAAAATCTCGTCTGGTGTCTTACCTAGAACAGTTGATATCTTAACTGCAAGTTCATAAGATAATCTGCGTTTCCCATTTTCTAATTGCCAATAATATGGCTTACTTACCGAAATTTCTGTAGCCATATCCTGCAAAGTTAAAGCTTTTTCTTCTCTTAATTTCCTTAAAGTATTGCTCTTCAATATCAACACTCCTTTCGTACGAAATCAAAGTTAACTAATGGTTAACTCAATAATAATTAACTATTAGTTAACTGTCAAGAGATTATTTCCTATTTAGTTAACAAAGTTTACGTTAACCATTAGCTAACTTATAATTGAACTAGTTAACAATAAAAGGAGTAATGGTGATGGAGTTTTCCGATCGCTTAAAATACCTAAGAAATCAAAGAAATATGACACAAGAACAACTTGGTCAAAAAATTAATGTGACCAAAGTATCAATCTCTGGATATGAGAATAATAACCGTACTCCAGATATGGAGACGTTACAAAAAATCGCTGATTTCTTTGAAGTAAGTGTAGATTATCTCCTAGGGAGATCAGACATAACTGCAAATGACGGAGTCGGCCGCGCCTTCTACGGCGGAGCTGATCAGTACACTGAGGATGAACTGGAGATAGCCCGTGCCGCGGCGCAGGCTGCTGTTGAGGCTTATAGAAAGGGTTTGAATAAGAAGAAATAAACGACACCGCTTCTCAGCGTGTGTCGTTTTGTCTTGCATTTTTTTTTGATTTAGGGGAGAAATAAATGAAAATTAGATTAGAACTGTTTTCTTTTCGTTTCGCTGAACAAATCTTAAATAGTAAACTTTCAATAAAACAAGAAATAGAAAAGGTAATTGTCGATCCAACAATAGTACTCTCTTCGCTATCAAGACCAGTTTTCAACAAAGAACTAGATGAACGATTCTCGAATTTAGGCTGGGAGAGACAGCCACCAGTTTTTGAGGAAGACGGGGATCCATCAGCAAAAATGGATTTTTTAAAAGAACGTATAGGGATTGAAGTGGAATTCGGTCATTCCTCGTTTATAGGCATTGACTTGCTCAAATTCCAAATCGCTTCTTACTCAGGTCTAAATCGCATAGACTGCGGTGTTTATGTCGTCACAACCAAGAACTTTCAAAAACAAATGACAAAGCAATTTAATCAAAATTGGGAAGGCTCCCTTAATTTCGAGAAAGTTGTTCGTTATCTTCCCCACTTTAAAAGTGCAATCCAGGTTCCAGTGTATGTTATAGGAATTGATTTGGGATAATTATTTTAAACCTAAATACTAACTATTTCGCGGCACATGCTGTCGTTGAGGACTATAGGAATGGTTTGAATAAGAAGAAATATAAAGACGACACTCAATGTGTCGTCTTTTTTCCTTATTTTAGGGTATAGAAATGCCATTGTATGTATAGAATTTTGTAAAGAAGACTATTGCTTAATAGCGGAGTGATAATATGGAGAATTCAAAAATTAATGATTTCATTGATAAAATACAATTAATATTGGATAAAGTAGATAGAGATCCAATGATGGAGTACTTGGTTAAAATTGAGAACGAAGGCGGAGGTCATATTACAGTTACTCAAGTACTTGATTTTTTAAAACACCAAGGTTATTACATTCCAAATCGCATACACAAATAAGTCTTGTTTTTTAATTATCTTTCATCTCAAAATGCTCATATAAATACTCCAGTAATTCTGATACTAACTCATCTTTTTCTGATTTTTCATTTTCACTTCGATATTCTCGTAAGATATTTAGCAAATATTCGATTGACCAAACTACTTTGTGCTTCCTCAAATACAATTTTAATTCCTTATACATAAAAACAGATGTTTCTAGTGACTCTTCAGGAAATATTTGTCCTCCACTGTCCCGATAGAAATGTTCATCATACTTAGTATCAGTTGGGTTAATGAAACCCTTGTTATTTACTAGATTAATATCAGGGTTTTCTGTTGGCCATTTGCCACTTTTACTGCTATTACATGTAGGGCAAGACAGAATTAAATTATTATAGTCATTTAATAAATGAGTATGACTCTGAAACTTCTCAATTATTCGTTGTGGCACGAAATGATCGATATGAAAATCTTTTTTAACAATACCATGATATGAATCACAATATCCACATCTACCATTGAAATCTTCCATTAATATCTTTTTATAACTACCATATTTTAAGCTTGGATTATAAGTTATTTCTCTTTTTGTAGGGACCAATTCCCTGAATTTTTTTTTCCCAGTCAACACCCTAATTCTCACTTTCTTTTTCTGATAATAATCGTTCGGCTAACTTTATTATTTTGTCTAGTCGTTCATCTTTTATCTTCTGGTTTAGAGGCATTGCATTTCTACCCAACACACTTTTTTCCAAAATGTGGTCGAGCATCAATTCCCTATTTTTTTCTTCATTTGTTTTATCAACTTTACTTCTCAATAATATTAATTCTTCTTCGTATGCTTTCAAGCGATTTTTGTAATGGGATATTTGATCATTGATCTTATTGTTTACAAAATTCACATACGCTCCCGTTTCATCAGCAATGTAAAGATCTTTTTTGTAGATTTTATTAACATCAGCATATTCATCTTTTTCAGCATCTAATTCAAAAGAAGTAAGAATAAAAACAGGAAAAAAGTGAACTTCTTCTTCCATAGCTAAAGCTATATCTGTTCCATCGTAAAAAACCGGGGGAGTACTCCCGTTTAATTTATAGTCTAGAACTAAAGCATCAAATTTTTCTGTATAAATTGAATCTATCAATTCTTCTACCGTCAATTGTTCGAATTTTAATGAAATCACTTTAAGACTTTCCCCGTTTTCGAATTTTCTTTCCATTCGACTAGTAATCATTCTTTTCATCATTTCATCATCTTCAATTAAGGCAACCTTATACATTTAGCTAATTCTCCTTATTGCTTTATATTGGAAACTTCATTTTTAATTTAAATCCCATCTTTGAATCAACTAATTCTACTTCTCCTTTATATTCTTCTACAGTAGATTTTAGAATCCACATTCCAAGTCCTGTTCCGTTCTCTCTTGTTGTATAAAATGGTTCAAAAATATCATTCTTATTCACAATATTCTTAGATAATCCAGGTCCAGTATCCGCGTAGATAATCTCAAATTCGTCAGCTTGGTTATTAGTATAACTGATTGATATTTCAATTTTCCTTTCTCCTTGATGCTCTTTGGTTAAAAAAGCAAACAGAGAATTAATAATTAAGTTATTAAAAATACTTTCAATATCAATTACAAAAGCTTTCCACTCAAACTCTTCATTTAGATTTTTATTTAAAGTGACGGTAATTTTTTTCTCATCTAACGACGGTTTCCAATTACTCAACAGTAATTTTAATGTTTCGTAAATATTGACTGACTTCCTTTTCCTCTTATCTTTTGAAACAATATTTAAAGATACATCCAACCATCCTTTTAGAGCTCTATCTTTTTCAATCATTAAATCTATAAAAGTTCCTATTTCATTGTAGTCCCTTTGATCAATTAACTCTTTTAAATAAAGGGTTCTTGTTACGAGTGGAGAACTGAGGTGTTTAATTTCATGAGACAAAGAAGTTAGGGCTATACCAGTACCTGCTAAGGCTTTTATTAGCTTAAGCTCAGTTTCTTTTTCTTCAACTACTTCATCATAAGTTATTAATGACTTAGCTAATATAAGATTATCTTTTTCTAATCTCTCAACTTTTTCCTCAAGCTTTTCTTCAAAAAGATCTTGTTTTGGTTGACTTTTGGTATCATTGTCGAAGGACTTTACGGTCTCATGAGCTAGTTTTATACCTTCTTGCTTTATAATTTCTTTTTGATCTTTTATGTCATTGAGATTTTTAATCCCTCTCATAATTTTTTGACGATCTCTTTCGAAAATATTTATTATTTTCACGATAAATTCTTGAAAAATTTCGAAACTTTCATTATCTTGCAACCCTTCTCGGTTTGATAAATCTTTAAGCTCTATATGGGATCTTGAAATAAAGATGCTACCAGAAACCTGATTTGGTCTAACATGCCAATTCCCTTTCTGGTTACCAACACCCGCTGGGCTTCGTTGAACTCTCTCATTTAATTTTAACCAATCAAATGATGCTGAATTTATTTCTCCATACGGCCTCACTCTAAAGTGATCTCGATACATCCTAATACCACCGTTACTATCTAACCATGCTTTTCTTTTAAATGCATTCATGTTTTTGTAACCATATTTACTATCTTCATCAAAATCACGTTTCAAAAAATAGAAATTAAAAGATAAATTTTTCAGATGTCCCAATTTCATAAAATCATGTTGAGGCAGAAGTTCTTGCACAGTATATTTCCTAGTAAAGATACTATTAAATATTGTTTCTTTATCGTATGGAAAAACTTGATACTCTATATTGTTGAACAAATCTAAATCTATCTTCGACAAATCAAGTTCATCTCTAGTAATTGTTACTGTTACTTCCTGGTCTTCACCTACTATTGCTTCTAATTTGTAATCAAAGTCTGCAATTATACTCGACTGTACTGATCCAAATAAATTCGAACATTTATTAGCAAAGAAATAAATATCGAAAATCCTTTCTTCTTTAGGGGGAATTAAGGAATCTAAACTTGAAAAAGCTTTATTCAACGATTTATCATTCCAACCATCTCTTAATCCAATAATTTTTATTAAAGTACCTTTATTAAATGATCCTTGATTAAGCTCATTGATCTTCTGTTCTTCATATAAAGATAAATCTATTCTACCAAATAGTTCCTCTTTTACTTTTTCTGAAAATTCTTCAGCACTGATTTCTTCTATATCAGCGAAAACATCGCCGATAACAGTATCCTGTTTTTCGAAATCACCCCAGTCTACTGCCCATTTTAAGCCACTTTTCTTATTTTCCTCTAATGTCCACATTACAGCTGAGTGACCTAGTCTGTCTAAAGCAAAGCGACCAATTCCCTTTGCTCCTGTCCTAATTCTTCCGCGTGCACTAATATAATTTAATGCCTTATGATCGGTGCCGATTGTCATCCAAGCTTTTTTTATTGTGTCTGCACTCATTCCACTACCATCATCAAAAATATATATACTATTTGTCGAAAGAAAAAAATTTAATAGAGCTTCATTTTTTCGATTTGTTTCAATTAATTTATAATTTCCAAATAGATCTTCTTCCTCATAATATAGATATATATCTTCCTTATATTTTTGCAGACTATCCAATTCATCTTTTGAAATAATTATAGGAATTTCGCGGTAATTATTTTCAAAAACAATAATTGATTTATTCGCATCAGCATCATAACCATTTTTTACAAGTTCAATAATTGCTCCTTCTGCGTTACTAACATTTTCCCTTCCAATTAGTCTAGCTGCCCTAGCAGATACGTTAAAAGGTATCTTCGACATTAAATAGACCTCCTAATATTTGTATATGTGTTTATTATATCACTACATAGAAAAGATTCACCGTAATTCTCAAAATTAAAAAAACACTAATCTAAATTAGTGTTTTTTTATACATGATAATCAACAATCCTATCTATTTCTTCCTGATAGTATATTGTATCCTCAAAAAAACTTCCTAGTATTTCAAGTTCATTCAATGATGGGTATTTTAACTCTTTAAGATCGGTTACATTAACCTGAGTATGTCCACTAATTTGCCTAAAATAACTATCTACTAACGAGGAATTTAGATACACGACAAGACCTTTTGCAATATTTATGGGGAGTCCTTTTCCATCAATGTGATAATAGTTTAAATGATTTTCAAAACCAAACCCATCTTTATGTAATTCAGCTGTACAAAGAGCTGCCACAATTCTTTTGCGTTCTTCTTTGGTTGTAAATCTCTTTATAATCACATAATTTCCAGTTGGAACCCTAAGTCTCTTTGTCTTTTCTGAAATAACAAGAGCATTGGGTTTCAAAGGTGGAATAATTGGCCAATTTATTTTACTATTGATTAAATGACAAGGGTAAATTAGTGGAATACTCCCCTCTTCTGGTAAGTCTTGAATGAATTCATCTACTCTGAAATCAACAACTTTTCCAGTAGATACTGAAATGCCTATTTCCTCTAATGAATGAGTTAACATACTCATTTTTTCGCTACTTAATAAATCGTTGTTATCTTTAACGATTCTAAAAAAAACATTTGGATCATCAGGCTTAATGAAGTCATAATAATTAATAGTATTAGATGTTATATTTATATCTGAGGGATCATTGCTTGAAGAAATAACTACTTTCTCAGAGCTCGATGGTTTTCCTTTTTTACAATGAAAAATAATATTTTCTTGTAACACCGCGTCATCACTAAAAGCTTCTGATCTGGAATTAAAGACATGAATTTCTTTAAACACTATTTTGGAAATGATATCATGACGGAATGAAAGGAAGTATGGACCATTACAAAAACTTCGCGGTGTAATAGCAACTATCTCGCCTTGATCTTCTAATAGACGAATTGCAAGTGAAAAAAAAGCAGTGTATAAATTTGATGTATTAATTCTAATGCTTCTAAGATCCTCATAGTTCGCTGATTTGATTTTTATTTTTTTATATGGAGGATTCATAATCACTAAATTATAAAGAACTGTATTACTCTCCACGAGATGTACTGCTGATTTTATAAAATCCTCTTCAAGAATTCGATATGTAAATCTTATACCTCTTTGAAGACAATGTTCATTACAAATCTCCATGCTTTCATTTAAAAAGGGTAGAAGTGAACTATCTAACTCAAATAGATCAACATTTAATTCCTCTGGGACAACTTCTAAGCTGCATATTTTCTCAACTAATGCTGAAGTAAGTGAGCCAATTCCCGCACCTGGATCAAGTAAATTTATTACATTTAAATCCTGACTAATAAAATTCGCCATCATTCTTGCAAGTAAAGTATCAGTAAAAAATTGTCCATGTTCGTTTTTATATTTTTTGTCCTTTAATTTTCTTACCTTTACTCTTATATTATTAATTTTGTCTAATAGAAGATTAGCTTGGGTAATATTATCTTCATTTCTTGTTGCCATACTATACTCCCCATTCTAAACTTAATTACCGTTTATCATTATCATAAGATACTCTAATTTACTATTATATTATAAAATGACTTTTTAAAAAACTTATTTTATTACAATGAGCAATGAATTTCTTCATCTGCAGTGATCTAAACTTCTCCTGATGCTTTTTAAATTATACAACCTTTTCAATCATTAAAATGCTATAATATGGTAAACAGAAAGTTTTGGAGGGAATATATGTTTAAATCTGGATTTAATCTTACCACTGATGCTCATTTGGATGCTGCAATACACAATAAAGCATATGTTGTTGTTTTTCAAAGAAATGCAAAAGGAATACTTGAACAAATATCTGAAGGTGGTGTCATTGAATCTCATTGTGAGATATCGGTGAAAATGGCTGGAGGATATTTTTTGAAGGAGAATTGTGAGTTTAGGAGTTTATAATAATAAAATTGGAGTGCAAAATGACTTATTAAGAAATTCAGTCCCCATTAATTATTATCGCGGTGACTACAGCTTTCATCAGTTATCAATTTAATAACCTTTTCACTCAAATAAATAACCAACAGCGTAGATAGTGACTGTTGGTTTTTATTATTGTATTCAAGTTGTTACAGGTGCTCTCATTGAATTATTATACTGTTTTCTTAATTCCTTAATTAGATCGCCATAAGTATCTATAAATTCAGTCGCTAGTTGCTCTACTAACGCACGGTATGGTTTACTTGGATTAACAAAATATTCATTAACATAATCAAACGCTATTAGAAGATTCTCTACACTCTCTTCTATTCTTTCTTTAGAACTGGGATCTTGTGAATACATCTCAAAAAAGTTGATAGCCTTCAAATAACCTTTAATTTGTTTAATTTTGTTCCGAACATCCAAGGCAACTTCTCCTCTTGCTTTTGTCAGTTCTCTTCTATGTAACCCGTAGTACTTAATTGAAATTTCACCTTTTTGTGTAATATATATTACTTCACCAGCATCGCTATAATTAAGATGTAAGTTTGGATTCTCATCACAGGGATTTATTAATAATGGTTCTTCCACATTTGTATCATCATAAGATCTCATCCTCATACTTTCATCAGCCAATGGAAAATGATTTTTCTTATGACTTCTGTTACATCTAGGGCAAGATAACAACAAATTGTCCCAATTCATTCCTAACCAATAATAGCCTGGGTAAGAAAGTTGATGCCCTATTTTTATAGCAGTTTTAGGCCGGAAATGTTCTACATCTTCATGAGTGATGACCGTAATCACACTTTCACAAAAAGCACATTTATCATGAAACATTTCTTGTAATACTTTTTTTACCGCACTCTCTTTATATACTTTAAACTCAAAATCCCTATCGAATGATTTAAAATGCTTAACTGCATTTTCAAGCTCCCTCGCTCCAAGTGATGACTTATCATCGAGGTTTATTACATCAGGAACATCTCTTCTATGAACATAAATCATTTTGGAGACACATCACTTTTCGAAAGATTTTATTGTTTTTTCTAATATATTTTTAAAGTAATCTTTTGATTGCCCTTCATCTAATTCTTTATTTTTAGCCAAATAGTAATCTATGGCTTCATAAAAAAGTTGATCTCTTGTGGTACTCCCCATTCTCCCCAGACTTCCAAGTTCATTCTTCAATTTATTTATTTTTACTATTTCTTGCTCTGAAGGATTCGGGTTAGATAATAATAAATAATATTCATCGAATATATTATTTATTTCAGGCATCATAGTATCATATAAACCAAAAAACTTAGAGGTCAACAACTCTTCAACATCTAAAGTCCCCTGAGATGGCAAGTCTTGAATAACAATTCTTTGCTTCATCTCATCCTCAATGATCACTGCAACTTCACCTTTTATTAGACCACGCAAGGTTAAGGGATTATGTGTTGTAGATATAAACTGAATCTTCGGAAAGGCTCTCTTTAGTCTACTAACAATTTCTATATTCCACCTTGGATGCAGATGTGAATCTAATTCATCAATCAAGACTACTCCTTCAGCATCAAAGTTTCTCCAGCGATTTTTCATCACCATCATTATATCAGTTGCCAAGGCTATAATAGTTTGGTACCCGTCACTAAGATCCTCTAACTGTGATGTGGAATTATGGAATTTAAACCTAACTTTATTATCAACACGTTTTACTTCTACTTCCTCTAAAAACAGCGACTCAATAGCTTGGCTTACCACCTTAAAATCTTTTTCGTCTAAGTAACTAAAATAATCATCTGCATCTACAAGTGGAACAAACGGATTGAATAAATTTTCAATTCTTGACCAAGAAATATTAAAAGAATGTTCCATATCTTTACGTGGTAACAACCGCGTAGCCCCATATCCTAACAACAATACTTTTGGTTCTACATGATTCTTCCCTGAAAAATTATCCCTACCTCTGCTAAAAGCTAATATTATCGGTTCTTTCTCTCCTGTAAGATAAATTGCAATCTCACCAGTTTCTGCGCCTTCTCTCAAAAACTTACCAGATTTTGAACCAAATAATTGTTGTCGTTTGTCTTCTCCCATTAGTGCTAAAGCAATTGCTTGAAGTACAGAACTTTTTCCTACTCCATTTTCACCTAAGAGCATAAGCCAAGGTGCATTGCTACTCTTACTCAATCTAAGATCAAATTTAACATTTTTTATACTTTTAAAATTTCTAATCTCAATTGCCTCTATGAAACGTTGTTTCATATAATAGCTAGATTTGTCAACATCTTTCGAAACTATATATTGATCAATCTTAGATGTTTTATATACTTTCTGTAAATCTAACCAATCTTCCTTAATTTTAAAATCAGTTTTATTAATTAATGAATTTGAGAATTTCTCTATCTGAGTTGAATAGTTCAAAGCTTTTAAATCAATTATTTCCACACGGTTTCTATGTGCATTTCTAACAGTAAAGTATTCTTCAAACTCTCTATCCCACGGAAGATAATTTTCATCAATCCAAAGTGAGATAAAAAACCTACTCATTCCTGAAAACTCTTTATAAGAATATACCTCATAGAGTATTTCTTTTTTCAAAACCTCATTATCTATTTTATTCAATTGGTTCAAAAATTTAGATTGTAAAAACTTAAATTTTTCTTCTCTTTTTTCTACCAAATAACTACGATTCAAGTTTAATACATCAATCGTATATTTACCTTTCTTTGTTTTAGCAACCATTTCCCCATTTTCTCTATAAATAAAGTGTTTTACTGGACGATCTTTACTAGGGTCTATTAATAATCTGCGCTCATTCTGCAACTCTTTACCTAATGCGCCTACTTCACAAAGCTGCCCCTCCACAGGGAATCTGTTGCTTTTTGAACGACTACACTCAACACAAACCAGCAGAAAATTATCCCAACTATTCTCCAGCCAACTGTAATGGTTAGGGTGAAACTCTCCAGTTACAACATTCAATGCACCTTTGTATGGTCTAAAATGGTCAATTTCTAAAGGGATATTATTAATTGATGTTTCACAATAGACACATTTATGCTCACAGATAGTAAGTAGCTCTTCTTTGACGTCTCTATAGACCTGATCATTACTAAGTAAAAACTTCCCGCTATAGGCAGTTGAACGAAATTTAGATGAGGCTTTATTTTTGTTAATTCGTATCATATTTTGTCCTCACAGTCATAACGCAAAAAATAAAGTTACTCTTTAAAATATTTTTATTCATTATATCATACTAAAATCGACCTCTAAAGTAATATTTTGTATCTTTAGACCTAGTACAGATGGTATAATATGTTCAGATCATTAAAAATGAATGCTAAACGCAAGAATTCTTCTTCTAAACTACCTCATTCAAAAAAACATAGTCCCTTCCATCTTGTAAACGGAAGGGACTATGTTTCTTTAATCGTTATTCTAACACTTGAATAAACTATCCCAGTTCAGTTTGTCTGTTATTTAAATTCACAAGTTGATCCTTTATTCTATTTATTGTCCCAGCATGCGCTCCGACACTAATTATCCATTCCAAAAATTGCTCTGGAGTATTGTTTTTATTTCCATACTTCTTATGAAACCTTCTGTGACAGTTATGACATAAAGTAATTCCATTTTCCAAACTATATCTGGTCTTCTCGTTAGAATGCCATGAAAGTAAATGATGTGCATGAAGCTCTTCTTGGCTTCTGCAAGCTTGACACTGATTATTATCCCTCTTTCTAATAAGTAGAGAAAAGTCCATCAGCTTTCTATTACTTTTTGATCTCTCATCTGGATCAAATTCTGTTATTTCGTACTCGTTATTAAAAAAACGCCGTTCCGCATCTTCTGGTTTATGACGTATTACATCAGAATTACTAATGTTATTGGATTTTTCCCGGTGGTTATTATTTCTTATTGATAAACCTACACTTAAATTACACAAGGTACAAATTGGTTTTGTTGGGAAATGGAATAATTGATCAACAGTAAAATGCACAACATGGCCATGTGTACAGGTAGCAACGAAAGGAGTATTGTCTGTGTCTGGAAACGTAACTACAGTGAACCTACCATTACTGAGTAGATAGTGCTTAATTGTCGATTTCGAGTAAGATAACCTTGTTTGATTTCTCTTTATCAAAAGAGTTGTCTCTCCTTTTGTTAGAAAGCAGTCCTCGCTTCAATCCAGATAATACCATATTCCACTTGCGTAATCTATATAATCTTTTGCTATGGATGATTCTACCTTTTTCTGTTATTTTCGACAAAAATACGAACGTATATTCCTATTTATGGCGAAATATGATACCATCTACCTATAGGAGGTATCATATGAACTTATCACTTTATAAACCAACTGAACTCGAAAAATGGTTAGAAAAAGAGTACCGCAGCATCGGTATTGAGTACGCGTCAGATATGGACCTTGACCTAATTGCATCCATATTCGATGTAGAAATCCGAACTTATTCTGGACCTTCGTTCGCTGAATGGAAAGAAGATGAGTACTCCTTCATCTTTCTAAATGGATACCTGGACCAAAAGCAAAGACGCGAAGTGTTTTTTCACGAACTCTGCCATCCACTGCAGCATGTCGGCCGACAAGAGATCATGCCTAAATCATTTATTGAACTGCAGGAAATTCAAGCAAAACATTTTCAACACTATGCTGCAATGCCTTCGTACTTACTAGAGGAATTTAAGAATGTTTCTCCTTCCCTGCTCGTAAAAGTGCTTGCGGAAGAATTCTGTCTATCCGAAAGGTTTGTTCAGAATCGATTAACTCAAATTCAAATGAGAGTTCAAAATGCACAATATGAAGAAGAATTGCTTCGTCGCCGTAGCATGAAAATTACAATTGATGATGACCATGTTAGGCGTGTAATGGCAGAGCTTGGTCCAAAACAACTTGAAGGAGCATAAAAGTGGCAAGGTTATCCGTTTATTATTCAGAGCATCCTGAGGATTTTCATCCAGTACCAGATAAATTAAATATCTCTTTCGCTCGAGGGAGAATAGAGTGGCACAAGAACCAACTCTTCATTCCATTAGAAGCTCCTTTTCGCCCTAAGACAGCCGATGATTACTCAGAAGACATAATGAGCGTCTCTATTCTTTTAGAAGACCTTATGACGCATCCTGAGCGTCCTAACCAATTTGGGATTAACATACATAGTGTTGTTCGGCGTTTAGAAAAATTGAAACATCAAGAGGGTTTGCATTTTGAGTACAGTGACATTGAACAATTCATCATTCAAATGGGGGATATTGAAGAAATCATGCAAATGGATGTAAAGCCTTTTTATGAATGGAGGTAGGACATGCCTAGTATCGAGAAGCGCGGGAAAAATGCATTTCGATTAATTATTGAAGCCGGCTATGATTCTGCAGGTAATCGAATAAAAAAATCTAAGACAGTAAGAGTTTCTACTTTAAAGGAAGCCAAAGCTGAGCTAGCTAAGTTCCAAATTGAATTTGAAGTTGGCGAATATATATCCCCTGAGAAACAAACCTTCGAATCCTTCGTCCAAGAATGGAAAACCAAGTTTGTCGAAAAGAACTTGGAAGCTAAAACTGTTGTTAACTATCTTTATCACGTTAACAAGCGGATTCTTCCTTACTTCGGAAAGTTACATATGAACAAAATAAAAACGATGCACATCATCGATTACTTAGAAAAGCTACATACGGAGAATCGCATTAAAGGCGAAGGCACGCTCTCCTCTTCCACGATCGTTTATAATTACCGTGTTATCCGTAGCATATTTTCAAAAGCAGTTGATTGGAAGGTTATTAAAGATAACCCGATCAAAGGGGTAACTAAGCCAAAAGAAAAATCAAAAGAGATGGACGTTTATAACAATGAGGAAGTTCGATGGTTAATCCAGGCACTAGCTGATGAAAAGCCTTTATTCCGGGTTTTGATTCTCCTGGCGCTTACAACAGGTCTACGCTGCGGCGAGCTCTTGGGACTTGAATGGAAGCATGTAGACCTAGAGAACGGGATTATTGATGTTAAGCAATCTATTCCAATGTTCAGAGATGGGCAACCAATCATTAAGGAGCCAAAAACTAAAAATTCAATACGTAAAGTTTCGGTACCCAGCTTTGTATTACAAGAACTTAAAAGCTTTTATGATCAAAGTAAAATTGATCGAGATGCTCTTGAAGAACAATGGGCAGCCGGCGCTTATTTCTTTGTTTTCAGTAGCTGGAATGGCAAACCATTTTACACAAAGACTCCTGGAGACATGTGGCGCCGATTTATTAGAAAGTATCCGCAAATGAAATACATACGATTCCATGACCTTCGCCATACATCTGCTACCCTCCTCATTAACCAAGGTGTTCACGCCAAGATCATTTCCAACCGGTTAGGTCATTCCAATATTTCTACAACGATGAACGTTTATGGACATGCTATTCAATCTGCAGATCAAGCCGCGGCGAGCAAGTTCGATTCTTTCTTTACCGTCCCTAGCGAGCCCCCAATTGAATTATAAAAGGAAATAATTATTAGATGTAGAAATTACAATAAAAGAAAAAAATGATTATGGAGGTTATACTAGTGATAGAAGTTACAGCACTTGTTTTGACTAGGGAGCATAGAGGATTTGGATATGTCGTTTTAATTGATGGAAAAGAGATATTGGTCTCTGAAGATACCCTCATTTCTATGTCTAAAGAAACAGCATTAAACGGAGCTTACATACGTGAAGAAAACTATAACGGGGAAGAACACATTTTTGTCGATCTTGATGAAGAAGTTACTGAAAATCTGCTATATGATGACGAAGCATTACAAAAATATGGATCAATTAAATAACAGATTTCAATCGACTAGTACAGTTCATGAAACAAATAAGTTGGGGACGAATTGGGGACGAAATTCTTCAAGCCGTCCCCAAGTTCATCAAACTGATTACTACTCCAAATTTGAAAACCCTTATGTATCAAGGCTTTTTCGGACTATAACAGGTCCCATCAAAAGCTCTTGCTCTCTTCTCCCATGAGACGGCCCGTAAAAGGGCCGTCGTATTAATTTAAAAAACAGTTTCCTAAAGAGGGTGTCCCATAAGCCATGAAAATGGCAAGGGGCACCCTCCTTTTAAATTCTGTAAAACAAAAAGAAACCGTT
>NZ_JBYTCO010000006.1:0-537389 GCF_058790355.1 Paenibacillus sp. FW101-FHT12H11 | reverse complement strand
GTATATGTAAATATTTTGAAATATAAGTAATGTTATTCATTTTTTTGAGTGATGTTAGGTTTCTCGCAAACGTAGTGGATATTATCCAACGTGGCCACCTACGCTTATCAAAAAAGCACCCATTAACCTGGGTGCTTTTTTACAATCCATTTTATTTAATGACTTTCAACAAACGTTTTGCTGTACCATTAGCCGTTTCAATGGTTTCATACACATTCACAGTGAATGGATAGCTGTATTGATCCGTTGTAATGTTCGAAGCATCCAACGTCTGTACACCGCTAATCAATTTATTGTCGCCATTGAAAGCCGCATCTTTGGAGCCAATGACACGACCCGCGCTATCGACAATTTCGAATCTCAACTTGGAGAAGTTATTGTCTACGACGACATTTTCTTTTTGTTCGATACTTAGATCAAGACGAACTTTGTACGTGTAGGTCAATTGAGCTGTCATTTGCGAGTTAACTGTCACATCATTGAATTTAAGATCAAATGGATACAAGGAAACGGTTGAGTCTGTATCTTCCTGCTGCAGATTCGTTTGCAGTGCTGCAATTGTTGTTGTGTACGGTGCAGCAGCAACAGAATCAAGCAGTTTCATGGAGAAGCTGGTTCCTGTTTCCGATTGCGGAACGATGTAAGAGTAGCTTACAACGTAGCTGAGACCCGGGTTCATCATTTGAGTCACATTGGCTTGGCGAGCTCCTTGGTAAGTCAGACCTTGGTTACTCACCAATTCCGATGCGAATGCTGGCAACGCGATTGGCGTTGTGCTCGTGTTCGTTAGTTTGAACTTCGCTACGGCAGTTTTATAACCCTCGCCTGGGTTTTCATGCAGGTGAAGCTCCATTAAAGAGACTTGTGTGGATTTGTCCACCACTTTCGTCAAGGCATCGAACGCGATCGGTTGACCGATCGTATATGGAACAGCCGTTGAAGTCCCTTGCTCTTTCGGCCATGCAATAGCCAACTTACCTGTCGCTAATGTCGCCGCATCGGTTCCGCCTTTCGGAATATAGTTATCTGTTGACAAGACAACCAAGTCAGACAAAGTCACGCCATTTTCAACCGGGATTGCAAAATGAATATACTTTTGCTCGCCGGCTTCCAAAGTAACTGGCTCATCTTCCGCGCGTTTTCCTTCGTAGTTCTTCGTTTCGGACTGCGCATCCATACGGAATGCCGGCACTGTTTCGCGGCCTGTGCCAGGGTTGCTAGCAAGAACAGTAACGACTGCTACACGGCCTGCGGTTGTATTTTGCATGGAAGCTTCAATTGCTGTATAGGTTAATCCGGAGTTAACACCTGGGATCGAAAAGGATTGGCCCCAAGCAATATTAGAAAGACTTTGCAACGCCGCACTTCCCGTTGTACCATACCATACGGAAGTGGTTGGCATTGCAAGCAGTGTTGTTTCCACTTTCGGGTATGAGTAAACGTCAACGTTGACGAAGGATAACTGATCAATTGTGCCGATTTCCTTTGTATCAACGGCTGTCATATAAACAAGCTCGCCGATTTCTTTCGGCTGTAAAGATTCTTTATTGGTTCCGCTTGGTTTCAGCGTATAGGACACCCCGGTGGAAGTCTGCACGCGAAGCTCATGCTCAGGCACCCGGTTCTGTGTCACCCCTCCATTGTATAAGCGAACAGTGACAGCAAGCTGTGAACCGGTAGCCGTTGGCGTCACGGCTACACTTTTCACGGCTGCACGGATGTCACTTGTCAGTCCGTAATTGACTGAAGGGCTACTCACTGGCGCTGTTGGTGCAGCATCGGCTGCCCATACGGCGGTGCCGCCTTGCACGATCATGGCGCCAAGCATAATCGCGGTCAGACTGTTTTTCCATGGTCTTTTTTTCATGTATATACGCTCCTCTTTGTGTAGTTTCGCTGCTGTTTTATTTCGCTGCCGGTGTCGCACTCGCGGCTGGGGAAGCACTAGCGCTCTCTACCTTTTGTCCGTCCTTCAATGTGTTTTGTCCGGAAATGACTAATTTCTCGCCATCTTTCACACCATCGATCACTTCTTGGAACTCTCCACTGATACGTCCAAGTTTCACTTTACGTTTCACATATTGATCGCCTTGTTCAACAAACACAAACGTATCTGATTCTTCACGAATGATGCTTAACGTTGGAATCGCAACAACTTGCTCTTCAGTTTCCGTTGTCAGCTGCACCATAAATCTGCTGCCCGGTTGAAGTTGGTGATCGCTGTTAGGCACTTCCAACTCAAGCGTGTATGTTTTGGTTGCCGCGCTCATAATCGGAGCTAAATAGCTGATTTTTGCTGTTCCTTTTTTGTCCGGTGTATCTGGATTATAGTAAACCAACTCTTGTTTTCCTTTTACAAGCTGGTAATTGGTTTCCGTAAGCTCCGTTTTGATTTTAATCGGATCAATTTGCTGAACTTGACCGACCTTACCGGCAGCCGAAGAGATCGTTTGTCCAACGACCACATTGAAGTCCGTTAGTACGCCGCTGCCCGGTGCCTTAACTTCATAATTCTCCAAGGAGCGCGTCGCATCCTCTAAGGCTAAGCTGGCAGATTCTGCCTGCGTTTGAGCGGAAGAGATCGAATCGGAATTGTCAAAGGCCGACAGCTTGCTTTGTGCTGCTTCCAAGTTCATTTGCGCACTGTCCAAAGCTTGCTTCATTTGGTCCACTTGATGCTGAACCGCCGTACCTGCATCAAAATCATTACGCATTTTGTTGTAATCTTGCTGTGCGTTAGTCAAAGCGGTTTGTGATCTAGTCACATTGTCCGCCAAATCCTTGCGGTTGTTCACTTTATTGTCTTTTGCCTGTTGTAAAGATTCTTGAGCGGTTTTTAGAGCCAGCTCATTTTTCCGTTGTGCGGACAAGGCGTCTTTATTATCGATAGTGAATAGCACTTCGCCTTTTTCCACGTATTCTCCGCGTTTTTTTACCACGTTCACAACTTCACCGTTTGCTTTCGAAACAACATCCAGCGTCGTTCCTGCAGCTACATCGGCCACCTGCTCAATAGGATTGCTAATTTTTTGCTTCTTAACAGCCTCGGTTTTAACCGCTTTTGGCGCTAAGGAAACCGTCGCAGCCCCTTTGGCTCCTGGCGCGGAACAGGCGGACGCTAAGACCGCAGCTGCGGTCAATAGCGCAATTACGCCCATCGAGCGATATTTAAATTTACGTTTTCTCGAACTATCGTTAATCATCTATGTGCCTCCTTATACCTCTATCGTACTTGTGGTTGTGTTTTGGTCATTTTTTTTACGATTGAACATGCGACCCATGCGGTTCTTAATGCTTTCAATCAACTCGTACACAATAGGTACGACAACTAGCGTTAGAACCGTAGAGGTAATCAGACCACCGATAACGACAACACCAAGTCCTTTACCGATCAATCCGCCCTCTGCCGAAATACCTAAGGCCAACGGCACCAAAGCCATAATCGTAGCTCCAGCTGTCATAATGATCGGACGAAGCCTCACTTTCCCTGCTTCAATTAAAGCATGGCGAACCGTGTAGCCTTCATGGCGCAGCTGCTGCGCACGGTCGATCAATACGATGGCATTCGTGACGACGATACCGATGAGCATGAGGAAACCAATCATAGATGTAACCGTTAGTGGCTCGTGCGCAATAACGAGTCCGAGCAACCCACCGATAACCGCAAGCGGTAGAGAGAACAAGATAGCGAATGGTGCACTTGCGTTTCCGAAAGCTAGAACCATGATCAGATAAACTACGAAAACCGCAGCAGCCATGGCGACGAACAATTGACCAAAGCTTTCATTAACGTCGTCGGAAACACCCGTCACTTTCGGTGTTACACCTTCCGGTAATTCAACATCTTTTAATGCCGCGGTAAGCTTAGCACTTACGCCGGTTTTATTGGAATCATTAATTTTGGCTGATACTTTGACAAGCTGCTGCTGATCTTCACGTGCAAGGGATGCAGCGCCCTTCGTTTCGTTAATTTTGGCTACTTCCTTCAACAGAATCGTTGAACCATTTGACCCGGCTAACGGAATATTGCCCAGTTTTTCAAGCGTATTTTTGTCCGATTTATCTAACGATACCGTCGTTGTATATGTGATATTATCGAATTTCATATCTCCCAGACTTTGTTTTTGAATCCAGGCGCGTGCTGTATCTCGAACAGATGAGGCGCTTAAGCCATAAGCTCTTACTTTATTCTGATCCACAGCAATCTCTATTTCTGTTTTGGCATCACTTAAGTTATCTTCAATCTCAGAAAGCTCTGGGAAAGTTTGCAGCTTATCTTTAACCATTTTAGCTGCTTTCTCCAGTTGAAGTTGGTCATCGCCTTGCAGCGTATAGGCAAAGTCCGTCGATGAAACGCCGAAGTCACCTTCCATTGCTTTAGGCTCAACTTCAGATCCTGCTGGCAATTCAGAGAGAATATATGCTTTCATTTCATCTTTTACTTGATTTGCATCAACTTTATCATTCACTTGAACGAAAATTTGTGAAGCATACGGTGTACGCTCATCGTCATTGCCGGCATAACCGACTAAGGATTCCACAAATTTGAAAACAGGCTCGCCAGTGGAGTCCTTCGTATCTAATAAGACTTTTTCGATTTCCTTCGTTTTTGCATCCGTCGCTTCAAAAGAAGTTGAATATGGCAATTTCAGTTGGAAATACATCGTCTTCGCGGCACTTGATTCAGGCAAGAAGGCCACGGACAAGAATGGAATCGTACTGGCCATTGTCACAACGAGCATCAGCGCTGAAATAAGCAGCGTTTTGATTCTGTTTTTCAAACTCCAAGTCAATACTTTCTCATAAAACGTTGTTAGCTTCGTTGGTGCCGACTCATCATGATGAACTTTGCTTGGTTTACTGCGAAGCACAAGCAGCTTAGCCAGCATCGGAATAACCGTTAAAGCTACAATCAAGGAAGAAAGCAGCGCACAAGCAATTGTTAAGGCAAAAGGTCTAAAGAATCCGCCGACAACGCCCGTAACCAAAGCGAGTGGTGCGAATACCCCAACCGTTGCAAGTGTGGAGGACGTAATTGCCATTGAAACTTGTTTCGTTGCTAGAGCAATAACGGACTCATTCCGCTCCTGTGCTTTCTGCAAGGAGGCATATATATTTTCAATAACGACAATCGAGTCATCCACGACCCGGCCTACGGCAATAAAAATACCGCCGAGAGTCATCGTATTGAGCGTTAAACCTAAGGAAGACATTAATAGTAAAGTGATCAAAATGGAAAGCGGAATCGAAACCAGGACAATAAGCGTCATCCGAACATTACGGAGGAAAATCAGGATCATTAAGGATGCCAGAATAGCCCCTACGATACCTTCACGTATTAGTCCTGCAATGGATTCGTTAATTTGGTCTGCACTATCATACGTATTCTTGAAAGTAACGTTAGGCAAAGTTGTTTTCCACTCTTTAATTTGCTTCTGAATCTCATCAGAGAAATCAACCGCATTCGCACTGCCTGCTTTGTACAAAATCATCCCAATCGCCGGCTTGCTATCCAGTCGACCGATGAAATCAGATTCCGTAATCGCTTTGACATTTGCAACCTGATTCAGCGTTACGATATCACCTTTTGGCGTTGTAATTTCCAGCTGCTCCAAATCGTATAAGCTAGTCAAGTTGCCCGTTACACGCGTCATCTTGTCATTGCCGCTGATTTCTACACTGCCAATCGGACTTTTCGTCGCAGCAGCATTAATCGCATTCGATACCATACCTGGCGATAGACCATAGACATCAAGCGCGGCGGCATCAAGCTCAATATCCAGCGAGGTGTCTCTGGCGCCGATTACGTCCATATGGTCAATCCCTTTAATTCCTTCAAGAGCAGGCTTGATTTTGTCTTTAAAAGATTTATCAAGCTCCGTTTGGCTAATGCCATTATCGGCATAAGCAACTAAATAGTTGGAAGGGAAGGAAGCAGCACCAAAAGTTGAAGCTTTCGGTGTTCCAGCCGTAGCCGGAAGTGAAACTTCTGCAAGCATATCCTGTACAGCTTGCTTCTTCTTATCTGTGTCTACATTTTGTTTGAACATCAGAATAATCATGGAGAAGTTATCACTTGATGTCGACTGCATCGAATCCAAATCTTCGATATTGGCCAACTTCTTCTCAATCGGTGATGTAATTTCATCCATGACATCCTTTGGTGCACCTGTATACGTAGTCGTTACAGCAACTACCGGGAAAGAAACGTTCGGCATGTTCTCTACTTTAAGCTGCGATGAAGAATACAAGCCGCCTACAAAAAGCATGATCATGATAATGAATAATGCCGATACATTTTTCATGGAAAAGTATGTGAGTCGATTCATTCCTTTACTCCCCTCATCTAATGATTGTTTCTATAAGATACATTTCAAATATGAACCCAATATGAACAGACATCAAAAAAAGCCTGGAAATAAAATTTCCAAGCTTTCACTGTTCATGATTTCTTCAAGGTATAGGTTAAAATTGGAAGAGTGACTAAAAATTGAGTCCCTTTTCCTTGTTCGCTTCGAACCTCAATCGTGCCTTGATGCAGATCAATAATTTTTCTTACAATGGCAAGCCCGAGCCCGCTTCCCGTATCGCGCTGCCTGGCTTGATCTACTTTATAGAACCTCTCGAAAATCCGCCCTTGATCTTCCTCCGAGATGCCGATTCCGTTGTCCTGAACCCAAATCTGAACACGATCTCTTAAGGGGACGAGCTTGATAAATATATGCCCGCCAACAGGTGTGAATTTGACCGCGTTCCCTATCAAATTCATCCAAACTTGATTCAATTGATCCGCATCCGCCGAAATTTTCACTCGTGGCAGTGACAAATCCATATCAAGCTGTTTCTCAGACCATAATGGCTCATAGAAAACAACGATTCTTCGCAGCTGTTCATCCAAGTCAAACGTAGTCGGGTTAAACGGGTGATGCTCCGATTCGAGCGAAGCCAATTTCAACAAATTATCACTTAGCCGGGATAACCGATCGCTTTCCCGTTCAATGATTTCCAGATAGCGCAGACGCTCCGACTCTTCGATTTCGGACTCTCGCAATGCTTTGGAGAAGCCGCGGATCGACGTAAGCGGAGTTTGAAACTCATGCGATACATTCGAAACAAAATCCTGCCGCATCTGCTCAAGCTGCTTCAGCTCGCCAGCCATATGGTTGAAACTGTCTGCCAGCTGTCCCAGCTCGTCCTTCTGCTTGACGGCAACATGCACGTTGAAATTCCCACGAGCGAGCCGCTGTGTAGCCACTGTCAATTTCTTCAGCGGATTGACCAAGTATCGCGAAGCAACGAGAATAAGTAGGCTGCCCACGACAAGCACAATAACAAGAACCGTAATAATGGCTGTCTGTACTTGACGACGAGTCGTTTCAGATAAATTCGGATGAATGAAGAGCGCGAATGTCTTCTCACCAAGCACAAGAGGAATGCCAACTTTCATATCCCCAAGCGGATCTTTGATCAAACCATAATCCAAGCTTTTGAATACGCTGCCGTTCAAAACATAGGCTACTTCCGAGGCGCTAATCCGGGGGACTCCGTGTTTATTTAATGAAACTGCGGTCATCGGATCGCCCTGTTCATTGAAAAGCGTGAAAATGTAATTTTCATTAAAACGATTGCTCTCCGTCACGAAAGTATCCAGCTGCTTCACTTGCATATCTTCGCTAAGCTTAACAATCTGACTGCCTATCGTGAGCATTTCATCCTGAAATTCACTTGTTATCAAACTTCTGAAAAATAACGTTGCGAGCGGAAAGGCTACAGACACACTCACAACCACAACGGCCAAAAAAGTCAGCACCACACGAAGGTAGAGCGACTTGATCATGCTTTCACCTCAAGTCTATACCCCAATCCTCGGATCGTGGAAATCCGAAACTCTTCGGTCAGCGGCTCGAAGCGCTCCCGCAACCTTTTGACATGCACATCGATCGTCCGATCATCGCCTTCGTAATCGATCCCCCAAATCTGTTCAATCAACTGGGTTCGCGTGAAAATTTGAGCCGGATAGCTGGCCAGCTTATAAAGCAATTCAAATTCTTTCAAAGGGAGGGACAGTCGTTGATCCGGCAAACGAACTTCAAAGGCCGTTCGGTCAATGACGACATTGCCGACCGAGATTGTCTGCGAAGCGTTAATGCGATAGCGTTTCAGCAATGCTTTGACCCGCATCACCAGCTCCAAAGGGTCAAAAGGTTTCACGAGGTAATCGTCCGTGCCAAGCTGGAACCCTTTCACCTTATGTACGGACTCACTTTTGGCCGTTACCATGAGCAGAGGCAAGTCTTCGTATCGCGCCCTGAGCTCGCGGCATAATTCCCAACCGTCCATCAGGGGCATCATAATATCCAGGACGACCAAATCCGCCGGGGTCGTTTCGAGCAAGCTGAGCGCCTCAACGCCATTGCTCGCCTGCGTCACCGTCAAACCTTCTCCAACCAAATAGACGCGTATCAGCTCTCTGATGTCCGCATCATCATCCACCACCATGATTCTGGTCACGAATCGCCCTGCCTTTCATTCAGCTTTTGAACTACTTACAGATACGGAATCGGATCTTTCGAGCCCGCTTCTTCAAAGCCCTTCAAACGCAGACGGCAGCTGTCGCAAACGCCGCAGGCTTCAGCTTTTCCGTTGTAGCAAGATGTCGTCAGCTCGTAGGGAACTCCGATTTTCAATCCTTCCTCGATGATTTTCGCTTTCGTCCAATCAATCAGAGGCGTCTCAATCGTGATGCCTTTCCCTTCCACACCGACTTTGGTTGCCAGGGCAATGACTTCTTCCACCTTATGAATAAATTCCGGACGGCAATCCGGGTAACCACTGTAATCGAGGGCATTCACGCCAATGTAAATCGCCTCGGAACCTGTTACTTCCGCATAAGACGTTGCGATGGAGAGAAAGAGCAGATTACGCCCAGGCACGTAAGTCACCGGGATTTCGGATTCCTCCGCTTCTCCATTCATAACGTTCGGCACATCAATGGTATCGTCCGTTAAGGCGCTGCCGCCAAAATCACGCAGGAAATCAAGCTTAATAATTTTGTGGCGCTGGCTCACCCCATAATGTTCCGTGACTTGCTTCGCATTTTCAATTTCAATTTTGTGGCGCTGTCCATAGTCAAAAGAAATCGGATACAGGTCGTATCCCGCCTCTTTGGCAATTCCCATGCAAGTGGTACTGTCCAAGCCTCCGCTTAGAATAACAACGGCTCTTTTCTTCTTATCGCTGTTCATGCTCATCATGACACCTCATTTTTTCTTTATTGTTGCAAGGATAAACGACTTCGTCGTCCTCTTAGGACGAGCGCGTTTGTCAAGGTAGATGCGAAGCAAAAGTATAAAACTTATACTTTCTTATCTACTGAAAAAGGGATACCACGGCTGGCACGCGGCTAAACGCCGCGCATCGCCGGATCCCAAATGATCTTGTGCAGCTGCATATTCAGCTTTACTTTGGAGAGTCCCGCCTCCAGCATATGCTGGACGAGTTTGTGCGGCGGCATCGTCTCCCACACCGGGCTGAACATCGGCAGCGCCTTCGTCGGATACTTCTCCAGCACGTCCACCGCAGTGCGGAAGTCGTGCTCGCTGCCGATCACGAACTTCAACTCATCCTGCTCGCGCAGCAAGCCGAAGTTGCTGACAATCATCTGCTCCATCTCGCCGGAGTCGGGGAGCTTAAAGTCCATAATGTATCGCACCTTCGGCGAGGAGACACGCTCTACAAACATGGCGAGATCGATCGCGCCGTTCGTCTCGATGTGCAGGTCGTCGACCTGCTCCAGCTCGGCGAGCGCCTCGATCAATGCGAGCGACTTCTCACTGTACAGGAGCGGCTCGCCGCCGGTGAGGCAAATATGCCGGGAGCGGAACGAAGTGACCTTGCTGACAATTTCAGCAATGGTCATGACGTTCTCCGCTTCCGCGGGAGGGTAGCTGTACTTGGTGTCACACCAGGTGCAGCGGAGGTTGCAACCAAAAAGACGGACGAAGACCGTCGGGAACCCGGCACGGGTCCCTTCGCCTTCAACCGTCTCGAAGATCTCGACCATCGGAATGCGGATATCTCGCATTACTCTTCCTCCTCCATCATCGAGCGAGTGATGGCCGCGTAGGAGGTCGGCGTCTCCCACAGCCGAATTTCTTCCAGCTTAATGGCTGGGTACAGCTTTTCATCCAGAAGTGCCTGATGAATCTCCTCATACATCCAAACAACCATATTTTCAGCCGTTGTATTCATAGGGGGCAGCACTTCATTCAAATATTTATGATCCAAACGATCAATGACGCGTTCTTTTGCAATACGTTTAATATCCCCAAAATCTATTGCGATCCCCCGGCTATCCACCTTACCGCGCATAATAACTTGCAGTTTATAAGTGTGGCCGTGCAGATTTTTACATTTTCCCTCATAACAATGCAAATGATGCGCACTGTCAAACGTAAATTCCTTAGAAATCAAAACGGATTTGTGATGATATTTTAATTGGTTCTCTGTGATGTCACGTCCCAACATTTGCACATCTCTTGGGATTTCATAGCTCATATCTATCACCTCTTAATTATAAAAAAACAGTACTCTACATTATATCATGAAGTGAGCACTTCTCACAATCTATCAACATCTGGCGGATTCCGCCTTCGCTTTTGCGTCCAATCCAAGTGGCCTCTGATTTCCTGCATCCGCTCGTTTTCATCACGCAAATCCGATTCAATCGTTGCCATCAAACATTCGATTTGATCGATAACCGTCTCCGGCAGATCAACCTCTTCCAATGATTTTACAATATAGAGCAGGCATTGCAGTGTTTCTTCCATGAGGCTTTTTTTCTTGCCTGTCAGGACAACTTCCGATAGAAATACAAGGTGGCTCAACTCTTTTTGCGTCATTTTCAAGAGGGACAACCCCTTTCTTCCTTCCATTATCCAACATTTTCCGACATCACGGAAGACCCCTTGACAACTCTAACTATAACATTTAAGATTACAGTAAATTGTTGTTTTTAGGTTACAATTTTTAATATAATTTCTATAATTTTACAATCATATTATTTTTGGAGGCATTTCAATGAGCACACAAGTACAATCCGCTGTTTTGAAAGTTTTGGAAGACCGTCATTCCGTTAAGCAATACCAAGCAGGGCATCAAATGCCAAAAGCTGATCTTGAGCAGCTTCTTACTTCCACTTCTCAAGCTCCATCTGCATGGAACCTTCAGCACTGGAAGCTGGTTGTTATTGACGATCAAGCTCAAAAAGAGAAATTGCTTCCAATTGCATACGGTCAAAAACAAGTTGTTGAAAGCTCCGTAGTTATCGCTGTTCTGGGTGATCTTGAAGCGAACAAAAATGCTGAGCTTGTTTTCGGTCCAGCCGTTGAAGCTGGTCATTTGCCGAAAGAAGTGAAAGACACACTTGTTGCTCAAATCGAAAATGTTTATCAATACCCGCAAGTTGCTCGTGACGAAGCGATTCGCAATGCTTCCCTTGCAGCTATGCAGCTTATGATTGCTGCTAAAGCAATGGGTTATGACACTTGTCCGATGGGCGGATACGACGCGGCGAAATTCGTTGAAGCATTCAACGTTCCTGCTCGTTATGTGCCTGTTATGCTAATCAGTGTTGGTTTGGCGGCTACTCCAGCTCGTCCATCCGGCCGTTTGTCCCTAGATCAAATTACTGTTTCCAACACATTCTAATCCAATAAAAAAAGGCATGGCTCCTAGCAAAATGGGAGTTCATGCCTTTTCTTTTTTCTCCTAGGTCAATGCAATTGATCGGTCTCGAACCAAATTTCATCAATCAATTTATTTCGATACAGCATGGACACATTGAAGGTTTCGTACTCTTTTTCCTTATCCAACTCTTCCAACAACAAAGCCGCAATCAGCTCTCGATCATCGGAATCCCCCGGCTCCCTGAAGTCTATGAAACCGGTCAACTGCCGGGAACTAATATCTACCGTTGCCGTCCCGATCGGAAGACCCCCATACGATTGCTGATAAATTTCATACGTCAACGTATCTCCGTCATCCCTGGCCAAAATAATCGTATAATCCTCTGGATTCGGCGGAATTAATGATTCTTCCCTAATATCATCTACAAGCTCCAATAAATCGATGTGAGTTAGCTCTACCGTGTCAATCATTTCACCATCAAAAATCATATTGAAAATGAACGTATCCGTTTCATCTTCATCGTAATCGGCTACAACCAATTCCGTCACCGTGTCCATTTCTTCATCAAAAGGATCAAATTGCCAGGTGACTTCCCCAATCACATCTGAACCGTACACATGAGTGGTTACTTCAGCAACCAATTCCGATTCTTTATCGTATACATGATATTCCACTCGGTTTCTATACTCTCCAACATTGACAAGCTCGTACCCCAATTGCTGCCTGCGCTGCTCAATCATGTGCAAACTTTCGGGTCCGTTCGTTCCCTCGATATCATCAAATCTGGTTTCATCATCGTTCACCCATTCATAATCAGCGTCATCATCGTCCAAATAGTAATTAGTTGTTCGGTTATCGTCTTCCTCCATCACTGGCCCAATGGCATGATCGGTCGCGATCACAAAATCATAATCACTATAGCTGACTACCACTTCGCATTCCGTAATAGCCAGTGCATCAATGACATTCTGAATATACGACTGGACAAATTCATACACACTTTCTTTGTCCTCTTGTGCAATGGACTGCCGCTCCAGATGAATCGAGCCTTTAAGTCGATCCGATTCCCTGTAGACTAGCGTTAACGTACCGACAAACTCCCCATTGTACATCATATCGCAGACTTCTCCACCTGCTGTTTTCAGGTCGGGTCTAAGCATCATATCGGCCACGACTTTCTTCGCCTCCTCTACAGATCTAATAATTCTTCTGTAGATTGTCCCAATATCGTCCAAAATATGAGTATACAGGATAAACGTCTATACACTTCTGCCCTTAACTTCATATGCTATCCTATAGAGTCAAAAGGGAGGGATTCTGACATGTCTGCTGGATACAATAACGTAGGTGCAATCTTAGTTCTTTTCATTTTGCTGGTTATCATCACTAGCGCATTTGTTCTTTAATTTTGATTAACTAAAAAGGCTGTCCCTTCATCTTCATGAGGGGGGACAGCCTTTTTTTATTCACTTTGTTGATTTAAACGCTTCCGTTCGGCATCAATGGCCGCGAGTTTCTTGCTTATTAAACCAGCCGTTTGCGGATACTGCTTCAATGTTTGCTTATATATCGCCTTGGCGGCTGACGGTTTTCCAGCTCTTTGCGCGATTTCTGCAAGGGCTAGATCCACCTTCCATTCACCTATTTCATGTTCGGGCGAAACCATATGACGGAAAGAGTGGAAGGCTTCTCTCGCTCTTCTCATCCCTGCTTCCGCTTCTGTATACAGCTGATCTGCTTGCTTTATACGGACTTGAGCAATCATGTAATGGGCATCCGGGAAGTCGGGATGATGGCTTAAAGCCTTCATACTGTACATCAGCGCAGATTCCCATTCTTTCCGATGATAACTTATTTCCATCAAATATTTATACACATCAAGCAGCCTGCCAAAAAGGGGTTGAGCTAATGCTCTTCGTTCCGCCTCAAGAAGCGCTTCTATGGCTTCCAGTTCTTTGCCTGCCCCGAGCAGATCACGTCCTAGATAAAACCAAGCCGCAGGATCATCAGGCCCCTCCTGGACCATCCTATACAGCAACTTCAGATTCCGTTCGATTTTCTGCTTGTTCTTCATGACCGATGGTTCATATCCATCATGCAGCACTCTTACTTTTACCTTATAACGTTGTGCTTCGAGATTATAGACGCCGGATTGTGTGCCCACCTGTTCATGAACCCTTCCCCAATACTTCAGGCCTTTTCCTAAAGGGAATAACCGAGCTTGTGAAAAATTATGATTAATATGATTTTGGATCGAGTTGATTTGCCATAAGCATAATATGGCGGGAATTGGCGTTTGGTGATAAAGACCAGCAGCTTCGCGTATAGCATTCACATCTTCTTTTACCAAATGCTCATCCGCATCCATCCAAAATACCCAATCCGACTTCATATGCCGAAGGCCTTCATTTCTCGCGGCGGCAAAATCATCCATCCAAACAAAAGGAATTATCGTGACATTCGGATATTGCGAAGCAAGTTCAGCTGTCCTGTCCGTAGAGCAATCAATGAGAATAATCTCATCAACTGCTCCTTGCAGCGAATCCAAACAACGCTCAATCGTGTTTTCCATGTTGTAAGTGATTATTCCGGCAGACACCGTTACTTTTCTTACATGAAGAAGTCCCTCAATATCTACTCTTTCATCACCAGCAGGGATTTCTTTGAGTGCATTTAGTACCGGCACCACCCAAGTTGCTTCAGGATCGAGCAGCCAAGCACGATAAAACGCTTTGGTCGATGCGCTCCCATAGCCTTGATGCATGAGAGCTTCCCCAAGATATACCCAGTTTTGCGCTGCTAATGCATTAGCCCGAATGTGCTCTTTGGCTGCGAGCTCCGCTTCTTTGTAATTCTTCTGTTTTAAAAGTTCACTGACAGATGTTTTCATTTGTTTCATCATCAATTAGGCTGGTCCATATGAGGTATATGGGATTTTATAGACAACTTTGCCATTCTCTAAGGTAAGGACAACCGTCGTGCTTGTATTTGGAGGCAAGTTGTCACCTTGAACATAAACACTGCATCCATGTTGAATCGTAAAATGATAGTCAGAATCTGTTGAGGAAACTGTCACATCTTCACCTTTACTCTGCCAATCGAATAATTTGTCTGGAAAAATCGTATAATGAGAGTCATCTCGGTTCCGCGGAGCGATATTGATACGGTCTACATAGGTATGATGATTCACTACATCCTTGGCAATAATCGTGAAATTATTAGGTTCTTGTTGTTCTTCGTTTGTAACACCATTAGCTGCATCTTTAGACGCTGTAAAAGATAACTTGTTTCCTTCAGTCAAATCAACTCCATAGGTAATCGATGTGATTGAAGGATTCTCATGATACACGGAATATTGAACAGAAGCTCCCGCTTCTTGCGGAAACATTTGATTTAAGTCAAATTCCAAGGTGCTGTTTTCATATAAAAAGCTCTTGGATAATTCATTTTCATACAAATCGTAATTCTCTTTCACTACAAAACAGATGGATTCTTGCTCGCTATCTGCCTTCATATGTTTAAATTTATAGATGCCGTTAAGCGGTGATAACGTAACATGAGTTCCGTCTATGCTGGGTAAACTACCAAATCCTTCGCTAATATTCATAATTTCCATATCAATATAGGAACTGTCGTCTACATTATTGAAATAATTGTGCATATCCAGGGTGATAGAAGCACGTTCCTCTATATCAAATCGTTCCGAAGGCCGTACAAGAATGGGAACTGTCCCTGAAACAACACCACCCTCATTGTCATAAACGACTACAGGGAGATACACGGGCTCACTCGTTGCTTGAAGGGGAGTCAGAGATTGCCCATACTCCGTATTATTGACTCGTATGTATTCGTTTCCTGAAGTTGCGAAAACAACATGTAAATAGGAATTCTCATTGAACTCATTCGACTCATCGTCGGGATCCTCATAAAACTGATGAATATCAAAAGATAGCGGACTTTCACCATAAGAATTAACATCCACATCGACACCAGAAAAAGCCTCAAACGGCGTCACATTCATTTTTGGCACCGGAATTTGATTCCCAGGTTGGCTATAGGGATCGTCTTTCTTGATTGTTGGTGAGGCAAGATCGATATGTCCCATCAGTTCTTCAATCTTTGATTTTTCTGAATACTGAGATGAGAAATTCTGTAGCACGGAAACAACATTTTTAATATTAAAATTTGGCCCCGTCCCGCTTCCCGAGCTTGGTACGATAATTACATGAAAGGTGTCGTCGAACGTCGCCTCACTCTCATAAGGGGTTACCGTTACCGTAAAGGTGGCAAGTCCTGTCGGAGAATTTGTTACTAACGGGTTCGCGTTTATTTCCAAAATGCCGTAACGCAACAAATTTTGGTTTACAGTCGCGAGTGTGGAAGTATTATTAATTTGGAACTCCCTGCCCGCATAGTAGAGCGTGTGCAAATTAATATATGTTTTCCCGCCCTCAGGAATAACAATCGTCTGCAGCTTATCGTGGTTTAAAATTGGAATTTCCGTTTCCACATTCGCCGCAGCAGGCACAGCCAAGAATGGCACAGCAATCATCGCCGTACTGGCAATAGCCCCTACTAGTTTCTTTTTTCTACTAAAACTCTTCTGTTCTTTTCCCATAATGACACCACCGTCGTCTAGTTATTTCCCTCATTCTACCATAGCCTGGTAATCGGAAGAACCCCCGAAACGACAAAAATCCCCAAAAATCGAGGATTTTATAGGAATTTTAACTTATAAACAATATTTAACTAGGGCTTTATGCACACCTTCATCATTATTTGATGTAGTTACTGCATCCGCGGCTTCCTTCACCCCGTCCGGTGAATTTTCTACTGCGATACCAAGTCCGGCAAACTCCATCATTTCCAAATCATTATAATAATTGCCAATGGCCATAATTTCGCTCGGATCGATCTCTAAGGATGCGGCTAAAGCCTTCAACGCATTTCCTTTATTCGCCTTGGCGCTCATCACATCGATGAATAAATCGCCACTCCGAATCATCCGCAAATGTCCATACAGTTGCTGTTCATCCCATTCCTGTTGAACACGATCCAGGATCTCCGGGTTACTAAAAAGTGTAAATTTCACTATCGGCAAACCTAGCTCAGATACATCCGTTACGAGTTTGGGACTAACCAGAAACTTGGTGTACATCTCTTTTTCATATTCGCCAATTCGCTCGATGTACATATTGAAAGATGTGCAAACATCGAAATGGATGCCCTCTCTCCTTACGTAATCCAACATAGGGGCAATTTCCGGCAGTGTAAAAGAAAACTCGTTCACTAACGATTTCCCTCGTTCGTCTGCGTGAACCGTCGCCGCTCCGTTATGGGTAATCATCGTTCCTTCTAATCCAAGCTGCTGCAGGATAGGCAGCGTGCTATCAGGAGCTCTTCCTGTACACAAGACGATATGTGCCCCTTGATCATGCACTTCCTGAATCGTTTCAATCGTCTGCTCGGTTAATTCATGATCGTCATTCAAAAGCGTTCCATCAACATCCAATGCAATTAAACGATAGTTCACGGTCTTCTCGCTCCCTTAGTCATAGCCTTTTTATCGCTAATTGTATCATAGGACAGCTTGGGATTCACCGTTTCATACAAAAAGCAGCTATCCGAAGATAACTGCTGCTTTGCATTTATTGAACCCTATGAACACCTACGGATTTATTGACATTGCCGATAATATTTACGTGAATATCTTCTGTTTTTATCACACCATTGCGATATCGTATTCGAAAATGAATGGTTTGCAAGCCTTCCGGCAATCCCTCCGAGAATGACTGAAATTTGGCATCAAAGATTTCCCCAAAAAAAGATGTCGCATCCCCTGGTGCCGGACTTAAACGCTCGGATACATAAAGCAATTTACCATCTAACCCTGTAGTATCAATCCATGCCGTAACTTCGTCTACAGGCGCCAGCGAGCTTTGACTAGATACCATAAAGATTTCACCGGAGTAAAAATCCTTTGGCGCCGCCGCTGTTTGGTGACCGCTTTTCTCATGTAAAATCAGCCAATTGTTCGTATAAGTCACATCGGAGTGAATCGTCAAAGGAGTCGCTGTAATCATTTTGACAATCGAGTTCGTAAGCCGTCCATCTGACACAGTAAGTGTCACTCTATAAACACCGGGAGTTAGGAACTTATGGCTAAACGTTGGTGAGGAAAAGAAAACCTCCGTCCCATTGGGCTGCTCCAATTTCCATGCATAGCTCAGAGAATCCCCATCAGGATCATAAGAGGAATTCATGTTTTGAACCACATCACCTTCCCAGACCGGCTTAGGAGTCCAATCAAACTGAGCAACAGGAGCCCGATTAATATAAAACCAAGTTGGCGCTGAATAATCAGACCAAACAATGCCATCGAAAACTCTTATTATGACACGCAGCTTTTGGGCAGGAGGAAGATCGCGATTGACTTGCCAACTTCCTAGACTTGTATTTGCACCTTGGTAAAATTGCCCAGAATCCAGAACCATTACATCATTAGCCTCATTCGTAATTAGTAGCTGAAAGTAAGTGAAAGTTGTACCGGGATCTGGATCTGTTTGTGTCCATTGAAACGTAGGTCGAAGTTCAGCGTATATCGTAGGCGCAGCCTGCGTCCCAATAGGCATTGTCATCGATACGGTAGGAGGTCTGTTCAAAGTGAACCATCCGGAATTGGACCACTCGGACCAGTACTTGCCGTCATTTACACGAACCTGAACTTGAAATGGTCCTGATAGGCCTTTAAGCACAGATAGATCGAATTGTTCGATTGGATCAACCGTCCATGAACTGCTCGTCGTTTCGTACTTGCAATTTATCCATGCCCCAGAAATGCTATTATAGCTGCACGAATGTGCGAAGCTGCCTCCTCGAATGGCTTGATTCATTAACCCATTATCATGATATGTGACCTGATTGCTATTATCATCAAGGATTCGATACTGAAAACTTTTATATTGTGTTGGAACGTCTGGATCCGATTGATTCCAAGATGGTATAAGCGAGCCACTTGTTATCGGAGTGGGGGAAGATTGAGTTCCATTAGGAAAGGTCAATACAGCAGATGGTGGATACCCCTTGCTAAAATATTTCTCTGACCACTGCGACCACATCCCATTTTCATCCTGTACACGTATTCTCACTTTGTAAACTCTATTATCCTGTAAAGTCATCGGAGCTGCGTAGCTTAAACCAACTGTCGTTCCTTCGCTTTTTAGGTTACTATTCTGAAAAAGAGTTGGAATAAACTGATATATCCATCGATATTTCGGATTACCGTAATAATCGTAGTAATAATACTGAACGTCAATTTCAGACTTTACAATGTAACTATCCGCATCAAAATCAACAGCATTCCAAGTAAACAACGGGTTTGATGATGCCGCCCCGGATGGATGATTAAAGTCAGTACTGATAGGGTTCGTTATATCTACAAAAGGAGCATGGTTGGCAGGCGGAGCATCTAACCAGATGTACGCTTCTTCCCAGTCTGACCAAGCGTTGTACTCATCTTTTACAGCTACCCTAAACGTATATAAACCGACTTCTTTGACATGATCGATAAGCCCCGGAACTGTAGTGCCGTCTGGAAGAATGTATTCATACCTACGATCTAGGACCCCTTTTGTTAAGGCATAATTAATTCCTGTAGCTTCTGTAGAGTAATTAGTGGAACTTAACCATCGATCCGGATCATAGCTTTGTGAGTCATCGCATGTCACTTTATAGTAGAAATCTTGACTGCAAGATATCTTACTGATTGGTTTGCGATGAATCAAAACATTCCTCGAATAAGGATCCGACTCAGAGACGTAATCGGCAAAAGTTACATTAGGATACGTATAGCCTAGTGGTGCAGGATCATCAACGCCAATATACGAAAGTGTATAAATACCAACTTTATCAAGTAATTTCGTTGGAGCATCCATTAATGTCTGGCCATGATAGCTGGACAAGCCACTTTTTCCATCACCGGCATCCAAAAATTTCACCGAATTCGTGTGCTCATATTTCCATTTGTCTTTAACAATCAGATGCGGGTCGTTCTCTGGGTCCTCATAAGTTGTCCCATACGTCAGTTCTTCCCCTGCTATTCCTATATCGCTTATTATCGTATTATCAGCGATGGGTATTTTCACATAAACATTACGAAAATGAGAACCAAAGCCACCGATAAAAGCTCCATAAGTCCCTGAAGTGAACGTAGAGTCCGACGTTTCAAAAATGGGAAGCTGACCTAATCTAACCTTCAATTTCGACCCTCTAACTGAAACTTTGACGTTTACAAAATCTTTCGTGCTCAGACTAATAGGGCTGCTTCTCAGGACTGTACGATCCCCGTTCACTATTTTGCTAAGAGAAATCCAATTTGATGTAAATTCCAGCCTATACATATTTCTATTGTTCTGTGCCCTAAAAATAAACCCCGACGGTGAAATCATGCTGTAATTCAAATTCGTTTGCATAAAGTCAAAGGAGTAATCCCCATCACTTATATCCGTATCTTTCTTTAAAACTTGGCCGACCTCAGATGATGCATACAATCTGGGACTGGCAACGGCCCCCTTTATGGTGTAAGAATAATACTTATTAAACGAACCTGATGAATCTTCGTCATAATTTGAGACGTAACTGCCAACACTGCAGCTTCCACAAGATTCCCACACAAAATTATACCTTCGCAGCTTATGATAGCGTTCCTGGAGCTGCAGATAGTACTCACCGTCAGCCCCAAATCCTGATGATGCAATCGTAAACTGCCTATTTTCATATAAAGATTGTTCATTACTTGAGTAGTACATGGGACGTAAATTTGCCGTCGTGAATTCTGCAACTTTTGTGGCAAATTTATCAGCGACTGTTATTTTATTAAACCCATCTACGATGTATATATAGCCATCCTCAGAAACATCCCATTTTACTTGCACGATCGAGCTTGTTGTATGATCTGAGCCTTCTCCTCTAATGATACTGCCCTCTCGGGATTGGCTGCTGTCGTCTCGACTGACCGTACTGATATCTAATCGCTTCGTAACACCCGTTTGTTTGTTGTATGAAGTCAGGTAATTGGTATAAATCCCTTTGTGAGCTGAGTTACTGCCACTATTTGAATTGCTAGAATTACTATAAGTGCTCTTATAATCTTGATGCACATAAACAGCTGCCTCGGAATCTTCATAAACCGCTCCATCTCCCGATTTTGGCCTTGTTATTGTTGCCGAAGGCACTTCAAAACCCGTTTCCACATCATACCACTTTGAAAGATCAACACCACCGCAATAAGAGCAATAATTAGGATTAAAAAGTACATAAGGTATTTTTATTTTCGTGCCATCATCATTAATTTCCATGTTATTTGCATTGCCAATATGATTAGGCTGTGTTGGTAGAGCAAAAAAATTGGCAACCGAAGAACTGTTACTCTCGAAGCTTTTCACCCACGAAACTTGACCAGATACATTTTTCCTCGTATAGTCGCACCACCAATGATAAACATCGTCATCGCTTGGGTTGTATTCATAATAATATTTACAGGATAAACTATAGCTTCCTCCTTTGGCGTCAAATGTTAAATAATTGCCCGTATTGCTTGCTGTCGGCGTCCCAATACCACTGAGTTGGGTAGTTGTAGGTTGACCATTCAAATTACCTTGCCAATCAATCATTTGCTCTGTGTAGGGGATTGCACCGCGAACGGCTACTCCGCTTTTATTACCTAAATATTGAGTACCAAACAAAGGTGGCATGCTAAAGCTGCTTCCCACGTCAAGTCCAACGGTTGCTACAGCCTTAGTAAAAATTAAATTACTGGCAGGCGCTTTATAGGGCGACTTTCCAAAATGAGAAGTGAAACCTTTCGTAATAGGATTGTACGTGAAACCAATATCCTTTGTTTTATGTAAATTCGAATTTGTAAGTGTCGAACCTTCCCATTGATCCCCAAACGCCATAAACAATTCGTTCTCAGTTACGGTTTGAAACAAGGGAGGTTCTGGATTTGCGCTAGTTACCGTGAATGCGACCTCAGGCGAGTCATTTTTGATATCGATCACAAAAAATTTAGTATCAGTTAGCCCCCAATCTTCCTTGGTTTTAACGGTAAGTTTATACTTCCCTATCTTCGCAGCCGGCAGCTGTGCCGTTCCACCTACTGCAATAGGTAGATTGAGTGGCATGTGATCATTAAAAATTCCATCATTATTACTGTCGTAGACATAGTTAATCGTAGTTTCAACAATGACATCCCCATCAGGGCTAAATGAAATATCCCGAAATGGAATGTTTCCACGAACCGCGAAAAGCGGAAGGTTAATGACGGCAACAGGAGGTTTATCCTCGACGACATTGATGTTTTTGATCGCTTTATTTTCTGGTAGACTCCGTACGCCATAGCTATCTTTGACTTCCAGAGTAACGGTTTCCATACCGACATTAGGATAAACTGAAAGATTATTCGTCCAAAAATACTCTGTAATTGTCCTGTTCTTAGCCGGTCGGCTGCAAGCGCCATTGATGGCATTAGGCGGAAGCGGCCGATTTTGCACGACACGAGTTGGAACATTTATGCAAGGGACTGGCTCCGGACGCATGATTGTTATCGTCGTTTCATTTTGCGTACAGGCTCCTTTGTCATCGCACATTTTTGCCGAAATTGTATGATCTCCGGCTGTTGATGCCGTAAGCCATGTGAGTTTATCCTCTCCTTTTAAATAGCCCATGGAAGGAAAACTTTGGATCCAAGGACTTGAGCTGTTCGCGAACAACCACTCAAAAGAAACGGAATCATCATCAGGATCATAATGGTTCTGCGCAATTTCCGGCAGCAATCGTACATTCAGTTTGTCTCCAACTACCGCTTCTGACAGGGATGTGCGAGTGTAATAATCGTTGACCGGAAACCATCCGATTTCGAACTGTGGCGGTCTATTGGGAGGCTTAGGACCCACTGTAAATTTCCCCCGATAAAAATAAGAAGTTCCTCCACAACTGTCCTCAAGCTGGTAAGCAATATCGACTTGCCCGCTTTGCATGTTGCCAGGATAACCAATGAAACCCATCATCCCATAAGCAAAAATAGACATATCATTCACTGAAGTACTGCCTAGTGTACTCCAACCATATTGAACATTCTCCCCGGTTGCTTGGGATAAAATAAAACGTCCTCTAACCGGTGTACAACTGGACGGAATTGTCCAATCGGCTTTTATCATATTGGAATCTTTCCATGTAATTGTAGGCTTGTCTGCCGAGGTTTTTCCGGAGTAGCCACCGCCTTTAGGCGCGCAGCTAACTTGTGGGGTAACAATCTGGGAAAGCGTATTATTCGTGGAAGAGGTTTCTGAGATATCATCATTGGCATCTACCGTTAACGTAATGCTCTTTATACTGTTGAAGGTGTAAGGGACTATCTCGGTTTTGCTCTCCCCTGGCGGAAGTCCTGCCGTGTAAGTGAAAGTCTTGAACACTGCGCCGTCAGCAGCTACTGTTACTTTAAATGTGCTACCATTGGGGATAGCCACACCAGCGTTTTTGAACTTGATGGTGAGGTTCGTGCTTTCACCCGAGAGAACACAACTGCCGGCATCAATTAATACTGCGGCTAGATCGGGTTTGTTTGGTGGGGTGTAGGTGACTTCGATGTAGGTTTGGTATTTGTAGGTTTCTCCTTTCCATAGGCCTATGGCGTACATGTAATAATTTCGGAGCAAACCGTAAGGAGGCGTTTGGCCACCTGTTATTGCGTCCTGTTCTTCGTAGTAAAATGAGTCTACTGAATTATCTAGAGGTAACATCGTTCTGATCATTCCTTTGCCATCTGTTTTTCCTTTACCGTAAGATAGAGGGAGGGCTTGGGAGGCTGGATGTTTCTTGGCATCAATAATAGCTATACTATTTTGTACTAACTTGTCCCCATCAGTTATTTCAGGTGTTCCGTCATTTAAAACCACAGAAGACTCATTGATAAACCAACGATTTGGACGATCAACTTCATAAGCAGTTGTTACCGCCCACCCTTCCTTACCAAAGTCTTTAACTATATCTCCACTTGCAGGTGCATCAATTCTCCCGGATATTTTATATTGGTTTGAATCATAGCTATAACGTAAATCAGGTCCATTATTTGAACCTCCAAAATCTCGATAGCTGAACGAATTAACTGTATATCTGTATCTTCCAATATTAGGTATTAGTCCAGGGTATGGTGAAGGTATTCCTGATTTCCCATCAAATTCTATAACTGGCGTTTTCTCTCCCTTATGTTCCCAAACTTTCCCTGTAGGTTGTCTATAAATTTGATGTCCTGGCTTTGTTTCTGTCATTCCAAAAACTGATACACTTTGACCGCTTATATTGGTAATATTTATCCTAGTTCCAATAAAACAATTTGAGCATAACATTATAGAGCCATTATTAATAATTCTTAGAGAAGTAATTTCACCATTTATATAGGAAAATATTTCCCCATTTATTTGTTTAGTTGATGATGCCGAGTATTGTGCATTTACTATTGAATCTTTAAACTGTCCCTTCTCATAATCATAATAAAGTATCTTAGAACCGGATGCTTCAGAAGGGAGTTCTACAAATGGTAGCATCAATTGATAAATTGCAAGAAATAGGAATACTCTTAAAAAGAATTTTCGGATAATATCCCCCCCCCCTTATGGCTTTGCAATTCCGACATCATTTCCTATAATATCCAGAGTTAAACCCGTTCTAGAATGATCTTTCATTACCCCATAAGCTACATTCCCTACATATGTTCCTGGGACAGCGAATCTTATAACTCTAATTAAACCTTCTTTAGCAAGATGCAAAGGTCCAGTTTGATCATACAATGTAAGATACTGATATCCACCTAAACTAAAACTATCATCAGCTGTTTCATCCACCTCCACAGTGAATTTAGCCATCACCACAAAATCCCTCTGTTTATCCACTCTAGAATTCCAATGCGAAGTATCAATGTACTCCATATTAGGATCATTCTCGTCAGACGGGTCAGCTATGATTACCTGGTTTAACGTAACAACTGCTCCCTGACCTGCACTCCAGGAATTTCCTATATTTCTCGCCTTCAACCCCAACATAGTCCCCACATTACTCCCAGTTTCAGCAATCTCAGCCGCACTCGCCGCATACTTATCAACCGGCAGCTTCTCCCCATTCTTGGCAGCAAGAATCCGCTCTATGATCGTAATTGCCTGAGCACGCGTACTAGTCCCATACACGTCCAGATCTGTCCTACTTACGCCATGAATTAGTCCCAATTTCGTAGAATCAACCATAGATCCTTTCAATGTCTTATCGACACTTCGCACGCTTAAAATAGACATCTCATACCTTTGCAGCGGTTCGTTGTAACGTTCTGGAAACTCAGCAGGAATAATTCCCTGCGACTTTAAAAGATCTACATAGGGCTGATACCACGCATCCCCATCAATTTTGTTGATCTTCTCCCCTGTAGCCACCGCCACCATTTTAATAAACTCAGCATGACTAATTGGGGCATCAGGTTTAAACGTGCCATCCTCGTAACCGTCAACGTACTTCTTTTGAACGGCATTTTGAATAGAAGATTCTGCCCAGTGCTGGTATGTGTCTTTGAATTGCGTAGCGCTCTGTGCCGAAGAATTCATGACATCATAGCCAACAGATATTGCACAAAGTACTGTCATTCCTAATACAGAAAATCTTTTTCTCATAAATAACCCCTCTCTCATCACTAACAGGATACAAATTTGGTAGTATAATCCTATAAAGCAACATAAAAAACCACCCTGCCATCGCAATGAACGAAACTCAACGATGACATGGGCGGTTCTTCCGCGCGAAATATTTGTATTACTCCAAAAATACCATATACTAGTATTTTTGTAAATCACTAATTTTGAGACTCGTGGGCATTTCTCAGAGCAGTAAGCTCCTCGTCCGTTAACTCTCTCACTTGGCCTAATGCTAGGTTTGGATCCAAAGCAAGCGGGCCCATGGAAATGCGTTTTAAGTAGGCAACTTTCTTGCCTACGGCTTGAAACATTCGTTTCACTTGATGAAACTTACCTTCCATAATCGTTAACTCAATCTCGGAAAGCACTCCACTAGCTTCGTTACCGACACTCAGAATTTTTAAGATACCAGGCAGCGTCTCATATCCATCGTCCAAGGTCACTCCATGCGAAAATGCCTCGATATCCTCCTCAGTAACCTCCCACTCGACCTTAGCAAAATAAGTCTTAGGGACGTGCTTACGTGGAGAAAGCAGGTTGTGCGCTAGCTTCCCGTCATTGGTAAGCAAGAGAAAACCTTCGGTATCTTTATCTAATCGACCTACTGGAAAAACTTCAAACGGCGCATATGCCGCGTCCAATAAATCCACTACGGTACGATCACGATTGTCCTCAGTAGCGGAAACTACGCCCTGCGGTTTATTCATCATTAGGTAAACGAACTCCCTGTAACGCACGGTTTCACCGTTTACCTGGATGGTGTCCTTATCGGGATTGACCTGCATCCCGCTGTCTTTGATTTTCGCGCCGTTCACATAAATTGCGCCTTCCTTAGCAAGGCGTTTGAGTTCAGAGCGCGAAGCGATGCCCACGTGGGCGAGTATTTTATCGAGCCGTTGTGTTTGTTTCATGACCGCTTAGGTCCACCTCCAGCCGGGCGGGTATTCGTTTTTCAGCATCCCGTCGATCCATTTGCCCCAGCCGACGGGATGTTCGTCAATGCAGACAAGGCAGTAGCCTTTGGCTGCCTTGGTCACTTCCGGGTCGCGGATAATCTCGCTCTCCGCGACTTCGAGCGTCTCGCCCTTCAGGTACCGAAGGGCTCGCTCGTCGCTCGAAGCCAAGTTCAGCGCTCGCTTGGCTTCGCGCAAACGCAGTCCCATGGCTAGCGCATGGGACGGCTCAAATCGGCCGCGGTGCAGCGCGCCGATGTACCAACCGGGCCGCACGACTTTCAGTCCGTGCAGCTCCGGCAAACCCGCCGGCGACGCATACGCGTACTCGCCGTAACAGACCAGCCGCATAGCGGCGAAAGGCTCGCTGCGCAGCAGCTCGTCCTCGAACGCCTGAAGCGGCTCCAAGCTCACGCGGGACTCCGTCCCCGCGCGGCCCTTCCCACGCAGCGCGTCTCGACCGCTGCGCCCCGCTCCTGCACCCGCCCTTACGCTCTCTCCGACTTCCGCCCTTCCCCCGACTCCAACATCCGCCGCAACCCCACTCTTCAACACAGCAACATAATGCCCCTCACCGCGCAACCGGTGCGGCCAAAGCCGCGCAGTCCCAGCGACCGCTTCCCGAGCCTGAGCCGAATAAGTCTCCTCACACCAAGGTTCACGCAGCCAATCCGGCTGTCCATGGTCGAAACGATCAATCGGCACCACGTCAAACGCAGGATGTTTGTCCAAAAACTCCGCAATCTGCGCCTCGTTCTCCTCCGGTGAAAACGTACAGGTCGAGTACACAATGGTTCCCCCAGGTGCCAGCATTTGCGCCGCTTGTTCAAGCAATTCCCTCTGCATAGCGCCAAATTCCTGCACAGAATGGCGCTCCCACTGCTGCATCATATCCTCTTCCTTACGGAACATGCCTTCCCCTGAACAAGGAGCATCTATTAATATTTTATCGAAATAGCCTTGAAACACATTCAGCATCCGCTCCGGCCGTTCATTCAAAACAATAGCATTCCGAACGCCAAAAAGCTCTAAATTTTTGACCAGCGCCTTCACCCGATCCGAGTGGTTGTCATTCACGACAAGCACTCCCTCACCCTGAAGTTTTGCTGCAATTTGAGTAGACTTCCCGCCGGGAGCGGCACACAAGTCGAGCACTTTTTCGCCAGGCTGAACCTGAAGAAGCTCTACCGGCGCCATGGCGCTAGGCTCTTGAATATAATAAAGTCCTGCATGATAATACGGATGTTTGCCAGGACGTTCTCCTTCTTCATAGTAAAACCCTTCGGACGCCCATGGCACGGGTTCCAACGCGAAAGGACTTTTATCCAGAAAATCCGCTTTGGTGATTTTACTTGTATTTACCCTCAAACCATAAGATCTTGCTTGGTCGTAAGAGGCCAGAAAGCGTTCAAACTCATCTTCCCCTAATAAATCAATCATTTTATCCCTAAATAAGGGCGGCAGCTGCTTCGTCATCCGACATCTTCTCTTTCCTCTTTTATCTTCGCTATTATAGCTGAACTGTCACGAAACAGCCAATTATTTTCAAAATCTGAACAGGATATGCTATACTTTTTATCGAAATTACTAGTTAGTATACAAGACAAGATGAGGTGCATGAAATGAAGAAGCTGCTTATTTATCTAGGCATTGTCGTTATTTTATTCGGGGGTTTATATTTCGTTAATCAACAGTCTACCAAATCATCGGATCAAGCCAATGCCGGAAATCCTTACGGTGTTGCGGCATCCAAGCTAAATCCCGAAACGGTGAAACAATTAAATGATCCGAACTACCAGAACCTGATTCTGCCTAAAGATCTTGATCAAAGGCTGAAGAACAAAGAAACATTTTTCCAATACTACTATGCATCCACTTGCCCGCACTGCAAAATAACGACTCCTGTCCTTGTTCCTATTGAAAAAGAGCTCGGTATTGATGTCAAACAGTTCAATTTGGAAGAATTCAAAGACGGTTGGGAGAAGTACAAAGTTGACTCCACACCAACCCTTATTTACTACAAAGACGGCAAAGAAGTGGATCGCATCGTAGGCGGTGTTCCTGAAGCCGGGGCAACAGGCGGTAATACACCTGAAATGTTCAAAGCTTTTTTCCAGAAATACAAAGGTTAATAGGTACGGCAAAAGCAGCGGATAACGCTGCTTTTTTTCATTTTAATGGCTGCCCGTCTTTTTTCGAATCACAGCCAGGCCTAAGAGTAGTAAAGGGATGACGAGCCCAAACGTCCCCGAGTAAAACAGCCATATTTTAGAAGCAAACTTAATGAAATAGGCGACATTCGGATAGGCGACGACCGAAAGTACAACTAAAGTCATTCCCAAAGGAATATAGAGCTGCCGGATTTCATTCAATTTAAAAATCTCGCCCAAGGCCACAGCGGACGCATATAGGCATAACGTTAGCTTAAAGTAAATGGTAATGAACCAAATCCCCGCCATAACAACCTCAAGACGTTCAAGAAAGCTGCCAATCGATATTCTTCTGGCTAAGGAAAAGCTGGGATACATCTGGGCTGAAGTTAAATCGTCCCCTAACACAAGGATAGAAAGAAGCGAGATGATAACAATCAAGGAGCCTCCGATGGACACTCCTGCAAGAAACGATTTTCCCAACTTTTGCGTTTGATTGACGAAAGGTAGAATCATTAAAAAGACAACCAGTTCCAAATAAGGAGTTCCAATGAGGGGAAGGGAAGCACGTACAATCGGCTTGAAGCCATATCCAAATATCGGTAATATATTATTTGCTTTCATTTGCGTCGGCAGCAGGATGAACATGAGGAAGAAAAAGAGCAGCACCCATGGCAGGAAGATTTCCGATGTACGCGTAAAGGTTTCCAGTCCGTTTCGAATGCCCAAAATGACGATCGCCAAAAAGAAGATATGCGTAAATTGCAGCGGGGTATCCACAAGGACTTGGGTTGAAATAAAATCACCCAGATTACGAAGCACCAATGCAGCTAAAATGAAAAAAAAGCAGAAATAGAGCAAGCCGACGGCTTTCCCCACCCATTTTCCCATTAACTCCTCAGAGTATTTAACCAATGTTTGCTGAGGAAAACGTTGACCAAGAGCCAGGTATAAGATAACAAGCAGCAGACCTGCTAGAAGTCCTAAAATGGCGGCAATCCAAGCATCCTGTTTGGCATCATAGGCAAGTTCCGAAGGAGCAATGAGGATAGCGCTGCCAATCGTAAATAAAATAGTCAATATCGTAAACTGGTGAACGCCTATCCTACCCTTCTCAAACATGTAATTCACCTCTATTTTAGAATGCCAAAAACAAATCGGCTGACCGGTTGATAGACGTATGTAATCCATTCCAACGGATTCGGAAGCTTCACTCTCTCAAATTGCAGAATGCAAAGCACAGATCCTATGAATAAAAGCGTTAAAAATACCCAGATTTCCGCAATTTGTCGTTTGCGCATTAGCTGCGGGAGTTCAATCAACCCCGCGAGAGTCGCAATGATCAAAACCGAGATGATAACTCCCATGTCTTCACTCCTCTTCGCGGCGCATGATGATGGAGTTATTCGTTGTGCCTAGACGGCGTATGTGTAAATCTGCTGAGATATTTACTTGAAGCTTGGTGAATTCATTCTGCCAATCGGGTTCCATCTCTTTCCACAACTTAGGGGACACATCTTCAATCACCTCACCAAAACCGAAAATATCCGCTTTATTTTCTTTGGCTTTGTTAATGGAAGCATACATCACTTTTTTCAGGGATTTGACTGCGGTTTGCTCAAGCTCATGAATCGTCTCCGGGTCCAATAAATCGATTTCACACTGAACTTCACTGACATTTTCCTCTAAAATGACATGCAAATTGATTTCCGGCTTCCCGTTTTTCACTACTCCTTTCATCATGGTTTTTGAACGGATAATTTCTACGGTTAACGTTCCGCCTTTGGGACATTCCAAATGCCCCATCGTGCTTTTGACGTTACCAACAATATAGTTGTAACCTTTGCTCTCATCTTCATTAAGCCAATCAACCAATTTATCTTGCTTAAACAGGGCTAACCCAGTGTACTGCAAGTTCGTGATTGGTTTCGTTTCCGCTAGAGACGATTTGGATCTTCCCTTCTTGGGATCCCCCTCAATTCGAATACCGGTTAACACCGATTCGGTCGTCGGCTCACTGAGCTTCGTGATGAACTGATCGATACGAACACTGACCGTTGGCGCCCACGCCTTCTCTGAAGTTTCTAATGTCTTGAACATTTTGTTCGCTGGAATCCTCTCAATTGGTGTCAATATTTGCAGCACTTTGGAGGCTGTCGTACCACGGGCAACGATGAGGTAGAAATCAGATCGGATTTCATGATCTCTGGTGATGCCGTCCAGTACTTTAGCAACCCCTTCACGCGCAAGTTCCTCGCCGATTACGATAATGCGCAAATGGGATGCGAACAATTTACGCGGAGCTGAGGTTGTTAATTTCCTTGCCGCTTCAAGAATTGAAATTCCTCTTGCTGACAGAGTTGTGATAGGCGTGCTGTAGCCTGCCCCTTTTTTCGATGCTACCTCATTAGGGTTCACAATTTGTGCGGTTACCAAATATTCGTCTCCGCTTTTATCCAAGCCCACGCCAACCGTAATGGCCAAATCATTTAATTCATGCCGATCCCAACACCCTGAGAGCACAAGACCAAGTAAGCTTAGCGTACACAGAATACGACCTAATCTTTTCATTGGCTGATCCCCCTTTATCTTCGTTTTGGTTTGGTTGTCGGGGCATTGTTTTCGCGAATCATATTCTTCTGGTTAATAAATCGTGGTCTGGAGAACAGGCTCCATTGCGGCAATCTGAGAATGGTGTCCTTCTGATCATCCATGACGAACGGAGCCATCGGAGACATGTACGGAACCCCGAAGGAACGAAGGGAGCATAGATGTTGAACCATCGCGATTAAGCCAACGGTAATGCCAAATAGGCCAAAAGTAGCCGCAAATATCATCAAAACAAACCGGATCATGCGAATTGGAATCCCCATACTGAAAGCAGGAATAACAAAGTTTGCGATCGCTGTAATTGCTACGACAATAACCATAGCCGGTGAAACCAATCCTGCATCCACGGCTCCTTGCCCAATAACAAGTGCACCTACGATAGATACTGCTTGGCCTACCGTTTTCGGCAGTCGAACGCCGGCTTCACGCAGGATTTCAAACGTCACTTCCATCAATAAGGCTTCTACAAAGGCAGGGAAAGGAATGCCTTCCCGCTGCGCCGCTAAATTAAATAATAGCGAGCTGGGCAGGAGCTCTTGGTGAAATGTGGTCATCGCAATATAAAACGAGGGGGCCATCAAAGAGATAAAAAAACACACATATCGCAGCATGCGAATCAATGTTGCAAATTCAGCCCGTTGATAATAGTCCTCCGAAGATTGAAAAAACTGCGTAAAAAATACGGGAGCTTCGAGCACAAATGGGGTTCCATCCACCAATATGGCGACGCGCCCCTCCAATAAGCCAGATGCAATTACATCTGGACGCTCGGTATTGTAGACCGTTGGGAACGGCGTGAACGTTTCATCCTGAATCAGTTCCTCGATATTGCCGCTTTCAAGAATACCATCGATATCAATGCGCTCAAGCCGTTGCCGTACCTCAGCTACAATTTTGTCATTTACAATCCCTTTGATGTACATCATCGAAACTGTTGTTTGTGTAACTCGACCTATGGTCATGCTCTCCAGCCACAAATTTGGGCTCTTGATACGCTTACGAATAAGCGAAATGTTCGTGCCTATCGACTCCGTAAAACCATCACGTGGTCCTCTCACAACAGACTGAGTCATCGGCTCCTCTACCGATCGCTGTTGTTCAGAAGCAGTATTCACGGATAATACCTGTGTATAACTATCGACAAAAATGACGGTTTCGCCTGACAAAATCCGATAACATACCTCTTGGTAGTCATGAATCGTTCTGACTTCCCCTAAGGTCTGAAGAATATTCGTCATCAAATCAGGCAGCTCATAGAAACCTGTTTCCAGCGCTTCCACGATTTCAGCCGATCTGGCGGTTAAGCCGTTCATGATATCCTGAAATAAGTTTTTGTCCACCATCTGCTCAAGAAAGGCGAAACCAACTTTGATGTTGGCATCCAGTTCCAGGTACATTTCCCCCGTCTTAAGATCGTCGCTGTTGCCAAAAGTCGCTGTGATCTGTGCGATATTCAATTGGCTGTCGCTAAGAAGGCTTATATGCGAAAGAGGATTCTCGTGCTCTTGGGATCGTGTGCTTGGAATTCTTTTATCATTGAATAGTTGATGTAGCGTCTTGGACCAAAACATGTTAAATCGCCACCACCAAGCTCTTTTTGAAATCCGTTCATCTTGTGGGAAGTTTTCCCTTCCACGCTCAAAATTATGTATGAAGGACCGAGACAATGGAAAAAGGACCTCTGCCGCCCTAAGGGGAGAAGTCCTTTAATTTGTTGCTTCAATTATTTCAACTGCTCGCACTTGTATAATGCCGCAAGGCGAATTTCCATAAAATGCGTGTCAGCATCAAACAAATAGCTGCAATCGCCACACTCGAGGCAACTTGCCAAGGGCTGATACGTCCAATTAGCGCGGAAGCAGGAAAGGTTGTGATAAAAGCAATCGGAAATATATACGTTAACGTGAAGCGTAAAAAACCTTTATACACAGAAACCGGAAACCTTGCCGTTTCAAAAAATGAACTGAATAAATACGATAAATTATCTACTTTGACAGCCCAGAAAGAAAACATCATCATCCCCATCCATAGTGAATATACGACGACAAGAGCTGCTAGAAATACAATAGCAAACTGGATCAGCTCGACGAAAGTTGGTACAGCATTAAGCTGCCAAAGTGCATAAGCAACTAAACCAAATCCGAGCACAACGTCAGATAAACGCCAGAAAACAAGATGCCTGAAACTGATATAAAACTGGCTATCTACCGGCTTCGTCAGTACAAAGTCCAGTGTTCCTTTGCGAATATGATTAACAAGTCGCGACATATTAGGCTGCAGGATAAATTCGATAAAACCATGCACCGCATTGAATATACCAAGCAAGACAAGCACTTCGTAGAAATCCCAACCTCCAATTTCCTGTGTCCGATAAAAATATAATTGCACCGTCAGGATCGCCATCACCAGCCAAAATACCGTTGATAACATATTCGCTGCAAAATTAGCGCGATACTCAAACTCCTCCACCAAACACGCACGCATAAATTCGCGAAATAGCCGAACATATTTCATCTCAGGCTCCCTCCCCTCCTCATCCGCCTACAGCGCCATATTTCTTAATCCCTTTTCTCCACAGCAATCGAAATGTTACGAATAGCAGGATGAGCCATGCAAGTTGGATCGCGAAGTTCTGAAGGATAACAGGAGACCCCACCTCGATTTTGCCGACCAGGAGTTCTACAGGAAAACCAACAGTACCGTAGAAGGGCAACCAAGCAGCAACCTTTTCTACCCATGAGGGAAACATGCTTAGAGGCGCGATTCGGCCTGCAAGAAAGAGATGAAAACCCTCGTAAAGGCTGTAAATCGCCGTGGCACGATTCGTCCAAAAGGCAAACAGGCCAAACTCAAAGCCGATCAGAAAACGGATGGCTGAGGACACCACGATAGCGCATAAAAAAAGTAGAATTATTTCCAAGGAAATAGTCAGCCTTAATATAGGGAACAAAGCTGCGGCAATCACCCACGCCGGGATTAAGAGAAACGCAAAAAACAGTTTGTACACAAGATTTTGCGAGATGCTCCAATGCACCGGGTGGAAAGGGCGAACTAGTTTTGATGACAAAGATCCATCTTGAATACTGGCGTCTAACTCCCATACATCCCAAGTGCTCGTTAAACGGTCAACGACAAGAACACCAAGAAAATACACCATATAATCATGAGCATCATACCCGCCGATAGCTTGATTGTTGCTAATGGACAGCCACACCGCCATAGAGACAAGGGGCTGTATAAAAGCTCCGACCATCCAGATCAGCGACTCACTGCGGTACGCAAACATCACCGCCCATTCCACGCGAAGCAAGACGCGATATTTTTGCCAAAATAGTGCTAATCCCTTCATGCTCCGGCGCTTCCCCCTTCGGTCCTTGCCTCAAACGCTTGAGCAATCACCGATTCCATGGATGGATCCTCGATCGTTAAATCCAATACATTCAGCTTGGATAAAAGCCTTGCCGAAAGCTCCGAAACTTGCTCTCTTTGTACATCCACTTCAAGATCCGGAAACATATAGCTGACTATCGTTCCCATCCCGTGGACAACATCCTCAAGCTCTCGCTCATGCGCACGTTTAGCCAATTGAAGACGAATACGCTTGTTAGGCGCGTACTTATCTATCAATTGATGAATCGCCCCGTCATATAAGAGACGGCCTTTGCCGATGACTAGCACGCGCTCGCATAAGGCTGTAACATCGGCCATGTAATGGCTGGTGAGCAGAATAGTCGCTTTATATTTGCGGCTGTAATCCTGAATGAACCGGCGCATGACTTCCTGCATATTCACGTCCAGCCCAATCGTCGGCTCATCGAGAAACACGATTCTTGGCCGGTGCAGAAGCGCAGCAGCCAGCTCACATTTCATTCTCTCTCCTAGCGAGAGCTGCCTAACCGGCTTGCGGATAACTTCCTCCAGCTCGAGAAGCTGGACCAAGTCGACCAAGGTTTCATCGTAGATTGAATCGGGTATTTCGTAGATAACTTTGTTAACAAGAAACGTTTCTGCTGCGGGAAGATCCCAAATCAGCTGGCTTTTCTGCCCCATGACCAGAGAAATCTGCTTCTTGAACTCTTTTTTATGCTGAAAAGGAACGAAACCGCCGACATTCACTTCACCACCTGAAGGATGCAGCAGTCCAGTGAGGACTTTCATCGTTGTTGTTTTGCCAGCCCCGTTCGGTCCAAGAAAGGCGACGATTTCCCCCTCAGGAATGAAGAAGGATACATCATCTACGGCTTTAACCGTGCGGAACTTACGGTGAAACAAGCTTTTAAGCGAAGCGATGAAGCCAGGCTCCCGTTCGTGCACTTGATACCATTTGCTCAGCTTACGAACCTCAATCATGGCCTTCCTCCTCATGCTGGGGTGGATGCTGTTTCATTTCAACCAGAAGATCACGTAATTCCGGGTCTATGAGATGAATGGTCAGATCATACGGTGCGAAAGGCTCTTCCTTGATCCGGTGCAGTTTCGATACATAGATGTTGCTTTCTTCCATCAATTTTCCTAAATCGATACCAAGGGAATCCTTCGGGTAAGGAGCCAACTTATCCAATCCTGCGCTAAAAAGCTTAATGGAACCGCTTACGTTTCCATTCGCATGATGATAAAGGCCCACTGCAATCTGCAGTAGACCTTGATATAGAGGGCTCCGGCCTTCTTCCAGCCAAAGCTCCTCCATCACTTCATGGCATTCAAAATAATCGCGCAGCTCGTTAAAATAATATAAGTAAGCTACATATAATCGATCGTAAGCAGCCATAGATCAGTTTTGATCTCCTTTTTTCGCCCGGGCGATTGCGGCTTCAAGATCGGAGGACAAGTCGCTTAAACCGTCCTCCGTTTCCCAAATTTCGTTAAATCTCAGCTGAAATTGCGCTGCTTCCCGAACTCTGTGATAGAAATAAAGTTCCTGAATGTTGCTGAGCACTTTATTGACTAAATTCGAGTTATCCTCAAACATTTTCTGCGATTCAACGATTTCCCCGCGAATGCTGGACATTTCCTGATCCAACAAGTAAGCAGCCTCTGCCGCCTTGCTCAAACGTGCCCTAACATCAGCCGGCAATTGCTCTTTATATTTATAATTCAAGGAATGTTCGATGGTCGCCCAGAAGTTCATGGCAAGTGTTCGAATCTGCACCTCGGCTAGTATTCGCTTCATGCCTAATGCCGTTTGTACCGGATACTCAATAATGATATGAAAGCTTCGATATCCGCTTGGTTTCTTATTGGTAATGTAATCTTTCTCGTAGACAATACTCATATCCTGCCTGCTGCGAATGAGTTCAGCCAGACGTTCGATGTCCGCAACAAACTGACACATAATCCGAATACCGGCAATGTCCTCAATGCCGGATTCCAATTGATCCATCGGTACGTTCAAACGTTTCGCTTTTTCCAACATGCTGGATATTTTCTTAACGCGGCCTGTTACGAATTCAATGGGGGCATATTCTTCCCTGCTTTTGAGTTCGCCGCGCAGCGTTTTGAATTTTACCTTTAACTCTTCTACCGCTTGTTCGTAAGGCAGGAGAAATTTTTTCCAGTCTCGTCCATCCATTGATTTTTCCTCCATTCCGAATGAAGTCAGTTGTGATCTGCACCGATTGCCTGGGAAATATGAGTATACCCATCTTTTTTGAGTAAATCTTGAAGTCCACGATTAATGTTCGTAAGAATGCCTGGACCTTCATAGATTAAGCCTGTATAAACTTCAACCAAGCTCGCGCCGGCACGAATTTTGTCATAGGCGTCTTTCGCCGTAAATATCCCGCCAGCCCCAATGATCGGTAGCTTGCCTTCCGTCAGTTGGTAGACGCGTCGAATGACCTCCGTGGAACGCTGTGTGAGCGGACTTCCACTAAGCCCGCCAGCTTGCGAACGGTTCGCATGCACGAGTCCTGCTCTGCTCAGCGTCGTGTTCGTCGCAATGATTCCGGATACTCCGCTGTCCTTGATCGTATGCACGGTCAATTCCAACTCATCATCCGTAAGATCCGGCGCTATTTTCACAAGAACGGGCTTACCTGCATCGCCATTCTTTTTCTGTTGAAGCTGCATTTCGGCCGTAACCGCATCAAGCAATCGCTTCAAATCATTCCCATGCTGTAAATTACGCAAGTCCGGCGTATTTGGTGAGCTAATATTGACGACAAAGAAGTCGCCGTATGTATATAACTCCCGGATGCAAGCCCGATAATCCTCTTCGGCCTGCTCATTGGGAGTCGTTTTGTTTTTGCCGATATTGATGGCAACTGGGATATCACGCTTGCCTGTCTGTTGCAGATTGTACGCCATCTCGTCCGTCCCAACATTGTTAAACCCCATCCGATTGATTAGCGCCTTGTCCTCGGGTAAACGAAATAACCGCGGCAGCTCATTGCCTGGTTGCGGCTTAGGTGTGATCGTACCAACCTCCATGAATCCAAAACCTAACTGTGAAAATCCTTTAACTGCTTTTGCATTTTTGTCTAATCCTGCGGCCAAACCAACCGGATTGGCAAACTCCAGTCCCCATATACGCTGATTCATAAGTGGAGAGTTCTGCACTCCGTACATGGATTTAAGTAATTGCGCTCCGCCTGGGAAACGAGTTACCGCACTTAGACCGTCAATGGTCAGATGATGCGCCTTCTCAGGGTCCATTCGAAACAAAATTGGTTTGGCTAACTTCTTATACAGCATGTCCTATGCACTCCGTTCTCTAATGACTCTAACAGTCAGTTTAGCTGACAATGTCCAATTATGCAATCCGAAGTAAGACATAAACTTATTTTTTCAAACAAAAAATCCCTGCTCCATGAAGGTTGCAAGGGAATAGATTTCACAGCCAAACTCTATACTTCCGAGCGCAGAAGCAGCCGTTCCAAATGCATCGTAAGATAACCGGTTTCGTCGTCCGGCACTTCCAATTGAAGTGCATCGCTGAGCATAAGCGACAGGACCTTCGCCTTCACATAGGTGTCCCCGTACTCTTCTTTGATTTTATCCAGCAGCGTATTTTGAAGTGTCTTTTTTTGTTTAACCCGCTCAATGACACCTTTCAAATGACTGATGAAACGCAATGTGGAGAAGGAGTCATCGAAGTTAAAGCCTAACTCTTTGGCCGATTCAATCGTTTTCGATACGATTCTGACGACCGCCAAGGAATCCGAAGCCTGCTCCTTTTTGCGTGCGCTATTAAAGTGCATCGTCAAAAAAGCAACCTCATCTTCCGGCAATTTGACATCAAGATGATCGTTAAGGAATTCGACTGACTTCTTGGCGACTTTGTACTCCTCCGGGTACAGATAACCAATTTCATAAGCGAAGGGATTCGTGATGAAAATGCCTCGTTTCTGCCGCTCAACCGCAAAATTGATATGGTCTACTAAGGAGGCATGAATCGTCTCCGAGAAATCACCTTCCAGCATGCTTTGCGCGTAAGCGATAACCTCTTCGGTGATCCCGATAATTTTCACGTCAACGGCGTTAAGAATTTGTTCGTAATTCCTGAGCACCTCTGAGGTATGCAAGAGGAATTCTTGCGTGATCTCCGCTTCATCTATCGGCATGCCTGGTGTCTTTTTAAAGCCGATCCCCTTACCGAAAGCTATCGAGTTTTTCCCTGATGTCAAATGCGCCATCACCACATTGTGTGAGAGTACATGAATGATCGTCCGTTCAATCATAAGACACCTCCCTTTCTTTGTTTCGGGGTCCCCCTCATAAGTCGCCTTCCGGGGATATTTAGGCTTGTCCTGATTTGTCTTTGTGGATGTGAAGCATAGGTTTAATGCTTTCTCGAATTTGTTCGGACTCCGTTCCGAATACAACGTGTACATTCCCTTTTCCAAGCCGGATAACGCCTATCGCCCCGAGCTCCTTGAGTTCATTGTCCAACACAAGCTTCTCTTCATTAACCAATAAGCGAAGTCGCGTAATGCAAGCGTCAATTGAAATGATGTTGGAAGGACCACCGATATGTTTTAAAATGCGGGTTGGACGATCTTCTTTCGTCTCAATTAACGGAATTGCTTCCTCCGTTTCTACCTCAGCCGTTTCATCGCGAGCGGATACTTTGATTGGGAAGAAATACAGATAAACCCGGAACGTTACATAATAGAGAAGAAAGTAACCTACACCAACAATAAGAATGAGATAAGGGTTCGTGGAGATATGCCAATTCAGCACAAAATCAATGAATCCTGCTGAAAAACCAAAGCCCATTTTGACTTGAAGCACATTCATAAGCAGCATTGAAATACCCGTTAAGCAGGCGTGGATGACGTATAAGCCAGGAGCAACGAACATAAAAGCAAACTCGATCGGCTCCGTCACCCCTGTTAGAAAGCTGGTCAAACCGGCGCTTAGCAAAACAGGGACAACCAATGGTTTATTGACCGTTGGTGAACTTTTAATCAAAGCCAAGGCTGCTGCCGGAAGTCCGAACATAATCACGGGATAAAATCCTGTCATAAACATCCCAGCTTCCGGGTCGCCTGCGAAAAATCTGGAGATATCGCCATGTACGATTTTGCCCGTTGCGGTGCTGTAATCCCCTATTTGAAACCATGCGATATTATTAATGATGTGATGCAAGCCGGTAGGAATCAGCAGACGATTCATCATGCCATAGATGAGCACACCGATATTCCCATTATCAACAATCCATAATCCGATAACGCTAATCGATTTCTGCACCGGAGGCCAGATGGAGCCCATCAGCAGCCCTAGAAAAACCATAACCATTGCTGTTAGCAAAGGAACAAAACGTTTCCCGCCAAAAAAACCTAATGCTTTAGGCAGCTGTATATGCTGAAAACGATTAAAGAGAGAGGCAGACAGGATGCCGACAAGCATCCCTCCGAGGACCCCCATATCCAAGCGTTCAGCCGAGTCCGTACCTGTATGAAAAAGCTGCAATACATTATTAAACACGAGATACCCTACCGTTGCCGCCAATGCCGCGACGCCATCTCCGGACGTCAGTCCGATGGCAATGCCAATCGCAAAGATTAAGGGTAAATTGTCAAAAATCGCGCTTCCGCCTGACTCAAAAATATGAGCCACCTGCATGAGAAAAGGATCACTGAACGTCATTTTGCCTATACGCAATAGAATGGATGCCGCCGGCAGCACCGCAATCGGAATCATTAAGGAACGTCCCATTTTTTGCAAAAGATACATCGATCTCATTCTGTCTCACCTATTAAGCCCACAAGTTTGGCCGTTTCTTGTTTGCTCTTTCCTATCCCAATTATAGTAGAAAGAACACCCTCCCGAAAGGATAAAATCCTCTAGGATAAGGTGTTTTTTCTATGCAACAGTGTGCTGTTATTTCACCGCTCCCGCCGTAATCCCGCTTGCGATTTGGCGTTGGAAGATGATATACACAATCAGGGTTGGGAGGGTCGTAATCAGAAGACCTGCGAACAACGGCCCCCACTCCACACGATACTGCATTTCAGCTTGCATAACGGCTAAACCGATTGGAAGTGTATACTTCGTTGGCTCATTCGTTAAAACAACGCCCAAGAAATATTCGTTCCAGTTATTGAGCATATTCGTAATCATAACCGTAATCAGACCAGGCTGTGACAACGGCAGCATGACTCGGAAGAAAGTACCGTAATGAGAGGTCCCGTCAATGATAGCGGCTTCTTCAATTTCTTTCGGCAGCGATTTGTAGAATCCGACCAGCAAGAAAATTCCGAATGGCAAGTTCAGCGCTGCGTACACAAGTATCAACCCCAGCCACGTATTGATCAACTGCAAATCATTGAGTAAGAAGAACAGTGGGATCAAAGCCAACGCGAAAGGAATCATCATCGATGAGATGTAAATCGTAAAAATAATTTTATTTCCTTTAAAATCATACCTCGCTAAAATATACGCCGTCATCGCCGCAAGAATCATGCCAAGCAGGGTGCTTCCTGCAGTGACAATAATGGAATTCAGAAAATAAGTGCTGAAGTTATATTTGCTCCAGACATAGGAGAAGTTGGACCATAACAGTGGATATTTCGGCAGCGCCCAAGGGGCGTTCAAGAAAAATTGCTCATTATTTTTGAGTGCGTCGAGCAGTGTCCATAACAAAGGATACAGGACGGCAACGCCCCAAATCAGAAGAATGATCCAGACAATCGTTTTGGCTAACGGATTTCTAATCTCCATAAGATGGTTCCCCCTCCTTCAGAATCTTTCTTTTTCTAAGATGGCCTTAATGCATTTCGATGGTTTCCTGGCGCATAACGCGCTGCAGAATAAGGGTTGTGATCAGTGAGACGATCAGGATCATCACACCGATGGCCGCTCCATAACCGAAATGATACTGTTGAAAAGCCATCCGATACAGGTAAGATCCCATCACTTGGGTTGTATTGTCAGGCTGCCCGCCGTTCGTCATGAGCTGAACAATGACAAAGGAACCGTTGAGCGTTGTGATTACAATGTTAACAACCGAAACTTTAATTTGCTCCCAGATGAGCGGCATCGTAATGTTGCGGAATTGCGACCATTGACCGGCTCCATCTATATTAGCTGCTTCGTAGTAGGAAGCAGGAATATTCACGATTGCAGCAATCATCAAGATCATGTAAAATCCGATGCCAGCCCAGATCGTAGGCGGCAATAGCATCCAAATCGTATGCTGAGGAAAACCTAGCCAAGTAATATCAACCTTTTCACCTGTAAATAGCGATAGGAAAGCATTCAGGAATCCAATTTGCGGATTGTAGATGAAGTTCCAGAGTACGCCGATAACAACGACTGAGATGACATTCGGGATAAAAAAGATGGCTCGGAAAAAACCGGATCCTCTCACTCTGAAACGTGTCAAAGCGACTGCGAAGAACGTGGCCAGAATCATAATGCCAATCACTTTACCAACGACTAAGAAATAATCATTCCCAATGGCTGTAAGGATAATTGGGTCTTTAAATATCTCTTTGAAATTGTCAAAACCGATAAATGTACTGTTCTCCGACATTCCTGACCAATCGTAGAATGACTTCTGCAAGGCCTGTATAACAGGATAGATCGTGAACACACAGAAGAATAAAAAAGTCGGAATGATGAATGAAGCGATGAACATATTCCTTTTCCACACTTTTGACTTGGCCTTCATTCTATCCTCACCGTCCTATCATTAAAATGGCGGAGAACGCCTAGGGCACTTAGCCTTATTTGTTCTCCGCACTGCCTCATACGGTTGCTATTTCTTCTGCTTGGCGACGACATCCGTTACACGTTTTACCCACTCTTCAGGGGTAATGGTTCCGATTGTCAAGGCAACACTCGCATCTTGCATAGCTTTGTCAACGTCCGCTGCGAAGGAAACCGTAGGTACGACCACTGTGTCCGGTGAAGACAAGAATTTGGCAGCGTCTTTAACGAAGTTAGGTGCTTTGGAGGAAGAGATGTCACCTTTAACGTTAGAAGGAGCTCCGCTCAGCTCAGCCCATTGGGAAGCTTGCGTTTTGGAGAATACGAACTGCATGAATGCTTTTGCAGCATCTTTGTTTTTCGCTTTTTTCGCGATGGCAAATGTCGCTGTGGACGTGTTCGCTACCACTTTTCCACCTTTATCTTGCGTGATGGAAGGGATGAATCCGAAGTCGAAGGAAGCTGGAACGTCTTTCGCCATTTCGTTTGGCAGCCACAACCCGTTCGGGATGAAAGCGTCTTTGTGCTGCAAGAACAAGGATTGGGAATCCGTGTGGTTGATTTGAACGGATGCTTTATCGATGAATCCTTTATCGCGCAATTGAACGATTTTGTTCAGACCTTTGATGATGGCAGGGTTTTTCCAAGCTTCAAGATTGTTTGTGGACATATCTTGCAGCAATTTGTAGTCATTGTTATTCGCCGATACGATGGCAGGGAATAGTACTGCACCATTGATGTAATAAGGGTATTTACCAGTGTGAATGAAAGGATTAATGCCAGCGGCTTTAATTTTCTCGCTTACTGCCAAGAAATCTTCAAAGTCTTTTGGCTCCGCCCAAGCTTTTTCTTTGAATAGGGCTTTATCGTAGAAAATACCCCATGAGCTCATAACGAAAGGAACGTTATAGATTTTGCCGTCAAATTCTTGTGGCTTTTGAGCAAGCAAATCGATAATTTTGTCGCCGTCAACGTTTTTCGCGTCTTTGATCCAATCTGTCAAATCTTCCAGTTGACCGTCTGTCACCATTTGGCGATCGAACAGTTCAGGTCCATCAATATATACGAAATCAGGTGGGTTACCAGCGATCCAACGGGGTTTCATTTGTTCGTTGATTTTTGGTCCCGCACTTTCTTTAATTTTCAGATCCGGGTTTGCCGCTTGGAAATCAGCAATAACTTTCTTCCACCATTTGTCGCCGTATCCGCCAACAAAGTATTGGATTTCAAAATCACCTGTTAGTTTTTTTGCTGCTGCCGCAGTAGGCGCAGCGCTTGCAGCGGCTGTGGCTGCTGGTGCTGTTGATGCAGCGGGTTTTGTCGTTTCTGCCGGAGCGGCGGTTTTACCACAACCTGCTGCTACAAGTACCATAGATGCAGCGAGGCCCATTGTTGACCATTTTTTCATGTTCATGTGTTCATCTTCTCCCTTTTTTAATAAATCTGTTTGGTTATTTTGGAGTAGCGAATTTCCATCATCCTGTCCATCCGACGTTTGTACGACCAACCCCTTTCAGCAATCCGTTATTGAAAAAAAATAAAAGGGCATAGTTATAGAAGAAGACTTGCTTTCTTCTAATAACTAATGCCCTTACGGTAACATGTTATTAAAACTAACATATTAAATTATTTTTGTTGCTTTGTGTGACTAAATCTTACAACATAATGACATGATCGTCAATACCTGTTACAAAAATTTCCTTGTGGCTACTATATTCTATGATCGACCCATCTTATGATATGATAGATCATATCGTTTAATCCTAAGTAAAGGGTGATTCCTATGTCCAAACGCAAACCAACAGCTGTTAATCGTAGAGTCAAAGAGGAAGTCAATAAGAAAGCCATCATTTGGACAGGCGCCATTTTGCTTGTTGTCATAATCGGCATGACATTACTGCTCATTTTGGACAAATGATTACAACTGAAATGATTGAATTTATCACATTTTGAATTGTAATCGCTTTCTTTGCGATTGTCAATACAAATCCTCAGCTGCTTGTATGAACAGCAAATAACCCCGTCTGAATCTGATTCAGGCGGGGTTTACTTCAATCATTTATAAGGCTGACAGGACAGGGTTAATCCAACCATTTATACTTCTTACCTGGATTGCTGTCATTTGTCTGCAGCGGCAGTCCGAAGGATTGATTCGGCTTCCCTCTCCCAGCTCCACTGCCAGGGGATCCTGCTCCCGCTCCTGATCCGTCGCCTGAACCCGGCTCAGGCAAAATCCCCTTGCCAATGGTTACTTTCGTTTGATGTGTCACCATGTCATAAAGCTCTTCAACATCCGCCTGCTGCATCCTGACACAGCCGTGAGACTCATCTTTGCCGATGCTGGAAGGTTTGTTCGTCCCGTGAATAGCATACAGCGTATCGGATAACGTCATACCTCGGCTCCCGAATTCTCCATTGGATTTGCCGTTTGGGTTGCGCACCTTTTCGCTAATGATAAAATCACCCTGAGGCGTTTTCTCGCCGCCTAACCCGACAGGATAGCTGCGAATGATCTTATCTCCGCTAACCAAGGCAAGTAGATGCTTATCTGTGTCAATCATGATGCTGAGCGGTTCACGCAAAGGGTCGCTTGATGTTTTAGGCTGCGAGCTGCTCGGCATAGCCGCCCCTTTGCCCTCTGGACCAGATTGCGCTCGTTCCTCTGCTTGCTTCGTCCCCTGAGCCTGCCCAGGTGGGGCAGGATTGGCTTTCAACATCTTGAGCGTTTGTGGAAACAGCTCCTTCATCTCCGGCGTAAGCCCCGGAAGCAAATTGTCCGGGTAGGGCTTGGCCAGCTGATCAGGCGCCTCAGGGAGCGAACCCGTTTTCGCTTGATAAGCCTTCATCGCGCTCTGCAGCACTATCGCCTGTTCACGATCCTTCATCCATTGCTCAATGACAGGAACAAGCGCTGTGCTGTCAGCAACTTGGCATGAGCATATTTGCGACTGATAGTATTTCAAAGCAGACGAATTCCCGCCTCCACCATCAGACGTCACACTTAACAGCGGACTCACTGATCTGTTCCACTCGATCCATTTGCCATCTGCACTGCGCGGCGCTTGCATAATAACCGATTCTCCGGCGCTCAAGCTGGAAGTAGCAAGGACCTGCTGAAGCCCTCTCCCCCAATCCCCTTCCGAGAAATATAACTTCGTCCCTGGCCCTGGCACTTCTCCCTGTATTTGAGCGGATTGAACCTCGGCATTAGCATTCGCGTTTTTGCCAGGTGCTGTCTTTGCAGCTTCATTAGTCACACCGCCATTCGCAGAGTCTATTGCGGCTGGAACTGCCAAAAGCAGCAAAAGCACCAAGAGCGGCATCCACTTCCCTTTATTCCTCACCCGGCTCGAACTCTCTGCCCCCTTAGCGTTCCTAGAGACGGTAGATGGATCTGTAGGAAGCGGACCTTCAATTATTATTTTTTGACGCTCAAAAGCCTCATAAATCTCGCCAGCTTGCGCAAAACAGTAGGCTGCCTTGCCTTCTTTCCCTTGCGCCGCGTATTCTCTCCCCAATAAATACCAAGCCATTTTATGATCAGGATGCTCTTTGACATATTTCTTAAGATACAGCGGATCTTCGATCGGATTATGTTGGAAGAATCGTTCCAACTGATCTTGGCGATGATTATTTTTCATCCCGGACACCTCCCCGCACGAACTTCGAGATTAACTCTCTCAAATTTATCGGCAGATGAAGCTTGGAGTTGAAGCTCAAATTAAAACAAGCCCAACAAGGTTCCCCTCGCTAGGCTCGCTTATTTCTTATTTCACAAATGATTTAGTGCGTAAAATCGCTGTATGCGTCGCTTCATCCCACTGAACATCCAAACCGATTTGTTCCGCGAAGAAACGAATCGGCACATACGTCCTGTCCTGCTTCACATAAGGCGATACATCCGTAGATTGCTTCACATCCGCTTGTCCCGATTGTTTAAGCACAATGCCAGTTTCACCAATGGTTAGCTCCACAGTCGTGGTTCCTTTATTCAGTTGTACAATCTTTTTGCCGGCTTGTTCTGCATACTTAACTTCGAAACCAAATGTTTCGCTGATTGCTCGAACCGGAACCATCGTCCGTCCATCCTGAAGCTCAGGCTGAGCATCGAAAACAATCACTTTATCGCCATGTACGACATTAATTCCTTGGCTGGCTAAATTTGACGGTAAATGATACGGCGTTATTTTACGGATTTTATTATTCGAAGAATCTGCAACAAGGATATTTCCTTGTTCCGTTACCATGACATCACTAGGATTATAAAATTCAGCTGCCCGCTCAACCCCATCCGTCTCACCTGTTTGCACCGTGCCGGATATCGTTGTAACCTTACCATCCAATAAATAACGAATCGCATGATTTAAGCTGTCTGCTATCAAAACTCCGCCTTCTGAAGTCACGGCGAGTCCTCTTGGAAAATCAAACTTAGCTTTCAACGCTTCGCCATCAGCGAAGTCACCTCCAGCATACAGCTCATTTTTTTCATAAATCGTATTATTGCTTAAAAGTGCCGTAGATCCAGCTACTGTCTTTACGCTGCCAGCTTGCAAATCGATGTACCGTATGCGTTGATTGCCTGTGTCGCTTACGTACAGATTTCCTTTGCTGTCCAGAGCAAGACCGGAAGGCTCATTGAACTTTGCTTCAGCTAAACTACCGTCTTGGTACTCACCAGCAAATGATGCCTCTCCGGGACGAATCAGAATTGCACGAGTAGAGGCTGCATTCAATGTTGAAACCGTTCCGTCCGTAGAAATTTTACGAATCACATGATTCAGCGAATCCGCTACGTATACAATTCCATCCGCCGTTACCGCAACATCACTCGGATGATAGAAACTCGCGTCCGCTCCTTTGCCATCCTTCTTACCCGGAACACCGTTTCCTGCAAGCGTAGTAACTTGTCCGTTCGTGTCCACTTTACGAACCGCGTTATTCGCAGAGTCGGCTACATATACATTCCCCTTGCTGTCAACGGCCAAGCCTGACGGAGCATTAAAAAATGCTTCAGAGGCTTTGCCATCCAGGAGCCCTCCCGTTGGAAATCCTTGGCTGTTCGTCGTAACAACAACCTCTGGTCCTGCGAACGTCGTAACTTTGCCTCCCGATACCTTACGAATAAGATGATTGCGAGTATCTGCAATCAGAATGCTGCCGTCAGGCAGTTGAAGAACACTGCCCGGCGCACGAAATGCGGCACTTAAGGCATCGCCGTTTACATCTTCAAAATCCCCAATCCCGGCGAACGTCGTAACATCCGCTAGAATTTGGCCATTGCTCGAACGCAGCGCATCTGCTGACAAGCCCGCCGCCCACGCGGACGAACCTATAAGTAAAGTCGCAGCCGCAAACGTAGAAATAAGGATATATTTTAAGGGTTTCATAGGTTTCTCCTTTAATAATTCGATTAAACACCCGTATGGAGATCTAGATCTAAAGTTACCGGCTGAATACTCGATTCAACAATGGGGATGGTTTGAACGGACGTGCCATTTTTCCGTACAATGACGATCTTCCCAACACTAACTTCTTGATGCCCATAACCTTGCAAAGGAATTGTCACTAGCTTTTGAAGATCAGAAACCTTGATATTGCCTGCATCCCCATAACCCGTGACCGCGTAAATCAGTTCTTTTTGACCATCGCCCACATGTTCTTTGATATGTTCGACATAATTGGTACTGTTTTCCCGCCCAAAAATCGTTCCATTAACAGGCGGCATGTCATCACTGTAATAAGTATCTTCACCATAGAACAGATGGACCTCTACACCATAAATATCATTAGATTCAACGAAATTTTTCAAATTAATATCCAAGTTGTATGTATTGGGATTTGGACTTGTTTCGTTTAATGTCGCTGTTAGACTCACAGCCGGCACTGGTGTATCAGGATTACCTGGATTTGTATTTCCACCGGAACTTCCTCCGGAATTCGTACCTTCAACGATCGGTGGTGTCACTGGTTTAACGGCTTCCGACGCCTTCAACTTCGCCAATGCATCTGCTTTAGCCTTTTCCTCGGCGGCTTTCGTAGCTGCCTCCAGCTTTTTCTTCTGCTCTTCCAACAGTTTAAGCTGCGCCTCCAGCTGCTTCTTCAGCTCAACTTGCTTTTTTTCCTGTTCGAGCTTCTTTTTCAGTTTTTCAGCATCAAGTTTCTTTAGAAGCTCTTGTTTTTGTTTCTCTTTTTCAGCGTCTACACCCGCCGTTTTATCCAAATCCTTCACTTTGCTCAAATCTAATTTCTTGTTTTCCTCAGAAATCTTTTTATTGGCGTCTGCAATCACTTTATCCATCGAAGATTGATCAAGTTTCTTTTCAGCCAGAGCTTTTTTGGCAATGTTTCCGATTAAATTATCGAAATTTTGTTTCACTTTCTCGAGCTCATCCTTGCTCTTTACGACTAAATTCTCATCATCGGTTACATTGCCCTCAGCAAGTTCCGTTGCTTTCTTGGCGATGAATTCCTCATTTTCTTTATCGATTTCCGCTTTGTTCAGGATGAACTCTTTGATAACTTCAGGCGACGCCTGCTTGACGAAATCATCCAGATCGAGGAAATCCACTTTCAATGCCAAATCCTCAGTTTCATCTCTGCCATCAAGTGAAATTTGTTGCGTGGGATACAAGTAGGTAACAGCTGTTTTCTGCTCCGAATCCTCGCCCGTTGTTACCGTAGAAGCGGACACTTTACCTGCCCCAACCGCCATTTTGATGGCACCTGTTACCGGATCAACCATCACAAAGAACTGCGTTCCCCGGACACCCATGACGGCAGTCGGTGTTTCAACTTCAAATTCATCATTGGAACCGGCTAATGATTTCACTTTGACCCACAAGGAACCTGCCCATACTTTGAGCTTGGACTTCTTGTTTCCATCCGAAGTATTGAGGTCGGACACATTGATTTCCGCATTTTCCCCCAAGGTTACATCCGCATCTCCGTTGCTCAAATTAAGCGTCACAGATGAGCTCGCACCCGTATAAACGGTATCCCCTTGATTTAAACTCATGTTCTCATAAGCATCGTATGTTTTGGAGCCTCCGCCTTTTTTGACAGTTACTTCTCCTGATAAGACCGATACAACAGCAACCCTAACCGTTTTGGCATCTACAGGCTTAACAAGCAGCACGGATATCAAACTAAATATCAAACTTAAGCTTAAACATAATGAGACAAATGATTTCTTGGACATCCCCACACCAGCTTCCTCCCTAGTTTCCAACTTTACAGATTCCCGATGACTTCATATACCGCTACGGGTTTTTCTTTCCCTTTAACTTTGATTTCACCGATAGACGCAATTTCAAAAAGGTCTTTGACCCGCTCATACGTTTGCTCACTAATGAGAATTTGCCCTGGTTTTGCATTCGATTCCAGACGTGCTGACAAATTCACGGTATCTCCGATCGCCGTATAGTCCAGACGAAGGTCTTCGGAGCCAATGTTCCCGACTACTGCAGGTCCGCTATTGATGCCCAGACCGAATTTCACGCCGATCCCGTACTTCTCGATCAACTTCTGCTCAAGCACATTCGCCTGCGACTTCATTTCAATCGCTGCGCGAACAGCCATTTCCGGGTGATTGTCATATTCAATAGGAGCGCCGAACATCGCCATAACACCATCACCTATGAACTTATCAAGCGTTCCATTGAATTTAAAAATCGCCTTCGTACATACATCCAAATATTCGTTCAAAACTTGAATGACTTGTTCGGGCTCTAACCGTTCTGACATTGGCGTAAATCCGCGAATATCAACGAAAATCAGAGATATATCCTTACGGCTTCCACCAAGCTTGACATCTTCTCCAGATTGCAACAGCTCGTCTACTACCGACTTTGAAACAAATCTGCCGAAGATCCCTGTTACCCGATTACGCTCTTTGCGCTCATCCAGGTAATGACTTACCAATGACCATATGTATATAGTGACTAGGGCAAATTGCGGATAAACGAGTGGCGCAAAAGTTGAACCCGCAATATAAAAGGCTAACCACACGCCTCCATAAACAACGAACATGCCAATGAAAATAAATAGTGCGGTTTTCCCTTTAAATCTCTCAAATAAGTAAATGGCTAGTACGGAAATAAGTAGAATAAGACCAATTCCTACAGGCGTACTTGCGTCTTTATAAAATTTGCTTTCCAACAAAGTTTGGATCATATTGGCATGGATTTCGATTCCAAACATTTTGACAGAACTGATCGGCGTAGGATATTCGTCCTGCATTGCCGTCACGAAAGGCCCAACCAATACAATGCTGCCTTGCAGAGGCAAAGGATTTTTGCTATTCAAAACATCCACAAATGACAGCATCTCGTAACCGGTAGTAGCATCCACTTTCTGCCTGGGCAGCGTGAAAAACTCCGTCGTTACCTGATTTCTTTCATTTGTCGGCAAAACGGCACTGCCGCGTTTCCATTCTCCCGTCGCCTCATCTCGTTTAACCTTCTCATTGTCGTCAAGTACGAGATTGGCAAGGGCAACGCTGAAAGCTGGTATGAAAGTCCCATTCTCATCCGGCAATCCCACCGGAAGCTTTCGTGCTTTTCCATCTTTATCGACAAACACATTAATATGCGCCATTTGCTGCTTATTAGTTGTTAAGGTTGTCGTTGGGTAGTCAACTCTCTCAGGCACAAGATCTCCTGCTTGCTGCTGTTTGGAGGGGTAATTGATTTGAACGGGCAGGATAACATTATGATATTTGGCCAGAACATCAGCCAATGCCTTATCGTCTGCGGGGTTTTTGGAAGGTTCAGCTAAGACCACGTCTATGCCGATTGCAGCTGCGCCGGATTGTTCCAGCTTCTCTATCAATTGCGCGTAGGTTGTTCGGTCCCACGGGAATTTCCCGATTGCTTTTAACGATTTCTCATCAATCTTGACAATTTTGATCCGATCCTCCGGTTGGCGTTCTTCCACAGATTTGGCTTTACGCAACACATCTTGAAGGGGACCCTCAATAAAATAAAATAACCCGCTCGAGTTCACCGTGTAGAAATATGTCGACAACAGCATCAACACAAGTCCCGCTGCCAACGTATTGATCCATTTCTTTTTACCCATAAGAGCCTCCCCATGCATACTAGCTTCATTGTAAGATGGAGGAAAACAATTGGCAATGAATTGTTACAAAAAAATACAAATTGTAGCAGAAAAAAAGCCCGATCCCTTTGCAGGAACCGAGCTTTTTCGACATATTGTGGAACGCGCCACAAGTTGGGTTATGATTAGTTAAAAGGTGAATCCGCAACTTTGATGGAATCAGTTGGGCAGCCATCTTGTGCATCCTGTAGATCATCGAACAGATCTTCAGGGATTTCAGTTACCCCTTTGTTACCATCTCCATCAAAAATCACTTCTGCCAAGCCCTCATCATCGTAATCATAGATGTCTGGTGCTGTAGCTCCGCAAGCGCCACAAGCAATACAAGTATCTTTATCAACGAATGTATACTTTGCCATAGTTTAACTCCTCCTCATTTTATCCTCATTGTAAAATATAATATAAATGAGGACAAAGTTCAAACCTTAAAATTGTTCTGCCTTAAAATACCTTTCAACAAAGTCTGCGAGAGCAACAATGTCATTCAAATCAAGCTTTGGCAGGGTTGAGAACCGAGAATCCAGCGCCTCCATATCCGTTGCAATCGCTATAGGCTCGTGTTCTAGAGCTTGAATAATTTCACTCTGCTCTATTGTACGAAAGACAGCGATCTTTGGATGCTTTTCCCGCTTAAATCCTTCAACAAAAACATAATCCATGTGAGCATAAGCGTTGATTTGCTCTTGCAAGTCAGGCTTGCATTTTTTTTCATAGACATGAATAGAATCAGTAGAGATTGTTACGACAGCTTCCGCACCGGATTGCGCAAAAATTGTAGAATCTGCTCCGGATGCTTCCTTATAGTGTCCATGTGCATCATGTTTCAATACAGCGATCTGCTTGCCGCGGCGTTTCATTTCAATGACTAGTTTAGCAATCAAAGTCGTTTTGCCGCTGCCGGAATATCCGGCAAAACCGATACAATGTGCCATAATCCCCTCACTTCTCCTCTTCCTTATGAAGCGGATTATTTTTCAAATGATCCATCTGCAAGGAAGTTCCTCTTGACTTATGATTTCTAATAAAAGCAGAAGGGTCGTCACTCATCATACCCGCGGTCAGAATCGCGTTCTCGCCAAACTTATCCCGGAGTCCATCCATGATTTTATTTAAATTTTCGCGTTTTGGCTGCTTCTCGTAATCAAATAAATCAAGCTGCACGAACGTCTCTTCTTTGCTCGTTAGATTTTGCAAGGTAATCCCCAACAACCGGACCGGGTTGCCGTCCTCCCATTGATGATCGTACAGTTGGCAGGAAGTTCTGTAGATGTCATCCATATGCTCCGTCGGCGTAGGCAAAGTAACGGATCTCGTAATCGTCCTCATGTCCGGATCACGAATGGTGATTTGGATCGTGGACGTCATCAATTCCTGCTTCCGAAGCCTTCTTGCCACCTGATCGGCAAGATTCAAGAAAACGCGGTGAATCTCTTTTCTTTCTATATAATCCCGAGGCAGTGTTGTCGTATGGCCGATAGATTTACTTTGCTCTTGCTCAGGGTTAACCAGCGAGTTATCGATCCCATTCGCCGAACGCTTTAGATGTGGGCCCAAAACGCCAAAATGCTTACTTAGCAGCAGCTCGTCACCCTCCGCCAGTTGCCCGAGTGTGAAGATGCCTAGCTTTGTCAGCTTGTCCGCCGTCTTTTTGCCAATCCCGTATAAATAGTTGCACGGTTTGTCCCATAAGACAGTTGGCACGTCCCGGAGGCGCAGAACAGAGATGCCATTCGGTTTTTTCATATCCGAGCCCATTTTAGCTAATAATTTATTTGGTGCAACGCCAATGGAGCAGGGCAGCTGCAGCTCCTTCATAATCCTTTGCTGGATTGTCCCGGCAATTTCAAGAGGGGTACCAAACTGTTTGGATCCGGTAATATCTACAAAACACTCGTCAATCGACATCGATTCGACCATGGGAGAATAGCTGTAGGCGATTTGCATAAAACGTCTTGAAAAACTGCGGTACAATTCAAAATCAGGCCGGATAAGCATCAAATCAGGGCATATTTTCAAAGCCTGTCCGACCTGCATGCCTGTCTTAATTCCCATCGATCGGGCCACATAAGAGGAAGTTACAATGATCCCTCTGCGGAGCTCCACACTTCCGGCAACTGCGATGGGTTTCCCTCTATATATGTCTGGCTCGACAGCCTCATGGACCGAACAATAAAATGCATTCATATCAATATGCAAAATAACTCTGCCTTGCTTGGGATAGTGATGCTCGACCGTCGTCATTTCACAACCCCTTCCATATTCAAAAAACTAGATGAAAGTCATTTTCAGCATACAAAAAAATATGGGTTCAAGCAAACGCATTTTTGAGTTATGATGTCTTTACCCGTAATATTATGTTATAATCGTAAATTATACATTAGCGCTTTAAAGCAAGCATATTAACCTACACATACGTAACCAAGTCATTTTTGCCAGCTTTTGAAGGAGGAACCCATGCCAACATCAGTCAAAATCTTCGACACTACCCTACGAGACGGAACTCAAGGAGAAGGCATCAGCTTATCTGTTGAGGATAAAATTAAAATTGCCCGGAAGCTCGATGAGCTTGGGGTTCATTATATTGAAGGCGGATGGCCGGGCAGCAACAGCAAAGACATCGAATTCTTTGAGCGTGTCCGCGATATGAAGTTCACCAATGCCAAGATTACCGCCTTCGGAAGCACAAGACGCAAAGATTCCGTTGCTTCAGACGATATTAATCTGAACAGACTTGTTGAATCAGGTGCGCAGGTAGCAACCATCTTCGGGAAATCTTGGGACTTCCACGTGCATACAGCCATTCAAACGACACTCGAAGAAAATCTGGCCATGATCTATGACTCCGTACTTTTTTTGAAAAGCTCCGGATTAGAAGTCATTTATGATGCAGAGCATTTCTTTGACGGTTACAAAAACAATCCTGAATACGCTTTGCAAACGATCAAAAAAGCCCAAGATGCCGGTGCAGACTGGATCGTATTGTGTGATACCAATGGAGGTTCGCTCCCTGGTGAAGTAACCGCAATCGTGACCGCTGTGAAGCAGCATGTATCAACGCCTGTTGGCATTCATGCGCATAACGACTGCGAGTTAGGAGTAGCCAACAGCCTCGCTGCCGTTCAAGCCGGTGCCGGACAGGTTCAAGGTACGATTAACGGCTATGGCGAGCGCTGCGGGAACGCGAACTTGAGCTCAATTATCCCTAACCTTCAATTGAAGCTGGGATACCACGTAATCACCGAGGAACAATTGAAAACATTAACACCGGTTTCCAGGTATATCAGCGAAATTGCCAACATGCATATGCCGATTAATCAACCTTATGTCGGTAACGCTGCATTCGCCCACAAAGGCGGTATTCACGTATCTGCCATCCTTAAAGATGCAAGCACGTATGAGCACACGAAACCAGAGCTAGTCGGCAATAAACAGCGCGTCCTTGTCTCAGAGCTTGCCGGCCAAAGCAACGTGCTTGTCAAAGCGCAAGAACTCAACTTAGACTTCGATAAAGAGCCTCTGAAAACCAAACAAGTGATCGAGAAGATCAAAGATCTGGAACATCAAGGCTACCAGTTCGAGGGAGCGGATGCGACACTTGAGTTGCTGCTGCGTGAAGCATTTGAAGGACTTGAAGAAATTTTCACTTTAGAATCGTTTAAAATGCTTGTTGAGAAATCCGCGAACCAATCCGTCGTATCGGAAGCCATCGTCAAGGTTAAAGTGCATGGCGAAACGATCTACACCGCGGCAGAAGGAAATGGTCCCGTCAACGCCCTGGATAACGCTTTACGCAAAGCGCTTATCCAATATTACCCGGATATCAAGAACATCCACCTATCCGATTATAAAGTTCGTGTCCTTGACGAGAAAGACGCAACAGCCGGTAAAGTTCGCGTCCTGATGGAAACGACAGACTTTAACACGACATGGAACACGCTGGGGGTATCCAGTAACATCATCGAAGCCAGTTGGTATGCGCTTGTTGACAGCTTGCGCTATGCGCTGATCAGCAGACAACGTGTTGAGCCGGCCAACAGAGAGCAGAACGAGCGACTTGGTTTGATCAATCACTAAGACTAACACACAGACAAAAGCTGCAAATTCGCCCTATGAGGCTAACTTGCAGCTTTTTTTGTCATCCCTTGATGAGACCCGCGATCTTCTTATCCAGTTCTTTTGGCGAAAGCACGTGAATAACTTCGCGGACGACACCATTTTTATCAATCAGAAAACTCGTTGGAATCGCAACAACCCGGTACGCATCCGCGTTCGTTCCCTGCTTGTCCAACAGCACCGGGAAAGGGTATTTATACGTTTCCACGAACTTTTTGATATTCTCCATTTTATCCCCAGGCGTCACATTCACCGCATACAAGTCAAACAGTCCTTCGTATTTGTTATATACATTCACCAGATCCGGCGCTTCTTCCTCACACGGACCACACCAGGATGCCCAGAAATTAACGAGCAAAGGTTTCTCGCGCGGACCGCCAATCGTGTACGCTTTTCCATCAAGCCCAGTTAAGGTAAACGAAGGGGCAAGGAAATTCACCTGAGGCGCTTGTTCTGTTGGCATTAGGGTCTGTTTATTCTTATGCTGGGCGTTTTGATAAATAGCTATCCCGGCTAATACGACGACCAATACAATCACAAATACATTCTTCTTCAAAAATGTGTTCACCTCCATTGTCTATATTATCTCCAATCCAGCCTAATTTCCAACATCGGCAAATCAACAAAGTATGCTTTCCCCATTTACGGGAAAAGTAAGTCTACCAATTGCGATGAAAGGAATAATCAAAGTGAACAAAGTTGCAACATCCAACACCAGGACCAAAAACAGATTTAGTGACCATGCCAGCAACGGTTCAAACAACCCATCAAATAACAAATCGAACAGCAAGTCCAAAGATAAGTCAAGCAAAGGCTCCATATGGGAATACATTGCGTTAGCAACAATTCCTTTGGTTCTCGTCCTAGGGAATTCGATGCTAGTCCCTATTTTACCTGATTTACAGGAAAAGATGGGCATCTCCCGCTTCCAAAGTTCCCTTGTCATTACACTTTTCTCGATTGCTGCAGGCGTCATCATTCCGGTATCCGGCTATTTGTCAGATCGCTTTACGCGGAAATCCGTCATCATTCCATCGCTTATCGTTTACGGAGCAGCTGGTGTTCTGGCGGGCTTCGGGGCTGTCTGGCACTCTTACCCCATCCTGATCATCGCACGTGCCATACAAGGCCTTGGAGCGGCTGGTACAGCCCCTATAGCCATGGCATTAGTTGGCGATCTGTACAAAGGCGGAGACGCAAGCAAAGCACTAGGCCTTATAGAAGCCTCAAATGGAGCAGGCAAGGTGGTTAGTCCGATATTAGGCTCATTACTTGCCATGATCGTTTGGTTTGCCCCCTTTTTCGCGTTTCCGATCTTTTGTGTATTAGCTTTGCTGGCCGTTATTTTCATGATTAAAGAACCTCCGAATGAGAAAAAAGCAGAACCTCTCGGCACGTATTTAAAGCAAATCAGAGATATCCTGCGAGAAAAAGGACGTTGGCTTATCCCTGCCTTTTTTGCCGGGGCGATCACTTTATTCATTCTGTTCGGCGTTCTCTTTTATCTATCTCAAATCCTAGAGGAAAAGCCCTACAGCATCGAGGGAGTCCGTAAAGGGCTCGTACTGGCCGTTCCCTTGCTTTGCATGGTCATAACCTCCTACACAACCGGCGCGAAAATCAAACAAAATGGCACTTTGATGCGATGGTTAATGAATATCGGACTGATTTTGATGACAGTCTCCTTAACATTAGCGATCTTTCTCAATACGAACCTGTATGTGTTCATAGGACTTCTATCGCTTAGCGGAATAGGCACAGGACTTCTCCTACCCTGTCTAAATACCATGATCACCGGTTCAGTAGAACGCGATCAGCGTGGTATGATCACGTCTTTGTACAACAGCCTTCGTTTTATCGGCGTGGCATTCGGTCCGCCATTATTCGGATGGCTCATGAATATGTCGCATAAAACCTTGTTCATAACAGTAGCCTCCATGGCTCTCCTGATGTTAGCACTCGTCTTTTTCTGCATCAAACCGAATGAAGAATTGAAAGGAAAAGCATGATATACTAGCCTCAATCTTAGTCTCATTTTAAGGCGGGGGCGCAGTGATCGTATATTTAAAAAAAGAACTCTACAATAAGCTGCTGCAATTCAGCCAACAAATGATGCCGGAGGAAGCATGCGGCCTCATTTTAGGTAAATCTACGAGCCCAAACGAAGAGCTTCTAGCCTCTTCGTTTGTTCCCATGCGGAATTGCTCCACCAACCCTCGAATTCATTTCGAGTTGAACCCGGCGGAGATGATTCCGTATGTAACAAACAACCAAAATCCTGTGTTGGGCTTATTCCACTCACATCCAACAGCTTCCGCGGTTCCATCCGCCGCGGACCTGCAAACCCTTTGGCATACGATTCCTACTCATTGGATCCTCTCTTTGATGAACCCAGATAGCCCTGAGTTAATGGTTTATCAAATAAAAAAAGCCCCATCGACCGGTTATCACAAACTCGCGTTTGTAATCGGTCAATGATGGCTTAAGAGGGCGTATAGATCACCCAGCGTATCAACATTCCTCGCTTTGATCTCCTCCATGAATCGAGACCACAGCTCTGCAGTCATCAAGGAATCCTCTAGGGCATGATGGCGCTTAGTAACGGGTATATCATAGGCATGAAGCAGGGAGTCCAAGCTTAAATTTTTTCTTTTTGGCATCAGCCACTTCGCAATCATCATCGTATCCAATACACGATGAGATAAACTGACCTTAGAAGTTCGCCAGAGCGCAGAATTCAGAAAGTTTTTATCATGCCCGGTTGCATGAGCTACCAAAATTCGCTGTTGGACAAATTCCAGAAAATCGCTCAAAACGCCGATCAATTCAGGAGCATCCGCTACCATTTCATTCGTAATCCCTGTCAATTCAATGATGTCTTCTGGAATTTTACGTTTCGGATTTACCATACTATAGAAAGTATGATTCCTCTGAACTTCACCACCAATGACGGAGACGCCGCCGAACGAAATAATTTCATCACCATTATAAGGAGAAAATCCTGTCGTTTCCAAATCAAAAACTACAATTTCCATCGAGTGCAGCGGTATTTCAAACAGGGAATCCTTCCGCTGTTCCTTTAACATCGAGCGAATAAAAGCCATCTGCTGGGCACTTTGCACATCAAACATGGAGGTTATAGCCGGTGTCAACCCCCCCATTTTGTACAACTGCCACATACGTCCGCCAGGCCGCATATCTTTCATCCCAATTCACCTCTCCCACACAAGAAAAATGTATTCCGATCCATCTAACCCTTTTCTCTCTCTATATGTGAAACAATCGACCTTTTAACATACTTTTGCAGTTCAATCCCGGCACGTAAACATTGTTTCAATTCCTGTTTGACTTCCTTGGTTAATTGATCAGCCGCCAGCCTCCCGCGGGTTGTGTACATCTCATTTTCTAATTGGAATGGTGTCAAGTCCCTGAGTTTAAGTGCTACGCAGAATGCCTCTAACCACTCATCAGCTAATTGATCTGATATAAAACCACTTTCCTTTAGTAACTTTATCCTTTGCAAAGTCGATGAGTGCATAATGCCAGCTTGGATAGCGAGTAGACGTATACCATTCACGATAGGAATATAAGCACCATATTTGATATCAAAACCACCAGCATCTTCGCCGTACCTCTCCGTAATCAACTGCCCAAAAACACCTAACGATATTTTGTGGTGGAGCGTATTCGATAATAAATCGTTCAGAATGCCCGAGTTCTCCCGAACATAGGTTAAAAACGTATCCTTCAGTTGATCGACCAAATTTTGCGATCCGTATATACACCGCATATCCGCCATGATGAGCAGGTAACGGATATTTTCCCACTCCGGTTCCCTCAGCCATTCCAGCATCATTTGGGTATACTCTGATAACGGCTTACGCCATTGTATATTGCTAGAAACAACATTACCTTCACACGGCGGGTATCCTAACGCGTCTAGACCTTTCAAGATGCATTCAACTAATTTAATAAAGTATTCTTCTACTTCTTCCTTTGGATGCTGGTCGCTTTCCCCATATACAAGCCCGTTATCCTGATCACTCCAAAGCGTTTGTTCACTTCGTCCTCCGCTACCGTACAGAATAAAAGCATACGGCACAGGCGGTTTCCCAAAGCCTTCATCTTCTAAAATGTGTTCAGCAAGCTCAATCGTTCTCTGTATAAAAGCATCGTGAACAGCGTTCACTTTTCGACCTAATTCAGGTGTATGAGAGAAAAGGAGATGCTCCCGAAACATCTCATGCACCTGATCTCTGGTTATTCGCATCTCATCGAACTGTTCCGATAGATAGATACGCTCCAGGATCTGTTCCATTGAGAGATGTTTCATGTTGCATCCCCTTTGCCCAAGTAAAAAGTTATGTGATATTAAACGGACACGCCGTTTTGAGCTGCTTTTTTCATTTGCTCTGGGTAACCGTATGAACCATGTTCAGACAAGTCCAGACCAATGATTTCTTCTTCTTCCGTTACACGCAGACCAACTGTAGCTTTAAGAATTCCTAAGATAATGAAGGATAAAACAAGTACGAATGCCAATGCTCCGAAAACGCCAAGCGCTTGAATACCTAGTTGGTGCAAACCGCCGCCGTAGAATAACCCCGCGCCACCGACACCAACTTTAGCAGACAGTTCAGGAGTTGCGAACAGTCCCGTGGAAAGCGTACCCCAGATACCAGCAATACCATGTACAGAGAAAGCGTAGATCGGATCATCGATCCCAGCTTTTTCAAACCATTGCGCCGTGAAGAAAGTAACAATACCCGCTACCGCACCGATAACAATTGCAGCCCAAGTATCTACGAACGCACACGCTGCTGTAATTGCAACAAGCGCTGCTAGAACACCGTTCAACATGCTAGGAATATCCGCTTTACCAAAGTACATCCAGGAAATGATCAGTGCAGCAACACCACCTGCCGCAGCAGCCATGTTTGTTGTCAAAGCGATGTAACCGAAGAATCCATCTCCCATTGCACTTAGCGTACTACCTGGGTTGAATCCAAACCAACCGATCCAAAGAATGATAACACCGAGAACAGACAACACTTGGTTATGACCAGGAATCAGATTTGGCGTTTTATCTTTATTATATTTGCCAATCCGTGGTTTTAACAAGATTGTAGCTACCAGAGCTGCTGTCGCACCTTGTAAGTGAACGACCGTTGAACCCGCGAAATCTTGCATACCAAGCTTACTCAACCAGCCGCCACCCCATACCCAGTGAGCAACGATTGGATAAATCACAACGGTGAACAAAATTCCGAAGATAAAGTAAACAGGAAGCTTCGCTCTTTCTGCGAATCCCCCCCAAGCAATCGCCAAGGATACACCTGCGAAAGCCAGTTGGAATAAGAATTTGATTCCGATAGGTACATCAGATGCAGATAGCGACCCGAATGCCGCTGTAGCTTGATCTTCCAATCCTGTAACGAAGAACCCTGTTGTTCCGAAGAAGGCATTGCCATCACCGAAGGCGAAACCGAAACCAACAGCCCAGAATGCAATGGCACATAGTCCGAAGGTTAAGATTGTTTTACCGGCTACGTGACCGGCATTTTTCATCCTAGTCGACCCTGCTTCTAATAAGGCGAAACCAGCTTGCATGAAGATAACTAAAATTGCGGCTAACATGACCCAAACGGCATCGATTGCACTTTGCAATTGGGGAACTGTCGCTTCATCTGCAGCAAATGCGAGAGTAGGGAACAGCAGAGCCATGACACCAAAAGCTAACAACAACTTCTTAATCATACGACCACTTCCTTTAATGTTAGATTAAATAACATGTAATGAAACTCTTAATGTCATTATATACAGGTTATATGGGTTTGACAATAGGATTTTCTCTAAAAAAATGAAAAAAACGAAAAATAACCTGACATCGAACAGGCATAATTCGTGTTTTCATTAATTTATTGTGAAAAATGTTAAGATTCCTATCTTTGAACCCTTGTCAGGTATGATAGCATAAGCATCACGTTTGACTGTACGGTTTGTAATCAGGTATCATTATTATATAGAAGGAATTTATTATATGACATTGGAGTAGAGGTGAATGAAACATGGAAAATGAGAAGCTATATAAAATCGGGGAACTTGCCAAACTTGCCGATGTTAGTTCTCGAACCATTGATTACTACACCAAGCTTAACTTGATCGAGCCCGAGAAAAGATCCGATACGAACTACCGACTTTATAGCGATGAAACTTTGAATCGACTTAAACGTATTGAAACTATGAAGAACGAGAAATATACCCTAGAGGAGATCAAAGCAAACTTACAGCAATGGAGCAAGGTATCCCAAGATGACACAGTGAGAGATAAGCTGACATCAATTCAGCTTCATCTTGAACAGTTAATGAAGGAAGCCAAAGAACTCGGGCCTATTATCCAACAGTTGAAGCCAAATCAGCTCAAAAAGCTCTATCGCATTCTCACGCAACCAACTGCAGCATGCATTGAAGCATTAATTGTTCTTCTAGGTAAAAATCCGTTCTCATAACGAATTACGGAGGCATGTGAAATGTTATTTTTTCACCCAATGGATTTTCTCATTATTATTGCATTCGCTCTTTCTTTGTGGGCTTCGTTCAGAGTTCGCGGAACATTCAACAAATGGTCTAGTGTCCCTGTCTACTCAGGCATGACAGGCGCCCAGGCCGCACGTCGGATGCTGGATGCCAACGGGCTCTATGATGTCCCTGTTGAAGCCGTACGAGGCACGTTAACAGATCACTACGACCCGACGGCTAGGGTAGTTCGACTATCAGAGCCTGTCTACTATGAAAGCTCCATATCCGCCGTTTCCGTCGCCTGTCACGAAGTCGGGCATGCGATTCAACACAAAGTACATTATCCTATGCTCGTTGCAAGACATTACATGTTCCCTGTTGTAAATTTTGCATCCGGTGTAGCTCCACTTTTAATCTTAGCGGGGTTCTTGTTCCAACAGATTCCATGGCTTCTCGGTCTGGGCATTATCTTTTTCGCAGCAGCCGTCGCCTTTCAACTGGTCACCTTGCCGGTAGAATTCAACGCTAGCTCCAGAGCCCGCGATTTGATGGTTTCCGAAGGATTCATCTCCAATCAGGAAGAACGCGGGGTAGCCAAGGTCCTTAATGCAGCAGCACTTACTTATGTCGCGGCAGCGTTAATCTCCGTGCTAGAGCTACTGAAATATATCATGATATTTACAGGCCGCAACAACGACGATTAATCCAAAAAAGCTCTCCATGCGCTGCAGCACAAGCAGCACACAGGAGAGCTTTTTTATTGAAAGTATTCTTGCAGAAAGCGTCTGAACACTTCAGCTACTAGCGGAAGCTTTTCACCTTTCCGGCTTATTAAACCTATAGTACGGGTTACTTGCGGATCGGTAACACGGATTTTGGCAGGCTGCATCTGGCCGCCTTCAATCAGCGCCATCGCAGGCAGCAAGCTGACCCCCATTCCCGCGGCAACTAGACCACGAATGGTATCTGTCTCTTCTCCCTCGAATTCGATTTTCGGGATGAAACCGGCCTTCAAGCATGCCTCCATGACAATAGAACGCAGCGTATACTCTTCACTAAACATAACAAAGTTCTCATGTTTCAACTGTTCAAGACGAATCGACGTATAATCAGCCAGGATATGATTGGCCGGAATAATCGCATATAATTCTTCCGTCAGCAGTAATTCACCTGTCACATGCTCATGGGACTCCGGAAATGGCGAAATAAATGCAAGATCGATCTCACCTTTGCTAACATCTCGAATCAAAGATGTGTACGTCCCTTGGCGAAGCCGGAACTTCACATTAGGATGATCCTTCTTAAAAGAGGCAACGACAGCTGGAAGTAAATTAATAACTAAGCTGTGCGGGAAACCAATACGAATTTCCCCCGCCTCCGGATCTAGAAATTCATGCATCTCACCAACGGCTCGCTCTAGATCCGTCAATATCCCCTCGATGCGGCTTAAAAATAAATGACCAACCGAAGTGAGATGCAGGTTACGCCCCTTTTGAACGAATAAATTCACGCCAAGCTCTTCTTCTAACAGATGAATTTGGCGGCTAACAGCCGACTGAGCCACATGCATTTCTTCTGCGGCTTGAGTCACGTGCTGCTTCCTTGCAACTTTCACAAAATACTGCAATTGTCTTAATTCCACTTGGATGAATCCCCCGACTTTTCTTACAGGATTACGAATCTGTCAACATTTTATGCATTTAAATTATAGCCTCACAGCTTCAATTGGACAACCTAACTTCAAAAAGCTTATAATGAAAAAGTTGTTAAATTGCATGGAAATCAAAGGAGGAACTGTTCAAATGGCTCAAGACCGTACTGGTGTTGCTACAATCAAAGGCAATCCAATCACCTTGGTGGGACCTGAAATTAAAGTAGGTGACAAAGCACCTAACTTCACTGTGAACAAAGACTTGATGACACAAGTAACCTTGGCAGATTATGCTGGTAAAGTAAAGCTGATCAGCGTAGTTCCATCCTTGGACACAGGTGTTTGTGACGCACAAACTCGCCGCTTCAATGAAGAAGCAGCTGGCCTAGGTGACAATGTCACTGTACTTACAATTAGCGTTGATCTTCCTTTCGCACAATCCCGTTGGTGCGGAGCAGCTGGAATCGACAAAGTTATCACCTTGTCCGATTACAAAACAAAATCCTTCGGTGAAGCATATGGCGTATTGATCAAAGAGCTTCAACTTGATATGCGTTCAATCTTCGTTATCGACGCTAACGACACCGTTCAATACGTGGAATACCTGGGCGAAATGACAGCTCACCCTAACTACGAAGCAGCTGTAGCAGCTGTTAAAAAATTAGTTTAATAGAAACAAATAAAACAGCAAGGAGGCCACGCTTCCCTGCTGTTTTTATTATCCTTCAATTTTATATTGAGCTAGTTTACGGTCTAATTGTTTGTAAATATCTATAATTGTACGGTAGTTGGAACCAAGGTCCCCCATTGAGCCTCGGGATGCTGAATAAATATCCACTGCCGTTTTGACGGGATTAATCGCGAACAGTGTCAAAGTAACATCCTGTGTTCTGCCTGTCATTGTTTTGCGTTCTGCGAGAATTTCGCCTACACTTTGGACTTCGTGGAGCAGCTTATAACCCGGTGTCTTCTTCAAAACTGCCGTAACCTCTTCCCATACCTGCTCTTTGGGAAGCTTGTAATACCTTGTTTTCAGCAAAGGATCTTTGGCTTTATCTCCGGTCGTTTCGTGACTGCGAAGTAATCCGATTAAAGTTCTCTTAAGCAAAAGCCTTTTCCCCCTTCAATGAAGTGCATTTAGACCGCTTGCCTTCTCTACACTGCTCTCTATATTACCACTGTTTGGGGATAAGAAAAAGAGGGAAAATGAAATCGGTAGGATTACTCCACAGTTATTTAGACAGAATTACTCATTAATTTCCAAAAAAGGTGCTATACAGCAAATAGGCATTTAGAACTGCAATTAAGACCGCTACGATCCAACTAAGCACAATCATCCACTTCGGTGTGATAAGTTCACCCATTTTTTTACGGTCAGAAGTAAACTTCACTAGCGGAATGACAGCAAAGGAAAGCTGAAGCGATAAGATGACTTGACTTAGAATAAGCAAATCTGTTGCGCCACTTTCTCCATAAATGCCAATCACAATGACCGCTGGAATAATCGCAATCATACGGGTGATTAAACGGCGAAGCCATGGTGAAAGACGGATATTTAGAAAGCCCTCCATAACGATTTGCCCGGCTAATGTCCCAGTGAGCGTTGAATTTTGCCCTGAAGCTAGCAACGCAACAGCGAACAATACACTCGCGGCGCCGGTACCTAACATAGGTCCCAGCAAGTGGTAGGCATCCTGTATTTCAGCTACTTCTGTACCTGCTGAGTGAAAAGCTGCTGCAGAAAGAATAAGAATAGCCGCATTGACGAATAAAGCCAGCATTAATGCTACAGTAGAATCAATCGTTGCGAATTTGATGGCCTCGCGTTTTCCTTGAATCGTTGGTTCAATTTTACGCGTTTGAACGATTGAAGAATGCAAATATAAATTATGAGGCATAACCGTGGCTCCCAGAATACCAAGAGCTATATATAACATAGCAGGATTGGTTACAATTTCAGTTGTCGGAATGAATCCCGCTGCTACAGCCGCGAAATCAGGTCGAGAAAAGATGAGTTCCATAACAAAACAAAAAGTAATAAGTGCCATCAAGCTGATAACCATGGCTTCAATGTAACGAAAGCCTCTTTTTTGAAGCATCAATACGAGTAGAACGTCAATCGATGTTAATATAACACCATAAATTAAGGGAATACCGAACAGCAAGTTCAAGGCAATCGCTGCGCCAATGACTTCCGCTAAATCACAGGCTGCAATTGCTAATTCACATAGAATCCATAATGCGAACGATACAGGTTTACTGTAATGATCCCGACAAGCTTGCGCTAAGTCACGCCCTGTTACAATGCCCAAGCGGCCAGCCAAGGCCTGCAGGAGAATAGCCATGAGGTTCGAAATTAAGATGACAGACAAAAGGGTGTATCCAAATTTGGAACCTCCCGCTAAGTCAGTCGCCCAGTTCCCAGGATCCATATACCCAACCGCGACGAGATAGCCGGGGCCTACGAATGCAAGCAGTTTACGTATGAAGCCTGCCTTCTTGGGTACTCGCATACTTTGATGAACTTCAGGCAAACTCGGCATCGAGGATTTACCTTTCCAGCCTTCACCTTCATGCTCAGCTTCTTTATATGCTATTGACATAGATATCTCCTTCTTTCGTAAGACCAATAATGTTGTCCTAAGGAAACATTTTATTTAGAATTATACTATATAAACCCATACTATGCTATAGGCAAACACTTATGTGCATACGAAATAAATTTTCCCATGGGAAAAACCAACAATGAGGAGTTAATTTCACAATGAAAATTCGTCCAATCGCCAATGATTCAGAATTGAAAGCAGCTCATAATATTGAAATGACCGTGTACACAAAAGAATCCGCTGCATCGTTGGATGCTTTTCAGATGAGGATGGAAGTGTTCGGGCGCTATTTTCTGCTAGCTGAATCCGATTCAAGTTCTGAGCAGCTAATTGTTGGTGTAGCCAATGGTGTGCAATTGAATCACAGCGACCTCTCGGATGAGAGCATTAAACAGGGTGTTGATTATGATCCTAACGGCCGTTATTTTTGCCTGCTGACGATCGCCGTACATCCTGATTACCAACGGCAAGGGATCGCCGCCAATCTCCTGCAAGAAATGATACGAAAGACCAAAGATGATGGTTTAAAAGGCATTATTTTAATGTGTGAAAAACATTTGATTTCATTCTATGAAAGAAATGGATTTCGGTACATTGGCCCATCGGCATCGGAGCATGGCGGAGTCCAGTGGTATGAAATGAATTTGATATGGCAATAGACGAAAAAAATCTTATCAAAAGAAGGATTTTTGTGTTTTCGTCCGAATAATATAGATGATCCATCTTTGTATATTTATTAAACAAACAAAGATAATGAAGGACTAATTCTATTTTCAACAAAGGGTGAATGCATATGTCGTATTTTATGGGGTTAGATCTAGGAACTTCTGCAGTTAAATGTATACTTGTAGATAACTCAGGAAATGTCATTGGGAGCCATAGCGTTGAGTATCCGCTTCAGCAGCCGCATCCCGGTTGGGCAGAGCAGCATCCTGAAGACTGGTGGAACGCCACCGTCGAGGGTATCCGCGCGCTCTTAACGAAAACAAACATCCCTGGCAGCGATGTTGCAGGTATTGGCTTTTCCGGCCAAATGCACGGGTCGGTCTTCCTTGACGAGGCGCAGCAGGTCATTCGACCTGCGCTGCTCTGGTGCGACCAGCGCACGGCCGAGCAGTGCGCTTACATCGAGTCGACCGTCGGCGAAGCCGAACTCGGCCGACTTACGGGCAATCGGGCGCTAACCGGTTTCACCGCGCCCAAGGTCATTTGGCTCCGGCAGCATGAGCCGGAGAACTACGCACGCGTTCGGCATCTGCTGCTGCCGAAGGACTACGTCAGGCTGCGCCTGACGGGCGCGTTCGGCATGGACATGGCCGACGCAAGCGGCACGCTGCTGCTGGACGTCGCGCACCGCAGCTGGTCGCAAACCGTCGCCGAGCGGTTGGAGATCCCGCTCGAGTGGCTGCCGCCGCTCTTTGAGTCCGGCGACGTAGCCGGCCACCTGCTGCCGGAAGCAGCCAGCCTGACCGGCCTAGCCGCAGGCACGCCGATCGTAGCCGGCGGCGGAGACCAAGCTTGTGGCGCCGTTGGTGTTGGCGTCGTCCGCCAAGGCATCGCGTCGGTGGCGCTCGGCACTTCCGGTGTCGTCTTCGTTCACGACGACACGTATCAAGTGGATGAAGCGTACCGGCTTCATTCCTTCTGTCACGGCGTGCCTGGCAAATGGCATCGCATGGGGGTTATGCTGGCGGCCGGCGGCTCGTTCCAGTGGTGGCGCAACCACTTTGCGCACGAGGAGCTCCAGCGTGCGCAGCAGGAAGGCAAAGACGTCTACGAGATCTTGACGTCTGAGGCGTCTACTGCTCCCTTAGGCAGCGAAGGCTTGCTGTTCCTGCCTTACTTGTCCGGGGAGCGGACGCCGCACCCAGACCCCAAAGCCCGCGGCGCCTTCATCGGCCTGAATCTCAGACACGGCAAAGCGCATCTGACCCGCGCCGTTCTTGAAGGCATTACGTTTGGGCTGCGCGACTCTCTTCAACTAATCAGGGAGTCCGGCGTCGAGGTGACCGAACTTCGCGTGAACGGCGGCGGCGCTAGAAGCCCGTTCTGGCGTCAAATGATTGCCGACATCTTCGGCATCCCTGTTGTCACCGTTAACTCTACAGACGGGCCTGCTTATGGGGCCGCCATCATGGCTGCTTCAGGGGTCCTTGGAGAGGACATCACCTCGCTTTGCGAGAAATGGATCCAAGTTACAGATAGAGTAGAGCCGAATCTAGATAATCAGAATAAATATGAAGCTTATTATCAAATTTACCGTGGCCTATACGGTACACTTCAAAACACTTTCCACCAATTAAGCGACCTTGCAGGTCAATCCTAATTGAACTAAAAAAGCGGTTGAACAGGAAACTTTCCTGATCAACCGCTTTTATTAATAAGTATGAAGACGCAAAGAAACCCGCCTATGCCGTCCGGTTTTTGTGCTTCAAACCCGCTCTCGCAGGTGGGTGTCCGCAGAAGTGTATTTGAGGTCCCCTTTCGAGGGCATGTCAGCCACACTTCGATTTAGGTCTCCCTAGAAACAGTCATTGGTTTAAAACAACTTAAAACCGTTACGTACATCGCAGGATTCTTTTGTAGTTCTTATTATAGTGCTGTACCGGCTGATAATCAACTGGTAGCTTTATTCTCTATTCTTTTCGTCATTTTTATGCAGACTAACCGTAGAATTTTTAGTTTCTGTTTCTTCTTCGACCAAATCTTCCGAGTTCGCTTCAGCTTCAGCCTCAGCTTCTTCAAGCTTCTGCTGCTCTTTCTCTTCGAGTTCCTGCTGCTTAATTTGCAATTTCGTGAAACTGCGATTAAACTGCCAGAATGAAAAAGTTGCCATAATGCTTCCCATGAAGAATACAACAAGGAAGAAATTAAACTTCGTAACACAAATGTAGAAAATAGCCCCATTACAAAGCAGCAATACGATGGAGTTGATTGGATTTCCAATTGAAATCAAAACGGAATTTTTCAAAATTTGAAAAATCTTCATATGCAGGTGAACCATGATGGAAAAGAAATTAAATAAGGAAATGATCATGATGACCGTGAATGCAATGAACAAAACGGCCAATATTTTGAGCGAACTTCCTTGTTTTAAGTAAAAGAAGTAATTCACGCTAATGATGACGAAGATGAGAACAAAGAAAATACCGCCAACCATACTTTGCACGTAATTTTCTTTATATCCGCGAAAAAATGTTTTCAACAGAGGCACATCTTCTTCTCCAGTAACCCATTTCCTAGCAACCGCGAACATCGCAGTAGTCGCCGGAAATAAAGTAAACGGTGCCAAAATTGCGATGATCGGTAACATGGCTTTCAGTCCATCAGGAGATGGACTAACCAAACCCATAAAACCAAAAAAGAAAACCGGAATTGAACACAAAATCCATAAAAGATTGATCACCGATAAACGCATGATCCATTCTGATATTTTGTAAAGTCCTCCCATTACTCCTCTAAACTCCAAACCCGCTTCCTCCTTAGCGTTTCCTTCAGGAAACTTTCTACGTTGATAGTCCATAAGTCATCAAAAAGCTTGTCTCGCCAACCTTGGTTTAATTATAGCCTATTTTTGAACATTAAGGTAGACGTCTAGTCATTCTAGGTTCTTCATCGATTGAAAAAAGGCGAAGATCCTTCAAGGATCTCCGCCATTATTTTGTGGGTGTAACCCCTTATTTATTTACCAAAGTGTCTTCGCTTTTACGAGGAGCTCTGGAACGATCGCGGTTGCCCGGATTGTTGCTTCCGTATTCACGGTTTCTGGAAGAGGAGCTGCGTCCTTCTCCACCTTCTCTGTTTGAACCGTAATCTCTGCCGCCATCTTTACGCGGGTAACGGGAGTTGGAGCTGCCGGAACCGGAGCCGTATCCGCCACCTTGGCGACGATCCCCTGAACCGGAACCATATCCGCCACCAACGCGTCGGCCTGAGCTGCGCACGTCGAATTTTTTCTTTCTAGCACGGATTGGATCTTCCGGAGTCAACTCGATATTCAGTTCTTTTTTGTCGCCTGTCAGAAGCTTCATAGCCGCTGCAAGCAAGTTAACAGAATCATATTGCTCAAGCATTTGAATAGCCAAACCTTTGAATTCGAATTGTGCATCATTTTGAAGCACATCAAGAATACGCTCAGCTGTCATTTTTTGCTTGCCTTCGATCGCTTCTGCCAAGCTAGGCAATGGCTTTTTGCTAATTTTATGACGAGTAACTTTCTCGATGAAGTGCAAGTGATCGATTTCTCTTGGTGTTACGAACGTCCAAGCTGTACCTTCTTTACCAGCACGTCCTGTACGACCGATACGGTGAACGTAGCTTTCCGGATCTTGCGGAAGGTCAAAGTTGATAACATGCGTTACGCCGGACACGTCAAGTCCACGAGCCGCTACATCCGTAGCAACGAGCACGTCGATGCTTCCGTCACGGAATTTTCTCATCACATTATCACGTTGATTTTGGGACAAATCACCGTGTAAACCTTCTGCAGCATAACCTCTTTTTTGTAGAGCTTCCGCTAATTCATCAACGCGGCGTTTTGTACGTCCGAAGATGATGGCCAGTTCCGGAGCTTCCATATCAAGCAAGCGGCTTAATGCTTCGAATTTTTGTTTTTCGTGCAATTCGATATAGGCTTGATCAATCAGCGGTGCGCTGACTTGTTTCGGGATCACCGATACATGCTCAGGATTACGCAGGAACTGCTGTGCCAATCTCTGGATGTTCGTTGGCATTGTTGCTGAGAACAGCATTGTGTGGCGCTCTTCCGGAACAAGCTTCAAGATGGATTGGATATCATCCATGAAGCCCATGTCAAGCATTTCATCTGCTTCATCCAAGATAACCGTTTGAACATCATCAAGCTTAATCGTTTTGCGATTAATGTGGTCAAGTAAACGACCAGGTGTACCGATAATGATTTGAGGTTTCTTTTTAAGTGCACGAATTTGTTTTACAATATCCTGTCCACCATAAATAGGTAAGGAACGAATGCCTTTGAAACGGCCGAGTTTCTCAATCTCTTCCGCAACCTGGATGGCGAGTTCCCGTGTTGGACACATAATAAGAGCAGAAATACGCTCTTCTTTCATATTAATTTTGTGGATTAGCGGGATACCGAAAGCTGCAGTTTTACCAGTACCGGTTTGTGCTTGACCGATCAAATCTCGGCCTTCCATGGCTAACGGAATCGTTTTTTCTTGAATCGGTGTGGATTCTTCAAACCCCATCTCCGTTACCGCACGTAGAATCGCCGGCTCTAAACCAAACTCCTGAAATGTTTTCAAATAAATTCAATCTCCTTTTGTACAGGGCAGGCTAATGCCTTGTATCTTTTTTACCCTTAAGTACGACTTCCTATCCGTGTCTATAGTTTCTTGGTGGATAACATTTCGATTCATCATCTTCCATGATCCAATGGGCCGCCCTTAAGAACATCTAAAGTATTATAGCACAAGTTATATGCACAATGCCAGAGGCTGCTTTCATGAACACAACGAATGATGAGAACGAAACCTTAAGCATAAGCTAAACGTATTACTGGTTAGAACAACATTCGGAACAGAGGAGAGTTTTCAATGTCCATATTTAAACGTGTAAGCAGCATTTTGCGAAGCCAGAAACAAATACCGGAAACAACCCCTGCCGGCAACCCGCTTGAAGACGCCAAAGTTGGGGATATTGTAAATGTAGACTTAGAGGAATACGTCATATCCGGTAAAGTCGTTTATTTCGACCGCGGTTTTGCTCCGCACCGCTACGCCTATTATTTGCAAAGCGGCAGAAATATTCAGTGTCTGATTGTGGAAAAAGGACGAACCTATGATTGCTTCCTATGCAGCTTTGTCGAAGGCGCACTCGATGACCCTAATGATGTCCCCACACGGCTTGAACTAGATGACGATTTGACGTTCGACTTGGAGTTTCATCGTAATGATGTTACGCGGACGGAAGGAAATACCGATTTCCGAAGTGGTGATGACATCATCTTCTGGCGCTACTTCGGCCCCGATCGCAGATTCTTCTTCCTTCAATGGCAAGATGGCAAGTTTATCGCCCTCGAAGGGGAGAGAACGCCGGGGAATCAGATAAAATTTTTGAAATCGACGCATTAATCCACCTGTGATATCATTTAGTCATACTCCAAAAGGAGGGTTTACTGTAAAGTGAAAAGATGGACCTCATGGCTTTCCTTCTTATTGATCATCGCCCTTCTGACCGGGTGTGGCGCTGATGCCGTACGATATATCAAGGATGAGTACCCGCTTGTCAGTGTAGAAGGCAAAGGCACTAACCTTTCTAAAGTATATTTGGTTGAAGGAAAAAATGTCCCTGCTGTTGCAACTGAATTAGCCGCGAAAGAGTCACCGAAAGAAAAAAGCAAGGAATCGGAAGATCAAATGTTCCTTGTTTATAGCGATAAAGTCATTAACATTCAGAAAGATCCGAATGAGAGCAAGAACACCCTGGTTCAGGTAGATAGTATTGAATATGCAAAAACGCATTATGATTCTTCCTTCTTACAAGGTTTTTTGACAGCGGCCTTACTGCAGAACCTCTTCGGAGGAAGCTGGTACAATAATAAAGGATCTTACGATTATCGAGGCTATACGAAGACACCGACCTATAATGCAGGCTCCGGCAAAGCGACTACGCCGGCTACCGATACCTCCAAGGATAAGAAACCTACTACGTCGGATCGAACGGGAACTTTCAAGAGCGGGACGGCAAATCCCAGCTCAGGCAGCTCCTCCACGTCTCGTAAAAACGACGGGTCAACACCTAGTAAGGTAACGAAGCCTTCAACCAGTAAGCCAAGCACATCAAAGAAAACAGGCTCCTTCAAAAGGCGCTAGTCACTTGGGAAAAGCTGTTGTCCACGAAATGGACACAGCTTTTTTATTTCTGTTTATTTTAATTGAACAACGGTTAAATAATGATTGAAGTTTTGAAAGAATGAATTATACTTGCATTATGCTGCATACTATTTTAGAGGTGATTTTTTTTGAAAAAAGCGCTGGATGCCATCATCATTTTAGTTGGCGCTCTGCTTGTCGCGGTTGGCTTCAATATGTTTCTCATCCCTCACCAGCTGCTTAGCGGCGGGGTGTCGGGATTCGCCATGATTATCGGGTATTTTACGAACTGGAACATCGGCTTATTATATTTAATTTTTAACCTGCCTCTCATGATTTGGGGAATGATTGTGATCGGCCGCAGATTCATTATGATTAGCGTTGCATCTGTCATTTTAACCTCATGGCTGATGCAGATCCTGCCTACGAGTTATGTGGCACAGGAGCCTATTCTTGGCGCGGTGTTCGGCGGCGTATTGATTGGGATCGGAAGCGGTATCACCTTAAGGATTGGCGGTTCCACCGGCGGCTTTGATATTGTAGGCTTGATTTTAACCCGCAAATTTGATTTTCCACTGGGTACGATTATCTCCGGTATGAACGGTATCGTAATTGTCGCTCTCGGTTATTTTAAAAATAATTGGGACCTCGCCCTCTTCTCCATGTTAGCCATTTATATTTGTGGGAAAGTCGTCGATACGGTACATATTCGCCATGTTAAGGTGACAGCGTTCATCGTTACGAAACAGAAGGATGAGTTGACTCATGAGCTGCTGCAGCTTCCTAGAGGCGTCACACTAGTAAAAACAGAAGGCGCTTATACGAAACAACAACATGATATGCTCATGACCGTCACAACTCGCTATGAGCTCGCTGAGCTAAAACGAATTATTAAGAAGATAGATCCAAAAGCGTTCGTAAATATCGTTGAAACCGTTGGTGTCGTTGGCGAATTCCGCAAACTGAAGTCGTAAATCGTGTAACCAGCCTCTTTCATCCAGATTAAATTGTGTTATAATGATTGTAATTTCATATAGTTCTGGTTTCATCGTGAGTGGTTCAGGCGTAGTTCTTATTCTAATCTTATGATTGGAAGGGTGATGCTTGTGGAAACAGTCAAATTATCCAGGATTGTAATGAAATTAACACCCGAGTTGTACCCCTTCTTAACCAGCTGTGAGCTGGACTCTGAGATCGTCCTTCGATTTGGTATCGAGGCGCTCGAGGCAGAAGATGTCATGGAGATTATTCAATTCAGCATTTCGGAACATCATAAAGACGCCCTTTATCATTAAGGGGCGTCTTTTTCTGCGAATGCACATTTTTTTACAACATTGTTATTCAGTTTGTAATAATTAGGCTATATAGGTTATTATAATAACATGATATAATAGTGCATAAAGATAAATTATTGGAGGTGTCTAGCATGGGAGCATTATCTCCTTGGCACATCATCTTAATCGCAATTGTTGCCCTTCTCTTGTTCGGGCCTAATAAACTGCCTGAACTTGGCAGAGGTTTTGGCAAAATGTTTCGTGAATTCAAAGATGCAACGAGTGGAAACGGCGGTAACAATACATCTGATGATCAGCCAGTACCGGCTCGTAAAGAGATCAATCCTGCTGAAGTGAAGAATGCAGAGACAGGTCAGATAAACAAATAATAAAAAGCACCCGGTAATATTTTTCTACAGGGTGCTTTTATTTTTTAACTTCTGCTGCGCATAACGGTTTGTGTTCCTAGGAACATCACCGCCGCGATAGCCGACATGACGGTCGCGAACACGTACATGCTGGCGCCTCCCCACTGCTCACTTAGCCAGCCCCCTATGGAACCTCCGATGATTCCTGCTAGCCCCATGAACACCATGGCAAGTATGGATTGCCCCGTTGATCCGAACTGCTCCGGCAGCAACCGAACGACATATTGTACGGCGACAATCCATAACACGGCGAAAGTGAGCATTTGTGTCACTTGCAGGCCGATTAACACCCAAGGGTCGGTAATCACCGAATAAAGAATCCAACGGATTGTATAAATAATCGCAACAATTCCAAGAATGGTCAGCTCATGATAGCGGCGGATGTAACGATTAATTAAGGCAAATACAGGAATTTCGCTGCAGGCCGCAATCGCCCATGCCCAGCTTACCATCGAATCCGTGGCACCCAATTTATTGAGATATAGGCCCAGTAGTGCATCATTCATACGATGCGGGATCGAAATAATCAAGATCATTAACATAAACCACAGGAAGCTTTTACTTTTAAAAATAATGCTGATAGCACTTAGGGTAATACGTTGCCCGCTGCTCTTCTCATCCTTAATAAAGGCTAGAAGCAGAAAAGGAAAAATCCACAATACCCAATAAAAATAAGGCATTTTGGCTACCCCGCCCAATTGATCCAGCAGCAGCCCCGAAATTAGTGCAACTCCCGAGAAACCGATGGAGCCCCACACCCGAACTGAGCCATAAGACATTCCACGAACAGCCGTTGACTTCACGACCAAATTATCAATGAGTGGGATTGATGGCAGCAAAAAGAAATAAAGCAGAAGGATGAAGCCTAATGTAAGTCCGAATCCACTCGTTAAAAAAAGCCCAATGCTGCCTAATAAGGATAGCACCCACAACAAAAATACGATATTTTTCACGGAATTGAATCTATCGCTTACATACCCCCAAAAGGGTTGAGCGAATATTGAGATAAAGGGGCCAATCATCATTAACAGTCCAATTTCTGCTGCTGTGTAACCTTTCGTTTGCAAATATAAGGGTAAATAAGGCATTAAGATTGCGCTTGAAGCATAGTAAAAAAAGTTAACTCCCGACAAAGATACAATTTGCTTATCAAGTTTCAACAACGACTACCTTCTTTCTACAACTCTCAACAAATTTCCTCTGTGCGGAGCTTGCTGCTTGCTTTATAATAAAGCAGAGAACAAGATTGGAGAGGACTTATACATCATGGAAATTTTACTTGCTTCACTTGCCCTGATTTGGGGCAATGTTACTGCCGCTAACCCTGACGCAAGCTTCGAGCAGCTCGTACAAGCATCTTTGGACGCTAAAAATGCCGTAGCAATCGTTCAACCAGCCCCTACAAACGATCCAACTGATCCTCTCGCCCCAGTAAACAAACTAGATCCGCAAAAAGACGCACCCAAGGTTAAAGGTATCTATGCGACTGCGCATAGCGCAGGAGGTTCCCGTCTCAATACACTTGTGAAGTTAATGGACGACACCGAGCTGAACGCAATGGTTATCGACGTCAAAGACGATTGGGGTTACATCACGTGGGAAACAGGCAATCCAGAGCTGGACGCAATGGGCACCACCCAGAAAATCATTGGCAATATGCCCGGTCTCATGACTACGCTTAATGAACATAACATTTATCCCATTGCACGCATTGTAGTTTTCAAGGACACCGTTCTTGCCAAAAAGAAACCCGAACTATCTTTTGTTAACCCTGACGGCACGGTTTGGGGCAATGGCAAAAATCCGCCGGACAGCTTCGTAAATCCATATAACAAAGAAGTATGGGATTACAATATTGCTGTCGCCAAAGAAGCAGTTAAGGCCGGTTTCAAAGAAATTCAGTTCGACTACGTCCGCTTTCCGGAAGGCTTCGAGAAAAGAGCAGACACACTCAAATACACCAAAGATGATCGTCCCCGCATCGATGCTGTAGCTTCTTTCGTCAAATATGCCAAAGAACAATTGCAGCCGCTTGGTGTACGTGTCTCCGTTGATATTTTCGGATATGCCGCATCGGTTCCGGCAGCTGAAGGAATTGGACAAGACTTCGAGAAAATTTCTCAGAATGTCGATGTCATTTCGCCAATGATTTATCCGAGTCATTACAGTACGGGCTGGTTTGGCGCTAAAGTACCAGATGCCGCTCCTTATGTGACAATTAACGGTGCATCGAAGGATACAACGAAGAAATTAGAAGCCATTGACAAAAAAGGCTGGAAACCCGTCGTTCGCCCGTGGATTCAAGATTTCACCGCCTCATGGGTACAGGGTTACATTAAATACGGCCCGCATGAGGTACAAGAACAAATTCGCGCACTGAAAGATAATGGCGTAGACGAATTCTTGCTTTGGAATGCTAATAACAACTACACACCTAATGTTAGTTATTAATCAAGGAAACACCCCGAGGCTATATACCTCAGGGTGTTTTGTCGTATAATCAAGAATATGTTACCAGATTTGATGCTAAGCTGTACACAAAAAGTTACACAAAAGCGAATAGCACTAACAAGAGATACTCTGAAGGAGTTGAAGTAATGAAAATTGTCGCCGTTACGGATATGGATCTGTCCCTGATGCAAGAGCAGATACCGCAAGATCTAAAGGGCCGCACTGAGTTCCATTGGTTTAGATCTTCAAAAGATGCTCAAGAGCATATTGCTGATGCTGAAGTCATCATCACGGCGGGCCGAATAAATCCGGAATACGCCACCAAAGAAAGAGCCCCTAAACTCAGATGGATGCAAACCTTATCCGCCGGGGTGGACAAGCTGCCACTACAGGAGTTGGCAGAACGCCAAATCCCGCTGACGAACGCGCGCGGAGTACATACGATTCAGATGAGTGAGTTCACGCTCAGTCTTATGCTTCAGTGGGTGCGCAAGTCCAACAAGCTGTATGAATGTCAGCTTCAGAAAGAATGGTATCAACGCATCTCCGTCGGCGAGCTTGCCGGTAAAACGCTAGGCATTGTTGGGGCCGGCGCCATTGGTGAAGCCGTCGCCCGCAAAGCGAAAGCTTTTGATATGTCGGTCATCGGTTTAAATCGTTCAGGTACGCCACAGCCTGGTTATGATCAAACGCTCAACGGCGATGAGGGGCTCCGCAGTCTGCTTGCCCAGAGCGATTTCGTCGTTCTGCTTCTTCCTAGCACTCCGAAAACACGAGGTTTAATTACGAAAGAACATTTAAGCCTAATGAAGGAGAGCGCCTTTCTGATCAATCTTGCTCGAGGCGATGTGATTGATGAAGGCGCATTGACGCTTATGCTGCAGGAAGGCAAGCTCGCCGGAGCAGCGCTCGATGTTTTCGAGCAAGAGCCTTTGCCAGCAACTTCTCCCTTGTGGAGCATGACAAACGTAATCGTCACTCCGCATATTGCAGGTTCATCCTCGCATTATACAGAGCGTGTATCCGCAATCTTTTATCATAATTTGCGGGCGCTCTTGGATGGTGGAGAAATGATGAACTTGGTGAACATTCACGAAGGCTATTAAACCACAAACGCACCTTCATCTAGCGGAATTGCTTCCGGAAGATAAGGTGCGTTTTATCGTTATTTGGCAGTTATCGCTGCCAAACCTCTCATATAGGGACGAAGAGCCGCAGGAAGATAGATCGAGCCATCCGCCTGTTGATGGTTTTCAAGTAGGGGAATCAGAATACGCGGTGTAGCTACAGCTGTATTGTTAAGTGTGTAACAGTAGTGAAGTTCGCCATTCTGATCCCGGTAACGCAGTCCGCTGCGACGTGCTTGAAAATCAAGCAGGCTTGACGACGAGTGCGTCTCGCCATAGGCATTACGGCTTGGCATCCATGTTTCGATATCGTACTGCTTATAGTTTTTGGCCCCCATATCCCCGGCACACACGGCAACGATTCGATATGGCAGCTCCAACAGATCCAGAATGTCTTCCGCATTTCGCGTGATCTGCTCCAACATAAGATTCGCCGTCTCCGGATCATTTTTGCAAATAATGACCTGCTCAACCTTCGCAAATTGATGAACGCGATACAATCCACGCACATCTCTCCCCGCCGAACCAGCCTCCTTACGAAAACAATTCGATACGGCTGCCAGCTGAACAGGGCCTTCCGAGAGATCTACAATTTCATTCGCATAGTACGAAACAAGCGGGCCTTCCGAAGTACCTGCTAACCATTTGTTCTCATCCTGCAGCTCATAGGTCTGATCCTTGCCTGTCGGAAAGAACGCTGCGTTCACCAGCGTTTCTTCACGGACCATCAAAGGTACATCCATGACCGTAAAACCACGATCCGTTAACAAATCGATGGCCAGCTGTTGAACCGCCCGGTGTAAATACAACCCCATACCTTTAAGGTAATAATTGCGGGTTCCTGCTACTTTTACGCCTCTTGGTATATCTAGAATGTCTAGATCTTCCCCGATTTGCAGATGATCGCGAGGCTCGAAAGGAAATGATGCAGGCTCTCTTACGATTTTCACGACGACATTGTCTTGATCCGTAGCGCCCTCAGGTGTGTCAGGCGAAGCAAGATTCGGCACTGCCAGCATGAGCACTTTGAACCTTTCCTCATAATGCGCAAGCTCCTCTTCGTCCGCTGCCAGGCTTACATTCCAGCTTCGAACCTGCTCCTTCAGCTTATCGGCCTCCGCTCGGTTCTTTTCAGCCATTAACGTTGCAATTTGTGCTGTAGCTCGATTACGCGCTGCTCGAAGCAAATCAACACGATGCTGCATCTGCCTCTTCTTCTCTTCTACTTCGAGAAGCTCTTCCAAGGGACATGCCATTCCCTTACGCTTGGCAGCTTCTTTCACCTGATCTTCATTGTTGCGAATCCATTTGATATCCAACATTTTCCGTCACCGCTTCCTTTTCGATTATGAGAAAAAGACAAAGAACGCCCCTGTCCGAATTGGGACGAGGAGCGTTCTGCTCGCGGTGCCACCCAACTTGATGACGGCCATATCTTGCCATCATCCGCTTGGTTCCGCGATAACGGGCGGTGCCGGTTTACTTAGAGAGAGTCGATGCTTATTCAGTCATCAGCCGTTCCGATCATAAACGTCTCCGAGTTGGATGCTCTTCATAGACATAATGTCGCTTTGTACGTTGTTGGCTATTATAGACGAAGTCAATCCTCAGGTCAATAGGCTCTCTGCTTACCGAGCTTATTGGGATAAACGACTTGCCAATTCATATAACTCTGTGTTGAATTCACGTTTCGTATTAACAACTAAGTCGATATCCGTAGCGACTAACTCGCCTTTGATAACGCCGCAAGCTTTGGAAGAATCGCCTTCCATCAGTCTGCGAACGGCAAAATCCCCAAGACGGCTTGCCAAGATACGATCGTTATGCGTTGGTGTTCCACCACGTTGGATGTGACCAAGAACCGTAACACGCGGCTCAATACCGACTACCTCATTGATTTGTTTCGCAACTCCTTCGCCAGTACCTGCTCCTTCAGCGATCAGGATAATACTGTGACGTTTGCCATGAGAGAAGTTGTCTTTCATACGGTTAGCCACTTCGCAGATGTCAACTTCAACCTCTGGAACGATGATGGTTTCCGCACCGCTGGCTAATCCCGCGTAAAGCGCAATTTCTCCGCAATGACGGCCCATAACTTCTACAACGGATGAACGCTCGTGGGAGGTCATGGTGTCGCGAAGCTTATTAATCGCGTCCACGACGATACTTACCGCTGTATCGAAACCGATCGTAAAGTCTGTAAACGGAATGTCATTGTCGATTGTCCCTGGCAGACCCATCGTTTTGATACCCAGTTTACTTAGTTTGTTGGCCCCTTGGTAGGACCCGTCCCCACCGATAACAACCAAGCCGTCAATCCCACGTTTACGCAGGTTATCCGCCCCGATTTGTTGGCCTTCCGGAGTCAAAAATTCTTTGCAACGTGCTGTCTGCAGGATCGTTCCGCCACGTTGAATGATATCTCCAACGCTTCTAAGATCCATTTTGCGAATATCATCGTTGATTAAACCATGATAGCCACGTTGCACGGCATAAACTTCAAGTCCATGGAACAATGCGCTTCTGACAACCGCACGAACCGCTGCATTCATTCCCTGGGAGTCTCCACCGCTTGTTAAAACTGCAATTGATTTTACTGCTGACATTTCAATTTCCTCCTTCAAATTCTTGTGAATGACATTCATGATGTCGTACGGATATACATGCTATTTAGCCAGAAAAACAACCGGGTTAACGGACTATTTTTCATAAGACGCTTGGATATGTTTTTTACTTGCTGTTGTCCATTCACTTTAGGGTCTGACAAGTAGAGCGCGAGCAAACCTTCGATTATCATACGATGAAATCGCGGATGTTCCAAGAACAAAATTTTGCTGCGCGCTTCCTGCACGATAAATGCAATCCTCTCAACCGTGTCCTCCATAGAGCTATAATAGCTGCAGAAGTTCAGGTCTCCACCGAGAACATCTTCTTCCTGATCAATTAAATAATCAAGCAAGATATGCAGCCCACAAACGTAAGGAAAATACGCCTCACGAATCGCCTCCACCTGCTTGTCATTCAACTGCGTATCGCATGCCGCCAAGAACAGCATAAACATCCCTAAAGTCGACCCCGTAGCTGCCGCAAATTCATTCCAATCAATCTGGCGATAACGATGATGGTGAAGTTTCCACCACTGTTGAAGCTCGGGTTCTCGCATATCTTTGCGGATATGCTTGTACACTTGCAAATCGCAGTATAAACCAACGAAATCCCGTACCTGATCCGCGACTTGTCCATAAGACGGCAGCAAATCGATACAGGATTGGCACTTCAAAACAAGATCCCTCAAATAATTGCCGTCCTCTTTCTCCTGTCTATACGCGTAATAATCATGCAAAGGTTTGGAAGGATCTACGGCATCAAGCATCGATTGATGCAATTGTCGGAAATCTTGAGGATCTAGGGAAGTGCTGCGATCGCATAAATTATCTAGATAATCACTTATCGTCTGAAAAGCAACGATTAGCGGTATTAGTACATGACGCATCGACAAATTGGCAGCCGCATAGACGGCGCCGCCCTGACAATGAAACTTCTTCGTTGCTATGCTGGCTAAAGCTTGCGTACGCAGTTCAGTATCTGGAATGTTCTCCGCTCTTGTTTTCCAAATGGAAAGCTGTTCGCCTACATCCGGTAAAATGTACCGATATACCCTGAGCATTAACCGGAGTGGACCTTGCGGAACCTTCGTACTACTTCTGTCCAATTGCTTCAAGCAGACTTCCTCCACAACTTTGTTCATAGCAATATTGCAGCAGCAGCTGCATTTCATAACGTTGGATATGTCTCAGCCAGCTATCGACTGTTGAATTTTGAACCAGGGATACCTGAAGTTCTACCACGTCAATAAAAACACATGGGTTCCATACAGGCGAAGTAATCAATACTTCCAGCTTCTGGCGCAACGCCTCATTGTCTAGATCCGCCAAGTCTTTCACACTTAAATAATCTCTCACGCAGGCAATTAAATTTGAAAAAATAGGATGATGACCGACGTCATTAAACCAATATTTCGCATTGCTATAATCGCCTTCCATCCGGTGCATAAGAGCATGCCAATAGCTGCCTGTCGCATTTGTAATTTCCTGGGCAATATCGTGCGACTTGTCGAGACTTTCATTCAGTAAATAAAGACCCGCTTTGATAGCCAATCCATACATCTCTTGCTCTGGATTCCCTTGGCTCATAGTAACAGGTAACATCGCTTCAATGTTCGCATCCATGGCTAAATCCCATTCTACAATTGGATATAAGGCAGGCAGATGCTCCAAGAGCGGCTTCGCAATAGCTTCCAGCCAGTCTGTACCATCTTTATTGCTATGCATGCCAGTCACTCTCCCTTTCATTAGACGAACTTAATGGTGGGTCTTCGCTTCCAAATCCTGATTAATCCGGAACCAAAGGTGAAGATCATTTATAATCGATGCCAAATCAGCAATTTCGGAATTCAAACGACAGGAAGTTATAAAATCATCTTCTTGATCCAACTGGTTTTGTTTACGAATAATGACGCTTTCCAACTTCATGATTCGATCGGGGATGACTCCTCGAATTTGTTCCCATTGAAACAGAATTTCAACACGAACATCAGAGGGGTAAGAATCCCAATCTTGTTCTAAAGCCGGCGTCTCGATACCAAGTCTGGCATTGTATTGAAAATAGCAGCTCATTCTTCTGAATTACCTCCTTGCAGTAAAAACATGCTGCAATAGTTCAAGAAACATTCTACCTTTAAATGTATCACTTCAAACCTTTGGTTTCCAGTTAAAATTGTATGTCAACAATATTTCATTTTCTGGTATACTTAAATAACGTTTTTAGAAGGGACAAATTGGTTAGGAGAGATACAGAAATGACCGCTTCAGCTGTGAAAAGAACGATCTCATGGAATCAGCTTATCTCCTTTTTTCTCCCCCTCGGTCTTTCCGCAACTTTAGTTACCCTCTCGCACGTTATCATTAACAGCACACTTGCCAGGGCTGATAATCCCGAATTGGTCATTGCCAGCTATGCGCTGCCACTAAGTTTGTTAGGCATAACCGAGAGACCCGCTGTTCTGCTAAGACAAGCTTGTTCTACCCTCGTCAGGGACCGCATCTCGTTTCGAGCCATGGCAGCAGTCAGCTCTTATGTATTTGCTTGTATCATCCTTCTTGGTCTCATTATATGCTACACGCCGGTCGGAGAGTGGGTATTTCTTTACTTCTTTGGCGTCGAACCCGAGTTGTTGGACTCTACGATCAGTGTTTATCGTATTTTAATGTACGTTAGCATTTTTTCCGGACTGCGGTGTTTATTCCATGGCATTATTATTTTTAATATGCGGACCAAATGGTTAACCATCGGCATGGGTGTACGAATTGTCGCTATGTATTTATTATCGTTATATTTTATCACAACCGATAATGTCTCTAGCGGGCGAGTTGGCGCTATTATTTTTCTAATGGGTATGGTCATTGAAGCTTTAGTAGCCATCTGGGAAGGCACCAGCTTGCTAAAAAAAGTTATTCCTGAGAAGGTGCCCAGCCATCCCGTTGAAACCAAGAAGCAAATTTTCAGCTTCTATAAGCCGCTCTTGTACTCATCTATCATCGCCGTCATCATCGGACCCTCTATTAATGCGATCTTAGGAAAAACAACGCACATCCACCTTGCCATATCTTCTTTTGCGATTGCCGGCTCTTTGACGCAGCTGGTTTTAAGTTTTTTCTCTTATATTCATCAAATCGTGTTGAACTTCTATCGCAAAGATGCAAAATCCGTGCTGCGGTTTGTCCTTGTTCTTAGCTTTATTCCCGGAACTCTCATCGCTATTCTTGCTTATACACCTCTAGGTCCCTGGTTTATGTCCCATGTGATGGGCGTTAATGCTGAACTCATGCGAGCCAGCTTGCATGCTATGCGTATCTTTATGATTATGACATTAGTATTCCCTTGGCTGGATTATATGAACGGGATTATCATGCTCAGAGGACAAACGAAAATAATGGTTTTCTCACAATCGGCAAATGCTACGATCACGGTCTTAACCCTTTTCATCTCCATTTGGGCAGTACCCGACTGGAATGGAATGATTGGCGCATTAGCACAATCCATCGGCACGTTGGCCGAGTTGCTGGTCGTGGTTTACGTGCTCAAACGCACAGCCGAAGAACCGCAGCCAACCCTATCTCCAAAAAATTTGTAGCGAAAACGAGTGATAACCATCTATGAGTACGTCTAATCTTATAAAGTCACAACATCGCCTGCTTCGATTGTTCACATTCTCCTTTTTTATGACAATGGGCATCGTCGTCACTTTTTTCCCCCTGTATTTTGATTACAAAGGATATTCCAAGCTTCAAATTGGCTTGCTTTATGCCATTGGACCGCTGATTGGGATCGCAACAAATTTGTTGTGGGGTTTCTTGAGCGACCGTTTTCAAACCGTCAAAAAAATCATGATCATACTGATCATCGGCCAGCTCATCACGGCCATCTTAGTGTTTACTGCGGGATGGTTTTCCCTGCTGTACATTTGTTTAGCGATGTTTTTCTTCTTTCAACAGCCGGTTAATTCGCTCAATGACAGCCAACTCATGTTGAGCATCCGGGCAAGCGGCAAAAGCTACGCCTCTTTTCGTGTGTGGGGCTCCATCGGATTCGCTGTGTCCGCCGGAGGTTTTGGTTTGCTGCTTAGACATTACGGGACAGGCCTCACGCCAATTCTGTGTCTGTTCACGATTACCTGCACGCTAATCCTTGTTTTCTTATTAAAGGACGCGCGTCAAAGCGGCAAAAAAATTGCTTTAGGCGGCATGTTAAGCATTCTTCGTTCGAAGAAGTTTGTGTGGTTCTTAACTTTGATCATCATTATGTCAGTCTCTCACCGTTTTAATGATGGCTTCCTAGCCCTCTATATGCGGCAGCTCGGAGCCCCTGACTCTGTGATTGGTTACGCTTGGATGGCTTCCGCACTAAGTGAAATCCCCATGTTCTTCTTTCTAAGCAAGCATGGGCATCGGTTCAAAGAATTGCCGCTTCTGGCCTTTGCGGGAATTATTTACGCTTTGCGCTTTTTCATTATGGGATCTATCCATAATCCCGTTTGGATCATCGGCGTTCAGTTGCTGCATAGCTTAACATTCGGCGTATTCCTCATAACGGCCAATCGTTATTTGAGCCAAATTATACCCGATGAATACCGCTCGTCCGGGCAAGCGATTTTTGCTGTGGCTTGGTCAAGCATCGCTGGATTAATCAGCGGCATGTTGGGCGGCTGGATCTATGACGCTCTGGGGGGAAGCACGGTTTACGTCATTGCCGGCTGTCTATCCATCGTGGCAGCAATCGGTTTCCTTGCTACGCATCTATTCCAAAACGATGAGCGTTTGCCGGGCAGCAGATAGTTTTTTTATTGAAGGGAATGATTACGTGTTAGCCATTGAACGGTTATCTCACAGTTTCCGCACTGGGCAAGAGGATACCCCCGTTCTGCATGAACTAAGTTTCCGGGTAGAGCAAGGCGAAATGGTCGCTTTGCTCGGGAGCTCAGGCTCCGGGAAATCAACACTGCTAAATTTAATGGCGGGCTTAATGAAGCCCACTCGAGGTAGTATTAGCATCGCAGGACAGGCGATTGAGAAAATGAGCGAAAACCGCTTGGCGGAATTTCGAAGGACGCATATCGGCTTTATTTTCCAATCTTATGAATTAATAGCACATTTAACCGTACGCGAAAACGTTGAGCTGCCCCTCGTCTTTCAAAGTGTAGCCGCCTCAGAACGCAAACAACGAGCCATGGCGCTTCTGCAACAAGTCGGGATCGGTGACAAATCGGATTTATTTCCTTCACAGTTATCCGGCGGACAGCAGCAGCGTGTCAGTATCGCTCGCTCCCTCATTACGAAACCTGCCATCGTTTTTGCTGACGAACCTACTGGTAATCTAGATACGAAGACGGAAGCCGAGATCATTGATTTACTCATTGATTTAAATGAGAATTCGGGCATCACCTTCGTGATCGTTACTCACGAACACGAAGTAGCGCGCCGTACGCGGCGGATTTTACAGCTTCGCGACGGATACTTGCTGGAAGGTAATGAGCAGGACGGTGAGACCGGATGAAGCTTAAAGATTACGTTCGACTTGGCTGGGACCAACTGCAGCGGCGCAAAGTCGTCACAGCCTTATGTACCGTTGGAATCGCCATCGGTTCGGCTTCCATTATGGTGGCGCTCGGCTTCGGAGAATCCATTCAGCATTACAGCCAGAAACAAATGAGCTTTTATCTCAAAACAGATGAAATTACAATTACAGAGCAGAACAATGACCCGAACAGCCAGCCTAAACTAACAACAAGCAAGCTCGAACTCATTCGTACTTTTCCACATGTGAAATCCGTTGCTAGTTTTCAAGACTTAGGACAATTCAGCTTCACGGTTGATGACGGCAAACAAAGTTACCTTCATCTCATTGCCACTGAACTAAGCGCGTTGGAAGATTTCGACTCCAAATTTGGGCAAGGCGGCGCTACGAACCAAGATAACCACATTGTGCTCAATTACGGGGCAACCCTCGGTGTTATGGATTCCAAGACGATAGAGACCAGAAATAAGCTGATGCAGCAAAATCCAACCAAGGAGCAGGCTGAAACTTACCGTCAAATGGGCGCAATTCCTTACCCGCTTTATCAAAAGCAATTGTTGCTCAAAGCAAATAATTACGAAGACCAATCTGGAGGGAATTCGGGTACAAACTTGGCTGAACCAAGAGAAGTGACACTGCGGGTTACTGGCATTCTGAAAAAACCGGATGGTTTGCCTGATTCCATGCTGCAAGGGAACAAAACGGCTTATGTATCCCCGCAAACCGGCCAGAAAATTTTGGAGGCTCTGAACAAGTCGGCTCAAAACGGTCGCGTTCAATATTCGGAAGTGAAAGTGAAAATTGACAATAGCGTCAACGTCAAACAAGTGGATGAATGGATAAAGAAACTCCAGCTCAACACGCAAACTAATTTATATCAAGAGGATCGGATGAAAGGCGAATTCGTTATCGTTCGGTTGCTGCTCACGGGTGTCGGTCTTTTCGTGCTATTCGTAGCTTCGATTTCCATTGTAGTTGCTATGACGATGTCCACGCATCAACGCCGGAGACAGATTGGCATCATGAAGGTGCTGGGTGCGAATTTAAAACAAATCCGCAACATGTTTATCGTGGAATCATCGCTTTTAGGCATGTTAGGCGGCCTTGTAGGTATACTGCTTTCCTATTGGGTTATATGGGGAATCAACCTTATCATTATCCGATTCGGGTCTAATTCCGGAGAGCCCGCTGAAATTTTATTCATTTCCTTCTGGATTCTTCCAGTCGGCATGTTTTTCGCTGTGATGACCGGCGTTCTATCAGGGCTATACCCCGCTATTAAAGCATCGCGCACGGACGCGTTGACAGCTATTAAACGAGAATAGGAGTTTGCCTAGCATGAGGAAAAAGAAAACATGGATGCTGCTAATCACAGCGCTCTTGATCTGCGGAATTAGCGGCTTTTTATACATATCCAGCCATCCCCAAGCCATGAAGAGAGCAAATACGGACAACACCGCCTCTCCCAGCGCATTGCAATTTAAAGTAACCAAAGAGGACCTGGTCAACAGTGTCGAAGTCAAAGGAAAGTCGTCCTACGAGAAGGAAACACGAGTCTATGCGCCGTTTGGCGGTGAAATTAAAGCATGGCAAATTGCTGACGGGGCTCAAGTTAAAAAGGGGCAGCTATTGTTCGAACTTGACGCCACACCGCTGAAAAGTGAAATCGCAGCTCTGCAATCCAATTTGAAAAAGCAGAAGCTCGAGGCTGATCTTGCGAACTTCAAAGCAGCAGGACCGGAAGGAGAAACAACCAGCACTCCTGTTGGCGCTGTTAGCGAGGATGATTCCAGGTCTCGATTTGCTGCTTCCGAAGGACGCAGAATCCAGGAGCAGTTGAATCAGGTCAACGATGAGTCCATTCAATTGCAGCTGGCAAAAAAGCAAGAGAAAGTGGAGCAGGCCGCTTTTGTTTCACCTGAAGACGGCATCTTCTTATTCGAGGATTCCGCCAAAATCCCCAAGTCTGTCGAGGAAAGCGTACGAATCGGTAAAATCGTGGATTTGACAAAACTGCAGCTCGTTTGTACGGTAGGCGAGTTTGACGTTTTCCGGATTAAGCCGGGGATGTCCGTCCAAGTCAAAGTTGAAGCCCTGAAACAGAAAAAGCTGCAAGGAAAGGTTGAGAAGGTTTCCAAATTTGCCAAAACCGGCACTGATCAAGGTTCGGCTTCCGCACAATTCGAGGTCACGATTTCGCTAGAACCGGATGAACAGCTTATCGCAGGACTCAGTCTTTCCGGCACAATTGAGACAGAGAAAAAAAGTGGAACAACGGTCGTTCCCACGCTTGCTGTGAATCATGAGAAAGATATTTACTACGTCATGTTGCAGACACCGCAAGGCACAGAACGCCGTGAAATTGAGATCGGCTTGGAAACACCTGAGAAAACGGAGGTCCTCAAGGGGCTCCAAGAGGGAGATACGGTTGTGCTGCAGTGACAACTGTTTTATACTATACTCTTAGTACCAAGTAATCATGATGACGAAAATGATGCAGCAAAGGCAGGTAATTGTTTTATATGAATTATGAGGATTTTAAATCTATTGTGTTAGAGCGCCGCAGCGTTCGTAATTTTACAGAGCAGGAAGTCGCGACCGAAGATATTCGTGAAATTATCGACTGTGCCCGCTATGCGCCAAGCGATACGAACTCCCAGACATGGAAGTTTATTGCGATACGAAATACGGAAAAGATTAAACATATCGAACAACTAACCTGGGATCAGCTTCATCTCAGGGCGTCTGAAGCCGAGCAGAAAGGTCTTTCGCGAGAAGCACGCCTTCTTGTAAAGTCGTTCGGACCTTATGCTACTGCGTTTTCCAACGCTCCCGTGCTGATCATTTGCTTAGCAACACCGTACGAGTCGAAGTTCCGTGAGCGGATTTTTGATCCGATTGAGCTTGTTGAAGATGCGGTATGGGCAGAAGAAGGCATCAAGAGCTCCTGCTTAGCCTCGCAGAATCTGATGCTTGCCGCGCACGCCAGAGGTCTCGCGACATGTCCGATGACAGGCCCCGTTTTGCTGGCCCAAGATCAAATTCGCGAATATCTGAACATTCCGGAAGAATGTCAGATCAATATGGTCATTTCCCTTGGCCATCCGATGGATCGCCCGGGCAAATTGGCCCGCAAAGAAATTGATGATATTCTTCAAATCATCGACTAAGATGAGGAGCTGCCGCATTCGCGGACAGCTTCTTTTTTTTATATGCGCGACTTTAAATCCGCAGCTATGCGAGCATATGATTGGTTAGTTGGTAGTGGCACATGGTGAACGGTTGAACCGGAACTACGGACCGCTATTTTGCTGCAAACCAACCATTTGACGCATTGGAGGGAACTACGGTCCGCTATTCGAACAATTTTGGAGTAAATACATCCATTTGTGAGCAAATAAGGCCCTACAGTTCCGTCTATCCAGGAATATCTCCATTTTAGCTTAAATAGCGCCCTGTCGTTCTCTTACTATATGTAACCCAGATTTGTCAGCGTAAACAACAACTTACTCCTCGCACTCCCTTCTTCTCCCGCGCTAACATGCCAAAATTACCACCACAAACATTATAACGTTATATTTACTTAAAGAATTCTATGTGCTATTCTAACATTATAACGTTATATTCAATTATACAATTTACAACCTTCTCCTACATATTAGGAGAGCTTAGAAGGAAGACTTAGTGAAAGCGTTCATAATTCGAGTTATGGAAAAAGGTGACAGGCATGCAGGAGCGGTTCGTCCTACACAATGTTAAGCAAGTAAACGGAGAATTTCTGGATATTGTAATTGAAGGCGGAAAAATTACGGAGTTGACGAGTCCCGGACAAGGACAAGGAAAACAGATCGTTGACTATTCAGGTGCCTATGTTTCAAGCGGCTGGATTGATATGCACGTTCATGCCTTCCCTGCCTTTGATCCCTATGGCGATGAAATCGATGAAATCGGCGTCAAGCAAGGTGTCACAACAATTGTTGATGCCGGAAGCTGCGGTGCAGATCGTATCGCCGAACTAGCAGCAAGCAGACAAAACGCGCTGACGAACTTGTTTGCTTTTTTGAACATTTCGCACATCGGGTTACAAAGGATCGACGAATTATCCGATATGTCATGGATTAACCAAGAGAAGGTTGTTGAAGCAGTCAGGAACTATGGGGACTTCATCGTCGGTTTGAAGGCAAGAATTAGCAAAAGTGTTGTTCGCGATTCCGGCATTGAGCCTTTGCGTGCTGCACGTGCGCTTTCAGCAGCAACGGGTCTTTCTTTAATGGTTCATATCGGTTCTGGACCTCCGAGCATTGAAGAAGTTGTTTCGCTTTTGGAAAAGAATGATATCATTACTCATTATTTGAATGGGAAGGCTAATAATCTTTTTGATGACAACGGCAAACCTCTGCAAGTCCTTACGAAAGCGATTGAAAGAGGCGTTCATCTGGACGTCGGCCACGGTACAGCCAGTTTTTCATTCAAAGTTGCTGAAGCCGCGAAAAAGCATCACATCGGTTTGGACACGATCTCAACGGATATTTATCGTGGGAATCGTTTGAAAGGGCCTGTTTTTAGTATGTCCAATGTGCTGACGAAATTTCTGTATCTGGGCTATACGCTTGAGGAAATCATTGCTGCTGTGACTACGCATGCTGCAAATTGGCTGAACAAACCGGAGCTTGGCCGCATTCAAGTTGGAGATACAGCAAATCTCACTCTGTTTACCGTTCAGAATGAAAAGACTCAAATCACGGACTCTGAAGGAGACACACGCACGGCGGAACAAACAATTCAATCTAAAGGAGTAGTTGCAAATGGCGCTCTCATTAAATGCTAAATACGGTCTTAAACGTGTCATCAATGCCAGTGGACGTATGAGTATTCTCGGGGTATCCGCTCCGACCGACACCGTTATGGAAGCCATGAAACATGGTGGTCAAAATTACGTTGAAATTGCAGATCTTGTAGATAAAGCCGGCGACTACATCGCCAAAATTCTTGGTTCCGAAGCTGCCGTTGTCGTTAACTCGGCCTCCAGCGGCATCGCGCTTTCCGTGGCAGCCGTAGTAACCCAAGGGAATCGTCGAGCAAGCGAGCGGCTGCATCAGGACCCTATTGCCAAACGTGATATCATCATTCTCAAAGGTCACAACGTGCAATACGGCGCTCCTGTTGAAACCATGGTTTACCTTGGTGGCGGCAGACTCGTAGAAGTTGGCTATGCCAATGAAGGGAAAGCCGAGCATATTGAAGACGCGATTAACGAAAGTACGGCCGCTATTCTTTATGTGAAATCTCATCATGCCGTCCAAAAAAACATGATTTCAGTTGAAGAAGCCTGGGATATTGCGCAGCGAAATAACGTACCGCTCATTGTAGATGCGGCTGCGGAAGAAGATATTCAAAAGTATGTAAAATACTCCGATCTGGCGATTTACAGCGGTTCCAAAGCCATCGAAGGTCCTACATCAGGTATTGTCGGAGGCAAACGCACCTATATTGAGTGGCTTAAAGTTCAACTGCACGGCATTGGCCGGAGCATGAAAGTCGGCAAGGAAACTTCCTTCGGCTTGCTTCAAGCACTTGATGAGTATGGCGTTAAAGCAGACAAAAGCGAGCAAGAAAAAGCAGCTTTGCAAGTGCTAATGCCGCTTAGCGAATTAAAAGGCATTAAAGTGACGATTGTTCAAGACGAAGCAGGCCGTGCCATTTTCCGCGGACGCATTCAAATTGATCCGGAGCAAGCCGGGACGACAGCGAAAGAAGTCGTAAATGGGCTTCGCGAAGGTGACATCGCCATCTATACACGCGATTATGGCGTGAGACAAGGCTATTTTGATATCGATCCACGTCCGCTTCAAGGCGATGACATTGAGGTTATCGCTGCTCAAATACGCAAATTAGCAGGAGGTCAATAATATGTCCAACATGGCAAAAAGATTGTATAAAGGCCGCGCAGCGCTAAACGTGCTCGCTAACTCCGTTGAAAACGCAAAAGAAGTTTTCGAAGCAGCTGAAGGTTACGTGCTTGTCGGCGTTCTTTCGAAAGACTACCCAACCGTTGAGACAGCCGTTGCCGCAATGAAAGAATACGGCAAAGCGATTGACGAAGCCGTATCCATCGGACTAGGCGCAGGCGACAATCGCCAAGCCGCTGTCGTTGCTGCGATTGCCAAGCATTACCCGGGCACTCACATCAACCAGGTGTTCCCTGCCGTTGGGGCAACACGCGCCAATCTTGGCGAGCAAGACAGCTGGATCAACAGCTTGGTCTCTCCTACTGGCCGCGTCGGCTATGTCAATATCTCAACAGGTCCAGTAAGCGCGGCTCAACCAGAGCACGCCATCGTACCTGTTAAAACCGCTATCGCGCTTGTTCGCGACATGGGAGGGAATGCACTCAAGTACTTCCCGATGAACGGCTTGAGCCGTGAAGACGAGCTTCGTGCCGTTGCACAAGCTTGCGGCGAAGAAGGTTTTGCTCTTGAGCCAACTGGCGGCATCGACATGGAAAACTTTGAAACCATCCTGCGCATCGCGCTTGAAGCGAAAGTTCCACAAGTTATCCCTCACGTGTACTCATCAATTATTGATAAAGCTACAGGAAAAACGAATACATCCGATGTACGCGAACTGCTCAGTATCATGAAGAAGCTGGTTGATCAACATGGCTAAGCGAATTGCTGCTTTTGGAGAGGTTATGATGCGCCTGCAGGTGCCAGGTTATGAACTCTTGTCCCAAGCCAACTCGCTTAACTACACGTTCTCCGGTACAGGGGTGAATATCAGCTCCGCGCTTGCTCGCTTCGGGCATTCCGGGTTCCTGATCTCCAGATTGCCGTCCAACCCAGTAGGAGATGCTGCAGAAGCTTACTTACGTAAACTAGGCATCAACTCCTCGATGATTACTCGCGGCGGCAACTATGTCGGCATGTATTTTTTAGAAAATGGTTTCGGTGCGCGGCCCAGCCGCGTCACGTATTCCAACCGGCAGGAAAGCAGTTTCAACACGGCCCCGGAAAGCACTTATAATTTTGCTGAAATTGCTAAAAATATCGATATGATCCATTTCTGCGGGATTACTCTCGCCATGAATGATAACGTGCGCCAGCATATGAAGGCCTTGGCCAAACAAGTCAAAGCTAACGGCGGCACGGTTGTTTTCGATTGCAATTATCGTCCGGCCCATTGGGGAGAAGGCGGTTACGCGAAAGCAAAACCCCATTACGAGGACATGCTGCAACTTGCTGACATTGTCATGATGAATGAGAAAGATGCCATTTATATCCTAGGCATGCATACCGATCAAACCGAACGTCAAGATCAGCTGATGGAACTGATTCCAGCGGTTGCAGACAAATATCAGATCGCTGTCATTGCAGGAACGCATCGTCATATCAACAGTGACAACACCCATTCTCTACGTGGATTTATTTATAAAAATCAGTCGTTCACTTTTTCTAATCTACTCACATTTTCTATCTATGATAGAATTGGTGCTGGAGATGCCTACACAAGCGGTATCGTACATGGGGAAATCCAAGGATTTTCACCTGACAAGACAGTCGGGTTTGCAGCTGCCGCCGGCATGCTCGCGCATACCATTGTTGGCGATACGCCTATGTCATCGGAAAGCGATATTCTGCGTGCGATGACGGAAGTTGTGGGCGATGTAGAAAGGTAGTGAACGTTTAGGTGAACTTATCCCGTAATAAACGCCCTTTATATTTACAAATTATGAATATCCTAAAGGATCGCATCTTGCATGGTGTGTATCCTTTGGGTACCAATATTCCATCTGAACCCCAGTTGGAGCTGGAATTCAATGTTAGCAAGATCACCGTTCGAAATGCCATCAAAGAGCTGGCACAAGAGGGTTATTTGGAAAAAGGCAGCGGCAAAGGAACCAAAGTCATTCGCAATGCTTCCCTGTCCAAGCTGTCCAAATGGAAACGGTTCACAGAAGTGCTGGTTGAAGAAGGCCACCAAATCCACAAGCAATTGCTGCGCGCTGAAATTGTTTCGAATACACCTGGGACTTTGCCTTTTCAGCTGTTTGGAGAGCGGTGTTTCTATATCGAACGCCTATATCACTTAGATGACAGGCCCTATATTCACTATTCCCACTATCTCTCCCTGCAAATGTCCACGATCGAACTCACGGACTTGAACGAACAATCCTTGTACGAGCTCCTTGAGGATCACGGCATTGCCTTAGAGAAATATCGGGATGAATTTGCTGCTGTCACCGCTTCTTCCCATGTGGAGAATATGCTGCAGGTGAAACCAGGCACGCCCTTACTGAACAGATTGCGATATTCCTATGATGAACAAGGCACTCTGATCGAATTCAGCGCAGGGCATTACAGCACCGAAATGCACAATTATGTAGTTAATTACGATACTTAGGAATACTGGCTTCAGCCTTGTTTCCTTTTCTCGTCGACACCTTGATAACGCTTACTAACATCTTGAGAAGAGGGATTCCACATGAATATGTATCTACTGATCGTTACCCTGCTTGCTATTGTCATTGTTATTCTCGGCGTAGCCTGGTGGAAATGGCATGCCTTTATTTCTTTAACCGTTGCGAGCTTGTTCCTGGCGCTTATGGCGGGTCTTTCTATGGATAAAATCGTTGGCGCATACGAAACCGGCGTCGGCGCTGTGCTAGGGCATTTAGTCGGCATTTTGGCATTAGGTACAATTTTGGGTAAAATGATGTCCGATTCCGGGGCAGGCACCCAAGTCGCCAATTTCTTTATTCGCGTGTTTGGTGAAAAACGTTTGCCTTGGGCCATGCTGCTATCCGGTTTTATTATCGGGATCCCTGTATTTTTTGACGTCGGAATCGTTATGCTCCTGCCGCTTGTGATCTCCATTCACAAATCAACGAAACAAAATATATTGCTCATCGGATTACCGGTCATTGCCGGATTGTCCATTGTTCACGGTCTAGTGCCACCGCATCCTGGCGCTATGACAGCCATCGGTATTTATAAAGCAGACATCGGCAAAGTGCTCATTTACTCGCTGATCATTGCGATTCCAGCTGCGATCATTGCAGGCCCCCTGTTTGCCAAGTGGGTAAACAAACGGGTTGTTCCTCAGAATGAACCTGAGCTTCTGGATGCAAGCACTGAGCCTGATAAATTGCCAGGCGCCGGCATTTCCTTTTTCATTATTTTGCTGCCTGTTTTATTGATGGTTTTGTCTGTCATTGCACCTTACCTGCCGATTCCAAGCGGATTCATGAAATTCCTTACTTTTATCGGGAATTCCGTGATCGCGCTGCTCATTTCTTGTTTCGCTGCCTTCTACTTCCTGGGCATTCGCCAAGGTATGAGTAAAAGTTATATCAGCAAACTGTCGCACGATTGCCTGCTCCCTGTTGCTTCGATTATTTTGATTATCGGTGCCGGCGGCGGATTCAAACAAATCCTTATCGCCAGCGGCGTAGGGACCTCTATTGCGCAAATGGCTGAAAATATTTCTCTTTCTCCTATCGTACTTGCTTTCATGGTAGCCGGATTAATTCGTGTCGCAACCGGTTCTGCGACGGTCGCTTTAACGACAGCCGCGGGTATCGTTTCTCCCATTGTTGAACATATGTCCGGTGTTAATTTGGAGCTTCTTGTTATTGCCACAGGCGCAGGCTCACTGATGCTTTCCCACGTCAATGATGCAGGCTTCTGGATGGTTAAGGAATACCTCGGATTAACCGTCAAAGAAACGTTCAAAACGTGGACTGTCCTAGAAACACTCCTTTCCTTCATTGCATTCGGAACCGTGCTGATTATCGATATCTTCGTTTAAATATAAAAGCCTGTGCACCTCCCTCCCAGGATGTGTACAGGCCTTAAAAACAGCAAAAAAGACAGCCCCACAGGGGACTGTCTCTGTTGTTTGTGCTATGACACTCTATTTATAAGTGGGGACTCCCTATTTCTTATAATTTTGTGACGTTAGCTGCTTGAGGACCACGGTTGCCTTGAGTAATGTCGAACTCAACGGATTGGCCTTCTTCTAATGTTTTGAATCCTTCGCCCTGAATTGCGGAGAAGTGAACGAATACATCGTCGCCTCCATCAACAGAAATGAAACCGTAGCCTTTTTCTGCGTTGAACCATTTAACTGTACCTTTCAAGTGAACAACCTCCTAAAAATATCGCCATCTATGACGAATAAGGAAATTATACCATCTCATCTGGGATAAATCAACGCATAAAAAGCTCTGGACATGCTAAAATTTGTTGATGTACCAACGTTTTCCTCTATGCGAAGCCCCTCTTAATTATGCTTAAATATTGATGAGAATTTGGTAAAAAAGGTAGGCTTGCCTCTCTTTTTTCTACCAAATGCCCCTCGTTTGTCAATTCATTTATTAAATCAGGCAGTCTGCCATATTCCTCTGTTCGAAAACTCAGCAGCGGATATATCTTCACTTCACCACCAGGCTTCGCGACGCGAAGCAGCTCCCTCACCGCCTTCAGATGGAAGGCATAGTCGAACTGCTCCTCATACAGAAACAGAAAGTGACTGCACAGCACAAGATCAAAGGAATCTTGTTCAAAAGACAGCACCGGAAGACAAGCCACATGATACCTTACCATGCCTTCACGGCTTGAGAAGTCCTCTACGAACCTTTCTAGGCCCTTTATACGCCCTGCCGTATGATTTTGAAGCGAACCATAAAACGACCAGTCATAGACGTCCTGGAGCTTCTCCATCTTGGCCGCAACAAGCCCGATTTCTTGCCTGCCGTGTTGATCTATCTCCCCCGATGATTTCTCATACAGCGGGTCAACCGCCTCTGCGAGGATACCAAGCTGCCTTGCTTCTACCGTGAAGGAAGACGCACCGCCGGCCACATCCAGAACCCTTTTGCCTTGCAATTGTTCCAACTGCAGCATAAACATTTTCTCATACTCTGCATACGATCTTGAGGTCATCGCGACCCCGACTTGCTCATAAATCCGCTTTTGCTCCATGCTCATCTCTCCTCAGCTCATCTTCTCAGGGCAACAACCCGTCTCATAACCCATTTCCCTCTGGAAAGGATTAGGAGAATATTACCATGGGCAACGGTCTATGGCAATAGGATTTTCTTTGATGTCCTGTTTGGAAATCAAGCCTATTTATGATACGATTGCATATATCTTTAAGCTTACTACAGAAACGAGGAACAACCGTGTCAAAACAACCTTTCAAGAAACATACCATCTACAAAAAAGATAAATGGAACATGCTGAATGTGGAAGTCCAAGGAACCAAAATTGTGCTGACGGAGATCTCCGACCAGTGGGGTGAAGAGTGTCACACGTTCATCGGGCGGCCAGCGATGCTGCACTGGGCTAATGAGCGATTTGCTAAGGATCAGTTCGATGGTACGGAAGAAGAATGGCAAGCGATTATGGACGCATTCAAAGAAGTATAAACGGATTAGACCAAATGCCTTGACTTTCATTCTCTATCTTTTTATAATCAAGGTATAAGTTCATACGTAATACTCCAAAGGGGAGTAGCTGATACAGTAAAGTCGTCAATTCGGATCCTCATCAGATCCCGGCTTTATTGGCAACGACTATCGTTGTTAGCAAGACCTTTGCCAAATTTTTGGTGAAGGTCTTTTTTGATGAATTAGAGCCTTCACCGGTCGTCGGTGCTGGGCTCTATTTTTTTCAAAAAATTGCTAAAGGAGTGGTCGTTGTGGAATGGTTATCAGCAGGCTTTTTCGTTTCATTACTCAGCATTATCCTCATTGATTTGGTACTTGCAGGAGATAACGCGATCGTTATCGGTATGGCGGCACGTAATTTGAAAAAGGAAACACAAAAGAAAGTCATCCTTTGGGGAACCGTAGGCGCCATCGTTATTCGGGCACTTGCGACCCTGATCGTGGTCACGCTTTTGAAAATTCCTGGTCTTCTCTTAGCGGGAGGCATATTGCTCCTCTGGATCTCGTATAAGCTGCTCAGCGAGAAGAAAAATCACGAACAAGTTGAAGCGAAAAGCAGCATGTGGGCTGCCATTCGCACGATTATTATTGCCGACGCCGTAATGGGTCTGGATAACGTCATTGCAGTCGCTGGCGCCGCTCATGGAAATTTCCTGCTCGTCATCATCGGTTTGCTCGTCAGCGTCCCTATCGTAGTTTGGGGCAGCACCTTGTTCATCAAATGGATTGAAACTTATCCATGGATCATGTATATCGGCGCAGGCGTGCTCGCATTGACGGCAGGTAAAATGATTACCGGCGAGAAGTTCCTCTCCCCTTATTTCGCTTCAAATCCGCTGGGCAAATGGCTGCTTATCGGACTGCTCGTCATCATCGTGCTTGCCGCAGGCAAATGGTCCAAAATGGTCGGCTACCTCGTAGAAGTCGGAGACCGCGGACAGTTAAAACTGCCTAAAGAATTAAGCGATGAAGCTCAAATTGCTCCGGAAGATCGTTTTACAGTCAAGATGGATTCCCGAGGCAAGTTAATTCTGGTAAAGACAGAAGAGGATGAAAATCCAGATGAAACGATGCAGCATGCCGGATGAAAAAGGAGTTTGCCTGCAAGCAGCGAAAGTTACTATCATGCAGTAATTAGCAAGTGTCATATTCTATAGGGATAAGGATGATTCACCAATGACCGAATCCGGTTCCATACTCACATTTATTCTCGTATCCTTCTGCCTAGCCATCATTTTGATTATGAAAAAAGACAGCCTTCCCGCCCAAATGAAACGATATCTCGCATTATTGGCAATCGTCATGGTCTCGTTTTCGTTTGTACTCATCTTGATCAGCTTCTTTGGCGCCGGAAAGTAAATTTACTTCCTTCCAGCTTTTTCTTATAATCATAATTGAGTGGGTTAACGGTCATACTAGGTGAAAACCATGAAGTGGGTTTAGATCAAAATTCCCCCACATGGGTATAAGCCGGGAGCGTGACCGTAATGCGCTGGATCTATGTAACTGCAGCAATGGGACTTCTACTTAGCTCTGTCCCAGCAGCTGATTTGCATGCGAAGGAAAACCGTTTACCCCAAACTCAAAACAAGGACAGGAGGGCTCCCATGGCTCAACTATTGGAACGCAAACAAGTACCTGCCGAGCACCGTTGGAATCTGGAAGATTTATTTGCCGATGCGAAGGCTTGGGAAAAAGAATTTCAAGATGTTAAAAGCTCGATCAGCAAAATCAGCGCCTTCCAAGGAAAACTTAACGACGCCGCTGCCGTCAAGCAATGTTTCCAGTTGGAAGATGAGGTTTCTCTGAAGACAGAAAGACTTTATGTGTATGCCAACATGAAACATCATGAAGATACAGCAGAGCCTACTTACCAGGCCTTATCCGATAAATCGAAAAAAATCAGCGTCGAAGTGGGCGAAGCACTCTCCTTCATTTCGCCGGAAATTTTAAGTTTATCCGATGAAAAACTGCAACAGCTAGTCAATGATCCTTCTTTATCTTTTTATAAAGACACGCTCGAAGAAATGATTCGCCAAAAGCCGCACACGCTTTCCAAAGACCAAGAAGCTCTTTTGGCTCAAGCAGGCAATATGGCTGGAGCGCCGAGCACGATCTTCGGCATGCTGAACAACGCCGATTTGAAGTTCCCTAAAGTGAAAAACGAAAAAGGCGAGGAAGTTGAGCTCACGCACGGAAGCTACATTCAATTCCTGGAGAGCCGCGATCCGGAAGTTCGAAAAAATGCCTTCCATGCCGTTTACGAAACTTACCGCAACAACAAGAACACGATCGGCGCTACGCTCAGCGCGAATATTAATAAAAATATTTTTTATGCCAAAGCGCGTCACTATCCTTCCGTTCTGGAATCGACCCTTTTCGGCGATAACATCAAGAAGGAAGTCTACACGAACTTAATTTCAACCATTCACGACTCTCTGCCTGAGCTGCAGCGTTATTTGAAGCTTCGTAAAAAGCTGCTGAAAGTCGATGAATTACATATGTATGACCTCTTTGCCCCGCTGGTTGAAGAGTTCAAAATGGATATCACCTACCAGCAAGCCAAAGAAGAAATCAAGAAAAGCCTGGCTCCGCTTGGCAAAAATTACTTGAAAATTCTTCAAGACGGTTTCGACAACCACTGGATCGACGTTTATGAGAACAAAAATAAGCGTAATGGTGCTTACAGCTGGGGTGCCTACGGCACACATCCTTATGTGCTGCTCAACCATAAAGACAATTTAAACAGCATGTTCACGCTGACGCACGAAATGGGTCATGCCATCCATTCCTATTTGTCCGATGAAAATCAAGAATACCGCTATGCGCAGTATACGATTTTCCTTGCAGAGGTCGCTTCTACCTTGAACGAGGCGCTCCTCATGGACTATTTATTGAAACGCGTGACGGATCCAAAAGAGAAGCTTTATCTGCTGACTTATTATGCGGATCAATTCCGTACTACGGTATTCCGTCAAACGATGTTTGCCGAGTTCGAAATGATTACCCATGAGAAATCGGAACAAGGCGAGTCGCTTACGCCTCAAGAGTTCAGCGAAATCTACTACGGCTTGAATAAGCTGTACCATGGCAATGACATGGTTGTGGATCAGGATATTGAGATGGAATGGGCGCGTATTCCTCACTTCTATAACAGTTTTTATGTCTACAAATATGCAACAGGCTTCTCGGCAGCAACTAGCTTCGCGAAGCAAATCTTGGATGAAGGCCAGCCGGCCGTTGACCGTTACTTGGGCTTCCTGAAAAGCGGTGGCAGCGACTACTCCTTGAATATCCTGAAAAAAGCCGGCGTTGACATGTCGACACCGGAGCCGATCAAGCAAGCCATGAGCGTCTTCAGCTCTTTGCTCGATCAGATGGAAGAGCTTACGAAGTAAGTGAACGAGTGAGGTTGGAGGCCCGAGCCTTCAACCTTTTCTCCATGGAAAGGATGAATGTTGGATGAAGATGCAATGGATTCTGATCTGCGCATTAATATTCGCCCTCATTACAGCCGTATTTGCGGTTGTGAATGTCGAACCGGTGCAAGTAAATTTCATATTCGCCCAAACATCCACACCACTCATTCTCGTTATTTTAACCTCTACTTTATTGGGCGGTCTAATTGTCGGCCTCTTCGGAATGGTTCGTCAGTACAAGCTGAATCGTAAAGTCAAGCACTTGGAAAAGCAGCTGCAAGACGCTGTCTTGCCCCCAGCCGCACAGCCTGTGAAGGAAACAGCTGGTGAGGCTTCGCCTACCGTGCATTAGAGTAAAAAAAGTGCAGCAAATCTATTGAATTCGAAAATTCATAAATTTGCTGCACTTTTTTTATATTTGCGTCGATATAAGTAGTAATACGTAGCACACTACGCCTCCAACCAGCGAGGAGAGTGCATTTACCCGGTCATTGGTCATGAAGCGGAATCCACGTATTTGCTTCGCATTCTGACCACAGTGGACTTCTTTCTCGATTGTTTTCCCGCAAACCGTGCACTGATACATCACCTGCCAGGTAGCCCCCAACCATGAATCAGCTAAAGAACCAAGCAAACCCGAGAGGGCACCGAATAGTATTGAAAAAGGAATTGCGACTGTTTCATAGCCCATATCACCGATCGTGCTGAACCAACCGCTGAGCCATCCAATGAAAGCTCCTCCCACCACAGAAGCAAGCACGCCAATCGTGCTAATGCCACCTGATGTTCCCGCAGGAACACGCTTGCCATTAAGAATCGATCTCGGTTCAGATGAGCTCATGCCGCCAATTTCCGTTGCCCACGTATCCGCTGTGACGGTTGCCATCACGCCAACGAACAACATCCACCAAACAGGATCAGGCCAAATCGCATTGCCTATACATAGCAATAAACCCAAACCGCCGTTAGCCGCAACTTGTCCGGCATCGCGCCTTCCGCCTTTGGCATAACCGCTTTCCGCAGCGGCTTTGCGCTGATGCTTAAGCTTCGACAACACGCTCGAAGAAATAAAAAAGGCGATCAGCATCCCAAACCAAGCTAAACTGCCAAATACAAACATCAAGGTCCCAAGAATAACCGCAGAAATCAAACCTGATACAGAGAGGGATCCTCTCCAGTAGGCAGCGCCTGCAATAAGCAAACTGCCGGCTAAACCCCAAATCCATTCCATTTGAACACCTCAATTTCCAACTATTATTGTAGCATAGCACAGTATTGGGAATCATCCCGAGTTAACTCTGCTATTTTTCGACAAAATCAATCATTTCTCGTAAGATTCTAGCAGGAAGTTAACCTTTTTACGAGAATAATATGGTAAGATAATTTCCGAAAGCTAGGAGGCTGCCATGGATAACGACCAGATCACATCTAGATCCCAGATAAAAAATGACTTGGATCCGCAAGAAATGCTGCGCGTTATTTTTGATTATGCAGCCAAAATTGCCAATGAACGAGTACTCGAGAATGTCCTTATGTTGATGGCGGATATGGGCCGGGAAATGATTGTCTCGGATCGCTGCACGGTTTGGCTGCTGGATAAGAGCAAGAACGAGCTCTGGTCCAAAGTGGCTCATGGGCTCGATGAGATTCGTATCCCAAGCACGGCAGGACTTGTCGGTTATGCGGTCACGCATGATAAAGCTGTATTTATTGATGACGCCTACACGAATGAAGAATATAAAACTTACTTGCTTAATGGCGCACTGCATACGGATCAGCAAACAGGCTACCGCACGAAAGCCTTGATGGTTATTCCGTTCCGCGACAGCCAGGGCGAAATCATGGGCGCTTACCAGGCCATTAATAAACTAACGGAATGCCGGCAATTTTCGGATAAAGATATGGAGTATTTAACACTCGCCTCCTCTTATGCGGGCAAATCTCTAGAATCGGCGCTGCTCACCAATGAGATCGAAGCAACCCAGAAGGAAATTATTTTCCGCATGGGCGAAATTGGTGAGAGCCGGTCCAAAGAAACCGGGAACCACGTTAAGCGTGTAGCCGAGTATTCCTATATCCTTGCACGTGGATTAGGCATGAGTAAGGAAGAATCGGAACTTCTCAAAATTGCTTCACCCATGCATGATATCGGCAAGGTAGCGATTCCCGACAGTGTGCTCAATAAACCGGGCAAATTAACCGATGATGAGTTCAAATTAATGCAAAATCACACCGTAATCGGCTATAACCTGCTCAAAAACTCCAACCGTCACATTCTCAAAACGGCGGCGGTGGTCGCCTATGAGCATCACGAGAAATGGAATGGTCGCGGATATCCCAGAGGAATCAAAGGTCAAGACATTCACATCTACGGGCGTATTACGGCGATTGCTGACGTTTTCGATGCGCTTGGCAGTGAGCGTGTCTACAAAAAAGCGTGGGACTTAGATCGCATCTTACAGCTTTTCACCGAAGAGCGGGGCGAGCATTTTGACCCACAAATCGTTGATGTCTTTTTTGAACAATTACCGGCGATCCTTCACGCGCGTGAACAATATGCCGATAGTGCGTTAGAGAACTCGGCAGATGGACAATAAAAAGGGCAAATCTCTCGGTCAACGATGACCGTAAGAGACTGCCCTTTTTGTTTTATACGCGAATGGTTACTGCCCCGAAGACCTCTTCACCCCGCGTTAATTCCAAGAGATCGCCATTATTAACAGGTCCAACGCCCTCAGGAGTTCCCGTGTAAATGATATCGCCCACGCCCAGCCCATAATGCTTAGCGATGAAATCGACGATCGTTTGCAAATCAAAAATCATATTGCTGATGTTGCCGTTTTGAACGACTTGTCCATTCTGGCGAAGCTGGAAGTTCTCTTCCGTCAGTTTGGAAGCCCCCGGAAACGGGCGGAATTCCGTCAGTGGCGCTGACTTCAGGAATCCTTTGGCCGGCAGCCAAGGTTGTCCTTTTTTCTTAATAACAGACTGTACGTCTCTTAGCGTAAAATCGATGCCAAGCGCATACTTATCAACAATTTCATCAACCTGAATGCCTTCGCGATAAGGCTTCGCGATATGCAGCACCAATTCAGCTTCATAGTGAATTTCGCCTTGATCGCCTGGAAGCTTCAGCTCCCCGCCACTCATATCCGCCAAGGCATGCGTTGGTTTCGTAAAAATCATAGGCTGATCCGGAACATCATTCCCCAGCTCGGCAGCGTGTGCCCGGTAATTGCGTCCTACACAATAAATATTGCGAATATCTGTCATGTCGTTATCTCCTCACATTATTTCTTGCTAACATTACCTTCGGCATCAACTTTGGAACCAATCGAAATTTGGCTTAATCGCTGGAACAGTTTGGAGCCATCTTCCGAATTCATAGGTGTAGGAAGTGCGAATTTGCTTAAAATAGGGACAAGATGAATATTGCACGCTTTATCTTTCGAGCAGGAAGCTTCCAAGATAACCGTTTCCCATGTCTTTGAAACATCGTTTGTTGTAAATATAAAATTGCCTAAACTATACGCGATCCACTTGCCTTTGTACTGCTCAAAACCTTGTAACACATGTGGATGGCCGCCAACAACCAAATCTGCGCCGGCATCAATATAACGGTGTGCCAAATCCGTCTGATACTTATCTGGATTGTCGCTTCGTTCAACGCCCCAATGTGCAACAACAACGACAAGATCAGCACTTTCTTTTGCTTTTTGAATGGCTTCGACTGGCGGCTTGTAATTGTAAGTTTCCGCTACCCCGATGCGTCCGGGACCTGCTTTCCAAGAGGCCTCCGGAACAACACGGCTAAAGCCGAAAAAGGCAATTTTCATGCCGTTTTTTTCCATTATGACAGGCTGATACGCTTCATTCAAATCATTGCCCGCTCCCATGCGCTTAATACCCTCTTGGTCCAGCGCATTCATCGTATCCTGCAAACCATCAGGGCCATAATCCATGACATGGTTATTCGCTAAATTAACAAGATCAATGCCAGCATCCTTAAGCGGAGGTAAAGCCAAAGGCGATGAGCGGTAAACGTAATCCTTTTTCTGTTCCGTACCTTTAGTTGTTATCGGTGTTTCCAAATTCGCGATGGTGAAATCCGGTTTGGTCAAATAGTCTTTTACATTCGTATAAGGATAATCATAGCCTTTTTGTTTCAGAATATCTTCTACCTTAGAGGCTAGCATCACATCGCCAACAAAAGTGAGATTCACTTGTCCGCTACTGCCTGCTTGCTTGTCCGAAACTTCCGGTGATGACGACGGTACGATTGCGTTTGCTGTAGCTGTAGGACTTGGCTGGCTACTTGCTGCATTCGTCGGTTGAGGCGAGTTTACGGACACCAATGGTAAAGATGCCTCTTGTTCTTCGGTAGTTTTGCTATTCGACGTCCAATAGGATGCACCAATTCCAATCGCGAAACAAGCAGCGGCAGCCAAAGTGAGTCCTCCGATCATTTTCAGCGGAGTTTTCTTCTGAGGCGCGCGCACTACCTTCACTTTACGGTGACGCTCTACTCTGGATTCCATTCAAAACCTTCCCCTTTCCCCCCACAAATTATAGCAGAAGTATCTAGCATTGGGTAATAGTCAAGGACACTCATTTTCAGAATGGAATCCGTATGATATAACAGAAGCAATGAGATTTACACTTGAGACCAGCACGGAAAGGAATTCATCGTTTTGGAAAAAATAGCGATTATTTCAGATATCCATGGAAATTTGCCTGCTCTTGAAGCCGTATTTGCTGATATCAAATTGCGAGGCATTAAGCGAATCTATTGCTTAGGCGATCTCGTTGGCAAAGGACCTGATTCGGCAGCCGTTGTTGACACGATACAAAGAAACTGCGAGGTTGTTATACAGGGAAATTGGGACTTAGGCATTAATAGGCCGCAAGACCAACCGGCAGGCATTTGGCAGCAGCAGCAGTTAGGGCCTGAAAGGCTTGCTTATTTGGCAGAACTGCCATTCTCCGTTGATTTTCACCTTAGCGGCAAACTGTTCCGTTTATTTCATGCTTCCTCACAAAGCGTTTACCATCGTGTTAAACGTAAATCTTCCAAAAAAGAACGTCTGGCACTGTTTCAAAATACAGAAATGACCGGTGCGGCTCCTAACGGAAAGCTGCCCGATATTGTTGGCTACGGGGATATTCACATCCCTTTTTTGATTACGATGAAAAACCCTTCAGAAAAAAGCGTTGCAACGCTTTCCGACAGCGGTCTAATGCTCTTTAACGTGGGCAGTGTAGGCATTCCCTATGATGGCATTCCACAAGCCTGTTACTGTGTTCTGGAGGGCAATATGAATAGTCAGCAGCAAGCAGGATTTTCCCTACAATATGTACGCGTACCGTATGATATCGACTATGCCATCAGCAGAGCTCATGCTGTGCATATGCCAGAGACTGAGCGCTATGCGCTTGAGATTTCAACGGGGCTGGTGCACAAGTAGGGGATTGAACAAAAATTTATTATGGAAATTAATTCCACTACATGCTAATATAGGTTCATCATTGAAAGCGAGGATGCCCTCCATGAAGCTGAACTGGCCCAAAATTGCTTTTATCGTTATATGTGCGGAGATTTTGCTTATTTACTGGAATGGGATGAGCGCTACACCTTTCAAGAAGCAGCAAAATGTACATCCTATATCCACACTGCAACCCGCTCAGCCTGTTACACAGGTAGAAGAGAAAGCACCTTGGCAAATGAACGAATTTAAATTTTTTCAAGTGCATCAGTTAACTTCTTAAGATAAACCATCTACTCAAAGGGAAAAGGGCTACCCGGAATGTCTTTTCAGACAATCAGGTAGCCCTTCCTATGTACACCTTATTTCACCCGAGCCAGTGCTAGACCGTCATAGGCCGGTAGAATTGTGCTCTCCAAACGCGGGTCCTCAGCAATGAGCTTGTTGAAGCTGCGCATCGCTTGCACGGAGGTTTTGGTTTGGCCTGGGTCAACCACTTTGCCCCTCATCAGCGTGTTATCGCCTGCAATGATGGCCCCTGGATTCGCTAATTGAATGGCAAGCTCCAAATAGTTTGGATAGTTCACTTTGTCCGCATCGATAAAAAAGAAATCAAAACGCTCCCCTTGCGTAAGCAGCTCGTTAAGATGCGTCAACGCTTCGCCAATACGATACTCGACGAATTGGCCCAGACCTGCGTCGGCCACATTTTGTTTGGCTACATCAGCGAATTCCTGTTTCAACTCAAGCGAGATCAGTTTACCGCCTTCTTGCAGACCTCTAGCAAGGCAAATCCCGCTATAGCCTCCTAATGCTCCTATTTCCAGTACTTTTTTTGCGCCAATCATCGTCACTAGCATCGTAAGCAGTCTGCCGTAGCCCGGGGCGATTGAGATTTCTGGCATATTATTGGTTCGTATAACTTCCTTCACCCGCTCAAGCACGGGATCATCCGCATATAAACCTTCCATATAGCTTTCAGCTGTTAGGGTTTCCATGTTATTCCTCCTAAGAGTTTGCCGTTTCGTTTGTAAGTATATCTTATTTGTCCTATACTTGTTAATTGTATGAGTTTTATGAACGAAGCACAACCCGGATGGAAGGAATCTAAACATGCCACAATCTATTGAACTAATTGCAACTTGCCCAATGGGACTTGAAGCTATCGTTGCTCGCGAAGTCCGCGACCTCGGTTATACCGAGGTTACCGTTGAGAACGGCCGCGTACGCTTTATGGGAGACGAGCTGGCCATCTGCCGAGCCAATCTATGGTTACGGACAGCAGACCGGATTCTCGTGCTTATGGGCCAGTTTAAAGCTCTGACCTTTGATGAGCTTTTTGAAGGCACCAAAGCGCTCGCTTGGCCCGACTGGATTCCGAACGATGCCGAGTTCCCTGTGCAAGGGCGTTCCCATAAGTCACAACTTTCCAGCGTCCCTGCCTGCCAAGGCATCGTAAAAAAAGCCGTCGTTGAGAAATTGAAACTTCAATACGGCACCGAATGGTTCCCCGAGAACGGGGCGCGTTACGTAATCGAAGTAGCGCTTCTGAACGATATCGCGACACTCACGATCGACACGACAGGCCCAAGCTTGCACAAGCGCGGGTATCGCAAGCTCGTGACCGAAGCGCCGCTGAAGGAGACCATGGCCGCCGCCATGATCCTGCTCAGCCGCTGGAGCGTCGATCGGCCGCTCTACGACCCGTTCTGCGGGTCGGGAACCATCCCGATCGAGGCCGCGATGATCGGCTGGAATATCGCGCCAGGCCTGCGGCGCAGCTTCCCCAGCGAGGCGTGGGGCAATGTGCCGCGCAAGCTCTGGGACAAAGCGCGCGACGAAGCGTTCGACGCGGTCCGCGATAATGTGCCGCTGCACATCATCGGCAGCGATATTGACCCGTCTGCCATCGCAGTGGCAGAAGCCGCCGCGAAGTCGGCCGGGCTGACGAAACAGTTCCAGCTTCGCGTGGAACCGGTGGCCAAAGCCCGCCCGCGCGGCGACTATGGCTGTTTGATCACCAATCCGCCATATGGAGAGCGGCTTGGTGAAGCCAAAGATGTCGAGGTCGCGCTGCGCGAGCTCGGGGCTCTTACAGCTCCAATGCCTTCGTGGAGCATGTTTATTCTCAGCCCGAGCACACAGCTCGAGCATTATATGAACCGCCGCGCTGATAAGAAGCGCAAGTTGTTTAACGGACGGATTGAGTGCAACCTTTATCAGTACCTTGGGCCTTTTCCTCCGCGGAGATAGGAACGTAGGTTGCACTAAAAAGAGGCAGCTGAGACTTTACGTCTTAGCTGCCATTGTTTTTAGATGGCTCTTATGGGTGGTCCATAAACTCCTGTTAAAATCTAAGCCCGAGCTGTCTCACCAGCGATTACCCTAACCGACACAGGAGCCTTTATTCGGCCTGAAATCGCCGATTCAGAATTCTAACGGACACCAGCGCTGCTATTCGCATACTTTGGAGTCAATTAGGCCGCGAAATGGGCAAATAAGAGCGCTGAATGAAACAGAGGTAGCTGAGACCCTTACATCTCAGCTACCTCTATCTTTTTACAAATAATGCATGGTTACTTCGCTTCTAACAAACAATCTCGCATTGACGCCAGTTTGCCCAATACCTTTAGATATGTAATAAGCCCCATATTGCTGTTTATGTAAGCCTTTATAAATGCCCATTCTAGGCAGCTTACCTGCGTTTTTGATATGAAAGAAATATGGAATATTAAACTGTTTACCGTGGAGATGTCCAGCCATTAAATAATCGAATTCTTTATTCAAGTGTAGCACGATGTTAGGATCATGGGTAATAATGAGTTTCGTTCTGCGATCATCAACAGCTCGAAAAGCAGCCTTAATATCACTTTTATCAGAATCGAAATCATCAATGCCAATTAGTTCAAATTGTTCTAAATGGAGCGACTCATTCCTTAACAATTTAAGCCCATATTTTCTTAAAAGCTTGATAAGATCTTTGACATTTTTCTGCTGATAATCATGGTTTCCAAGAACGCAATAAATAGGTACGTTACAAATCGCGATTGCTCTTAGGTACTCTTCAAGTCTAGGAAGCATTTTTCGGTATTTGGTGAAATCACCTGTAATAAATATATAATCCGGTTTTTCATCATGAATAATAGCGGCTATTCTGGCTGGACGTATTCTTAATCTTTCAACATGCATGTCACTAATTTGCAGGATTCTCACATTTAGATTAAGAGGATATCTTATCCGCTCAATTTTTAGCCATTGTGTCGGCAAGATAAAGATTATGTAGCAAATAAATAGAACTAAGAATACATAAAGGCCGTTTAATAAAATTCCTTCCAAGCGCATCCTCCTCACCAAAAATGGGACCTAATAGCTGCTGAAATCAATAAGGTTTATATACTAAGTTTTATTATAGGGTTAATACATTAATGCCACATGAGTACAAGAGTTCAATTTTGTTCTACATAATCCTGAGTACCTAACAAAGGTCCTTTCTCGTCTGACAAGTTAATGAAGTGTTCTGAAAACTCTATTTCATTTGTTTGATACTGTACCCAGCCTCTTTGTGCTTTGATTAAGGATTCTTTGTCCTCTGCATTTAACTTGGTTAGAAGTTTTTCATAAATGTTGTTTAATTCTTGATCCCAGATCCGGGTATATTTCGCTTCTAACTCAACCCAATTGGACATATTAAAGTTCATTGAATTTTGAAATTCATTATTTTCTTTTACATAATCCTTATCTATGGGGTTATCTCTGATAACTTATTAGACGAGTTACCTTATATTTCGTTTATTTACCCAATGTTTTATCGCGTGAACCAACAAAAAAATCCCCCAACCGCTAATCCGACCCTGTTCAGTCGAGCGTTTGAGGGATTTATTTTTTCATCAAAAGCCAAATGATTATGGCCCAAAGCGGAATAGACAGCAGAAAACTCCACATGCATCCTATAGCAAAGCCTAATTTTGCTTTTTGTTCATTGTTTGATAAATCATCGTTCGGCATGTTCCACCAGCTCTAACGGGAGTCCATCTGGGTCCGCAAAAAACGTATACCGATCACCTGTAATGGGATCAATCCGTACCGGTTCAACCGCAATTCCCTTGCTCTCTAGTTCTTTGACGCTTTCGTCCATATTTCCAACGACAAAAGCCAAGTGCCGAAGTCCTCGCGCTTCCGGTCTATCCACTCTTAAAGGAGGATTAGGGAACGAAAACAATTCAATCTGCTGCTCTGTTTCTCCTATGCGCAAATCCAGTTTGTAGGAATCACGTTCTGCCCGGTACAACTCATTTACGATCGTCATTCCTAATAAATCAACATAGAAATGCTTCGACTGTTCGTAATTCGAGCTAATAATGGCCACATGATGCATGCGATCGATTTTCACTAACACGCCTCCCCACTCCGTAAATAAACCGCAATCCGGGAATTCCCCATCCTGCGGCTCGTTTCTTATTTTATCCGTCTGCTCTCATCGTTTCAACAATTTTCTTCAAAATATTCTCGGCTTGCGCATATTCTACCTGACACGTACCTGCTGCGTGGTGACCGCCTCCGCCATTTTGGAGCATCAAAGTCCCGATGTCCGTTTGGGAGGTGCGATTCACAATGCTGTGTCCGCAGGCAAATACACAATTTTGTTTGTTACGTCCGTCCACGATCCAAATGGATACATTTTGCTCCGGATAAAGAGCGTAAACCATGAAACGGTTGCCAGGATAGATGGTTTCCACGTCCCGAAGATCCGTAATAATCACATTTCCTTCTGTATACGTATGTTTTGCAAGCATTTCACGGTATAGGGCATCCAATTCATAATACCGTTCTACCCGCTCCTTAACGTCAGGAAGCTCCATAATTTGATCGACCGTCATCACCGCGCAGTGATCCACAAGCTCTTCCATTAGCTGATAATTGCTAATTCGATAGTCCCGGTAACGTCCTAAACCCGTACGGGCATCCATGATGAACGATAATAAATCCCAACCCGTTGGATTCAAAATATCTTCTTTACTGAATTGTGCCGCATCCGCTTTATCTACGCCTTGCATAATATCGTCAATATCACCAAATGTTTCTTGCCCACCATAATAATCATAAACGACGCGTGCTGCGCTTGGTGCGATACGGGTTTCCCCTTTGAAAGCTACCTTCTCACCCATCCGCTCAAGTTCACTGGAATGATGGTCAAACCATAATCCGCAACCTGGAACATAAGGCACATTCGCCAAAATATCGTTCTCGGTAACCTCGATCAGACCATCCTGCATATCTTTGGGATGAACGAATTTCATTTCATCGACCATGTTTAGCTTTTTGAAAAGCATTGCGCATACTAAACCGTCAAAATCCGAACGCGTAATTAATCGCATAGCGCAAATCCCCCTACGAAGTTAGTACTTAAGAACTATGTATGAATATGTGTATCATTATATCAGCACCTGTCGATTTGTGACAATCATTTTGTCATTAGAGCTTTTGGGATAAAAAAAAGAACAGTTCGCCTAGATGGGCTGAACCGTTCTTAATTTGGACGTCAAAATTTGGTAGAGTCTAGTCATAAATGCTTCAATTTGTGGCATCGGAGGCATTTTCACAGAAAGCTTAACTTCGCCTTTCCAGTAGAAAATTAAAATGCTGTTGCTTCTCCCCTGAAACATTTCAACATCCCAACACGTCTCATTAAGTGCGTACTCTTCTAAATTAATCATTAGCTTCGGTCCATCCGAGGATGGCACCAAACGGGCAACATGATTGCCGCAAAGTGATGTTACTTTTTGCTCTTCATGTAAATCAGACTGCATGCTGCTTGGTCCTCCTTTTATCCATAGTTTATGAAAGTTATGACAGAGAAAAACCCCACCATAGTGTACCGATCGGAGGGGATCTAAGTTGAATACCCAATCGTTCGGCAGCTGGCTGGCAACGAGTTCGTTTATGAACAAGGTAGCCCCTTTAGCTTTGCGTCACTGACTTTCGTCAGTTTTGCCATTGTCGAGATGTGTTGTGAATTCTTGTACAAGAAATAACTACACTCTCAAGAATAAGGGATGTTGTTTTGAAATCGTATAGTTCGCAAGAACTATTTTTGCAATATCTATCAAAAAACTTCTTTTTTCGACCTATTTTTGGGCAGTGCTTGTAGATTATTGGCGCCCTTCCAGTAAAAGAGAGATCCCGCAAGGGTTACAAAAGCGATAACCAGATAAAGTGCAGTGCCCCCGTACGCTACGAGCAGAAAGCCGCCAACCCATGGTCCCATAAAATGACCTATATTGGTTAACGTTTGTGCTCCAAAATAAGTACCGCGCATATGCTCCGGCGCCAGTTTATCAATCAGCATGTTGGCCGCGGGGTAATTTAATATTTCGCCTAGTGTAAAAATCGCCATGGAAATAATCATGGGTACTAACGAATGCGAGAATGCAAAACCGATATCGCCTAAAGCAAACATCAAATTGCCAAAAATAATCGCTACAAGCGGCGAGTATTTATCAGAAATACGCGTAAGCGGTATTTGCATCGCAATAACCACAATGGCATTGACACTCATGAGGACTGCAAACATTTTCACACCTTCAGTGAAATTCTGCTCCAAATATTGCGATAGTGTCACCATGACTTGCGAGTAGCCGATAGCCCCTATAATTCCGCCAAGAATATAATAGCGAAACGTGACATCACGTTGAATGACCCGCAATGCGGAGACAAACGTAACAGGTTGTTTTTTCTCCCCTTCTATTTGCTTAATGCCAAAAACGATAAGGAGAACGTAGAGGGTAACCGCATAGATAAAATATACGATTCCAGTGAGTAGAAACGGCAATGCTCCATCCATCGTTGCAAAAAAAGCACCTAATAAAGGTCCAACAGCAACACCAACATTGATGGCCATGTATCTCATTGAAAACACACTGAGTCGCTTTGCCGGTTCGGTTAAATCCGCCATCAAGGCTTGCGAAACCGGTTCGTAGAAGGATCGGCACAAGCCGTTCAACATGTTCAGCATCATGAACAGTACCGGTAATTTCACGATACTAAAACCTACAAACACAACCGCCCATCCAAAAAGTGCAGCAAGCATGATGATGCGTCGGCCAAATCGGTCCGATAAATTGCCGCCGATAAAACCTCCGACTGTTCCTGCCAAAGCTCCCATTCCAATAACGACCCCGATCATTACCGCACTCATTGACGTATGTTTAGCCAAGTAAATCGCCAGAAAAGGCAGACTCATGGAAGACGCCGCTCTGGCCATGACCGTTCCTAAAATCAACGTATGTACAATCGGATGATACGAGCCAAGAAAACTACGTAATCGATTCATCTGTCAGAACTCCTCTCGCTGCTAATTTACCAAAGGTTAAGAAATGAGATCAAGAACTCATTATACACGAAAAACGGTAGTTCGTGTCCTTAATTATATTTTTTTGTCGAATAAAAAAAGGACTCCCCGAAGTCGAGCGGGGGCCCAGTTTTAACCATGTTTTGAGGCCTAGAATTTGAAGTTAACTTCTAATTCTGGGCTACTGTACCCGAATGATAATCAAAGGCATTGAGGGCGTTAATTCCATGAGTCAGGACGTAGCCTGCATTTGCAACACCGCCAACCAGCAGTCCTTCCATCAGTTCCTCCGCTGTCCCGCCTAACTCCTTGAATTTTCGCGTATGGTTGTCAATACTATAAGCACACCCATTCACATGTGCGATGACAACAGCGATCAACTGTTTCGTTTTGGCATCGATAGCGCCATCCGCCATGGCTTTAGACTGGAATTGTTCGAAAGCCGCAAATGTCTCCGGACGTGTTTCCTTAACCTGCGGTAGCTTGCTCGCGTTGCTCGTTGCATACAGCTCGTTAGAAACGAGATCATGCATGGTATTCCATGCGTTCACGCTATGAAATAACACCGTTTCGGCGTTCACAGCCCCTGCCACAAGAATTGCTTCCACTACCTCTTCTATAGAACCTTCCAACTTTTTGAATTTGCCCGTGTGAACATCAATACAGTAAGGACATCCCGTAACATGCGTGACAGCGACAGCAATCAATTCTTTCGTTCTCGACGTAATGGCGCTTTCTCCAAAAGCCTCACCCATAAACTTAAAAAATGCTTTGGATCCTTGTGGCACAATTTCTTGCAGTTCCGCTACTCTTCTCAAATTGCTGCGTTCGTACAGTGAATTAGAATTTTTATAATCCATTTCCAATTTCCACCATTTCTTTGATTTGAATATTATGATATCTAACTTATTTTTAACTGTAAACAATTAAATATTTCGACTTTTAATGTTAAAATTTCATTTTTATCTATAAAATAAGCCTGAAATCCGTTATAATGGTTCCAATTATCAAATCAACGAATTTTAAAATAAATTAGATATCTAACTATATATCCAAAAAAAGACTGCCATATAACCCCTTTTGCCAGTCCGCTCACCCATGAAAATTACTGTCAACACGTTTCATCCAATGCAGCATCAAGGCGATTTCCTGATCGGAAAATCCTTGGCGAATTATCTTCTCTCCCTCTTCGACAATAGCTAAACAAGCCTCTTTAATGGAGGAGCCCTTATCCGTCAAATAAATACGATTAATACGGGTATCCAACTTGTCTGGTACACGATTGATCATCCCTCTCTCTTCTAACCCGCGAAGAAGAAAGGTCATGGAAGCCGGTTGAATGCCTAAAATGTGCACCATTTCTTTTTGGGTGCGTCCCTCTTCTTCCCATAGAATCATAAGGACACCTAGCTGAGAGTTCGTGACACCTTGTTCTTCCAGCCTCTGATCCAAATAGTTACAGGCATTGCGATAATTCTTCTTTAACCAGAATCCAATTGATCCATGTAGTGTAGCGTTCATGTTGGTTCTCCCTTTACAAGATGTTTGCGTTATATTGCCATTATATACGATCACCTCTCTGATGAACATATTCCAAACTGTTATACTTAATAATGGCCTTTGGACATTCTTCTCTTCGCAATCCAGTAAGAAATCCAACCGGCCGTATAACAGATGAGACAGCCAAAAAACTTCGGCTTCAGAATTGATTTTTGAGGATTAATCGGGCACGATTTCATTCTGCAACCTCCTTCCCCGCCAATTAGTTAGATATCTAAATATATAGTATGATACCGAAAACAGAATGTCAATAATTGCCACAAAATAAAAAGCACTTCCATATAGAAAGTGCCTATAGAACGTACACGGCCTACTAACCACTGGCAGGAATTGAAAGCCAAGGGCGTTCACGCTGCCATTTCACTTCAACCTCCGTCTCAAAGAAAGAGGATAAACCATCGCTCGTCAAAACATGGCGCGACAGCCCTTTTGCGAATACCTCGCCGCGACGAATCAATAAGGTTTGATTAAAAACAGGTAAAATTTCTTCAATATGGTGAGTCACGAATATTAGTGTGGGAGCATCCGGTTCCTTGGCTAATTCTTGAATGCTGGAAAGCAAAGCTTCCCGAGAAAGGAAGTCTAACCCGTTCGTTGCTTCATCGAGAATCAGCAGCTTGGGCGAGGCCATTAATGCGCGTGCAATTAATATTTTTTGCTTTTCACCCTGAGAGCACGATTGATAAGTCCGGTCGTATAAATGCATACAATTCAGCCGCTGCATATGCGCTTTGGCCTGCTCAAAGTCTTCCGTACTCGGTTTCTCATATAGCCCGATTGAAGCATGTTTACCGCTTATTACAACATTTTGCGTTTTATCGGAAGCATACAACTTCTCCTGGAGGGATGAGCTTACCCAACCAATCATTTTACGCAAATCTCTTAAATCTACCGTTCCAAACGGATGCCCGAGTACAGCCATTTGTCCTTGGCTCGGCCAGATATAACCATTGATCATATTCAATATAGTCGTCTTGCCTGAACCATTCAGCCCCAGTACGGCCCAATGTTCATTTTTGGATACCTGCCAATTCACTTCATTCAGAATCGTTTTGTTATCTCTATACCAGGAGACGTTATTCATTTCAATAATCGATGGCATTCGGTTTCACCTCGTGATCAATTAAGCTTTAACAACATTTTGTGGTAGTTCAATTTGTGTCATATTCAATTTTTTATCCGATGGCAGAAAAGCGGCCAATAGTCCGATTAGCGGCAAGAATGCGCAAATTTTAATGACAAACGAGATGCTTGTTGCATCCGCAAGTGTACCAAGCACAGCTGATCCGATCCCGCCTAGTCCGAAAGCCAAGCCAAAGAATAAACCGGATACCGTGCCGACTTTGCCTGGCAGAAGTTCCTGCGCATAAACGACAATGACGGAGAAGCCGGATAGCAAAATGAATCCAATGCATGCACACAACACGCCCGCCCAAAATAAGTTGGCATATGGTAAAAGCAGTGAAAACGGCGCCGTTCCCAGAATGGAAAACCAGATCATGTTCCGTCTGCCGAAACGATCCGCCAGCGGGCCGCCCATGAACGTACCGACTGCTCCGGCAGCAAGCAAAGTGAAAATGAATAGCTGCGCTTTTTCAACGGAAAGTTGATTGTGTTCGATTAAGTAAAAAGCGTAAAAACCCGTCATGCTTGCCACATAAACAAACTTGGAAAACAAGAGCATGATCAAAATCGAAATGGCATAGGTAACTGTCTTACGCGGCAGAGGCTTTTTACTGACAGAAGCTTTACTCGAAGCTGCAGAGCGGCTGCTGCCCGCTTTACCATACCATTTGGCCACGAAAAACTGAACAACAATCGCTGCAGCAGCAACAAACGAAAACCAAATAATGCCGAATTGGCCGAATGGAACGAAAATCAGCGCTGTAAAAATAGGAGCAAGCGCCTGCCCGATATTACCGCCTGTTTGGAAAATCGACTGCGCCAAGCCTCGGCGAGGTCCGGCAGCCAAGTAGGCAACGCGCGATGCTTCGGGATGAAGCACAGAAGATCCTAGACCAACAAGCACAACAGCACCAAGCACCTGGACAAACGAAGACGCAACAGCAAGCAAAATCACGCCTAATAACGAGAAAAATACGCCTGTTGGCAGCAAAAACGGCTTCGGCTTTGAATCTGTGTACCAACCGATTAAAGGTTGAAACAAAGAAGCTGTTACGTTTAGCGTAAAAGCGATCCAACCGATTTGGCTAAAGCTCAAGTGCAGCGAATTATGAAGAATCGGGAAAACGGCAGGTATAACGGATTGAATGGCGTCATTCAATAAGTGGACCAGGGAGATCGAGAATAAAATCGCATAAACTGTATGATTGCGTACTGAACTTGAATCTGACACGGTTACTAACCCCTTTCATCATATCATCTGATGTTTAAAGACATAGGAGAGTCAAGCTACTCCTGGTTTACAAACTGTTTAAGCTGTGTGACCGTTTCATCCAGGTTTTTCATGGTCCAATACTCCGCTTCCGCGACATTCTTGTCTTTGATCGCTTTGTACATATTCTCATGAAACAGATGATGAGGATCTTGCAACGTCACGATCAATTTTTGTGATGCCTCCAAAAGTGCCGATGTGAAAGATCGGTACAGGTCGATGACAACACTGTTTTTGCTGGCAACAGCGATGGATAGATGAAATTTCACATCTTCACGCAAATACGTGTCTGTATCACCTTTCTCCAATGCTTCATAACGTTGATCCAACGCACTCCGCATTTGCTCGAGGTCGTTCTCGTCGCGGCGCTCAGCAGCCAATCTGGAGATTTCTAACTCAAGCATCCTTCTGACCTCGTAAACCTCCAGAATCTGCGCTCTACGGAGCCTGTGATCCAGCGGTTCCTGCATGGCCGACTGCGCCTTCAGAAAAGTACCGAAGCCCTGTTTCTTCTCAAGCAGGCCAGCGTGCACAAGGACACGGACCGCTTCGCGGATCGTTGAACGTCCCACGGCGAACTGCTGCATTAATTCCGGTTCCGTAGGAATCTTATCCCCAGGTTTTATTTCTCCTTCTGAAATCTTCTTTTGCAGTTGATTCACTACATCGTCTACCAACTTTGGGCGATTCAGCGGTTGGAAAGACATTTTAGAATTCATCTGATCATCTCCTGTTTGAACATGAGTATAGCATAGGGTGTATGAATTTTTCCAGTCTAAATTTTAGCATGCCCTTGCATACGAAAAACACTTCCCAGAATTTTTCGAGGAAAGTGTTTTCAACCTCTAACTGGAACCGCAGCTGGAACTTGAACAGGAGGAACTTGAGCATGAGGAGCTTGAGGAACCTGAGGAGTCTGATGAACAAGAAGAACTGGACGAGCAGGAACTGCCTCCCCCTTGATCTCCAGAGTTATCGCAACTTCCTGCAGAGCTTCCGCAACCCGAAGAAGAACAGCCGCTATGTTTGTCACGCTGAGATTCCGGGGAATTCTCCGGGAAATTCGTATTCATCTCATCGGCATAGCTTTGTGGGCTTTGGATGGAGAAGAACATCATAGCGCCTGCCAGATAGAGCATGGAGTTTGGGTTAGTTGTGGAATAATCCCACCCCGTATCCTCGAGACGGCGGCTTTCGGCAGCCTTGTTAGCTTCCAGAATGGCTTGCTCAACCAAGATACGAATCGTTTGTGCAACCTCGGGATATCGACCGGCCTGCTCCATATTGAAAAAGCTTCGAGCAATCGCATCCACATTGCCATCACGAAGCAGTTCTGTACGGTCATGATCCAAGGCATTGCGGAAAAATCCGTTCCAGCAGCGCTTGCTGCTCGGCGCAAATTCGAACAAATGAGCATACACCCAATCAAACCAAGCACGTTCTCCAGGCATCAACTTCGGTTCACGTTCGGGAGAGTGATGGATAACACCGCCTGCAAACTGTTCTCCAAAACGCTGATATTCCCTTGTGAACATTAACATTTCGTGCCACAAGTCATCGATTTCACTGCTAAACATCGGAGTTGATTTCATTACGAGACTCATGACAAAATAACGTTTTAATTCAAACCATTTGCAAGCATATTCATCTTCTGTCATACGTGGATGTTCGGCTTTTACCCGATATTGAATTCTTTCCGCATAGTCAGCAGGAATTGAACTGTTTAACTTCGTGACAATACGATCTAACGGAATACCTTCAAGCAGTCCCAGACCATTAGGCAGTTCTGACGCCCGATAAACGGGCTTAGCTTTACCAAGTCGGCTGCGTTTTGGCGGTTTAGATGATTTTCCAAATAAAAAACGAAACATAGGCATCCCTCCTTTTCCCAATATACCATTTGCTTCCTAATCCATGTCAATGAAGATATTGGCATTCGGCAGCCTGCTTAGATGACATGCAAATTTTGTAAATGATATAATAACTAGGAGGAGGTGTTCATCGATGAAAATAGCGGTAACCGGTGGAAGCGGCTTTATTGGCAGACGTTTAATCGCCTATCTGCAACAGCGCGGCCATGAAATGATCACGATTTCCCGCTCATCCCAGGCCGTCGTACAAGGTGCGCGCACGGTCACATGGGCAGAATTGCAAGATGCCCCTGAGAAGCTTGAAGGACTGGACGCCATCGTAAATTTGGCCGGCGAATCGATTAATCAGCGCTGGACGGCTGCGGCTAAACAACGCATCTTGCAGTCCCGCATTAAGGCAGCACAGCAAGTGGCGCAGCTTCTGGAACGTATGGACAAGAAACCTAAGGTCGTCGTCAATGCTTCCGGTATGTCTATTTATGGCACGTCTGAGACGGCAACTTTCGATGAGCGCAGCCCGCACCATACGATGGATTTCTTATCGAGTGTCGTGGACAAATGGGAACAAGCCGCAGATCAAATCAAAGGCCCGCGAATCGTCAAAGTTCGCGTTGGACTTGTGCTCGACGGGAAAGAGGGCGCATTTCCAAAGATGGCTTTCCCTTATAAACTTGGCGTTGGCGGCCCTATCGGCAGCGGCAAACAATGGCTGTCTTGGATTCACATTGAAGACATGGTAAGATTGATCGATTTCTGCATACAAAACGAAGAAATCAGCGGACCTGTCAATGCGACAGCGCCAAATCCTGTCACAAACAAGCAGTTCGGGGCGCAGCTAGCCCAAGCACTTCATAGACCGAATCTGTTTCCTCTCCCTGCTTTTGTCATGAAGCTTGCTTTCGGCGAATTATCCACACTGCTTCTTGAAGGCCAGAAGGTGCTGCCGCATGTACTACTCCAACATGGCTTTAGCTTTACATATCGTACCGTTGACAAAGCGCTGGCGGATATCGTGAACAACTAAAATAACTGTGAAAAGGTGATTCTTTTGACCGTTCATCAATTTTCAGCCCGGACGATCCGCGGTGAAGATAAGTCGCTTGCCGACTACAAAGGACAAGTGCTGCTCATTGTTAATACCGCAACCAAGTGCGGATTTGCCCCTCAATTTACGGGACTGCAGGAGCTTCATGATACATATAAAGATCAGGGGTTTAGCGTACTGGGCTTTCCATGCAACCAATTCAGAGATCAAGAGCCCGGAAACGATACAGAGGTTGAGCAGGCGTGCCAAATCAATTTTGGCGTGAACTTCCCTTTGTTCTCCAAGATTGATGTCAACGGCGCTGACACCCATCCACTTTACCGCTACTTGAAGCAGCAGGCTTCCGGTTTGCTCGGCTCCAGCATCAAATGGAATTTCACCAAATTTCTCGTGGATCAAAACGGCAACGTCATTAAAAGATTCTCACCAACGACAACGCCGCGTAAAATTGAAAGCCAAATTCGCCAACTGCTCGCAAATGCCTCCACTCATGTTTAAAACATAGAAAAAACCGTCAGGGCTTTGATCCCCGGACGGTTCTTTTTATTTGACGTATTTTTTAGCCTTTTCAATTGCTTCGTCTTCTGTTGCTCCTGTCACGTAGCGGCCATTAATGAATATAAAAGCAAAACGAGAACAAGGACCGCAATACGATTTGCAGGCAACTTTGACTTCAGCATCAGGTGCAATGACTTTAATTTTTGAAAGTGCAGATTTCACTTTCATATGTTTGCATTTATCACAAATGCGAATATCATTGCGCATTAGTGATCTCCGTTGTTCCCCTTGCTTGGGTTCGTAATCATAAAACCTTCTTCTGGCGTGTAGAAGTAGTCAATACGGATTCCGTCAAGCAATGGTTCGTTTCCATCCAGCAAAACATCAATGCCTTTGTCTGTGCTGACAACGACATCATTTGCAGATTTATCGTCAAGACCCAAGCCATAGTGAGCGTGGTCGCCATGTTTATGAGTCACTTGTACTCGAACCAATAGACCTTTGTTTTCTTCTTTATCAAGCTCCAATTGAAGTACTTTCGCTGCATTACGAGAAATTTTGACGTTCATATGTACACATCTCCTGAAACAATAATTTTATTTCTTATTGTAAAGAATCTAAGGCACGAAATCAACCTTTGACAGCATCCGACTTAAAAAGCGATTTACAAATGCCCCAATCGGGCTGCTATTGCTAATTGCCTTCACGAACTTTAAAATACATAGTAGTGGAACTATTTTATCCTAAATTCAAGCTGGTAACTTACTTACTTCATGGATAGTTATGTACATTCCAAAATGGAAAGGACGCGTTTCTGAATGTCAACTCTTGAAAATGAAAAAGTCGCCCCGCTCAGCAACTATGTTCCTAAAGTACCGAAAGTCATTGAATGCTCCATTGAACGTACACTTGAAGTCATCGGTGGCAAATGGGCCTTCCTCGTGCTCCGGGAACTGTTTTGCGGTACGAAGCGTTTCGGCGAACTCCAGCGTCAAGTAACTGGAATCAGCCCCAAATCTCTAACCGATATTCTCCGTCATCTGGAGGATCACGGTGTTTTAGAGCGGACGGCATATCCCACTGTCCCTGTTACCGTTGAGTATACCTTGACACCGAAAGGCCAGGATTTGCATCAAATATTAAAAGAGATGAAGCTATGGTCCGCAAAATGGACATAATGATTGAATAACAGCTGAGGAGTTGGACTTACGTGATTACCATTAAAACAAAAGAACAAATTGAAAAAATGGGCAGAGCTGGACGCATTCTAGCCGATTGTCATAAAGAAATTGCCAAAATGATTCGCCCTGGCATCACGTCCTGGGAAATCGACCAATTCGTCGAGGGCTGGTTGGCGAAGCACGGCGCTACACCGGAACAAAAGGGCTATCACGGTTATCCTTACGCTACTTGCGCATCGGTTAACGATGTGATTTGCCACGGGTTCCCGAAGAAAGAGGCTTTGAATGACGGCGATATCGTCACCATCGATATGGTTGTTCGGATTGATGGCTGGTTGGCGGACTCCGCTTGGTCCTACGCCGTTGGGAACATCTCTCCGATTGCGGAGAAATTGCTTCAAGTAACCAAAGAGTCGCTGTACAAAGGCATTGAGCAAGCGATTCCAGGCAACCGCATCGGCGATGTTTCTCACGCGATTCAAGTGTATGCGGAATCACAAGGCTTCTCCGTCGTCAGAGATTTTATCGGACACGGCATCGGCTCCGAAATGCATGAAGAACCGCAAGTTCCACATTACGGACCAGCAGGCAAAGGGCCGCGCATTAAAGAAGGCATGGTGTTCACGATTGAACCGATGCTGAATGTCGGCAAATATCATTCCAAAGTAGATAGCGACGGTTGGACAGCAAGAACTTACGACGGCAGTCTGTCTGCACAATATGAACACACGATTGCGATTACGAACCAAGGTCCGGTTATTTTGACGGAACAATAAACATTTAAGCCCGGAGGAACATGCATGATTTCTTTTTACAAGAAATATTGGAGAACTGCTTTTGACATTGCTCTCATTGTTCTAACCGTCTACCTCTTCATGCTGTTGTTCAGCTATTTGTATCGCATCGCGACACCTATCTTTCTGGCTCTGATCATTTTCATGATGATCGAGCCTTTTGCTAGGTTTCTGAACCGGAAAGGGATGCGAAAGTCGATTGCATCAGCGATCTCGACGCTCCTCTTCGTCCTGATCATCTTAGGCGCGCTGGCGGGCGCCGCCGTTATTTTCACAAGCCAGATCATGAGCCTTGTCGATAAAGTAGACGATTATCAAGCCGTTTTCAACGACCAAATCATACATAAAATTAGCGAATTAAATAATCGCTTCCAAACATTGCCCCCTGATGTCATTGTGAAAATTAAAGAATATGCCGGACAATTTGCAGGTAATGCCTCAAAATTCATTATTTCTTTCTTATCCGGACTAGTAGCCTCGCTGACTTCCTTTTCCACCTTCATGTTCAACTTCATTGTCGGAATCATTTTGGCCTACTTCCTCAGCATAGAAATCGACTCTTGGAAACGCCTTGCCAGTGAGAAAACACCAAGAACGTTTAAATCGGTATTTTTCTTTCTAAAGGAAAATGTCGTGAAGGGGATTGTCTCATACGTAAAAGCTCAATTTAAGCTGATTTCCCTAACGTTTATCGTCGTTTTCGTCGCTTTGCTTCTGCTCGACGTGAATAATGCTTTCTCTATCTCCCTGCTCTCGGCCATTTTCGATGTTTTGCCGCTGCTGGGTGTCTCCACTTTGTTCATTCCATGGATCATTTATTTGTTTATCGTGGGTCAGACAACACTTGCGATCTGGTTAAGCGCGCTGCTGCTTGTCGTTATCCTTGTCAGACAAATCATGGAACCCAAAATTACAGGGGAATCCCTGGGCGTATCGGCCTTCACGACGTTAGCCTTTATGATCGTGTCGCTTTCATTGTTTGGCGTTGCGGGAGTCATCCTGTCGCCTGTTTTAATCATTTTGCTCAAAGCTCTGTATACACAAGGCTATTTCCATCGTTGGATACGCCAGCCTGAGGACGAATATGCACAGAGCAATCTTCCTACAAGTGGTCCATAAACTTAAAAGCCCATCCTTCCTTTCTGGAAAGATGAGCTTTTTTCGTATTATACGCGATACATACTGCGGTACACCGATGGAGCCATCCCCATTTTTTGTGTAAACACGCGACTCAAATAAAAACCGTTTTCAAAACCGCATTTTCCTGCGATAGCATCTAACGTCAAAGTTGACCCTTCCAGCAAATGGCGCGCTCTGGTTAAACGCAATTCATTCAGAAATTCAGATGGCGTTTGCGAGAAAGCTTTGCGGAACCTTCGCGTAAGCTGCACGGGAGTTAGCCCCAGGCTCTCTGCCAAATCCGACATGGATAAACTTCCGTACGCATGATCCGTTACATATTTACGTGCCTTTTCCATCAGATTATCTGTTTCTGTAGTATGGTCCTCTTTGAGCTCTCGTTCAATTGCGATTAATCGAAACATATCGCTGAGCATGTGCTGCTTATGCAATGTACTCTCTTCATCCCACCCCGGAAGCTCCTTCAAATAATGATAATTCGAGGCTAATCTCTCGATATCCTTAATGACGAGCTTGCCTCTCCAACTGGTTGCTTCCTCTGAACTTGGTTCCGACAGCCAAACAAACTGCAGAAAATGAAACGACAACGCCTCCAGCGTCCTCCTTCGAAAACCAACATGGGGCGGGCAAATAACAAAATCGCCAAATCCCGCTTCCCCTTTGTGCTCTCCGATTCCATAAACAAATCTGCCTTCTTCCACAGCAAATAACGTCCAGCAAGGATACGTGTCCTCGTTATACATAAACTCATCTTTACGATGCCAGTAAACATGCGAAACAAGTTTCACCGCCACATCACGAAAAGCCATACCCGCACCCTCTTTTAGTGAAATAAAGTATATGCTCATTGTAACTGACTGTATGTTCAATAGGAATAGAATCTTTTACAATGAAATCAAAGATATTCTATCAACTAGTGAGGTGCTGGTCATGAAACACGAAATCGTTACATCCGACATCACCGTTGTCGGCGGAGGTTTAGCCGGCGTGTGTGCCGCGATCGCTGCAGCCAGATTAGGTCAAACCGTTTCCCTTGTTCAAAATCGCCCTGTTCTTGGTGGTAATTCCAGTAGTGAAGTACGCGTGTGGGTTTGCGGAGCTACTTCCCACGGGCTTCATCGGTATGCGCGTGAAACCGGTATCATGGGGGAGATGTTCGTTGAGAATCAATACCGCAATATCGATGGAAATCCCTATCTATGGGATCTGATTGTACTCGAAAAAGTTAAAGCCGAGAAAAATATTACTCTTTTCTTGAATACGGATGTTCATGAAGTTGATGCAGACGGAGACGAAACTTCCCGGACCATCCGATCCGTTACAGGGTGGATGATGGGGTCGGAACGCCGTATCCGCTTCGACAGCCGTGTCTATCTCGACTGCACAGGCGACGGGCTCGTCGGTTTTCTGGCAGGCGCAAAATTCCGTATTGGCCGTGAAGCGCAGGAGGAGTTCAATGAAGAATGGGCACCTCTCGTCCCGGATGATATTACCTTAGGCAGCACTCTGCTCTTCTATACCAAAGATGCTGGCCGACCTGTGAAGTACATCCCACCAAGTTTCGCCAAAGACATTACGCAGACCACAATTCCGATGAAACGGGTTATTCGCAGCGGCGATAATGGTTGCGCTTACTGGTGGATTGAGTGGGGCGGTGAACTGGATACGGTTCATGATAACGAAAGAATCCGTGATGAACTGTCTTCCGTGATTTACGGGATTTGGGATTATATCAAAAATTCCGGTAAATTCGAAGCGGATAACCTTACGCTCGAATGGATCGGTTCGGTTCCGGGCAAACGGGAATACCGTCGTTTCGTAGGGGACTACGTACTGAATCAAAACGATGTCATCGCACAGGAACTGTTCGAAGACCGCGTCGCCTTCGGCGGCTGGTCGATTGACCTGCATCCGCCGCAAGGCATGTACGCCACGGCGAAGGGCTCCAAACATATGCATGTGGACGGCAGCTACCACATACCGTTCCGTTCCCTCTATTCGGTCAATACGACGAATATGCTTATGGCTGGGCGCAATATCAGCGCGTCCCACGTCGCTTTCGGCACGACACGCGTCATGGCGACTTGTGCCGTCATCGGCGAAGCCGCAGGAACGGGCGCAGCCCTTTGCGCAGCGAAAGGCATTTCCCCTCGCGAGCTGCACCGCAGCCATCTGAGCGAGCTGCAGCAAACGCTGCTGCGGCAGGATGCCTCCGTGCTCGGGATCAAAAACGCCGACGCAGCCGACCTTGTGCTTGGCGCGACCTTAACAGCGTCCAGCACCTTGAGCCAGCTGGCGGTAGAGAAATCCGCGTCGGTGTTCCCGCTTGCGGATAGTGTGGCGCTTCTCGTGCCTGTAGATCCGCATATTGAGGGCTTGGAGCTGCTGCTTGACGCCTCGGAGGATACAGAACTATCCGTGGAGTTGTGGAGCACAGGGAAGCCGCAGAACTACGTTCCGCACAAACAAGTAACAGCCGTTCAAATAGCAGTCCCGCAAGGTTCTGGGCAGTGGATCCATGTTCCCTTAAGCTGGCATCCGGATACCGCTCAAAATGCGTTTATTATTCTGCGCAGCAATCCTGCACTGTCGGTCCATAAGTCCGACCAGCTGCAGTCCGGCGTCCTTGGGCTCAAGCATAAAGATAATAGCAATGCCGCAGATTATGGCGACACAACACCGAACCAGCCAGTCGTTGATTGGACACCTGGCGAGTTCAACCGCAAGCCGATCTGCTTCCGGCTGCTCTCACCTACTTCGGCTTACTCGCCGAATAAAGCGGCTAATGGCTTTAAACGGCCATACGGCGGCCCGAACATGTGGTCTTCAGCCCATCTGCAAGCCGGTAAGCCGGAGTGGCTTGAAGTCAGCTGGCCGAATGCCGTGCCAATCAACAGCGTACAACTGACTTTGAATGATGATGTCCATGAGGATTTAATTAATTTGCATCATCATCGGACAGCATTCGAGATTATTCCTGAGTTGGTTAAAGACTACAAACTCCAGGCCTTTGTTGGAGGGGAATGGAAAACTGTCGCTGAAGAATTTAATAATCACACTCGCCTTCATACTCATACATTCCCAGAGACTGTTGTAACCAGCCGCTTACGCTTGCTAGTGGAATCAACAAACGGAGCTGAGCGAGCCGAAATCGTAGAAATTCGCTGCTACAGTTAGTCTCATAAGCACGCTTAATGGCCTAGCAAATGCTGCCGTTTCGCGTGCTTTTTTCTTTGGTGGCCGACATCGTTTCCGACATTCTTTTTCTATAAATAGGTCTTAATAACCCTTGTTTAACCTTACATGATATGTTATATTAAAAGTGCGACAAATCAAGGTTTCCTCTTCAAAAAGTTGACATAGGAGTGATGGAAATGGAACAAAATTCTATTCAAATTCGTCAAGGTGAAGAGATTATTTATGTAGAAATGACTGTTAAGGAAGCGCTTGCATTAACGGGTGCGAAGTTCAACTTAAACCACAAATTAGAGCGAGATGCCATCAAGAAGGTAAAACAACGCCTCGAAGATAAACTGCTTCCTCCTAACCATTAATTGCACTCTACCATCTTCGCATACAGCCCAACGAACGATCACCATCGTGCGTTGGGTTTTTATTTTCCTCTTGGAGCCGTATCAAAATCAACCAACTGCTTATAATAATCACGCGCTTCTCAACAACGATATTCAAGGAGGACCGGCCATGTCAGCAGATCATAAACAGCAAGGACAATCCCGCAAAAATACAACGACGAAAACGCAGGATCAGAAAAGCAATAAAGGGCACAAGTAAATAAAGAAAAGTCCATGCCTCTCTTGCTTTAGGCGTGGACTTTTTTTCGTTAATTGATTTTTCTTCTTGTTAAAATACAGGGAACCCCTCTGCCTACAGCCCCAGGTTGAGCCATATGCTCCAAATAACGAAGTCCTCTTGTACATTGTGTTTTACAAACCGCACACGTAGACGACTCCACTATTCTCATCGTGTACTGCTCTCTGGAAGATACTATTTTCTTCTTAGCAACTTTGCCTTTGCCTTTAGGTGGTGCCATAACCTCGCCTCCCAACCGTCTACTTACTCCAGTATATGAAGTCTGGACAGAACGGTTCTTGAGAGACAAAGTTATGTTCCTGATCTTGTCTACCGGTTAACGGTTTGTAAATCGAGCGCAGTCAGCAGAATCGGGACGATCTCTCCATACAATTCGGCGAACGCTTCCACGGGCAGCGGATTAACACCGTAACCCAACTCAACTGTAAATCCAGGCCTGCGGAATTGTTGGATAAACCAATCTTTATACCCTGCATCGCTATCGGTTAATTTCACGGCCTCATAACCGCTGACAACCGCTAATTGGTCGGCAAATGACTCGGATTCCGGAGGTTCATACCCCCGGTAATTCCAATAGATCTCTCTTCCTTGCGTGTGCAGGGCAACAACAAGCTCAAACGGGTGGCATTCTGTAAAGCGCGCGAGCGCGGCAGTCTCCGGCTCCGAAAGCGGCGTCTCGCCGCCATAATCCCGCGGCCCCGGCCCCAACTGCCCCCTGCGCTCAGCCTCTTCTTCCCAATGGGCAGGGAACTGGTCATTAAGGTCTACGCCCCTTATATTCGCTTTCCAGCTGCTAAAATCAGGCTGATCTCCGTTCAATTCCAGCAGATTGGCTTGGTAGGGATGATCAGGTCCGATGCCATTAAGCACAAGTTCTACACCGTCAGGATTCACCATCGGAACAACCCATAAGGAGTACTCGGAAAGCAGGCGTCTGGTGTTTCTGCCCTGCCAAGCTGTTCCTCTGGCATAGGAACAAGCGAGATCCTCTACGAACTGCATAACAAGCGGGGTCGTAATCCATTCATTTGCATGGATTGCTGCGTTGACATGTAGCTCTCTGGCCCCCTGGCCGATGCGCAGCGCAGGTATGCCTTTTCCCATCACACTTTCTCCTATAACTTCGACATGCAGGAAAGGATAAATCCTGCCCAGCCGATTCAATTCATCACACAAGGTTCCATACCCGTAACCCAACATACGACCACCTCACAGCTCTTTGATCTCCTACGTAGGTTATGAATATGCCTGCTCCATTAGAAACATGCGGCGTAACAAAGTTAAGTTATTGCACACTTTCCGCAAAAAAATAGACCCCTGAGGGTCTATTCAGAAAATAGTTGGTACCTGCCAAACGACAGGTGTAATGGCTATCTGATCTTTGAGCCAACTTTCCGTTATGCGCTTAAATAACGTAGGTTCTCCGCTGCAAAAAAATTGGTGAATCGGCAATATCCCCGATGTTTCCATCCGATCGCGATGGTACAAAATCGTGCTGATTTCTCTTGCCGTTTCGTCGGCAGATGAAATCAAGATGACGTCCGGCCCCATCACCCTGGAGATCGGCTCCATCAAAAATGGATAATGGGTACATCCCAATATCAAACAATCAATGGGCTTGTCGACCAACGGCTGAAGCGATTGCTCCACAATTTCCTGCTCTTGCTCTCTTCCAAAAAGTCCCTTTTCCACGAAAGGCGCCAAAAGCGGGCAGGGCAAGCTGTACACCTGTATGCCCGGCGAGATTAACCTTAAGGCATGTTCGTAGGCCTTGCTTTTGATCGTACCTTCCGTGCCGATCACACCGACAATCCCGGTTCGCGTGTGCTTGATTGCGGCTCGCGCGCCTGGCGAGATAACCCCCAACACTGGAATAGAGACGCGCTCTCGAATATCTTCTATGGCAACCGCGGTTGCCGTATTGCATGCAATCACAATCATTTTAGGGTTAAATTGAATTAAATAATCCACAATTTGCCGTGTAAATGTACGTACTTCTACAGCTGATCGCGGTCCATAAGGACTTCGAGCCGTATCACCGAAATAGATGACTTTTTCCTGCGGCAGCTGCCTCATGAGTTCTTTTACTACAGTTAATCCTCCGACTCCGGAGTCCAGTACGGCTATCGCTTGCTGCACACCTATCCGCTTCCTTTGCCGGTTAATGAGTTTCAAAGGCTACATGGATAGAATATGAACGTACAAGCTGAAAGGTACCTAGGCTTACAACACTGATTCTTGGCGGTCTGTTACCTATTTTTTTGGCTGCAAATCGTTCACAAGTGCGAATTCGTAGCCCTTCTTCTTGATTTCTTTGCAGATGCGCGCGAGCGCCTGCATGTTCTCCAAAGATCCCTGATGCATCAAAATAACATTGCCATCATGCAAATTATTCATGATATCGTTGTACGGATCCTCGGCCCCATTCTCCCGCGGTTCCCAATCACGCATAGCCGTCGACCAAAAGACAGACGTATACCCCATGCTCGAAACTAAACTTAAGTTATGCATATTGTAGTGACCGTAAGGGAAGCGAAAGTATTTCTCGACCTCTTTACCGGTTATCTTCTTATATAAGGCTTCAAAATCCGTAATTTCCTTGCGAATTTGGTCATCGCTCAGCTCATTGAAATCTTTGTGCGTCATCGTATGATTGGCTACGAAATGGCCGTCTGCCACGACTCTTTTCAAATAATCCGGGTTTGACTTGATATTGTTCCCTGAGATGAAAAAGTTCGCTTTCACTCCGTTTTCCTTCAAGGATTTTAGCATTAAATCCACTTCAATCAGCGGGCCTCCCGCATCAATCGTTAGATAAACCTTTTTCCCGGTCCCAACCCAAACGGCTTTCTGGTCAGCGGTAAATGATTTCGTTTCTTTCGGAAAATCAGGAACCTGCCCGGTTTTCTTCTTCATGTAATACCAGGAGTAGGGGGTCTTATCCCCTGCGACTGGCTTTGTTTTGGTGGCGTCAGTTGCCGGCTTTGCGGATGCTGAAGGGCTAGGGGCAGTCGTAGGATGCGGCGTTGCGCTCGGAACTACGGTCTGTTTGGGAGTAGCTATGGGCTTTGCTGTTGGTTTAGGAGTTGGAATTGAAGTTGGCGTAGGCTCCGCTGCTTTGGTGGTTGCTTGCGGACTTGGTGCCGTTACAGCTTCGGCAGCAGGAGAGAACAGGCTTTTGTCTGCACAACCGACCAATGTTGCGCTTAAAAGGATCAGCAGTGCAGCACTTTTGATAATAGATGTCATTGTAGCACCTCGCATGATGGAATACGTTCAGTACTCCTTTCGACAGCGCCAGACAAATTACCTGCCTATTTTTGGAACGTGGGGTTATTTTGTAGCTCGGTATGTCAAATATTGGAGAATAGTGATCAAAATAAAAGCCGTTCCGGCAAGCATAGGGATCGTGATAAAACCAAGCCAGTTCAAGTAATCCACATCACATGGAATTGGCCCGCAACCCGTCGCGGATTCGTGAAAAACTCCGGATTGAAGCAAAACGTGATAAATGGAAATACAGGCTCCCCAAATCGTGAGCGGTAATACATAAATCGTCAGCTTGTAGTCTCTGCGCACAGCAGCGATCCCCAGAATGATGGCCAGCGGATACATGAGAATACGTTGATACCAACATAGTTTGCAAGGTATAAAATGCATAATTTCCGAGAAATACAGGCTCCCTAATGTGGCGATTAAGGCAATCAGCCATGATAGGTGCATACCGTTTTCTCTTAAAAATTTTTTTGACATTTATGCTCGTCCTCCCTTTCCCCATATTATAGAAAAATATAGGAGGGAAGTCTAACATTTTGGGAGGTTGCAAAAAAACCAAGCAGGCACCTTCCCAACCCGCTTGGCTCTAATCATACTGAGAAGCTGTACTCAACTTCGTTCGTTTGTTTCACCAAACCGCGCCACTGCTCCACCGGAACGATGTCGACGACCGCTTTGATCGGGATGCTCGCAAAGTCCAGCTTCGGCACGGCCTCCAGCTTCATCCGGTTGGTGACCAGCCTGTCAAGCCAACCGGGGTACACCCGCTCCATCTGCTGCAGCCGATAGATGGCGGTCTCAAAATCCTTGCGTGCCGCGTTCACCGAACCGATCACGCATTTGTTCTCCAGCACCATGCTCTGATTGAGCATGTCGGAGGAAATCTCCAGCTTGCGGTCAGCTGGCGTAACCCCGAGCAGCGCCAGCACGCCATTCGGCGCTAGCACAGCCATAGCCTCGAAGGCCAGCGGGCTGAAGCCCGTGCATTCGAGCACAAAATCTATCGGCTTGCCGAGTCCCTCCGCGTAAGCCGTCAAACCGCCGTCTTCGTCCGCCGTTTGATACACGCCCCCGCAGTCCTTAACAAGCTGCGCTTGCAGACTGTCCTGCGAGGATCTCGACCAAACGTAAACGTCCAAGCCGAGCAGCCTGCACGTTATAGCAGCAAGCAGCCCTAAAGGGCCCGAGCCAAGGACGAGCGCTGTCTTCGGCTCCCAGATCAGCCGCTGTTGTACGCGCAGCACCTGATCCCACACTTTCTCTACAATGCTCTGCGGCTCAACCAGTACGCCGTGCTCGAGCAGATCAGTAGGAACTTGCACGAGATAACGGCCGTCTTCTCTGTAATATTCGGAGAGAAAACCGTGGGCGCCTTTGATACCACGCTCCACAAATTCCCCGGTTTGGCAGAAGTCTGAGTGACCGTTCCGGCAATTGACACAACTTTGATTCCGGCAAGGCCGCCGGACAATGGCGGTCACGAGATCTCCTGCTTGGAATCCGCTCTCTGCACCAGCTTCAGCAACAACTCCTAAAGATTCATGGCCTGTCGTCAGGTCGTCCTCCCCTTGCGGGGGAACACCGTATTTTTCCTGCAAAATTTCCTTATCCGTGCCGTCCAAACCTACCGCCAATACCTTGACAATAACCTCCTGCGGATGAGAAATCACGGGATCGTCCACGGTTTCCAGCGCAATCGAAGGGTTACCTTGCCGCAGTTGTTTGACGCGAATCGCTTTCATCTCATCATCTCCTCCCAACTATTGAACAATCGGCTCCAACACTTTGTCTTCACTGGCATCCGCCGCTTGTTTGGTTCCTGTCGAGGTCATTTTTTTAAGTTTAGATAAATACTCTTGCGTAACTTTGATAAAAGAAGCGTGTGACCATGTTAAAGGCGAAACGGAAAGCGGTGCGCCTGTGAACGGATGCACCTGCTCCGCCATTGTGCCTGAGGGCAGCGCATGGCGTATTGCCCAGAACATCAGATTTTCCGATTCTTGTAAATCTTCAATCACTTTTGCCGAGGCCACCAGCCATTCCGCATACCAAAGCGTACAGATAAACCACGGATTGCCTGGCACCTTAGCGACATCATTCGTCACCTGATGGTAATAGTCATTTTCATACCTGGCGATGCCGCCGATATCCGTATGTACCCACAATTTCTCTTTTAGAATCTTCATCGTCGCCATGATCCTTGGATCCTCCAGCTCGAACAATCCAAAATCGAATAACCCGTACATACTCATATCCATCGTATAGTCAGGCACATATTTATTTTCATCATAACTCCAATATAAAGCTCGTAAAAAGCGATTCTGGTCAGCCGCAAACAACTGCTGTTCGGCTGCCTTTTTCACCTGATCCGCGATATCGGCATAATAAACGGCACGCGCTTTATCCTGGTGATAATCGGCGAAACGAGCGGCAGCAACCAGACCGGCATAGACAGAGGCAACGGTAAAAGCTAGCACGCCATAACGTTCTTCCCAGAGATCATAGGAGGGTAATGGAAGCCCGGAAGCATCTCGATAATGCACGAGAAAATCCGCTGCGGGTTTCACAAATTTCTCGTAATCTTCACGGGAACGCTCTATCGTGCCGGCCAGCTTGTGATGATGCCACAACGTATACAAAACGAGTGCCGTTTCATCCTCTTGAATAGCCAGCTGCTTTTTCCCCTGACCGTCCACCCATGGGTGCCAGCTTGAACCTACGGAGCTATCGGGATTGTATTTGTGCATGAGATACCCTTCAGGCGTCAATACTTTTATGCAAAAATCAAAAAATTTCCTGGAGAGTTCATAATATCCGGCCCGGTCTAAGGCATGAGATACCAAGGCCCCGTCCCGCGGCCACATATAGGAATAGGTATCTTTGGCAAACTTCAAAATATCCGAGTCATTTGCTGCTATAATAGCGCCACGATTGTCAACATTCGTTCTAGTGATCAACAGGCATCTTTTGTAAAAGGAAGCCAATTCCGGCTTCAGTAAGCTAAGCTGATGAGCATCCTGGTTGACCCATCTTACCCAGTGATCGTGAGTGCGCTGCAGCAAAGCTTGTGGGGACTCTGTACGCAGTAAGCTTTCTAATCGCTCGACCTCCTGCTTCGTATGGCCGAAGCAAACCCAGAACCATGCCTCTTTCGAGCTTTTGGGAGGCAGCATCATCGTCAACTCAAGCGTCCCGTCAACAGAACCCTGCGCAATCGGATTTCCCCCTAGATGACCGTCTTCCGCATCACGCCATGTGCCCTCAAGGCCATGTATGCCTTTCTGCCCCGTTGCATAACCGCTGGGATACGGCTTATCGACATCTGGAGATAAACCCGACAGCGACATATAACGATGCCCTTTATAAAACAGAAGCGAATTCAACTCAGGGTCAAAATAAATGGTATCGCCGACACCGTTGCCATAGATTTGCAAATCCAAATGAAAGTAAAGTTTGATCTCTCTTTCCTCATCAAACTGGTTTTCCATCTTTATTTTGCGTAAAAAAATATTTTGTTGAACATCTACACCATCTCGGATAACGAAGCTTAATCCCAATCTCTCATGGGCGCATTCAACGTTCGTAACCAGCGAATCTTCTAGGTATTTCAGCTTTTTCGAAACTTCCGGATGGTCGATCCAGAAGAAATCTCGCGCACACCAAATACCAAAATGTGAAAGATGATCGCTAGATTGATTCTCTTGACCTACTAAAGGGTAATACATGTCACGAATATTATAAGCAGCGTCAAAATTAATGAGTACATTCCCGTTCCCAATGGGTAAATCTCTTGCCATGCGATCAGCCTCTTTCCATGATGATGCTACTAATTTTCCAATCGCCAATCATAAATATGCACGCTGCCCACATGGCAGGGATTTCAGGGAAATAGCACCAATTCAAGCGTAAACATTTTCATTTCCACCAAACTCATTTACAATTAAACAATATGGAGGGATTCATCACTATGAAGCAATTAGAAGGATTCGGTAAATTTTTGGAAAGCTTACGGGGCAAAATGTCCCTGCGCGAAGCAGCTAACAAAAGCGGACTTTCACACGCCTACATCAGAGATTTGGAACTGGAGCGCAATCGCTCGACCAATGAGAAAATCAACCCATCGCCTGTTACGTTAAAAAAGCTGTCGGATGCCTACAACATTCCATACACCGATTTAATGGAGAAAGCTGGCTACCTCGAGAACGAGAGTGAGCAAGCAAGCAGCAAAGAAGCCTTGCAGGAACCGGTTTCCATGAACGATACATTATTTATTGAAGTCAGCTCGAAAGAAATGATTTATCACACTCGTTTTGAACGTATAAGCCAAGCTGTAAATTCGTTGCTCGATTTCAGTCTTTTCTTGGATAAGCTCGAAGAAATGGGCTTTAAAAAGATGGATACCGACCTTTTCGTCAATATGAATCATGTGCAAAAGTATATTGAAAAAGAAGGGAAACTTTATTTTGACACGCTCGGCATTTCGAAATTTGTTGTTATTGCTGCCATCCGTCAAAAGAAGTACCACGATCTCATTCTGCGCAGCGTAGCCCGGAATACGGGAATGGGCTTGGAATTTCATTACGAGCGTCCTTCCGCAGCAGATTCATTGCTGTCTTCAGTAAAGCGCCCAATCTAATACGAATTGTTAAAAAGGAGTAAAGTTCATGAAGAATGAAACTTTACTCCTTTTTTTTCGTCTATCTATAAAGGTTGATTGCATTGATTTTTTGGTAGAGAGGGTTGGTAAAGAAATCATGGCTGTTCAACAGACCGCCTCCACGCAATCTCGACTAGCGAGAAAGAACAGAAAACGTTCTGTGGGCATGCGTTTTTTTCTGTATACGATTCTAAGTTTCGTGATTATTTCTATCTTGTCCTTATGTTGGTTTTTCCTTACAGCTTCAGGTACGACTGTTCGGCTCATGATGGCCGATACTTTGATTACAACCCAGCATCGCGATTGGGCCAAATATTTAATTGGCTCCGAGGAATTGCAGAAGCGCGTAGAAGCTTATTGGAAGAAGTTTGACGAAATGGGCGATGAGAAAGATAAAGGCATCGTGCAGATTGAACCTGTGAGTTCTACAGCCCCGACGGCGGCCGTCAAGAAGGAGCTCGTCACCATTGAACCCATTTCAGGGACGAACTTCAAAGGACAGCTTGTCACTATTTCTGATCCAAAAAAGCTTCGCATTGCCGTTCCTGATAAAGTTGGCAAAGGCGAGAAAGTCTCCTCCATGGTCAAAAGAACAGGAGCGATCCTCGGCGTTAACGGCGGAGGTTTCATCGACCCGAACTGGGAGGGGAACGGATTCCAACCGGAAGGCATCGTTATGTCCGGGGGCAAAATCTTTTACAATGATAAAGGCATGAACGGCATTGTGCAAGTGGTTGGCATTGATAAAGAAGGCCGTATGATCGCCGGCAAATATAAAGTCTCCGAACTGGTGGCGATGGGTGTTCAGGAAGCTGTTTCCTTTTCCCCGCGGTTCATTGTCAACGGGGTTGGACAAATCAAAAGCCAAGCAGACGGCTGGGGAATTGCTCCGCGTACCAGCATGGCGCAAACGAAAGACGGCTCCATTCTATTCGCCGTCATCGACGGCAGGCAGACGCACAGCATAGGAGCAACCCTGTACGATATTCAGGAGATTTTCCTGGCGCATGGCGCAGTCACAGCCGCTAATTTAGACGGTGGAGCTTCTACCGTTCTTGTGCACAATAATGTCATCATCAACAAGCCATCCAGTGAATACGGGGAGAGGTATCTTCCTACGGCATGGCTGGTCTTTGAACATCCGGAAACGGCTCCCATCAAGAACATATGGGAAGGCTTGGATATTCGCAAGATTGATCCATCGAAGTGGTAAAGGCAAAAAGCAGCAAGCTCGAATTCATAAGCTTGCTGCTTTTTTGTTATTTTAGCGATTTCCTAGGATAACTAAATCTTCTGCAGCTTCAGATGTTTCCTCATCATCTTGCAATTCTGCATCGTCAATCTTGGACTCTTTCCAGGAACGAACCGTGCCCACCACATTTGTTGCCGTGTCTTTGGCTTTGCCTACGATATCAGATGTTGTGGTACTAACGGATTTTGCAACCTCTTGCGTTTTTTGCGAGACCGAAGTAGCCAGTTGAACCGTCTTGTCGCTAACGGCTTTGGCATTTTCCGCAATGTCGTTTCTAAGCTCGCGCCCGGATTTCGGTGCGAACAGCAGAGCTGTCGCTGCGCCCAGTAAACCTCCAACAATCGCACCGATGAGAAGATCTTTACCTTTTTTTTCGCTTGCCATGTGAAATCCACTCCTTAATGGTCTGATTTGGCTTTCCGATTCGCCTGCCACCTCTGCCACAGCTCATACCCCGTCGTTGCCCACTCCATGACGTCCTCTATCCGCTTCTGGTGGGTATGTACAACCCTTTCCGCACCGTGAAGCGACTCACTCATCATGCGTGCACCTTTGCGAAGGACCGAAGCGACATCCCCTATAGCTGCTCCAGTCTTCTCGATGGAATGAACGGTTGACTCTAACGCCAGCACCTGCAAGTGCACCTCTTCGGTCAGCTGCCCCGCTTTGTTCAGCAATTGCTCAGCTTCCCCTGCTGCTTTGGCTACATGCTGTTCTGTTTGAGCGACCGTATCGCTAAGTTGTTGTAGCATCCTTTTTGCTGTAATCAGCATGCGAACGGCAAAAACGACGAGCACAATAAAAGCGGCAGCCGAACTAACTGCACTAATCTCCATCCAAGTCATGACGAGCACCTCCCGAGTCTGCAAACTGCGTTGATCGATGGCGGCTTCTAGACGAATGCCTATGAATTACTACAGTATAGGTAGGAGCAGCTTGTTTTGACACAAAAAAACTGGAAAAATTTCAGGGACCTGTCATAATGAAAAGCAAATCGAACTTTGAAACAACTGGAGGAGCCACATGAACCGAGAGCAAGGATTGAAGGAAATTGAACGAACGCGCATTATCGCCATTGTTCGTGGCGTGAAAGAAGCTCACATTTTTTCCGTAGCGGAAGCACTCTTGAAGGGCGGAGTTACCGTTATGGAGGTGACGCTCAACACACCTGGCGCCTTGACGATGATTAGCGAGCTGCAGACGAAGTTCGGCGAACAAATGTATATTGGCGCTGGCACCGTACTCGATGTGGAGGATGCACAGAAAGCTGTACAAGCAGGCGCCTCTTTTCTGGTAACGCCGAATTTGGATGAGGACGTTATTCGTTATGCGGGCCGTGAGGGGGTTCCGATTTTCCCTGGAGCGATGACACCGACCGAGGTCGTCAAAGCATGGAAAGCAGGCGCTACAGCGATAAAAATTTTCCCGAGCGCGAGCCTGGGTCTCTCCTATATCAAGGAATTGATGGGACCGCTTGACCATATTCCGATGATGGCTGTTGGCGGCGTTACCGAAGAGAACATTAAACAATTTCTCGACCTGGGCTGCTACGGGCTTGGTATCGGCGGCTCGCTCATTAATTTAAAAGAAATCGAAGCCGGCCGCTTCGAGTGGGTGACCGATAAGGCAGCCCGGCTTATTGCGGCTTCGCGTTAAGTGCGGGACTGGTGGGAGAGGCGGACGGAATGTGTCCGTTAGAATTGGCCGGCACGTACACTTAAGGTGGTTCCCCTCTTGGTTCGGGCCGCCGAGAGGTCCGGATTGGTTGGACGGGGCTGAACGCAGCGAATACTGGATGAGCCGGAACCTGAGGTGCCAACGATCCCCGATCAGTCTAACGGACACAGCGGCTCTTATTCGGTGAAAAATAGCCATTTTGAAAATCTAACGGACTCCAGCGCCGCTATTTGTTTGTTTCAGCCATGATTTCGCCCTGAAATCAGCAAATAAGGGTTCCTGTGTCCGTTAGAATTGAAACAGGACGATTTTCACGATAATAACGTCTGTAGAGTCCGTTAGGACTGGGCTGGCAAGTTCGAGCGCGAGCTGACTCTCCATACAAGAAAAGGCTGTCCCAAGAGTATTCTACCTCTGGGACAGCCTTATTTATTTTTTGCTAATAATATAGACGCACTTGTTCGCGCCTTTGGCCAAGCATTCGGTGCGCTCCACGTTGGCGTCCAGCAAATTTCGGAACAAAGCAAGCTCGCACTGGCAGGCTTGACCAAACGTATTCGCAACCTGGGAGATCGGGCAATTATGCTCGCTGAATGTATAGGCGTCGGCACCTGTTTGCGTCCAATCGACCATATACCCGTTTTCGTTCTGGATATGCGCTAATTCAGCTACGCGCTCTTCCAAGTTCTTATCCACCATGCGAGGCTGGTAGCGGGACTCAAGCTTATCCTGTCTGCCTTCAAAAAGCCGCTCTATCTTCTCATGCCCTTGATCTTCAAGTAACTCATCCAGTAAATCGAGTGTCAACTGCATATATTTCTTGGGAAATAATTCATCTGCCTTGGGAGCTAATGTGTAGACATTCGTAGGTCTCCCCATCGCCTGCCTGACAAGCTTCGTTTCGAGCAGATCGTCCTTTTCCATAGAATGAATATGCCGCCTGACGGCCATCTCCGTAATTCCGAGCTGTTTGGACATCTCTTGAACACTGAGAGGTCCCCCAGTTTTGAGCATGGAAAGAATCACTTTGCGCGTGGATGTCTCAAGTGTTTGATTCATTAGCTCACCTACCCTCGGAACAATCATTATGCTTCATTTTACAGCATCATATCGAAGTTGTAAATTAAGAAACATCTATGTATGTTATTCCAATTCACTCTTAATAAATGCCCTAACACTCGCAGCAAACTCTTCGAATGCCGCAGGAAGTTTCGGCAGAACGGGGTGCAGCGCTTGACGGTTCCAGTCCACAAAATCTTGCACGAGCGGCTTTCTCAGCTTCACAAGCTCAAGCAGCGTGGCGGTCAATGATTCCGAATAGGCACCTTCGCCGTGTACGATTTCCACGATATCTTCGTAGCTGCTCGCATCTCTTAGTATGAAAGCGTCGATCAACAAGCTGCCCACATCGGTCACGGTTTCAATGGCCAAGTGGAGTACCCGCTCCTGGGCCAGCTGCCAAACGAGGCCGTTATCGCCTTGCTCCCACTGCTGCTCCAATTGTTTGACTGCATCGGTCAAATCCGAAAGAAATTGAATACGCGCATCAATCTGTTCATGATTAATAAAATACATCGTCTATCTCCGTCCTCTTTTTCGCCATTTCGTCCAAATCAACATTGCAAAAAAAGTAATGATAACCAGGAAAATTAACAATACCGCTTGCATGAGATATTCGTAACTCATGTACTATCACCCTCTTGACTTTCGCTGTTTTCACTTCTATATAGTGTATCGCGCTAGCTGTAGAGCGTCAAGCAAGCACTCTTGCTGCCAAAGACTAGCTCATCTTACTGTGATTTTGGAAACCATATTGTTACTTTGGACTAAATACATGGCGCAGAAACCTACTTACAATAAAAGAGATGTCGCACATATCGGAAGCAGAATTTGAAGCTCTCATGATAGGAGGAACTCTCGTGGGTATGAAAATAGGGATTGTTGGGGCTGGCCAATTCTCACAATGCTTCGTACAGCTGTTTCAAGCTCATCCTTATGTGGATGAAGTTGTTTTGGCGGAATTGCACGAGGATCGCCGCGAAAAATTTGCAAAAACTTTTTCCCTCAAACAGACTTACGCTTCATTAGAAGAGCTGCTGAGCAGCGATGTGGATGCCGTTGCTATTTTTACACAAAGACATCTGCATGGCCCTCAAACCATACAAGTTCTGCAGGCTGGCAAGCATGTCTATTGTGCTGTGCCGATGGCGCAAAGCTTAGAGGAAATATCCGCCATTATCCAGGAAGTGCAGCGGTCCGGATTAATCTACATGACTGGGGAGACAAGTTATTACTACCCCTCTACGGTTTACTGCCGGGACCAATTCAAAGCGGGCCACTTCGGCAACTTTGTCTACGGTGAAGCTCAGTATTTGCATGATATGACGCATGGGTTCTACGATGCTTTCAAATATTCGGGCGGGAAGGATTGGAAGCAAGTGGCCGGCATTCCGCCGATGTATTATCCGACGCATTCCGTCTCAATGGTTCTGTCTGTTACCGGAGCTAAGGCGACTAAGGTATCCTGTTTGGGCTATGTCGACCAGCATGAGGACCGGATTTTTCAGGAAGGTGCTAACCTATGGGACAATACATTCAGCAATCAGAGTGCTCTAGTGCGTACCTCAGATGGCGGAATGATGCGCCTCAATGAGTTCAGACGCGTAGGCTGGGGAGGGAACAACAGCGTATATATGAGCATGTTCGGAACTAACGGCAGCTATGAGGAGCATGCGGGTGGTTCTGCGTGGACTTCTCTGAAATGGGGGGCGGTCGAGAATCTGACACCGCAGCTTGCCTGCAAGGATAGATATGTACATGTGAGCGATGACAATCTGAATCAAACGCTGCAAAACGATTTCCATGCCAGCCTTGCCAAGGTGCATCACAGTTTCCGCCTGCCGCACACCTTTGAGGGGCTTCCAAACGGGCACTTCGGCTCGCATCAATTCCTTGTTGATGATTATTTGAAAGCCATATACACGAAAAAATTGCCGCCCAATAATGCTTGGCGGGCTGCGGATTACTTAGCGCCAGGGTTGGTCGCACATGTATCCTCCAAACGGGAAGGCGAAATGTTGGACGTCCCTGATTTCGGGTCGCCTCCATCCGAGTGGAAGCTTCTGGATCCAGACAGTTTTGTTGCTTATCGCGATTAATTGGCGTGTATTGTCCTCCTTTTTCATTCATGTTACATTGGACAAAGTGAAAAAAGGAGAAGAATACCGTCATGCCGTCAAGACCCAAACTACCCGAGATCGACCTCATCCGCGCAATCGCCATTATCGCCGTCGTACTGATTCACATCACATCGGGCGCTACGCTGCTTCCGATCGGGAGCGGCTCGCAAACCATCTTTTTTATCCTTAACAAAGCCAGTTTATTCACCGTGCCGCTATTCATTTGGATCAGTGGCGTCGTGCTTTTTTATACGTATTATGATCGATGGGGCCCAGGAATGTCGCGTGTTTTCTGGACAAAACGACTGCAAAGAATTCTGATTCCTTATGTCCTGTGGTCCCTTTTCTATTATTTGTTTAACCAATTTATGTTTCATGGAACCGTTCGATTTGACATCATTTACTTCATCAAACTGCTTATTTCGGGGAATGCCAGCTATCATCTCTATTATATGGTCATCATTGTTCAGTTCTACCTTTTGTTCCCGCTTCTGATTACGGTGGTGAGACGGTACACTTGGGTTCAACGGGCGCTAATTCCGATAGGTATCGTTATTCAAGCTGGCGCCTACGTTATACATCATGAGGTGCACTCCCTGCCGGAATATGCCTCGCTATTTGTCAGCTACTCAGCGGTATTCACTTTTGGAGCTTTCGTGGGCATTCATTATTCGGCTATTGCTGCCTGGTCTGATCGTTACAGACACTTAACGGGGAGCATCATGTGCCTTGCAGGCGCCACTTTCGTGGGGATGCTTCTTCTGCATCAGTATGGTCGGGCCACCTCAGGCAATAGTTGGTTTGAACTGGCTCTCCTCGTGTTTTGTATGGCGGTTCCGCTATGGGCCGTCCAGTGGTCGCTAAGGCGTCTTGCCGATAGCCCGAGGCTTAGCGTTGTGCTCACCGCATTAGGAGCCGCTTCGTTCGGCATCTATCTTGTGCATCCTGCGCTTCTTACGCTCTGGGGGCGCCTCACGCCGAACCAGGAGCAGCTCTGGCTCTATGATCTACATACCATCGCCGCATTCTTCATCGGCGTGCTCGGCTCTTGGCTGCTCATACGAATGTACGCAGCTATGAAAAAAGGTTCCGCTTAGCAGCGGAACCTTTTCATTTGAAGCGAGCGAGCATGGCCCAGCGACGCTGCTGTCTGCGGCTGTATCGCGGCAAGCCGCGGTAAATGTCCAGCGCTTCGCGGAACGTTGCTTTCGCATCAGCGCTGCGCCCAAGCTGCTGGTACAGTAAGCCAAGCCGGTAATACGCCTCGACCGAAGAGGAGTGCAGATCACGGAACTGCTCGATGAGCTGCGCAGCCCTTTCGGGTGCAACGGGCGCTAAAGCTTCCCCTAGGCGTAAATAGGCCTCGCCATATTTAACCCTCGGGTTCAACTCTACCGCTTGAAGCATGAAGCTCTCTCCCTTTTTCAAATCCCCCAGCTTCAGGTAACAAAGTCCGATTTCGTAATGTACATCTGCGGAATCTTCCATAATCGGCAGCGCTTGTTCCAAGTAAGGAAGCGCTTCTTGGAATTTATTGCGCTGCAGTAAGTTCCTAGCAAGCTCCAGCTTCGCAGACGTATGATGTGGGTTCGCATGCAATTCCGTTCGTAGCCTAGACGCCCTGCGCCTTAATTGAAATGGCTTAAAAATATTCGGCGTTAATCCGATAAATCTTCTATCTAACACATATAAAATGATTAATAGAATAAGAAGTGCAAGAAATGGATTGCCGACAAGTCGCCATAACAGACCAAAAGCAAGAAATTTAAGCAGCAAAGCGATACCTCCTTTCAACTTCCTTATACTACCATAATATGAGGACTTTGGTCATCTCTTCCATTAAAAAAAGCTCCCGTCCTATGACTAGCATATGAATGGAGGCTTCTTATGAATACTGATTCGAGATTTATTTCAAGCAATGCTATAATAAAAAGAAAAAGGGAGTTTCGATATGAACGAGGATCCACGCAAGGCCATATGGCTGAAAAGAAAACAGCTTGGCAGAAACAAATATTTAGTGAATTTCGGCCTTCTCCCCTGGGGTGTTGGGCTTACGGCCTTATTTAGCATCATTGAATTACTAAACACGCATGAGATTAGCTTAGTTTGGGTGCCTATTCGTTTAGTTTTGTTCTTTTTTATTGGTTTCTTCGTTGCGAATGGTCGCTGGATGGCGATGGAAAACCGTTACGAACCTAGAAGCCGACGACCTTAACGGTCGTTTTTTTATTTGGTAGAAACCGGAAAATTAATGCAAGTAGGTTTGGTCCTCCACATCTTCCGTATGAAATAAAGCTGCCGTGCGGCTAAGCTGAAAATGTTCTTTCAACTCTTCGCGAATAGAGCCGAAAGCAAGGATTTCCTCTTCAAAATCTTCGCGTTTCCCCCATTTTTTCGATTCAGGGGATTCGGTTCCGAACAACTCTTTGGAAACGTCTTCATAGGCATTGTGCAAATGATTATCATACCAATCCATTTCACGGGACATGTTTTTACGGTACACATGACTCATCTCGAATTGACTCCCTTTGGTCGACGAGAATTCAGCAACCAGCGTACCTGAGATACCTTCAGCGATGACCTCGACATCTGCGCACCACACATCGTGACGTTCAAGAAATCGAACAAGATTAGCCTCTTTTATTTTGCCCATACCCATGCCCTCCTGGTCATTCATGATTGTTACCAAGAGTATTTCCAGATAAGCCAAGATTTATCAAGTACTAGGCGTGAACCATATTTTCCGAAAATCAACCCAACCCAAATCGTTAATACATACGCCTTTGATCGAATCATGATAGGTCGTTTGCTGAGAGCGGTGAAGTACGAACAAAAATGTTTTCTCCTCCTGAAGCACCTCAACCACCTCATGAAGTCTCTTAATCCTTTCGTCCCGGGATGCAATCGTAAGAATACGGTCGATTTCCGCATCGATCCATGCCATACGTTCCGGACTTAAGTGAGCCCGAACATAGCTGTTGCACTGTTTCAGCGTCTGAATAATGTGAAGATCGTACTCACTCTCCAGACAAATGTGATAAAAAATGAGATCGGCTTCGTGAATCGTGTCCAGCTGCATCATTTCCCCCATGCTTCTGGTCGTGAGCTCGATACGAATTCCAGCTTTGGCGCACTGCGCACCAATCCACTGGGCATCTTCACTGTTATTGCTATAGATGTACATTTGAATCGGCTCGCCGTTGTACCCCATCTCCTCAAGCAGGCATTTCGCCTCCTTCACATCGGTGCGGTACTCTGCTGACGTACGTTTGAGATTCATCGTTGGCAAAAAAGAGCTTGCCGGCGCTTCCCTGAAGCCTCCCAGCTGTTCAATCATCCTTTCCCTATCGATGACCAAATCAATCGCCTTGCGAAAGTTCAGATGGCGTTGCGGCCCCATTTTAGCCTCATTAAACGTTAGCAAGCTGCAGCCCAGAATCGACTGCTCAATCTGATGCCATTCAGCATCTTTGCCGACGGCACCGGCCGGTTTCCGGGAATTCGTATGATCGCACAACACCTGCACCATATCCCAGCTGGGTCCAACCTCTGAAAGTTCATGCGGCAGCAGCCAAATTTCCAATTGATCCAAATGCGGCCTGACCCCAAAATACCCGTCAAATGCCCGAAGCTTACAGATGTAATCATCGTTTCGCTCCAGTTTGAACGGCCCGGTCCCTATTGGCATTCGCCCGAATATATTTTCGTTATCCCGGCAAATTTCCTCCGGCACGATCGCTAAAGAAGTATGCGCCAGCTGCTGCAGAAAAAGCTCATTAGGCTGCTTCAGTTCAATCGCAATAGCGCTTCGGTTCAGCACCCGCATGTTCTCGATGCTTTCCGTCATCCACCCTTGACAAGCCCTCGCGCCAAGTTCCTTGACTCTGGACAGCGAGTAATACACGTCGTTCGCCGTCATTTCTCTGCCATGATGAAACAAGACGCCTTTTCGCAAATAAAAGGTATAGTGAAGACCATCCTCGCTTTTCTCCCAGTAATGCGCCAAATGCGGCTCAGCTACCATCGTACCGGGATTGTACAAAACGAGCGTGTCGAAAATTTGATTCATCAAATGCGTATCAAAAGCAAAAAAAGAAAAAGCCGGATCCAGCGATACCAGCCATTTGTACACCGGGAAACGGAGCGTATCCCTGGAGCACTCCTCCTGAACGACCGCGCGATAGCCGAAATAGCTGAACAACCAATCGACAAAAGAGTCCTGTAACGACTCTCCCCTGCCCAATTGGTGGATGAGTTCGATCGTTCCTCGGTAATCCCCTTGTGCCGCCAGTTCCATCGCCTGTTGGGACACCATGTCCTCCGCCGAAACCAGAAACGTCAGCTCGGAAACGTTCCCTCGGCCTCTTCCGGGCTTCCAGGAAATCCAGTCCTGCTCCATCATTTTTTTCAGCAAAATCTTCACATTCCGTGTCGTGCAATACATTCTTTCGGATAATTCTTCTAACGTAATAGGCTGCGGTTCATGCTCTATGTCATGGGCAAAGCCGGCACGCAGCTCCAAAAAGTGAGATAACAGCTGCATGATCCACCTCCTTCTCCAAAAGGGGAAATTGTTAAAGTGAATTATACACTTTTTGTTCCCCTTATTCTAGATGTAAACTGGATCTAACAGGAAAAGAAAGGAAGGTGAACCGAATCATGCAACCATCCAACTTATATGTATCTGAGAAATTAATGCAGTGGCAGCAGCACGAATTGGAAGTCGAAGCTCGCGAGCTTTGGAAATTCAAATCCATCAAAAAAAGAAAAGTGTATATGATGATTACCAGTTTGTTCTTCTTCGTCTAATCGCAGAGCGGATCCCGAGAACCGCCAGCACCAAAAAAACAGCCAATAGTGCTCCAATTGAATCGACTACCACGTCAATGGCATGACCTGTGCGGCCTTCAATGAACGTTTGATGCCACTCATCGGTCACTGCATACAAAATCGAAATGATAAAGGAGGTGAGCAGTGCCATGTTTACTTGTACTCGTTTCGCAAGTAAGGCCAAGATCCAGAGCAGGGTAAGTAAAGCGAACTCGCTTACGTGCCCTGCTTTTCTTATGAAGAATTCGATAACGCCGGCGGGGTCCTGCCACGACAGTTTTTGCCCATCGTAGGTGAATGCCAAATGCGGGGAGTAATTTAGCAGATGAGATCCACTAAGCTTTGATTCTAAAAGCGGACGCAGTGTCTGCTGCTGATAGGTCTGCCCTGACTTGAAAAAAATAAAGGCCATCCATAGGACGGCAGCAATTGTAAAGACATAAAAGTAAACCTTAGAAGAAGATTGTGTCATGAAGAAACCATCCCTCTACGAATTCATTTTCTTGCGAATGCTAAATAGCGCAAAAAATTCGATGACCATCAAATTCACGGCTGATACCCCATAAAACGCCATTCCAAACATCATGCGGAACGGATCCTCCGTCACTGATTTCCACCAAAATGCTGCAGCTAAAGTCAAAACAATATTTAAGGCTGTCGTTATCCAGAAAGAGAATCCGAGCCGGTTCGTTTTCCGCATTAACCACACGCCGATCACAAATGGCAATATAAATGCTACTCCCAAGTAAACCCAATACAAAACCCCGTTTGACACTCTTTCGTCACTCCTACACGATCAACTAGTTTCTATTACTAGGTTAGCATGAAAATGTGAATGAAAACAACGTTTGGCACCGTTTGCAACAGAAACGTCGCAGGCATAAAAGACAATATGAAATATCTGCACAAAGGGCTTGCCTGCTTCAAATATTTCATGTATAATACGAAAAGTCGACGTTAATACACGTCATTTCGGGGCCTTAGCTCAGCTGGGAGAGCGCATCGCTGGCAGCGATGAGGTCAGGGGTTCGATCCCCCTAGGCTCCATACAAGTAAAAACCTCGATCCCTTGGGATCGAGGTTTTTTTGTATGGACCATGGGGGTGAAAACCCCGCTGGGTTCGCCCGCGCGGACGGAACGGATGATGGACTTCGTAGCTTGTCTTCGAGTGTAGGAGCACGGCGTCTGAATCTTCCGCTAGGCTTGGCCTCGTCGAGTTTGCTTCGTCAGCCATTTAAATCGGGATTCATACATCCCCCTAGGCTCCGCTATTTTTTTCATACAATAATTATCTAAACTTAATCTTGGTTTAATCTTAATTCGTTAATCTAAAGACCACCCCACTGTTAGAGCATAAAGAAAATTGGACTTACAGCCCTAGAAAGCTGTAGGTCTAATTTTCATTTACAGGAAGTTAGAGTGAATCAATCTCTCCACGGTCACAGTCATACCTTCTTCGTGACTCCATTTCCTCAATAAGTTTTTCATTTTGATCCCGAAGCAATTCTATTGTATTTTTTATAAACGATCCGATTGAAAAAAATTGCTTTTTATCAGAGCACATTTTTCCTCCCAAACATACTATTTATAGGTGAAAGTCATCAAAAAAGGCTTGAAGCAGTCCCATACTGCATGAAATCGGAGATGAAATGATGGATAGAAAGAAAACAAAATTGACCGCGAAAATCATACGCCCAGCGGATGCATCGCATGATGATAAGCGCAGGAACGCAGACAGTGCTAATGGATCGGCGAAATACTGGGGTTCTCCAGTGGAGCAGCTTGCTCTTAACGATTAAAGCTCATCTTTTCGGATCATAATGAATGTATTACAAACATGGATGGTCAATCTCATGGATACGATACTCCTTTGGTCCGCTTGGATCGTTACTGCGATTCTGTTGTTAATATTTATCAACCGAAAAAACTTGCTGCAAGCCCTTCTAAGCTTTCTATTTATGCAAGTACCTTCCTGGCTGTTCGGGGCCTTAGTTGTACAAGGCGGGTTAATCGAGTATCCTGTCGGCATTTTGCAAATGGCTTACAGAGCGAGTTTTACTTTTGAGTTTTTCATCTTACCTGCTGTAAGTGCCATTTTTAACGTCTATTTCCCTAACCAAAAGTCATGGTTGATTAAAACAATTTATACCCTTAGTTTTCCAACGGTCATTACAATAATTGAAGTCGTTTTAGAGACTCATACCGAATTAATCAAATACATACATTGGACTTGGTATTTGAGTTACCTCACATTAACGATTACTTTATTAATTTCATACTGGTTTTATCTCTGGTTTTTCAAAAAAATCAAAGAAAAATACTAGTAACTAAAACGAAAAAACACCGCATCCCCCTAAAGGACAATGCGGTATCTCTCACGCTCTAATTCCCGTATATCCTCCTACCCCACTAAATTAACTGAAACTCCGCCAGCTTATTCGCAGTATCCAGAACGGTCTCCTCAACCGGCCGCGGACTCCACTTCAATTGGCTTCTCGCTTTCTGAGATGTGTAGCGAAATTTTCGTCCTAACATCGGCACTAATGACCGTAAGGAAGGTGTCACTTTTGCAGCGCTTTTTAACATAATATCCGGAATCGTTTTGACTGAAATCTGCTGCCCCTTTTCCCCGAGTTCATGCTTCAAAAGTTTCGCTATATCATTCATCCACATATAACCGCTGCTTGCAATATACCTTTGGCCTGCAGCATCTGGATCCGTCATAGCTCGAATATGAAGGTCCACTAGGTCGCGTACATCCACAATTTCAAATCCAATTTTCGGATTCCCTTGGTTTTTGCCCAAAGCTACCCGTTGAATAACCTCGATCGAACTCGGCACGTTAGAGGAAAGGATAGGCCCGAATATCGCTCCTGGAAGAACCGTAGTTAAGGTCATCTTACTTTGTTGATCAGCCATATAGTCCCAAATGGCTTTTTCGGCAATGGCTTTTGATTTTCGATAGTCGTTTAGATGCTTGTCATTCGGATCCGTCCAAAGCGACTCATCGATTTGTTGGTTTGTATTTGAAATGTCAGGTGTTGCGGCAGCAAGCGATGACGTCATCACGACCCGCTCCACGCCTGCCTTCATGGCTGCACGAAGCACACGCAGAGCACCATCACGCGCCGGCCGCACAAAAGCGTCCAAATCGTCGCTTTCACCCAAACTTAGTGGAGAAGCGATATGGAGAACGTAATTAACGCCCGCAACTGCCTCATCCCAGCCATCATCGTTTAATAGATCTGCTATATAAAAAGATAATCGACCTGTAGCCTCTACTTTGCCGGAGAGAGTATTTAATACAGACGTTTCTTTCGCTTTACTCCTAATCGTAGTCCGGACTTGGTATCCCTGCTCTAATAGGGCATAAATGGCCCAACCGGCTACAAAACCCGTACCGCCCGTAACTAAAACCGTTTTATTCATCATCTGAGGTTCCCTCCACTCATTTTGCTATTCCCCTATATCATACAAGCGAAAATAAACAAAATCAACAAATTTAATTATTTTTGTTCATTTTGTCTAAAATATGCTTTTGTGATATAGTAATAACATCATGCTACGAGGTGAAATGGATGGTAACAGAACACGAACGGAAATCGCAAATGGTTAGCAAAATTAATGATGATATTGTTAAAAATGGCTTCAAGTCACTTACGATGGATGGGATCTCCAAGATCATGGGCATTAGCAGGGGGAAATTATACCAATATTTCTCGTCCAAAGATGAGGTGATTGAAGCTGTCGTAGCTCGTTATACTTACTTCATTGTAGAAAAATCGGAGATCCGAATACCGAGTCATCCACAGGAATTCATTGATGATTTCGTTTCAATTTTTTTCCAAAACATGATATTAGCAGGTTCAGCTTCTGATATCTTTGTCAATGAACTCAGAGAAGTGTACCCGGCTCTATATCAGGAATTTTCCGAATCGCTCACGAAGCGGAACACCGCAATTCAAGCTTTTTATGAATCCGGCATGGCCAATAGGGTTTTTAATCCAGGAATGAATGCCCAGTTGCTTCAATTACAAGATCAAACGATGTTACCTGTTTTAGTGAATCCCAAATTCCTGTTTACACATCAATTCATACCAGCGCAAATAATGAGAGACTACCTGAAGCTGAGGATCTTGGAAGTTATCATCCCCGAACATCAGCATTTAGTGAATCAAGTAAATGTTGAAGCGCAAATCAATCATCTTGACGAAAAGTACCGACGCGTACTATGGGATAATTTGTAAAAATAGTGACAATCACACTGGTTCATCTATCCAACCTTTTCCAACTAGATTTGAATCTAATATATAGTGGAAAGGTGGAGGATATCTGATGAACTTACAAGAGCTCAGCCGAACAACGTATGATTTAGTTGCAAGCTTGGGTCAGAACTGTGACCCGGCAGGTCACCTTAGGCGACACAAATTAAGGAAATTTTCGATGCCTTTGGATTGGGTTATTTCTACATCGCTTACGGATGTAAATAGGTTATTAGCTAACAAATTCCAGGGATTTATGGATCTCCCCAACTTGCGAGTCATAGAGGGCAGTTCACAGTATGTCGATGAATTTGCAGCCGTTGTTCAAAAAGTACCCTCCTATTTCATCCAAGACACGCATTATAATGTAACCTCCGTTCATGACTTTCCTATTATTCAAAATGAGAGTTGGTACTACACTTATCATGTTTATAAAGCGAAATTGAATTTGCGCATTCGACGATTTTTAGAAGAATCCGCGGGATCTCACTCTTCGCTTTTTGTTAGACTCCTTGCCACCTATGAACAAACGGCCGAATTGCAGTCTGTTTTGCGGGAAATTACAAATGGCGATTTCAAAATACTTATTGTTAATCCTATTGCAAATTTAGAGCGAATCAAGGAATTAGATTGGGGATTGCAGCATGTCTGTGCTGTTGAAATTCCAAGTACAAACAATTTGAATGAATGGGATTATATTTTAAATGGACTTAAAATAAGGCTGTAAGCTGGGTTCCTTATTAAACCGCGTCCTTTTCGGATCGCGGTTTTTTTGATTACTCCGCATGACCGCCTTGAGCCACGCCCTGCCCCTTGCTCCTATGCCTATGTTGTACTCCGTACAACATAAAACAGCTTTAACCCCCACTACCTCGCTCTTCATTGCACAAACTACAATGAATTCAATCAAAATAGCATGAAAACCGCGCTATTCAGCCATCTACGTTGTACTTCGTACAACGTAGATGGCGGCAGCAGCCAATCTGAGGCCTTAATATTGCATAAAATGCAACATAGAGATGGCAGCGGCCCTCGCTCGCGTCTGGCATTGGATGAAATCGAAATCCAATGCTACATACATCCACAGCGCGTCCGTGCCGTGCAAATCACAATCTGAAACTCTTTATCTAGCAAGCTATGATTGATCTCACGGACCTGCTAGATTATAATACAAGCTTGGAATGCTACACTAAACTAAAGGAACTGATGACATGCTTACTAATAGCCCTGAATATTGGATTTCTAAACTAGAACTCGAAGCTCATCCCGAGGGCGGTTATTATAAACGTACTTTTCAAGCGGAAGAAAAAATTACGGATCAAGAGTTGTCCGTCGAATTCAACGGTTCACGACTGCTTTATACGAGCATCTACTTTCTCCTGCAATCTCACGATGTTTCGCATTTTCATCGCTTGAAATCGGATGAGTTATGGTATTTTCACGCCGGAAGCCCGCTTACGATTCATGTCATTCACGAGGATGGCACGTATGAGGAAGTCAAGCTAGGCCTTCATTTAGATAATGGTGAGACCCCACAATATTTGGTGCCAAAAAACTGTATTTTCGGATCTTCGGTCATGGAAAAAAATACGTTTTCGCTTGTCGGCTGCATGGTAGCGCCTGGATTTGATTTTCAGGATTTTGAACTATTTTCCCAGGAAGAGCTGCTTAAGCTGTACCCGCAACACAAGGATGTTATCAAAAAGTTAGCCTATGAACTGCTTCCTGTTTAAAAGGAGGCTCGATCAACACGTCGATTTGACGTGTTTTTATTTTTGCCGATATTTGTTGTAAAATGACAGTATCAAATAAGACCTTTGGGGAAGCTGTCTGATTGGAGAAAATGATGATCTATCAAAATTTAGAAGAATGCCTCATGGATTTAGAGAAAAACGGACATTTGGTTCGCATTCATGAAGAAGTCGATCCTGAGCTTGAGATGGCTGCCATTCATATGAAGGTTCATGCTGCCGGCGGCCCGGCCTTGTTGTTCGAGAATGTAAAAGGTTCGAAGTTCCGCGCGGTTTCCAACCTTTTTGGCACGGTTGAGCGCAGCAAATATATTTTTCGTCAGACGTGGGAAGGCGTACAAAAGGTTATTTCTTTGCGGAGCGATCCTATGAAGGCCATGAAAAACCCTTTGCAACATTTCGGAACAGGGCTCGCTGCATGGAAAGCACTGCCGCTCCAAGTATCCGGCGGACTGCCAGCTGCTTTCGAAGAGGTCAGCATCGCTGATCTTCCTCTGATTCGACACTGGCCGGAGGATGGCGGCGCCTTCGTCACGTTGCCTCAGGTCTATTCGGAAGATCCGGAGAAACCGGGCATTATGAATTCTAATCTGGGGATGTATCGGATTCAACTGAGCGGAAACGAGTACGAATTGAATAAGGAGATTGGCTTGCATTATCAAATTCATCGCGGCATCGGCGTGCACCAGGATAAAGCAACCAAGAAGGGACTTCCTTTGAAGGTAAGCATTTTTATCGGGGGGCCGCCGGCCCATACGTTGTCAGCCGTGATGCCTTTGCCGGAAGGCATGAGTGAGATCACTTTTGCCGGCTTGCTCTCGGGGCGCCGCTTCCGCTACAGCTATATCGATGGATATTGCATTAGCCATGATGCTGATTTTGTTATCACAGGCGAAATATATCCTGGTGAAACGAAGCCGGAGGGACCTTTCGGCGATCATTTGGGCTATTACAGCCTCACACATCCTTTTCCACTCATGAGAGTGCATAACGTATATGCCAAGAAAAATGCCGTCTTTCCATTCACCGTTGTTGGCAGGCCGCCTCAAGAGGATACGGCGTTCGGCGCTTTAATTCATGAATTAACCGGGGATGCGATCAAGCAAGAAATTCCTGGTGTCAAAGAAGTCCATGCCGTCGATGCTGCGGGTGTGCATCCATTGCTTTTTGCAATCGGAAGTGAAAGGTACACCCCTTATCAACAAGTCAAACAACCGGCGGAGCTGCTCACAATTGCCAATCGCATTCTAGGAACGGGACAAGTGAGCTTGGCCAAATATTTGTTCATTACGGCGGAAGAGAGCCAGCCTCTGGATTCGCATGATGTCGAGCATTTTTTAACGTACATTTTAGCTAGAATGGATCTTCATCGCGACCTTCATTTTCATACCAATACGACCATCGATACGCTTGATTACTCGGGTACTGGGCTCAATAGCGGAAGTAAAGTTGTTTTTGCGGCCGTTGGGGATGTAAAAAGAGAATTGTGCACCCAGGTGCCTGAAGTTTTCAATGACATCAAAGGAATTGAGCACGCTCATCTGGTCATGCCAGGAATCGTCGCCATTCAGGTTTCTGAATTTAAAAGTTATGAAGATACGCAAAAGGAATTGAACGAATTATGCGAGGCTATCGCGGCAAAAGGCCCGCTCCCAACTTGTCCGATGATCATCGTCTGCGATGACAGCCAGTTTATGAGCGAATCCATCGATAATTTCGTTTGGGGCACTTTTACACGCAGCAACCCGTCCCATGATATTCATGGCGTGAACAGTTATTATGAGAATAAACATTGGGCTTGCGATAATATCGTCATTGATGCCCGAATCAAACCACACCAAGCGCCTCCTTTAATACCGGATTCAACCGTTGAGACGAACATTATGCGATTCTTCGCCGATGGCGCCAGTTTAAACGGCTTACACAAGTAAAGCTGTCACAACATTAAGCAGCATCACGACCAATCCGGTTGTGGTGCTGTTTCCATTTGGAGCTCAGTGGGCAAAGGAAAAGCATGAACACCGTCGAACATACCAAGGATAAACGATTTCGTCGTCCTTTAAGACGAGCACGTTTAACGAAACCCAATCAAACGCTGCAAGGATGGCGTAGAACGGTGGTTACCAATTCATGTCTCAGACACTTTTATATACGAAACTGCATATCCCCCCTCCACGGCCTAAAATGGTTCTTCGCACCTCCCTGATTGAAAAGCTGAATGGTGGCCTGCACGGCAAACTGACCCTCCTCTCTGCCTCGGCAGGGTTTGGTAAAACCCAATTAGTCAGCGGATGGCTTACAACTTGCAAACAGCCTGCCGCATGGGTGTCCATCGATGAGGGCGATAACGATTCTTCCCGTTTCCTGTCTTACCTCTCGGCAGCCCTTCAGAGCATTGGAGCGAATATTGAGGAAAGCTTGTTTCGTGCACTCCAATCTCCTCATCCTCCGCCTGCATCGGCGGTTCTAACTCTGCTGCTCAATGAAGTCAGCAGCATGCCGCACCAATTCGTCCTCGTGCTCGACGACTATCACCTCATTGATGCTGATCCGGTCCACCATGCGCTCATCTTTCTACTTGAGCACCTGCCGCCGCAGATGCATCTGGTTATCACTACGCGTGAAGATCCGCCCCTTCCGCTAGCCCGGCTGCGTGCACGCGGACAATTGACAGAGCTGCGCGCCGCCGACTTGCGTTTCACCCTTTCGGAAGCTGCTGCTTTCCTCAACCAGACGATGGGGCTGAACCTGTCACCAGATAATATCGCCCTGCTGGAATCGCGCACGGAGGGCTGGATAACCGGCCTGCAATTAGCCGCCATTTCCATGGATGGGCTTCATGATGCGACAGGCTTCATCAAGTCTTTTACCGGCAGCCACCGCTTCGTTCTTGACTATTTGGTTGAAGAGGTGCTGAACAAACAAAAGGAAAACGTTCAAACCTTCTTGCTGCACACATCCATACTCGACCGCTTCTGCGCCCCTCTGTGTGATGCCGTTATGCGCCTCGCTCCCTCGTCTTCCAGTGAAGAGACGTTGAAACAGCTTGAGCAGGCCAATCTTTTTCTCATCCCGCTGGATAACGAGCGGCGCTGGTTCCGTTATCACCATCTCTTTGCTGAGTTACTACGGAAGCGGCTGCAGCAAAACGCCGAATTCACTGCATCATTCGGCGAAGATACCGAAGCCGAATTACACCTTCGTGCCAGCAGTTGGTACGAGGAAAATGGTCTCGAGCTTGAAGCTTTTCACCATGCAGCTGCCGCTAAAGAGATAGACCGCGCTGCTCGTCTAGCGGAAGGCAACGGGATGCCGCTGCATTATCGCGGTATGATGACACCCGTATTACATTGGCTGGCCACTCTGCCCACGAATGTTCTGGAAGCCAGACCTTCTTTGTTAGTGATATATGCCTCGGCTTTAGTCTTTACGGGACAAAACAGCACCGTGGAACATAAATTGGTCATAGCAGAAAAAGCACTAAAAAAAGTCAAACCAGACGGCAAAACGCGTGACCTTGCAGGGCAAATCGCCTCCATAAGAGCTATGTTGGCGATCCCCCAATATCAAAGTGGCATCATCCTCACCCAATCACTCCGCGCTTTAGAGTTGCTGCACCCTGATAATTTGCCTGTTCGTGCTGCTACTACTTGGACACTCGGTTTTGCCTATCAGCTTCTAGGAGACCGCACCGCAGCTAGCCGAACCTATAAAGAGGTCATCTCTTTCGGACAATCGACTTCATCGGTCATGGTCACTATTGCAGCAACAACGGGCCTTGGCAGCATACAAGAAGCAGAAGGCCATCTTCATCTGGCTGCGGAGTCATACGAGAGCGTGATCCAGTTGGCTGGCGAACCTCCTCTCCCGGCAGCTTGCGAAGCACATCTGGGACTCGCTCGTATACACTACGAATGGAACGAGTTGCATGCCGCTGAACGGCACGGACAACAGAGCCTCCAATTAGCGAAGCAGCTAGAAAGCGTAGACACCTACGCTCTCTGTGAACTCTTTTTCACGCGGCTCAAGCTTGCCCAGGGGGATGTCGCCGGTGCCGCGGCTTGTTTAACCAAAGCAGGTCAGCACGTCCGTAAGATAAACTCCGTATCCCGGGCACCCGATGTTGCTGCTATGCAAGTGCTTTTACTGCTCCATCAGGGCGATCTGGAGGGAGCTGCTAAGCTGGCCCGTTCTCAGGAGCTCCCCTTCAGCCAGACTCGGGTACATTTAGCCCTAGGCGATGCGCCAGCCGCACTGGCCTTGATGGAGCCGCTAGGACAGCACGCCATTAAAAACAGATCGATAGATGAACAGCTTAAAGGAATGGTGCTGCAGGTGGCTGTGCTCTATGCTAACGGGGACAAGCCAAAAGCTGCGAAACTGCTTGTTGAAGGGCTGAAGTTGGCAGAGCCTGGCGGTTACATTCGGCTTTTTGTTGACGAAAGCATTCCAATCGTAGAGCTGGTTCCCGAAGCAGATAGGCATGGAATCAAGAAGGACTACCTGATTAAATTACTAGCCTCAGCCGAAATTGTGGAACATTTTCACGCGGACAACTCTTGTTTGCCTCCTGCTCCTCCGCTTATACAGAACTTAATTGAACCATTAAGCGTACGCGAGTTAAAAGTGCTTGAGCTTATTGCCATGGGACTCTCCAACCGTGAGATAAGCGAGCGGCTTTTCGTTGCTTTGAGTACGGTAAAAGGGCACAATCAACGCATCTTTGACAAGCTCCAAGTCAAAAGGCGCACCGAAGCGATTGTCCGCGCCCGCGAGCTAGGTCTGTTCCAATAAAACAATACTTTAGTATCTACACAGTAATACCTGCTTGTAGCTATATTGTTTATAGATGAAGCAAGCGGCACATCCGGCTTATTCGGGTGCGGCCGAATCCGCGAGATCTCGGAGGAGTGCTTATGAAAGCAATCATAGCTACAAAATATGGATCACCCGATGTCCTTCAGCTTAGAGAGGTTGATAAACCTATTCCAAAGGACCATGAAATATTGATCAAAATCCATGCGACCGTCGTCACGCCAGCAGACTGCGCTTTTCGAAAAGCCGACCCTTTCATGACACGGCTGTTCAGCGGTCTGACCAAACCTTCCTGCATACCCGGGTTTGAGCTGGCCGGGGAAATTGAAGAAGTAGGCGGCGGGGTAACTCTTTTTAAAAAAGGGGATCAAATATTTGGAACTGCCGGCACTGGTTTCGGCGCTCATGCTGAGTACAAATGCCTGCCGGAAACCGGCGTGATAGCCACTAAACCGGCAAACATGACCTATGCAGACGCCGTTGCTGTCTGTGATGGAGGCTTAACGGCCTTGTCTTTCCTTAGGGACATTGGCAAAATTCAACGCGGACAACAAATCCTTATCAATGGCGCTTCTGGAGCGGTTGGTGCTTATGGGGTACAGCTTGCCAAATACTACGGGGCGGAAGTTACTGGAGTGTGCAGTCAGGTCAATGTGAGTTTAGTCAAATCGCTAGGTGCCGACCATGTTATTGATTATACCAAAACGGACTTTTCTAAAACCGGCCATACCTACGATATTATTTTTGATGCTGTGGGAAAAAGCTCATTTGTACGCTGCAAAAGGTCGCTTAAGCCAAATGGCATTTACCTTTCAGCAGTCCCTTCGCTCGCTATCCTGCTCCAGATGGCATGGACCTCGACATTTGGCGGCAAAAGAGCTTATTTTGCGGCAACAGGGCTCAAACAAAAGAAAGAAAACCTCATCTTTCTCAAAGAGCTTGCCGAAGCTGGGAAAATAAAATCTGTCATAGACAGGCACTATTCCTTGGAACAAACAGCCGAGGCGCACCGATATGTGGATACTGGGCATAAAAAAGGCAATGTTGTCATTACGGTGGGATAAAGAAAATCGAATCCTTAATTAACCATTGATAAAAACAATGAAAAACATAAAAATATCCCTGTTCTCCCTTCAATAAATATGGTAGATTGATTGTATCATCCGTTGGAGGTACTTCACTTTGAAAGCAGTCACCGAGAAGCTCATCAAACAACATCAACACTATTTGTCTGATAATCCCAGTGAGCTTAAAGATTATGGTTCAATCTATGATCATATGCTTTATTACTTCACAAGCGTGCTAGGAATTGATGAGCATCAAGCTTTGTATACCATACAAGATTTTAAATCGGATCTTTCCTGTGACGTACTTAAGAATATCGTGCAATCCAAGGTGAATTTATAAACTCGGGTTCACATATTGCCGCGGCACGAAAAAGTTCAGCTGCAAAATTCCTTCCCTTGAGGCTATGCCTTGAGGGATTTTTTTAATTTAACATCCATCTACCCGAACTAGCACAATTCTTTTTCGTTTACGGCAAATTCTTTGATCTTTTGAAACGCTTTCAAGTTCTGTGGCATGATCGGAATCATCCGTTGTATGATAGAGATAGTTCTTCCTACTAGGAAAATACAGGAATGGTGACGGCCATGAATCTATTGCGAAGTCCCTTCAAAACACTGCGCGGGAAAATTCTTATTTCCTTATTTGTTCTCATCATTTTACCCGTCGTCATCATTCTTTACCGTTTCTACAATTCCTCTGAGCTTATCGTCCAGATGCAGCTCAATCAATCTAACCAAGCCGCAGTAGCCCAAAAAGCAGACATGATGAACGACCTAGCCGTTCGTATTATTAAAGCCTCCAGCCTTATTATCAACGATCCGGAAACTGAAAAATTCCTTCGGGAGCCTGCTGATTGGTCCGATAATTACAGCTCTTTCATTAAACTGACCAGCTTGCAAAAAAAGCTGTCTAACGTGAAAGACCTTCTGCTCGACAGCGATGCTTACTTGGGCCTTTATGACAACAGGGGATATACGCATACCACCTGGTCAGCGGTCACCAAGACGGATATTGCCTCCTATCGCAAGGAAAGCTGGTATCAACCCACCCTGCAGCTTGGCGGCTCTCCTTACTGGTCTGTGCCCTACACGCTGCGCACAGCGGCCAGCAGCCAAGACCTCGTTGCCATGACCAGACAAGTAAATGGCGAATATACGAGCAATTACGGTATTTTCATGATTGGGGTTCCGATCCCGATTTTCTTCTATAACGCGCAGGAGCTGCGCCAGCAGCAGGAATCCGGCGTCATCTCATTTCTGTTAGACCAGGACCAGAAGCTTTTGCTCGGCGGCAGTACATCAAGTCATTTTAAAGCCTCAGAATCACTCCAAGACATGCACAAAAACGCTAGCGGCATTCAGAAAATAACGTTGGACGGCCAGGATTATCTCGTAAATGACGCCTATGTCCCCCAGCTTGGCTGGCGGCTGGTTCAACTGATGAATCAAAAGAATTTTGCCACACAGTTAAGCCGCGAGAAAGATAAGTCCATCAGTTGGGTCATCGCTTGGTTTTTCTTATTTGCAATCGCTTTCATCCTATTGATGCTTCGCGTGACAAGTCCTTTCAAGCAGCTCGCCAAGTCGATGAACAGGGTTGGAAAAGGCGAATTCAACACGATGGTCACGGTAAAAGGCGAAGATGAAATCGCGGTTTTGGGCAGCAATTTCAACAAAATGGTCAGCCATCTGCAGCTTTTAATCGCAAACTTATACGATGAGGAGCAGCGCAAGCAGAAGGCGCAGTTTCAGGCGCTTCAAGCACAAATCAATCCTCATTTTCTGCTGAATACGCTTAATTCCATTAAGTGGATGGCCATTCTTTCGGGCGCAGAGCACGTCAGCGAAATGATTACGAAACTCGGCAAGCTGCTGAGCTTCACGATGCGCAACGAACAGGAATTCGTGACGCTCCGTGAAGAACTGGACTACATTCAGGTCTACCTCTCCTTGCAGGAAATTCGTTACCATGACCAAATCAAGTTCTTATTCAATATTCCGGAATCGCTGCTCGACTGTGAAATGTTGAAATTTACGCTTCAGCCGGCTGTCGAGAATAGCATTTTACACGGCAACCACTTTCCGCTAATCATCGAGCTCCAAGCGATGGAAGTCGCCGGCAAGCTGCACATCCTTCTGCAGGATAATGGTGTCGGCATGAGCTTGGAGAAAATCCAGCAAGTGGAGAACGAACTTCATCAACCCCACGTCAAGTTCAGCGGCATCGGCATTCGGAATGTGAATGAACGAATCAAGCTGCATTTCGGCGCACAATACGGCATACACATCGCCAGCTCTCCGAACGAAGGTGTTCGATTGACATTGATACTGCCACTTAACTGGAGGGAGCCTCATGATGCGCATTCTGATCGTAGATGATGAAATTTTGGTACGTATTGGGTTAAAAACGATTATTCCTATGAATAATGAGGAATTCCAAGTGATCGGCGAAGCAGCGAGCGGCCTCGAAGCTTTGGCGATTCTGGAAAATCATCCTTGTGAAATCGTGCTTACGGATATCCGCATGCCGGACATGGATGGCCTGGAGCTGCTCCAAATCATCCGAGAACGCTGGCCGGCCATGAAATGCCTCATTCTATCCAATCATAGCGATTTTGCTTATGTGCAAAAGGCCCTGCGTCTTGGGGCTACAGAATACATAACAAAACTGGAAATTCAACCTTCCGAGCTTATGCAAAAGCTTCGTGCTATTAAGGAACAACTTCAGATTGAGAAGCAAGGCCAAACCGCTTATACAAAGCTGGAGCAAAAAGTGAATCAATACAGCAGCGAAGTAAAGGAAAAGCGGCTGCGCGAGCTCGTACTGGGCCATTCCTCACGCAGAGAAATCGAACAGGAATTCATTGAATTTCAACTGGAGCCTTTCCCTGCTCCTCTGTCCTCCATTGCGATCCAGATCGAATCTTATGAGGAACTAACGCATAACAACCGGTTTCAAAGCGATCGGCTTCTGACCTACACGGTCAAGAATGTGCTCAGCGAGATTTTAAAAAAATATGGCAATGGGGAATTGCTCGAGATCGGCGGCGGCAAATTTTGCGTGCTCATCGGCCAGTTGAACCCTGCAGTCCTGCAGGAAATGCAAAACGCGGTGCATACTTTCCTGAAAATTTCCATCTCCTGCGGTGTTTCACCGCCACTAGAGGATCCTTATCTGCTTCAACAAGCCTATGAGAAGGCGGATTATTCGCTTAGCTATCGGTTTTATTTCGGACGCTCGTGCATCGTTTCCTACCACCAGATACCGCTTGCTGCACACCGGCAGTCGGATCCTTGGGACGAAGAAGACTTACGCAAACGAATTGACGAACAGGATACGTCTGGACTTAGGCAGCGGCTGAAGGACTGGACGCAAGAACTGCTAGCTAAAAAAGACGTGCCGCCGCTTATGCTGCGCGAGACGTGGCTCAGTCTGCTGCATATGTTTTCCCGCAGCCTTAAAGCGGATGGCAACGATATTTATTCCGTGACGCTTCACGAGAATCAATACCCGTATCATGTGATCCGGAACGCGGAAACGCTTCAGGAATTGGCGGATTGGTTCATCGGCTGGATTCCCGTCTTCATGGATTACAAGCGGCAGCATGGCAAAGAAAAGCTGCGTCCCGAGATTCAAACCGTCATGCGCATCATTACGGATCAGTATAATTTGCCGATGAAAGTGGCCGATTTGGCGTTCAAAGTCGGTTACACCGAAAATTACTTAAGCATTTTATTTAAAAAGGAAACCGGCAAAACGATCACGGATTACATCACCAACGTTCGGATGAAAACGGCTAGAGAGCTGCTCAAAAATCCCGATTACAAAATATTCGAAATCTCGGAAAAAATCGGCTACACCGACCCGAATCATTTTAGCCGCAGCTTTAAACAACTCGAAGGCATGTATCCTACTGAATTCCGCAAATTGTATTTCGGCGGCCGAACATCATAGAATAATGCTTAACTTGAAAAGAATCGTGCATGTCTTTTTCTGGAGGATTCCAATACGATTGAATGACCAAAAGAAAAGGGGATGAACACATGAAGAAACTTTTTGGAGTAAGTGCATCGCTCGCTCTGGCTGTAAGCGTTTTCGTTTCTGGCTGCGCAAAAACCGATGTTGCACCCACAGCTTCCGCCACTGTAGCACCATCAACAGCAACAACAGCTGCCGCAGCTCCTACGCCGGAAGCCCAGAAGCCGGTTTCACTGAAGTTCTGGGGAGGCGTCCCGCCCGAAAGCGGTCCGCAAGAAGCCGTCGACAATTGGAATAAAGCAAACCCGAACATTAAGGTTGAATATATCCGTTATGTGAATGACGATCCCGGTAACTTGAAGCTTGAGACTGCTCTGCTCTCCAATACAGACGCACCGGACATTTATATGAACTACGGCGATGATAAAATGACGAAGCGCCAAGCCGCCGGCATGGCAGAGCCTCTCGATGATCTGATTGCCAAAGCGGGTTTTGACGTGGAAGGGGTTATCGGCAGCGCCAACATCAAGAAATTTGCCGACGGCAAATATTATTATCTGCCTGCCAACAAGAACGTCGGTGCCGTACTTTTCAATAAAAAGGCATTAGACGAAGCCGGCGAGAAGCTGCCCACCGCCTGGACCTGGGATGACTTCAGCGCTCTTGCAGCGAAGCTCAACAAAGGCGAGCGTAAAGGCACGATGCTTGACCCCGCCTTATCCACCTTTGGGGAAATTGTCCTGCAAACCGGCAAAGCCAAAGACTCCTTCATCGCGGATGACGGTACGTCCAACTTCAACAGCCCCGCTCTGAAGAAAGGTTTGGAGCTGCAACAGAGCTTGGAGAGCAAAGGCATCATGATGAAATATTCCGAAGCCGTCGCCGGTAAAATTACGGTGCAGAACGAGCTGCTGACGGGTAAAGCGGCTATGACGCCTTCTCAAATCTATATCATCCGTTATATCAAAGATACGAAAAGCTTCCCTCACGATTTCAAAGTAGCTTTCGCTCCGTATCCGCAATTCACAGCCGGCGGCAACGTGAACCCCGGCGGCGGTATGGGCGACTATATGTCCATTAACAAAAACAGTAAAAACAAAGATGCCGCCATGAAGTTTATTTCTTGGTACCTGCAAGAAGGCAACATGTCCATGGTTCCAGGCGGTCGAATCCCGACGAATAAAAAAGCCGATGCCGGCAAAATCGCTTCTATATTGATCGGCGATGCCAAAGATTTAATCGATGAAGATTCCTTGAAAGCATTGCTCGCTGGAAGCTACACATTCCCGACAGCTTACAATGTACCTGTCCCTACAGAACTGAAAGCCATCTACAAGGACGAAATGGAGAAATATTTACTCGGCGTCCAAGCGATTGATAAAACGCTCGAAACGATGAAAACCCGCTCCGATGCAACGATCAAAGGCGCAAAAAAATAAGCTCGTGTTGCCAAGGAAGCTGTCCCCACAAGTCATTCAGTGACCTGGGGATAGCTTTTTCATAAAGGAAGCTTAACACATGAAACGAAAGGATGACTCGCCATGAGACCATTCTGGCAAACCGCGAATTTCAGGGAAAATCTCGCCGGTTACCTGTTCATTTTACCTAATCTTACCGGGTATCTCGCCTTTATTTTATTGCCCATTCTATTCAGTCTTTATCTGGTCTTCGTTGACTGGGAGTACCTCAAAGGATTCGCCGGCATCACATGGGTTGGCTTCGATAATTTCAAAGCGCTGCCAAGTGATCCGAAATTTCTTAAATCGCTGCAAAATAATACCGTGTTTACCTTGGTCAGCGTACCCGCTTCCATCGTAATCGGCTTGTTCATGGCCGTGATTTTAAACAAATATGTGTTTTTTAAAAATACGTTGCGGCTGCTGATTTTTTTACCTTACGTCTCCTCCCTGGTTGCCGTCTCCGTCATTTGGAGCATCATGTATCGCGCAACGAACGGACCCATCAACCAGTTCCTGTTATCGATCGGCATCGAACATCCGCCAGGTTGGCTATCCAGTCCCAAATCCGCGCTTTTTGCCATTATTATCATGTCCGTATGGGTCACAATCGGTTATGCCATGGTTATTTATTTGGCTGGCCTGCAAGGCATTTCTAAAGATTTATATGAAGCAGCTGAGATTGACGGCGCCTCAAGGATGCGGCAGTTTTTCCAAATCACTGTTCCCATGCTAACACCGACAACCTTTCTCATTGCCATTACACTCATCATTTGGTCCTTCCAAGTATTCGGTCCAGTCGCCGTTATGACGCAAGGAGGTCCGATCGACTCAACGATGGTGCTGTCTTATCACATTTATCTGCTTGCTTTCCGTTTCTATAAAATGGGGTATGCCGCTGCGGTCTCGTGGGTCCTGTTCACCATTATCTTCATCATTACGCTCATCCAGTGGCAAAGCCAAAAGCGTTGGCAGGATCACTTCTAGCAAGAAAGGAGAACCATCATGGAAATGGAAACTACCTATCCGGTGCAATCCCCCCAACAAAAAACGCGCGCTAAAAACAAGCAGCTGCCTTGGGTTATCAAAGCCATCATTACCATCGTATTGGCAGCCTTCGCGCTAATCATGATACTGCCCTATATTTGGATGATCTCTACCTCTTTTAAAATCAATGGCGAAGTTTTCAAGTATCCGATTGATTGGATTCCAAAGACATGGCATTTTGAAAATTACAAGCAAGTGTGGACGGGTCCTAACCCTTTTTACCTGTTTTATTTGAACTCTATTAAAATTACCGGAATTACGGTTGCAGGCAACTTACTCACGAGTGCAATGGCCGGCTATGCCTTCGCCAAAATCCGCTTCAAAGGCCGCAACTTCTTGTTCCTGCTCTATCTATCAACGATGATGATTCCAAGCCAAGTACTCCTCCTTCCGCGCTTTATCCTGTTCGATTCGATGAAACTGATCAACACGCATTATTCACTTATTTTGCCGGGTTTGTTTACGGTATTTGGCACATTTTTGATGAGGCAGTTCTTCAGCACGCTTCCCAATGAACTGCTCGAGGCAGCACGTGTAGACGGAGCCGGGTACTGGCGCACCTTCTGGCAAATTTCATTGCCGCTGATCAAACCTGCCATCGTCACGCTGCTCATTCTCTCCTTCACTTCACACTGGAATGAATATGAAGGTCCGCTTATTTACCTCAGAGACAAACATCTGTTTACCATTCCGCTGGGGTTAACCAGCTACGTCGAAGAGTTCGGGACCAATTATGTCCTTACTATGGCCGCTTCGGTATCCGCTTTGCTGCCGCTTCTCATCGTCGTCATCGTCTGTCAGAAATGGTTCGTTGAAGGCTTCGCCAGCTCAGGGTTGAAGGGTTAGCAGGCAGCCTTTCGGTGAGGCGACGAGCTGGAAGGCAACGGGCGGGAAGGCAACTGCCAGAAGGGCTCCCCATAGGCCATTCTATCCAGAAGCTACTTGGATGGGTGTGGCCAAACAAGGGGGGCTTTTGTCCTCATTGGATGATTTCCAATGAACTGGCTTTATTAGCAGGCTAAAACTACCTCTCGTTGGACGAAATCCAACGAACTCCGCGTAAAGCCCCCATTACTGCCTTCAATTCTATCTCTGTCTTGGATTTCATCCAATGAGATTGCTGTTTCAGCAGCCAAAACCACACTTCCATTGGATTACGTCCAACGGAGGTGCCAATTCAATCGCGCTATCAGGCGACTCCGCGCTATTTACCCATACACACGAACTTCCACCACTTCCGCACTCGGACTCCCGTTCGTCGACTCGACGATCAACCGCAATCGCGCAGTTGAAACGTTGCTTGCCAACTCATGTCTCCGCGTCCTCCTCCGATTGTTCGTCTCACGCAGCAGAACGACCCACGTCCCGTCCACGCAAGCCTCAATCCGGTAGTCTTTCACCAATTCCGGCATGACATCAAAGGACGTCCTGAACGCATGCAAATTGATCAAATCCTGATTCACATTGTCATTGAAAGTCACTTGCACCCGCTTAATCTCCTTCGGCGCCTCCCATGCCAGCTCAAGCCACTCTTCCCTGCCTGCTGCCACCCTCTCCGACATCCACAGATGCGGCCCGCCGTAAGGACGCAGATAGCCGTCCGTCACACGCTCCGCCGAAAAAGCGCTTGTCGCTTCCGGTGCTCGGAAACAGATCGGCTTGCGGTCCAAGCCGCCCTTCATGCTCCACAGCACAACCGGCTGCTCCGGCTGATGATCCTCCAACTTCGGATCAACAATCGGCTTCGCGCCCTTAACGAATGCGATCGTCCCTGTTACCGGCTCATCCGCATGGTAAACCGTAACATGCTCGTTCGCTTTGACAATGACGAACGCGTTCTGCTCCACCTCCGGCTGCCAGCGCAGATCAAAAGCCACCCACTGCCGCTCACCGGCCGCAACACGTGCTGATGCCGCCGCAATCAAGCTCTTCGGCACGTAGTTCTCAGCGCGCCCCGTATCCCACAGCTCTACAGTCATCGTCGTAGCCTCCGAGACATCCGCCAGAAGCTCAAAGCCCCGCAGCGCCGGAGCTACTGGGAATAGCACAGCCACGTCCGTATGCAAGCGTCTGGGCTCCACAGTCCGCTCCACGCCCACCTGGCGTAACGTACTCGACGCCGTTACCTGGGCCCGGCGGGCCAAATCCGCTTCATCTTCGCTGCGCAAGCCGATGATCGAAGCATCCTGACGCAGCAATACCTGCTGCAGTTCCTTCAGATGCTTCTGATGCAGTTCGCGCGGCATCGCTTGCTTTTGCACGCACAGGGCCGCCCCCGTCCCTGCCGCCTCTCCAAGGACGGCGCACGTGGCCATGACCCGCGTCGTCCCGAAAGCAACATGCGAAGCGCTGATATTGCGTCCCGCCATCAACAGGTTGCTGACATTCACCGAGTACAGCGAACGAAACGGGATATGATAGACGCCATCGGCATGCAAGTGTTTAGAGCCGCTTTCCGCAGCGTACATCCCCTGCGGAGGATGCAAATCAATCGACCACCCGCCGAAGGCGATGCGGTCCTCAAAAGGCGTCTGCGCCATAATGTCGTTTTGGGTCAGTACATAATCGCCGAGGAATCGCCGGTACTCCCTTTTTCCGGGCAAAGCACCGACCCACTCAAGCGTCATCTGCTGCGCTTCGAAGTTGCCGGAGTTCTTAATATAGTCCCAAATTCCGTAGATAACCGACCATAGCTCATCACGAATCTTTTCATTTTCATGCACAGTGTCCAGCTCGCCGCCCCACTCGATCCACCAATAATGACAGCCTGAATCTCCGCTGCGTATAACTCTTTTGATCGGTATCGATGTCTTCGCAATATCTTGGGCAAAGCTCGGAGGATGGAATTGGACAGGATGGCCTGCATCTTTCGTGTAAAATAAAATTGTGCTGCCGAGCGTAATCCCGTCCGCCGCCTCCGGCGCCCAATCCTCGCCATGCTCCGCTCTCGCTTCGCGTCCAATCCGATACTTCGCGCCAGCAAGAAACCCGATCAGCCCATCCCCTGTGCAATCCAGGAACACTTCGCTTTCGAAACGAATTTTTCGCTCAGAACCCATCATCCAGCCCGTAACGCTGCGGATCATCCGATGATCCTCATCACCATCAGCTTCCACCTCATGAACGTCCGTGTTGAGAAAAAGCTGAATACGACTCTCGGCGCACACCGCTTCGAGCACCGTCAAATCCCATAAATACGGATTGCCGTCCATATTCTGAAATTGGTTGTGGACGAACAGCTCCCCCATAATGCCTGTTTCCCGCGCATAGCGGTTGACTCCGTGCCCTGTCGCACCGCAGACCCAAACACGCACCTCGCTGGAGGAATTTCCGCCTAATACAGGCCGATTTTGGACGAGCGCTACCGTTTGCCCAAGCCTTGCCGCAGCAATGGCAGCACACACACCAGATAACCCGCCGCCAATGACGGAGATATCCGTTTTTACGAGTTCCTCTTTCATTCACTTTTCCCCCTCAACGCTCGCTTATATCCTCATTTTAATGCATAGTAAACGCTTTACTCCATGCACGCAAACAACAAAAACATATACAAAATTTCATCCCTGTCTATCTTGCTTCTAAGGTTTCGTATATGCTAATCATGTGGGACAAATTGGCAGAAGCGAGGGACGAATCGTGCGCATACGCGAGATAACAAGCATGAAACCAGAAGTGATCAGCCATGTCTACTGGAAGGAGAAAGCCGCCTTTCAAGTTCATGTGGACATCAACGACTTCTGGGTGGTATTTGGCGTGGAAGATGGCAGTTTCACTTATAACATCGGTCCGCACGAAGGCACTGCTTCTTTCGGTGATCTCGTGTTTTGTCCGCCTGGTGTTGCTTTTCAGAGAGAAATGGTCCATCCCTCGTCTTTTCACGTTTTTTTACTGCGATGGGTCCATGAAGAGAACGGGGCTTTGGTTACGGAGGACAACATCCCTGCCGGCAAAGTAACCGTCCAGGATCTTCATCGGCTGACATCTACTTATACGTATTTGCGAAAGTGGATGGAGCTTCATACAGATGCCTCCACTGCATTACGCCATCACTTTGTGACGGATGTCTGGATGCAGGTTGTGGACGAGTGGCAGTCAGACTCGCGTACACATTCGGGTGAGGATTTCATTGTGCAGAAAGCCATTGATTACATGCTGGAGCATGCAGCATCCTCGTTCAATTTGAAACGGCTCGCCATGGAGCTGGGGCTGACACAGGTGCAGTTCACGCGGAGATTCAAAAGAACGACCGGCATGGCGCCGCTGGATTACCTCACTTCTTTGCGATTGCAGAAGGTACAGAAACTTTTGCTCGATAGCGACCTGACGCTGCAGCAAATTGCGGGACTATGCGGGTTCGAGAATGAATTCTACTTGAGCCGCGTGTTTAAGAAGCGCATGCGTATTACCCCTTCACATTACCGAAAGCTGCATCGGCTATGAATTCTTTTAAACGGAAACAATGGAAGTAAAGAGAGAGGTGTGATCTTATTGAACGTTCTTCTATTCGGAGCAACCGGCATGGTAGGGCAATCTGTGCTGCGCGAATGTCTCCTGGATCCTCGGATCAAGAGAGTAGTAACAATCGGGCGAAATGCGACTGGCCAGCAGCACTCGAAACTCAGCGAGTTCGTGCATGCGAATTTACTGGATTTATCAGCCTTGGAGGGAGAGCTTTCCGGGTTTGATGCTTGCTTCTTCTGCCTGGGCGTGTCTTCTGCGGGCTTGAGCGAAGAGAAATATACAGCGATAACGTACGATATAACGATGAGTGTGGCACAAACGTTAGTGAGGCTGAACCCCGCCATGACGTTCACCTATGTGACCGGAGCCGGCACGGATAGCTCTGAGCGTGGGCGCAGCATGTGGGCGCGGGTCAAAGGGAAAACAGAAAATGACCTGCTCAAGCTGCCTTTTAAAGCGGCGTACATGTTCAGACCTGGGGGCATCCTGCCCCTGCACGGCGTCAGATCCAAGACGAAGCTCTATCAGGCTGTATATACGATCATGAAACCTTTTTACCCGCTGCTGGAAAAATGGTTCCCGAATTCGGTCACGACCTCGGAAAAGGTTGGCCGCGCCATGATTGAAGCCGCTATTAACGGTTATCCCAAGCCGATTATTGAGAGCAGTGATTTGAATCGTTTCTAACTCATAACGCATGAACAAGGATCAGAAAAAGGACTCCTCGCGGAGTCCTTTTCGACGGTGACAAATTGATGGTACTTTTGCCTTGAAACCTACTTCGCTCGGTAACTACCTCATCACATTCCTGCAGTTTTTAGCTACATTAATGGCCTGCGGCACATCTCCTCGCTTTACGGTAGATTCAACAACAACTTCCCTGGTATTTCGTCTACATTGTATGCGACACAACACCTCTCTGAATCACCGTCGAAAATTAGTATGTCCGATCTCCGTTATCTTATACAAAACATCTCAAAATGATTGACGAATATATATGCTAAGAATATAATTGCTATAGCAACTAATTTTCGAGAGGAGGTTTGTGTTATGCAGATGGATCATTCCTTGGGGTTTATTCTGAATCATGCCGGGCGTCGAATGACACAGCTTTTGGGCTCTCAATTTCAGCCCTACGATATGACGACGGAACAGTGGGTCGTGCTTCATCGTCTGGCGTGCGAAGACGGTATTACCCAGAAACTGCTCGCAATTCGAGCGGAGAAGGATCAAACGAATATTACCCGAATCCTCGACCAATTGGAGCGCAAAGGAATGATTGAACGCCGCGCTAATGAAGCGGATCGCCGTTCCTTTCTGACGTTCATTACCGATCAGGGCAGAGCGATGAATGACATTCTCACCCCGATTGAGCAGAAGGTCATCGCTTCACTGCTTAGCGGCTTTACGGAGGAACAGGCTTCCCTGCTCAAGTCGCTGCTCATTCAAATCACCCGAGAAGCCAATGCACGCATTAAGGAAGTGGAGGAATCACAGTGAGTACCGAGACCGATCAGAAATTGTGGAATCGCGATTTTGTTGCTGTATGTCTCAGCAGCTTTTTTTTATTCATGACGTTTTATATTCTAGCCGTAACTTTGCCTATCTTTGTCACCGATACGTTGCATGCCGGGCAGCAGCAAATTGGCCTGGTGATGACAATCTTTATTATCTCAACCGTTATTTTACGTCCGTTAACCGGCAAGTGGATGGATGAGTGGAATCGGAAGAAGATCATCTCCTTCGCCCTTGCCTTGTTTATGATCTGCACCGCGATGTATCCTTTTATCCACCAATACGGTGTCTTGCTAGGCGTACGGTTCTTGCACGGCATCGGCTTTGGGATGGCTACCACAGCCGCGGGTGCTGTAGCCATTGATCTTGTGCCGGATCGCCGCAAGGGTGAAGGCATCGGCTATTTCAGCCTTTTCATGAGCTTGGCCATGGTTGTCGGACCGTTTCTAGGTTTAACCATTATGCAATCTAACAATAATGCGCTGCTGTTTGGCGTCTGTATCGTGTTCGCCGTTCTATCCCTTCTATTCGGGTTGTCCCTCCGCATTCCGCAGCGCGTTGTGCAGGCATCCGTGAAGCCGGAAAAGGGCTGGAGAAAATTCATCGAGCCGCGGGCAATCCCGATTTCCCTGACAGGCAGCGTGCTCGCTTTCTCCTATGGCGCCATCACAACGTTTCTGTCCGTTTATGCCAAAGCGAACGGATTGGAGAAATACGCCAGCTACTTCTTCATGGTCTTCGCTTTGATGATTGTCATTTCCAGGCCGTTTACCGGCAAATGGTTCGATCGTTCAGGACCTAACGGCTTGGTTTACCCAGGCGTTGTTTTGTTCACGCTGGGGATGATTGGCCTCAGCCTGACATCTTCCCCCGTGCCCTTTTTAGTGGCCGGCGGACTGCTGGGACTTGGCTTCGGCGCCATGCTTCCGAGCTTTCAGACCATCGCGATTCAAGCTGCGCCCGCTCACCGCAGAGGACTTGCCACCGGCACGTATTTCTTGCTCTTCGATACCGGCTATGGCATCGGCTCGTACGTGCTTGGCCTCGTCGCATCCAAAACCGACTATCATACGATGTACTTCGTCGCAGGCATCGTTGTTGCATGTTCGTCACTGTTGTATTACGGCCTGCATCACCGGAAATCGAGTGTCGCCCTGAAGTCCGGCACAGCGGCTTCTATGAAATAAACAAACGCCGTTTCTCACTAACACTTCTGAGTGGTAGAGAGGGACGGCGTTTTTATCATTTTCACAGGAATTTAACAGGGAATAGCAATTGACATTGAATTAACGGAATGATATAAAAAGTATGTGTAGCACTCAAGTAGAGAGAGTGCTAATATTGAACTATTGTTACATATCGAAAGGAGATTTATCCGTGGAAAAGAAACAGTTTCAGGCTGAGTCCAAAAGACTATTAGAAATGATGATTAACTCCATTTACACGCAAAGAGAAATCTTCTTGAGAGAGCTCATCTCCAATTCCAGCGATGCCATTGATAAAATTTACTACAAAGCGCTCACAGACGACTCATTGGTATTTGACAAAGACAGTTACTTTATTAAAGTCATTGCAGACAAAACGAACAGAACGTTAACGATCCGAGATACGGGTATCGGGATGACGAAAGAAGATTTGGAGAACAATTTAGGGATCATTGCGAAAAGCGGTTCTCTTGCGTTCAAAAAAGAAAACGAAGCCAAAGACGGCCATAATATCATCGGCCAATTCGGCGTAGGCTTCTATTCCGCGTTCATGGTAGCGGATGTTGTTACGGTGACAAGTAAAGCGCTTGGCAGCGACACAGCTTACAAATGGGAGTCCACTGGCGCTGATGGGTATACCATCGAAACAGCCGATAAAGATTCCGTTGGTACAGAAATCGTACTGCAAATCAAAGCGAATACCGAAGATGACAACTATGACGAATATTTGGACGAGTACCGCCTGAAAGCGATCATCAAAAAATATTCCGACTTCATTCGTTATCCGATCAAAATGGACGTTGCCGGCAAAAGACCCAAAGAAGGCACGGACAATGAATTCGAAGATTATCAAGAAGAGCAGCAGCTTAACAGCATGGTGCCTATCTGGAGAAAAAACAAAAGCGAACTAACGCCTGAGGATTATGAGAAGTTCTATCATGAGAAGCATTACGGCTTCGATAAGCCGCTTAAGCATATTCATGTTAGCGCGGACGGGGCTGTTGTCTACCAAGCGATCCTTTTCGTTCCGGAAAGCATGCCTTTCGACTACTATTCCAAGGAATATGAAAAAGGTTTGGAGCTATACGCCAACGGCGTTTTGATCATGAACAAATGCGCGGACCTGCTGCCTGACTATTTCAGCTTCGTGAAAGGGATGGTCGATTCCGAAAGCTTGTCTCTGAACATTTCCAGAGAGATGCTGCAGCATGATCGCCAATTAAAGCTAATTGCCAAAAACATTCAGAGCAAAATCAAAGGCCAACTTCAATCCATGCTGAAGGATGAGAGAGAGAAATACGAAACCTTCTACAAAGCGTTTGGCCGTCAGCTCAAATTCGGCGTCTACAGCGACTACGGCACCCATAAAGACGTTCTGCAGGACCTGTTGATGTTCCACTCCTCCAAGGAGAAAAAGCTCGTTACACTGGACGAGTACATCGCGAGAATGCCAGAAGATCAGAAATACATTTACTATGCATCCGGCGAATCCATGGAGCGCATCGATAAGCTTCCACAAACGGAGCTTGTTACGGATAAAGGCTATGAAATCTTGTATTTCACCGACGATATCGACGAATTCGCAATCAAAATGATCATGACTTACAAGGAAAAAGAATTCAAATCGGTTTCCAGCGGCGATCTCGGCATTGAAGCGGATGATAAATCCGAAACCGAAGCGGAAACAAACGATAACAAAGAGCTTTTCGAATACATGACCAGCTTATTGTCCGGTAAAGTTACGAACGTCAAGGCCTCCAAACGACTTAAAAAACATCCGGTTTGCCTGTCTACAGACGGTGATGTGACCATCGAGATGGAAAAAATCTTGAATGCCATGCCGAACAATCCGAATGTGAAAGCCGAAAAAGTGCTTGAAATCAACAGGAACCATGAAGTATTCGGCTCGTTGAAGGACGCTTTTGAAAAAGATAAAGAGAAGCTGAACCTTTACACAGCCCTCTTGTACAACCAAGCTCTCCTCATCGAAGGCTTGCCGCTTCAAGATCCGGTTGAGTTCACGAACGATATTTGTAAAATCATGGTGTAAATCCATGATCAAGAGCACTGCCGCCGCTATGGCTGCAGTGCTCTTTCTTGCCATCAGGAATGCTCATCCAGCCTAATCATCGGCTGCGCGGCTCTATCTTCACTCCGATTATTGGCCTCCATATTCGAATATACATAAGCCAGTAATCGATCTTGGTCAATTCCTAACGAATTGGCTACCTTCACAATATCTAATTCATAAGAAAAGCCTGGAATTTGATTGGATTTGACGGACATATGCTTCAACCATCCTTCGAATAGATGTAATAATTGGAAATAATGTGATATAGTTTTCTTACAAGCATTAATCGGCACGACAAAGGCAAAACCACTGAAAAGTGGTGACGCAAAGCTATAGGGACTAATTTGGCTTGATTTACATGTCCAAAATGTCAGCCAGCTGCCAAGACCGCCTCCGTCCGATTAATGTAGAAATGACTAGGAGGAGCTGATAAGGATGGAGAAGATTGTGTTGAATGGGAACATGAGCTTGGATGTGGAAAACTTGATTGCTAACCTGCATCTACCGGAAAGTGATATTTTGAACATGTTCTCCTTTAAGTTTAATAACAACCTGCTTACCCCCGAGGAATCAATTCGATTTATTCAATTTCTTAGGAGTGAACTGGACAAACGTACCCAATAACAGAATTATGCACGAATGCCCACAAAAATGCAGTCGGTTGGTGTCTATAGAATTATTTTTTTTAAAATCGAAGGAAATCGCGTCATGATAGCTTTTTAAGAATAAATATAGCAAAAAGACAACGGGAATCCCGCTGTCTTTTTCTTATTTTTTGTCACATTTAAGGTTTAAAGTTTAGTGGATTGAAACATTTTTTTGTACATGCTCTTTCTATATGCAATCATCCAGGAATTTCCAAATATACGACATATACTATACTAGATTACTAGATTAGTCCTTGGATTATGGATAGAAAGGGAGAATGACGATGAGTTCAGGTTTGATTACCTTGCATTTGACTGCAACCAGCACGGTTTCGGGGACCATTACTACAACGACCACCACGACCATTACGCCGCTGGTCAAACGCTTCACAGCCACTGTCGTCATAGGTAACATTCTCTCGGGCGTAACCACCATTCCCTCCACCAGCTTCAAGGATGACTCCGGCACGACTTTGCCTGCTAACGGTCTTACCGTTCCAGGCAGCAATGGATACTACAATGTATTCGTGAATGGCACTCTCATCGCTGGAGGGCTTACGACGCTAACAACGGCCAGTCTGGCTATTAACAATGCCCTTACGATTGGCGTTACGGTCGTCTTAGAGACGCTCTCCTTTACAGCTATCTCGTCTTCTACTTCAACGACAAATAATTTAGTAGTCACTACCGTTATTCATTCTAATTAACAAATAAAAGCCGATCTGAAGACGTTCAATCGAACGAATCAGAATCGGCTTTCTTTATTTGTCCCGGAGCAGGCCGGGATCATGCTTTCCCAATATTTGCGTTAACTCTTTGAGGAACATGTTAATGTCCTTGAATTGCCGGTAAACGGAGGCGAAGCGAATGTAAGCCACTTCATCGACTGGGTACAATTGCTCCATGACGATTTCGCCAATGCCTAAACTGTCTACTTCCGCATGAGCCGTCGTGCGAAGCTGCATCTCAACTTCGGATACGAGCATCTCGAGTCTCTCCATGGACACCGGACGTTTCTCACAAGCGCGTATTAAGCCTCTTAAAATTTTCTCACGACTAAATTCTTCCCTGCTGCCATCTTTTTTAATCACAATAAGCGGAGTTTCTTCCACCATCTCAAAGGTGGTGAATCTTCGGGCGCATTTCTCACATTCCCGGCGACGGCGGATCGATTTGTTTTCATTAGCTGAACGTGAGTCAAGCACTTTCGTACCGGAATAATCACAGAACGGACACTTCATTCGCTATCTCTCCTTTCTCTTCTATCTGATGGATTACCATATGTTACATGTCATGAACAATGAAGAAGTGCGCACAATACTAGTACCAACCGACAAGGAGGTGAACAGACATGAGCGCAGGAAACAGCAACACACTAGTTGTTCCTCAAGCTAACGCAGCGTTGGATCAGTTGAAATACGAAGTAGCCCAAGAACTTGGTATCTCTATCCCACAAGATGGATACTACGGTAACATGGCTACTCGTGACACTGGTGCCATCGGTGGTCACATTACTCGTCGCCTGGTGCAAATCGCAGAACAATCTTTGGCTGGTCAATTCAAGTAATCTTGAGTAGAAGTAGCCGCTGAATCTGCAAACGGGAAGCATTGGACTTTAAGCCCCCACAAAGGAGCTAGTCCAATGCTTCTTTGTTATGTAGAGACATCATTGCTCACTCTTCCATTGTTCGGAGTAAAGCTTAGTGTATTTCTCATAATAATAAATAACTCGTTGAACATAATGACGCGTTTCGCCGAATGGAATTTGGTCAATGCGTTCCTGTGAGCCGTCCCATACGTTCGTTTGCTTCCATTTATTCACATTCCCTTGTCCGGCATTATAAGCTGCAATCGCATAAATTAAATTTCCATTGTAATGCTTGTTCAGCCAGCTTAAATACCAAGAACCGAGATTAATGTTCACATCCGCTTTTAACAAATCTTCCTGGGTATGTGGTCCCAAATTGGTGGACTCCACAATCCAATCTGCCGTGTCTGGCATCAACTGCATAAGCCCCAAAGCACCTTTTCTTGATTCCAAATGATGCTTATAGTTCGTCTCCACCCTGATGATGGCCGCAATGAGAAAAGGGTCTATATTGTGCTTCGCCGCACTTTGCTTGATTTCCTGCTCAAAATAAATGGGATACAACTTTCTTCCTATAAAATCGCTGTTCATAAAGAGGACTAGAACGAAACAAACGAGTAAAAGGGCAAACACTCGTTTTTTGCGCAAGAACTTCATGAAAGCCCCTTCCCTAGCCAAAACCGTTCGACCTCAACAAAGGTGTCTTCCCAGGTTCCGCTGTTGTCGATCACGATATCCGCTAATTTGCGTTTTTCTTCTATCGACATTTGCGCGTTGATTCGGTTGTTGGCCGCGCTTTCCGTTAAGTTGTCCCTTCGCATTAAACGTTCCACCTGAATGTAAGGAGGCACATACACAACCAGAACCTCTTCGAACATAAAAGATAGATTCGATTCAAACAATAAAGGAATATCGACGACAACCAGTTTGTCAGGAAATTGCTTCTCATACGCTTCCATCTGTTCTCTGATCATCTTGCGGATCGGCGGATGCAAGATGTGTTCTAGTTGTTTACGGGCATCCGTATTACCAAAAACGATCTCACCCAGCTTTTTACGGTGCAGTGAGCCGTCTTCCTGAATGACCGCTTGTCCAAAATGCGCAGCAACCTGTTCGAGAACAGGGCTGCCGGGCTGGACAACATCGCGCGCGATTTGATCTGCATCTACTAATAGAGCGCCGCGGCTAACCAGCATGGCGCTAACTGTGCTTTTGCCGCAAGCGATTCCTCCTGTTAACCCGATATTCATAGGCAAATCTCTCCTAAATGTATTCCTGTTACTACAGCATTTTCAATAAACCCATAAGAATAAGTACACATCCCGGAAGAATCGATAACTTCTTCATCCATGTCATTTCCGCATAACGAAAGCCAATGCGCAAGCCTAGTGCAATAAACGAACCGCTCGAAATAGAAATAACGGATGCCGTTAACAAAGGAACAAAACCAATTAATGCAGCGCCAATCCCCGCTCCAAATGCGTCCAATGAAAGGGCTAGCCCTAGCAAAGTAGCCTCGGAAGCTGAAATATTACCCGATTTATCCACATCAGCGATGGAGGGTGTACGCAAAATTTGAATAACCAAACCAAAACGCTTGAGTTCAATATTCAGGATTTCCTTCGTCCTTTGCAGCGTATCGAGTGTGGCAGGCTCATTGCCGGAAGGGGGAATACTGCTCAGAGATATCTGGTCGTCAGATGACTTGGCTGTCTCTTGGAGATCCTGCGATTTCTGTTGTCTCTGTTGGTAAAGCGCCCAAATGCCAATCCCGATCAGAATGAGTGCACCGATCCGTTTGGCAAACTCGGGAGACATAAAAGAAGACATCAGGACACCAATTTGCATCGAACTATAAATAATGATACCAGACCAAAGGGATATAATACCAATAGACAGAAATGGGATTCGAATTTTGCGTAATCCGTACATGACGCCAACGCCGAAACCGTCCAATGAAACTGCGAAAGCCAGAACCAGTAAAGAAAGCACCGGAAGCATAATACCCCTCCTAAGAGTTTTACCACTGACGACAATAAGCTGGATAGCAGCACATCATCTGGGCTAAGTACTCCATATCATATGGGAAGGGCGCGCTTCACGTGCCTATTTCTCAGACTTCTTTATGATTCTCTTTCGCTTTAACGGTTGACAGGTTGGACAAATGTGCGTTCCGCGACCGCCCACCACGGTTTTGTAGATTTCGCTGCCGCATGTTTTGCAGCTTTGCGACTGTCTGCCATAAATGTTCAGCTGATGCTGGAATAAGCCGATTTCACCTTGGCCGTTGACATACGATTTGATGGAAGATCCCCCCACCTCAACGGAATCGCTCAACGTACGAATAATCGCCTCATGCAGCAGCATGAGCTCCTTCTTGCTGAGCGACGACGCCTCGCGTTCCGGATGGATACCGGCAAGGAAAAGGGACTCGTCTACATAAATATTACCGATGCCGACAATATATTCTTGATTCAGGAGCAGCGGCTTTATCTTCGTCTTTTTGTGGGCGATCCGGTTCCGGAAAGCTTCCAATGTGAAGGCCTCATCCAGCGGCTCCAAACCAAGTTTATGCAGCGGCGGCTGTGTAAGCTCTTCCCCTCTCGGGAACAAATGCATCGTGCCGAATTGTCTCACATCCTTGTACCGCAGCTCGCTGCCGTCGGTAAACCGAAATAGCACATGCGTATGAGACTCCAGCGGATCTTCCGAGCTGTACAGGCCATAGCGGCCTTCCATCCGCAGATGTGAGACCATGACGTAATCCGTTAAAACAAATCGTAAAAACTTGCCTCTGCGCTCAATCGTTTCGATCTGCTGCCCTTGCAGCAGCACTTCAAACATCTGAATATCATCAGGTTTCTGTATAATGCGGGGCAGTCTGACCTGAACCTGCTCGATCGTTTTACCGGTGATCAGATTGTTCAGTGTGCGCTTGACCGTCTCGACTTCGGGTAGTTCAGGCACGGATGTTCACCTCTTTTGAATTTGTTCAGCTTCCTTACTTGGCGTCATACCAAGTAAGGCCATAATCAACGTCCGCACTTAGCGGCACGTCCAGTTTCAATGCCCCTGCCATGACTTCCGGCACCAGGCGGCGCATCGTCTCGAGTTCCTCTTCCGGGACCTCGAAGACGAGCTCATCGTGTACTTGAAGCAGCATGCGGCTCTTCAAGCCCTCTTTCTTCAAGCGGGCATCCATCTGCACCATAGCAAGCTTAATGATGTCTGCCGCCGTACCTTGAATCGGCGTGTTCATCGCGGTACGCTCCGCAAAGGAGCGGAGGTTGAAGTTCGAGTGCGTAATCTCCGGCAAATACCGGCGGCGCTGCAGCAGCGTCGTCACGTAGCCGTCTCTGCGCGCATCCTTCACGATATCGTCCATATATTTGCGTACGCCTTGGAAGACAGCAAAGTATTGTTCAATGAACTGTGCTGCATCCCGGCGAGTAATGTCCAAGTTCTGAGACAAGCCATAGTCGCTGATCCCGTAAACGATCCCGAAGTTAACGGCTTTGGCCTGACGGCGCATATTCGCATCGACAGCGCTCTCTTCCACCCCGAAGACGTCCATCGCCGTCTTCGTGTGGATGTCCATATTCTGAAGGAATGCTTCCTTCAGCTTCTCATCCTGCGAGATGTGCGCCAGCACGCGCAGCTCGATCTGCGAGTAATCCGCAGCGAGAATGTACCATCCGGGCTCGGATGGCACGAACACTTTGCGGATCTTCCGGCCCTCCTCCAGACGAATCGGAATGTTCTGGAGGTTGGGGAACTGGCTGCTGAGCCGTCCTGTGGCGGCAATGGTCTGCCGGTAATAGGTGTGCACCTTACCGGTCTCCGGCCGCACCTCTTTCAGCAGCCCTTCGACGTACGTCGATTGCAGCTTCGCCAGCTGACGGTAGTTCAAGATCTGCCCGACCACTTCGTTGTAGGGCGCGAGGCGCTCCAGCACCTCGGCATCGGTCGAGTAGCCGGTTTTGGTCTTCTTCCAAGCTGGCAGCCCCAGCTTCTCGAACAGAATCTCGCCAAGCTGCTTCGGCGAGTTGATGTTGAACTCGACGCCGGCGAGCTTGTAAATGCTGGACATAATTGTGTCCAGTTTATTGACGAGCTCCACGCCGAGCGCTTTAAGCCCTTCGGCATCTACGGCGATGCCGCGCAGCTCCATCTCTGCCAGCACGCTGGCCAGCGGCTGCTCCAGTTCATAGAAGAGCTGATGCATCTCGCCCTTCTCCAGCTCTTCCGCCAGCACCGGCACCAGGCGCGCGGTTGCCATTGCTTTGCGTCCCAAGTGGTCGCTAAGCGCCGTTAGCTCCGGCAGGCGGAATTTCGCGCCTTTGCCGAACACGTCTTCGTCTGCCTTCAGACCCGGCAGGCTGTATTTCGCCGATAAGCCGCTCAACGTCAGATTCGACTCCGTTGGGTCGAGCAGGTAAGCGGCGAGCAAGACGTCGAACTCCACGCCTTTGAGCGCGATGCCCTGCCAAGCCAGGGCGAGAATCGAGCGATGCAGATCGAAGAGCTGCTTCTTCTTCGAATCATCCGCCAGCCATGCGCGCAGCGGCTCGCCAGCTTCTCCTTTGAGCAGCTGGAATGGCACGTAATAGGACGTATTCACGTCCTCATCATGCGTAAACCAAACTACGCCGACACCTGCGGCTTGATGTGGATTTTCACCGACAGCTTCCACATGGATCACTCCGCTGTCGCTTAATTTGCCAACTAACTCACCCACATTGGCTTCCGTAACGACAACCGCTTCCATGCTTTCAACAACTTGTCCTTCCGCTTCCAAGTCCACAACGCCGAAATCCATTTTCTCCAGCAAGGATTTAAATTCGAGCTTACGGAACATGCCAGCCAAGGCTTGTCCATCAAATCCATCGTAACGGAACGTATCCCACTCGGTTTCCATCGGCACTTCACGGAAGATCGTCGCGAGTTCTTTACTCATGATCGCGTCTTTCGCGTGCTCCTCGACCTTTTCTTTCATCTTGCCCTTCAGGCTGGCTGTATTCGCAAGCACTTCTTCAACCGTGCCGAATTCATGAAGCATCTTGAGCGCCGTTTTCTCTCCAACTCCCGGAATGCCGGGGATGTTATCTGACGTATCGCCCATGAGTCCCTTTAGATCAATAATCTGCGCAGGTGTAAGACCGTACTTCTCTTTGATCTCAGCCGGGTTATATAGCTCAACTTCTGTGATTCCTTTGCGCGTTATCGCAACTGTGACGTGATCGGAAGCGAGCTGCAGCATATCCTTATCTCCGGAGACAAGAAGCACTTTCTCACCTTTGGCGTCTGCCGCTTTGGTCAGCGTGCCGATGATGTCGTCAGCTTCATAGCCGGATAACTCAAACTGCGGAATTTTGAACGCTTTCAGCAGTTCTTTGATCAGCGGAAATTGTTCGGAAAGCTCTGACGGCGTTTTGGCCCGTCCGCCCTTGTATTCCGTATATTCTTTATGTCGAAACGTAATCTTCCCGGCATCAAAAGCAACAAGAAAATGCGTCGGCTTTTCTTCTTCTATTAATTTGAGCAGCATGGTTGTAAAACCATAAACGGCATTCGTGTGCAATCCGCTAGAATTGCTGAGAAGCGGTAAAGCATAGAAAGCTCTGTTTGCAATCGAATTTCCATCAATAATAATAAGCTTATCCATAAGTTCACACCCCGTTTTTAGACATACTTCCTTCATCATAGCATACGAAATTAAAATAAAAAAACGCTAGCGCACATAAACATGTAAGGAATCCATTAATCGATGTTCCCGTCTTCAAAAGGAGGTTCTCCGAATGAGCCCTTTTTTCTCACCAACACGTAAAAAGGTTATATTTTTCGATATGAACAATACGATTCTGGATCGCAGACAATGCTTTGACTCTGCATTCCTTGAGGTCATGAATGACTACACGGCGAGGTGGGAGCCGGACGAAACTCTCTTCACAGCCCAAGACGTTCTTCAGAGTTATAAAATGGAATGGAGCCGGCACCGCAAAGCACCGGTGCGCAGCCCCCTATCGCCGGATGAGCTGCGGCACATTTGTTTGCGCAAGGCGCTGCATCCTCTGCCAGTAAATGTGAGCACGGCGTTTACCCGAGCTTTTTTCGAACAGGTCGAGGAGCAAGAAGATCATTTCGTTGCGCTTTTTCCCGGCGTAGAGGACACGCTTGAGGCGTTATCCCATAATTATAAGCTAGCCATTATCAGCAACGGAAACCGCAGAAGATTGCAGAGCAATTTGGATAAATTGAAGTTGACCCGGTGGATTACCGAGGATCGCTTATTTAGCTCGGAGAAGGACGGTCCGCGTAAACCGCACCCGGCTATATTTGAGAGGGCTCTGAAGACCATGAACGCGGCTTCAAGCCAAAGTGTGATGGTTGGCAACTCGTGGCGCAATGACGTGGTAGGAGCCGCGTCCAGCGGTCTGGACGCTATCTGGATCCATCCCGGGAATATGAAGAAAATTTCCGAACGGCGAATCGGCAAACAGAAGGTCGTTATCATCCGTTCATTTAAACAGTTGATCTACACCTTCTAAACGTGTTCACCCTATATTTTGGAAATAATAAATGCTGCCTGGATAGGCCTTGGCTTTCTTCTTAAGAACAGCCGCGGTTTGTGAAATATGTTCAAGTGAAATGGGAGATTCACAGATGCAAACGACTAACGACAGCGACAGTGTGACTCCCTCGCTTTTGACCTTATTGCCGCTACGGTCCCATACATACTCCCATTCCTCATCTTCATAGAACATCTGCACGCCCATTTCGAACCTGCGAATCATTTCCTGGCACAGAAGCTCTGGCTCATCCGTAGAAGAAATCGCGATAAAATCATCGCCTCCCACATGCCCCACGAAATCAAGAGGGGTCCCGCAAACCGAAATCGCCTGCTGCATAACATCAGCGGTATATTGAATCAGTTGATCCCCTTTTTGAAAACCGAACCTGTCATTGAACCATTTGAAATAATCCAGATCCGCATAGACAACATGGAATGGCTTACTTTCATGAATCCGTTTATTCAATTCCCTATTAATTTGCAAATTCCCCGGCAGGCCCGTTAACGGATTCGCCACTCGGGCGGACTCCATCCGAACATTGGTGATACTCTCCAGAATGGCTCTGATCGAAGCAATACCCGCCATTTTTCCGTTGCTTGTAATGATGACGAGGTCATATAAATGATGAATCGACCGCGAAGTCGCCATCTGGGACACCTGCTCGACGGAAATAAACTCGTCCACAATGAGCGGCGAGTCGTCCATAATATTGTCAATCGTCCGGTTCCAAAACAAAGAGAACGCATATTGTCCCGCCAACTGCTGGAACAAGCGATCTCTCATCATAAGGCCAACCGGTTCTTCTTCACTAACGATGACAGCTCCCACTGATTCCTGGTTTTTTTTGAAATAGTCCGCCACTTCCGAAATAGGCGCTTTCTTATCGAACACTTTCACCGGTGTTTTGAGATCGCCAATGGCCCAGGTCATATGTCCTCCTTGTACTTTGCGCTGCTGCCAAATCAACATCTTCAAGCTGTCTTGAATCGTTGCAGGATCCGCCTGTGGTCTGCCCAGCAAAAAACCTTGGGCATAGTGCACCCCAAGCCTCGCCAATTTGGTCAGTTCATCGACATGTTCAATACCCTCAGCGATCAACGAGATGTTCATTTTTTGCGCAAAAGTAACGAATGTTTCCAATATGTACTCTTTGACTTTATTGATATGAATATCCTGGATGAGCGACCGGTCGATCTTGATAAAATCCGGTTGAAGCTCAGCGATAGCTTGCATGGACGAATATCCGGCTCCGGCATCATCGATTGCAATCCGATAACCTTGTTTGCGGTAATGCGCCAATATTTTTTGAGCTAAGGAGAAATCTTCAATCGAGGTTCTTTCTGTTATTTCAAAAACAACGTTGTTTGGACGAAGCCCGTATTTCTGTAAAATTTCCAGCGTTTTCCCCGGAACGAACCCAGGATCATACAACACATGAGAAGAAATATTAATAAAAAGCAATTGCTGCGGATGCTCCAGAATTGAACCTTGAATCGCTTTCTCCCGTGCCAACTGTTCCAGCTTGTACAACTCACCGTGCTGCTCTGCGAATTGAAACATGGTTAGCGGCGAGTGAAAGTTACTATCTTTGGGACCACGAATTAGTGCTTCGTACCCCATTACTAGACCATCTTGCATAGAAACAATAGGCTGATAGACTGAATAAATGGAACCTTTTTCAATGATATCGTAAAATTGGAGGAGCTCTTCTGACTGAATACCCATGTCCATCATCCCTTGCGTCATTTAAGTTTATTATCAGTCTATCAAACCAAATGGCAGGCTTTATTATCAATATGTAAAATGTGTGTAAAGAGTTCAAATAAAAAAGAGGGAATTGCCTTTTTGCCACGAAAAAATAGAAGGACGATTGCTAGGTGCGTACAAAGGCTTGTACAAGCACGGAAAGGATTTGAAATGGAACAACAAGTCAAAATCTTGGCGGTAGATGACCGCTACGAGAACTTGCTGGCTCTCAATAGCATTCTGGCCTCTTCCCACTATGACGTGATTTCGCTGCAATCGGGTGAGGAAGTTCTTCGATATTTATTAAAGGAACCCGCCGATCATATTGCTGTCATTCTCATGGATGTTCAAATGCCTGGACTCAGCGGCTTTGAAACGGTTGAGCTGATCAAACAGCGCAAAGCCTGTCAGGATATTCCGATCATCTTCTTAACCGCCCTCAGCACATCCATTGAGCATGTTCTAAAAGGATATCATGTGGGCTCCATTGATTACTTGTTCAAGCCTGTTCATCCCGAAATGCTGCGCATGAAAGTCGATGCTTTCGTCAATATGCATTTGGGACATCAGAAAATCAAATTTCAAAGCGAGCTGCTGCACAAACGGACGCTTGATCTCGAAGAGACGAACCGTAAACTGGCGGAAGCTGAGGAGAAACTGAAGCAGCAGAATTCACTTCTGGAACAATGGGTCGAAGAACGGACTACGGAACTAGTAGATGCCCATGAGAAGCTGCTGAAGTCTCAGGACCATTTTCAGAAAATGTTCATGCTCTCCCCTTCTTTGATGGCCATTCGCCGTCTGCCGGATCTTACTTATATCGAAATAAATGAAAGCTGGAAGCAATATACGGGGTATGGCGACGAAATCATCGGCACCAATATGGATTTATTACGATCGGATTCCGGGGAATCTATCAGCTACGATGAAGTGATTCATAATTGCAAAGTAAAGTATGAAACCAAATCCAAGGAGACTCGAACGGCACTTCTCTCTACGGAGATCATCGATATTGAAAATGAGAGCTGCTTGCTTCAGGTGGCCGTCGACATTACGGAAAGCTTGCGCTTTGAGACGGAAATGGCTCGACTTGCTCAGCTGAATCTGGTTGGGGAAATGGCGGCTGGCATCGCCCATGAAATTCGCAATCCGATGACAACGATCCGCGGCTTTTTGCAATTGTTTCGTGAAAACGATCGCAATATGCAAAAAGAATATATCCCGATTATGCTCGAGGAGCTGGATCGCGCCAACGAAATTATTACCGAATATTTGTCGTTAGCCAAAAACAAACAGTCCCATCAACAGCCGGATCAAATCAACCGGATCATTGAAATGCTCCTTCCACTCATCCAAGCTGAAGCTGTCATGTCAGGCAAGCATGTTCAGTTCCAATTTGTCGATTGCCCGGTTATTCACCTTGATGATAAAGAGATGCGGCAGCTTATTCTCAATATGTGCATGAACGGGCTTGAAGCCATGACGATTGGCGGAACGCTTACGATCCAAACTTTCGAAGAAAACGGCTATGTTGTCTTGCTCATTTCGGACGAGGGGACAGGCATTGATGAGAAGCATCTGGAGAAGCTTGGACGCCCTTTCTTCACCACGAAGGATGAAGGCACAGGTCTTGGTTTAGCCATTTGCTACAGCATCGCTGCCAGGCATCGTGCATCGATTGAGGTCCAATCCAGCTCGGAGGGGACAACCTTTCTTATTCGCTTCCCAATTCCTGAATGAGCCGCGGCAACGAATTCCTTCGTGGCACATGGGATCAAAAAAAGACCGTAAACCAAGCGGAATCCGCTTCGTTCTACGGTCTTTTTTGTCCTTATTACACGTTCAAATCTTTACGCTTCCCGGTCACCATATAAATGACGCCTTCACCAATATTGGTCGTGTGATCCGCTACCCGCTCCAGGAAGTGGGCAACCAGCAGCAAATGCGTCAGCTGGCGATTGCGGTTGTAGTCAGAATTCATCATTCCCATCAACTCTGTCATAACCGTGCTATACATTTTATCAACACGATCATCCTTCTCAGCCAGTGCCGCAGCACGATGCACATCGCGCTCCGTATAGGACAGAAGGCTTTCCTGCAGCATCTCGATAGCGATATTCGCCATTTGCGGAATCGTCTCGAGAGGTTTCACAAGCTCCTCTCCGGCGAAGCGGATTGTAATTTTGGCGATGTCTACGGCATGATCGGCAATACGCTCCAAATCAATCGCAATTTTGAGCGCTGTGCCGATAATGCGCAAATCACTTGCCATAGGCTGCTGCAAAGCAATGAGACGCAGCGACAGTTCATCAATCCTTGTTAAATAATCATCGATTTGATCGTCATTGTTAATTACTTGCTGCGCGGCTTTTTCATTGAGCGTTGCCAGCGAATTAACGGAAGCAAGAATCAATTCCTTAACGCTTTCCCCCATCTCAAGCAATTCTTTTTGCAGCAAAGTTAATGATTGATGAAACCCGGGTCTTGCATCCATGTACGTTGCCCCTTCCAGTAGTTGTTAGCCGAATCTTCCCGTGATGTAATCTTCGGTACGTTGATCGTTCGGATTTGTAAAGATTTTATCGGTTTTGTCAGTTTCGACTAAATACCCGTTCAAGAAAAAGGAGGTCATATCGGAAATCCTAGCAGCTTGCTGCATGTTATGAGTTACGATAATGATTGTATATTTGTCTTTCAGGGTTTGTGTAAGTTCTTCAACCTTCAACGTTGAAATTGGGTCTAAGGCAGACGTAGGCTCATCCATCAACAGAACATCCGGCTCTACGGCAAGCAAACGAGCGATGCATAAGCGCTGCTGCTGTCCGCCAGACAATCCAAGTGCGGATTTGTTCAAACGGTCCTTAACTTCATCCCATAATGCGGCTTGTACGAGACTGCGTTCAACGATTTCATCAAGCAAGGCTTTTTTCTTGATGCCATGAATGCGCGGGCCATAAGCAATATTGTCATAAATACTCATCGGGAACGGATTCGGGCGCTGGAACACCATGCCTACACGTTTCCGCAAAGAAACGACATCTGAATCAGAACCATAAATGTTATGGCCGTCTACTGCAACATTTCCCGTAATACGAACACTGTCAATCAAGTCATTCATGCGGTTCAAAGTACGCAGGAATGTTGATTTCCCACAACCTGAAGGTCCAATCAATGCGGCAATACTTCCTTTTTCAATCGTTAGGTCAATATCGTGTAGCGCGTGATTTTCTCCGTAGAATAAGTTCAATTTATCTGCTTTAATCTTTGTTTTCGTCATGGTTGAAGTCGACATTGTTTATTTCCCCCCGGAAAGTCTTTTTTGTAAGATTCGGCTTGGTATGCTGACCAACAGGTTAAAGATAAGTACAACGATCAGAAGCAACGCGGCACTACCTTTGGCAATGTCTTTCGCATCCGGCACAAGCGCTTCAGCACCTACATACCATAGATGAACGGATAACGTCTCACCCATGTTCAGCGGGTTGAAATCCGGGAAGAAACGGGAAACCGATAACCCGGCTGTGTAAATAAGAATGGCGGATTCACCTAATGCACGGCCTGCAATCAGCGTGATGCCTGTGATCAAACTAGGCAGAGCTGCTGGAATAAGTACTTTGCGGATAGCCTGCCACTTGGTTGAACCCAGCGCCAAGCTTGCTTCCCAATAGGACTCCGGAACGGTGCGGATCGATTCTTCCGTAACCCTGACCATAACAGGCAGATTCAACAGGGCTACCGTCGCCGCGCCGCCGAGAATGGAAAACTTCAGCCCTAGCAAATTGGCGAAAAGCAAGAATCCAAACAAACCAAAAACGATGGAAGGTACAGAAGACAAAGCCTCGACGGAAATACGGACAAGATCCGTAAACCAATTTTTTTGTGCATAAATCGCTAAGTAAATGCCTGAGAACAATCCGATTGGAATGGAGATCAGGAGAGATAGGATCAAGACATAGAAAGAGTTGAACAATTGAGGCCCAACGCCCCCGCCAGCCTTAATTTCTTCCGGCTTTCCGAAGATGAAATGCCAGGACAGATGAGGAATGCCATCCCCCAAAATCCGAATGAGGAACCAAGCCAAAATCCCTATGATAAGAATGCCTGATGCCCAAAAATATACCGTCGCAATCCGGTCCGTTGATTTACTTGTCATTTCACTTCACTCCTTTTTGCAACAATACGAATGATGATGATTAAGGATAAGGAGATCACAAGTAAAAGCAGCGCCATCATGTACAACGCGTTGTTCCATGTTGATCCGTAATTTGTATTCCCCATGTCTTTTACGATAGCTGTTGTTAATACGGTTGTAGAATCCAGCAACGATTTAGGCATTTGAGGCGAGTTACCAATAACCATAAATACAGCCATGGTTTCACCGATCGCACGGCCCATTCCAAGAATAATTGCCGTTAAAATACCCGGTCTAGCTGCTGGCAGCAGCACGCGCCACATCGTTTGCCAGCGTGTTGCTCCAAGCGCAAGAGATGCTTCCTCCAGACGGCTCGGAAGCGCTCGGATCGCGTCCTCAGAGATGGAGAGAATGGTTGGTAGAATCATAATTGCTAAGATGATAGAAGCAGGCAGAATGCCGTAAGCCACATCGCCGGTTAATTTTCCTAAAGCAGGAACAATGACGGTCATCCCGATCAAACCGTAGACAACAGAAGGAATCCCTACGAATAAATCAGTTGCCGGGCGCATAATTTCCCGCATCCACTTCGGAGCGATTTTCGCCATGAATAATGCGCCGGACAAAGCCAGCGGTACTGAGAAGACTACGGAAACAAGCGTCATAATCAAAGTGCTGTATAAAAAAGGAAAAGCACCGAATTTGTTCGAGCCTGGTGTCCAATCCGTCGAGAAGAAAAACTCCAAAGGACTTACACCTTGAAAAGTCTTGATCCCTTGCATTCCCACGAAAATGATGATGGAAAAAATAATCGCCGATACAAGAGCAGCACTAAGGACAAACACCCAACGCATGACGCTGTCTTGTCTATGTTGTCCACGGGTCCACTTGGAAACAATTGGACGGCTTTTGCTCTCTGAACTCGCATTTGATAGTTTGTCTGCTACGGAATTCACTGGGTTAATCCCCCTTTATTTAATACCACATGCCCTAACATGTCATACTGTTATGATAGGACATGAATGTCATTGCATCGTTAATGAATTGTAAAGACAATGTAAAAGTTTATTGATAGGAGATCTAATATAGCAAAAAGAGCGCCCGCATGATGCGAACGCTCTTGATGAGAAATCCTATTATTTAGAAAGCAAATCAGCAGGCAAGAATTTCAAATCACGAACTTGTTTACCTTGGAAATCTTTGCTCATGATGTATGCGATGAAAGCTTTTGCTGGATCTTTTGCTTCACCTTTTGTGTACATAAGCTCAACACCATACAATTTGTAAGAACCGTTTTTGATGTTATCTTCGGAGAAGGCTACGCCATCGATTTTCAAAGCTTTAACTGTATCGTCGATGTAAGGAGTATCTACATAACCGATGGAACCGGATTGACCAACAACAGCTGTTTTCATAGCGCCGCTGTTTTCTTGTGTAATACCGTCTTTCGTGAAATCTTTACCATCAAGGATGATGTTTTTCACAAGTGTGCGGGAACCGGAGCTATCTGGACGGTGTACAAGAACGATTTTCGCATCGTTACCGCCAACTTCTTTCCAGTTTGTGATTTTACCCATGTAAATGTCAGCAGCTTGTTGTTTAGTAACATTATCTACTTTTACATCTTTGTTAACGATGAATGCGAATGGAGCAATCGCTACTTTATTTGGTCTAAGATCTTTATCTTTATATTCAGCTGCTGCTTCTACATCGGAGTTACCGATATCGGAAGTGCCGTCAGCTACGTTTTTAATTCCTGTGCCTGAACCACCAGCTGTAACGTTGATCGTTACTTTTGGGTTCTTTTCCATAAACTCAGTTGCCGCTTGTTTAACCAGTGGAAGCAATGCGCTTGAACCGGAAGCTGTGATTGTACCGGTAAGTTCTGTTTTAGGTGTATCAGAAGGCTTTGCAGACGCTGAAGCAGCTGTTGTTGCAGCAGGTGTAGCGGAAGCGCCATTTGTTTTTGTTTCTGTTTTTGCTCCGCATCCAACCAATGACCCCATCATCAATACCGCGGATAGTGTTAATGTAATTCCTTTTTTCGACATGAACTTGAACATAGTCAGCATGTCCTCCTTTTATTTTATGTTGCTTCTCTGGTTAGTTTCGATTTCCTTGTTTGTTCCTCGCAACTAACTTACAAATACATCGTAACAATCGAATGTAAAATCCAAACCCATGAAACGTAAACGTAATGTAAAACTTTTTCATAGGACTTTTGATAGACTTGTATGGTTAATTTTACATCTTATTTACACAGTTCGACGCTTTAGTTAATAGAAGCATCCTATATTTATAAGTAGAAACAAGAAACGCGTCATATCTTGTCTATTTATGGGGGGATGAATGTGAGCCGATTATTTTTCTTCAACATGACCATGCGTGCCAAATTAATCGTCAGTTTCAGCGGGGTGCTCTTGATTTTTCTGGCTGTTGCTTATTTCAATCTTCATCAGGTTAGCCAAATCAAACAACATATGAATGATCAGAATGACAAGGTCGAACTCAAAGTAATGGCATTGGAACTAAAGGAAATGGTCCAAGACATGAACATTATTGCGTCAGGATTGGAGATTTCGAAGAAACCAGAATACATATTTAAGTACAATGCCAAACGCCAGCCTTTCAATGATTATATTAAAAAAATAGGAGATACCGCCTCTACGCCTGATCAGCTAAAATGGCGCAGCCAATTAATCCAAGCCTCCGTTGACTACATTAATAACTTTGATTCTGCCGCCAAAATGATTCAAGTTAATAATGGTACGAGCACTAAGGATTTAGAAATCAACCTGATGTATCTCTACAATGAGTCTCAGGATCTGAAAACTGTGATCTTTGATCTAGTCGATAAGTTCTATTTGACCTATGCGGAGTCGGCTGATCAAGCCATCGTGTCCTCCACCAAAGCTTTGGACAGCACGAGTCTGGTTATGATGTACGCCTCTATCATTGTGCTAGTGATTACAGTTTTGATTGCTTTCTTCTTGATTCGTTCTTTCATCCGGCCGATTCAAAAACTGCAAAAAGCCGTTTCGCTTATCGCGGCAGGAGATTTAACACATACGATCAATGCCACATCCAAAGATGAGCTGGGTCAACTCAGCCAAAGCTTCGACCATATGATCCGCCAAGTGCGTCATATGCTTTACGCTACGAAGCAAATCGCCTCTTCTTTAAGCGATCACTCGCATGAATTTCATCGTTTCTCCCAGCTTACGGCTTCCGCGAACACGGACATCTTGAAAGCAATCAATGAAATTTCACACGGGGCCGATGAGCAGGCCATTCAAACCGAGTCCAGTTCCCTGATCATTACAGAGTTGGAAGCGGAGATTCGGGACATTACCGCTTATACATATGAAATGATAAAAGCAAGCGATGAGGCCGCAGCCGGTACGCTGCAAGGCACAGGTTATATCCGTGCGTTGAAGGTATCGTCCGAACAGTCGCAAGAGGTGCTGCATAAAGTCGATGCAGCCATGCAGACCTTAGCCGCCAGCTCAAAGCAGATTGGCGCCATTACACGTTCGATTACGGAGATATCGACGCAAACGAACGTCCTGGCCCTGAACGCCGCGATTGAAGCGGCTAGGGCCGGCGTGCACGGCCGCGGCTTCTCCGTGATCGCGGATGAGGTTCGTCAGCTGTCGCAGCAGACGAACGATTCGTCCAAGACGATCAGCGGCATTACGCAGGCGCTGCAGAAACAAATCCAAGAGCTGCAAAGCTCGCTCTTGGAAGCCAAAGATTCTGCGGTTACCCAGAATCATCGTGTTGCGGACACGCTCAGCTCTTTCGAGAGCATCGAGCATTCCATGACCGGCATCAAGGAGCAGATTGAGCATATTCATTCGAAAATCGAACAAGCGCGGTCCAAGAACGATCAGCTTGTTGGCTCCGTTCAGTTCGTGGCGGCGATTGCCCAAGAAACCGCGGCCGGCGTAGAGGAAGTCAACTCCACTTCCATCCAGCAGGATGCGTCCATCCGCCGCATTGCGGAAGAGTCCGATGACATTCTCGCATTGGCAGACCGATTATTCGCAGAGATTAGTAAGTTCCAAATCATTGAAGCGGATGAAGAAATGGCGAATGGTCAGGATAGCGCAGATAAGGATCATACATCTATCGATGAAGATGCAGAAGATCATCGTGAGATTGACGGTGACGGACAGAGCCCTGAGCATATTGAAGCAGACTTTACAGTGACTAAAGAGGACGTAACCACGATTTCGGACGATGCCGCTCATGCGAAGGAAGCGAAAGAAGGTAAGGAAGCTGAAGCCGATACAAAGACAGCGGAGGCAAATTCGAAGGATAAAAAAGAGCCCGTACTTATCGGATAACCTGCATAGTTGAAAATAGAGGCTCTCCCTCAGTCACTTGATGACTTGTGGGAGAGCCTCTTTTAATGCACGAAACGCCCTTCTTCCGGCATTGCAACTTCGTTGAAATGGTCAGCCAAGTTCGCCAATTGACTCGTCAGTTCTTCCCCGCGCATCGGTGTGCCATGTCCGGTCACAGCGATGCTCGGGTGAAGTTCATTCAATTTCTTGACGGAGGCTGCCGCAGCTTCCCAATCGGTCGTAAAATACTTCGGCGGACCGCTGATTTCCTGCGTCTGGAGAAGCACGCGGTAGAGCGACTCCTGTTTTACGGTGACAAAAGCATCGCCAGCGACTAATGAGCGATCTTTTTCCCGGAAAAGCGAAATATGGCCTGGCGTATGTCCCGGTGTATGTATCCATTGCCAATCAGGCAGACCAGGAATGGAGCCTCCCTCCTGCAACGCCTTTACATGATCCCCGAGGTTGATGCCATGATTCGGAAACAACGGAGAAAGCTCACTCATGAGTCCCCCGTTCACCGTTGAATCTCCTTCGGGGTAATTTGCTTTTCCTGTTAAATACGGGATTTCCTGCTCATGCGCGTACACAGGCACATCCCAATGTTTAAGCAGTTCTACAAGCGCACCGACATGATCAAAATGTCCGTGAGTCAAAATAATGCCCTGCGGCTTCGTCATTGTCCCAAAACGATCTTCCGCCAGCTGAATGATGTTGTCCGCGGAATGCGGCATTCCGGCGTCGACCAGAAACCATGTCTTCGATTTACTGGTTGGATTGCCGATCAAACATATATTAACGAACTGAATGCAGTAGCAGTACATATCAATACTCACTTCGCGGCCTTCCCCGCTTGATACGGTCGTTAACGGGATATGTGTATGCTCGTAGGTTGACTCCAATTGTCTTGCCCCTTTTCAGATGGATTTCTATTATCATCTCCTTTACCGATTCGGATTATCTGAACCATCATAAGAAAGACCAATCTGCTTCGCGTTTCGCGCAGATTGGTCTTTTGTCTTAAATTTGTTGCGGAAGTTTTCTTATAATTTCTATCTTACGGATGCGGTTGGCATCCCTCTCCCGAACGATAAAGGTCAAATCCTCATAATCCCATGGTTTGCCTTTTTCCAGCTCAGGTTGCTTACTATACAGCCATCCGCCAATCGAATCAACTTCCTCATGATCCAGTTTCGAGTCAAGATAATGATTGACTTCGTTTACTAGCGCGGTTCCTTTGATCAAAAATCGGTTGGCATCCAGCTTTTCAATATCCCGTTTCTCATCCTTATCAAATTCGTCCCGAATCTCACCGACGATCTCCTCAAGGATGTCCTCAATGGTGATTAAGCCGGCAGTACCGCCGTACTCATCCAGTAACAGCGCGATATGCACCTGTTCTTGCTGCATTTTCTTCAATAGCTGCTTGATGGGCATGACATCAGGCACAGTCATAACAGGCTGCAGTAACGCGGTAAAATCACAATTAGGATTGTTATCATAACTCAAGAAAAACTGTTTGGTATTCACGATACCAATAATATCATCCTTATTCTCTTTGGCCACAGGAAAACGGGTATATTGTTCTCGCTTAATGATCTCCAGATTCTCTTTTAACGGTTTGTTAGCGTATAAGCAGACCATGTCGGTCCGCGGAACCATGATTTCACGAGCTAACAACTCATCAAATGTAAAAATTCGATCTGTATAGCCGTATTCTGTTTTATTAATTTTGCCGCTTTGGTAACTTTCCTGAAGAATTAGGCGAATCTCTTCCTCGGAGTGGGCTTCTTCATGTTCGCTGGCCGGCTTCATACCGAGCAATTTGATCATGCCATTCGCAGATCCATTAAGCAGCCAAATAAATGGGTACATGATTTTGTGGAAAATAACAATAATAGGTGCTGTTAGCACTGCGATTTGCTCAGCTTTTTGAATGGCAAGCGACTTTGGCGCAAGTTCACCCAGAACAACATGAAGATATGTCATTAAAACAAAAGCGATACCGAAGGATAAGATGTGTGACAAGCTGTCACTTATGGTTAATAGTTCGAATAAGGGGTGCAGCAATTTCTCAACGGTCGGCTCCCCTAACCAACCAAGACCGAGAGCTGTGATTGTAATTCCCAGTTGGCAGGCGGACAAGTAAGCATCGAGATTTGTTGTTACCTTCTGCACGGCAAGCGCGTTCTTACTGCCTTCAAGTACCATCTGTTCAACACGGCTGGGACGGAGCTTAATGATTGCAAATTCGGTAGCCACGAAAAAAGCGGTTAATAAAATGAGCAAAGCAATTAAAAATAGATTCAACAACATGGCAACTCATCCTTTACGAAATGAATTATTCTTATAAACAGTTCATATGAACTATTCTAATATAATATGATGAAACAAACAAAGTTCGTTTTAAGCCATAATCGATTATTTTTTACTTTATTGGGGGAAATCGTTGGCAGATGCCGGCCTTCTCATGAAATCTTTCCTTTTGACATGGCTTAAACCGTATTTTATTATAAGTTCATATGAACTGTTCAATCACAGACGAGGTGATGTCAATATGGAAACATTAACTTTTAGACGCAAAGATATGGCTGATTTAATGTTGTCTTTGAGTGGTCATCTAGAGAAATCACCTCTGGCTATCCTGCAAGACACATGGCGAATTCAGCATGAGAATGATTTGGAGCAGGGAAAATCCATGTCTGCCTTTCTATCGACGACGCTTCCTCCCCTCATTGAGAAAATGATCAAGTCGGAGATTAAGCCGGCTTTCTCTTTAAGCGATATCGTTGCACTTGGTACTCAAGTAGAGTTTACACAATTTAGTGTTACCTCTATTCAGAACTGGGTGAAACGTGATTTCAAAGAACTGATCGGACTTCCTGAGGATGGAAAGAAATATTCCCTTCAACAAGTCGCTTTGTTTTTCATCATTGAGGACCTGCGCTCTTCGTTGGACTATGACTCCATCCGCAAATTGTTCCATATATTATTTAGTTCTACATCCTACAGCTGCGCAGAACAAACCATTACTCCTCTTAAGTTTTATTCGATCTATTCGGAGCTGTACGAAGTATTGGATGCTCGTTACAGAAATTACGTGGGAAATAGTCAGGATTTTATCTCCAAGTGGGATCAAATGTTGGATGATGCTGCACATGAGTACGCCGTATCACATTGCCCGCATGCGAATGCCAAGGAGCAGGAGATGCTCAAAAATGCCATTCATGTCGCTATCATTTCCGTCCATTCGTCCAGTTTTAACTCTTTGGCAAGACGATATGTGAACGGCATGGTATTTCTGCACAGTTTTAAATAAAGATAGCATGGACAAAAAAGGCCAAGAACCATTCATCGGTTCTTGGCCTTTCTCTGTAAAACGTTATTTCGCAATCTCATCCGTTGCCTTAATGTTGCGCAGAATACTTACTTCAACCCTGCGATTTTGGGAGCGGCCTTCTGTTGTATCATTCGAAGCAATGGGGCGATACTCCCCGTATCCGACTGAAGAGTACGAGGAAGGGTCGATTTTACCATTATTCAATAAGATTTTCATAAAATTAACGGACCGTTTGGCACTAAGATCCCAGTTGGTTTCAAAATCCGCTCGGTGAATCGGGATATTATCCGTGTGCCCGCCCACCTCAACCTGATAGCCCGGGTAATTCGCCAGCATGCCTGCTATGGAAACAGCCAGCTTCTGAGAATCTTGCTTCATGGTCGCAGAACCCGAGTCGAACAACGCGCGATCACTGATGGTAATCGTCAGTTTCTCGTTATCCAGCTTCGTCGTTAGCTGCTCGTTCAACTGATTTTCTTTGATGAAAGCATCCATGCTTTTCTTCAGTTCTTCCAGATCCTTTTCTTCCTTTTGCAGCTTCGCAGCCAGTTGACTGTCCGTATGACTCGGCTCCTTCGGCGGCGGGTTCTGATTCTTATTGTTGTTCCTGGTCGAGTTCGCCGCGTCGTCAATCGGGATCAAATTTGATACCGCGAATGGCGCTTCTCCACCCGTAAACGCATTATTCAAGGACCTCATAATCGAGTTATACTTCTTCGAATCCAACTGGCTGGATGCAAATAGAATGATAAAAAGAGCTAGAAGCAAAGTAAGCAAATCCGCATAGGGAATAAGCCAGGATTCATCAACGTGTTCTTCATGGTCCTCATGCTTCTTCTTTTTACTCACTGAGCGGCTTCCCCTTTCGGCTCTTCGTCATACGATGCGCGGTCGCTGTTCGCTACGAAGATCATCATTTTTTGCTTCACAGAGTTGGCGGATACACCGGACTGAATGGATAGTAAACCTTCGACGATCATGAGTTTGATTTCAACTTCCTTCTTCGACTTCTGTTTCAGCTTGTTCGCGAAGGGGTGAAAAATAACATAACCAAGGAAAATACCAAACATTGTGGCCACGAATGCAGCGGAAATCAAATGCCCCAGTTTCTCTACTTCGCTTAAGTTCCCAAGGGCAGCAATCAAACCTACAACGGCGCCAAGAACGCCAAGTGTTGGTGCATATGTACCGGCTTGCGTAAAAATTCCCGCATATTTCTTATGTCTTGCTTCCATTTCTGCAATATCCTCAAGCAGGACATCGCGTACGAAATCAGGATCATTCCCGTCAATAATGAGACGCATTCCGCTTTTCATAAAAGGATCCGATAGCTCTTCCGCTTGCTTTTCCAGAGAAAGAAGGCCCTCACGGCGTGTGATGGATACCCATTCGATAAACGTATTGATCAGTTCTTTTTTAGGCATTAATTTTTGTTCGGTAAAAATAATTTTCAATAAGGTCGGAATTTTTTTTATTTCCTCTAAAGAAAACGCGATAAACAAGGCTGAAGCGGTTCCTCCGAAAATAATCAGCGCAGCCGCGGGGTTTAAAAGCGCCACCAAACTTGCCCCTTTTAACACCATGCCCACACCAATCGATATAAGCGCTAAAACAATTCCAATTAAAGATGATTTCTCCATATGCCGACACCCTCTTTTCTCTAGTCATAAAAGCCATGTAGCACGCATTCCATAATTCGACAAAAATACTGTCTTTGTACATAATGATAGGTTTATTTGCTATAAATTACAATCACTTTAGAGAGATAATTAGGACTTTGGTCATGTATTTTTTGTGAATATCAAAGGGGAATGACGAAATCTGGCGTCTCTCTCTTACCTAATTTATACTTAAGGAGAGATAACTCCTGCTAAAATCGATATCAGCAAAATCTGAAGGAAGTTGGTATGATCTGGCAGCCTTTGTGGAAACGATAGAAAAGAAACAAGCAATCTTCATACATAAGGAGAGATGAACGTGGAGAAACGAATGTTCGGCCGGACGGGGCAGCAATTTCCACTGCTCAGCTTTGGCGCACAACGCATCGTAGACGAGCATAACTGTACGGAAGACGAGGCTATTGCGATCGTGAATCGCGCGATTGACGAAGGCATCACTTATTTCGATACGGCGCCGAGTTATTCAAAAGGCCAATCGGAAGAAAGACTAGGCAAAGCTTTGGCACTCCATGGCCGCAGAAACGATGTCTGGATAGCGACCAAAACGAACGACCGCACAAGAGACGGTTCTTTGAAGCTGCTCGAAGAGAGCCTGAAAAGACTGCAAACCGATCATGTGGAAGAATGGCGCTTGCACAACATCATGACAATGGAAGAGCTGGACAAATGCTTCGCCAAAGGCGGTGCGTTGGAAGCGCTGATTGAAGCGAAAGACCAAGGCTTGATCAAGCATATCTCGATCAGCGGACACACGAATCCCCGTGTACAACTCGAAGCCATCGACCGGTACCCGTTCGATAGCGCGCTTGTGGCTCTTTCCGCCGCCGACCACCTCGTATACAGCTTCGCGCATGAATTCCTGCCGAAAGCGAATGAGAAAGGCATCGCCGTGATCGGCATGAAAGTGATGGCGCTTGGCAAGCTTGCTCCGTGGTACGAGAAGGCGCTGCAATACACGTTCTCTCTACCGATTTCCACGGCCATCGTCGGCATGGAATCGATGAAGCAGCTGGAGCAGAACCTGGCTATCGCCAAGAGCTTCAAACCTATGACGGACCTTGAGCAGTTGTCCTTCCTGAAAGAGATCATGCATCTGGCTAATCCGGATGTCCTGCGCTGGAAATCAACCGACTGGGTGTCCGGGGAATGGTATGTTCGTTAGATAGACGCACAAGGATAAACACCTTCGTCGTCCTTTTAGGGTAGATGCACAGCAAAAGTAAAGGAGCTAAGCGGCTTGAAGGCGCTTAGCTCCTTTACTTTTGGCGTCAATCGTTGGGAAAGCTTACGATACCTCATTCAATAATGAGTGCATACACGATACCTGGACCATGTACCCCAATGGTCAAATCGTTCTCGATATCGGCTGACCGGCTCGGGCCTGATATGAAATGAATGCCGGCCGGCCGCTCGCCTAAGGCAAGCTCGTCGAAAGGACGCAGAACCTCGCCAAGCTTCGTCCGCAGACGATCCACAGGGATGATCGCGATGAACGTCGTCGGGAGCAGACTAACGCTTCGGCCTCGCGTAGCGTCGGACGTGACGACTAACGAGCCCGTGTATGCGACCGCATGCTCGACAGCCACGATCCCGATATCTGCGCCGGCGGCCTTAACGACCAGCTCATCTTTAGCCTCAGGTGTAGCGTCCTGGGCGTTCCACACGGTGATGTTCGTTTCCGTGCCGGCCGAGAGGCTGGCGCGCAGCGTTTCCAGCTCAGGCTGATCCTGCATGATCAGATTTTTCGCTTGCGTTTTAGCGATAAAATCCGTGATAAAAGCTTGCGCTTCTGCCATCCCCGACAACCGATAGGTGTGTCCGCCTGCTTTTTGCCAGTTCGCCATGAAGAGCTGAATGCGCTCCTCCAGCGGGAGGTTTACTTCCTCCCAAAAAGCTGGAGCCCCCTTCATCGGATGTGCCGGAGCGCTCTGGAGCGGCTTTGCTCGGCCCAGACGCGTCGAAATATTAGCAAAGAAGGATTCCTGCTTCTTGAGAGCTTCTTCGTGCAACTGCTGCAGAAATGCCGGATCTGATTTAGCCATGATGATGTCCTCCTCCGCCGTTTTTGCGATCAGCCACCAGTTTCTCCATTCGTGCTTTCATGACCGCGTCAAGCTCAGGGAACGTTCCTTCCAGCTCCTGCTCGATGTCTTTCCACGACTCGCGGAATGTCTTGCTCGCCATACTTGGCGCATATCGATACGAGTTCCAGCCTTTGAGCGGACCAATCCGCGCTTTGATATGGCCATCCCGAACGAGCAGCTTTTGACCAACTCGACCGAGTTTAATCAGCGCCTTCACCCGCTTGGCGTCGGACATGAGGAAGTTAAAGCCCTTCATCCCCACTTTCTCCGCTAAATCCGTCGAGCCCCGCTCTACTTTGCGTTGGCGGAGATAGACGAGCATATCGTGCAGCGGGATTTTGACCGGACAAGCCTCATAACACGCCCCGCAAAGGCTGGAGGCACTCGCAATGTCGTCCCACTGGTCGACATTTTTATTCAAGGCCGGCGTAAGCACCGCGCCGATAGGACCGCTGTAAACGCCGCCATAGGCATGACCGCCGATATGGCGGTACACCGGGCAGGCGTTCAAGCAAGCGCCGCAGCGAATGCAATTCAGCAATTCCTGGAACTCTGGATCACCAAGCTGCAGAGAGCGGCCATTATCGAGGATGATGATATGCATCTCCTCGGGGCCATCGCCGTCCTGCTTGCGCTGCGGCCCGGAAATAACGGACATATACACCGTCAGTTTCTGCCCGGTTGCAGAGCGAGGCAGCAGCGTCGCCATGACCTCAAGATCGTCCAGCGTAGGAATGATGCGTTCCATCCCCATGTAGGTGATCTGTGTCTTCGGAATCGTGCTGACCATTCGCGCATTGCCTTCATTTTCAAAGAGCACCATCGAACCTGTTTCGGCAATGGCAAAATTACAGCCTGTCATCCCGATGTCAGCTTCAAGGAATTTCTCCCTGAGTTTTCTGCGTACGTATCCGGCCAAAATTCCCGTATCGGGCTCCAGCTTCTCTCCTGCGTCTTCAGACAGCAGATCCGCGATCTGGTACCGGTTTTTGTGAATCGCCGGGATAATGATATGCGACGGCGTTTCGCCAGCCAGCTGAATGATATATTCACCAAGGTCCGTCTCAATCGCTTCTACGCCGATTTGCTCCAGCGCACGGTTGATATGCAGCTCTTCGGAAACCATCGACTTGGATTTCACGGCGCTTTTCGCCTTCTTGTGCTCGGCAATCTGCATCGTTAGCTTAACCGCGTCCGCCGCATCGGCAGCGAAATGGACATGCACCCCTTGGGCCCTTGCATTTTCAACAAATTTGCCAAGATAGTAGTCGAGATGTGCAATCGTATGCAGCCGAATTTCTCGTCCGCGTTCACGCCACTCTTCCCAATTGCCATGCTCGGCTGCCGCAGCCAGCTTCCCATTCTTCAATCGTTCTGTCGTGAATTTCACCGCATTGCGCAAAAAATCGTTGTTCAGCGCAATTTTGGATCTTTCCTTCACCGTCCCGCCAGGTTTATGCTCGCTCATGGGCAAGTTTCACTCCCTCAGCCAATAATTCCGCCAGATGCATCACCTTGACAGGTTTTCCTCGAAACGATAAATTACCGGCAATATTCATTAAACAGCCCATATCGAGCCCAACGAGCACTTCGGCTTCCGTCTCCAGGACGTGGTCGGATTTCTCGGACACCATCGCCCCGGATATATCGCACATTTTCACCGCAAAAGTACCGCCAAACCCGCAGCAATCCTCGGCATGAGGAAGCGGCAGCAGTTCCATGCCGCGAACATGCTGCATTAGCTGCATCGGTTCAGCCTTAACCCCCAGCAACCGGCTGCCATGGCAGGAAGGATGGTAGGTCACTTTGTGCGGGAATACGGCTCCCACATCCGTAACCCCTAACACTTGCACGAGGAACTGCGTGAACTCATAGGTTTTCTCAACGAGCCGATTCGCGCGTGCTAGATTAACAGGGTCATTTTCAAAAAGCTTCGGATAATAATGGTGAATCATGCTCGTACAGGAACCCGAAGGCGATATGACAAAATCGCTGTCTTCAAAAGCCTCCAGCAGCGTCATCGCAGAGCCTCGCGCCTCATCCCAATAACCGCTGTTGAACGCGGGTTGGCCGCAGCAGGTTTGCTTCGCCGGGAAGTCTAGCTTGACTCCGTATTTTGCAAGTAAATGAACGATAGACTCGCCAACCTTGGGATAGACAAGATCGCTGAGGCACGTTATGAACATCGATACTTTCATGTTGCAGCTGACTCCCTTCCTGCATCGTTCCCCCCACAGAGGCAGGTGGTTATACAAAAAACCATCCTCAGTACGAAAGCGAACATACTGGAGATGGAAGGAACAATGTCTTTTACTCTCTATCTAATTGGATGACGTGAACCCCTTTCTCCCGAATACGGTCCACATCCTCCTTATTGGTTTGTCCGTCTGTGATCACATGCTTGATTTCAGGCCACGCCGCGACTTGCGTCAAAGACTGCATCCCGAATTTGCTGTGATCGGCTAGCAGGTATGTTTCATCGGCAATGGAAATCATTTTGCGCTTAATTAGCGCTTGTAACTCATTCGATTCGCTGATGCCCCGTTGAATATGAACTCCTTTGCAAGAAAGGAATAGCTTATGGACGTGGTACATGTCCAGTGATCTCTCCGCTAGTGGTCCTACATAGGACAACGATTTAGGAGAGAGAAGTCCTCCCGTAGAAATCACTTGGATCTTCTCCTTGCCGCTAACCTCGAGCGCGACTTTCATCGAATTCGTAAGGATGGTCAGCTGCATATCCGGAATTAATTTAGCCATATACCAAGCCGTTGTGCTCGCATCCAAAATGATCCGGTCACCTTCGCGAATATGCGATACCGCTTCCTTCGCGATAGCGTTCTTGAAATCGGCGTGCTCCGTTTCCCTTTCCAGGAAAGGCACTTCCGACTGCGCTTCCTTCACGCTCACGGCGCCGCCATGGCTGCGCATCAGCTTGCCTTCGCTTTCCAATCGATCCAAATCTCTTCGAATCGTTTCTTCCGTCACTTGACACAGCTCGCTGAGCTCCGTCACGCGAATGCTTCCTCTTTCATTCACTAACTGAACGATTCTCTGCCATCTTTCCGCTACCAGCATCGTCTTCCCTCATTTCATCCTCGATCGGGACGCCACCTGACAAAATGTTGCATACGCCGCCTGCCAACCCGCAGCATCCTCGGGGATGTACGTTTTGACCGGGAACGAATTCCGAATCAGCTTCCTGGCTTCGCGCAAATTCGCGATATACCCTAATGCTATCCATTGTACTACAAGGTTTCCTAAGGCACTACCCTCGACAGGACCTGCCCAAACCTCGCGCCCTGTAGCGCTCGCAGTGAATTGGCAAAGCAGCTCATTCTGAATGCCGCCGCCGACAATGTGAAGTCCAGGGTACGTAACACCCGTAAGCTGCTCGGTCCATTCCAGAACAAACCGATATTTGAATGCCAGGCTTTCTAAAATGCAGCGTGCGATTTCTCCTTCGGTTTGCGGAACAACCTGCTGCGTATCCCGGCAATATTGCTGAATTTGCTTCGGCATATGCTGCGGATTAAGAAACATGTCGTCATCAGGATCGATGAAGGATTGGAAAGGTTTCGCTTGCTCAGCAAGCTTAACGAGCGCGGTAAAGCTGAGGTTTTTGCCTTCTTTATCCCACGTCCGTTTACACTCTTGGATCAGCCACAAGCCCATAATGTTCTTCAGCAAACGGTTCGTGCCATACACGCCGCCTTCGTTCGTGAAGTTCCAAGCCAAAGCTTGCTCCGTTAAGACAGGTTCCATCGTTTCTGTCCCGAGCAGAGACCAAGTGCCGCAGCTTAAGAAGGCAAAATGATCGTCCAGAGCAGGAACCGCAACAACGGCGGAAGCCGTGTCATGCTCGCCTACGGCAATGACAGGAATCGAAGCAACGTCAAGATCCGCGCAGATTTCTTCAGTTAAAGCACCTACCCGCGTACCCGAAGGTACTGGATTCAGCAAGATGCCAGCCGGAAGATCAAGCTGATCGAGAAGCTCCGCATCCCACACCTTCGTTGTGGCATTCAAGAGCTGTGTCGTCGTAGCGTTCGTGAATTCACTATGCTTTTCCCCGGTCAAGAAATAACGGAGCAAATCTGGAATCATCAACAACGTTTCAGCGCGTTCCAGCAGTTCCGGATTTCTTTCCTTGATTGCAGCAAGTTGAAAAATCGAATTGAATTGCAGAAATTGCAGCCCCGTTCTGGCATAAAGCTTTTCGCGTCCAACTTTTGCAAACACCTTTTCCATCGCGTGGTCCGTCTGGTGATCACGGTAATGATAAGGATTGCCCAGCAACTCGCCGTTTTTGGAAAGCAGACCGAAATCTACCGCCCAGGAATCAATCGCTAAACTTTCAATATCCGTGTAACCTAGCTGCTTCGTCTGTAAAATGCCTTGTTTCAGCTCATGAAACAAGCGCAATATGTCCCAGTGAAGATGGTCGCCCACCTTCACTGGATCATTCGGAAAGCGGTGAACTTCCTCGATCGTCACTTGGCCCGCTTCAGAATCAAGGCGTCCGACGATCGCTCTGCCGCTGCTTGCTCCCAAATCAAAGGCCAGAACGCTTGAGGGTTTACTCACCAGCTCGCACCGCCTTTGCCGCGCACATTAATGCTTTCGTCGTAGCCGCTTTCCAGGTAAGCTTTCATTGGATCAACTGGTACGCCGATTTCTTCGCGAACCGCTTGCAGCAGCGGTGTAACGTCGAATTCGAACGCTTTACGAACCGCGTCTTCAGCACCAAGAACGTCTTGACGCTCTTGAGCATCTTTCACTTCGTCCAGGTTGATCAGCAGCGCTTTTGCGTATTGTGTTTGAACGTTCAGCACAGATCGCAGCATCGCAGGGATTTTACGCTCAATGTTATGGCTTTGATCAATCATGTACGCAATGTTATTTGCAGCTTGGCGGATTTGCGGGTTTTTATCGTTCGCTGCATCAATGATTTGGTAGAAAATTAGGAACAATTCGTATGGATTCACGGAACCTACGATCAAATCGTCATCCCCATATTTGCGGGAATTGAAGTGGAAGCCGCCGAGTTTATTTTCATCTAACAAATAAGTCACGATGTGCTCAATGTTGGTTCCCTGCGGGTGATGGCCTGTATCTACAAGCACTTCTGCTTGAGGACCCAACTTGTTCGCCATGTTGAACGCCATGCCCCAATCCGCCAAATCCGTGTGGTAGAAGGCAGGCTCATAGAATTTGTATTCAATCAGCATGCGCATATTTGGCGTCATTGCGTTGTACATCTCTTTGAGCGATTCATACATCCAGGTTTTGCGAGCGCGAATGTCAACTTGGCCAGGGTAGTTGGAACCGTCTGCGAACCAGAGGCTCAGGACATCAGAGCCAACGGTTTTCGCGATGTCCACGCACTCCAGCAAGTGATCTGTCGCTTTGCGGCGAATCGCTGCGTTCGAATTCGTCACGCTTCCGAAGATATAATCATCTTCTTGGAAAAGATTAGGGTTTACCGCGCCGATGGAAACGCCCAAATCAGCGGCATGCTGCTTCAACTTTGCGTAATCGTCCACTTTATCCCAAGGAATGTGGATCGCCACCGACGGGCAAGCACCCGTTAGTTTATGAACCTGCGCTGCATCTTCGAATTTCTCAAAAGGATTACGCGGCACACCATTTTGCTTGTACACTTTGAAGCGAGTTCCAGAATCCCCGTAGCCCCAAGATGGAGTTTCTACTTTGAGGGCCTTCAGCTTGGCTTTTACAGTAGCCAGATCAATACCTCTACTTGCTTGCTGCTCTTCAAACAGTGCATATGCTTTATCACTCATCGGATAATAGCCTCCTTTTGGGTATGGAACGGATTAGCGGGTGAAAGCAGCTGGAACGCCGCCGTCAACGGTTATCATGCAGCCTGTCGTTTTCTCAGCTTTGGAAGATGAGAAGTACACGATGGCTTCCGCAACGTCTTTCGGGAAAATGTTAACAAGCAAAGTCGTTCTTTTGCGGTAGTGCTCTTCCAGTTGGTCCGGTTCGATGCCGTAAGCCGCAGCGCGCTCATTGCGCCAGTTGGAATTCCAGATCGCGGAACCTTGCAGAATCGCATCCGGCAATACGGAGTTCACGCGAATACCGTATTCGCCGCCTTCTGCAGCGATACAACGCGCCAAGTGAATTTCAGCGGCTTTTGCCGTTGAATAAGCAGAAGCATTTTTACCTGCATATACCGAGTTTTTGGAGCCGACGAATACCATGCTGCCGCCGACATTTTGCTTTTTCATAATTTTAAAAGCTTCTCTAGCGACCAGGAAATATCCTGTGCTGAGCACGTTCATGTTCAAGTTCCACTCTTTGAGGGATGTTTCATCAAAAGGACTCGATGTCGCAAGACCCGCGTTATTCACGATAACATCGATGCCGCCGTAGCTAAGGATCGAATCGCGGTAAGCCGCTTCTACCTCTTCTTCTTTCGTTACATCCATTTTCACTGCAATGGCTCTGTTCTCGCCATATTGCTCGTTCAGCTCGGCCGCTAATTTTTGTGCGCCTTCCAAATTCAAGTCAGCCAACACAACATGCGCGCCTTCTTTGAGGAATTGACGAGCCGTTACGCTGCCGATTCCGCCTGCGCCGCCAGTGATGAAAGCAATTTTGCGGGAGAATTCCGCTTCAGCAGGGGCAAGTGTCAATTTGTATAATTCAAGCGGCCAGTATTCCACGTTGTAAGACTCATTTTCGCTCAAGGAAACGAAAGTTCCAAGTGCTGTTGCGCCTCTCATTACGGAGATTGCACGGTGGTAAAGCGCGCCGCTGACTTGCGCCATAGCCCAGCTTTTGCCTGTGTTAATCATCCCGATGCCTGGGATCAAAATAACGCGAGGAGCCGTTTCGAAAATAACGTCGCCTTCATTTTTGTTGCGTTCGAAGTACGCTTTGTACTCTTCTTTGTAAGCAGCAATGCCGGCTTGCAAAGCTTCCGTCAGAGAAGCGGCATCACGGGAATTCGGATTCCAGTCGATGTACAGCGGCTTCATTTTCGTATGAACCAAGTGATCCGGACAAGCTGCGCCTACTTGAGACAAGACAGCTGCATCTTTGCTGTTAACGAACTTCAAGACATCGTCCGCGCTGTCAACTGTCAGGATCATTTTCTTCTCTTTGCTTACTGCACCGCGAACCGTTGGCAGCACTTGCGCCAAAATGTCGTTGCGCTCGGAATCGGACAGTGACTCGTATTTGGAGCCGCCATACAGGTTGTCCTCCTGAACTCGCGCTTCGATAAAGCTTGCAGCTTCATTGATGATGGCTAGTGTTTTGAGGTAGCTTTCCTCGGACGTTTCACCCCAAGTAACCAGACCGTGCTTCTCCATCAACACTAACTCAGCTTTTGGATTGTTTCTTACGCCTTCTGCGATCATTTTGGACAATGTGAAGCCAGGTCGGACATAAGGTACCCATACGAAGCGGTCACCGTAGATTTCTTTCGCCAGCTCACGGCCATTGTGTGCGCAGCATAACGAGATAATCGCATCCGGATGCGTATGATCCACATGTTTGAACGGTAAGAACGCATGCAAAAGCGTTTCAATGGAAGCACGCGGATGCTTGCTGTCGATCATGCAGTTTACCAAGTACGCAACCATTTCCTCGTCGGACATTTCGTCTCTTTCGTACAAAGGACGGATGTCTTCCATCCGAAGACCTGTGAAATTCTTTGCTTTCATTGTCGCAAGGTCGGAACCGCTTCCTTTAACCCACATCACTTCAACATCACGGCCGCGAAAATCCTTCTCGATGGTTTTGTACGAAGTGTTGCCCCCTCCCCAGTTCGCAACAGCACGATCTGTTCCTAGTAAATTGGAGCGGTAAACCAATTCCTCCACGCCTTTTGAAACGTTACTCGCCTTGTCTGCTTCCCACAAATTCGCAACCATAAGTACCCTCCTAAGTATAGGGATCTCTGAGCGCCGCCCAAAGTCTCTCCTCTTCACATCCCATGATGTGTTTTGTTTTTGATGGATTCATCGTATCACATCTTTGTTTATTTTTGAATCATTATTTTTGTTTTTGTTTTTCTTTGCGCCCGGTAGCCTTGTGGGATGGCTGGCGCTAGCTCGGAAAACATCAAAAAAAGCCTGGCGGGCATACTCCGCCAGACTTTCGTATTAGCTACTATTCTAACCTGCCACCATCGCAGAACACTATCTCCATACAGCCATCTGCCACTTTATCTTAAGGGAACTCCAGTCTCTTATTTGGAGAAAAACAAGCAATTTTCACTCTAAACGGAACTACAGAGTCCTATTTCCTCCCATGTCACGATTATTGGGTGAAAACTCCAAAATAGCGGATCGTAGTTCCCCTCAGAGGTGGAAAATGCACGGTTTCTGCGAAATAGCAGCCCGTGGTTCCCCAAGAGGGGATCCACGGGCTGCTCATTGGACGAATTCCAATGAGCGTTCACTTTTTGCTGCAGAATCGGCAATCTCATTGGACAAAATCCAGTGAAGCTGCCACCTCGCCTCTTTTTTCTGGCCTTTACGAATGCTCTCACTGGAATTCATCCAACAAGAGCTCCATTTCGACCAACAAATACACCATTTCATTGGAATCCATCCAACAGAAACCACTCTCCTGCATGCTCCGCACAGTCCCAATCACTGCACTCGCACCAATCGCCCTCCCGATCGGGCTTTCCCTTCCCAATTCACCAAAAAGATACCTGCACAAATAAAAGCACCACCCAAACCGACATACCAAGCGACCTTCTCACCAAGCAGCAGCCAGCTGGAGAGCAGCCCAAACACAGGCACCAGGAACAGGAACGCGCTTGTTTTGGCGGGATCTCCGCTGCGAAGCAAATAAAACCATAGGCAAAATTGGACAATCGATCCCATGATGATAAGCCAAAGCAGCACGACCACGGACATAGGCGTGAAGGTAAAATGCGGATGTTCCGTCATCGCTCCGAGAAGAAGAAGCGCAATGCCTCCCGCAAGCATTTGATACGCAGCCAGCACTGTCATATCGAACCCGGCTCCCCACTGTTTAATAAGCAGCGTAGATGCGGCAAAAAATATGGCACCGAGGAAGCCGATTAACATGCCGGCCTGAAAGTTCAGTTGTAATCCGAAGGTAACGACAACTCCGATAAAACCAAGGGCTACACCGAGCCATTGCCGCCCTCGATATTTGGCTCCCATCAGGAAAGTGCCTAACACGATCACCAGCAGCGGGTTCGTACAAGTGATGATGGAGGATTCGCCCGAACTAATCCAGTGCATGCTGTAATAGGCGCAGCCCATCACACCCGCTGATTGCAACAAGCCGATCAAGCCCGCTTTTCCCCACATTTTCAAACTTGTAGGCTGTGGCTTCTTCCTTACAATGAGCGCAAGTATGCCTCCCGCCAGAACAAAGCGAAGACCCATCAAAAAGAAAGGCGTCGAATAATCCAGCCCGACTTTGCCTACCGGAAATGCGACTCCCATAACAAAGGTCGTGACAATAATAAGGGTGATATATTTCATTTTGTTCATCCTAAAGAACCTCCCTATTCACAAGATGATCTCATTGTATAGGAGGCTTGGAATTATGTATAATGATTACTATAGATACTTGAATTCATAAATAGTGATAGCAAAAACACTCAAAAACAAAGGAGGTTCACAACGATGGAAAGCTCAGATTTGCGAGTGTTCCAAATGGTGGCCCGAGAAGGCTCCGTTACCAAAGCAGCGGGACGTCTCGGTTATGTACAATCCAACATTACGGCCCGGATTCAACAATTGGAATCTGAGCTGCAAACGGTCCTCTTTGCCCGGCATAATCGAGGCATGTCCTTAACTTCTAGCGGTAAAACTTTACTAACCTATGCGGATAAAATCGTCGGTCTGCTGGATGAGGCGGTCGTGGCACTTTCTTCATCAGGCGAGCCCAGCGGTCCGCTATTGATTGGTTCCACACAGACTGCTGCAGCGGTCCGTCTTCCCAAACTTTTTGCCTCTTATTATGCTCAGCATTCTAATGTGCAGCTCTCGTTAACAACAGGACACACGCAATTTCTGATTGAAAAAGTTCTCCACTATGAGCTGGACGGCGCATTCATCGGTTGTTCCTGTACGCACCCTGATCTGCAGTCCATGCAGGCGTATGAAGAAGAATTGGTCGTCGCAGCGGGTCCTGGCGTTGCCAGCCTTCAGGAAGCCTTGTCGAAGCCTGTTCTTGTTTTCACCACAGGCTGCTCCTATCGCAACGTTCTGGATCAATGGCTGCAGTCCATTGGCATCACCCAACCGATCATGATGGAATTCGGTATGCTGGAAGCCATTATTGGCGGTATTTCCGCAGGATTAGGCATCTCTCTTATGCCAAAGGCGGTCATACAGAAGCATGAAGCGGAAGGATTAATCCGCACTTTTGCGATTCCTCCGCATTACCGTTTTATCAAAACGGAATTTATCATGCGCAAGGATGCTTTTATAAGCAGCTCATTAAGCGCTTTTGTCGGTATGCTGCCGGGAGCCGTGGAGGCGTAAGCAGCAAGCCGCTCAAATCTCTTCATAATCAGCAGGCTCATTTGGATGCAAGGTGTCTATATCTCCCCACGGATCGCCATGCTCCATTTCCTGTTCATCTTCGGCGACATTTTGGAGATCGCTGGCGTTAATTGTGATGATGGGATAATCGTGATGAGCCGCCACCTGCGCCGCTTGCTGTTTCATGAACTTCGGAGACCCTTCCGTATCCTCATCATAAACAAGAAGAATACCGTCCGAATTACGCAGCAGGAACTTGTCCCGCTCCTTAAACTGCCAAGGGCCCTCATATTTCGTTTTAGTGATGCTATTGACGTAATTAGCCCGAGTTATAACGCTCGAATAGCTATTCTTTTTCTCGTCGCTCCACTTCTCTTCTTGCTCCAAAAAAGGCGTGATAACAGCCAATTTGAGCTCTGGATAGGTGCTTGCTCTAAGGTCAAGAACGGCCTCCGCCGCCCACAGCTCGACGCCCCACCCGCCGCTAACAACAACCCATTCAAGTCCCTCTTCGATCAGCGGAGTGAGGCGCTTTTGGATCGCTTTTTTAATAATCGAAATGCCTGGATGTTTTAATGAAAAAATGCCTAGCTCTGATGCTTTGTATCCTGTCACTAATATTCTTTTCAAAAGAAGCACACCACCTTGATAACTCTTCCTACAGGGTAGCATAGAAAGATAACGATAGAAAGCAAAAAGAGCCGCCGGTTAACAACCGGACAGCTCTCTGCTCATAGCCTCAACAAGCCAAGGATAGGCTTGGCTCCCATTCACTTCGTGCTTGCCTTCGTACAAATGGAATCCCAACCGCTCAGCCGCACCGGCTTTCGTGTACTCGGCCTTCAATTGCTCGATAGCCACTTCCGTCGTAGCTATCGGGAAAATCCGATCCTGCCGGCCAGAAGCAATGAATAAAGATCGTGGCGCAATCAGCGCCATTAAATCAGGCAGCTCCGCATATGCCAACGCGCCTGGCAAGTAGTTGTCGATACAGTGACGAAGATGCATAATACTGCCCTTAAACGTATTCGGAAAAGCGCATAATACCGTAGCCTTCACGCGTTCATTCAGCGCAGCTAGGTAAGAAGCAACTAAGGCGCCACCCGAGAAGCCAAAGCAGCCCACGCCGTCACCTTCAACATCCTCCCGTGTCAGCAAATAATCGATAGCCCGCTGCGCTTCATGCACACGCAGCCCCGCCAGCGAAATGCCGTACAGCAGCAGATGGGAAGCGAGCGCTTGGCAAGAGGAGTTGCCGACTTTCCCATCCTTCAACTCCTCCGCCAATCGGCGATCGCCGAAACCGATAATTTCCGGCACCATCACGATAAAGCCGCGTTTCACTAATTCAAGGGCATAATTGCCGTGAGAATCCGGTTCCCCGGTATTTTCGCTGCCATCTGCGTTCATACCGGAAATCTGCCTGCTGCCGTAGCCATGCCCATGCAAGGCAAGGACGGCGGTTGAACGCTCTTTTTTACCCTTGGGAATTAGCACGTAAGCAGGGACACGGAATCCCGCCACCGTTCCAAATTCGATTCGTTCCTGAATATGATGATCCCGTTCGATACGCTCGAGAAGAACAGGGCGAAGCTCATCCTTCGTCATCAGCCCTATGTCCAAAGAATCGGCCAGCCCCTGCTTAAGCCTTTCCCGGGTCTGTTCAGCACTCTCTTCCCTCATCTGCGCCAAACGTTTCTGCTCGTAGGAGAGATAGAGATTCTCCATGATAGCATCTGGATTCCACATACAGTCACCTCACCCTCATTTGTTAAAAAGTGACCAGCTTATCTACAGCCACAGGTTGTCCTGTGCGTAAGGATATGTTACCTGCGATACCTGTAAGGATAGACATTGCGCCATCGACATGCGAAGCTGCTCTTTGGAAGCGATCGTCAGATGCTTTTTCGAAAATATCGCGCAGCAACACAGGGTCTCCACCGCCGTGACCGCCCACGCCTTCTTCGATTTGAACCTGATAAGGCGCTGCGAACATAGGGAATACTTTGATTGTTTTCTCCTTCAAAGCACCTTCGTCTTCTTTTTTGCCGCCGGAATTCACGTAGGATTGCTCAACAACTCTCATTTCAATACGGCCTTTGCTGCCGTTAATATGCACATTGAAGCCTTCCCATGGCATATAAGCGTTCAAAGAGTATGTCAGAATCGCTTTATTTTTGTAGCGGACCATAACGCCCATTGTGTCTTCGATGCTAATGCCGTCGCCGAAAACGCTTTGATCGCGCTGATAACCGTCTTCATGCTCCGCATTTAAATATAAGCCTTTGAGGTGCTCGTTTTTGTCCAAATGTAGTGCAAAAGGATCGTCCTTCGCATTTTCGTTACCTGTCGCGCGTTGATAGAACTTGGTTTCGCCGCGTTTTTCGGCATTTTCTCTACCATAGAACATCAATCCGCCCATTGCATATACAGTTTCAGGACGTGTTCCCAACCAGAAATTCACGAGATCGAAATGATGCGTCGATTTGTGCACAAGCAGACCGCCGCCATTGCGTTTATCTCGGTGCCATCTGCGGAAGTAATCCGCTCCATGCTGGGTGTTAAGCAGCCACTCGAAATGCACGGAATGCACATCGCCAATTGTTCCATCCATGATCAGCTCGCGGATTTTCGTATTATGCGGGGCATAACGGTAGTTGAAAGTTACGCGAAGCTGACGTCCTGTCCGTTTAATAGCATCTAGAATCTCTTGACATTTCTCTTCATCCACCGTCATCGGTTTCTCCGAAATGACATCGCAACCCATCTCCATCGCTTTAATAATGTAGGTGTGATGCGTGCGATCAACGGAAGTTACAATGACATAATCCGGCTTTTCTCTGCGGATCATCTCTTCGAATTCATGCGCTTTATAAGTAGGCACAGCTTTATATTCGTATTTTTTTTGCAGCAAACCGTTGGTAAAGTCCATTCTCGTTTGATTGATATCACAGATTGCTACCAGCTCAGATGTATCTTGGAAATCTCTTACAATAGCGCCATAGAAAAATTCAGCCCGTCCTCCGGTGCCGACGACTGCATAACGTTTTTTCATAACCAGTTAAGCCCCTCTCAGGAATAAGTTTTCTTACCTCAAGATTAATACAATATTTGCTGTGTTTCTAATCAAATCTTATCTAATGTCTTTCAATCCTTGCATATTTTGCTATAATAACAGTACATTTAGTTTGATTTGATCGAAGAGGTGTCCGTTGTGATCCAATATGAAATCGAAAGACTGCGCAGAGATCGGCCCTACTCCATGCAGGTGAATCATTTCCATGACCATTATGAAATCTACTATTTGCTGAGTGGCAAGCGCTACTATTTTATACAAGACCGTTCGTATCTCATTCAAGAGGGCGACCTCGTTCTCATTGATAAAAATCAACTGCACAAAACACGAAATGCCGATGCGGAGGCTCATGAGCGTATCTTACTCAGCTTCGATGATAGGTGGATTCGCTCCATCGGGGAAGATGCTTCCGAGCATCTGCTTGTGCCTTTTGTGCAAAAACAGCATGTATTCTCACTGAGCGGTACGAATCGTACCCTGGTTGAGAATCTGCTGTTTCAGCTGCTCCGGGAGCAGCAGCAGGCGCTCGGCGGGTGGCAATTAAACAGCCGCGCGCTATTTACGCAGCTGTTGATTTTCTGCTCGCGCATGACGGACAGGATCAGCACAGCACAAAGCCACGCGCAAGCGCACAATCCCAAAATATTTGAGATTGTGGCTTATATCAACGAGCATTACCGGAATCGGTTGACGTTGGCTTCGATCTCGGAGACCTTTTATATCAGTCCCAGCTATTTTTGCCGCTCTTTTAAAGAAACGACGGGATTCTCGTTCGTTGAATATTTGAACAATGTGCGGATTCGGGAAGCTCAGCGGCTGCTGAGAGAAACCAAACTGAAGGTAATTCACATTGCGGAGCAATCGGGCTTCGATAGTGTCGCACATTTCGGCCGCGTGTTTAAGCAAGTCACCTCGCAGACGCCGCTTGAGTGCCGGAAGCTGATGCGGCTGAGCCAGTAGTTGGCGGTGGGGCGGATCGTGTTAGGTGAGGAGTAGTTGGAGATTCGGGTGATTAGATGGCAATTAGGCGGGGACTAGATTAAGATTAGAGGGATTAGGCGCCCATTTGATTGATCTGAGGAGAAACACAGTGACTGTTTGAGGTAGCTGACAATGTTAAGGGAACTACGGGTCGCTAATTGCCCAAAATCGTCAATTGGCAGATCAAAGGGAACTACCGGCCTCTATTTTGATGTTTCAGCCGGATTTAACGTTCAAGACGAGAAATAAGACCCTGTAGTTCCCACATACCACTGAGAACATCCCATTTCACCAAAATAGAGGATCGTAGTTCCCTTTCAGCTTACGGAGGCGGCCGGGGGGATTTGCTACTGGTGACCAAGGCGGTAATGTTACTCGTTATGGCTACTGGTGAAGATGATGCTAGAGGTAGTGGCTGATGACAGGTGACTAAGAACTAAGGTCTAACGTATTGCTTAATTTTCTATGCTCAATGTTCAATAGTCGATGTTCGATGTCTGGCACCAAACATCCCCTCGCTCACAATCCGCGGCTCCCTGCCAGCGGTCAATCACCATCGCTCACCCCGCAGCGCGACCAAAAAAACAAGGCCCCCACAAGTATCAACAAGTGGAGGCCTTTTTTTTAAAACCCGAAATATTGCTTCGCGTTATCGTAGGAAATACCTTGAACCAACTGCTTGAGCAGCTGCTCGTCATTCGGGAACTCGCCGTCTTCAACCCATTCGCCAATCATGTTGCACAGGATTCTGCGGAAATAATCATGTCTCGTGTACGACAAGAAGCTTCTGGAGTCGGTTAACATGCCGACGAAACGGCCAAGCAATCCGAAATTGCCCAGCGATTTCATTTGCGAAACCATGCCGTCTTTCGTATCGTTGAACCACCAAGCGGCGCCAAGCTGAATTTTGCCTGGGATTCCGTCGCCCTGGAAGCTGCCCATCAGCGAAGCAAGGATTTCATTGTCACGCGCGTTCAATGAGTAAAGAATAGTTCTTGGCAGCGAATCTGCAACAGCCAGGGAGGACAGCAAACCAGTAAGCGCGCTCGCTACAGGGCTATCGTTAATGGAGTCGAAACCTGTATCCGGCCCAAGTTTGGCAAAAGCTTGTCCATTGTTGTTACGGGATGCGTTGATGTGGTACTGCATCGCCCAGTCGAGCTTTTTATAAACGCCGCCGAGGAACAGCAAAGTGAAAGCTTTATATTTTTTCTCGTCTTCCAAGCTAACTGCGTTGCCAGCCAAGGCCGATTTGAAAATTTGTTCAACTTCTTCTTTGGTCGCCACCCCAAAAGGTACGTAATCCAAAGCATGGTCAGACACTTTACAGCCTACGGAATTAAAGAATTCCGCTCTGCTCTCAAGTCCCGCAAGCAGATCGTCGTAAGACGAGATCGTGATGCCTGCCGCTTTTTCCAATTGAGCGATCCAAGGAAGGAACGTAGCCCGGTTAATTTCGAGCGCTTTGTCAGGACGGTAAGACGGCAGTACTTGCGTGTTGAAATCTTTGATTTCTTTGATTTTGATATGATACTCCAAGGAATCAACCGGATCGTCCGTCGTGCAGATGACCGTTACTTTGGAATTCGTAATCAGGTCTCTGGCGCGCGAACCGCCTTCAGCTAGCTTAGCGTTCACTTTTTCCCAAATAGCAGGTGCGTTCTGCTCGTTAATCAAGTCATTCACACCAAAAAACGTGCGAAGCTCCATGTGAGACCAGTGGTACAGCGGGTTACCGATCGCCATTGGCAGCGTACCTGCCCAAGCAACGAAACGGTCATAATCGCTAGCTTCTCCAGTCACTTTATTCTCTTCAACGCCGTTAGCGCGCATCATTCTCCACTTATAGTGGTCACCGTAAAGCCACGCTTCCGTAATGTTATTGAATTGTTTATTTTCATAAATCTCTTTAGGGCTCAAGTGGCAATGATAGTCAATAATCGGCAGATCTTTGGCGTATTCGTGGAACAAATGAACAGCGGTTTGATTCGTAAGTAGGAAGTTTTCATCTAAAAACGTTTTCATAAAGCAAATTTCCACCTTTCTCGACCTGAATGATCTGCCCTTATTTTAGCCGAAGGTGGAAGCGATGTCTTGTGATTTTTTGCTTTAATTTTGCGAAATATGCATATATTGACCTCTCAAAGTCTTATGGATTCGAATTCTCGGCATCTGCACCCGCCGTTATTTCTTCCGGTATCGTCTTGGAAGCGCCTGGAACGTGCCGCGGTTTATGATTAATCAATTCCGACGAGTAAATGCTGACATAGACCCGGCCGGGCAAAGCCTGCGCTCTGATCAGGATCGGCTGATTATAGTTGTTTTTGAAACTAAAATCCGGTCCCCCCCAGTTCACCGTCGCGTCTCTTCCTGAAGGTACGTAGGGCACAGATCTGCTGTGCGAGTATCTTTCGACAATTGTAAGGCCAGCCCGGTCCACCGCATTAAAAAGGGTTGAGGAGGTTTGGCAAATGCCACCGCCAATCCCTTCAGAAAATTCTCCCCTCACAATGACTTTCGCCGGCATATAACCTCTTCCACGCGTACGAACGCCAACCACCCGGTTAAAAGAGAACGTTTCATTCGGGAGAACCACGTAGTTGTTAATCGCCTGAGTAGCGAGCTTAATATTCGTAAAGCGGTGCTTATTATTTGAATTAAAATACGTCACATAATAGCCGATTGGATGTACGCGGATGCTAGCCAGCAGTTCACTATCTACTTTCGGATATATAGGCAGTGTGGGAACATCAAATTTCATAGGCCCCTCACTATAAAACTGCTTGTAAAATTGTTCCACAAAAGCACGCCGATTCAACTGTGCTCCTGGAATTTCCTTCACAATCCCACCCGCATCGCTAATTGTCGCATTCACGGGTTTCCGGTACGCTTTCTTCTCCATTTCGGTCATGAGACGGTCTAATCGCTCATTATTCACCAACGGCACGTCAACATAATCAAGTCGGTAAGCCTCACGCTGCACATGCGCTTGAATTTGAGAACTTCCATCCTTGGTTGTCTGATCCGTCATTTCATTCATTTGCATTAAAAGCATGAGACCTGCCATCCATCCCTGCATCATCTAATCAATCACCCCTCCCCTATTGTAAACAATTGAAAATTTTCCATACCAAATAACGCAATTCCTGACTGGAATGTAAAAAGAAATGCAAAAAAGGACCGCCTCCGACCAAATGATTGGCCTAAGGAACAGTCCCTTGCTTGTAAGCTTATAGCATCGCCTTAATGCGGATAAGCGGCTTCGAATTCATTCCCGCAGGGTCCGCCGCTTGGGTTATTTTCCAGATCGACGGTTTCACCGTTTTGGCGGTACAAAGGGCAATAATAGTGACTAATGTGCGTAGCGGATTCGTTGGCATAATGGCAGATGAACGCCCTGCGGAAGCGATCTTTCGTTTTGTTCCGGTACGATCCATGGATCAGATTGCCGTTAAAAAACAGCACGTCGCCTCGTTCCATGACGACCGGCATCGCCTTTTCGTCTTTTGGCGGCTTTACATAATGCGTGGTAAACGACTCTTTGGCATCGGCAAGATCGGGGCAAGAAAGATCCAGCGTATTCGTCTTGGGAACGACGAGCAGACCGCCGTTTTCCTCATCAGCAGCATCTATCGCTGTCCAAGCGGCAATACAGTTACCTGGCTCAACTTGCAGGTAGAAGTTATCCTGGTGCAGCGCTTGGCCACGGGAGCCTGGCGGTTTGTAATAGAACATGCTCTGCGCAGCCAGTGCTTCCTCTTCATACAAATCAGCTAACACCTCCATCACCGGCTGGTGCAGCATATACTTCTTAGCGGTCTCGTTAAAGCGGTGCGGATGCATGACCCGCGGATAACGCTTCAGAGGGTCCGATCCATCTCCTTCCAAGTCAGGTTCGAAATGTCCCGGTATCGCCTGCATCGAAATCTCTTCAAATGTAGCATCAATTTCCGCCAAATGATCCGCAGAAAATAAGCCTTTTACGATCAAATACCCTTCCCGTTCAAAATGCTGTTTTTGCTCTTCCGTCAGTTTAAGCAATGTGTTCGCCATCTTGTCTTCCCTCCAAGTGATCTGTTGTTTTCCATGTATTCAGCATACCGAATAATGCGTATTGGCAGAAGTAAGAATGCTGCTAATAAATCCTACAATCCTGCTATTTTCTGATATACTCAGTTTAATAGCAGTCATCAGCTCTCAGGAAGGAACGATGTTCATGAATACGGAAGCAAACACATTTTTGGCAGGGCACTTCAATGAATCGGATTCCTACTTCACCATCCGCCCTGAAGGGCGCAACGATTGGCTACTCTGCTTCACGCTAGGCGGCGAAGGTTACTTCAAACTTGGCGGAAATGAAAGACGCTGCCGGGCGGGGGATCTCACGCTGCTTGCTCCAGGAACTCCGCAGCATTACGGGACGAGGAAAAATCAGCATTGGGAGTTTGTTTGGGCCCATTTCCCATCTATCCTCGCAGAGACGAATCTGCTGCCTAAGGAAGAGCAGCTTTTCCTCACCATTGAAAGCGAGTCGCTCCGGGAACGCATCTACCAAGCTTTCGCGCGTATTCTGCAGGATTCCAGAGAACGCGGGGAATACTGGTTTGAGCTGATCCTTTCCTCCTTGCGGGAAATCCTGCTCATCATGGCGCAGAAAACAAGCCGTAAAATGGACCCTCGCATTGAAGAGGTCCTCCATCTCTTGTCCCAACAAATGCGCGAACCCGTCCGCATCGAAGAATTAGCTCAACGCGTCGGACTCTCTCCATCGCGGCTCGCCCATCTTTTTAAAGCCAGCACAGGGTATTCCATCATTGATTCCGTGAACCGCATGCGGATTCAGCAAGCCGTTCTCCTGCTTGAACATACGCAGCGAAGCGCTTCAGACGTTTGTTATGACGTCGGTTTTCAGAACTATAATCACTTCACCAATCAATTCCGCAAATGGCATGGCACGAACCCTAGCACCTTTATGAAGGAACGACGGTAAAAATTATTTGACAGTTCATAAACTCCACGATAAACTGCTAGCAAGCTATAGAAAAAAGGAGGATTTCTATGACCTTTGAACGTAATCTTGAGAAATATGCGGAACTAATCGTCCGTGTGGGTGTGAATATCCAATCCGGGCAAACGCTGTGGATTAATGCTCCTATTCTCCAACCGGCTCTTGTGCGCCATATTTCCCGGAAAGCTTATGAAGCAGGAGCCAAACACGTACATATTGAGTGGCAAGATGAAATCAGCACACAAATTAAATATATGCATGCACCAGAAGAAGCTTTTCACGAGTATCCCGCTTGGCGCGCTCAAGCGCTTAACGATTTAGCGGAAAATAACGGCGCTTATCTATTAATTGATGCCGCAGATCCCGAGCTGCTGAAGGACGTCGATCCGGCACGCATTTCCGCATTTTCCAAAGCGGCTGGGCCTATGTTGATAAAATGGAGAGAAAGCATGTCCTCCTATCTCATGACCTGGTCGATTGCCGCAGCACCTACCCCTGCTTGGGCTTCCAAGGTATTCCCGAACTTGGATGAAGACGCGGCCATGGCCGCCCTGTGGGAGGCGATCTTCAAAGCGACGCGCGTCGATCAAGACAATCCTGTGCAGACTTGGCATGAGCATAACGCTACGCTGCGCAGCAAAAGAGAACAGCTCAACGAAAAGCAGTTCCATAAAATTCATTACCGTGCCCCGGGCACCGAGCTGACGGTCGAACTGCCGAAAAACCACATTTGGCGCGGCGGGTCGGCTGCGAACGGAACGGGAGGTTTCGATTTCAACCCGAATATCCCGACGGAAGAGGTGTTTATTTCACCGAATCGCCTAGGGACACAGGGTACGGTGCGCAGTTCGAAACCGTTAAGTTATCAAGGGAATTTGATCGACAACTTTACCATCACCTTCGATAACGGACGTGTCGTCGATTACAAAGCCGAGGTAGGGTTTGAGTCCCTGAAAGCAATGATCGAAATGGATGAAGGCGCCCATTATTTAGGCGAAATCGCGCTTGTGCCTCATGATTCACCGATTTCCAATTCGAATCTGATTTTTTTCAATACCCTTTTTGATGAAAATGCTTCGAATCATTTGGCCTTGGGAAGAGCTTTTCCTACCTGTGTGGAGGGCGGGCCTGCCATGTCCAAGGATGAGCAATTGGCTGCAGGCCTTAACGATAGCCTGATCCACGTCGATTTCATGGTCGGATCCGCCGACATGGATATTGACGGCGAGCATGCAGATGGCCGCATGGAACCTATTTTCCGCAAGGGTAACTGGGCATTTTAACTTAGGCAAAAGAGACCTTCTAATCCCACAATAGGTGTGGAACGGAAGGTTTTTTTTTCATATAGTATAGGAGCATTGGTTTTTACCGAATTGGGAATGTTAGTCAAAAGGTAGACGGAATTTCTTGCACCCCATCCAAACAAGAGGAGTTGATCGTATGAGTACCAAACCGACGATTGCTGCGATTAGCGTGCCATTTGATCTTGGAGCAGGCCGACGCGGGGCTAGTAAAGGACCTAAAGCTATTTTCCAGGCAGGGTTGTTGCGGGGCTTGCAGCAAATGAATATGACGATTCAGCAAGTGCCGGAGATACGCCTCCCGAACGATACAGCAACTCCGCTGCCGCCTGAAGTAGACAAAAAAAATTTAAAATATTTAGCAGAAGTCATAGACATAAATACTCGCTTGGCTGAGCAGGTTTCCAAAGCCGCTGAACAAGGCCAATTCCCCCTCGTAATCGGCGGCGATCACAGCATCGCCATCGGGACATTGGCTGGTTTATCCAGGCATTATACGAATTTAGGTGTCATATGGATTGATGCGCATTCGGATTTAAATACAGCGGATACCAGCCCGTCCGGCAGTATTCACGGCATGTCGCTCGCGATTAGCCTTGGGATGGGGCACCCTCTGTTAACTAGCATTAAAGGGGATCAAGCCAAGGTGAAACCGGAAAATATCGTCCTTATCGGTTCCCGTTCCCTCGATGAAGGCGAGAAAAAGCTGATCCGTTCACTCGGCATCAAATGTTATACCATGCATGATATCGATCGCAAAGGGATGGCGACTATCATGCAGGATGCCATCACTTATATAAGCGGTAAAACAGATGGCGTTCATGTCAGTTTCGATGTAGATTCCTTAGACCCGCTTGAAGCGCCGGGAACCGGCACAGCGGTCAAAGGCGGACTCCAATTCCGCGAAGCCCATCTCGCCGTCGAGATGCTGCATGAAGCAGGCATCGTCACTTCTGCGGAATTCGTTGAAGTCAATCCGCTGCTCGACGATAACAACAAGACTTCGCACCTGGCGGTCGGCCTCATTAGTTCATTGCTGGGAAAACAAATACTATAGCCAAAAAAACGATATGAAACCCGTATCCTTCACTAGGAATACGGGTTTTGTGCTTGTTGCAAGCAGGTTTAATTGGTAAAATATAGATGGCTTACAAGACGGACACAGGATTGGAGATTGCATGAAAACGATAAATCACTGGGTTTTGCAGCTTTTACTCGCCTTGCTTTCCTTATCCACGATTGGGATCTATCTGATCTTCAAAAATCAAACTTACTTTGAATTCCTGAATTGGAATCTATTCCTTGCCTGGATCCCCAATTTCTTCGCCTTGTTGGCTTATTTGTTACATTTGCGCCGACCTTCGGTTGCCGTCCATCTACTCACCTTCATCTTTGGACTAGCCTGGCTTCTATTCCTGCCGAATGCCCCGTATATCATCACTGATTTCATCCATTTAACACTGTTGAAGGACTTATACATAACCAAAAAAGCCTGGAGCATGAGCTTTTGGAATGATTTTTTTACCATTTTTTTATATGCGTGGAATGGCTTATTGCTTGGTTGCAGCTCCATGTATATGATCCATCTCATTTTGATGAAACATTGGGGCCGCATCCTCTCATGGTTCCTCATGATCGTAACCTCGCTGCTAAGCGGATATGGCATTCTTTTGGGCAGAGAATATCGATTGAACAGCTGGGATGCTCTGTTGAGTCTGGATATTGTGGACACCCTGCAAAAGAGCATACACAAAGAAGCAATTATTTTCTGCGTGCTAGTCGGCTTTGTCATCCTTGCCATGTACGCAACTTTCTATTTGCTTATTAATGGCATAAGCAGCTCCAAGGTTGCTGTATATAAAAGATAACGAAAACGCCCTCAGCCATCATTTCGATGAGTTAAGGGCGTTTTATTCGTTCAAGCCTGGCTTAGTCCGCAGGATGCAGCAGTCTCTCGCCGGCAATGCCCGGCGTCGTCATCTGAATCGGATTGAGGATTTCTTCAATCTCCTCCGTAGTCAGCAATCCGCGCTCCAGAATCAGCTCTTTCAGCGTCATGCCTGTGCGCACGGCCTCTTTAACCAACTGCGCGGCTACCTCATAGCCCAGATGCGGATTCAGAGCCGTAACGATGCCGAAGCTTTGCTCAACATAGGTGCGGCACCGGTCGCGGTCCGCTTCCAGACCTTCGATGGCGAAGCGCTCGAAAACATCCGCCGCGTTGCGCAAGATCTTGAGCGATTGCAGCAAGTTAAACGCAAGTACCGGGCCCATGACGTTAAGCTCGAACTGGCCTGCTTCGCATGCCAAACAAATCGTATGGTCGTTCCCGATCACCTGGAAGGCCACTTGGTTTACAACCTCCGGCATAACAGGATTCACTTTGCCCGGCATGATCGAGGACCCTGGCTGTCTTGGCGGCAATTTCAGCTCCCCTAGACCTGCCCGCGGACCTGAAGCCATCAGACGAATATCGTTGCAGATTTTGGACAGATTCACGGCGCATACCTTCAAAGACGCAGAGAGTTCTGTATAAGCATCCATGTTTTGCGTGCCGTCAACCAAATGCTCGGCATTCTCAACCGGAATTCCGCACTCATCTTTCAAATGAAACATGACGCGATTGACATACTCCGTTTTCGCATTCAGCCCCGTCCCTACGGCAGTTGCTCCCATATTCACCGTCAAAAGACCCGTTGAAGCTTGGCGAATCCGATTGATATCACGCTGCAAGACACGTGCGTAGGCGCCGAATTCTTGTCCAAGACGAATTGGAACAGCATCCTGAAGATGCGTTCTTCCCATTTTTATCACATCATCAAATTCCTTTTCTTTCTTGGCAAAAGCGCTCTGCAGCGAGATCATCGTCTCGATTAATTGTTGGGATAAGCGGTATGCGGCGATTTTGATCGCAGTAGGAATGACGTCATTCGTCGACTGTGACATATTCACATGATTGTTTGGATTACAATGAAAGTAACTGCCTTTCTCCTCACCCATCAGCTCCAGCGTCCGATTGGCCAGTACTTCATTCATATTCATATTAATTGAAGTTCCAGCTCCCCCTTGGATAGAGTCTACGATGAACTGATCCAGAAGTTTGCCTTCCCTGACTTCTTCAGCTGCTTTTACCAAGTGCTCAGCAATCTTCTTAGGCAGCATATGCGTTTCCATATTCGCCAGAGCCGCCGCTCGTTTTACTTCTGCTAACGCCGTTATAAGTTCTGCATGAATTTTTACGCCTGTAATTGGAAAATTTTCAAGGGCACGCATCGTTTGAATGCCATAATAGGCCTCGGCTGGTACTTGCTTTTCACCTAAAAAATCTTTTTCAATGCGAATACTCATCGTACACACCGTTCCTTTTTCATTAAAGTAACTGCTCGCTCGCGAAGTAGGTGTTCTAACAGCATCCTTCAGGGATGAATATTAATTGACCACCGTAATGTACAGTGGTTATCAGAACTATTCGCGCCTTCCAACCCATATTCCTGCAATATCTGACACGCCTTGTAATAAATTTATGCGAAAATGAAAGCATTTTCATCATTCGAAATGTTTAAGTATTCTTCAAATAATATTACCTTTCTCTACTAATATATGCTCGCAGTCGGCCGATGTAAGGACATTCCCGGAAAATACGCTGCCCGAATATTGAACCATCTTCGATTTATTCCCGTACATGAGCAACGTTATAACCAGAAGAATACAATAGATTACAAGCTCGCATTGTGCGACAATACAAGTATCAAAACACGTTTGGCCAGGTTGCACTCCAAGGAGGAATACTCATGGACACAAAAAGTTCTTTGATTATTGAAAAAACAGAAAAGTACGGAGCCCATAATTACCACCCGCTGCCTATCGTCATTTCCAGAGCGGAAGGCGTGTGGGTCGAGGATCCAGCCGGTAACCGGTTCATGGATATGCTTAGCGCATACTCGGCATTAAATCAAGGGCATCGTCATCCCCATATTTTGAAAGCGCTCCATGAACAAGCTGAGAAGGTCACCTTGACTTCGAGAGCTTTTCATAGCGAAACACTCGGAGCTTTCTATGAAAAATTAGCGAATTACACCAATAAACCGATGGTTTTGCCGATGAACACCGGTGCCGAAGCGGTCGAAACGGCGGTCAAAGCAATCCGCCGCTGGGGCTACGACGTCAAAGGGATTCCGGAAGATCAAGCGGAAATTATCGTCTGTGAAGGGAATTTCCACGGGCGCACGGTGACGGTCACTTCCTTCTCGTCATCCCCGGAATACAAGCGCGGCTTCGGGCCTTTCACGCCGGGCTTCCGCATCATCCCTTACGGGGATGTGGAGGCGCTTCGGGCGGCCATCGGACCGGATACAGCCGGGTTTTTGTTCGAGCCGATCCAGGGCGAAGCCGGCATCGTGATCCCGCAGGACGGTTACCTGCGGGAATGTTATGAGCTATGCCAAGCGAATCGGGTGCTTTTCGTCGCGGACGAAATCCAGACCGGATTCGGCCGTACGGGCCGCCGCTTTGCCACGGACTGGGAAGGCGTCACGCCGAACCTGTACATCATGGGCAAAGCCCTCGGCGGCGGTGTCTTTCCGATCTCGGCCGTAGCCGGAGATCGCGAGGTCCTTGAGGTGTTCGAGCCCGGGTCCCACGGCTCCACCTTCGGTGGGAACCCGCTCGGCTGCGCCGTCGCGATCGCGGCGCTGGAAGTGATCGAAGACGAGCGGCTCGCAGAGCGCTCGGATGAGCTTGGGGCTTATTTCCTGAAGCGGCTTCAGGAAATTCAGTCGCCGCTGATCGCGGAGATTCGCGGACGCGGGCTGTTCATTGGTATTGACCTCAAGGTCCCGGCACGCCCACTCTGCGAACAGCTGAAGGAAAAGGGACTGTTGTGCAAGGAGACACACGAGCACATCATTCGTTTTGCTCCTCCGTTAACCATTACGCGGGAGGAGCTGGATTGGGCTTGGCAGCATGTGCATGATGTGCTGACTGGCGCTTGAGCTGAAGCTGATTACCGTCGAGGAAATCAAACATTGAGGAATAGCGGACCATAGTTCCCGAACAGCTGTCAACAGCTGCAATTCTGGACATATAGCAGCCTGTAGTTTCGCGAAATAAAAAGCTCCGCTTTCCGTAAGAGGAAGTCGGAGCTTTTGTTATATGTTCACAAACACGAGCGTCCCAAAACGCTGCGGAATATGGAAATTGACTGCACCGGTCGGAGACCAGGCCCAATAATGCCGCTTGCCTTCCGTATCGTCATCGATCCGGTATACATTCCAGCCCCACTCGGCACCATGTCGCGGAACTTGCGCTTGCTCTTGCCCCTCCCTTAAATCGGCAAAAGGAATTCGCAGCTCGTAATGCTTCCCTCCCTCAGCCCTATCGGAGACAGATGTACGCAAGCCCTTAGCGTCCCAAGCCACATCCACTTTTTTATTCCCGTCAAGGTTGTTGTGAATCAGCGCATCGAATTCAACGCCCCGCGGGCTCAGTTCGAATTCGTAGTAGACTTTGCCCGTACCCATGGGGTCAAGGAACACTTCCACGACGTCCTCCTCATAGATTGGATCATCACGGCGTTCCATCGTCGCCACAATATGATCGTCCTCGCACTCAAACCGGACATGCAAGGCATCCTCTGTCCAGCATGCCCGAAACTGCGTTTCCAAACGAGGAGTGGCTCCGGTTACAACATCATACAGCCTCTCCGAAGGGATTTCATCCCAAGGAATACGTATTTTTTCATCAGCTATGTATCGGCATTCGTATCTCATTCCGGCTTGTTCCTCACTTTGCTATTTATCTTTGTATCCAATATTAATATCTTCTTACATCGATGCCAATAGGTAAAAGTGTGAGAGTGTGCCATTAACAAAATAAAACCGCCTATCGGCGGTAAAATTGTTCATATCCTCTTTTTATAAACCCTCATGGCAAAAAGATAGGCCACTAGCATAATTCCGACGCACCACGCAAGCGCAATCCATATATCATTATTCAAAGGCTCGCCTGACAACAAAGCGCGGATAGCTTCTACAATCGAGGTCACCGGTTGATTTTCTGCAAAGATACGAACGATGGTCGGCATGGACTCGGTTGGTACAAAAGCCGAGCTGATGAACGGCAGGAAGATAATCGGATAGGAGAAGGCGCTGGCGCCATCGACGCTTTTTGCGGACAGGCCAGCTATTGCTGCGACCCAAGTTAAGGCCAACGTAAACAGGGCAAGTATCCCGGCAACGGCAAGCCACGGCAGTAAGCCCGCGGAGGAACGAAAGCCCATAAGCAGCGAGACGAGAAGGATGACGACAACGGAGATCGCGTTGGATACCAGCGAAGTTATGACATGCCCCCACAGTAAGGTCGAGCGGGCAATCGGCATGGTATGAAACCGTTCGAAGATGCCCCGCTGCACATCGATAAATAATCGGTAAGCCGTGTAGGACACCCCGCTGGCAATCGCAATTAATAATATACCGGGCAAAAGGTAATTCACATAATTATCCGTTCCAGTTTGAATGGCACCGCCTAACACATAGACAAACAGCAGCATCATCGCGATCGGCATAATGGTTACCGTGATGATCGTGTCCATGCTGCGGAAAATATGGCGCATGGAGCGTCCCAGCATGACGCTGATATCGCTGAAAAAATGATTTTTTACCGTCTCCATTTTATTTCTCCTCCTTTTTGCCGACGATAGCCAGGAAAATCTCCTCAAGTGTCGGCTGCTTCTCCACATATTCCACCTTAGCGGATGGGAACAGCTTCTTCAGATCCGAGAGTGTGCCACTGGCGATAATCTTGCCCTCATGCAGAATGGCAATTCGGTCAGCCAGCTGCTCAGCCTCCTCCAAATACTGCGTGGTGAGGAGTACTGTCGTACCGCCATCCGCAAGCTCCTTAACGATTTTCCAAACTTCGATGCGCGCTTCGGGATCAAGCCCTGTGGTCGGTTCATCCAGGAAAATGATCTGGGGTTTTCCCACAAGGCTTAAGGCGATATCGAGCCTGCGGCGCATCCCCCCGGAATAAGTAGCCACCCTGCGGTCGGCCGCGTCGGTCAGGCCGAAGCGCCTGAGCAAGTCATCCGCAACCTGTCGCGGATCCTTGAGATATCGCAGCTTCGCAATCATGATCAAATTTTCACGGCCCGTCAAAATTTCATCCACCGCGGCAAACTGCCCGGTCAAACTGATCACCTGCCGGACATGATCAGGTTTTGACGCGACATCGAGTCCGCCAACGGCGACGGATCCGCCATCCGGCTTGAGCAGTGTCGTGAGGATTTTGACAACCGTTGTTTTGCCGGCGCCGTTGGAGCCAAGGAGGGCGAATATGCTGCCCTTTTCCACCTCAAAATCTACACCCTTCAGCACTTGATGCTCCTTGTAGGATTTCGTCAATCCTTTTACTTGAATAGGTTTGATATGCACAGCTTGCATCCGAATCCCTCCCTTTCTTTAAATGACTGTCACTTTTGACAAATTGGCTTCCATCCCTTTAAGCGCGGCATACGTCAGTTTATCCATCGTAGCGCCGTCAAAGATGATGCTTTGGATAGCCTTGTAATACTTCTTAGACAAGGTAAATCCCGATAAGAAAGACACATTCTTGAGTGTTGCGTTTCTGAACGAAACACCGTTTAAGGCTGCTTTGTCAAATTTAACGCTGATAAACGTCTGCCCATCAAAACATTGTCCAGTCAGATCCGTGTACTTGAAATCAACCCCATCAAATGAACAACCTTCAAAAATAGTTTTTTTAAGATCGGTCATCGTTAACGTCACGTCGGTCAATCTTGATCCTGTAAAATGGGCTCCTTCAAGCCCCGACTTGCTGAAATTGGTTCGAACAAGGATGGCGTTACGGAAGCTTGCATTTGTCAGGTCAAGCGTGGATAAGCTGCAATCCGTCAGGTTTGCGCGGTCAAAATTGGCTTCTCTAACGTCGCTGCTTTTAAACGTGCTGCCTGTCAAATCCGCCCCTGCAAAGTCAGAACCGCGTAACGCGCTGCCTTTGAACTGTCCTTTATGGGCCGTAACGCCTGCAAAATCACTATTCGCCAAGTTGCTTGCGCTGAAGTTAATCAGCACCTGCCGTTCCAATGAACGAGAGAGATTGGCGACTTCCAAGATCGTTTCCTCGATATCTCCGATACTCTCGATTGTCATCTTTAATGCGGTTTCATCATCCTTGCCCGCGGCTTTGAGTTCTCTGTACCGCTCCTGCAAATCGGAGTGCAGGTCCGCCTTTAATTCATTAACGCTTTTTACCCCATCATATGGCGTGAAAACACCGTTCAAATAGTTCGTCAATTTCGTATTCATCGTATCAATCTCCTTATAATAAATTTTCTATTACGCGTTTGGCATATTCCCAATTGTTGAAGTTGCGGACATAAGTTGATTTGCCCTTTTCCGTAATCCTGAAGTACTTGCGACGTCCGCCTTGCGTTTCATCGCCCCAATACCACTCGATATCCAAGTCTGCCTCGAGCCGCCGGAAACTGGCATACATCGTCGCTTCCTTAAGTTCGTATTCGCCCCCTGAGCGCTCGGCGATCAGTTTGACAACCTCATAACCGTAGCGATCAGCTTCAGACAGGAGCCGTAAAATCAGCGTATCCGTATGTCCGCGAAGCAGGTCGGATGTGATCTTGTTATCGCTCATGTCATCACCTCCATATCTGCATAATAAAGCATACTACTGTGACTGTCAAGGTACTATTTTAAATTAAATACTCTGCCTAGGATAATTTCATGCAAATATGAAAAAAGGGCCTATTTCGATGAAATAGCGCCCTGTTGTTCTGCGTTGGGGTGAAAGGAATCGTTGGAGGAGTTAATTTCCTTCCGTAGTTTAGCTTGTTAAGAGCCCAGTAGGAGCACATTTGTGGGGTGTGAACACCTAACGCTGCTAAAAATTCAGCGTTACTGAGACATTTGGCGGATACCAGCAAATTTTATGCGGTGAGGTCCGATTTGCGACTGTGACAACCTATATTGTATTTTGTGCAACCATTTGGCCGTATTTGGCCTCACTTCGCCTCCTATATTGCACTTAATACAACGATTGTTGCATTTAAACTGCATACATCACTTCTTTCGCAACAAATGGTTGTATGATGTGCAACGAAAGGCCGCAATCGCGGTCTGACCACACCATTACGTTGTATATAATGCAACGTAGCCCGCAGCTCCCAACGTGCGCTGTGGCGTCGCATGACGCTCGTCAACCACATGCCTTCGACTTTGCTGCACAGCCGTCCGTCTCGACATCCCCTCATCCTCCGCGCCATGTTAACCGTAGAAATTCCAGCTTCTCCGCCAACGAACATCAATACGGGCAAGCGCTTATCACTCATGGCAGTCCTTTTACAACCCAAAAAAGCAGCATTCTCAATTTCTCGAGAATACTGCTCCCTTTCAAGGCCAAATCAACTTTTATAAGCAATATTTATATCATATTCTTTATCCAGATAACTAGAAATCTGATCACGCGCTTCTGACTTAACGTCAAGCAACCAATCAGCATCAAGTCGATCTACGGTTTCCATACGGATGTTCTCGTACTTCGTTTTGGCCTTCTCTTTTTGCTTCACTAGATTTCTCGTAAACATGAAAAAACTGATCAAAGCCAGCAGGGAAACCGATAAGCGTTGGTTCGAAACAAGCAAGTTAAGGATGGCTAGAGCGTTACCTCCCGAAACTAATAAAACATTGTGATAGAACGATACCGTGAAATATAGTAACAAAGCGCTTGTAAAAATGAGGAATATCCATTGCGTCTTCTTCAGTCTGTCCCATTCTTTCTTTCTCTTTTTCAGTTTTTCTATCAACACTAAGGTATCATTACTTAGATTTAGATCAGGCTGCTTCATCCGCATTCCCCCTCACTAACCATCGTATGCTTGTTCACCGTTAATCTTGCAAGAAAAAAAGACCGAAAGCATCACTCTAAGAGCGTTGTCGAAGATGCTTTGGTCTTTGAATATTCGTGTTTTAGAAACGTTTTTTCCCTACCAGGAATTTTTTGTTTCCTTTTTTTGCAGTTACAGGCACGTGCTTATAGCTGCGGATCATCGGATTTTTGCAGAGCGGGCAGCTTGGTAAAGCTTCCGTAACGAATTCTTTGCGAACCCATGCTTTACAATCTGCCTCTTTACATTTCCAAATTTCAATCTGTTCGACTTCTGGTTTCTGTTCTTCCGTAACGGTACTCGTTGATGTAGACATTTTCAGCATGTTCTCCCTGTTTCGTAGATTAGACTACTTATTATTATACAGATCCCATTTAATATCAAGTCTTTCCCGTGTTCAAAATTATTTACCGATGGTAGAATGAGTAAAGCAGCTACAAATTAGACACACAATGAAGGCAGGAATCTCGCATGACGAATTTGCTACAAGAATGGAAGTCTCAGTTTCAGGGATACAGCCGAAATATTTTGCTGTTCTTTTGCTTCAACTTTGTTTGGAACTTAGGTTTGGGTATGTTCGGACTCGTTTATAACCTGTATGTCAAAAGTCTTGGCTATGAGCAAACGACTGTCGGCAGCATCGTAGGCATGACTTCACTGGCAGCAGCCATCATTCTTATTCCCGCAGGCATTATGAATGACCGATTCGGACCGAAGCGCGTCATTACGTTTGGTCTTGTTTTCACCATTGTCGCATTGACGATTCGCTCCTTATTCGAGGTCGAAGCAGGCATGCTCGTTTCATCCTTCTTCGGAGGCATGGCACTTGCCGTCGTCTCGGCGACCATCCTGCCTTTTATGGCTAACAATTCCACGCCGCAGCAGCGTGTGCATTTGTTCAGTTTCAATATGGCGCTTGTAATGATTGCCAATGTTGTGGGTATCGCGCTCGGTGGCCTGTTATGCGACTTTTTTCAATTCGTCGTTGGGTTAGAGGAAATTTTAAGTCTACGTTTCACATTATTACTTGGCGTTGTGTTCGCTGCGCTTGGCATCATCCCTGTGGCTTTGTTCGAAAAAAGCGAGCAGGAAATTCAGCCGCGGAGGGAACCCCTCAATTGGAAGCGTTCTTGGCACTCACACAAATCTTCTCTTCAAGTCATCGGCATCTTCTGCGTGCTCGGCTTGCTATCCGCGATCGGCGGGGGAATGATTGTCCCTTACTTGAATGTGTATTTCGAGGATCGATTTGAAGCTTCCAAGTCTGCAATCGGCATTGTTGTCGCGTTAGGACAAGGAGCAACGGCAGTTGCCTTTCTTATTGGTCCAATGATTGTGAAGCGATTCGGGGAAGTTAAGTCCGTTGTGTATTTGCAGCTCTGTTCCATCCCATTTCTCCTCCTGACGGCCTTCTCCGCTAATTTCTACTTATCTTCCGGCGGATATTTGTTCCGGCAGGCTTTGATGAACGCGGCGAACCCTTTTTACAACTCGGTCAAAATGAGCTACGTCGACCGCTCGCTGCGCGGACTAGCCTCATCTTCCGGAGAAGCTGTTTTCAACTTAGGCTGGTTCTTGGCGGCTCCGATTAGTACAGGCTTGGTATTCCGCCATGGCGCCTATTACGGCTACGCTTATGCCTTCTGTATTACAGCCGTCGTTTACGTGGTGATCTCTTATTTCTTTTATTTCTTTTTCGGGAAAAATCGGTTCAAACCGGTTGAAGAGTCTCAGTAAAGGAAGAGGAAGAGTCTCGCATAGATCACGGATAAAAATTGGTTCTTTTCTATCGTTGACTTCGACGATGGAAAGGAAATACAATGAAATGAGAGCGCATTCATAGAGTCGCATTGAACTCGTTTTCTATTCCGATTTTGATTGTGAGGAGATTGCTAGTATGAAGAATAAAATCATCTTTAATGGACAAAGTATTGTCTTAACGTGGATGATCTCCTATATCGTTATTCTCCTTTTGCCTGTCGTCATCGGTTTACTTGTGTATGTGGAATCCAATAAAACGTTGAAGGATGAAATTCAACAAGCCAATGATTCCCTATTGAAGCAGGTTCGCGAAGTCATGGATAACCAATTCAAAGCGATGGAACAGCTCAATTTTGAGATCACTTGGAATGTGAACATGCAGGAGCTGCTCTACTCGAATAAATATGAAGCCTTTCCCAAAGAATATCGCTATGATATTTCTCAAATCGCACGTAATCTATCGATGTACAAAACCTCCTATCCGCTGATTGACTCTTTTTATATCTATTTGTATAAGGATCAATCCGTAATTCTCCCTACTACAGTCAGACCGAGCGCTTTTGCCTATCAAACCCTGCATATGAGCGATGAGTTTTCTTTTGCATCTTGGCAAGAAATTATGACTCGTCCCAACTTCAAAGGTTTTATTCCGATGACCCGGATCGGTGACGATAACATGCTGCGCAAAACGGTGGCCTATATCAGCACCTACCCGATGGAACACAATCAGCCTCTTGCTACTAACGTCATCATGGTCGATCAGTCACGCATTCTTGGCGCTATTCAAAATATGGAGATTTTCAATAAAGGCCACGTCTTTATATTGAATAATGAGAATCAGATTCTGGCTTCCAATTCGGCCCATTCGCTTCCCAGCGATTTCCCGTACGACAAATTAATAAACACGCCAAACTTCTATTTCTCCGGCTCTGACCATGAGAAATATGAGGTTTTTAATATTCAGTCGCCTATTTCCAAATTAAAATATGTGTCCATCATGCCGAGTACGATTTATTGGCAAAAGGCTGCTCACATCCGCAATTTGACGTATATGAGCATGGTGATTTCGCTGCTTGGCGGCGGCATTCTAACTTTCTTCTTTTTACGGCGCAATTATAATCCCGTCCGGCGTCTTGTCCATGCATTTTCAAAAAAAATGACCCTTGCCTCAGGCCAGCGCTACAACGAGTTTCATTTCATCCAGGAAGCGGTCGACAGCACCTTGCTTGAGATGGCTGATTTCAAAAGCAAAATGGAACAGCAGCGGCATATGGTCCGCTCCCATTTCCTCGAAAAGTTATTGAAAGGAAAGCTGGACCGGCACATGCCGATTGCCGAAGCTTTGACAACTTTTGATATGAAGCTGGATCGCAAAGACTTTGCCGTTATGCTGTTTGTTGTTGATCAAAGCGCGCCGTTCTTCGAACGGATTACCCATACGTCCGATGAGGATAAGTGGAAGCTGCTGCATTTCATCATTATGAACGTTGTGGAAGAGCTGACATCGAAGCGGCACCGCGGCTATGCAACGGAAATTGACGATTCGATTGCTTGTTTGGTCAATTTAACGTCGGAAGCTGATGCGAACGGCAAGGAGGAACTGCTGCGCATCGCCAAAGAGACCCAACTTTTCCTCTCAACGACCTATAACATTCATTTGACGATATCGATAAGCAGCATACATGAGAAAATTTCAAATGTGCCTCAAGCTTTCTTAGAAGCGCTAGATTCTATGGCCTACAAGTTGGTCATGGGCGGACATGAAATTCTGGCTTATGATGATTTGCAAGCTAACCGTGCCTGTGAGCCGGTTTCCGGCTACTATTACCCACCGCAAATTGAACAACAGTTTCTGTACGCCGTGAAATCGGGTGAATTGGAAGAAGCGAAGAGCATTCTTGCCGAGATTATGAACAAAAATTTTGAAATCCGCGGGATCTCCGTCTCCTTAACCAAATGCTTAATGTTAGGCTTGGTTACCACCATGATGAAGAGCATTAGTGAAACCGGAGACATTCAGGAAAGCTTCTTCATCCGCAATCCCAAGCTGGTCGACAGGCTTTTAAGCAGCATAACCGTCCCGGAAATGAATCTGTATTTGAATGAAATGCTAGAACAAATCTGCACATATACAGCGGCCAAACGGCAGGCAGCCATCTCGCAAACGCGGCAAAAAGCCTTGCAGGAGTTGGTCGAAGAGATTTCTGTGTATATCGAAAATAATTACTCCGATGCCAACTTGAATGTGACCATGATCGGCAGCCATTTTGACCGCAAAGCCACTTACTTGTCGAAGCTTTTCAAAGATTATGTGGGAGAAGGTCTCCTGGATCGCATCAATAAAGTCAGGATCGACAAATCCAAGCAGCTTCTGAAGAGCCAAGAGCAATCGGTCGGAGATGCCGCGAACGGAGTGGGGTTCAATGATATCAATGCCTTTATCCGTGTATTCAAAAAAGTCGAAGGTATCACGCCAGGAAAATACAAAGAACTGATAGAAAAATAGATGTTTTGGGCAGCCAATGGGCTGTCCGCTCCTTTTTATAGGCCTATTTTGGCTATTTTGAAGACCCGATTGGATATTTTGTAGAGCATGTTTCAACAATTCGAGAAGCAATTGGACAATTTGCAGATAGTTATATTGTAAACGTTATCATATAGTTGAGTTGTGACAGAGAACACCTCGTACATTTGCACAAAATGAAGTAGCGTCTGCGAAGCCAGTTGGTCTGGCGAAAAACTTAGTTACTCTTAGGAGGTCAATCTATGCAAAAAAACAGAAAAAAAATGTTCACCGTGCTTGTTGCAACAACGTTAATGGGAAGCTTGACTGTCGCATGTTCTTCATCGAACACGCCGAGTGCAGACACGAGTCCGAAAGCGACGTCCGGAGGGACAACCGCTCCAGCGGCTGCCGCCCCAGCTTCGTACCCGCTCAAAACAGATAAGACTCTAACGTATTGGGGCGAACTGCCCGGCAACGTGACAGGGGTCAAAGCGGCTCACGCCGACATTCCTTTCTTCCAGGAATGGCAGAAAAAGACCGGTGTTCCATTAAAGTTCCTTGCACCTCCTACTAACCAAGCTTCGCAAGCATTGAACGTTTTGTTAGCATCAGGCGATCTTCCGGATATGATCGAGTTTGACTGGCAAGGGGCGTTCCCTGGCGGTCCTGAAAAAGCGATCAAAGACGGCTACATTTTGAAGTTGAATGATACGATTGATAAGTTTGCACCTAACTTGAAGAAATATCTCAAAGAACATCCGGAGATCGACAAACAAGTAAAAACCGATAACGGCAGCTACTATTCCTTCCCGTTCATCCGCGGCGATGATTACTTGCGTGTCTATCAAGGTCCAATTATCCGCAAAGACTGGCTCGATGAACTAGGTCTGCCGATTCCAGAGACGATTGACGATTGGTATACGACTCTTAAAGCCTTTAAAGAGAAGAAAGGCGCTACAGCTGCCTTCTCCGTCGTCAGCGTGCCTAGACCGTTCAATGAATTAGGAAACGGGGCTTTCGCAGGTGCTTATGGCGTGACGCGTGATTTCTATATTGACAATGGCACGATTAAATTTGGTCCGGCTGAAAAAGGCTACAAAGACTTCTTGGCAACCATGCACAAATGGTATGAAGAAGGCTTAATTGATAAAAACTTCGCAACAGCGGACGGCAAAGCTTTGGATGCGAATATGGCTTCTGGCGCAACAGGCGTTACCGTCAATAATGCTGGCGGCGGTATCGGTAAATGGCAGCCGCTGATTTCGGCGAAGGATCCGAAAGGCGTGCTCGTTGCAGCGCCATATCCAGTACTCAAAAAAGGCGATATCGCGATGTACGGCCAGAAAGATCCATCCTTCTCGCCAGGCGGCATGGTTGCGATCACAGCTTCTTCCAAAAATATTGAGACGGCTGCTAAGCTTCTTGACTATGGTTACTCCGAAGAAGGTCATAACTACTTTAACTTCGGTACAGAAGGCGTTTCCTACAAAATGGAAAATGGATACCCGAAATATACAGACCTGCTCATGAAAAATCCGGATAAATTAGCACCGGCACAAGCTCTGTCCTTGTATGTACGCGGTAACTACAATGGTCCATTCGTTCAAGATAAACGTTACATCGAGCAATATTTAGCCTTGCAAACACAACGTGATGCCGTTACAACTTGGCAAAAAACAGACGTAGATAAACATAAACTGCCGCCAGTCACAGCTACACCGGAAGAAAGTACAGAGCTAGCCAAAATCATGACTGACGTCAACACGTTAGTTGATGAAATGACGCTCAAAATCATTTTGGGCACAGAGCCTGTAGATTCCTTCGAGAAATATCAAGAGAAATTCAAGTCGGTTAAACTGGACCGTGCGCTTGAAATCAAGAAAGCATCCCTGGATCGTTTCAACAAAAGATAGATAACAGGCCAGGGGGAGGGCAATCGCCCTCCCTGCTTTACTAGAACTTCGCGGCGAAAGGAGAGATCTCATGCGCAAAGCAGGACAAGCAACGTTCCAAGTACGTTTCAAGCGCGATTTTTTGCTCAACAAATATTTGTACCTGATGATGGTTCCCGTGCTGGCCTACTACATTGTCTTCCATTATGCGCCGATGTATGGAGCTCTGATCGCTTTTAAAGAATACACCCCGATTAAAGGTATTTTGGGCAGCTCATGGGTCGGCTTCCAGCACTTCAATGATTTCTTCAGTTCCTATTATTTCTGGCGAATTCTCAAAAACACGGTGATTATCTCGCTTTACTCTCTATGTTTTGAGTTTCCTGCACCTATTATTTTGGCGATTCTGATCAATGAGTTGACGAATAAAAGGTTTCAGCGTTTCGTACAAACCGTTACGTACATGCCTTATTTCATCTCCCTCATCGTGATCGCCGGGATGATCAAAGATTTTACGAACAATGGCGGGTTAATTAATAACTTTCTGACTCACTTTGGCGCCAGTGATACGGCGATGCTGCAGAAGCCTGAGATGTTTCGAACGATCTATATTTTATCGGAAATTTGGCAGAAGATCGGGTGGGAGTCTATCATCTATTTAGCGGCTCTCATGGGAATTGATCAGGAGCAATATGAAGCGGCGAAAATGGACGGGGCCAACAAAATCAAGCAGATCTGGCATATTACCCTCCCGGGTATTCTACCGACCATCGCGATCATGTTCATTCTGCGCATGGGGAATCTATTAAACGTTGGTTTCGAAAAAATTATTTTGCTGTATAACCCCAGCACGTACGATACGGCTGATGTCATTTCCTCCTTCGTTTATCGAAAAGGATTAATTGAATTCGGCTGGAGCTACAGCTCCGCGGTCGGTTTGTTCAATTCCGTCATCAATCTGGCCTTACTCATTGCAGCAAATAAAATCAGTAAAAAAGTAAGTCAAAGCAGCTTATGGTGAGGAAGGAGGGACTGAAGTGAAAACCAGCTACTCAGACAAATTATTTACTACGATCAACCATATTGTATTGCTTCTACTCGTTGTCGTTACGTTGTATCCACTTCTCTACGTCACCTTCGCTTCCATCAGTGATGCAGGGCAGTTGATCACTCACAAAGGGTTTTTGTTCAAGCCATTAGGTTTCAGCATGGAAGCTTACAAAAGCGTATTTAAAAACCCTGCGATTCTCAAAGGTTACCAAAATACACTTTTCATCCTGATCTTCGGGGTCATAACCAACCTCATCGTTACATCTTTAGGGGCTTATGTGCTTTCCCGTAAAAATGTGATGTGGAACAATGTGTTTATCTTCATCGTTGTCGTTACAATGTTTTTCAGCGGCGGTCTCATTCCGCTCTACTTGGTGGTCAAAGGCGTGGGCTTAATCGACTCCTTATGGGCTACGATTCTACCTTTTGCCGTTAACACTTTCAATTTGATCATCATGCGTACAGCCTTCATGGCCGTACCTGAAAGCCTTGAGGAATCTGCGAAAATGGACGGGGCCAATCACTTCGTCATTTTATTCCGCATTATTATCCCGCTCTCCATGCCGGTTATTGCTGTTATGATTCTCTATTATGCTGTTGAGAAATGGAATGGTTGGTTCTATGCCTCCATCTTCCTAAAGGATCGAGACTTGTATCCGCTTCAGCTCACGTTAAGGGAAATTCTAATTTCGAATAACACCGACTCCATGTCAACCGGTGCCAACGCAGCCGATCAATTTCAAATTGGGGAAACGATCAAATATGCAACGATCATGGTAGCTTCCGTGCCCATTCTTATTCTGTATCCATTCGTGCAAAAGTATTTCGTCAAAGGCGTCATGATTGGCGCTGTCAAAGGGTAAAATTACAGCATCAAAACGCCGTTCACCTACTTCGTAGGATGCGGCGTTTTGGTTTTTTCGTTTACTTTTTGAAAGCTTTAGGCAACAGCAGTTTCTTGTGTAAAACTTGGCCATACACTATAGGGTCACAGTAATGCTCATTTGAGAGGAGAGGCCTACATGAAAGTTGATCTGGGATGCGGCGAGCATAAACATAGGCATTTTTTTGGAATTGATCGTGTTGGCGGCCCGGAAGTGGACATGGTTTGCGATATCAATGACGGAATTCCGCTGCCCGATCATTCCGTTGAATTTGTCATGGCCAGCCGTAGTCTGCCTTATGTAAACGATCTCCTGGCTGTCATGTCCGAGCTGTACCGGATTTGTGTCCACAAAGCAATCGTCTGTATCTTATCTCCGTACGCCCATCATTTTCGTCATATGTCCAATCCCCATCTTAAGCAAAAATTTGATGAATATACGCCCCGTTATTTCACTAATCATTTCCAACAGCCCCCAGGCAGTCCCCTCAGCCCCAATGTCCCCAGCTATACAGGCAGCTCTGTGCCATTTGATTTCCGGCTGCTGAAGATGGAATTTTTCTATGAATCTCCCTTTAGCCCCCCGCTGTATGATCAGGATGAATTGGACTTGTTGCTCCAGCTTCAGCCGAATGTCGTGAGTGAGATTATGTATCAATTCGTTGTTGTCAAAAAAGAACTCTCTGCCGACGAATGGTTATGGATGTGCAATCAGCCATACCGTGAACCTCAGTGGGCCGAAGCGTTAAGACAACCTGCTCCGACCGTCGTTGTGGAACCCTCCGTACCGGAAACGTCTATGACATTTAACCCTCCAGCTCTGGACTTCTATAGCCATAAGCCTGCTAAATCAACCAAAACAATCCCCCGCAGCACCAAAAAGAAGCTTTAATAAATTCAACATAACAAAACTTTATATGTTCTGATCATGTTTTCCATTTCACATCATACCATGTAACCATCGGCCTAAAATCACCAGCCACCACAGCGAACTTCCTTCAGCTATCTAACGAACGTTCAAAATCTAGGGGGTGACGATCATAGCTCTCGTCGTCAGGTCCACACTCAACGCGACTGGCGCGATCACGTTCACCGGAAATACACTTGGCTTAAGTCGCTCCGATACGGTAGGCCAACCGGGAACACAAGACAGCATCGGTGCTTTCACCACCGTGAATACTGCGCTGAAATTCGGGACGTATCCCGCAGGAACCACCAATCTCTACACTTCGAATAATTCAGCTGCCATTCTCACCATTCCTGCAGGAAGTACCGTACTTTATGCAGAGCTGATCTGGGGCGGATCTTATATCAACGGCAATGTTGACCTGAGCGCTGTGATCAACAATCCGGTTTCGTTTACGACACCAGCAGCCACCTTTAGTATCACGCCTGATAATGCAACGAAAAATGAGTTTAACTTGGGCAGCGGTGCATTCGGCTATGTGCGCACAGCCAATGTCACGACTCAGGTGCAGCAAGGGATGGGCGGTACTTACACCGTAGGAAGCGTGCCTGGTACGATTGTCATTACCGGGGATCAGACAGCCAACCATTGCGGTTGGACGCTCGCCGTTATTTATCAGAATCCGAGCCTGCCTTTCCGGAACATGTCATTACGCGTCGGTGCCGTACTCGTCCAGTCTACCTCTCCTCCGGTGAACACCACCATTACCGGATTCGCTACACCGGTAACAGGCACACTAGGCGGTAGAGCGCTTTTCAGCGCCCAGGAAGGTGATGCGAACCGAACGGGGGATCAGGCATTATTCGGGCCTACATCGGCCTCGCTCGTCGCGTTATCCGGACCGAATAACTTTGCCGCTAACTTTTTTGCTTCCCAGATCAATAACGATGCAGGACAGCTTAACACCACAGGGACGTTCGGCTCACTCAACCAAATCAACGGAGCTCCCGGATCGAACATTAGCGGAGGCCGTCAAGGCTGGGACATTACGAACGTTGATGTCTCCGCACGGTTAACGAACAATCAGTCCTCTGCCATCCTGCAATTGACTACCTCCGGGGATGCGTATGTTGTCAATGCCAACGCCATTCAAGTTGATATTAATGCACCCAAAATTAGTGTGACCAAAAGCGCCAATGTAACCGGAGCGGTCGTAGGCGATACCATCACCTACACGGTAACGACCACCAACTCAGGGACAGCCAGCGCCGCCAGCATCGTATTGTCCGATGCCTTGCCAGCCGGCTCAACCTTCGTCCCGGGCAGTGTCATCGTAGCAGGCGTATCACAGCCGACTTACGATATTACAACAGGTGCGCCCCTTGGCTCCCTGGCCTTCGGCTCATCTATCACCGTTTCTTATAGAGCTACGGTCACGAGTCTTCCGGATCCGCAATCGCTGGCGAATACGGCGAATGCCGCTTTCACTTTCCAAAGCGTTGCAGGCGGTAATGTGATTTCAGGCGTCATTCCATCGAATACGGTGTCGACAACCGTTTATTCACCGAAGATTGCGATTGTGAAATCCGCAAGCACGGCGAACGGTTCTGTCGGGAGTACGGTAACCTACACCCTGCAAATTGCGAATACCGGGAATAGAAGTGCCGTCATGAACGTTACCGATAACATACCTGCAGGAACCTCTTTCGTTACGAACAGCTTCAAGGTTAACGGAGTCACAGTTCCTGGCGCCAATCCGGTCACAGGTGTAAACATTGGCACTGTAGCAGCCAGCGGAACATCAACGGTCACCTTTGATGTACTGATCAATTCCCTCCCTTCTCCGCCGCAGCTCGTGAATACAGCGAATAGTACATACACGTTCCAACCGCCTGACGGTCGTACGATCTCGGGAACCGCCGGCTCCAATACGGTGACCATTCCCGTCCGTTTGCCAAGCGTAGGTGCTGTCAAAAGCGCTAATGTTATCGACGCGGTTGTCGGAGATACCTTTACATACAGTACGGTGATTACGAATTCAGGCGTAGAAAGTGTGACGAATGTCATTCTCACGGATGCCATTCCCCAAGGCGCGACTTTTGTATCCGGCACCGTCGTCGTCGGAGGAAGTTCGAGGCCAAGTGCAGTCCCTGGGGGCGGCATCGCCGTAGGCACCATAACGGCTGGCAGCTCGGTGACCGTGACCTTCCAGGTCAATGTCGTTTCTTTACCCGCTTCCGGCCAATTGAGCAACCAGGCTTCTGTTTCTTACAGCTCCGGTACGTTTGCCGGAACTACCTTAACGAACACGATTACGACACCCGTGTTTCAAGCTGTTGTCACTGTGACCAAGAGTGTGAATAGCACGAATGTTACCGTTGGGGCAACGCTGACGTACACGCTTCTGGTTCGCAATCAAGGTAATATCGCTGTTCAACCAACGGTCGTGGATACCATCTCGCCATCCACGACGTTTGTGATAGGCAGTGTTACAATAAATGGCGTTTCCAGTCCAAGCGCTAATCCTGCCCTTGGCATTCCGGTAGGATCTATCCCGCCTTCCGGTACAAGTGAGATCAAGTTTCAAGTCGTCGTGCAGAACCTGCCGTCTCCGCCAAGACTTCAAAATCAAGCAACGGCAAATTACACGTACCAACCACCGGACGGACGCACGCTAAATGGCAGTGCCGTATCCAATACGACGGATATTCCCGTATCCGCCCCCAATGTCGCCGTAACCAAATCCGTGAATCTAGCGTTTGCGGCACTCGGTGAAACACTGATTTACACGCTCAACATTACGAACAGCAGCGTTGTTCAAGTAAGCAGCGTCACCCTGCAGGATTCTCTGCCAGCCGGGGTTACGTTCCAAGCCGGAAGCGTGACGATAGACGGTGTGCCAAGATCTTCAGCGGACCCGAATACCGGCTTCTCGGTTGGCAACATTGCGGCCGGCGCCACCACACAGGTCATTTTCCGGGCAACCGTCACTTCGGTTCCCACGCCGGCGCAGGCTGAGAATCATGCCAGTGTAAGCTTTAACTCCGGTGTTTTCTCCGGAGCAGCTTTCTCAAACAGCGTCATCACGCAAATTCAGCAGCCCATCCTATCCATTGTCAAAAGCTCCAACCTAACACTGGCCGTTCTCGGCGATATTGTCGTTTACAAATTGGAGGTGGGCAATACCGGCAGTTCTCCTGCCAACGTGACGTTAACGGATAACATTCCCGCAGGCACGACGTTTATCGTGAATAGCGTTATTATCAATGACGCCCCCTTGCCAGGCGTTGATCCTGTGAGCGGTATTCCGCTCGGCACGCTTGATGTGGGTGCAAAAAAAACCGTTACCTTTGAAGCGACGGTAACTTCCCTGCCAACGCCGCAGCAATTGGTCGATCAGGCCAGCGCCTCCTACACCTTTACGCTCTCAGATGGCCGAACGCTCTCTGGTTCCGGCATTTCAAACACGGTAACCATACCTGTATCAGCTCCTAACGTGAAGGTGATGACCACCAGCAATGTCAGCTCTGCCGTTCAAGGAGACACCGTCACCTATACCATCGTAGTCACCAACCAAGGTGTCGCTAACGTCAACAATGTGATTCTTACGAGCATTGCCGATCCGAGCACTTCATTTATTCCCGGAAGCGTCCTGGTAAACGGTGTTTCCTTGCCGAATACCAATCCGTCGACCGGTATTCCAATCGGTACCTTGGCGCCTAACAGCCCGGTTACCGTGACTTTTGAGGTGAAAATCACAATGCCAACGCCACAAATCATTAACCAATCTTCGGTCAGCTTCACATCGGGATCCTTCTCAGGGTCATCATCCTCCAATGATGTCATAACTCCCGTTACCCAACCGAATATCACGGCAGTTAAGACAGCCAACACAACCAGCGCAACTGTCGGCGATACTGTTCTATATAGTATCGTCGTGTCGAACACAGGCAACCTTGCAGGGGATGTCATTGTCACGGATACGATTCCTGCAGGAACCTCTTATGTAGCGAATAGTGCGCAAGTCGACGGGATGCCTCAACCTGGCTCAGATCCCGTTGCAGGGATTAATGCCGGTTCCATCGCGCCCGGTACGTTTAAGACCGTAACCTTTTCCGTGTTGATTGAAACTTTGCCCAGCCCGCAAACGATCAGCAACATCGCTACGGCTACATACACGTTCACCCCGCCGGATGGCCGTCTCATCACACGTTCGGTCACATCAAATACCGTTACGTTCCCGGTCTCTTCGCCAAACGTAACCGTATCGAAAAGTACGACTTCTACGGCTTTAACCATAGGCGATACCATTACGTACAGCACGTCCATCATGAATAGCGGGATTGCCCCCGTTAATAATGTCGTATTCACGGATCAAATTCCTGCTGGCGGCACGTTTGTTCCAGGAAGTGTCGTCATCATCGGCGCACCACCGCCGGTTGTTCCTCCGAACCCGGCCACTGGGGTTCAGCTTGGCACGATTGCGGTTGGCGCTACGGTCACCGTGAATTTCAATGTGCTCGTTACTTCCGTACCGGCTCCAGCACAATTAACGAACCAATCTGCCGTTACTTTCACATCAGGCGCACTCTCCAGCACAACCTTCTCAAATATCATAACCACACCTATTTACCAACCCGTTATTGGAGTTCTGAAAGCCGGAAGCACTTCGAATGCAACGGTCGGGGACACCATCGTATACACGCTGAATGTCTCTAACACAGGTAACTATGCGGCTTCTGCCATCCTTACAGATACGATCCCGGCCGGCACCTCCTTTCAACCAAACAGCGTGTTCGTTGGAACGACGCCCGCTCCGGGGGCAGATCCTTCAACAGGTATTGATATCGGTTCCGTACAGCCAGGTGCTACAATTCCTGTCTCTTTCTCCGTCGTGATCGACAGCCTGCCGAACCCTCAGGTGCTATCCAATACCGGAACCGCTGCTTACTCGTTCACACTGCCGGACGGCCGACCGTTCAACCGTTCCGCCACGTCGAATACCGTAACCATATCCGTTTCTTCGCCTGATGTCAGTGTTGTGAAGAGCACAACTGTGACGGATGCCGTCGTGAACGATATTATTCCGTACACCATCGTCATAATGAACAATGGAATTGCGCCTGTGAACAGTGTTGTTTTCTCCGATCCTTTGCCATCCGGATTAGCTTTTATTCCAGGCAGCGTCGTCATTGTCGGAGCGCCTACACCGCCTGTTCCGCCAAATCCAATATCCGGCATTGCGCTGGGCACTATCGCGCCTGGCGGAACGGTTACCATCACGTTCAATGTCAGAGTCGTTGCCCTGCCTGATCCTGCACAGCTAAATAACCAAGGCATTGTCAGCTTTACCTCCGGCGCTCTTTCGGCGGTTGCTTTCTCCAACACCATTACAACGCCGGTTTATCAACCTATTCTTGCTGCAGCCAAAACGGCAAGCTCCACCAATGCCACAATTGGCGATCTCATTATTTATACGGTAAAAGTCAGCAATACCGGAAACTATGCAGCTAGTGTCAACTTATTTGATCCAATTCCTAATGGAGCTACTTTCCAACAAAATTCTGTTGTACTTAACGGAATCACCCAGCCAGGAGCTGATCCTACTACAGGCATTCCATTCACTGCACAACCCGGTGTTACTAACACTGTAACCTTTGCTGTTGTCATTACTTCGCTGCCTAGTCCGCAAGTATTAACGAATACGGCTACGGCGAACTTCAGCTTTAGTCCGCCGGATGGCCGGGTTATTACAGGTTCAACAAATTCCAATACCGTAACCATTCCGGTATCCGCCCCGAATGTCACGGTCGGGAAATTGACAACCGCTACTGATGCCGTAGTCGGCGATACGATCACTTATTTCGCTAATGTGAGCAATAACGGCATTGCGGCCATCAACAGTGTTCAATTCTTTGATCAGCTTCCTGGTTCCACAATCTTCGTTCCAGGCAGCGTTACGATCGATGGCACTCCGGTATCCACCGCTGATCCAACCAAAGGAATATCGCTTGGCACTATTCAGCCGGGCATATCCGTTGCCGTTTCTTTCAAAGTCACCGTTAACTCCTTGCCGGCATCCGGACTGCTTACGAATCAATCGTCCGTCAGCTTTACGAGCGGCGCCTTTGCCGCATCCGCCTTCTCCAACACCGTCATCGTGCCGGTCTATCAGCCGATTATCGCTATCATCAAAAGCGCAAATACAACCAATGCCACTGTCGGCGATACGGTCGTTTACACGCTTACGCTTCACAATTCCGGGAATCTGCCTGCCGTTGCAACAGTCTTCGATACCATTCCGGCAGGAGCCGAATTTGTTCCTAATAGCGTGATTGTCGACGGTCAGCTTCAGCCTGGCGCTAATCCAGCTACTGGTATTAATGCTGGAACCATTCCTCCGGGCGATACAATTACCGTGAAAATATCGCTGGCTGTCACCGTAGAATCCTTGCCGTCTCCACAGCAATTAGTGAACACAGCAACCGCCAACTACACCTACTCGCCGCCAGATGGTCGGGTGCTGTCAGGTTCCGTTGCTTCCAACACGCTCGTAATTCCAGTATCCTCACCAGATGTTAGAGTGGTGAAAAGCTCCGATGTCATCGACGCAATCGTTGGCGATACGATTACGTACACAGTTGTTGTCACCAATAGCGGCATAGCCACAGTCAACAATGTTGTTCTAACGGATCCAATCCCAACTGGAACTGTATTCGTTACAGACAGTGTGACGGTTAATGGCGACCCAAGACCAGGCCAGAATCCAAGTACAGGCGTTCCGCTCAACGCCATTCCGGCAGGAACATCTGTCACCGTTAAATTCGAGGTGACGGTCGTATGACGGCCGAATCCCAACCTCCCAAACATTTAATTAATCAATCCGTCGTTCGTTTCAGTTCTGGCAACATGACCAGCCACGCCTATTCCAACACTGTAGATACCCCTGTGGTTGGTCCCCTCATTACGATCAGAAAGAGAGCGAATACGTCTGAAGCCGCGCTCGGTCAAGTCGTGACTTATACCTTGACAATCGCCAATAAGGGTAACTTGGATGCACAAGTTACCCTTTTTGACACCATGCCGGACGGGACTTCGTTAGTTCCGAACAGCGTTATCGTGGATGGCGTCCCCATGCCCATGGCCAATCCCGATAAGGGCATTTATGTGGGGACGATTCGTATCGGCCAGCACATCGAAGTAAACTTCCAAGTGGTTGTGCTTGAACCCTCTTCTCAGCTGAAAAATCAAGCAACGGCAACCTATATCTTCCATACATCAGGAGGAAGATCCGCTTCAGGGAGCGCAAAATCGAATACCGTCATCATTCCTTTTGAGGAAACGAAAGTCAGCTTTAAGAAACACGCAGATAAGATCTACACATTTGTCGGCGATACCGTCACGTTTTTATTCACTATCAAAAATAAAGGAAGCTATTCAATTGACAAAATGCTTTTTGTAGATCGGCTGCCAAGCGGTGTTCGTTTCGTTGCGGGCAGCGTAAAAGTCGGGCATACCTCCTACCCGTCAGCAAATCCCGCGAATGGCATTTCGCTTAGCGAGCTGCCCGCATATGAGGATCTATCTCTTCAGTTCCAAGTCACCGTTACCCATGCTCCCTCTTCCGGACGCATCGTGAATGACGCGGAGCTTGTCTTACACCTCAGAGACCACAAGCAAAAAATGACCTCCAACTCCATTTCATTGGAGGTTTACGATCCTGCGATTTCGGTTGTCGAGTCCGTCCTGCAGCCAAAGGCTACGCTGGGCGATACCTTGACCTATTCCTTAATCGTTACAAACAAAGGCAACATTGCGGCCGAAATTTGGCTGTCCGACTTCATCCCTGAGGGCAGCTCCTACGTACTGGGAAGCTTAACGGTGAATGGAGCTCCGTATGGCAATTCACTGTTATCCAGCTCTGTTTATGTCGGGCAATTGCCGGCAAAAAACCAAATGGCCGTCACGTTCCAAGTTACGGTCAACGCCGTTGCCATTTCCGCCGAACAGACCGAACTAACCAGCCATACCGACGTGTTATTTAATTTCCGCCTGCCGGATGATCGTGTTGTCTCCGATCATGTGCTGTCCAATACGGTAAGCGTCGAATTGCTGCGGCCGGTTGTAACCATCGTCATCTTTGCAAATCCTTTAATTGCCGAGCCTGAATCCACGGTCCATTACAGGATCCAAGTAACCAATTCAGGCAATCTTGCTGCAAGCAGCGTGTTTCTTCACGATTGGATTTCTCCCTTGACTACGTTGAACGCCGGTACCCTGCGAATCAACGGCTCTCCGATGAACCAAATCTTGAGTTCATCCCAGCCTTTATCACTTGGAGTGATCATGCCTCAAGCCATAACCGAAATCACCTATTCAGCGACAGTTGTTCTTAGACCGAATGCCAAACGCATTCCGCTAAGAGCATCCGCCAAATATGTGTATCAAGTAAATGATCCGGTTCATACGGGAACGGCGTTGTCCAATGAAGTTGTTATTCGAATCGAGGAGGCGGAAGAATAAAAAAGCCGGGGCAACTAACTGTGCCCCGACTTTTTCTATTTACGGTCATTGATCGCTTTAATCAGTTCAACCGGAATTTTCGGCTTCCGATCATACGTGAGCAAACCGTTAATTTCTTGTTCCACATCCGTTAATTGCGTATAGCAATAGCCTTGAACAACACCGGAGTTTAGAAGCGGACGAATGACAGCGCGCAGCTTTTGCTCGTAATCTTCATCGTTTTCTGCACCTGAGTAACCCCAGCCTTCCCACTCGCTTTTCTTATAAGCGATCCCGCCAAACTCAGTAACCAGAATCGGCTGATTCTCATATGGGAAACCTTCGACAAACAGGCGGCGATTAGCCGGCATTGCATGAACGGCTTTCTCTTTGGTGCTGTAACGCTCTGTCAAGACCTCTTCTCGCCACTCATAATCGTGAATCGCGAACAAATCCGTTTTCACCAGTTCCCAACCGTCATTCGAAATAACAGGACGCATCGAATCAATCGATTTGGTCAAATGATACATCGTCAGCGCGTGCTGCTGCTGCCTTTTATCGATCTGGATATTAGGAACTCCCCAGCTCTCATTTAAAGGAACCCATGCAATGATGGATGGATGGTTGTAATCGCGATCGACAGAGGCTTGCCACTCTTTCGTAAAGCGTTCTACATACTTCTCCGTGTACTCGTAAGCGTTAGCCGCTTCGCTCCAGACAACAAGTCCGAGCTGATCGCACCAGTACAGATATCTAGGATCTTCCAGCTTCTGATGCTTACGCGCTCCGTTAAAGCCCATCGCTTTCGTCAGTTCCACATCTTGTTTAATCGCCTCATCACTCGGCGGCGTCAAGTTGCCATCTGGGAAATAACCTTGGTCCAGCACCATTTTCAGGAAATAAGGACGGTTGTTCAGGCAAAGCTTGCCATTCTCGATCGACACTTTACGCATCCCGAAATAGCTCGTCACTTGGTCAACAGGTTGTTCATCGACCAGCAGTGTGAACGTCACGTCGTACAAATTCGGACGCTCCGGCGTCCACCAACCGCCAAGTCCGTGATCATTAAAATCATTCAGACGAACCGCTCTTGTCCCCACGCTGTCTTTTAATAAATAGGTATCTTCAGAAACAAGTTTGCCTTTAAAAGAAATTTCAACCTTCACCTGCTGCTTCTCATGCGCTTTGGCGGCTTCGATGAAAAATTGCAATTCCACCTGCTTATTATCAATGTCCGGCGTAATTCTCACTTTATCTAAATATGCATCGGCGCTTACCGCTTCCATCCATACGGTTTGCCAGATACCCGTCGTTCTCGTATAGAAAATGCTCGCTGAGTCGGAGAGCCAATACTGCTTCCCTCTAGGCAGCGTCACGTCTGTGCTGTAATCAACAGCCTTAACAACTAACTTATTTGTACCTGACTGAAGAGCATCGGTAATGTCCGCGTGAAACGGCGTATGCCCGCCTTCATGCGTAGCAACCAAAGTACCGTTCACCCAAACGGACGCCTCATAATCAACAGCTCCAAAGTGGAGCAAAATCCGCTTATTTGCAAAGGAATCCGGAATCGCCAAATCTCTGCGATACCAAACAACATCATGAAATTCATTGCTGCCAATACCGCTTAATTTACTTTGAAAAGCGAAAGGCACTTGGATCCTTTGGGATAACGCTTTGTTCCCTAAATGCCATTTCTCTTTGCTGCCTACGCGGTCATCATCAAATTCAAATTCCCATTCGCCATTCAAGTTCATCCAGCTGTCTCGTACAAATTGTGGCCTTGGGTAATCTGCTCGGGGTTGATTCGTCATGGGTAACGCTACCTCCATAAAGTTAATTAATAAGTTAATTAAATAAGTCCATTGCAACTAAGACTATTATCATCCCAAGCTCATTTTCTGTCAATACATGTTATTCAATTAACTTGTAAGTTATTATAAACGCATGAAAAAAGGACGGCACCGGAGAAATCCCCTGCATCGTCCTCTTTCTTTAATCCATGTAACCGGCTAATCCATGTTTCATTAAGTAGGCCATTTCCGCTTCCAAAATAGTGTCCACCGCGAGCTCCGTCAACTTCACATCCGGTCTGCTCAGAATATGATCGATCAAATCGTCGCTGTCGATGTCCACTTCCCCTTTGGAACTTTGTTCAGCCTTCAGAATATACGCTTTCTCATATTTCAGCACGAGCTGAATTTGTTTGGCATCTGCTTTTGATTTTTCTACGATAAATTGGATAAGCTCTTGTTCGTTTAATTCCTTACTCATGACGGTTCATCTCCTAATGTCCTATTCGTGTTTATGACTATTGTAGCATAGTTGTCCCGCTTTTATTTTTTCAGTCAGCCTACACGTCTTGCCAGGCCCATGTTAACATAGAATGAGATGGAAAAACATACCTAAAATACGCACAACAAAGGGGGCTATCATGGATCTAGAATTACGAGTAGCCGCATTGGAAAAAAGAGTAAAAGAGCTCGAACTGCTGCTGGACCATGCACTTAACCGACCAAATGCATCTGGATCTGAACGCACAGAGGCATCAGCTCCTGCTAGCGAGCATTCCCAGCCGGCTCCGCGTCAGCTCCTCCAGCGGGAAACCGTTCCCGCCAAAGAGCCCGCTCCCCCAAGAGATTGGGAGCACTTGATCGCCCGCGTCTGGCTGCCGCGCATTTTTATCATCGTCTTCCTGCTTGGCGTGCTCTGGGGGTTTACAGCAGCCGTAAGCGCCGGCTTCATTACAGAGCCTGTCCGCTGCCTACTCGGAGTTGTCGCAGCAGGCCTCATGTATTGGCAAGGGGAAACGCAAATACGCCGTAAACGCGCAGCATTGGGGCAAGTGCTGCTCGGCGGAGCGAGCGGGGTTCTGATCTTATCCCTTTTCGCTGCCCACATGCTGTTTGAGCTGATCCCGTCCTGGCTTGCTTTTGTGCTTTACATTGTTTCTATTGCAGCTAGTGTGTTCATAGCGATTCGCCATCGTTCACAAGCCCTCATGATTATTACCTTACTTGCGGGTTATCTTGTTCCGTTCATGGTCGATTCTGCGCATCCGAATATGTGGGTTTTCGCTGGCTATGAAGGTCTCTTCTCCATGGCTATGATGGTGTTATCGCTGCGCTACGCCTTCCGAGGTGCTTATTTCACCGCCTTTGGCGTACTCCATCTGCCTTTGCTCATTTCGACCCTGCTCAGCCATACAGCGAGTGACAAACCTGCCGTGCTAACCGTTATCATCTTGCAGCACCTGCTGCTTTTCGGCATAACACTCCTGCGTTCGGAAGACAGCCGAATTGGACAGCGCATCACGTTATTCTTAAGCTTTGGCCTCGTCGCAGCCTGGACATACGGTTTCTACGGCACGGCTGACAGCGATAGGCACGTCTATGAATGGATGCTGGCTCTCTGGTCGCTTTTATACATCGGAACTTCCTCTTGGCTTTACTTGCAAAAGAGGGCCTTCTCCGTCCACGTATCCATCGCAACATTCAGCATCTTTTTATGGCTGATTTTCGTCCTCCATGCCGATCAAGCCGGATCAGCGCTGCTAGTCGAAGGCGGCATCGCGCTTTGCCTGGGTGTCCGCTTCCAAAGCAGGCTGCAGCAAATCAGCGGAGCTCTTACCTATTTCATCGGGATGCTGTTCGTTCTCACCCATCCGATCCATGATATCGGTTCACATGAAACTTTTGCTTGGCTTGTGCTTGTGGCTACTATCGGCGGCCTTTATGCGTTCTATCGCTCTTCTGCTCAGAAAGGCCTTGCGCCGTCACGCATCTCACTTCTTTTGCTATGGATGGCATTCGTACTGCTCCTCATCTTCGTATCACAAGTAACGAACGCCTTAACGAAGGCTCTCAATAGCGATTACCAACATCTCGTTCTCTCCGGTGTTTGGGCGATTTATGCGGTGCTCTTGATTGTCGCAGGACTATTTGTTCGAAGAGCAAAGGCAAATCTAATCGGCATCCTGTTCTTGTTTGTAACCCTGCTCAAAATTATTTTCATTGATCTGCCTGATGTGTCTACCGCCATTCGTGCGATCCTGTTTATCGGACTTGGAGCCATTGGCGTTGGGATTTCCAGGTTGTTTTATAAGCGTAAATAAACAAGCTATTATAGACGCAATCGAGCGGCCTTCATCTCCACTTATCTTATGGAAATGAGGGTTTTTTTCACTTTTTCAGGGACAAAATAGAATGTGAACTTTCCTTGAATTCATTGCATTGCGTCTCAAAATAGCGTATATTCTACACTTGTGGTTATTTAAATCGAATATAATATGTATTTATTTACAAATAAATACATTCATACAGATGAAGAGGTGTATCGTTCATGACATTGAAACAAACAGCCGCAGGCGTGATCCTGCTTACAATGATGGTGACTGGAGCAGCTTGCTCCTCAGCACCAAAAAATACAGCGACTAGCCCGTCTCCAAGCGCAAGCGCAGCAGCTTCCCCGCAAGCAACAGCTGAAACGCAGGATACGATTAACATGAAAGGCTACATCGGCGCTAGAATTTCTCAAGAGAAGGTCGGCTTCCTCTTCGGAGAAGCCAAATCCAAAGATGGCAAGCTGATCCTTAACCCTATCGCCGCTGATAGCAAAGAGAAAGCCGTAAAATTTCTTTCCAGCTACTTCGATGCAGCAATGGCCGATAAATTGGCGGCTCACTATTTGACGGAGCAAAAAGCGGACGGATCGATTGTAACGAATCCGACTTCCTTTTTCCCGACGAACCTGCTAGATACAACCAAAGCAGACGTTACATTTGACACGGCAAATACGGCAGATCAAGTCAAATTCACGACAAAAGACGGCGCCACTTATACAACGAAAAAAGTAAACGACAAATTCGTTATCTCCGACGTAGCAAAAAAATAAGCATATCGACATCAGACAGGCGAATCCGAGATTCGACCTGTCTTTTTCTTTTCCCTGATCTTATCTATAGTGGCCGATACCTTCTCCTATGTTGCGCTTTTTGCAATCTAGCGGCAACATGACGGCCGATGCCGCCTTCTACACTGTACAAACTGCAACGTAGAATACAAAATAGAGTGATTTTTACGCTATTTTGATTGAATTCATTGTACTTTGTGCAATGAAGAGAAGGATAGTGGGGTTTTAAGCTGTTGTATGTTGTAAAAAGTACAACATACATAGACATGGAAGCGAAGGCCCATAGCTAGCGAGAGGCAGTCATGCCGAGTAAATGGAATTACTTGGCGCAAGGTGGCCAACTGCCAAGCTATGCTTACTTAGCGCGACACGCCACCCCTCATCAATAAAAAGAGACCCACAGCAACGGGCTGCGGGTCTTAAAGTATATATATTTTAAAGGGGGTCGAGTTCTATTATAAGCCCGCTTCATTAAAGCCAGATGAATAACATATTTCTTTTTGATTACAAAATTAAGTTCAAATTGTAAACGTAACGCCTTTATGGCACTTTTATGGTAAAAGGTACGATAAACACTTCATTCTGATGCTGAAATTGTCCCCAGATTTTATAAACTCCGCTTTTGGGGAACACAATCGTGAAAGCTGCCGTTGGTCCTGATCCCTTCTGCTCGTTCGGGTGGACATGGACATACTCCCTCGCATCGTCGCTAATGGCAACCACATGCCCCAAGCTGCCCAGATAGGGCTGCAGATCAGTGATTGGCTGTTTCGTCCGGGCATCCTTGATCGTGAAGATCATATCCAGCCCCATCCCCGCCATGAGGTGGTCGAATGCAAGCGTAACTTCCTTACCGCCCACCTCTTTCGTCAACGAGGTATCCGGTTGAAGGACCGTCATCTTCGGCTCTTTCCCCTTCATCGTGACCCAGTGCGTTTGCACCGTCTCTCCACTTCCTTGCGGAGTAAAATCAGCAATCAGCTGATAATAGCCGCTGGCAGGGAATTTCGTCTTGACGATGAATTGGCCTTGACCGACATGCTCCGGATGAAGATGATCAAAATAGGACAGATCCTTGCTCACCACGATCAGATGCATCAGCTTCTCATGCATGAGGTCAAAACGATCAATCGGTTTATTCCATTTATCCTGGATAAGAATCGTGATCAATGCCTCTTCCCCAGGCATGTAACGATCCATGGCAACCGAGAAATGGGCTATGGCATCATCGCTGTGGGCATGTGTCGGCATGGCCTCCATATTCCCAGACATCTGCATCCCTGACATATCCATAGTCGTGCTTTGATTCCCACAAGCGGCTAAGAGAACAGCCAAACCCATGAGAAGGATGACAAGCTGCTTCATTGATTTCTTCCAGTCGTGAGCGGGGATGTCAGCATGCTTAATCCCATCGAACAGAGGCCGCAAATAAAGATCGTGCCGCCCCACAGCTCAGGAGACCAATCCAACGTGTGAAACAAACGCAAATCGGCAAAATACAGGCTCCAGATCAGAACGGGCAGCAGGAAGAAAACGCCGCGATACTGCCACGCTCCAGCTTCTTTTTCTTTGATCGATTTCAAAAGCAAATCACCGATTATCCCACTAATGAGCAGAATCACGATAGAACCATAGTGCGAGAACCCATCCAGCACCGCCATCAATACCGCCTCAAACACAAACAAATAGGTCACCGTTCCGAAAGGCAACTTCCACCTTCTCATCACTAGCATAATGGGCAAAACAAGCAGCATCGTTGTAATCAGGAAATCTACAACTGCTTTAGCCACTGCGTCTTCTTCCCTGGCCATCCATAAATTCTGACGAAACGACCAGGCATACATAAGAAAAAAAGCCAACACGGCAAAGGTCAGCGCCACGGAAGTCAAGGCAGGCAGCAGCCGGCGAAAGCTCGGAGAAAAGTCCTTCTCCGCATAACTCATCGCACGATACGGGCTGGTCAGAATCATCAGCGCCCCGGTCAATAGAATCAGATGGGTCGGGCTTAAGAGCGCTTCAATATTTTTCTCAATGCCAAATATCGTATGCCATAACATATCGCCGATACCGCCGATAAAAAAGAGGATGACACCGGCGACACCGAGCTTATAGCCCGTAGGAATAGACGCTGCCCAAGTAGCATGATGGGCTTTTATTTTGTTTTGATAAGTAATAATAAGAATCCAAATCGCACAGGCCAAATAACCGGAGTACAAAATCGCATGCCATGGCGTAAAAAAAGTCTCAACCACCCCATGATTATGGGCAAAGCCATCGATAAACAAGCCGACAATCAGCCACATCCCCATCACCATGGTGACGGCATGTTTGAAAATTCCAACCGTACCCGCGGATCGCGCCACTTTCAGTTGTACCGACAAACGAATCAGCTCCCAATATTTGTCATGATTACCGTTCTATCATAACACAGCTATTCGTTTGATGAGACCCATACGACTCCTTTTTTCTGCAATTCGGTTACCCATTCTTTTGGGGCCGGCACATCGCTGACAATAAGATCGATCTCTCTCAAATCTGCAATTTTGTAGAATTGCACAAGCCCGAACTTGGAGTGATCGCAGAGCACAATATTTTGCTTGGCATATTTCATCATTTTCTGCGTCAGTTGGCCTTTACTTTCTTCGAAGCCTGTAATCCCTTTGTCCAACATCATGCCGTCCACAGATAAAAACGCTTTATCCGCGTTGAAATTTTCCACCATCTTCTCAGCCAACAGGCCTGTGACCCTGGAATGCAGGGCATTCACCTTACCGCCAATTAAAAAGATGTCCCCGTTGAACAATCCTTTGTTTTTGTAGTCAATCAGCAGGTACAGGGCAGGTATGGAGATCGTTAGAACTGTAAGGTTTTTCTTGTTTAGCAAATAATCGATGATATGCAGGGTCGTAGTACCGTCATCGATGAAAATGACGTCATTATCCTCCACGAGGGTGGCTGCTGCCCGTCCGATTTTCCTCTTCTCATCCGCGTAAAGCACCTCCCTCTTCAAATGTGACGGCTCGTCTCGGGATAAATTAATTTTGACCGCGCCGCCATATACCCGTTTCAGCTTATTCTCATCTTCCAGCTCTTCCAAATAACGACGTATCGTCTCAGATGAAACATCCAGAGCTTCGACCAGCTCATTCGTCTTCACTTTGCCATCCAAATTCAACTGATTGAGAATATAATTCTTTCGCTCTTCACCAATCAAAGACATAAGGTTAGACCCTCCAATTTATGCATCACATTTTGCATGATAGGGCTTTACTTCGGCATTTGCCAAGCAGCCGTGCGTTTTTTTACCTTTTTTAAAATGAACTCATAAGACAAACGAACGATAATATTCGTTCCAACGATCAGGGTAGACATTGCCGCTGCGGCAGCTACGTCACCTGCATCTTCCATATTCACTAAAGCAACAGCCGCAAGATTCATATCAGCAGCCCGGAGGAATACAACCGCAGACACCGTAACCATGGAATTAACGAAAAAGTACATGGCGATTTCGATAATGGCCGGAAGGGACATGGGCACCGTGACCCGCAAAAATGTTCGGTAGAAAGGAACACGCATAGACTCCGAAACGAGTTCGAATTCCTTGTCCAGCTTTTTCAGCGCAGTTGTAGCCGTAATAAAGGGAACTGCGTAGAAATGCGTGATGTTCGCAAGCACGATGATCGCCATTGTGCCATAAATCCAATTCAGCGGATTGCTGGAATTATTGAAGAAGAAAATGTAGGCAAGGCCGATAACCATACCCGGAAGCGCAAGCGGTAAAATCGACAAAAAGTAACCGACTTGACGCAACCCTTTCATCGATCTGGTCTTTTCAATTAAATAAGCAAAAACAAAAGTCATGATCGTCCCTACCACCGCTGTGATGAGTGAGACTTGCAGTGAATTCCAAAACGGTTCCAGACCTGACCCTGCCACACTGGAAAAATCATAATGTTTGAAGCTTAAACTGACATTGTACGGCCACACCTTCACTAAGGAAGCGAATACAATTGTGAATAACGGCACCAAAATAGCAATCGAGACGATGATACAAAATGTACGATAAAATCTGTCCCGAGCTCGTCCTTCCGGTACCCGATAGGGCGTTGACTTGGAAGAGAGCAGCGAACGTTGTTTGCGCTCTACGAATCGGTCCACAGCAAAAGCAATGATAGCTGGAATTGTGAGCAGGATCCCTACTGTCGCACCCATGGACAAATTTTGCTGGCCGATAACCTGTTTGTAAATATCCGTGGCAAGCACGTTAAACTTTCCACCGATTGCCTGCGGAGCTCCGAAATCCGTAAAGCTGGCTGTGAAACAGACGAAAATGGCGCTGATGAGGCCGTACTTAACGGAGGGCAAAGTCACCGTGAAAAAAGTTTTCCATTTATTCGCGCCCAGCGATTCCGCGGCCTCATACAGTCGCTGATCGGTCATTGACAAAGCTGTGATAAAAATCAGAAAAGCTTGAGGAAATAAGTAAATCACTTCAGAGATAACGATCCCAACGGGACCATAGATCGGTATCCTTATACCAGGCAAAAGTCCGAAAAAACCGTGCGTAACCATGCCTTGATTCCCAAACAAATAAGTAAGCGCAATCCCATGCATCATCGTCGGTTGAAAAAGCGGCAATAACGCAATGTAGCGGAAATAACTTTTGCCCCGAATAGCCGTACGGCTAATTCCATAGGCATACGCGAATGCGAGAATAACAGCAAGTACGGTAGATAGAACTGAAATCCAGATCGTGTTTGTTAACGATTGAAGTAAGGAAGGCGTAGAGAAATATTGGACAAAGTTAGCCAATCCAATAAACTCCTCATTCTTATTTAGCAAAGATTTGCTGAATAAGAGGATTAACGGAATCAGAGTGCTAGTTGTTAAAGTGAGCACGAGCACGACAATCAACACATTTTGTAATGTAAAAAATGCTCCTAGGTGACGGCGGATCGGCGGATTCATGCTGACGATTCCCTTGTTCATTTAGGCACCTACCATAGAATCAGCTGGGAATGTGATCATCTTTTCCTGCGGGAATTCAACGAAGACCTCGGCATGTTTGGCAAGCCTCAATTGATGTGCAGCTTGTGAAGATACATCTACGGCAAGCAGTACATTTTGGTAGCTGCTGCCCGCTGCCAGCTGGAGCGTCACTCGGTAGAAAGGTCCGCGGAACTCGACATGCTTGACAACCGCTTTCACTCCTTTGCTTGACCCAGAGGCTGACAAGCGAATATGCTCCGGACGAATGGCAAGACTTCTGTGTTGGGCAAGACTTCCTTGCTCCCCGTTTTCCAAGAAATTAATCGATCCGATAAAATCAGCGACAAATGCCGAATTCGGCGCTTCATAGACTTGTTCCGGCGTTCCCATTTGCACAACTTCGGAGTTTTTCATCACCACAATGCGATCTGCCATCGTGAGCGCTTCCTCTTGATCGTGCGTGACCATCACGGTTGTAATGCCAAGCTTGTCCTGCAGCTCGCAAATTTGCTCGCGCAGCTTCACCCGAACTTTGGCATCTAACGCGGAAAGAGGTTCATCCAGCAGCAAAAAATCTGGAGACAGTACAATAGCGCGAGCCAATGCCACACGCTGCTGCTGTCCGCCGGACATTTGCGCCGGGTAGCGATCGCGGAGGTGCAGCAGATCCACTAAGTTCAAGACTTCCTTTACCTTCTCGTCAATCTCTTTTTTCTTCCATTTCTTGCCTTGCAATCCATAAGCTACATTCTGATAAGCCGTAAGATTCGGAAAAAGCGCATACGACTGAAACACCATGCCGAAATTTCTTTTCGCTGGAGGCAGCTGGGTAATGTCCTTCCCGTCTACCGTAATCCGTCCTTGTGTCGGTTTCTCTAATCCTGCAATAATGCGTAGCAATGTTGTTTTACCGCAACCGCTTGGGCCTAATAAACAAATGAACTCATTTTTCTGAATATCAATATGAATATTGTTCAAAGCGCTGAAAGATCCAAATGTTTTATTTACCCCTTGAATGGACAAGTAAGCTTGTGTCATGATCAAGCAGCCTCCTTAGTCTTATTAGCTCTAGTATAAGTGTGATATGTTATCGCTTTGTAAAAAGGTGATACAAGGATAAACAACTTTGTCGTCCTTTTAGGACGAGCGCGTTTGTCAGGGTAGATGCGAAGCTAAAGTATAAAAACTTATACTTTCTTATCTACAAAAAAGGCTGCTGCAAGCATGGTTCGCAGTCAGCCTTTTTCTCGGTTTGCCGTTTATTATTTTGGTTCGCTTTTCGCATTGAAGCGCTTGTCCCACTCAGCTAGAACACTGTCACGTTTTTTCGCAGCATCATTCAGATCGTTTTTGATAAGCTGTTTGACCGGATCTACGCTGTAACCATCAGGAATTTTGGCAGAATCTGTTTTGACCGCAAGGATCGCATAGTTTTTGTTGTATTCTTTCATCACATCATCCGTAATCGCCCAATCCAAGAAGTCTTTCGCTACTTGTTTCACGACCTTCTTCTTCATCAAAGCATTAGCTTCAACGTCCCAACCGGAGCCTTCTTTCGGGAATACAACTTCAACCGGTGAACCGGCTTTCTTCTCTTGAATGCCGCGGTAACCAAAGGAAATACCAATTGGATATTCGCCAGTACCGGCTAATTTAGCAGGTTTGGAACCGGAGTGAACATACATCGCAATGTTGTTATGCAATTTATTCATATAATCCCATGCAGCGTCATTGCCTTTCAATTGAACCAATCCGGAAACCGTTAGGAAACCAGTCCCTGAAGACGAAGGATTCGGCATGGTGATCAGCCCTTTATATTCCGGCTTCACCAGATCCTCATAAGATTGAGGAATGGCCAGCTTGCGCTTCTCCATTTCAACTTTGTTCACGATGAACGCTGTTTCCCAAGCATCGATACCCACCCAGTGCGTTACTGCATTTTTGTCTTTAAAATCAGGAAGAATTCGCTCTACGCCTTTTGGCGCGTAAGGCTCTAACATGCTGTTCTGGTCAAGAACGAGCAAGCTTGTTGCCGCTAAGCCCCATACTACGTCTGCTTGTGTATTGTCTTTCTCAGCAAGTAATTTCGCTGTCACAATTCCGGTGGAATCACGAACAATGTTGACTTTTACATCCGGATATTTCGCTTTGAAAGTCGTGAGATAAGTTTTGATTTGATCATCTTCCAAAGCCGTGTAAACCGTTAGATCCTTGCTTTTTGTATCCACTGTTACATCTGCGCTTGCTGCTGGAGCAGCACTTGTCTTCGCTCCGTCCGTACCAACCGCTTTCCCGCCGCAAGCCCCTAACATTAAAGCAACTGTCAACAACGCTACTGCACTTCCCAATGATTTCTTCATCTTCTTACTCCCACCTTCATTCGAATTATCGGTTTGAATGTCTATCACCTGATAAATAGAGTATAATTTAGAATTGTAAAATCAGTATTAAATACACGTAAATTATTTGTATTTATATTTTATTTGTTGTTTTTAAGTTGTTTTCTAAAATAACTGTCTTTCGATACCTTGCAGCAGACGTTCAATGTCGGATTGATGAATATCGCCGATGTTGCCGATTCGGAACGTAGCCGCAGCTGTTATTTTGCCTGGGTAGATAACAAAGCCCTCTTGTTTAATGCGTGCATAGAACTCATCAAAGGAAAACACAGGCGAATCCGGATATAAGAAGGAAGTAATGATCGGCGACTGCAGCTCAGTCGGAAGCAAGGGTTGCAGCCCCATCCGCTGCATGCCGGCAACCAACGTTTGTTGGTTACGGGTGAATCTTTCGAATCTGCGCGCAACGCCGCCTTCTTCCTCCAACTCTTGGAGCGCTTGATCAAATGCCCGAACGGTATGCGTTGGCGACGTATAACGCCATTTGCCGCTACCTTGCTCCATAGTCTCCCACTGATCGTAGAGATCTAATGACAAGGAACGTGCTAGTCCTTTGCATTTGAGCAGTGATTCTTTACGCGCAATAATAAAACCAAAACCAGGCACGCCTTGAATGCATTTATTGGCACTGCTAATTAAATAATCGATGCCTAGTTCCGCGATATCAATCGGGATACCGCCAAAAGAGCTCATCGCGTCGAGAATCAGCATTTTGCCGTATTGCTTGGCAATGCGGGCAACATCAGCGATCGGATTCATCATGCCCGTCGTTGTTTCCACATGAACAACCGCCACGTGTGTAATCGACGAATCCACCTTCAGCACTTCCTCTAGCTGCTTAACATTCACCGGCTTCGTTTCCCCCGCATCCAGAACGATCGAGTAGATGCCGAGAACATCTGCGATTTGGGCAATTCGTTTGCCATAAGCTCCGTTAGCCAAAACAAGCAGCTTACCGTCTTTGGGAATCACAGATCCAATGACCGATTCAACACTGAACGTTCCGCTTCCCTGCATTAGCACGGTTGTGTAATCATCCGGTTTGCTCGAAGCCATTGTCACTAATCGGCTGCGAATCGACTGGACGAGTTGATTATAATCTTGGTCCCATGTGCACCAATCACGCAGCATCGCTGCTTTTACTTTTTTACTCGTCGAAAGAGGACCTGGTGTAAGCAATAAATAAGGATTATCCGGCAATTGATTCATCGTTGTTGTCATGGACGTTCACCTCTTTGAAGTTTTTGATTAATAACCGGAATAAGCTGATCCAACTCACCAATGGTTTGGATGACATAATGAGCGCCTTCTTCTTGGAACTTAGACGTGACTGCTTCCACGCGCACCTTTAGAATGTCAGGATCACAAGCTTCCACTTCCGCTTCGCTCATTCCCAGTTCACTACTTCCTAGTACTACACCAATTGTCCAAGTGCCGGCGTTGACGCCTTCCCTTATATCGCTGACCGTATCGCCCACCTTCATTACGTTGTACATAGGATACACGTTCAGAGCAGCCGCGTTCTCGTAGATCATCCAAGGATATGGACGTCCTGCGGGCACATCATTTGGGGTAACCAAGTGGTCCGGCGCATACCCGCGCTTTTTCGCTTCGACCGTGACGATCGCCATCATCTCAGCGGTGTAACCCGTGGTGGAGCCAATTCGAATGCCGTTTTGACGTAAACGTTCTGCGAGTGCAAGCGCACCAGGGACCGGTTCAGCATATTCATGAACTACAGCTAGCATCATCGGTTCAAAATCTGCATAAAGTGCGTCAACGTCCGTTTCCTGCGGCAGTTGACCATAGCGTTCAAGCCATAAGCCGGCGACACGCTCCATTTTTAAAATTTCGCTGATATGATCGCGTTTGAGAAGTCCCATCGGCGCTCTCGCTTCTGACAAGGTGATAGCAATCTCTCTTTTTCGGAAGACCTCCATAAATACGTTAAGGGGAGCAAAACATCCATAGTCCACCATCGTCCCCGCCCAATCAAAAACAACTGCCTGTATCATTGAAACCCTCCTGTATGACTCTTTTACTTGGTATTTGAGCACCTTTTGTTGGTTTTGGTTGCGTCTATAGGTACATAATAACCCTCATTTGTAATCGCAGCGTTAAATGCATGTAAAATTTGTGTTTTTAATTTGATTTAATTTGATTTAGTTGTTTCACCTTCGTCACACTCGAAATTCATCCTTCAGGTTTCTGTTGACTTCCTTGTTATTATGTTGGAAATTAAGGGTAGGACATTGGGAGGGATCATAGAAATGAAGCCGATCAAAGCGATTATTTTCGATTTGGATAATACGTTATTGTGGGATGAAAGAAGTATCCAGGAAGCATTTGAAGCGACTTGCGAGTCAGCGGCAGCTTCCGTGAACGTAAACCCGTCTGAATTAGAGCACGAGGTGCGTGCATTATCCGAACGTTTATTTGAGGAAATGGCCTGTTATGACTATGCTAAAATGATTGAAGTCACCCATTTGGAAGCGCTGTGGGGAAGATTTGATGCGAAAGAGCATCCTGCTTTTCTGGAACTGGGCCAATTAACGCCAGAGTTTCAAAAAAACACGTGGACGCAGGGCCTGCTCAAACTAGGCGTTGACGATCCGGAGTTAGGTGCAACGCTTGCGCTGAGGTTCGCTAAGGAGCGTCGGGAGCGTCCGTTGGTGTATGAAGCCACGTTCGAGGTATTAGAGGCTTTACGACCGAAGTATCGGCTGCTTTTGTTGACGAATGGCGCTCCTGACCTGCAGCAGGAGAAGGTAGATAGTATTCCGGGGCTGGCGGATTACTTTGATCATATCTTGATTTCCGGTACCTTTGGCCGTGGGAAACCTGATCCATCTATTTTTGAGCATGCTTTGAAGCTGCTTGGTGTCACGGCGAAAGAAGCACTTATGGTCGGTGATAATCTCGATACAGATATCAAAGGAGCTTTAGCAATCGGCATGCAAAATGTGTGGATCAATCATCATCAGCGGACGGCGCCGCCGCACAACTTGCCGAGCCATGAAATCGCTGCACTAGTGGAACTGCTTGAAATCGTGCAGCCATGAAAAAGGACTTTCCCAACAAGGTCTAGTTTGACCTTATTGGGAAAGTCCTTCTTATATGCCCATCGGCGATTCATACCTCGGGCAGATTCAATTCCTTGCTGTTGCTAAGCCCATCATACAACGCCTGCTGCCTGAGCACTTTATAAAGCTCAGCCTTGGTCGAATGATCATACGGCATGACAAACAGAACGCCGATGCCAAGTGCCAGGAAACCTAGGATATACCATCCAAGGAAAGAGAGGTCCAGGACGAACATTTTCCATTTATGCCCGTTCGTCATCCGGTTGCTAAGCTCAACCGCCCGCTTCGTACCAATCCCCGGATTGTCTCCCAGAAGAAAGGGCACCATGCTGTATGCATAACCTTTTACAATTCCCGGAATGATCAGCAGCAAAAACCACAGAAAGTTGAGAAAGTTTTTCCAGAGCATTCCCTTCACAATAGCTAGATATCTGCCTTTTTGAAACGAGTAGACCAGATAATTCATATTCACATCTTCAGAAGCAGCCTGTTTAAAATATTGCATAACGCTCACTTCGAAAGGTGCTGTAACAAAAACATGAAACGCGATGGATGCAAGGATAAGGAAAATAAATAACAAGATCGCTCCAACAACGACAGCAACAAATACCGGACTGTTATAAAAATCGGTCCAACTGTCGTGACCGCCGGTCAAGGGGAATTTGACCGAAGTTCCTCCGTTCGAATTAAAGGAACAGCTCGACACCCCTCCGCTCAGCACCGCTAGCAGCAGGCTTACGAGAAAAGCCTTCCAGTAGGACGTTCGCAAGACTTGCTTGGCTCGTCCCTTTAGTTCTCTTCGCGTCCAGTCCAAGAAATCACACTCCAATTTCCACATATTTACTAACTATCCTACAACAGAATGTCCAAAAGTAGAACCCCATCTGCCAATGAAAAAAGGCACCCGTAGGCGCCTTCTCATCCTTAAAGAATCTTATATTCCGGTTTCACCTTCGTGAAATGCGGGTTTTTCCCTGTGACCATGAGGCCCATACCCCAGTCAAAATGCGTTTTCTCCGTCGGAAAATCGCTCGGATCACGATACTGGAACAACACGTTCCGTCTTGTTCTTGAACTCCGATTGGATTCCGAGCCATGAATCGTCAAGTAGTTAAAGAACAGTACATCGCCGGCTTCAGCCACACAAGGCGTGCCTTCTTTGACGGGATACTCTTTGTGGTTTAAGTAATGCTGACCCACGTGCGGAATGCTGCCTGAGCGGTGCGAACCCGGAATCACTCGCAGGCAGCCGTTCTCCTCATCCGCATAATCTAAATGCACGCTTGCAGCAAGCATCGTATGTTTCTCATGCGGAAAATAAGGATGATCCTGGTGCATCGGGAAGGCAGCACCGTTTTCCGGCGGCTTCACGAGCATTTTGGAATGATGAAGCTGCACGTTAGGACCAATGATTTGCTGCAGCACAGCCGCCATATTGGGATGAATCACAGCACGCATGAACGCAGCATCGTGATAGTGCACATCATGGAAGCCTTTTAAAACCAGCTTCTTCAGCTCTTCCGGTGGAAGGAAGTCGCCCCTCCATTGGTCATTACGGTCTGCCTTGGCCTCAGCGGCACGAATGATAATTTCTTCTACAGCTTGTCTCATTTCCTCTACTTCTTGCTGATTAAATACCCCTTTAACAAGCAAATACCCATTTTCTTTATAAAATTCTACATCCTCACGAGTAATCACTATTCATTCCTCCATCATCGAAGTTGATTATAGACCGCTTTCTTATCTATAATTATAAGGAATGAGAGTGAGAACTGTCTTTTTCTGCAAAGGACAGCTTTTTGCAAAATAAGGACATGAAGGATGAGGCATATGTACATGTGCAAAGAAACCAGATCCCTGCTGAACGAGGTGGCAACCGTCATTCATGGACCTGCGGCATGCTTTAAAATTCAATATTGGGGCGTAGATCCATGCCTATTCGATAACCAACCCCATAAACATTCTTTCTTTGAAATCTGTTATGTCATTAGCGGAGAAGGCGAATATACCGAAGAAGGTGATCTCTACCCGCTGCGCGCAGGCACGCACTTTTGCTCCAGACCCGGCATCAAACATCAAATCCGCACCCAAAAAGGGCTTTTTATTCTGTTCGTCGCATTTGAATTGGATGAAACACAAAGTGAAGATACGATGCGGGATGCCTTTCAGGATCTAGCCGAGCATGCCGAGGTTTGTCTGTATGATGGTGACCATCACCCGACGGCCCTCTTGTGGAAATCACTTTTGATTCGTGAGGATCATGGCAGCCTGCCTGTTGCCGCAGTTCCAACCTTAGCCTACACACTTCTCGTGTCGTTTCTCAGCTTATTTGGTAAAGAGACCGGCAAACCTATGGTCATCCGTAAAAATACGAACATCCTGCTGCAGCGGGCCAAACTCTATATCCGCGACAACCTGTCTCAACCACTTCACCTTAGCGATGTCGCCGGCTATCTCAATGTTTCCGAGCGCCATCTTTCGCGCTTGTTTTCCGAAGGGATTCACGAAACCTATACGGATTTCATCCGCAGTGAGCGCATACGCCAAGCAGCCCACCTGCTGCTGACAAGTGAGCTGTCGATTAACGAAATTGCGGAGGTTACAGGCTTTTCATCCGTTCATTATTTTACTCATACGTTCAAACAAGAAAAAAAGCTACCCCCCGGCAAGTTCCGCAAACAGGAACAAACCAACAGGTAGCAGCAATGGCTATCGTGCGTCGGATCGGCTGTAAACCAGCGGGTTAAGGGCGGTTGCCGCCAAATCGCCGGGCTTAGCGCCGGGAAACCACGTTTTCAAATCGCTTTCGCGCGCTTTACTATCCGGCTCCGCAATACGCAGTCCGTCCGCATAATAGATGACCGTCATCACTTTGCGCATGGCATCCGTCGGGTTCCCAGGCGCGCTGTGCAGTGTCCACCCGGCATGAAAGGTTGCATCTCCGGCTTCCATAGCGCCATGGGACATCGTTTCATACCCTTTACCTTCAATATAACCGGCTAATGTGCGATGGGATTCATCGGAAATCACCATTTTGTTAATGTAACCAATGCGGTGAGACTCAGAAGCAAAGGTCATGGAACCTATTTCTTCGGAAATAGGCACTAGCGGCATCCACATCGTAATCGTTTTATCTGTATCCAGTGGCCAGTAGATTTGGTCTTGATGCCATGGGGTGTGCCCTCCATGAGGTTCCTTGTACAAAGCCTGATCATGATAAATGCGCACGCCTTCTACGCCCATCAATTCCGCTGCGATTTTGGCAAATCTTTTGGCCAATACGAACCTGCGAGCCGCTTCGTCTTTTTCCCACAAGTTTGAGATTTGGATAAAAGCCTTGCCATACGTATCACGCTGCTCAACCGGTTTGTTATGATAGTTCAGTTCCTTGACCAAATCCGTAATAATCGGCTCATAAGAAGTAATTTCCGATGGGCTAGCGACCTCCCGAAGTAAAATATGCCCTTTCTGCTGATAGCTTTGTATCTGCTGTTCCGACAAGATATAGCTGTCTTCCAAAGAAGGTAACGATTGGATATGGCTTGTTTCTTTCATACTCATCTAGGATCACCTCAATTTGTATAATTATAGCTTTATTATAGGGTTCGAGTTGACCCAAATCTTTGTCAAACAAGGTTATATTATTGTCAAAAACAACTGAAGTGGAAAGGATCTTCGATGCTAAGCGATTTTCTGAAACTGCATCCCATCGTGCCATTCGTTAGACAAAGCGACTTTGCCGTTCGTAAACCATGGTCTTACCCGGAGCGCAGATTACTTGATTATTTATTGGTCTACATTCAAGAAGGCACTTGTTGTTTCCATGTCGATCATAAAAAATATATATTTAGCGCAGGTCAGTTTTGCCTTGTGCAGCCAGGCAGCTTGCTGTCTTTGGAAGGGTTAACGAATACCGTTACGCCGTATATTCATTTTGATCTCAGTTTTAACCCTGAACGTGAGCACAGTTTTCCTACCCGCCCAGGACAAATTGATTTATCAGCTTATAAGCATCTCTTACAGCCAACCATCAGAGACTTGTACGGGGTGGAAATGCCTGTGCAAGTTGAACCGTCCAAGCCGTTAAAACTGAAAGAAACACTGCTGCAAGTTATCGAGCAAGCCGAGAAGCAGGATCCGCTCATCCAACTTAAGACGCAGCATCTGGTTACTGAGATCATCCTATCTCTATTAGAGAGCTACTATCAAGCACCCTACACAGCGTCGCACTCGTTTGATTGGATTACTTCCTACTTTTCGCATCATTTAAGTGATCCTATCTCCTTAGCGGATATGGCGGCACGAGCGAATCTGTCGATCTCCCGATTCAGCATGGTGTTCAAACAGCGTTATGGCATCTCCCCTCACCAATATTTGATGAACATGCGGGTGAATCATGCCAAAGAATTGCTGACCCATACGGATCTTAGTCAGGAATCCATTGCCAGCTATTGCGGATTTGCGGATCTGCATCATTTCTCCAAAACCTTCAAGAAACGAACCGGTCTAACGCCAGGAGAGCTGAAAAAAAGCAAAATCCCCTTCATTCGAGCTTAACCACTCGAAAAAGGGGATTCTTTATTTCTTGGTTATTTCCTGGGAAATCGTAGAAATTAGTCGAAATAAACAGCTTTACCTGTTTTAGCGGATTCGTAGATTGCTTCTAGAATCTCAGAAACGACGCAAGCTTGCTCCGGTGTAACGACTGGATCTGTATCGTTTTCAATGGCTTGAATCCATAGACGCATCTCCAGATCCGGCGCGCTTTCTGTTTCGCCATCATAGAAGGCAACGCCTCCGGCTTTCAGCTCAACCTCTGTTGTATACAAGCGGCTGTGCTTTTCGCCGTTAATGCGAAGGCCATTTTTCATGTCCGCGCCGCCTTCTGTACCGCTAAGTGTACATTTAGCTTCATCGACTTCCAGTGTATTCAGCGCCCAACTTGATTCTAGGATAATGGTTGCGCCATTTTTCATCGTAATCATACCGAATGCAGAATCTTCCACGGTAAACTTGGATGGATCCCAAGGCCCCCATGCATTTGCTGCGTTTTCGCGTTGGGACAATTTATGATACGAAGTACCAAGAACAACTTTCGGCTCATAATTGTTCATCATCCACAGCGTCAAATCGAGGGCATGCGTCCCGATATCGATCAAAGGACCTCCGCCTTGCTTCTCTTCATCAAGGAACACGCCCCATGTTGGTACGGCGCGGCGGCGGATCGCATGAGCTTTGGCGAAATAAATATCGCCTAAATCACCTTCCGAACAAAGTTGGTGCAGGTGTTGGCTGTCGCTGCGGAAGCGATTATTGTAACCAACGGTCAATTTTTTGCCTGTGCGTTTCGCTGCTTCCACCATTCGGCGAGCATCTGCTGCTGTTTTCGCCATCGGCTTCTCGGACATTACGTGTTTGCCGGCTTCCAATGCCGCAATCGTAATCTCTGCATGCGAATCATTCGGTGTGCAAACATGAACGATATCAATTGTGCTGTCTTTCAAAAGCTCACGGTAATCTTCATATACGCGAGTTTCGCCTTTTCCATACTTGTCGGCAGCTTCTTGCGCTTTTTCAGGAATAATATCACAGAAAGCAACCATTTCTACGTTTTTTAATTTGTTCAAACTTGGCATATGTTTGCCGTTGGCAATGCCTCCACAGCCGATAATGGCGATTCGATACGTTTTGGACATGATGATCCTCCTTAGGTTTTCGTCTGAGCTCGTACTATTTATCAGTATATCAAAAACCTGCAAAAATAAAATTTCTGATCTGGCGATAATTATATCCGATTGTGTTATCTAAGCAAAAAAATAAGCCCGGGCAGCTGTTTCACCAGCACCCTAGGCTCCTTATTTTTTGATAATCGACGCCACCAACTTATATCCGACCCCGCGTATCGAATCAATCTGCACGGATTGCTGATTCATCTCCAGCTTTTTGCGCAGCGAACTTACGTGAACATCCACGGTGCGCTGCCCGCCGATATAATCAAAGCCCCAAACAATATTCATAAGATCGTCTCTCGTCACGACTACGCCTGGACGCTGTACGAGATACAGCAGTACCTCGAACTCTTTAGGTCTCAATGGAATCGATTCGCCATTCAGAACGACTTCATATTTCTCTGGATAGATGAATAGTTCGCCGGCTTGAATGACTTTCTCATTCGTTCCCTGCTTGTCTACCGTGACATCCTCCGACATCGTTCTGCGCAATACGGCGGATACTCGTGCCAGCAACTCCGCTACACCAAAAGGCTTCGTGATATAATCATCCGCTCCGTGCTTCAAGCCTTGGACAACCTCATCTTCTGCATTGCGGGCCGTTAAGATAATAACTGGCGTGCTATTTCCTTTTTGTCTAAGCTTAGCCAGTACCTCAAACCCATTCAAGCCCGGCAGCATAATGTCCAAAATAATTAAATCATAGGACTGCTGAAGCGCTTCTTGCAGACCATCTCCACCATGATCCACAACTTTTGTATGATACCCTTCCTGGGAAAGATTGTACGATAACAACCTGGCCAAGGTAGGCTCGTCTTCAATAACTAATATTTTTTGTGCCATGGGATCCCCCGTATTTACAGTTTATTAACATTGCACATCCATATAATAACACAATTTTGCTACGTGAATGTAAATGTTGCATTTTCGCCATATAATTTAGTGGATGACTGGCAATTCAATGGTAAATCTCGTTCCAACTCCAACCTCGCTATCCACGCGAATGGTCCCTTTATGCAGCTCAACTAAATGTTTCACAATGGACAAGCCTAGTCCTGTTCCACCTGAACTTCGCGAACGAGCTTTGTCTACCCGGTAAAAGCGTTCAAAAATACGCGGTAAATCCTTCTTCGGTATCCCCATGCCGGTATCGGAGACGATTAGACGCAGACGCTCGTAATCGCCCTCGCTATTCGGATCAAGCGGCTCGATCCGCAGCTTGACTTTGCCGCCTTCCTGCGTGTACGCAATACCATTGGAGAGAAGATTGATAATAATTTGGCGCAGGCGATCTTCATCCGCTTCAATATACATATCTTCATCAACCTGCAGCCCCAACTCGATATGCTTTTTCTCCGCTTCTTTTCTTAATACGTTAAGCGATCTTTCCAGAAACTCCGGTAAATAAATCGGCGAAAAATTCATTGGAATCCGCTTGGATTCAATTTTGGACAGCTCGAGAATATCCCCAATCAACCGGTTCAACCGTTCGCTCTCATCAAAAATAATTTGCAGGAACGATACCGCCGTTTCCTTATCATTCAGCGCCCCTGCCAGCAGTGTCTCAGCGAAACCTTTGACTGCGGCAATCGGCGTCTTGAGCTCATGGGATACATTCGCAACAAATTCGCTTCTCATCCGCTCCAGCCTGCGAACAGCCGTGATGTCATGAATCACGATCAGTACCCCTGACCATTCCTCGTCTTCATGGGCAATTGGACTTAAATGAATATCCAGAATGCGCTCGGCCGGATAATAAAAAATCATTTCGTCACGGATAGATTCGCGCGTCTCTATACATTCCTGAATCAGCTTCGTAAACTCAAACTGCTGCTTGGCTTCATTATATCTTTTCCCCAATAGTTCTTGCGAAGAAAAACCCAAAATATATTCAGCTGAAGGATTTAACAGCATAATCCGTTCTTCTCGGTCAATCATCATAATGCCGCTCAGCATATTTTCCATAACGCCTTGGAGTCTGCGTTCATTCTCCTGAATCCGCGCCATTTGCTGCTGCAAGCTTTCGGACATCCGATTGATGGCCTGCCCCAGCTGCCCAACTTCATCATTGCTATAGGCTGGAACACGAGATTCATAATTCATATTTGTGATTTGCTGGGCGACTTTCGTCATTTTCTCAATCGGATGTGTAATCCCCTTCGCAATTCGATAGCTAACCAGACCGGCGATCACGAATAAGATCATCAAACCGACAATCAGAAAATACCACAAGCTGCGGATTGAATTATCCACTTGTTCCAGGCTCAACGAAATGCGTAAAAAGCCGGTTGTGACCTTCGACTCATTCTTCACGGGAATGGCGGCGTACAGCATCTTCTCATTCAAGGTATCACTGTATCGCGTAGCGTAACCTACACCATTAGAAGCAGCTTCAGCAATTTCCGGACGAGTTAAATGGTTGTCCATTTGCTCAGGGTTTTGATCGGAGTCTCCGATCACTTTGCCGTCTGCACGAACAAAAGTCAGCCGTTCATTCGTTGCTGCTTTAATCCGTTTGGCTTGTTCGGAGAAATAAGATACAAGTTCAGGTTCTGATCCCATCCTGCCCCAATCCCCCGTAGCGACAAGGACATGCAGCTCGCGCTCCATATTCTCCTCCAGGGACTTCACATGAGAATCCTCAAGCACCTTTGCCATAAAGATACCGGCAAGCAGCATGGATGAACCAATCAATACAATCAAAATAAATGTTAGTTTGGCACGGAATTTCGTCATCTGTTTATCTTGCCTCCGATAGATCAAGTCTGAATTCAAAGAGAAAAGGGCTACTCTACATAGTAACCCTTTCTCCCGTACCAAATCCAGTTATTTAATTGTAAAGATGAAAAAGTGCAAAAGCAATAACCGTTTAAGCTTATTTAAAAACAGGCTCTTTCAACGCTGACAGCTTCTCAAATGCGTTTTTCTCAACGTCGGCATGCAAGCTGTTGCCATGTGAATCCATGGTAACGATAGCTGCGAATCCTTCTGTCTCCAAATGCCACATTGCTTCTGGAATACCGAATTCCATGAAATCAACGCCTTCTACTTTCTTAAAGCATTGAGCGTAGTATTGCGCTGCGCCACCAATAGCGTTCAAATAAACACCGCCATGATCCTGCAAAGCGGCCAATGTTTTCGGACCCATTCCGCCTTTTCCGATAACTGCGCGAATCCCGAACTTCTTGATGATATCGCCTTGATAAGGCTCCTCACGAATACTTGTCGTCGGGCCAGCCGCTTTCACGTGCCACTCACCGGCTTCATCCTTACTCATAACCGGTCCACAGTGGTAAATTGCCGCACCGTTCAAATCAAGCGGAGCATCGTGATCCATCAAATATTTGTGCAGCGCATCGCGTCCTGTATGCATCGTACCGTTAATAACGACCACGTCGCCAACTTTCAGACTGCGAATTTGCTCTTCGGAAATCGGAGTCGTCAAGACGATCTCGCGACGCTCCTCTTCTTTCACATTTTTCGCAGCTTCCGCACTGGCCTCAAAAGCTTCCTGGAAGGAGACTTCGCTTCCTCTCGGATACGACCAGCCGTTGATTTCACCAGTTTCGGGATTAAGAAGCACGCCTTGACGGCGGAACGCCCAACAGTTATAGGCAACAGAAACGAAGAAGCTAGCTGGCAAACGGTTGGCCACGCCAACTTTACAACCTAGCAATGTGACTTGCCCGCCGAAGCCCATTGTACCAATTCCCAGTGTATTCGCATGCTCCATCACATACTCTTCAACTTTCCGAAGCTCAGGATGCGGGTTCACGTCATCAACATGGCGGAACAATTGATGCTTCGCCAGCTCGTAACCGCTAGTCCGGTCGCCGCCAATGCCAACGCCAATAAAGCCTGCGCTGCACCCTTGCCCTTGTGCTTGGTACACGGCATGCATGATACATTTGCGGATTCCGTCAAGATCACGCCCGGCTTTGCCTACGCCTTCCAGATCAGCTGGCAGGCTGTATTGAATATTTTTATTTTCGCAACCGCCGCCCTTAAGGATCAGCTTCACTTCGACTTCATCGCGTTCCCATTGCTCAAAATGAATAACCGGAGTTCCAGGTCCCAAATTGTCGCCAGTATTGGCGCCTGTTAAGGAATCCACCGAATTCGTGCGAAGCTTGCTTGCTTTGGTCGCATTAGCAACGGCTTCAAGAATCTGCTTTTTCATAATAATTTGGTTTGCCCCAACCGGACAGTGTATAATAAACGTTGGCATGCCTGTATCTTGGCAAATCGGAGAGACATTGCATTCCGCCATATGAATGTTATCGGCAATACGGGATAAGGAGAGCGCTGAGCGAGTTCCTTTGTCTTCTTTTTCGCTTGCGGCTTGTACCGCACGACGTACATCACCCGGAAGGTTTGTGGACGTTTCGACAATTAGATCGTAGACGCTTTGATAAAAATGCTGCATGACTAAAAATGGCTCCTCTCGACTTAACAAATAATAATCATTACAAACTATTATACCATATAAGGAGTTACGCTGACATGTCCAAAAGAATCGGGATCACGATTCTGCTGAGTCTGATAGGGCTCACGCTTCTGCTTACGCCGCTCTCCGCTAAGCGATCTCAAGATATCTACTATCAGGATCAAGTTGCTGTCCTCATGTATCATCATATCCATGAAACCGATACAAGCTCCAGCACCATTACATCCTCGCTGTTTCAAAATCAGCTGCAGTATTTACTAAGCAAGGGCTATCATTTTATTTCCCTGAATGAATTCAAGCAATATTTGGCTGGAGCCACAGTACCTTCCAACGCCGTCCTTGTGACGTTTGATGATGGGTATCAGAGCTTTTATACCGGGGCTTATCCGATTTTGAAAAGCTTGCGAGTTCCCGCTGTCAATTTTGTTATCACGCATGATTTGGCCGATCCGCTGGCATCCTATATTCCTTCGATGTCCAAAGAGCAGATCAGTGAAATGACCCATGCGACGAACTTCATCGATATCGGCTGCCACACCGACAGCCTGCATAACAAGCTGCCGAGCGGCGATGCTGCGCTTGTCGGCCGCATGGATGGCGAAAACGACGACGCCTACAAGCAGCGCGTGCTGCAGGATACGCAAGCTTGCGTCGGCAAGCTTGCAGGGCTTACGGACGCGCCGCTCGACGTCATGGCGTATCCATACGGCATCACGTCGCCTGCGGCGACGGAACAAATTCAGAAGGCGGGCATCCGCTACGCCTTCACGATCTCCCCCGAGATGGCGACGCGCAGCGCCGACCATCTGCTGATCCCGCGGATCAACGCGGGCAGCCCCGGCATCACGCCGGAGCTGCTGGACCGCTCGATCCAGCGCCGCATTCAGGCGCAGCCGGGCAGCGCCCCGCTGCGCGTGGACGCGGCCGCTGCCGTAGCGCAGCTCGGCGGCAGCGCAAGTGCAGAAGGCGGAGCGCTCCGCCTCCGCCTGGGGCAAGAGGCATTCACCCTCCAGGTGAATGCCGCTGAGGCCACGCGCGGCTCGGCGCGCGTGAAGCTGAAGGAGCCCGTGCTCCGCGAGCACGGGCAGGTCACGATCGCGCTCGAGGATTTGAGCGCGTTGATCGAGCTGCCGCTCGTCTACACCCCGGCCACCGGAACGGTGGCTGCGCGGGTGGTGCCGAGCGTGAAATCAAACTGAAGGAGTACAGGAACCTCATGAATCATCACTTTTTCGCTTATTTGTACCGCCTCAAATATATCGACCGTTGGAGCCTCATGTGGAATATGCGCAGGGAAAACGTAGCTGAGCATTCTTTCTACGTCTCCACGATCGCCCATATGCTTTGTACGATCGCTAATGAAGTCTATGGCCACAATGTCCCTACGGATCGGGTTGTCTCTATCGCATTGTTCCACGATGCGTCTGAGGTACTAACGGGCGATATCCCTCAGCCCGTCAAACACAACAACGAGCAGATCCTTCGCAACTTCCGCGAAATCGAAGATGTCGCAGTAGAGCGGCTCATTCAGACGATTCCGCCGGAAATTAGCGACATCTACCGCAAGCTGATTCAGGAACCGGATCCTGAGCTCTACCGCTGGGTGAAAGCTGCCGACTTGCTCGAGGCTTACATTAAATGTTTAACGGAGCTTTCCACTGGCAACCGCGAATTCATCGTTGCCAAGCAGCAAATTCTAGAAAGCTTGAAGAAAATGAATATGCCGGAAGTGGATTATTTCCTTGAGCATATGAGCGCTTCGTTTGAGAAAACGCTGGACGAAATTACGCTTAATCCAAGTCAAGGCGAGTAATCACTCCTTAATGAAAAAGGGCTGTTCCTAACGTAGAAATCTCTACGCTTGGAACAGCCCCTTTATTTCTAGGCCAATATTTGAGGATTCGTCATGAACAAAATAGCAACTACTACAGCTACCGCAGCAATCCAGCTGAATGTTTTAATTTTCGCTGCATCGGTTGCCGTGCTGTTTCCTGCCTTAGCATTAGCTGCCAGCTTCTTGATTCTTCCGCCGATCATGCCAGTCACCGCTCCCACGATAAGCAGCAAAACGACCGCCAGCACCATCCACAGTACGGATACTCCAGCTTTGGAAACCATTGCTCCGCCCGTGATGAAAGTCACGATTAATGAAAATTGTCCAACTCGGTTTAACGCAGACAGCAGCCCCATAAAGCCCTCTAATGCAGCGCCAGTTAACGATGCGGCACGTCCCACAATAAACGGGAACACGACGTATACGCCAAGCAATAAAGCACTAAGCACATGTAAAAAAATCATGACTTGATACATTCTAATAACCTCCGCAATTTTGAATTAGAATCGTTCTTATCTAAGTATACCGAATACCTATCTTGGGAACAAGAAAGCGATGTCAACAATTGTTCTTTTTCACCATATCTCCATATAAATGTGACCAACTCTGTCATAACTGGCGCAATCAACAAAAAAAGAGCCAATCCCCTTGAGGGAGACCGACTCTTTGCTTGTTTTCCAATTAGCCTGTTACAACTTTAATTACGCTGCGAACAGAGGCTGCTGTTTTGTCCAAAGCTGATTTTTCTGCCTCAGTCAGTTCGATATCCATAATTTTCTCGATACCATTCCCACCAAGGACAGTCAGAACGCCCATGAACAAGTTATCATAGCCATATTCGCCTTCAAGAAGAGCGATTGTAGGAATGATACGTTTTTTATCTTTCAAAATAGCTTCGGTCATTTGCACAAGGGACGCTGCTGGCGCGTAGTATGCACTACCGTTACCAAGCAGGTTAACAATCTCCCCGCCGCCCGTACGAGTCCGTTGTACAATGGCTTCGATACGGTCAGCTGGAATCAGCTTCTCAATAGGCACTCCGCCTGCGTAAGTGTAACGAACAAGTGGAACCATGTCATCGCCGTGTCCGCCGATTACAACTCCTTTAACGTCCTCAACCGATACATTCAACTCTTGTGAGATGAACGTCAAGTATCGAGCTGTATCCAGTACACCCGATTGGCCGATTACACGGTTTTTCGGGAAGCCCAGTGCTTGATACGCAACATAAGTCATTGCATCAACCGGATTACTCAAAATGATAACGATGGAGTTCGGAGCCACTTCTTTTACGTTTTCACAAACGGATTTCACGATACCCGCATTCGTGTTTACCAGATCATCGCGGCTCATTCCCGGTTTACGGGCGATACCAGCGGTGATGATCACGATATCGGAATCAGCTGCATCTGCATAACTGGAAGTACCGGTGATTTGAGCGTCGTAACCTTGAACCGGGCCAGCTTCGAGCATGTCGAGCGCTTTCCCTTTTGTAGGGTTTTCCAATTGCGGGATATCTAGAAGAACAACATTACCAAGTTCTTTTTGAGCTAGCATAAGAGCAGTTGTTGCTCCTGTGAAGCCTGCACCGACAACAGTAATTTTATTACGACGGATTGCCATTTGAGATGTGCCTCCTAATAATGATTAGTTATCGTACCCTTGGAGCGTTAGAGATGATTAAGCCATGTTTTTGATGATTTCGTTCGCGAATTCGGAGCATTTAATTTCAGTTGCGCCATCCATCAAGCGAGCAAAGTCATAAGTAACGGTTTTGTTGTTGATCGAAGTTTCCAGCCCTTTGTAGATCAATTGAGCTGCTTCCAACCAGCCAAGGTGCTCAAGAAGCATAACGCCGGAAAGGATAACGGAACCTGGGTTAACAACGTCAAGACCTGCGTATTTAGGAGCTGTACCATGTGTAGCTTCGAAGATCGCGTGACCTGTCAGGTAGTTGATGTTTGCTCCTGGAGCGATACCGATACCGCCTACTTGTGCAGCAAGTGCATCAGACAGGTAGTCACCGTTCAAGTTCAATGTTGCGATAACATCAAAATCAGTTGGACGTGTCAATACTTGTTGCAACGCGATGTCAGCAATCGCATCTTTTACGATGATTTTGCCAGCAGCTTCTGCATCTTTTTGAGCTTTGTTAGCTGCTTCTGCGCCTTGCTCTTCTTTGATGCGGTCGTATTGAGCCCATGTGAATGTTTTGTCGCCGAACTCACGCTCAGCCAACTCGTAACCCCAGTTTTTGAACGCGCCTTCTGTGAACTTCATGATGTTGCCTTTGTGTACCAATGTAACTGTTTTACGGCCATGTTTGATAGCATACTCAATAGCCGCGCGGATTAGGCGCTCAGAACCTTCGGAAGATACTGGTTTTACACCGATACCTGAAGTTTCTGGGAAACGGATTTTCTTAACGCCCATTTCGTTTTGCAAGAAGGAAATAACTTTCTTAACTGCGTCGGAACCAGCTTCCCACTCGATGCCTGCATAGATATCTTCTGTGTTTTCACGGAAAATAACCATGTCAACCAACTCAGGACGTTTAACCGGTGAAGGTACGCCGTTGAAGTAGCGAACTGGACGGGAACATACGTATAGATCAAGCTCTTGACGAAGCGCAACGTTCAGGGAACGGATACCGCCACCGATTGGTGTAGTCAGAGGTCCTTTGATGGACACGATGTATTCGCGCATAGCTGTTAATGTATCGTTAGGCAACCAGTTGTTGAATTTGTTAAAAGCTTTCTCTCCTGCGAAAACTTCGTACCAAGCGATTTTTTTCTCGCCTTTGTAAGCTTTCTCTACTGCTGCATCAAGAACGCGTACGGAAGCCGCCCAGATGTCAGGACCTGTACCGTCACCTTCAATGTAAGGAATGATTGGGTTGTTAGGTACTTGCAGAACGCCATTCTCGATGGTGATTTTTTGACCTTCTGTTGGCAGTTCGTAAGATTCGAATTGTGGCATGATAGTTCCTCCTAAGATTTGTTTAAAATGATACGAGTTCAAATGGTGCATTGCGTTCCATGCTTTTGACAGTGCCTTCCGACCTCTTCTTATAATCAATTATTTTGAACAAGTTCTCATATGTAAATAAATCGATTATAAAGGCGGGCGCTACGTTTCTCCAGGCACTATCAAGCACTCCACTAGCTACTTTACTACAAAGAGATCAATTTTAAAAATTTTACTCGTCACCGTAGTAGGGGGCAGAAGAGTGGCAGACACACAAAAAGTGACGGGAATTGCAGTACCCCCCAGGGAGCATAAGTCCCTGAAGCTTTGGTACCGAACTGCCCGCACCTTGAGTTTACATCTAATTCAAACGAATTAGCGAGCGCTAATCGGAATGTATTTTTGGTTAACCGGACCTGTGTACTCAGCGCGAGGACGGATCAAACGGTTGTTTTCGTACTGCTCAAGAATGTGTGCAGTCCAACCGGAAGTACGGCTGATCGCGAAGATCGGTGTGAACAGGTCGCGCGGGATTTCAAGTGTTGTGTACACGGAAGCCGAGTAGAAGTCTACATTCGGTTTCAAGCCTTTCAGTCCTGTCACCAGTTCATCCGCTTTGACGGACATTTCGTACCATTTCAGGTTGCCAGTCAATTTGCCAAGCTCGTAAGACATTTTTTGCAAGTGCTTCGCGCGCGGATCTCCGTTTTTGTAAACACGGTGGCCGAAGCCCATGATTTTGTCTTTACGCTCTAATTTGCCGTTAATGTAAGGAACTACGTTCTCTACCGTACCGATCTCTTCCAACATAGCCATAACAGCTTCGTTCGCACCACCGTGAAGAGGTCCTTTGAGCGTGCCGATAGCTGAAGTAATACCGGAGTAAATATCAGTAAGTGTTGCAACTGTTACGCGTGCCGCGAATGTTGATGCATTCAGTTCGTGGTCAGCGTGAAGCACTAACGCTTTGTCCAAAGCTTCAATCGCAACTTTGTCCGGCTCTTTGCCCGTCAATTGGTACAAGAAGTTAGCCGCTACGGAAGAATATCCTGGGGAAGCCAACGGTTCTTTACCTTCACGGATACGAGCGAATGCTGCAATGATGCCAGGGATTTGCGCTTGCAATTTGATCGCTTTACGAACGTTGGACTCTTGGCTCAGGTCGTTCGCTTCTTCATCGTACAGAGCAAGAGCGGAAACAGCCGTGCGAAGCGCAGCCATGGAATTAACATCTTTCGGGAATGTTTTCAACTGGTTGATCACCGCATCAGGCACCTTGCTATAAGCGTTCAGGTCGCTTTGCAGTTTCTCAAGCTCAGCTTGGTTAGGGAGTTTGCCGAACCAAAGCAAATTAATTACTTCTTCAAATGTCGCATTTTCTGCGAGGTCATCAATATCAATCCCGCGATATGTTAACACTCCATCTACAATGGAGCTAATCGACGAGGTCGTGGCTACAATTCCTTCTAAACCTTTGGTTGCAGTCATTGGAATCTCTCCTTAGCTACTCTATTAGCAAAAAATTGCTTTTTTCCTAACTTTAATAATAAAGTATTTTACTCGGTAAGTGAACAAAAGAGGACATAAAACTTCATTATCACTACCATAAAGAATCTTTTTGACACAAAAAAGCCATTTTATTTTGCTTCACAACGAAAAACACACGCTACAAGTTTTTGTTTATTTCCCCGAATTATACAAGAAATTTGCAAAAGTTTGTCGAGTCGCCCTTCCCTTGATACAATGTAGGCAAAGCATCAGTGATTTCTCGGATAAAGGAGCAAATACATGAGCAGCGGCACAAAAATCGGCATCATCGATATCGGGTCCAACTCGATACGACTTGTGATCTATGAAATCAACGAGCTGGGAGCCTACCGGGTAGTAAGCGAGCACAAGGATTCCGCAAGGCTCAGCGAGCGCATCGGTTATGATGGCATTTTACATAGCAAAGATATTATTTCTATTGTCCCCATTCTTTCGCATTATGCGCTTTTATGCCGGGTACATGAAGTTCAAACGGTTAGAGCCGTGGCAACTGCAGCCATTCGCAACGCGGTCAATTCAGAAGAGATCGTACGTGTCCTTGAGGAACAGACCAGCCTGCAGATCGAAGTGCTCAGCGGATCGGAAGAAGCGCGCTATGGCTATTTGGGAGTCATCAACACCATCGATATTCGGGACGCTCTCGTCATCGACATCGGCGGCGGCAGCACAGAAGTAACTTTACTGCGCGATCGGAAGCTGATGAACAGTGTGTCCTTTCCATTCGGTGCCGTGAACACAACGCATCAATTTATGAAAAACGCGAATCTCACGGAACAAGGGGCAGCCGATATTCGCCGCATGGTTGAAGAGGCGATCGCCGACCACCCCTGGATTACCCAGTCTCCGAATCTGCCGATGATCGGACTCGGCGGTACGATTCGAACGCTCGGCAAAATGAGCCAGAAACGCTCGAAGTACTCCTTGCAACTCGCGCATAACTACGAACTAAAGCCTGGAGAGCTTCGCTCCTTCGTCACCCTGCTGTCTTCCCTTCCCATCGAAAAGAGAAAGAAAGTCGACGGCCTATCCAAAGAACGCTCCGATATTATCGTGCCGGGACTTCTTATTTTAGATACCTTGTTCCAAGCTGCAAATGCCTCCCAGTGCATCGTCAGCGGTTCAGGACTGCGCGACGGTATATTCTTCGAGATGTTCGATCCCAAGCACCCCATTAAGCAAGATGTCCTGGAAGCCAGCATCCACAACTTGCTGTGCCTTCATCCCAATGGAGCGGAGAAGCATGTTCGACGCGTCGACCAGCTTGCCATGCTGCTCTATGACAAGCTTGTGGTTCACGGGAACCTTGAAGAAGGCAGTTGGCGTTATTTGCACACTACCGCTCTCCTGCATCGTATTGGTGTCAGTGTACACTATTATCAATATCTAAAGCATACGCAGTATATGCTAGCCAATGCCCGCATCGATGGGCTCACGCATCGTGAGATCGTGATCTGCTCGCTCATCGCGACGTACAAAACAAAAAGCCGGACCCATCAGCAATCCCTTGCTTACAAGGATTTGTTGAAAGAATCCGATGAGATGTTGATTGTAAAGTTAGGCACGCTTCTAAAGCTTGCAACTGCGCTGGATCACAGTGAAACTCAGCCTGTTCAAAAGCTGGTCGTTACACGATCCGATACGTCCTTAACGCTTAAACTGCTCTGCGTACACAACCCGATCTTAGAGTTAAAAGAGCTCGCAGCCATAACCAAAGATTTCGAAAAAGCGTGGGGACTCAAACTTAAGATTCAAGCTGGAGTTTTTTCCAAGACGTAATTTTCATGGCCTCGAACTGGCTCCGATAAGGGGTCAGTTCGTTTTTTATGCTGGTATACATGCCGTTAGACATAAGCTCTCTGGCTTTCACATTATCATTCAGGCTGACGTTCAGAATCGAAATCATCATCTTCTTCATCTGCGGGTCAATAACTGGACACATCAACTCGATTCGACGCGTCAAATTCCGTGTCATCCAATCCGCGGAAGATAAATAAACATCAACGAGACCGCCATTTTGGAAGTAGTAAATCCGTGAATGCTCCAGGAACCTGTCTACGATACTCCGCACCGTAATATTCTCGCTAAGTCCAGGAACTCCCGGACGCAAGCAGCAGACGCCGCGAACAATTAATTCAATCTTCACGCCTGCCTGCGACGCCGCATACAGCGCATCTACCATTTCTTGATTTGACAATGAATTCATTTTGGCAATAATTTTCGCAGGTTTGCCTTCTCTCGCATGGGCCGCTTCCCTTTCAATCAGCTCGAACAGCTTATCTTTAAGATCCGTTGGAGCTACGGCAAAAGACTGCCAGTCATGCGGAGCTGAGTAACCGGTAATTTCATTGAACAACGCCGAAGCATCCTCGCCAATGACACTATTGGAAGTGAAAAGCCCTACATCCGTATAGAGACGGGCTGTATTGTCATTATAATTCCCTGTCCCCACATGCACATATCGGCGGAGAGTATTCTCTTCTTGGCGTACGACCAAGGTAATTTTGGCGTGTGTCTTAAGCCCGACAAGTCCGTAAACGACATGACAGCCTGACTTTTCCAGCATTCTCGCCCAAGCGATATTCCGTTCTTCATCGAAACGTGCCTTCAGCTCCACAACGACCGTAACCTGTTTGCCGGATTCCGCGGCTCGTGCCAAGGATTGAATAATCAGCGAGTTCCCGCTTGCCCGGTACAAGGTCATTTTAATCGCAAGCACTTTAGGATCATAGGCCGCATGGACAATGAAATCCGTCACAGCATCGAAAGTTTCATATGGGTGATGTACGAGAACATCCTTTTGCTTCAACACATCAAAGAAATCCACTTCATCCTCAAATTCCACCGGATATTTGGGGTTGATCCGCGGGTAGCGAAGATTTTCAAAACCATTCAGCGTATTCGCCAGTTTCATAAAGTAAGTGATATCGATCGGTCCGTCGATTTCAAAGGTCTGCTCTTCGATTTCGAACTCTTCCTGCAATTGGGCAAGCGCATAAGGGTGAATACCTTCTTGTACCTCAAGCCGCACTGGAGAGCCCCAGCGCCTGCGTCTCAGCTCTTTCTCGATCTCCTCAAGCAGATCTTCGGCCCCTTCTTCATTGAGCGTTAGATCGGCATTACGAGTCACCCTGAAGCCATGAACGGAAATTGGGATATATCCGCTGAACAACGATTGTATATGATGCTCCATCAATTCTTCAAGAAGAATAAATTCCTGTTTCTTGCTATTAGGCCGTGAAGGTACGGAGATATAACGGGATAAATTGCTAGGAACTTGAACAATGGCAAAATACGGCTCATCATCCGGATCATCGCCTTCTCGGATGAGTAGGACGGCCAAATACACAGAATGATTATGTACGAGTGGGAACGGTCGGCTCTGGTCCACGGCCATCGGCGTTAATACCGGAAAAATAATATCGTGGTAGTAGGCATCCATCGCTTTCTTCTGACTCGTATTCAAGTCCTCGTATTCAGTGAACACGATGCCTTCTCTCGTCAACAATCTCGTGACTTCGCGATACGTTTTGTATTGTTCATTCACCATTTTGTTCGTGCGTTTCATAATCCGTTTGATTAGCCCCGCAGGCGTGTAGCCGGTAAAATCTTTTTTCGTATATCCAGCTTTAATTTGATCCTTCAGACCTGCAACACGAACACTCATGAACTCGTCGAGATTGCTAGATACGATAGCCAGAAATTTCACACGCTCAAGCAGTGGAGTGCTTGGATCTTGAGCTTCCTCCAAAACTCGCCAGTTGAATTCGATCCAGCTTAAATCACGATTTAAGTATTTGGTCGAAATCTCTTTGAGTTCCTTTTGTTCCTTGAGCTCTTTAACTTCCTTCAGATCGGGTTCTCGCGCAATACTCATAAAGCCTCCAATTAAATGATCTAGTTTATGTTTTCATTGTACTATGTGTCTGGAATACCGACAATGCAGATCCCCCTTCACTATTATATTAAGATTTTGTAAAGGGATGTTCGTTTCCGTATTTATCCATGTTCATGTTACAATACAAGGAACTGAACCAAGGAGAGAAGAACGATGGGTATCCTCAATCCGCGCTTAGTTCACCAGATTTTCAGAGGTATTTGGGTGGCTTTAATCATAGCTGGAATCGCCTACGCTTTCTACTACGTTATTCCACTGATCTATCCTTTTATTTTTGGCTGGATTTTGGCGCTTATGCTCAATCCAATTGTGAATTTTTTTCAATTCAAGCTCAAATTTCCGCGATGGCTTGCCGTCAGCTTCTCTATGCTTCTCTTTTTAGCGGCCATGGTTACGGCCATCACCCTGCTGGTTGCCAATATTGTTGTGGAATTAGGATCGCTTGCGGATACCCTGCAGCTGCAGATTAACCGTTGGGTGGAGCAGTTCAATGTGTTCATCAATTCAACAGCTTTCCAAGATTGGATCGAGAAAATCAATGAGTTTTTTGAAAATAACCCCAAATATCAGGAAACCGTCAATAACAACCTCTCGTCCACGGCAGGCTCCATTGCTGATGTGAGTAAATTTATTATTAATTATGTCTTTAACACGCTGAAAAGTTTGCTCACCTCGCTGCCGAATATTGCAACAATTACCATTATCATCATGTTAGCTACTTTCTTTATAAGTAAAGACTGGTACCAACTCATTCAAAGATACAAAGGCATTTTCTCCGATCTCATCGTGAAAACCACGCAATTGATTCGCAACGATTTGCAAAAAGCTCTGTTCGGGTACATACGCGCACAGCTTATCCTGGTATCGCTGACCGCATTGGTTGTCATTATCGGTTTGCTTGTCCTGCGTGTCGACTATGCCATCACCATCGGTTTGCTGACTGGTTTGGCAGACTTGATGCCTTACTTGGGAACAGGTGCGGTTATGGTGCCGTGGATTCTGTACGTGTTTTTTGCACAAGGCAATCTGGTTCTGGGGATCGGACTTAGTGTCCTGTACGGCGTCATCGTGATAGCCAGACAGATTATGGAGCCTAAAGTACTCGCCTCCTCCGTCGGTCTAGATCCTTTGGCTACGTTAATTGCGATGTTCGTGGGACTGAAGCTGTTCGGTCTACTGGGGCTCATTATCGGCCCTGTTTCCCTCATTCTCATCTCCGCTTTTTATCGGGCAAGAATCTTTCATGATATCGCTACTTACATAAAAAAAGGCTCGGCACCTTCTGAATAAGAGGGTCCGAGCTTTTGTTTGTGATAATTTACTTGCATGCGGCTTATCTACGGTTAATCCAATGAATATTGCCTTTGCTAATTTGTCTTTGGATCAATGCAAGCAGCATGACTTTGAATATCGGTCTCGTATACGGAAAAACAAGCAGAAACCCAAAGATGTCCGTAATAAAGCCGGGTGTAATCAACAAAATACCGCCGAGGAAAATACAAATGCCATCCATCAATTGCTGTGCCGGCAGTTGCCCTTGCGACCATTCAAATCGAGCGTACTCCAATACTTTGCGCCCCTCGCGCTTAGCGAAATAAATGCCCAGGAAACCACTTAACAGGATAAGACCGAATGTCGTCCAACCGCCGATAAAATGACCGAGCGCAATCAACACAGAAATTTCAATGGCAGGCACTATGATGAAAATAGCAAGAATGATACGAAGCATAAGCCCATCCCCTTTAAGAGTACTTAGATAACAGCTGCCACAATTTCGGAGCTTCCTTCTCTATACGTACTGGCCTCCAAGAAGGATTCACCCAAACATGCCGCGTTGTTCCCGTTACAAGTAATTCCCCCGAATTCCCCTCTGAGCCTTCCGCCACATCCTCGTTCACTTTACGGATTTCATAGGTAAAATGGATCCGCACCGAGGTCATCTCCAACACGCGAGTGTTAATAGTTACCAAATCGTCGTAACGAGCCGGCTTCTTAAACTTCAGATCCGCTTCTACGACGGGAAGTAACAGACCCTGTTCCTCAATTCTGCGGTAAGGATAGCCAAGCTCTCTGATCAGCTCTGTTCGCCCGATTTCGAACCAGTTCAAATAATTGGCATGGTACACAACACCCATCTGATCCGTTTCCGCATATCGCACGCGCAGCTGGTGCTGATACCAGTGTTCCTCTTTCATGATTATCCATTCCTCCTGAGATATCGTTATGTGCTAAGTATAACATAGTGGATGGAGGAACTCTCTTTTGGGCGGAGCATAGTTCCCTCGGCAACAAAAAAGAGGTTATCCAGACAGGGGTCTTATCAGCCCTTTCTAGATAACCTCTTCGTTTATATCCTACAGTACGCTCGCTTGTCCAGAGTAGATAATGCCTACTTCCGGATAGATCGAAACTTCTGTACCGTCTTTAATGAGTTCAACCGCGTTCTCAACGCCTACGATAACCGGGATGCCCAGGCTAAGCGCAACAACAGCCGCATGAGAGGTGATGCCGCCAACTTCCGTAATCAACGCGGAAGCTCTTTGTACAGCCGGCATGTATTCTTTGTCTGTAGTTACCGTAACTAGCACGGCTCCATCAACCATTTTGGAATTTGCTTCTTCAGGTGTGCGAGCTGTGACAACGATACCCGTAGCCGTTTGCATACCGATACCTGTACCTTTGGCAAGCATCTCGCCTACATGGTGAACTTTGATCAAGTTCGTTGTTCCAGAGCGTCCAACTGGGACACCTGCCGTGATAACAACGATGTCACCTAAAGATACAAGTCCTGTTTTGATGCTGCTATCTACAGCAAGATTGAACAGCTCGTCTGTCGTTTTGGCTTGTACGCTCATCACAGGGATAACGCCCCAAACCAGAGATAAACGACGGATCACTTGCTCGCTTGGTGTAATCGCGATGATTGGTGACTTCGGACGGTATTTCGATACCATTCTTGCTGTATAACCACTCTCTGTAGCTGTCAAAATCGCTTTCGCTCCAAGTTCCAGCGCCGAGTTAGCTACTGCTTGAGAGATAGCTTCCGTAACTGTAACTTGTTGTGCTTGCGCTTGGCGAAGGAAGATTTCTTTGTATTCCAAAGCTGCTTCAGCACGCTCAGCAATACGAGCCATTGTTTGTACGGATTCAACCGGGTATTTCCCTGCAGCCGTTTCTCCGGACAACATCACCGCATCGGTTCCGTCGAACACGGCGTTCGCCACGTCACTTGCTTCTGCGCGAGTTGGACGCGGGTTGCGCTGCATGGAATCAAGCATCATCGTTGCCGTGATAACCGGTTTACCAACGATGTTACATTTTTTGATCATTTGCTTTTGAACAACTGGTACATCCTCAGCTGGAATCTCAACACCAAGATCTCCACGAGCAACCATCAAACCATCGGAAACTTCGAGGATTTCATCCAGATTGTCTACGCCTTCTTGGTTCTCAATTTTACTGATGATTTGGATGTGCGTTGCGTTATGTCTTTCCAGCAATTCACGAATTTCCATAACGTCGCTCGCTTTACGAACGAAGGAAGCTGCGATGAAATCAACACCTTGCTCGATACCGAAAATGATATCGTTGGCATCTTTTTCTGTGATACCTGGAAGGGAGATTTTCACGCCTGGCACGTTAACGCCTTTTTTGCTTTTGATGGTTCCACCGTTGACGATACGGCACTCGATTTCAGTTCCACGAATGTCAACGACAGTAAGACCAATCAAGCCGTCATCGATCAGAATCGTGGATCCTACTTCAACATCACGCGGCAGATCCGAGTAAGTAACCGAGATACGGTCTGCATCTCCCAGAATTTCTTCTGTTGTCAAAACAATGTGCTTGTCCTGAACAAGCTCAATCGGTTCTTCTTTCAATTTACCGGTACGGATTTCCGGTCCTTTCGTATCAAGCAAGATTGCTGCTACTTTGCCAGTCTCAGCGGATGCAGCGCGAAGGTTGCGGATACGTGCGCCATGCTCTTCAAAATCTCCGTGGGAGAAGTTGAGACGGGCAACATTCATTCCCGCTAACAAGAGTTTTTTCAAATTTTCTTGTGATTCGCTTGCTGGTCCAATGGTACAGACAATTTTCGTTTTACGCATGGTTTCCCTCCTGAGTGAATGTGAACCGACCAATGTCTCTAAATTTACGGTAACGGTCCTCTAACAGCTCCTGTTCGGTCAAGCTTAGCAATGGCTGAAGCTGTTCCCAGATCGCTGTTTTAATAAATTCTGCTTGTGCAGCCAGATCACGGTGTGCGCCGCCTTTTGGCTCTGGGATGATGCCGTCAATGACGTTCAGATCCTTAATGTGATCTGCTGTAATTTTCATTGCTTCTGCCGCATGTAAAGCTTTGGAAGCATCTTTATATAAGATGGAAGCCGCGCCTTCCGGACTGATAACCGAATAAATCGCATTTTCCAACATCAACACCTTGTTGCCAACTCCTAATGCCAGCGCGCCGCCGCTGCCGCCCTCACCAATAACAATACAGATGATCGGCACGCGAAAAGAGGCCATTTCCAGCAAATTTCTGGCAATCGCTTCTCCTTGACCACGCTCTTCAGCAGCATTCCCGGGGAATGCGCCCTTCGTATCAATAAACGTAATAATTGGACGGTTAAACTTGTTCGCTTGGCGCATCATGCGCAGCGCCTTACGGAAGCCTTCCGGGTGGGGACAACCGAAGTTGCGAGCAATATTATCCTTCGTATCTTTCCCTTTTTGGTGCCCGACAACCGTAACGGGAATGCCGTTAAATTTGGCTAGTCCACCTACAATCGCAAGGTCGTCTCCATACAAGCGATCTCCATGAAACTCTATGAAATCAGTAAAAATAGATAAAATATAATCAATCGTCGTCGGTCTTTGCGGATGACGAGCCAATTGCATTTTTTCCGCCGAAGACATACTTGCATAAAGTTCATCCTCGAGCTCTGCGTATCTTTCTTCCAAACGGCGAATTTCTTCCGAAAAGTCAATTTGCTTCTCTGCTCCAAATTTACGCAGCTCAGCAATTTTGCTCTTCAGTTCCGCCAGCGGCTGTTCAAACGGCATTTCACCCGCCATAAGTCGCTTCCCCCTTCACTCCGTGCATGTCCAACAGCTTGATTAACGTAGGTCGCAGATCCTTGCGAGGTACGACCTTATCGAGCTGACCATGCTCGAGATTGAATTCTGATGTCTGGAAATTGTCCGGCAGCTTTTGTTTAATGGTTTGTTCAATAACACGGCGGCCTGTGAATCCAAACGGTGCTGCTGGTTCAGCGATAATAATGTCACCCAGCATCGCAAAGCTTGCGGATACACCGCCGAAAGTCGGATCCGTGATGACGGAAATAAAAAGCCCGCCTTCGTTGCTCAGCTTGGATAAGGCTGCGCTTGTTTTGGCCATTTGCATCAAACTAAGAATGCTTTCTTGCATACGAGCGCCACCTGAAGTGGAATAAATAATAATAGGAACTTTCTTCTCGATGGCAGCTTCGACAGCTCTCGTGATTCGCTCTCCTACAACGGACCCAAGTGATCCGCCCATGAAATCAAAGCTCATTGCCGCAATCACAACCGGATAGCCGCCAATGGTGCCTTCACCGGTAATAATCGCATCTTGTAATTTCGTCGTGCTCTTCGCTTTATCTAATTTCTCAACATAATCAGGAAACTGCAAAGGGTCCTCAGAAATCATATCCGCATCGTATTCCAGAATCTGGCCTTCATCGAGCGTTAATTGAATACGTTCCAATGCGCTTAAACGATAGTGGTAGCCGCAAGCTGTACAGACTTTTAAGTTTTTCTCTAGCTCTTTACTCGTTTGAATGGTACCGCATTTCGGGCATTTATTCATTAACCCTTCGGGAATTTCCCTTTTTGTTTTCTCGGAAGGAATCGTTGCGTATTTACGCTTTTGAAATAAATCCTTTAGCACATTTCCACCTCTAATTGGCTGTTATCGTGAATCTCTGACAAGCCAGGTTACTTGCTTCTACTTTTCATTATCTATGTAAAATAGAATTGAGTACTTCTTGTACTTCTTCAACTTCCCCTGCGGGAACGACAATTTCAAACTGATTTTTGGATAAGGAGATGCCTCTTACTTGTACGAGAAATCCTTCTTCGGTCAGCCTCTGTTTAATCCGCTCTGCAATTTTCGCGGTAGGAGCTATGTATATCACCGTCCACATGAAAAAAAACCTCCTATGAAGTACTGCTACATGGATTAGGGCATTTAGTACGATGATAATAAACATCCTGTAATAAGCATAGGCACACACAATGGAATAATGATATCATAATTTCTCTTTTTCCCGCAACAGAGCACGTTCATGAAAAAAAAGTAGAAGTCTGAACTAACAAGTTAGTCCAGACGTAATTTACTGCTATAATCAGGCGCATGCTCATTCTGATGAGCGATTCTGGCAGACGCAGCAGCCGCTAATCCGCAAATTAAATCATCCAGAAAAACATGCACAGCGCTTTTATCATCGTTGAGACTCCGAATAATTCCCATCTTTTCCTTGTCCAGGTAGCCAAAACTGGTTAATCCAATCATTCCGTATACATGTACGATGCCTAGAGCCAATGTTTCATCGACACCGAACAAGGGTTCATCTGCCTCAAGGATGGATTGCAGAGGTTCGGGCAGCAGCTTTTTCTCGGCCAGCTCATCCAGTGCAATGCCCGTGTACAGCGTGTACTGCACTTCCCGCTTGGCAAGTACAGCCATTACACTGTCGGTACACTCTTGTTCCGTCAGATGAACATTATAGGGCTTCTGCAGCTTGAACACAATTTCGGAAATTTGTTCCACCGTCACACCGCGTTTTTGCAGCAATTGGATCATATGTTGTTCGGTCATAAGTCCCCTCCTACACATGGAATGCCCCTGAAATGCCGGGTTCCTATTCATATGCGGAGGAAGCATGCTTTATTTCACCCTTACGGAATCTTTACCCATGATCGTTTCAATCATCCGGATCAGATCCTTGGAGGGATCGATCAAATATTGGTCGCTCAGGGCCAGAAGCTTGTTGCTGCTTTCGTAGAAAAGCGCAACCGCGAGCGGCCCTTTGTGCAGCTTCAGCAGCGCCTTCAGCTGCAAGAGCTTATCCGGCTGCTCGCAGTCAGCCGAGATCTTGACGAACACCCGCTGAGGCTTCGCCTCATCAGCGGGTGCCTGGCGGCCCGCAGGCGGAGCCGCTTGCTTGACCGCGGCGCCGCTGCGCGCTGCCCCGGATGAGGCAGCCGCGCGAGCAGGCTGGCCGCCGGCTGCGCCAACCGAGCGCCTAGGCGCCGCAGGCGGCCGGCGAAGGCGCTGAACGGCCGCCGGGTCGTCCAGCGCGGCCACCTGATCGGCGAGCAGCTTGGGCGGATCCTCGTCCTGAAGCTGCAGCTTCGCCCGGACGAGGACGAGTCTGCCCTTCTGCACGAGCGGAGCCGCGTGCTTCCAGGTCTCGGGGAAAAGCACCACCTCGACCTTGTCGATGCGATCCTCCAGCTCCATGAACGCCATGGGCTGCCCCTTCTTGGTAATGATCGTCTTGTGCGACAGGATCATCCCGGCTACAAGAACTTCGCTGTTATCCGGCAGCTCAGCGAGCTGATAGACCATGGCCGCGCCCATCTCCTCAAGAGGCTGTGTGTAGGCATCCAGCGGATGCCCCGAGATGTACATGCCCAGAAGTTCCTTCTCCAGCTCCAGCTGCTTGCTCTGCGGCATAACCGGAATGTTCGGATACTCGACTTCCCAATTCGGCTCTTCGACGAAGCCGAACAAGTGAAGCTGCAAATCATCCCGCTCCTTGCGCCATTTTGTAGCGGATGCGATCGTTTCGTCCAGAATGGCCATAAGCTGAGCACGGTGACCTCCCAAGGAGTCGAACGCTCCGCCTTGAATCAATGATTCGATGACCCGCTTGTTGCAGACTCGGAGATCCACACGTCTACAGAAATCAAGCAAACTCTCGAAGGAAATCTTCTTACGTTCAAATAAAATGGCATCAATCGCTTGCGTGCCTACATTTTTGATGGCCGCAAGTCCAAACCGGATCGCTCCTGTTTGAGGATCCGGCGTAAACACCGTCCCGCTCTTGTTCACATCGGGCGGAAGAACAGCGATTTTCGTCCGTCTGCACTCATCGACATATTCGGCCACTTTCCTGTGATTACCCATCACAGCAGTTAACATGGAAGCCATGAAATAAATCGGGTAATGCGCTTTGAGATAGGCGGTCTGAAAGGCCAATACCCCATAGGCCGTAGCATGTGCCCTAGGAAAGCCATAGTCGGCGAAACGTACAATCATATCGTAGACATGATTCGCTTCATCCGCACTAAACCCTTGCTGCAAGCTGCCTTTCACGAAATGGGCACGCTCTTCGTCGAGGACTTCCCGCTTCTTTTTGGAAACCGCGCGCCGTAGCAAATCTGCTTCTCCTAAGGAAAAACCGGCCATCGAGGAGGCAATTTGCATAATTTGCTCCTGATACACGATAATGCCGTACGTATCCCGAAGGATCGGCTCTAACGTCGCGTGCGGATACACCACTTCCACTTGACCGTGTTTCCCGTAAATATACTTGGGAATGAACTCCATCGGGCCCGGACGGTACAAGGCAAGAACGGAGATAATATCTTCAAAAACAGAAGGTTTCAAGTCCTTCAGCACCTTGCGGACACCCGTTGACTCCAATTGGAAAACACCGGTTGTTTCCCCTTTGCTCAGCATCCCGTAAGTGACCGCGTCCGCGTCCATATCCAGCCCGTCAAAATCCAGGTGCAAGCCTTCCATCTGGGCAATCCAATCCACGGTACGTTCAATAATCGACAAAGTCCGCAGACCTAGAAAATCCATTTTCAAAAGTCCAATGGCTTCCAAATGCTCCATCGTATATTGCGTTAGCGCCGTCTGAGTCGTCCCTTCTTGCAGGGGGACATACTGCGTGAGCGGCTCTCGGGAAATGACGACCCCGGCCGCATGCGTCGATGCATGGCGCGGCATGCCTTCTACACGCATAGCCATTTCAAGCAATTCTGCAGTTTTGGGCTGTCTGGCGACTAGCGACTTGAGATCCGAACTGACCTGCAGCGCCTCCGTCAACGTCATGCCGAGCTGATTCGGAATGGCTTTCGCCGCGCGATCTACATCTCCGTAAGGAACGTTCAACACACGTCCGACGTCTCTGACCGCCGCTTTGGCCGCCATCGTTCCGAAGGTAATGATTTGGGCGACATGCTCATGCCCATATTTGGCAACGACGTAATCAATGACTTCATCCCGCCGTTCATCGCTAAAATCGATATCGATATCGGGCATTGTTATTCGCTCAGGATTCAAAAAGCGCTCAAAGAGCAGCTTATATTGAAGCGGATCGACATTGGTGATGCGCAGCACATAAGCGACGAGGCTTCCGGCCGAGGAACCCCGCCCTGGACCTGTCATGATATTTTTCTCATGGGCAAAACGAATGAAATCCCATACGATCAAGAAATAATCGGAGAATCCCATTTTCTCAATAACGCCTAATTCATAAGCCAAGCGCTCTTCCGCTTGTTTCCTCAGCGGCGAATCCAGCTGCTCCCATTCCGGTTTTGCCCCATACCGCTGATTCAAGCCCTTCTCACACAGCTCTCTTAAATATTCGACTGAAGTTAGCTGTTCAGGAATTGGACGGAAGCTTGGCAGAATCGATTTGCCAAACTCAAGCTCGAGCTCGCAGCGCGAAGCCACAACAGCCGTATTAGTCAGCGCTTCAGGCACATGGACGAATAAACGCCGCATCTCCTCTTCGCTTTTCAAATACATCTGGCTTGTTCCCATTTTGAGCCGATCCGTATCATCCACGGTTTTGCCAGTGCCAATACAGATTAGAATATCCTGCATGACATGATCCGGCTCCGTCACATAATGGACATCGTTCGTCGCAATCAGCGGAATGCCCGTTTGCTTGCTCAGCTCGATCATGGAAACCATGACTTTTTTCTGCTCAATCATGCCGTGATCCTGAATCTCCAGAAAGAAGTCATCCCCGAAAATACGTTGATATCGCTCTGCTGCCTCTCTGGCTTCATCGTGCCGATTATGCAGCAAATGCTGCGAAATCTCGCTGCCTAGACAGGAACTCAGACAGATAAGCCCTTCAGAATGCTTGGATAGATGTTCCAAATCAATGCGCGGTTTATAATGAAAGCCTTCCAAATGCCCAATCGAGCAAAGCTTCATCAGATTCTGATAACCTTGGTAGTTCTTAGCAAGCAGAATGAGATGATAGATCGGCTGTTCTTGTCTTGTCCCTTTCTCGCGAATGGAGCCCGCTGTAAAATAAACTTCACACCCAATAATGGGCTTAATGCCACGCTGCTTGCACGCTTTGTAGAAGGCAATAGCTCCGTACATCACACCGTGATCCGTCAAAGCCAGAGAGGTCATGCCCAGATTAGCTGCTTGTGTAACAAGCTCCTCCATGCGTGCGGCACCATCCAATAAACTGTATTCACTATGCACGTGCAAGTGTACAAACGAACTCATCAGCATTTCCTCCCTGCTCTCATTTTATTCCTTACATATTATCATATTGTAGACGTGCATTCCCATACATTAAGTATAGAGAGTTTGTCCTCCATAACGGATGGGAAAGGAAGCGGTAAAGTCATGGGAATCTTTTGGGCAAATATTATTTTGTACTTCTGCATTGCTTTCGGGGTCGTCTTCGGGGGCAGCATGTTAAGCGGCATTGCAGCTGTGCTGACCCTTCAATCGCCGACGGAGAAAATGATGACTGTGGCTGAAAATATTAAAATCTGGGCCATGGTGGCTGCAGTAGGCGGCACGATTGATCCGATACGCTATATAGAAAGTCATGTAGCCGTTGGACATTTGAATCCTGCGATCAAACAAATCATTCTGATTGTCGTCGCCTTCGTGGGAGCGCAGATCGGTACCTCGCTCATCCAAATGATCTGCAAGGGAGGCCACCAGCCTTGAGGGTTCCTCCTTTTGCCCGCTATCAGCGCTTGCTTGCGAACTTTGCACTGATGGTTTCGGGAGCCATCATTGGGAGCGCCGTCTATATGAGCATTCATCAGCATACCTACACGCAGTTATACGTGGAAATGCATAAGTATCTGCAAGAAAATCGTGATTTGCGAGCCGACATCGACAGTTTAAACAAGACAAAAAATAAACAATCCTTAATTAATGTCGTCAATGTGCATCTCGTTCCCAAAAATCAGGATGAGCTTATTAGCGAAGATATTCAGAAGGAAATTGAGAGTGATATTAAAAGCGAGCTCAAGCTCGTCATCGGCCAGAAAGCCACTTATGTCAAGGATGCTCAACCGCTTTATGAGAAGTTGATTACTCAAAAAACCTACGTTTTGCATGATAAAAAATATATTGTTGAAGTGAAATCGATCGTGTTAATTCAGACGGAATTGACGGTTTGGATCACCGCCCAAGAAAAGCGAACTTAATTATTCGGAATAATCTGTACGGGATGTGATTGCATTCTCCGCCCAAAATCGCTAAAGTTAACAGTAAACTCGCTTAAAAGGACGGATGAACCACATGTTCGCGATTCAAGTTTCTTTATTTTCACTCATTTGCCTGTTGCTTGCCCTATCGGTCTTTTTCAGCTTTCGGGCGCGCCGTGAAAAGGAACCGGCCAAACGCGGTCTCTACTCTGCTCGTATGAATATTTGCATGGGCTTGATGCTTGTGATGATTGCCATCACGCAGCTCTTCTTCTTCAGCGAATCCAGCTTCCGCCGGATCTTCGGCACCGTACTGGTCCTGCTCGGATTATTTAACTTATTCGCAGGCATCCGCAATCACGGGCACTTCGATCGCCTGCTGCGCTAGATGACTTGAGCGGTCAGCATCGCTTTGGAAACCAAAGCCCCGGCATGATAAATTTCCACATCGATTTTGCCAAATTTACGGCTCACCTCAATAATGGTGGGCCGTATTTCTATTTTGGAATCAATCTGCAGCGGTTTGAGGAAATAGGTGGACATGTTGTCCATGACGAGGTCGCCTTTTTTAAACTCCTGCACAATGCGGTAGGCCGCTTGGGTCATTAACGTTGTAAGAACTCCCTCTGAAACGGTACCCAGATGATTCGTCATCTGAGGGGTTATGACACCATGAAACTGCAGTGTTCCCTTCTCATCTCTGACCTCTTCCAACCCGGACCAAATCAAATCCTCGAACGTTTCCCCGTTCTGCGGCTGCTTCTGAATATACTGCATCGCTTTGAGCACATCGCTGCGGTTCAGCACGCCCACCATTTTGCGGTTCAAATCCACAACAGGCAGCAGCTCGATGCCCTCCCACACCATCATGTGGGCAGCAGAAGCTACCGAAGTCTGAGGCGTGACCGTGAGCGGGCTGCGCGTCATGAGTTTATCGACCGTCTGCAAAGCGTTCGCCCCGACCATATCCTTGGACGTCACAACGCCTATAATGCGGTTCCACTCATCGACGACCGGGAAACGGCTGTAGCCTGTATCCTCCGACAGTCTCTGCCAATCTCTCAGCGTGCTGTTCGCCTTAAGCGCATAGAGCGAGGCACCCGACGCCAAGATATCCTCGACAAGCATTATCTTCTTCTTAATCAAACGATCGTAAATCGCTCGATTGATCATAGAAGCGACCGTAAACGTATCGTAACTGCTTGAAATGATCGGCAGCTCCAGCTTGTCGGCAAGCAGTTTCACTTCTGCGCTGGTATCGAATCCACCTGTGATTAGCACCCCTGCGCCATATTCGAGCGCGCAGCTGTGCGCTTCGTTCCGGTTTCCCACGATAAGCAGGCTGCCCGCTTCGATATATCGCATCATGGCGTCCTGCTCCATCGCGCCAATGACGAATTTGTTCAGCGTTTTGTGCAGTCCTCGCGAGCCTCCAAGCACCTGTCCGTCCACCATGTTCACGACTTCTGCAAAAGTGAGCTTATCGATGTTTTGCCGCAGCTTTTTCTCCACTCGCACGGTTCCGATTCGTTCTTTGGTTGAGACGAGACCTTGATTCTCGGCCTCTTTGATCGCCCGGTAAGCCGTGCCTTCACTTACTTCCATGTTCTTGGCAATTTTGCGAACGGAGATTCGACTGCCGAGCTTCAAGCTTTCTATATGACGTAAAATTTGTTCATGTTTCGTTAACGCATCAACGGATTGAGTATCCAACTGTTACACCCCATTCGCCTGTTCCTGTACTACTCTGTACTACTAGTATAAACGTTCGAAAGAGCAAGAACAATGCGAACAACATCTATAATAAGAAAAATCCAACCCTATTGGATTGGATGCTTCATTTGTATTATACCAAACATATGTTCGTTGTCAAAAGGTAAAGCTTAGCATCGCCCGTTCCGGGCTATTTACGAAATTGCAGCATTTTTCTGCGGCCTTGAACGAGCTGCTCCAGCTGCCATTTTTTCATCCGATTAATGCGCTTAAGCTCTCTTCGCTTCTCTTCATCCACACCCAGAATCTGATGCAAATGAGACGCAATAACGAGCAGCGCCATAGCGATCCAAATGCTGCTAAAAATCATCGGCAGGGAACCGACTTCCCGCAGCTGCAATTGGGGCAGCGAATAAATCAGCATGCCTAACGCTACGCTCATGTACACGACATTCTTAAAGCCTTTCAACCTGATCACACTCCTTTCGCCTGATGAACTCTCCAAGCCTGTCTTCATGGTCCTCATTCATATGTATGAGACAAGTTCTTGCAATATGAGTTCATCTGCGAAAAGAATCGAAAGTTTAAAACGCTGCTTAAACCTCTCCGAAGCCCTGCGAGTTAAGGAAAGCTTTCATGTGCTCGCGCGGGCGCTGCGCCTTGCCCGCCATCTCCTTGGACCAAGTCGTATCGACTTTGCCTCCCGTACGAACGTGCATGTAGTCGCGGATCGTCTCGTCATACTGACGAACCGATTCTTCGTTATCCGTATACCGATTCTCGTGGTATACGGCTTCAAGAGGGAGCCGCGGACGCTGCAGCGGCTCTTGATCCGGCGTGCCGATGCACATGCCGAAGATGGGATATACCAGCTGCGGCAGACCCAGCAGCTGGGAGACCTCAATGGGCTTGTTGCGCAGCCCGCCGATGTAGACGACGCCGAGCCCGAGCGACTCGGCCGCAATGGCTGCATTCTGCGCAGCGAGTGCAGCATCGACTGTGGCAATGATGAAATTCTCCGCATTGCCGGTAATTGGCGTATCCGCATGCCGGTGTGCAGCCTGCGAATAACGCCGCAAGTCTGCACACCATACGAGAAACACCGGACATTCGCTGACATAACTCTGATTGCCGGCGAACGCGGCAAGTTGGCTTTTTAACTCGCTATCCGATACGTGAATGACGCTATATGCCTGCATATTACTCGAAGTTGAAGCCGCTTGAGCGGAAACCAGGATGTTTTTTAGTTGCTCGTCGGCGACAGGTTGATCCGTAAACTTGCGAATCGAGCGATGATTTTGCAATAACTGAATGATTTCGTTCATATCGATGCAACCTTTCTCCCAATAGTATACTTTTAGTAACTATAGCACTTTAAAGTGGCTACTTGAATTTAATTATAATACAACCGATACTAAGGTACATAGTTTTGCCATACGTTGCAACCTAATTTGGCAGAAAATATCTAGATATCTAGATATTTATATTATTGGAGGTGCATCATCATGAAAAAAGATTTATTTTCTCCCTATGAGCTGAAAGGCTTGCAAATTAGAAACCGCATCGTCATGGCGCCGATGTGTCAATATTCAGTAACAGCTAAGGACGGAAAACCTAATGAATGGCACTACGTCCACTATCTTACACGCGCAATCGGAGGAACAGGCCTGCTTATTATGGAAATGACGGATGTGCATCCCGATGGCCGCATCACAGATCATGATTTGGGTCTTTGGTCGGACGATCATATCCCTGCGTTCGCCAGAATCATTGACGGCGTTCATGCGCATGGTGCAAAAATCGGCATTCAGATTGCCCATGCAGGCCGCAAAGCAGAGGACGCGGAAGTTCCTGTCGCGCCGTCGGCTATCCCGTTCCCGGGTGATGCCTACAAAATGCCGCGGGCATTGACGACAGATGAAGTACGGGACATCGTGAAGCTGTTCGGCGACGCAGCCCGTCGTGCGGTGCAAGCAGGCGTAGATACCATCGAGCTTCATGGCGCTCACGGTTATTTGATCCATCAATTCCAGTCGCCTCTAACGAATAAAAGAGACGATGTTTATGGGCACAATCTGGCCCAATTCGGTGTGGAAGTCATTCAAGCGGTGAAAAAAGAAATGCCTGCCGACATGCCGCTTATTTTCCGTATTTCTGCCGTTGAGTACGCGGACGGCGGCTATGATATCGACCACGCCATCGAGCTCTCCAAAGCGTATCAAGCCGCAGGCGTCGATGCGTTTCATGTGAGCTCAGGCGGGGAAGGCCTCGCCGGGCAGCGGAAACCGGGCAACTCCGCCGGTTATCAAGTGCCTTTCGCGCGTCAGATTCGCGAAGCGCTGCAAGTTCCGGTCATCGCCGTCGGCTTGCTGGCGGATCCGGAACAGGCGCAGTCCGTCATCGCTAACGAGGACGCGGATCTTGTCGCCATCGCGCGAGGTTTGCTGCGCGATCCGTATTGGGCAACGCATGCTGCCGTTCAGCTAGGGCATGAGCAGCCCTATATCCCGCGGCAGTATCAGCGCGGGTACTGAGTTCTTGGTCGGCGCCGCTGGTATGTTGTACTTTGTACAACGTTATGCCCGGATTTGGGCGCCTTCGCTCCTCTCCGTTGTACTTATTACAACGGAGAGAGCGTGAAGGAGCTCATTTGGGCTGTTTCAGCTGAAATGGTTGTACTTTGTACAACATAATGCTTGGATTTGGCCTCTTTCGCTCCTCTCCGTTGTACTTATTACAACGGAGAGGACGTGAAGGAGCTGATTTGGGCCGTTTCAGCTGAAATGGTTGTACTTTGTACAACGTACCGCCTGGATTTGAGCGCTTTCGCTCCTCTCCGTTGTACTTATTACAACGGTGAGAGCGTGAAGGAGCTCATTTGGACCGTTTCAGCTGCAATGGTTGTACTTTCTACAACGTACCGCCTGGATTTGGGCTCCTTCGCTCCTCTCCGTTGTACTTATTACAACCGAGAGAGCTTGAAGGAGCTGATTTGGGCTGTTTTAGCTGAAATGGTTGTACTTTCTACAACATAATGCTTGGATTTGGCCTCCTTCGCTCCTCTCCGTTGTACTTATTACAACGTAGAGAGTGTGAAGGAGCTGATTTTGGCCGTTTCAGCTGAAATGGTTGTACTTTGTACAATGTACCGCCTGGATTTGGGCTCCTTCGCTCCTCTCCGTTGTACTTATTACAACAGAGAGAGCGTCAAGGAGCTCATTTGGGCCGTTTTAGCTGAAATGGTTGTACTTTGTACAACGTACCGCCTGGATTTGGGCGCTTTCGCTCCTCTTCGTTGTACTTATTACAACGGAGAGGGCGTGAAGGAGCTGATTTGGGCCGTTTTAGCTGCAATGGTTGTATTTTGTACAATGTTCCGCCTGGATTCAGTTCCCCTCCGCGCGCAAAAGGGCGCATTTCGATGAAATAGTGCCCTGTAGTTCCCTTCGCTGAAGGCCTTGGCGGTGAGGTTCAGCCTCACCGCCAAGCCCAAGTTTGCGAAGCGAAGATTACGCGCCCTATCGGCAAAGCCCTCCCCAAACACCAAAAAAGACAGTGCAGAAAACACCTGCACTGTCTTTTTCATCAAATCAGCTTCCTTACCTTACGATACAGCAGCGTTAATAACCAAGGAATCGCTACAATTAGCACCAACACAATCGCGTTATACAAATGAAAGAGCACAATAGAGCCCGGCGTTTGCACTTTATATTTCCACAGAGAAAGCAGTGCTGGATGCATCAGGTACACGCCGAACGACACAGAGCCTAGTGAGACGAAGAAGCGGCCGACTGGCGCGGCTTTTTGCAAAAGCCATTTGCCTGCCCAGATGAAGCTGATGCCGATTCCGATGCTATACAGGAGCCAAAGCACCTCAAACCAAGTATTCTCAAACGTATATCCTTTTAGGCCTAGCAGATAAAGTCCCGTATAGACAAGGCCGCTGAGGACCGAAGCTGGAATGACCCAGCCTTTGTTTCGTTCCAGCCATGCGCGAAATGCCCCGTAGTTCATCCCGATCGCGCCTCCGATAAGGAAGTACGCAAAGTAAGTGATGCACAGCTCCGGCTTGTGGTCGATGGTCCCGAACCAATGGCTGTATATGTACACGCCGGCTTGAATAGCCAGGCCCCAAAGCGCCAGCGTTTTGCGGAACCAGGCCGCATTCCTCACAGCCCAAACCAGCAGCGGAAACAATAAATAAAATTGCACAATAATGATCATAAAATACAAATGATAGCCGGAATCCGCCCATTTTAGCTGCTCCAGGAACACACGTGGTTCCAGCTTGAATGGATGCCCTGGCGTCCATAGCCACGGATTATAAATATAGTAGAAAAACGACCATACAATATAGGGAACAAGGACCTGCCTAACCCGCTTCCAGTAAAAGATACCGGCCTGCTTGGCGCTCCAATTATCCGTATAAATGTAGAAAAGCACAATTCCGCTTAAAAAGATAAACACGGGAACTGCAAAGTAACTCATTTTGTTCAAAAATAAGACGAGCAACTGCGAACTGCTGCCCTTCAAAGTTGGATCTACTGTCCAGTCTGCCGTAACGTGGATCGTGACGACAGCCAGGATAGCTATCGCTCTGACGATATCCAGCTCCGTGATTTTTTGTTTGGCCATATCGGTTTCAGGTCCTCTTTTCGTATTCAACAATCCCTTTTACTATAGACAGTTTCGACACATTTCGCAACTTTTCAAATGACTTGCTTTTCTACGCAAAAAGCTCCTATTTCATTGAAATAGAAGCCTTCTATGCGCTAAACGGAATACGTCTCCTTCGACCTGACCGCTTGTTTGCGGGGACGTACAACAGCACGTAAAACAGTTAAACCAATCAAGAGGAGCGCAGTAGTCACATACATCGTTTTGATCAAAATGTTCGAGCTATCCGTCCCTATAAATAACCCATGAATCAGGGCTAACGCAAAAATAGGATACGATAGCAAATGGAAAGCGAACCAAAGCTTCTTCTTCAGCTTCTGACGGATATCGGTCGTTAAAATCAACAACAGCAAGCCATACAGTGCTATCGTGCCGGTACCACTCAATACCGCAGAATGTTTGGCCGCAAATGGAACAAGGATCTCTTTCCAATCATACGGCATGAACGTATCTATGACCAAAAGCACGGTATGCAGTAAAGCCAAACAAGTACCCAAATGATTCGCAAATGTATGCGATCGAAGCAACCGCGCCTTCGTTTGACCCTTCCACTGAGGAAAGCTATACGCAATGCCCAGCGCCATCCCCACGAATAGACTAAGATAAGATAAGATGCCAAATACGCGAATCAACATCCAAATGGGTAAATCTAGCAGCATTTGAATCAATTTTACTCCTCCTAACTTTTTCAAACATATACGGAATCTGCTTCAAGCCCCAACCATTCACCCTTGGATTCATTCGCAGACGGCTTCACATGATGGAGAGTTCCATCCTCTGTAAAAATAAGAGCTTCCAACCGCTGCGCATGGCGTCTAAAAAGAGGTAGTCCATCTTCCAGCCCGCGAATGCACATGACCTTAGCCCAAATTTCGCACTCAACCAAATGCTCCCCCACGACAGAACACTGAATTACGGATGAGCGGCTAGGCTTCATCGTACTAGGATCAATGAGATGATGCATACTGCCTTGGCTGTTCCGCCAACTTCTTTTTTGTGTGCTCGAGGTAGCAACTGCCCCAACTACTAGCAAGAGGAGAAGTTCATCCAACCGATGTATACGACTGCTATTCGGTCTATCAATAGCAATTACCCATGGCTCCGTGTCTGTTGCGCCTCCCCATACTTCCACATCACCGCCGGCATTCACGAGACCTCTTTGCATTTGCCGCTCGATGCGAAGTAAATCCGATACCCCCTGAACGGTCCAGCTTTTTACAATGCCGCCTAAATCCATTTGCTGATTAGCAGGAAATCGTACGGAGGACATCGCCGTGTCCAGATCTATCTGTAACCGATCCTTTGGGAATGGCAGCAGCGGATGGTTGCGTATTTCTGCGAATTCATCGTCATTTGCTATCGTTTCGAAACTACGTTGGTAACCAGCATGCTCTAGCGCAGGAAGAATGAAAATATTAAACACTCCCTCCGTCACTTCAAAATAATGCTGGCACAGCTCAAGTACATTCGCCATTTCATCCGATATCATACAACGGCTTCCTGAGTTCCTATTAAGCAGGGAACATTCGCTTGATGGCAAAAACCTGCTAAACCGCCGTTCTGCCTTGGCAAAATAAGACTGAATCAGCGGCTCAAATTCAGACATCTCACGGCTTGCAGCCAGTATCACCTGAATTTGCGTGTTCATCGAACGAAAGCTTGATTCCTGGAGCATAACGCCCATCTCCTTGTTTTATGAAGCTTGACTTCTAGTATGTGCTTTCAACTGTGGCTGCGAAGATTCGGCGCCTCCTGTGGAACCTGAAGAGCTTGATGAGCCTGAGGATCCTGTTGATCCGGTGGACCCTGTCCCCGCTGCCATCCGGTCATGGTTTCTTCCCCGACGGACCGGCGTATTTTCCGCCATCCGATTGTTGGAGGTTTCCTTTTGAGCCGTTACCTTTGCAGTTTGATCCTTGGATAAGGCAGCTGCGGAGACTGCCAATAGAAACTGCGGACTTTCTTTCACTTCTTGAAATAAATAGAAGAGAAGAACGCCCACGACCATCCCAATCTGCCATTTTGTCCACTTGGACTTTTTCATTGCTATCTCTCCTCCTAACGAATGGCCTGATCTTAGCTTCATTATATTTGTTAGACGGTTCACTTGCCTGAGCATAGCCTTAACAAAGACTGAAACTTAACTGAATCCATAACGCACTCCATTCAACCTCGATATACAAGAAAAGGCTATCCAGGTGTAAGTAGATCAACTACTTCTTCCTGAATAGCCTTACATTTATCTTCTATTTGAACATTTTCTATTTGAGCATCTTTCTTCTACTGCAGCATCGCTTGCAACGGCTCGGCAATAATACGCTGCACATCCTCAAGCACAACCGATAAACGGCGTTCCGCATCAAACAACTGTTTAATCCCTGGATTCAGAGCAAGTACGTCATATAGTTTCTGCAGCTGCTCCATCTCCTCTTCAGGCGGCATCTCGCCTACAGCCATTTTCTGTTGAAGTTCATTTTGACGTGAACGAAAATCTTCCAGTAAGTTTTTGCTAGACGCATCCTGGTTAATCTTCGCGCGAATCTCCAGCATATCCTTGTATTCGCTGCTTTCTTTAATCGCTTTTGCCAGCTCATAAGCTCTATCGTGTACGTTCATTTCCATGACCTCCTAATTTAACCCAAACGCGGTTGGGCTCTTCCTCCAAACAGTTTCGACGACATACCAAGCACCAAGGTATATATGTCCTCATATGATGGAGTAGTTTACTTTGCTTAAACAGCAATGCCATTTTTGATGCTGGAAGGAGTGTTCGCTATTGACCAGGACGAAAGTCGGAATATCCATTCAAGGCACCAGCATCTATTTGGATGATCGGACCGTTGTTCTAAGTGAAGCCATTGCAAGAAAATGGAAAGTTCCGTCCAATCAATCGATGACTCTGCGCTTTGGCTCTGCCAAACAGGATGTCAAGGTCGTCACCGCCGCTACATCGAACAGTTTACGGTTCAATCCTGTCCTCGCTACCAAGATCGGTATTCATCAAGGGGCGCAGCTCAATATCCATTATAGGCAAAATGTGGGCACTTTGTCGATTGGACCTTTAATTGGCGTGATGATCAGCCGCGTTTATTCAAGTTCACACGACCGCCCATTTGGTGCGATTACCGCTTTTTGTAAAGAAATGACCGACGCATGTGAACGTTATGGGGCTGTTGTTTGCTTCTTCCCGCCTGGTGAAATGCAAGCGAATGCCAGTTCCATTTCCGCGTATGCGTATGCCAATGGTTCCTGGAGCAAAAAAACGTTTCCGATCCCCAATGTGATCTACAACCGGCTTACTTCGCGCAAATATGAAAACTTGCCGAATGTTCAACAATTTTTGAAAGATGCCAAGAGCCGTTATGGAACCGAGGTCTTCAACGAGAAATATTTGAACAAAACGGAAGTGTTCGAAGCTTTGCGCAAAGATAGTTCCCTTCATGGGTATTTACCGGAATCCTACCTCTTCAAAAATTATCAAATGCTAAAATCGATGGCCTCCCGCCATCCCGTTCTATTCCTCAAACCAATTACCGGCAGCTTGGGAAAAGGGATTATCCGCATTCGCCGAGAGCCCGGTGACGTCTATACGTGTCATTATACGAATCTAACCGGCGTTCGCAAACAAACGTTTCCTTCCCTTTCTGCTGTCTTTCAAGCGATATCCGGCAAACTCAAAACCCAGCGCTATCAGCTGCAGCAAGGACTTGATCTCATCACAACAGACGGCAGATCGATTGATTTTCGTTCGCTTGTCCAGCGTGGGGCCAAAGGTGAGTGGGCCATCACCTCCATTGTCGGCCGCATTGCCGGATCTCAGCATTTCGTCTCCAACCTTGCACGAGGCGGCAGTCTGACCAATGTGGTGGGCGCACTCGCCAAAACGCCGTTTTCTTCAGCCACTCGTGTCTCTGTAACGGCTCGTTTGCGCAAGGCCTCTATCGACATTGCCAAAGGGATTGAAGCCCAAATCCCGAGTCATTTTGGAGAGCTGGGGATCGACCTTGCTGTAGATAAAATGGGGAAGGTCTGGTTGCTTGAGGTAAACTCCAAACCTTCTAAAGATGATAATACGCCATTAAACACGGACAAGAAAATAAGACCTTCCGTGAAACAACTCGTGCAATACGCCAAATTTTTAGCAAAGATTTGAGGTGGAACTATGCGGTTAAGCACCAAACGTCCCTTGCTCGGGATTATGGTCACAGAATTGAAACGGGAACTGCCTTTTGCCAGCTCAGGCTTTTATAAGCATCTGACTTATTATGGCGCCCGTGAAGGTCTGGACGTCGTCGTGTTCTCACCGAATCGCATCGATTGGAAAGGGCATACGGTACGGGGTTACACCTACTTGACGGAAACGAAGGAATGGGTGGCCAAACTCGTTCCGCTGCCCTCACTGATTTATGATCGATGTTTCTTTAGCAATAAACGCAGCTATGAACAGTATCAGTACCATGTGAGAAAGCTGCGCGAATCACCCCTAATTCGCTTCCTAGGCTATGGATTGGGAGGAAAATGGGAAGTTGATCAAATTTTGCAGAAAGACGGCATAATCAGCCGTTACTTGCCAGAAACGAACTTACTCACAAGCGGCACCACTCTTAGAAATTGGCTTCAAACAAGGGAAGATGTGTTTCTTAAACCACAAGGCGGCAGTCAAGGAAAGGGTGCCTTGCATCTTCACAAAGTAAACACAATGAACGGAAAAAGCACCTACCATATCCAAGGTCGCAATGCTCAAAACGGGCTCGTCGATCATGAGTTTCATGATTTCTATTCCTGCTGGCAATGGCTGCGCAGCTGTATCGGCACCAGGCCATATCTGATGCAAGAATATCTGCACCTGCATTCTTCAGAAGCAATGGCTTATGACATTCGCTCTCTCGTCCAAAAGAACGGTTCCGGCATATGGGAAAGCACCGGCATGGCGGTTCGTGTCGGCAAACCGGGCAGTGTGACTTCCAATCTGCATGGCGGAGGAAGTGCTGAAGAGGTTTCCGCCTTTCTAACCAGGGAATTCGGCGATACCAAGGCTAGTGAGCTCATAGCCACACTAACCATGCTCTCGAATCGCATCCCCCCGCTTCTGGAAAATCATCAAGGACGATTAGCTGAGCTCGGTATCGATCTTGGGATCGATACGTGGGGGCGCGTCTGGATTCTCGAAGTGAATTCCAAGCCAGGCAGAACGATTTTCGCGCGCATGCGCGACGAGAAAGCACGGTTGAAATCCATAGCTAACCCTATTTATTATGCTGGATATTTGCTGCACAAAAAGCTGAGTTAAGCTTGGAACAAGTTTAGGAGGGTAACCTAATGAGTTTGACAACGTGTATGCTCCACGCCGTACAACGAACAGATAGATCGGTCTACTTAACAAGTGAAGTCGTCAAAGCTTTACGGTTAACCGGTACCAAATCGATTACTGTAAAGGTCGGCAGCAAAACAGCCACCCTACCGATCCGCCTGATTAAAAAAAGTGGCCAGCATATGTACATTCCGCTTTCTTTGATGGCTTCTCTGCGAGTTCCTCGCTCGGGGAGCGTAATGGTCGCGAGCGCGACAAATAAAGAACTGCGTATCGGACCGCTCATCGGCGTCTTAACGAATATTGTAGGCGGTTCATCTCCGTTTGGTACAAAAACCGGGTTCATCCGCCAAGTTCTAAATACAGGTTCGAACAAATCATTTATTTTCGCTTTCAGCCCGAAAGGGGTCAATTGGGTACAGGAAACCGTTACGGGGATCATTCCCAAAGAAGGCGGAGGCTGGATTCGCAAAACGTTCCCGCTGCCGGATGTCGTCTATAACCGCCTATCCAGCCGTATAGCAGAGAAGTCGGCCGGAATGGAGGGTTTTAAGGACCGTTTTGTACGCAGAGGCATCCCGCTGTTTAACTGGAGCTTTTTTGACAAATGGGATGTGTACAAAATGTTAGCTGGCGACGATGCTTACAAATTCGTTCCAGAGTCCAAAATTAATCCATCTGCGGATCAAATTAAAGAAATGCTCGACAAGCATAAATTCATTTATTTGAAACCAACGGCGGGCAGTTTGGGCATTGGTATTTTCCGGGTGACCTATAACCCGAAACGCGGTTATTTTGTTCGCTACCGCAAAGGCGGCAAAAACGTGCTCATCCGTTATGGAAAATTCGAAGGGCTTATGCAAATGCTCGGGACTGGACGGGGGCGTCTATCCAATTACGTGGCACAGCAAGGCATCCGCCTGATAGAGATTGACAACTGCCCTATTGATTTCCGTTTCCACATGACGAAAAACGGCAGCAACAACTGGGTTGTCGCCGCCATCGGGGCCAAGAAATCCGGCAAGGGCAGCGTAACCACCCATATCCGCAACGGCGGTCAATTAATGACGCCAGAACAGGTGCTTCGTCAAATCTACGGCAGCCGTGCAGAGTCCGTGCTTAGCAATGCCAAAGAAACGGCGATCAAGCTCGCCGAAGGCATCGAGAATAATTATGACCATTTGCTCGGAGAGCTCGGATTCGATATTGGTATCGATCAAAATGAGAAAATCTGGATGTTTGAAGCCAATGCCAAACCAGGCAGATCCATTTTCAAACACCCTTCATTGAAAGAAGGAGACCTCACTACTTTACAAAATATTTATGAGCACTGCCTGTATTTAAGCCGATTCCGTGCTAGGAGGGAAAACTAATGGCTTTCTTCCTGCACAACAAAGAGCAGAATCCGAGGCTGGCCATTCTCACCGTTAAGGACAGTAATCGCGTATTTCGAGGGAATTTGCACAATTTCCTTGATCTCATTCAGACAGGTGAAAGGCTTGGGGTTGATGTTTACGTCGTGACTACCAAGGATTTCAACCTATCAGGCAATGAAATTCACGGTTATCGCTACAATAACCAAACCAAAAAATGGAGCAGGGAACTCGTTCCCGCTCCTCAAGTCGTCTACAATCGCATTCCTTATCGCAAAATGGAAATGAAGCCCGAAGTTCAACAAACGATTCAAGCTTGCAATCGCAGCTCCAGCGTTCATTTATTCAATTCTTCCTTCTTTAACAAATGGACCTTATTCAGTTGGCTTAATGGAGCCAAAGACAGCAAGCCCTATATGCCCGATACCAAACAATTAAGTTCAGCTGACGACCTGACTTCCCTTTTGCGCAAACACGCCGTATTGTATTTGAAACCGGTGAAAGGCAAAGCGGGAAAAGGCATTATGCGGATTGACCGAATAACAACGAAAGGCAGTCAAACGCAATACCGGCTAAGCCGTCAGGTAGATAAGCAAATGACTTACAGTGTGCATCATTCCACTTCCGAACTTTGGAACGAATGGAATCGGCACCGCGGCTCCAACGAATACATTGTTCAGCAAGGCATTGCTTTAGCAAGGTACAAACAGCGGGCTTATGATTTGCGCGCTCTCATCCAGAAAACGTCCAAAGGGGAATGGAGCGTGTCAGGCGTCGGCGCACGTGTAGCGGGGAAAGCGAGCATCACCACGCACGTTCCACGAGGCGGTTCGATCGATGATCCGTTCAAGCTGCTCTCACAGGGTTTTGGGCCAAAAGAAGCAAAAAGCATACTAAAACGAGTTGAAACAGCTGCCGTCACACTCGCAACGCAGATTGAAAAATCATCCGGCAATCAACTTGGCGAAATGTCGATGGATATCGGCGTGGATGTTGGAGGCCATATCTGGTTCTTCGAAGCGAACTCCAAACCAATGAAATTCGACGAACCGAAAATCCGCAAAAAATCACTTGAACGTATTATTCGTTATAGCCTTTATTTAATTAATAATGGAAGAAGAAGGTGATTATGCTTGTCTTCACAACGACTGGGCGTACTCGCTATCTATTTAAGCAAAACTCGGCTCGAAGAACTCTCTTACTTTCAAAAGCTCAGTAAAGAAGGTAAAAAGATGGGGGTTCAAGTCGAAGTTTTCTCGCCGACCGATGTCGAAGCTGACAACTCGGTGCGCTCATTAACCTACGACGCTTCCTTACGCAAATGGGTTCGCCGCCGCACATCGATGCCGCCTGTCATTTATGACCGTTGCCGCTACAAAGCAGCTGCGAACTATCAAATGCTCAAAGCATTTCGCAATCGGCATGCAAAGCTGATCTTTCTGAGCAGACCGCTGGCCAATAAATGGTCAATGCATCAAATTTTATCTGAAAATGAAGGCATACGCCCTTTCCTGCCGGTTACCGTGCGGTACAGTACCGTGCAAGAGCTGCTGAAGTTTATAAAGAAACATTCGCTTGTCTATGTCAAACCGAAAAACGGTACAGGTGGAAGAGGCATCCTGCGTATTGAGCAGCTGGGTCCCGACCTGTTTTTATTGCAAGGAAGAAATCAGCAAAGAACCATCATCGCCCCTTACCGCGCAAGCGAAAAACAGCTGGCGATCAAGCTGCATACGCTAAAGCTGAGTCCGGACTATGTGGTTCAACAAGGCATACAGCTTACGCTGAAGGATGGACGCGTGCATGATTACCGTTTGCTGATTCAAAAAAACGGCAGCGGTGAATGGGAAGTTACGGGCTGTGCCGGCCGCATCGGTCCACACCGCAGCATCACCTCGAACCTGCACGGAGGCGGAAGCGCGGTTTCGCAAGATAAGCTGTTAGCGTACCGTTTCGCTTCACCTGAAAAAACAGAAAGCATTAAGAAAGAAATGAATAACTTCGCTTATAAGCTGGCAGATTTTCTAGAAACGAAATTCGGCAAGCTGTGTGAGTTGGGCATGGATATTGCCGTAGATCCGAAAGGAAATGTTTGGCTGCTGGAAGTCAATCCCAAGCCTTCCCGGGAAGTATTCCGAAAAATCGGCGAAATCGCCACATATCAGAAGGCGGTTTCACGCCCTCTCGAGTATGCCGTCTGGATGCTACGGCAAAACACTCGAAGAATAGATTCGCCTTCTGGCGATGCATCCAATGAAAGTGATTAAGCGCGCAATCGGAAGCAGCAGCACTAAGCTGTAAGGAGCTTCCGATTTACATATTGCCCCATCAAAAGAAGTGTCGAAAGATAATGGGACGCAAAGCTCCTACGCCCACCGCCACATCCTCCGTCATAGGCAGGTAATACCCTTCCCTCGGCAGCCCCCGTACCTGTACATGCCTCATCGCATGGGAATTTCACTCAGGCTTGCTGAGAGGAACTGGAGTCCCCTATTTGGAGGAAAACGAGCTGTTTTCCACTCTTAGGGAAACTACAGGGTCTTATTCTTCCTCCATGTCAGGTATTCAAGCCAAATTGGCTGAAATAGCGGAACGTAGTTCCCACTGCAGGTGGAACTATGCCTTTTCTACGAAATAGCGTACTGTAGTTCCCAGATAGTGTGCCCACACGCAAAAAAAGGCTCCAAGCCCGTCACCCGAGCTTGAAGCCAATCTTCTGCCATGCATTTACGTCCCAGTAGCTACCTTATTAGCACCCGCATCCACAACATCCGGGTCCAGCGATATCGTCGCGCTAAATAGAACATTCGAAACGGCGAAATCTCCTGTTATGCCGCCACCGCTGCCGGAGTACGTTTTGGCTGCGCTCGTCGGAGCAATCACTAACGTATCACCGTTCACCAGGCTTCCTTCGTTCCTTATAATGTTGAAAATCCCTACAAAAGAAGGCATTCTAATCAGCACCTTTATCTGTCAATGTGCTATAGTGTATGCCCAGACGACCGCGTTTGCGACAACTTCATCTTAAACGTATTCCAGCAGCTCAGCAAAGCTACGAATTCGAATGTGCGCGCCTTCGAGCTCCCCCGCTTCCCGGAAGCCGGCGTAATCGCAAGCAGCTACAGTCAGATTATTCTTAAGTCCTGCCTCCACATCGGAGGAACGATCTCCCACCATCCACGCGGAGCTGATTTGATGCGTGTCGAGCGCTATTTTAACCAAATCCACTTTGGATCTGGTTTGATATTTCCCCGCACTGTACAGGTCCTCAAATAAAGGGGACAAGCCCATCGCCTCGGTCACATGACCGACGTAGTCCTCTAATCCATTGCTCGCCACAAATAAGCGGACACCTTTGTCCCGCAAAGCCTGTAAGGTCTCTGCCACACCATCGTACAATTTCCCCTGTCCTTGCTTCAGCGCTTCCATTTGGAAACGAAGCAACAGCTCATCAGCGGCTTGACGCGCTTCTACAGAAGCGTCCGGCATAACCCGCTGCCAAATATGCTCAAGAAGCATGCCGAGCGCCCCCAGAATTCTTTCTTCCGGCGGCGTCTCTCCCGTGAAAAGGCCCTTCTCTCTGAGCACATCAAATGTCGCATGATAAGCGGGCAATAGAATCGTTTCGGTTTGAAATAACGTGCCATCCATGTCAAAAAACATAGCCTCAGGTAGGATTCTCTGTGTACTCATCATCAAGCTCCTTCATCATCATGAATTATATAAAACGTGTAATGATCTTAGTTAAGAATGGCAAACATACCCATGTAAGTCAATGTTCATATTTGGGAAAATGCCTGTTGCCGAGACTAATGAATTCAGTTATGATTGAAATGAGTAGAATTAATATAAAAAAATGATACTTTTATGCAAAATGATTTCATAAATCATGCATCTAATGCAAATAACTTGTCCATGAGAGTGAGGAAGCCCCCTATGAATCTTCATATTTTTCAAAATCAACAAGAACTTAATGAGGCCGGAGCCGGTATTATTACATCCCTTGTCCAAATGCAGCCAAAAGCTGTTCTAGGCTTAGCCACGGGCGGTACGCCTGTAAGTATTTATGAAGAGCTGGTGAAAGCCTATGAGAAGGGCCGCGTCAGCTTTAAAAACGTCACTTCCTTTAATCTGGACGAATATGTCGGCTTACCAGTGGATCATCCTGAGAGTTATCACGCTTATATGCAGCAGCATTTATTTGCTCATATTGACTTGCCTGCCTCTTCAGCTCACCTTCCTAACGGAAATGCGCCTGACCTGGAAGCGGAATGTGCCAGATTTAATGAACTTCTTGAAGACGCTAAGCAGATTGATTTGCAAATCCTTGGCCTTGGCCATAACGGACATATCGGCTTTAACGAGCCTGACGATTCACTGATCAGCGGGACGCATCTCGTCGAATTGAAGGAAGAAACTCGTGAAGCGAATGCGCGTTTTTTCAACTCGATCGAAGAAGTTCCGACTCACGCTCTAACGATGGGCGTAGGCACAATTCTCAAAGCCAAAACGATTCTGCTGATCGTTCGCGGTGCTGACAAAGCTGAAATCGTGCATCGCGCGCTTACAGGACCTATTACAACAGAAGTCCCGGCTACTCTGCTGCAAACTCACCCACACCTTGTCGTTCTGCTGGATGCTGAGGCAGGGAGGTTGTTCGAATGAGCGAACTTGTCATTACAGGTGCCAGGATCGTTACGGAACAAGGCGTCATCGAACAAGGTGTCGTTCATCTAAAAGATGGCGTTATCGCTTCCGTCCAAAACAGCTCAGCGTGGAATTCCAGCACGGCTGATCCGGCTGCTGAAACTGTCGATGCTCGCGGCAGCTGGTTATTGCCGGGCTTCATCGATGTTCACGTGCATGGCGGGCATGGCGCTGACTTCATGGAAGCCAGCCCCGAAACGCTTGATACCATTACACGGTTTCACGCGAAGAACGGAACTACCGCCATGCTGGCTACGACAATGACGCAAACGCATGAAGCGATTGACCGCGTCCTTGGCGAAGTCAACCGCTACATGCAAGAACCAATGCCCTACGCGCAGCTGCTTGGCGTGCATATGGAAGGCCCTTTCATCTCGCCGAAGTGGGCCGGCGCGCAAGATCCGAAGCTGATGCTGCCGCCGCAGCTTTCCTGGCTGCAAGACTGGCACGAGCGCTTTCCGCAGCTCGTGAAACAGCTTACCCTCGCCCCTGAGGTCGAGGGTGCTCATGAGACAATCGCGTGGCTGCGCGATCGTGGCATCGTTGCCGCGTGCGGCCACACCGACGCTTCCTACGCCGACATTCAGTCGGCGGTTGGCGCGGGGCTCTCGCACGCGGTGCACACCTTCAACGCGATGAAGCCGCTGCATCATCGCGAACCCGGAACCGTCGGTGCGGTCCTTACCGACGATCGCATCAGCGGCGAAGTCATCGCCGATGGGCACCATGTGCACCCGGCAGCGATTCGCCTGCTGGTGAAAGCTAAGCAGCCGGATGGCCTGCTGCTGATCACGGATGCCATGTCGGCCGCGGGGCTTGGCGACGGGCAGTACGATCTTGGCGGGCAAGCCGTTACCGTCCAATCGGGCGTGGCCCGGTTGACGGAAGGCGGCGCGCTCGCCGGCAGTACGCTGACTATGATCGATGCGCTCCGTTTTATGGTGCGCGAGGTTGGAGTCAGCGTGGAAGAAGCGAGCCGATTCGCGAGCGGCAACCCGGCGCGGTTGCTGCAGCTGCAGGCGTCGCACGGCTCGATTGCGCAAGGCAAGCAGGCTGACCTGCTCTTGGTCAGCCCTGAGCTGGAGCTCGAACGCGTGTGGATTCGCGGTAAGGAACTGCAAGAATAACGCAGCTTCCCAGCTTGGTGTTTCTGTTCTCTTAGTCGATTCAATGTTTCCCCTGCCGTTCCAAACATACAAAAGAGAGGCTCTCCCTCGGTCATTCGATGACTTACGAGACAGCCTCTCTTTATTTTTTTGCAGGATATTCCCTATGTTTGTCGAAAAAGATTAATAACGCAAATAGCTGCTTTTTCCAAAGAAAGGATTTAATCATCCCTATGCTCTATTTGATCAAAATCATCTATACGTTAGTGTTTCCCCCGGGGATTGTTATTCTGCTGCTCTTCTGCATTGCCTTATGGCTGCAGCAAAAAAAAGAGTACATAGGTACTCTCCTAATCGGGCTGTCCGCCCTTCTCTTGTACGTTTGCTCCATGCCCTATTTCAGTAACGAGCTCCTAAATTCAATCGAACGAAGATACACTCCACCGGCTCAGGTGAGCGGTGATGTGATTGTCATGTTAACAGGCGGCGCGACGCTTGACACACCAGACCCTTTAACCAAGGGCGAAGGATATTTGACAGGGAACACAGCTGCCCGTGTGCTGACCGTAGCGGAGCTGTATCGCAGCACGAAGCTGCCCATCCTCCTCTCGGGTGGACAAGTTTTCACGGACTCAGGCAATGAATCGCAAATTTCCAAACGTCATCTTATCGCACTCGGCGTTCCTGAAGCTTCCATTTTTCTGGACGATACAAGCCGCAACACGGAAGAAAATGCGCTGCATACCCAAGCTATGCTAACCACAAATGGCTGGCAGCATCCCATTCTCGTGACTTCTGCCTTCCATATGGCCCGCTCCGTCAAGCAGTTTCAAAAGCTCAAGGTGGATGTAACCCCTTATCCAACCGACTTTATTTCGCAGGGGCAGCAGACACTCAGTATAAGTAAATTTATTCCCTCTTCCAGCGGATTGTCCAATACTTCAATTGCGTTGAAGGAGTACTTAGGGTTATTAGCGGCTAAGAATTAGCTTTTCCTGTATATGACTAGCCATAATTTTATTTCCTTCAGCGTTTGGATGCAGGTGGTCTGGCAGGTGATTAACATAAGCTTCACCAAGGATTTCCAGACCATCTGCATAAACAAGATTTGTATCCCCGTAAAAAGTTAAAAGATTCACCGCTTCCTGAATTTCTTTCCTCATTGTAACCAGGTTCATTCCCACTAAGTTTTCACCTGTTTCCCTGTGCGGGCAATAAATAGGAGAAACTAAAAGCAGGGGCGTGCTCCGATGCTTTTCCCGAATAATCGATACCATGCCAATAATGGCGGACCGAAACGTTCGGATATTTAAAGTGTTACCTCCCATCACATTAATGCCAAGGCACATGGAAATAATGTCAGCGGGTAGGTCGCGGATGATGCGAGCGATCATCGGTTCCAAATGACATTGTCCCGCATATCCCATACAGGTTAAGTCCCATCCTTTGTTGCGCGCTACGATTGCCGGCCAAGTCAGAGCGGGGCTTTCTGCTGATCGGCATTGTGTGATCGAGCTTCCATAAGTAATCCAACGGGGTTGATTGCTGGGCAAGGGAGCCGCCGATGCCTCCTCATCGACTTTAAGTGCTTTCACAATAACAGCAGCTTCTTGTGACAAATAAACCTCGATCCTCTTCATGCTGCCTGTTAAGTTTGCAAATAGACAAACCTCCTCTCCTGCATGAAGAGTTTTGGTATCAACGAGTTCATCTTCAATCACAATGTCAAACCGTATCTCTTTATCCGTTCTTGCGACATGGAGCTCCACTGAAGTAGAGTCGCTTATAAAAGCAACTCTAACACCCGCGGTTTCCCCTGCTGTCTCCACTAATTTCGATGCGAATAATCCGAGCTGATCATATGGCAATCGCCATGGCCGGAGTCCAATATCCGTCGTTTCTATTGAAACGGCTCCCCGAAACCATTGTTTATTTAGTTCAATCGTTTGCATGCTTCCATTCACCTCTTTATAAATAGGCAAGACAGGAATTCCTACTCTGCCAATGTGGGGGGATCTCTATATATGGGAACTGTGGGACCTTATTACGGCTAAAAGATGAAATGCTAGAGAGCTAGCGGAACTACAGGGCCTTATTCCCACAAAAAATGCTGAATTTCCCAGCAAAAAGCAAAATAACGTCCTGTAGTTCCCTCGACCTCGCCATATTGACACTTTTGACTCGGATAGCGCCCTGTAGTTCCCACTGCGCGAGACAGTTGGGTAATTCCGCGCGAAACAGCCGGGAAACTCCACTCCAAATGCATGATTAAAACAAAAAGTCGCGATTTCCGCGACTTTTCGTGCAATCATCAAGCCAAGGACGCAACGGGATTTACCGGTTTATCCTGCAAAATATCACCGCTCTCTTGCATCCACGAAGCCATTTCGGAGGCAAGCCGTTCGATAACCCCCGCATTTGCAGGATCTGCCGACACGTCTTGCGTTTCCCAAGGATCGCTTAGTAGATCGAACAATTGGATGCGTTCCGTTCCTGTGTTTGTTTCAGGAGAACGATAATAACGAATCAGCTTCCATCTGCCATCTGTTACCATCCGCTGGACATCTCGATAAACAGCGCCCACGATATTGCGAATACTGTCACTTTCCCCTGCAAAGTTAGGACATAGACTAATACCTTCCGTCTCCTCCGGCAGCTCGACGCCGCATAGTCCGGCAACGGTAGGAAAAATATCGATATTGCTTGCCAACGCAAGCTCCTGCTTGCCCTCCGGCACCCCTGGCCCCCTGAATATAAGCGGGATTCGCACACTGTGATCGTATAGGTTCTGTTTGCCCATCAGCCCGTGTTGCCCAACCGCCAAGCCATGGTCGGCGGTATACACGAACAACGTATCGTCAAAGATGCCCTTAGCTTTCAGCGCTTCAACGACTCTGCCGATTTGTGCGTCCAAATGGCTAATCATGGCATAATAATCAGCGATATGCCCACGAATCTCGTTTTCGTCCCTCGGCCATTGGGCAAGCTTTTCGTCCCTAACCGTCATATCGCCGGTATCAAATGGATGCTCCCGCACAAAGTTGGGAGGCAGCTGAATATCGGATTTGTCGTACATGCTGGCATACGGCTCCGGCGCGGTTCGTGGATCATGCGGCGCTGTATAAGCCACATACAGGAAAAACGGCTGATCCGCCTGGTAATTCTCAATAAAGTTGACAGCAGCGTCCGTAAACAGTTCCGTTGAGAACGTATGTTCCATATATTCATTTTCCTTGGGATAAACCCCGGTCACGTCGTAGTCGTACACAGGAACACTCGTATGCTCGCTCATACCGTGAAACGCCAGCTTATCCCCTCCTCCGAAACTTCGGGCGAAGCTTGCTTTGTCGTTATGCCATTTGCCGATCGCATGTGTCAAGTAACCGGCACTTTGCATCGTTTGCGGCATGAGCCGAACATCCGGACGAATCACGCTCGAATGCTCCCGGTTCTTCATGTCTTTACCGATCATCGCCCGGAAGATAGGGATGCCCGTATGCACACACGCTCTGCTTGGCGCGCAAACCGCTCCACTAAGGCCGCCGAATATACGAGTGTTGCGGCATGATGTCCCGCCGGCGGCCAGCGAATCCAATACCGGCGTCTGCACCGTTTCATTACCGAACGCGCCAATTGCTTCGCCACGATGATCATCCGCTATGATAAACACAACATTAGGTTTACCTGGTGAAGGTTTACCGGGTATAGGTTTTTCGTATGAAGGTTTACCTAGTAAAGATCCTTCAGGTAAAAGCTCCTTCGTATTCTTTTCTTCCATCTTCTACCTCACTCTCACGGAACAGGATTGTTTCCGAGTTTGGCTACTTTTTCGATTTATACTGGCTATAGGCTTGTTGATAAATTTCCAAGTAGCGTTTAATGTTCATTTTGTCCAAAGTGCTCAAGTAGTTGTTCCACTCTTTATCAATGTCCAGCGATCCTGTAACCGTCTTCGCAAAAAATTCCGTTCTGTAGTCCGTAAGCGTCTTCTCAATCGTAGAAAGCTCTTCCGCTTGCTCGTTGGTGAAGAACAGTGGCGGTACAATTTTGCTCGGATCGGTGGCATATGGCTCGTATTTTTTCGTCTCATTATACAAAATAAGTTCAAGCGAATTTTTCGGATCCGCTACTACGCTTAATCGCAAATCGTTTGTTCGCAGCGACGGCCCCGCCTGTGCCCAGTGGATGTTTTGCAGTTTGCCGAACGTGGCAATAGGTTTCCATTTTGCCGGCTTCCCGTTAATGCCAAGTTCACCTTGCGCCGGACGCACCCACTCCTGATCAGGACGGCCCTGCGTACTGCGCAGTGTCGCTTCTTCTGAAAGCAGCAAGTCGGCCATACGGAATGCGGCAGCTGGGTTTTTCGCCTTATTGGTAACGACGTATTGACCAGTAGATACCGCATATGGATTGTACGCCGTTGAGCGTATACCTGACGGTCCTTTGAGTGGCGGTACGGAGACGTAGTCTTTGAATCTCGGGTTATCGACATCGACAAATACCGTTTGGTTTTGTGAGGCAATAGCTCCTGCGATTGGAATCTCCGGGTTCATCCCCATTTGTTTCAACTGGTTTCTATCCTGTGTAAACGTTTGCGGAGAAATTAAACCTTCAGCAAACAGCTTATGAAGATACGTCAGAGCTTCCTTCCATTCCGGTTGATTATAGGCAACTTGAACTTTGCCATCCTTAACAAAGCGCAGGTTGAAATCCTTCTCGATAAACGGACTGGTCAGAAAAAGGTCCAACGTCGAGGAGGGGCCATTCGTAGCGCCGACAAGCGGGATTTCATCTGCTTTACCGTTTCCATTAGGGTCTTTTTCTTTAAAAGCTTTAAGCACTTGATAAAACTCTTCCGTCGTTTCCGGCATTTTTAATCCGAGCTTATCTAGCCATGGTTGATAAATCCACATTTTTTGGCCAAGCGAGCAGTGGTAGCAATCATTAACTTGAGGAACCGAATAAATTTTGCCGTCCGGCATCGTAATCAAATCTTTGACATAGGACACCTGCTCGAACATCTTCTTCATTTCCACACCGTATTTATCAATATACGGATTGAGCGGGATGAACACGCCATCCTTACCGTAAATGGACTGCTGAATCGGCGATACGCTCATATTAAGCAGCACGTCCGGATAATCCCCGCTTGCGAGTGAAACGTTAAGCTTCTCTGCAAATGTTTTCTCAGGAGCGACTTCCCAATCGATATGAATGTTCGTTTTCTCTTCGAGCCACTTGGTGAACTCATTCGTGGCAAAGTTTTGGACAATGCTGGAACCTTTGACCATGACCTTAAGCGTCGTCTTTTCTTTCGTGATCGGGAATTCGCCTGCCGGCGTCACTTGATCGTCCATGCTTGCTTCCGTCTTCTGTGCCGTTTCCTTTGGCCCGCTGTTCGCACATGCGCTTAGAAGCGCTAGAGACGCCGTAATCGCTACTAAAGCCGTTAAACCTTTTTTCATGTAAAAGCCCCCTTTAGCCTTTAAGTGATCCAATCATCATGCCTTTGACAAAATGCTTTTGTATGAACGGATAGATGATCAGCACGGGCAGCGTAGACACGACAATAAGGGAAAACTTCAAAAGCTCCCGCAGACCGTCCCTTGCTGCTTGATCCGCAACGTCAGTGATCATCGACGCATCCACCTCGTTTTGCACCAAAATATCCCTTAATACCAATTGAATCGGGTACAACTCCTGATGTTTTAAATAAAGTAGCGCATTAAAATATTGGTTCCAATGTCCCACGGCATAAAACAAGGAAATGACAGCAATAATCGGACCTGACAAAGGAATCACGATTTTCCGCACAAACGTAAAATCACTGCATCCATCCATTTGAGCGGCTTCAAGCAATTCTTCCGGAATGGTCGTTTGGAAATACGTGCGGGCAATAATCATATTCATAACGGCAAGCGCTCCCGGAATAAGTAAAGACCACCTTGTGTCGATCATACCGAGCTCTTTCACAACCAGATAAGACGGTATCAATCCGCCTGAAAACATCATGGTGAATACAAACAAGGCCATTATGGCATTACGTGGCATAAAATCTTTTCTTGAAAGCGGATAAGCCGCAATAAGGGTAAAAAGCACATTAATCGTCGTTCCCACTACCGTATAAAAGACCGAATTCAAAAAGCTCGACATAATTAAACGATGCTTAAATACTGCCTCATAACCCGCTAGCGTTGGCTCTACCGGATACAACCAGACTCTGCCGGAAATAACCGCTGTGGATGAGCTGAAGGAAGCACTGACAATGTACACCAGAGGATAAAGAATCGTAATCGTAAAAATAAATAGGATGATGTAATTCAGAATTGTGAAAAGCCTGTCATCCGCAGTTTCTTGTATGCGTCCTGTCATCGATGCGCCTCCTTATTACCACAGACTCGTTTGTCCCAACTTTCTGGCTAGCCGATTGACGAGAACCAGTAGAAGCAAATTAATAACTGATTTAAACAATCCAATAGCAGATGAGTAGGAATAATTAATGGCTGTTGATGCCAAACCAACTTTATACACGAAGGTATCGATGACCTCGGATGAGCTCATATTGAGCGGATTCTGCATCAGCAATACTTTCTCGAAGCCTATGTCCAACACATGGCCGGTGTTCATAATCAGCAAAATAACGGCAACCGGCATAATACCCGGCAAGTCAACGTGCCACATTCGCTGCACTTTATTGGCTCCATCCACAACCGCTGCCTCGTGCAGCGAAGGATCTACAGCTGCAAGCGCTGCCAAATAGATGATGCAGGAAAAACCAACATTTTGCCAAATCCCCGACCAAACAAATACGTGTGAAAACCATTCAGGTATGCCCATGAAATTGATTGCCGGCAAACCGAAATATTTCATAATGGTTTGAACCAGGCCAACCCGTGGGTCCATCATTTGCAGAATGATACCCACCATGACAACTACGGAAATGAAATGCGGCGCGTAGGTAATCATCTGTACGGTTTTCTTAAAAAAACGAGCGTTTACGTAATTCAAGGAAAGCGCCAGAATGATGGGGAACGGGAACCCCGCAAGTAAACTATACAGGCTGAGAACGATTGTATTTTTCATAATCCGAACAAACTCATACGAATGGAAAAAACGATCGAAATGCTTCAGACCTACCCATTCGCTGCCCCATACCCCTTTAGTGGGGATATAATTTTTGAACGCAATCAAAGCCCCGTACATCGGCACATACTTGAATATGAGCAAATAAATAATCGGCAGCAGCATAAGCAGGTAGAGCTGCCAATGGCTGGATGCGTTCTTTTTCAGTCTAGACAAGTAATTTTCCTTTTTACCGACAGTTACAGACAATGTATGGCTCTTGCTAGCGGAAACCTCCATAAATCCCTCCCTCTCTCGATGTCCATGACTCGGTATGTTTCATGTCTTTCGATATGTAGCATACAGAAAAAAGGACGGCCGAGCATTGTGCTGTTTTATACTGGCATGACTTTTTTTGTGCTGGACGCCGGCATCCGAATCGTAACCTTTGTACCCACGTCTAGCTCACTTTGTATAGTAAGGCCGTACTGTTGTCCGAACACCATTTGAATCCGGTTATGCACATTAAGCAGCCCGATGCTGCCTTCGAATGTTGGTTGGGCATCCAGCAGCCTCTCCTCCTTGCTGTGCAGCAGTCGTGTGTTTAATTGCAAGAGGGAATCCGCATCAATACCGCAGCCATTATCTTCTACCGTGACGTAAAGATCATCGGCATCTTTCCAAGCGTCAATAATAATTGTGTGAGCATCCTCGATCCCTTCGGGAAATGCATGCTTGAATACGTTTTCGACCAAGGGCTGCAATGTCAAACGGACCATACTGTCCAGCAAATAATCTGCGCTTATGCGAACATCGATTTCAAACTCGCGTTGGTTGCGGTATTTCATAATGGACATAAAATACAGAATGTGTTTAAGCTCGTTGGCAACCGTAATTTTCTCCAAATCGGTGCGTATGGAATAACGCAGCATATAGGACAGAGAGCGAACGATGTCTTTAATCTCGTTTGATTTTTGGATAACGGCGTAACAAATAATAATTTCCAATGTGTTGTACAAGAAATGAGGATTAATCTGTAATTGCAGGGATTGGAATTCGGCCAGCTGCCGTTTCATTAAATTGTCCTGGTTGCGCAGCTCAGTCTCGTAAACCCGCTCGACCAGCTCTTCCAGTCGGGTAACCATCGTATTGTAGCTGGTAATCAGCTGATCCATCTCATCACGGCTTCCCGTCAGAGGTACTCGTGTCCAGTGGCCTTTGGCCGTCTGGCGCATCCCATTTTCCAGAAGCCGAACTGGACGAACAATCGATTGTCCGAACCGATAGGCTAGAAATAAGGCCAAAATCAAAGTAAAGATACCTACAAACAGCGTTGTTTGCCGCAGGTCTGAAATCGGTTTGCTCTGTTCAGCAACCGACATGCTGGCTACGAGCGTCCAGCCCGAGTAGTCGGACTTCCGACTAAAGAAAACCCGCCCCGGTTCACCGGGCAATTCGAATATTTGGTCTTTATTGGCCTCAACCGTATTGAAATGCATACCGTCAAGCTGTTTGCCGATCCGGCTCGGGTCCGGGTGGTATAAGATTCTCCCACGGTCGTTCACGATAAAAAAATAGCCGGATTGCCCAAGTTTTATGCCCTTCCAGAGTGTGTTCAACTCCCCTATCTTCAGTTCAAAGCCCATAATGCCTTTAAATGATTTCGATGAGGTACGGTCCGCCAATTTCCGAATGAGGGTGAGATGACCGTCCAGAAATCCGGATTCCTGAATCGTCAAATCCCCGTTGATATCATCGTCTTCCTTCATCTGTTCGATATATTCTTCAAATCCTTTGTAATTAAAAGGTACAATATGGACATTGAAATCCGTTGCCTGAAACCCGTTATAACCGACAATGTACGTCATGGATATTTGAGGGTTATTAATGAGAACGGGTTGAAATACCCCCTTCATAGCAATTTCGGATGTATAAAAGCCGGAGGTCGAATTGTACGGAAGATCCAGCGCCTCTTTCACAACAGGCGAGATTAGAATAGAAAGCGTTGCCCGCTCGTAGCTTTTCAGGAATAAATCGGTTTCATGCAATACATTATCAACAATTTGAGTCAACAGCCCTTCGTACTGATTCTCCAATTCATTGGACGACCGCCAATAACCGGTAACCCCCACCGTCACCAAGGTCAGGGCGATAATAATGACAAAGTACAGATAAACCTTGCGTACCAAACTGTTTTTCATTACTTAATGCCAAGCAGCGCGCGATATTCGGTAGGGGAATAGCCCGTTGCCTTCTTGAAGACTCTGGAGAAATGGGGGTAGCTTTCGTAACCGACTTCGGCTCCGATGTCAGTAATTCTGTAGTGCGGAACGGCAAGCAGTTGTTTGGCTTTGTCAATGCGTTTACGCATTCGGTATTGAACGAAGGTCTCATTCGTATTTTTCTTAAAATAATGGCTGAAATAGGTTGGTGTTATGCCTAACTTCCCAGCAACCCTATCCAGTGAAAGCTCCTCCTCGAAAAGATGCTCATCGATGTACTGGATAGCCGCCTCCAAGACATTAATTCTCTCATACCTGCGGTACTCGCTCAGTCGCTGCATCCATATACCGATTTCGGCCTGAAACCACTCGTACGTAATTGTGATGACCGTGTTCTCTTCGAAAAGCGGCTTTGCCTCAATCCGGTAAGTCCCTCTGGCATTCAATTTTTTGAGAAGCAGGCTGACTGCATCGTATACCCGCTGGTACTGTTGAACATCCGTTTCACCGGCGAACAACTCCCTCTTTCCCTCTTCGAGCAGTTCACTAACCCGGATCTTGTCCAACATCCAAACCGCTTCCTCCAATTGATCAACCCACTGTTCAAAAAGGGAGAAGGAAACAAGTGCCGCGTCTCGCGTAGCGAGCAGTTTATCCAGCACGGGATAAAGCTCAATTTCTGTAATAGGCTTCAGCAAATATTCCTGCACGCCGTAAGACATACATTTTTGCGCATACACAAAATCCCCGTATCCCGAAAGCACAACGACTTTGGTGAGCAGCTTTAGCTGTTGGATATTTCGGCATAACTCCAAACCGTCCATACGAGGCATCCGAATATCCGTCATCACAACGTCCGGTGGATTAGCCCTGATGCTCGATAACGCGGATACGCTGTTCGTAAACGTTTCGATCTCACTAAACCGTTTATATTCCCCAATCAGCGTTTTGAGGCCAACCCCGATAATAGGTTCATCGTCAACAATAAAGATTCTAGCCATTCGCTTACCCCCTATTGATCATTTCACGAATCAGCTCATGCCTTCATTATGTTACATATGTTTTTAGCCTGAATACCCCTTAAAATCTAAACATAATCATCAAAATCGAAAATTCCCTGCACTTTTCATCAATAAAAACCCCCCGCCAGCCATGACAGCCAGTGGGGGGGTATAACGAGCACAATATTCCCTTATACGAAGAAATTTCAGACTATCCTGGAGATCGACGTCATCGGAAGCAACCGACGAAATAAAAGCTAGCTCGGAGATACATCACTCGGACTTGCTTTTATTTTAAAAAGGATGGATGGTATAATGCTACACCTGTTCATAATTAGATTATCCTATAAATTCCATCATCAGTATCAGGACTTCTGTACCGTGTTTTATTTTGTGCAAAAAAAGATTCACTTTACTTCTGTCGTAATCCAATTGAGCATTATCAGAGAATTCCTAATACCTGCAATTACAGTATCATAGCGTCTCAACCGAATAAAATTAAAACTATTTTATTAATAACCTTGTAGGGCAATAATCCAACTTTGGAGACAGCCTCACCAGAAGAAAAAGGAAAAGCTAGCATATCAAATAGTTAATTTATTATATTTTTATTATTTTCGACAATTAAATACATAAAAAGCTATATACATAATTAGTTGTGTCTAATATATTTAAAATGTAATATATGGAAAAAATATAATTTAAAAGAAGAGGAGAGTAATAATGAAAATGAAGAAAATTTTAGTAATATCTGTACTAGCATGCTTTCTCGTAGTACCTCAACTTGCTTCGGCTTCAGTTCTTGTTAAACCTTCAGCTTCTGAAATAACGTTGTCTGACTGGTATTCCAATAACACAGTTGACATTGAGCAAGATGTAAATCCAATTGGTAAAGTAGTCAAGTTCAAAGAAGGGAAAAATATCAAACCATTAATTGCAGAAAAAGCAAATCAACATAACCAAAAACAAAAAGCTGATGCTGAAGTCAATCCTGACCGAATAAAGAAAATAGATAATTATTTTACTAAAATCGCAGCTGGAAAAGAACAAAAGTTTACAAAACATTTTTTTGACTTTTTAGAAGAAAATGGCCTGGTTTACTATGAGCTTGGTAAGCAAAAAGAAAAAGAAGTGGCCATTTCATCGACAACGGGAGCTGATGTTTCTGTAAATTCGCCTTGGGTATCCTACGATTCGGTTAATAACACTTGGGAAGTTTGGGGAGGCTACAGTTTTACAAATGACTGGTCTTGGTGGGGCGAGCGAAATATGAATGTAGCTACACAAATAGGAAATTTAGATACAGTCGGCATCCACTTAACAACAGCTAATAACGCTGCATTACTCTCAGGCTTTTTTGCTCAAGGTCTCTATCATGATGCCCCTTGTAGCGGATGCTCTGCTAGTAAGTCGGGTCAGAATTCTGAGACTATTACTAGTCGATGGGGAACTATTGATTCTAACAACGGAGCAATGTTTAAATTATCCGATAAGATTGATTCATGGGGCGGCGGTTACGCAATGAGGTGGGGAGCTGGGGCTGTAAAACTAAAGTATAACTCGACTTTCTCTTCTGCACATGGTTTAGCGACGGTTTATTTTGCTCATACATGGAACTCTGGTAGTATTGATAGTGTCACAGCAACAAATAGCAGCTTTACGATTGCTTATAGTACCAAAAGTCAAACAACAGATACTTTGATTGGTGGACAATATAGTTATTAGTTGATAAAAATAGAAACAGAAGGACAGGGGCCTATTTTGAAGGCTCCCTGTTTCCTTCTAGTCCGACATATTCTTTGAAATAGCTTGAATAGCGGCATAACCAAAAGTTAGCGTAATAAAAGTTACAATAATTACAAATATAGAGATATGGTACGTAACACCGTATCTTTCGAGATAGTTGTAAAGAACAATAAGTTCAATGATTAGAACTAATGCCCAAATACCAAAATATTTTCTCAACGCTTGATAACACCTCCTGAAAAATCTTCTTTAGTCTCGCATCATCTAGTCACACGCATTCATTTATTCTACTTTTAATATTTTATCTTATATGGAATATTTTGTATACTAGAAGATAATTTTCCGAATCCCGTTCGCGTCGAATAAGATATCGCTATACCAAAGAAACTGTTACTTGGTTTTTTCAATAACCAAAGTAACAGCTTTTTTAATGTTTCATCATCACTAACTGAAGGTAATGTCTACTCAGTTTCGTCACTTGGGGCAGAAAATTCATCGTGATTTACAATTTTCTTGTCGTAGTTTCTCAATAAACTGTGTTGCAATTTCGTCATTTCCACTTAATACAGCAGATTGAAACCATTACTTTTGTTCCCCCTTAATCATAATGCCTCCCATACCTCATTAGATCGGAAAGTTGGAATCCATAACGGTTCGATAATCATGGTTAATTCATAAACGGAAATTTAGTTTTGTCAGACATTGAAATCCTTTCCATCTTTATATAATTTCCCTCCCCTCACATTTATGCTGCCATCCCTTCGGCACTTTGCTTCCTTCACTCCCCTTCAAAAATTGTTTAATCTTAGGATACCATCACCGTCAAACCCTCAAAAAACCTTCTTCTGCATCCTGTCATCTTTCAAAATTTCAACAGCTTCTCGGAAACGAAGGGAATGCACAATTTCCCGCTCACGGAGAAACTTCAGACTATCCTGCAGATCGACGTCATCGGTCAAATCAATTAGCCATTGATAGGTCGTTCTAGCCTTCTCCTCGGCAGCTATATCCTCGTAGAGGTCTGCAATCGGATCACCCTTCGCTTGTATGTAAGCAGCCGTCCACGGCACGCCTGACGCGTTCTGATAGAATGGCGCTCTATCGTGAATCACGTACTGATCGTCCATACCAGCAGCTTTGAGTTGATCCAGCGTTGCATCTTTCATAAGCTTATAAACCATTGTTGCTATCATTTCGAGATGAGCAAACTCCTCTGTTCCAATATCCGTAAGCAGCCCCACGACTTTATCCGGAATCGCATAGCGCTGATTCAAATAACGCAATGCCGCTGCCAGCTCGCCATCAGCTCCCCCGTATTGCTCCAGTAGTAACTTCGCCATCCTTGGGTCGCATTTGCTGACTCTGACCGGATACTGAAGTTTCTTCTCATATATCCACATGCTTCTTCCTCCTTCTTCAGACCTGCCATGGCCATGGCGTATCCACCCATTGCCAAGGATTTTTGCTATAGGCATGGCCAAAAGGCATAAGTGGGCCGAACTCCAGCTCAAACTCCTGAACCATCGCCTTCCTTTTTTGTGCGAATTGATTGTATTGCTGGATGGCTGCGAGATCGTTCGGATGTGTATCCAAATACAGCGTTAGCTCGACCAATACGAAATCAACAGCCTGCAGGTCGTACATCATCTTGTAGTAAGATTCCGGTACTGCTGGTGGATTCATAACCATGGGCTCCCTTCTTCTATTTTGGATTCGTAAGGTCCATAGAGAGCGGGCCATAACGTCCCTTTTTTCAAAGCTTCATAAGGACTGAATTGCGGCAAACCGGGTGGTTGGAAGGCAATAAAGAGGTGCGGCGGTACATTATACAATTTCACTTGAATCGGTGGACAAGGATCAAATGGACTAATATAGGGATAGTACTTTCTGAATTGCGATTGCATACGTCTCCTCCTCTTCTCACTTTGGTGCGTGAGAAATAGTCATAGCGGCAGAGAGGCCTATAAGCACGTATATGCAGCACAACTTGGCCAAAATCACAGATATTCCAATATTTCCTCATGGTCAGGGGGCGCTTGAGCGCTTACAATAAGAACAATCCATGTGATACCATGACTTACACAATCTAACACCTTGGAGGAATCACAATGACACGATCTAAACAAATCATCGTTTCTGCAGCCATTCTTGTAAGCGTCACAATAAATAGCCTTATTCCCGCACCACCTGCATCTGCGGCGTCGGCTTCAACAAGCAGCATGACTTTAACGCAAGGAATGACAAGTTCATCCGTGTCTACTCTGCAATCAAATTTAAAAACACTTGGTTATTTTACATATCCAACCATCACCGGTTACTTCGGCACAATCACAGCTCAAGCTGTTAAAGATTATCAAAAGGCCTATCTGTTAGCTCCCACCGGCGTAGTGGATACCGCATCCCAAACCAGCATCTCCCACTCGATAAAAAAACGGCTGCTGCTGGACGATGCGATGAACTTTGTGCATGTCCCCTACCTATGGGGCGGAGCGACGCCACAAGGCTTTGACTGCTCCGGCTTTATTTATTACATGTTTCAAAAGCATGGGATTCCAGCTGTTCGAACAACCTCCCAGGAGCTTTATAACACAGGCTCATCCGTAAGTCAGGCTAATTTGCAGCCTGGTGACCTGGTGTTCTTCGCCATAGCCACTCCCGGCGTTATTGACCATGTAGGCTTCTATCTGGGGAACGGGCAATTTCTATCCGCTACACGATCAGCAGGCATTTACCCGCAAAGTCTGACAAGCTCATATTGGGGACCTAAGTATATGGGAGCTAAGCGCGTATATTAGTTCTTCGCTCACTGCTCTTTCACGCCGCTCTCCCTACGGAGACGGCTTTTTTTGACCTCTCATGCGGCGAGGGCATATTCTTGCCAATTAAAAAAAGTCCCTGCTCTGCCACAAACGGCAGCCAACAGGGACTTTCATTTTAATCCAACTTAATATTCAATTTCAAAAGTCCGGCCTTCCGCATCGCCTGATAGATAATGACGACCAATGGTCCCAAAAATAACCCGGCTACGCCTAGCAGCTCAAAGCCAATGTACAAGCTTATTAAAGCGGCAAGGGCATTAATCCCTACTGCTTCACTCAGCACCTTAGGCTCCACAATGCGGCGGAAGATTGTCAAGGCCAGGAACAGGACCAATAGTCCAATTCCCATCCCCGTATGCCCGACTAACAGCTGATAACCCAGCCATGGGATGAACACCAGCCCCGTACCGATGACAGGGACGAATTCCATAACCATTACGAGTAAAGAGATCGCTAACGGGTATTCCGCTCTAAGCACCAGTAAGCCTATGAAAGTGACCAAATACGTCAATATCGCCATGATGAGCTGAGCACGAATGAATCCGAAAATAGCTTCCCGTAAATACACAAGGACATTTTCCATTTTGGCTCTCGTCTGCTCCTCGAACATAGATAGGAACGCGACTCTCAATTTCGGTAAGCTGAACATGCACAGATATAAAGCGATGACGTAGACGATCATGACGATAAAGAAATTCGGAATTTTCCCTGCCATATTCAGGAAAAAACCTGAAATCCCGCTCAACATGTCCGTTAACGTCGCGGTTAGCGTTTCGGTGCTTCGCTCCACCCACGTTTGCACCTGAGCCGCCATTTCGGGCGACAAGGAATCATAGAACACCTGCGTTTGGCTAACGGCATGATCCACATATTTATTGACTTCGTCCATATAATTTGGGGCTTTCCGCCCCAGCTCAATGACTTCAGTCACGACATTAAATCCTATGAAATAGAACAAAGCTACCAATAGCAGCGTAAAAATGGTACTGATGATCGACGCGGCAACCAACCGATTAACCTTAATAGCTCGCATGAGCAGCAGCGTTAGAGGATCCAAAAAGATAGCTGTAACCAAAGCAAGCAGGAAAGGTAATCCTATCGTGAAAAATCCGTATAGGACCAGCAATCCAAGCACTATGATTAGTGTCGTCTTAAGCGACATAGGAATTCCTCCGATTATTCATTTCCAGGCATTATGACGTTGATTTTTGTAATATGTATACGCACAATACGCAATCGATCTACCTCAGAAACTTCAAAAACATGATTGCCTGAAGCCACTCTTTTACCTTTAACCGGGGCTCCTTCCAGCTTCTTAAATAACCATCCGCCTATAGAGTCTACATCCTCGTCTTCAATCTCCAAATCGAGCATATCATTCAAATCTTCAATGAGCACACGCCCGTCAACGGATGTATACTTATCTTTCACCTCAACTTCAGGCCGTTCGTCGATATCGAATTCGTCGTGCAGCTCGCCAACGATTTCCTCCATAATGTCCTCTAGAGTAAGAAGACCCGCGGTACCGCCGTATTCGTCCACAACAATCGCTAATTGCGAATGTTTTTTCTGCATGAGCTTCAAAACACGGCTTACTTCCATCGATTCCGGCACATTCAAAATAGGCCGAATGAATTCACTAATCTCGTGCTCCGCATCAGGATCAGCCGTAAACAAATCGGTAATATGTACGAATCCGACTATTCGATCCTTATCCTCGTCAGCGACGGGATACCGGGTATGCTTCGTTTCATGAACCATCCGCAGGTTCTCGATAAAGCTCATTTCCAGATACAAACAATCCATATCGGTCCGCGGCAGCATGACCTCCCTTGCAATGCGCTCTGAGAATTCAAAAATGTTATCAAAAAGCACCATTTCATCCTGATCGATATGCCCGCTCTTCACGCTCTCGTCCATCAGAATGCGGATTTCTTCCTCGGTATGCGCCGCTTCATGCTCACTTGCGGGTTCCACGCCAATCCAGGACAAGAACTTATTAGCCGCGCCATTAAGCACCCAGATAATTGGACGGAACAAGCGATAGAAGTACAGTAGCGGTGCCGAGAGCCACAGCGAGGTTAATTCCGCTTTCTGAATCGCGAAGGACTTAGGCGCCAGTTCCCCCAGCACGATATGAAGGAAAGTAATGAAACCAAAGGCGAAGATGAAAGATATCGCATGCGTGTACACAGATGCTTCTAGACCTAGCGTGTGGAAGAGCGGTTCCATGATTAACTCGGAAACAGCCGGCTCCCCTACCCAACCTAAGCCTAATGAGGCTAAAGTAATTCCGAGCTGTGTAGCTGACAAATAAGTATCCAATTCCGATGTAACTTTGTCGGCATACTTTGCTTTGCTGCTGCCTTCATTGAGCAGCTGCTGAATGCGGGAATGCCGCACTTTAACAAGCGCAAATTCAGCAGCAACGAAGAAACCATTCAGCAGAACGAGGATAATTACTAATACCAGATTAAGAACAATAGGTCCAATTTCAAAGGAAGTATGTGGCAAGTGCGGATATCTCCTTCAGATAGATGATATTAGATAATAGCTTGTCGGCTTTTAAAATCAATGGAACGATAATACGAATCGGCCACCAGCAAGTTCGGGCCGCAGCAGGAAGCTGCGCTGCAGAAGCAATTCACCTTTTGATTCAGGGGATTATGCTCCCATCTTGCAAAAATCGTATCCAAATGATCATCATGGATATTGCCCAGAGGCGGTTCATTCGCAAAATCGGTGACGAACACCTCACCGGTAAATGTGCTCACATTTAAGCGGTTTCGTCCATCCGGATCGTTCCGGACCGTGACATTCGGTTCTTCGCGAAGCCTTTTTACCAGTAATCGGTCCTCTTCGAGCTCATTGCAAGCAAAAAACGGCAGTGTCCCGAATAACATCCACATATCGCGATTCCGACTGTCCAGCAGGCGATGAATGCTGCTTCTTAACTCGTCTAGTGAAACCATGGGCAGGTGGGAGGCGAAAGAGCTCGCATACATCGGATGAACCTCATGCCGTTTGCAGCCCATTTCATCAATCAGCTTGTGAATTTGCGGAAGTTTCTCATGTGTTCGCGTGTTGATCATGGATTCCGCAGATACGTACAATCCGCCTTTGCTTAGCGCTATCGTATTGTCCACCATACGTTCATACATGCGCACCGCTGTTTCACGGCCTACCGGATGCTGGGAATTAACGAAACCGACTTGGTGGAAATCATCAGCATTCAAGTAATTAAAGGAGATATGCATAACATCTAGATAGGGAGCAAGCAGCTCATACCGCTCCAAGTCGAGCGTTAAGTTCGAGTTGATTTGGGTACGAATTCCCCGCTCCCGTGCATATTTAAGGATGGGCAGCATGTAATCTTTGACAATCTTAATGTGATACGAAGGCTCTCCGCCAGTCAAACTGATTGTCTCCAAATGCTCTACCTGATCCAGCTTATTCAAAATAACGGGCAAGGGAATACGTGGCCCTTCCGTCATCGTTAACGAATCGCCTACCGCGCAATGCTCACAGCGCATATTGCACAGGTTGGTAATCGTCAACTCTACACTAGTAAGTACGTGTTTCCCGTATTGCCGATAAGACCGAATCGGGTCCCAAGGGTCATAAGCGGGAGATAGCTCCGGTAAAAAGGAGCGTGTTTCATTCATATTCATGCTGTTCACACCTGACCTATCATTTCCTATTCACTTGCATTTTGTTCTTATCATGCCTATACCTATGCCCTTTATTGTAACTTATGATGCGAAAAAAAGGAAACCACCTTGTCATTCGCTACGGTTTCTCCGCCGGAATCGGCGATTTCACCCGCAGCCACTTCGGTGCCCACCAGTTCGCGTTGCCAAGCAGCTTCATCAAAGCGGGTACGAGCATGACGCGAACAATCGTAGCATCAATGAGGACCGCGAGGCCAAGACCTAGACCTAGCGCCTTCATGATTTCTATATCTGTGAAGATAAACGAACCGACGACTACAACCAGAATGAAAGCAGCGCTTGTAATCAAGCTGCCTGTTTTTTTGAGCCCTTCCGCTGTACTCTTGTCATTATCTCCGCTCGCTTCATATTCCTCCATAATGCGGGAGATTAAGAAAACTTCATAATCCATCGAGATGCCGAACACCACGCAAAAAATAATAACCGGCAGCGTTGCGCTGACATAACCAATGGATGTGATATGCAACAAATCTGCCAGATAACCATGCTGAAACACTAATACCACACACCCTAGGCTCGCCCCTAGACTTAACATATTCATAAGGACAGCCTTCAGAGGCAGCAGAATGGACCGGAAAGCAATCAGAAGGACGAAATACGTAATCCCCATGACAAAAGTGAGCACGTAAGGTATTTCATCTTGAATGCGATCGATGATATCAAGCCGATAAGCCGGTCCGCCAGTGACCGCCACATCCAGACCCTCCCGCTCCAAGTACCGGAGTTTCCGAACAAGCCCGTCCGTAGAAGGATCATCCGGGTCATTCTCAGGCACAACAACGAGCAGCGCAGTATGTCCCTTCGCCAGCTTGGCCCCTTCAATCTGCTCTTTAACTCCTGGAGCCTTCAACATACCTGCTAATTCTTCATCCGTATGTTGTCCTAGCGAGCTGAGGTAGCTTTGAACCTCTTTCACGCCTGAAACGCCTTTTACTTTATCGCCGTACGCCCGAACTTGACGGACCGCAGTCTCTTCCCAGATGTCATCGCTTGTATGTACGACGATTTGAATCGGCCCCGTCATCCGTGGATCATAAGCCGTTTTAAGCAAGTCAGATCCGTATCGCGACTCATAGTTAGGAGGCAGCACCTCGGCGTTCGGCACACTTAGCTTCATCTGACCAATCGGAGTCATCGCATAGATCAAAGCGCCCCCAACCAGTATGACAAGCAAAACAGGGTGTTTCATCACACCATAAGCCATCTTTTCCCAGAATCGGGACGTTTCCTGCTTCCGAAAGCGCTTAGGCAGTACCTGAAGCGAATTAATTCGCTTGCCGAGCACCGCCAGTAGCGCAAGCAGCATCGTGTTGGCGACAACAACCGATATGGATACGACAATGATCCCGCCTAAACACAAGGAGCGAAAAAACGTGAGATCCACGAACAGCATGCCCAATAATCCAATCAGTACCGCAATGCCGGAGAAGAAAATGGATTTCCCGGCGGTCTGGCAAGTCATGGCCACCGCTTCAGCCACATTGGGTTGAACCTTCAGTTCCTCCCGGAAACGGCTAACCAGAAACAAGGCATAATCAATGCCAACGGCTAGTCCCAACATCGTCACCATATTGGGAAGAAAATTCGATAAGGACTGATGCTGCGCGATAAAATAGGTAATCCCGAGCGTGAGAGTAACACTCATGAGTCCCACGATCATTGGCAGAAGCGCCGCGACTAACGTCCCAAATACAATTAACAATACGATAAGCGCGATGGGGAGGCCAATGGCTTCCGATTTGGCAATATCATGTTTGCTCGCTTCCTGCATGTCATGCAAAATAGCAGGTCCCCCGGTTACATAAACCTTCATGCCGGCGGGAGGTTGTACCCGTTCCTTCAACTCGGGGTATTTCTCCAGCGCCGGGTCCGTGTCCAGATCCAGCGAAACGTTCACAGCCTGAACATTTAAATGCCCTTCATTTCTAGGTGCAGCAACGAAATTCACATTTTCTACATAGGGCAGCTTTTTTAATTCACTGAGAGAATCCATGATAGCCATTTGCTGCTCTTGCTTGGTCATATCGAGGCCATCCCCCGTATAAACCAGATTGATCGTCGTAAGAGGTACGCCAAGCTCATCCCGCAGCTGGATGAGACCGAGATCCGACTCGCTTCCTTTTGGCGTAAAACCGTTATCTTTGAGTATGCCGGGTGTTTTCTGTGCAAATAGCGCGAAACTAAGGAACAATAGCACACAAAGCGTAAGGACTAGCCAGCGATAACGATGCATGGCGTATCCCCATCTCCAAAATTTCCCTTTCACCGCTGATTCTCTCACACACATCCCCCTGATCTGCAAAAAGAACCTGGGATCCCAGGTTCTTCATGTTTGTTATCTTTTATTTTATCTCAAAGCAGGGTTGGCATACCCGATTCCGTGTCGAGTTCTTCTATTTTAATTTCACCGATTTCGGAAATGAGAATGGAATGCTTGATGGAGAGATCGATTTCATACGGCTCTTTGAGTTCTCTGCCTGTTTCATCCTGCAGGATGCGAACGACCGGCCTCTGCGGAACCGTTAAGTTTAATTTGGAAACAATCCCGAATTCGCCTGTGTTCAATTTCACGGTGATGCCAAGCGGGTAGATGGCAATTTTATCGCGGAATAAAGCAATTTGACTTTGATCATACATCGTGCCTGAACCTGCAAAAAGTTGTTCCATCGCTTCATGAGGCAATAACGGCCTGCGATATACACGCGTAGTTGTCATAGCGTCGTAAGAATCCACTAAGCCAATCCATCTCGCAAACTCATTAATATCCGGACCTTGCAAACCTCGCGGATATCCGCTTCCGTTTATCCGTTCGTGATGCTGCAGAGCACAATGCGCTGACAACAATGGGATGTTCGGCTCATCTTTCAGAATTTGAAAACCATACGTGGTATGATTTTTCATCTCCTTGAATTCATCACTAGTCAACTGAGAAGGCTTGCGCAGGATGCCTAGCGGAATTTTGGTCTTTCCAATATCATGAAGCAAAGCGCCAAGTCCAAGCGTCTCCAGCTTTTCACGGCTGTATCCATAGCTAATGCCGAGCATGATCGCATATATACTAACATTCACAGAATGCTGGAATAAATAATTATCCTTAATATTCATATTGTTTAACATGACCATTGCACCTTGATGAGCACTAAGATCATCAATAATCATGTTCATTACATCACGGAAGTTACGTCCGATATCGTAATAGCTAACAGCTCCACGTTTGTTCGAATCTTCCATAACCTTCTTAAAGGTATGCCGAATTTCATGAATAGCTTTGCTTCGCGTTTCATCTTGAATAATATCGGCTTGAATAACATCATCAGTCCGGGAATCTGCGATATAAATATAGTCGATACCATATGAAAATAGCCGATCGATTAGTCTCTGTGTCAGCTCAACGTTAACAGCGAGCAAAACCATACCATCTTCGTTGTAAATATTCTTTGCCAGCCTCATTCCAGGATGACACTTGTTGATCGGCATTAACAGCATGTAAGGACCCCCGTGTAGCTGAACGTTATTATCTATCTAAATGTAATAGATTTCACCTAAAAGTTCAACATAAAAAACCGCATCTTTCGACGCGGTTCGCTACTTTATTTCAAAGACTATTTACTTAAAAACATATAAAGAGCAAATACAATGGCTACTGCGAAACGATAGTAGGCAAAATAGGTCAATTTCATATTTTGGACAAACTTAATGAAAGAAACAACCGCTAATAGAGCTACGATGAAAGCTACTACAAACCCTACTGCGAAAAATGCGAAGTCATTGGAAGAAAGAGCTTCATAGTTTTTCAAGAAGTAGACGCCGGAAGCTCCGAACATGATTGGGATCGCCATGATAAACGTAAAGTCAGCAGACGCTGCACGGCTAACGCCGGAAAGCATCCCCCCTGCAATCGTGGAACCGGAACGAGAGAATCCTGGCCAAATTGACACAAGCTGCCATAAGCCGATAAAGAAGGCTTGGCGGTAAGTTAAGTCATCCAATACCTCGGTGCTCGGTCTCCCTTTCTTCTGCTCTGCAATAATGAGCAAAATACCGCCAAGAATAAGTCCGATCACAACCGTCGTTGAATTAAACAACTTCTCATCCACAACATCATTAAACAATACGCCGACGATTCCAGCAGGAATAATACCGATAAGAATATGCAGCAGATTCAGTTTTTTCCCGCTTCTGCTCTCGCTTTTTCTTTTCACCAAGCCAAACAGCGATAAGATTCGTTTCCAATAAATAATGACGACAGCCATAATGGCCCCAAGCTGAATCACAAAATCAAAGGTTTTCATCACTTCGTCGTTTTGCGTGTTGAGCAAACTTTGCGCCAAAATCATATGTCCTGTTGAGGATACCGGTAAGAACTCGGTCAATCCCTCTACAATCCCGATAATGATCGCTTCAAAAATAGTATGCATGGTTTCCCCCTAAAAGGTAGAGTTTATGGTCGGACTCCTGTCCAATTATTTATTTTACTTGGAACATGTACGATCTGACAACTTTATTGACGAAATGCGCGATCTATCCCCTTGCATCGAAGGACATTTTGTCAATAAATCTTGCTTTGTGGCTGCCTGCCATCGCCTCACGATCCGTCACTTCGCGGGCCAGCACGTCACGGATAAACTCCGGCAGCATGTATACCACGTCTTTCCCTCGACTTAAGGATAAGTAGCCCGATCCGAACGTAAACATATCGATCGTGCCCACGACATAGTCACGGCCAAGGTCCAAAAGCTCCCCGCCTACATGCACGGCGAGGATACGTTCATAAGGCGCGCGAGAACTGTCCCACTCGACCGTGAGACCGTCGACGCTAAGCGCGCCCAGCACTTCGCCCCGGAAGCCGAGTCCCCGAATCGGCTTCTCCATGAATTCAGGCAGCAGCGACTCCTCGAGCGCCTGCAGCAAGTCCGCGCCGCTAAGCAGCATGCGGCACGGGTTGATCGGCCCCGGGCAGATGTCCAGCAATCTGCCGCGCGTCAAGCGCCCCTCCTTCAGTCCCTGAAGGAGCTGGCCGCTGTTGACCAGCCCGATATCGGCGCTGGTCCAGCGCCGAATCCCGGCGGCAAGCAAGTTGCCCAGCGGGGATTCGCCGTACCAATCCAGGCGCAGCGGTTCCCGCAGCTGCGCCACTTCTTCATCCAACGCCGCTGCGCCGGCGATGCGAAAGCGTTCCAGCAGCGTTGCTACGCTGCTGTCATCTTCGCTGGCCGTCGTCATCGGGACGACGCGGCTCTGGAACTGGACGATCCGGCGCTGCGCCGGATCGTAGGCCAGCTCGATGTGGCCGGCATACTGCCCGAACTTGCCGGCCGCAGCCAGATAGGTGCCGCTGATCAGGAGCGGCTCCTCCAGAACATGATGCGTATGGCCGCCAAGGATCACATCGATGCCCTCGATCCCTTCCGCTAGGCGCCGATCCATCGGCAGACCGAGATGTGACATGACCACGATGAGGTCCGTGTGAGGACGCAGCTGCTCCGTGAGATTCTTCACAGCTTCGTAAGGATCTGTCACATCCCAACCGAGCAGCTCATAATAAGCCGGATAAGCCGCTGTCACGCCGATAATTCCGATCTTTAAACCGGACTTTTCAATGGTCAATGCAGGCAGCAGCCAATCCGGAGTCAAGTGGGTTGCTCTTTCGTAAATATTACTTCCAAGAACAGGAAAACGCGCTTTCTCTCTGAAAACATTTCTTAAAAAGTCCGGCGTAAACGTCAGCCCCTCGTTATTGCCAAGCACCATCGCATCATAGCCGGTTGCGTTCATAATCTCCACATTGGCAATGGCATTGGTACCTTCTGTCTCCGGGCTCATCCGGTCCATATGATCGCCAATATCCAGCGTCAACACTTGATCGGAGGGCCAGTCCCGGCGGGCTTGGTTAAAATAGGCGCTAATTTTGGGCATCATCTCAAAATGGCTGTGCAAATCATTCGTATGTAAAATCAGGAGTCGTCTCATTTTTTAATTTTCAACTCATCGAGTGTTACTTTATTTTTAAATCCAAAGGTGGCTTCTTGGCCTAGTGTAGCATCATGTAGAAACCAGATATGTACAACGCTTTTGACATTAAGGCATTCACTGCTTCCATCCGGCACATACAGGCGAATCGGGTACCCCTTTTTCAAAGGTTCATCGTCTTGGGCGTAGAGAATAAGAGCTGAGTCTACTTCCGACCACGACATTAAAGCCTGAAATTCATCAACGGCTTCGACCTTTACATGCGTAGGCTCGCTTTCAGCTTGTCCGCCACGACTGGTTTTCCAGCTGCGGTACCAGGCTTTTAAATCAAAGGCATCCCCTGAAACATTCGGAACACGGTCCTCAAGCGCCAATTTCATCTCCGCCAGATCAACGAGTTCTTGTACAGTAAATGTTTCATTAGTTAGATGGGGGTCTGACACTTGTATGCGTAAATCTGCTTGCATCCTGACCATTCTCCTTTCATCCGATAAGCTCATTTTTGCTTTTCCCAAGGCCCTATCCATTATACCATTCCTTGGTCAAAATATGATATGCTGTAAGGGAATCTCACACTAAGCATTTAGGAGCAAAATTGTGAATATAAACATCCAACTTTTCGCAGGACTTGTTGAACTTTTCGGGACTTCCGTCCTACATATTACGATTGACCAAGATGCCATTTCCATCGAGGATCTCAGAAAACTGATCACGGATAAGCATCCGGCCGCAGCTTCACAGCTGCAAACCTGTTTTTTCGCTAAAAATCAAGCTTACGCAGGCGAGACCGATTGGGTCACTTCTGCTGATGAGCTTGCTCTCATACCGCCTGTGTCCGGAGGGCAGCCCGCCTTATATGAAATAACCTACGACTCGATAGATGCCGGACAAGTTGCCGCCAAAGTCAACCATCCCAATCATGGGGCTTCGCTCCTCTTCATTGGGACTACGAGAGAGATGACGCACGGGCAGCGCACAGTCCTCTTGGAGTATGAAGCCTATGTGCCTATGGCGATCAAAACAATGGAAGCAATCGGTCAAGAAATAGTCGACCGTTGGCCGGGAACGCTTAGTGCGATTACCCACCGACTGGGCAAGGTGGCGATTGCAGAAGCCAGCGTCGTGATTGCCGTTTCTTCCCCTCACCGGGAAAGCTGCTACGAAGCAAGCCGCTACGCCATAGAACGATTGAAACAAATTGTACCCATATGGAAAAAAGAAATTTGGGAAGATGGATCGGAATGGAAGGGCAGTCAAACAGGCCCCTGGAACCCGCTTCAAACGACAAGTAAGGAATAGATAGAACTGGAGATGACTTACGTGGATACCTTTTTATATACGGAGCAGGAAAATGGTGTAGATGCGCGTTATTCAAGACAAGTGTTGTTCTCCCCTATCGGTCTGGAAGGGCAGCGCAAACTAATGGGCAGCCGTGTCGCCATCGTTGGTATGGGCGCTCTTGGCACAGTGCTTGCCAACCATATGGTGCGCGCCGGGGTTGGATATGTTCGTTTGATTGATCGCGATTTTGTAGAAGCAAGCAATTTGCAACGGCAAATGTTGTACGACGAAGAAGATGCGGCGACAATGACGCCCAAGGCTATTGCCGCAGCCAAACGATTGCAGTTGGTAAATTCATTGGTTACAATCGAACCTCATGTCATGGATCTCAACGCCACGAATGCTGAAGACTTGCTAGGGGATGTAGATTTAATTTTAGATGGTACGGATAACTTCTCCGTTCGCTTCCTTATCAACGATGTGAGTATCAAATTGGGGATTCCGTGGATTTATGGCGGTGCCGTTGCCTCAAGAGGCGTCTCTTTGACGATTCTACCGGGACAGACGCCATGTCTGCGTTGTTTGTTCACCCAAGCTCCCGCTGCGGGCACAACAGAAACCTGCGATACAGCAGGTGTCATAGGCGGAATTATTCATGTCGTCGCTTCATTCCAAGCAACTGAAGCTCTTAAACTACTAATTGGCGCTACTGAGCAGCTGAATCTCCGGATGCAGCAGTGGGACCTTTGGTTCAATCAGCACTCCGCGATTAACGTGACCAGCGCCCTAAAAGCGGATTGCCCTGCCTGTGCGAGCAAACAGTACGACTACTTGGAGACTGACGTGGACAGTGACACCATTCAATCCTTATGCGGTCGTAATTCCGTTCAGATCCATCCTGTTCTTCCGGCTGCCAAGCCGCTTGAATACTGGGAAGAGCGCTTAAGACCACTAGGCGCGGTTGAGCGAAACCGGTTCCTCTTGAAGTTCCAGGCTGGCCCAGATTTGTATATGGTTATTTTCCCGGATGGTCGCGTCCTTGTTCAAGGAACGGATGATTTAATTCAAGCCAAAAGTCTTTACAGCCGTTATATAGGGATGTAGTATTACAATATACCTACACGAATATAGGACTGGGAGAGGAATTTCAATGCATATACACGTACTTCAACTAATTGTTGGTGATAAACTGATTTCCGATTCCTACAATACAAAAGGACTTCATCTTCTATCAGCAGGTACCGTGGTTGATGCGGGCGACATCATGATGCTTAATCGCCATAATGTGGAATATGTGGATATTGCGCCGAGGGTTAACGAAACAGAAAGTGAGCCGGCGGGATCACCGAAAGTAAAGCCGGCTCAAATTAATTCTTTTCATGATTGCATCACTGGCATCAAAGACATATTCCACTCTGCTAAAAGCGGGGATGTTCTTTCCAACGAGATGATAGAATCCGCTTTCAATCCCTTAATTGCGAGCTTTGAGGAAGAAAATGACGTCGTTTCCTTGCTGCTTTCATTAAACAGCCAAGATGATTACACTTTTCAACATAGTGTACAAGTCGGTATGCTCTCCTACTATATTGCCAAATGGATGAACAAAAGTGAAAAAGAAGCTCTTACCATTGGCAAAGCCGGCTATTTGCACGATGTAGGAAAGTGTAAAATTCCGCAGGAAATCTTATCTAAACCTGGCAAGCTGACGAATGACGAGTTCAATGAGATTCAAAAACATACCATCTACGGGTACGAAATCATCAAAAACTCTTTGAAAGACAACACACTGGCGCTGGTAGCTTTACAACATCATGAGCGCTTGGACGGCAATGGCTATCCGTTACGCAAAAAAAGCACGGAAATACATACTTATTCACTCATTGTTGCCGTTGCAGACGTTTATAGCGCAATGATCAGCAAGCGCGTATACCAAGATAAGCGTGACCTCTTGTTCGTTCTTAAGGAACTTCACCGGATGAGCTTCGGACAGCTTGATCCGAAAATCACGCAGGTATTTATTCGTAACATGATTCCTAACTTTATTGGGAAAAAAGTGTCCCTTAGCGACGGACGAGTCGGTACAATCGTATTGACCAATCCTACCGACTTTTTCCGCCCGCTAATCAAAATCAATAATCAATTCCTGGATCTTTCGCAGCTTCGCGACGTCGAAATTGCAACCATTGCGATTTAACCGCTCTTTAGATGATTAGAGAGCTTATTGCTAGTGCAATACCGATATAGACGGCAGCCAGCAATGTACCGACGGCTACATTGCCGTCTTTTAACTGATCGGATAGCTTAACGCCAGGCGTTAACCAATCAAACACCCAATAAGTCGCTAACAAACAGACGTAACCTACCGCAAACCACAAGCTCATGTGCCAGATCGATGAATTGCTATATGCGGCAATCGCCAGCACGATGGCAGTTGCTATAAACTTACCGCCCATCGTGATTCCGACGGCTACATTTCCTTTGTTTATTTCTTCCATATCGCGGTAGGGCGTCATTAAACTAAAGACATACATCCCTGCAAATTGCAGCAGGACTATGACAAATAAACTGATCACAATATTTAATACTATCATTCTGCCCACCCCCGGAACTTCGCCATAGCTTGATCATAATTGCTGTAATCGTGTACTTCCTCTAAAATAACCTGAACTTCCTTCTTGTTTTTAAAGCTTGCATAACGATCTTCAGGGATTGGCTGTTTCACTTTTTGCCCTGTCGGCAGATCTGCCACTGCGAAATAGCGGAATTTGCCATCCAGCTCCGTTTTATAAACACCGATCAGCTTCACATCCGTCTTAATTTCAACTTTCAGTTCTGCCAAATCTTTATCGGCTTCTTCCTTGGTTTTGAACGTCTTAATCGGTTTCCATTGCGAAAGTGTCACGTCGTTTTTCCCTTGGCTGTCCGTTGTCATCGTTGCCTGCATATAACTAAGCACATAGATTTGATCGCCGGTTGCAAAGTTCTGATCATTCGATATGCGCTCGTTGTTCGGCAGCAAAACCATATCTCCGTCGAGCAAATCCCCGACTTTTGCTTGCTGCACCTGATAATCCCAAGGCACATCGCCATTCATGCCGCTAACATTTGCCGCTGCCGAGCTTCCAACAGCTGGTTTGCTTAAGACAGAAGGCTTCTTATTGAACAGGCTGCTAATGCCCCAGATCATCAGAATGACGACCAGGACAATGGACGCCATAAGCCAGAATCGTCTTTGTTTCAAGGTATTTTCACTCCAATCGGTACAAATTGACTTGCATTGCCTGTAATTTTCCCGCCAGCTCGCCCTAAAAGTCCACAAGGTGTTCCGTTCAATACAAACAGCCCCGTTAATAAATGTCTATTTCCGTGAGTAAAAGTTAACTCGGGCAAGTCAGCTCTTTGCTGATAAATCCGTTTAAAAAAGACACTGGTATCAAAGCCGACTTCGTCTTTGATCTCAAGCTCCCCCTCAGCGTCGTATAGTTCAACGGAGCCTCCTTCTCTTCCAAACATCGATTTGGACACATAATCCCCTGATAACTCGGGAGAAAAAAAGGTAGGCAGCATATAAGCAGCTATCGCCTTATGCTCATCCGCGGTGAACAACGCTGCGTTATCCGTGTGTAATCCCCAGACAATGGCTTGCAGCCCTTTGGATTGCAAGATAACCGCATGCAAAGAATTAAACAATTCGATGAATTGTTCTTCAATCGCATAAGAGAGCGCCTCTCCCCCGTCATCAACACCCATCCATTCTTTTGGATACAGCGCGAACATCCGGGAAATGTTTTGTTGTTCTCCGACCTTAACGATTCCCTCGTCAATCCACAAATCCAGACAATCGACACACGTCATATTTCTCCCGCTATGAGCAACGAGCGCATCAATTGTTCCTGTATCTTCGGCATGCTGGCCATAGGCTATACATGCTGCGAAATCGGGCGCCTCAATGGCCCATGCAGCACGGACCAGGTCCTTCATCTCCGTGTTTGGGGAGGCGTAACCTTTTTGTTCACACAACCAAGGTGTCGCAATTGCTGCTTCCACATAGCCGGTAGGAGTGTCTGCATTTAGCTCTAAGAGCTTGATTCCGCCCTGTTGATCCACGGTGAAATCAAATCTTGCATAACGGCTTATAGCCCCTATGTCATTCAGTTCCAGCCGATCAAGTCCATCCCAAAGCACATCGGGAATCGACAACTGTTGGTATAACAGCCTGTTCCCTTTCACGTAACGAACAGCTTTATCAAAGACGCGCCACAAAAAATTTGCCGCGAGAATTAGCTCGTTATAAGTTGATTGTTCCAGAAGGACTAACTGATCAATCCAGTACGCTTCATCTTCCAGATTAGCCCATGTGAAGCCAAGCTCATATAGTTGTTGAACGCGATGCTCTCTATCCAGAGCTGGCGTGCCTACGACTTCGAAAACCACAGTGTTAACCTCCTGAGCTGGAAGGGGAGCTGAAACCGCTAGATTTGCCGCCAATGCTGCCAGTTGAAGTTGATGTAGATTTCGAGCTTGAAGTTGTACCGCTGCTCGTGCCTGAGCTGCTAACGGAGCCTGTATTCCCTGTGCTTCCTACATTACCTGTACTACCTGTACTTTTTGTACTTCCTGTACTTCCTGTTGTTCCCGATTTCGTGTTAGATGAAGATGACTTATTGGTGGTAAAGGTTCCCGTTCCGCTTGATGTCGTTGGCGCTTTGGTCGTTGATCGATTGGAGAACGAGCTTGGTTGATATGTTTTTGTCACATAAGGGGTATTAGAACGATAGTAATAAGAACGATGGCTGCTCCCCCAGTTACTTGAGGAATAAGGACTTGGGCTGTTGAAAATAAGATGATATAGCAGCAAATCATCCCATCCAAACCCACTGCCTCCACCATAGTTATTAACAATGATAGGGGCTGTGCTGCCTCCCGTTGAACCGCTGCCTGCAGTCGGCGTTGGAGAAGGCGTTGGCGATGCGTTGCCTGCTGCCGGAGGAACAGGTAAATTCCAGTCAACGGCTGGGTCAAAATAAGATTTCACTTCATCGGTCGACCATTCGACCAGCTTGGAAGAGGCTGTGTTCGGTGCCGGCGTCTCCGCGGCATTAACTGGCAACAGCAGCAGTTGTCCGACTAATACCAGACTTATCGAAGCTGAAAATACCTTGAGCGGTCTTTTCACTGCTTGTTCCCTCCCCCTTCAGAACCCATTGCAACCAATAGAAGCTCAAACACATTCAAATCTAAATTCAATCTTCCTTCAATCATTTCATATTCCTTGCCGCCAATGAGCACATAATTCGCTGCATCTAGAGCCTGCATCAGCTTTTCATCCCATGGACGTTCACTAATTTTCAAAAGCTGTCCATCGGCCAATTTTTCGAAAAGTGTAATTGTCATTCGGTTTCCTCCTCCTTCATCGATGACTTCCTACTAGATAAAACGCATGAACCGGCCTTTTGTTTCATAATGGCCAAAAATAAAAAAAGCCTACCCCTAAAGGATAGACTTGAATGCTTTAAGTTACAACACGTTTTGCTCGCAGAAATGTTTTTTTCCAGTACGCTTTATCGATATTACTGATCTGAACGCCATTCTTCGGCTGTGGGGAGGCATGGAGCATTCTCTTATTGCCAATATAAATCCCCACATGTCCGACCTTTTTATTTGTTTTGAAGCGGCCCGGGACATAGAAAAACATCAAATCCCCTTTCCTCAAAGATTTGCGGCTAACTAGATTCCCAAGCCCTGCTTGTTCTCGCGCCAACCTTGGAAGCTTAACGCTGTATTTACCATACACGTATTGGGTAAACGTTGAGCAATCAAATTTTCCAGTTTGAGGATAAGGCCCTGTGCCAAATTTATATTTAACCCCTTCGTACTGCTCACCTTTGCTGATCAACGCATTAATGTTGATATTTTTCAGAACCGGAATTGCTTTCTCTTCAGAAGATGCCCATACTTGTAGATCGTCGTTGAGCTGTATTCCAAATGAGGCTGGGTTCGCTCCATGCGCTGTGTTGTCTTTGAAAGGATCATTCGGATCGTCTGCAAATGCAAGCTCAGGGATATCCGCGCTAGGGTCAGGAGAATCTTCATTCTCAAGCTGAGCACCGGGCGAGGGATGTATATTTAATTGATTGCCACTAACATCATACGACATCTCGTCTTGGAATAAGTCCGCTATGGCCGAGACAGGCAAGTAGAGGGCATCGCCTTCTTTGACGAATGGCTCTCCTACATGGATTTCTGCTCCGTCTTTCATCGCCTTTTTGGAATTTGCCGATAATTCAAAACTCGCGTCATTATCGCCAATTAGCAGCTTCTGTGCTCCTGCTTCCCACTCGGATTGAAACTTCAAGGTTTGAATGAGTTGATTGGCTGCTACATACTTGACATTGTTGATCATTTTAATAGGTAAAACAGCATCGTCATTGCCTAATTTCGTTATCCCGTTACCTGCTTGCGACAAGCTGTGCGGCATCGCTGTGCCTGCACCTGATTGTGTCACTCCGTTCGGTGTTGGTGCTGAGTGATTAGGGGCCGCATTATCCTTCCCACAAGCTGTTGTTGTCGCAAGGACGACAGCCATACTCCCGATTGCTGCAAGTTTCAGCCTTTTCCACATACCTTCACTTCTCTCCTTTAGGGACACATTATGATCCTCTATAGGGTGAGAATTGTGCGAAATAAATATACGTTAGCCATGTCTAGAAATGCATGGAGCTTGTTGGAAAGCAGACGCACAAAAAAGCGTACCCGATACATCGGGCACGCTTCGTCAAATCTTAACCGATCGAACCTTCCATCTCGAACTTGATGAGACGGTTCATTTCCACGGCATATTCCATTGGAAGTTCTTTGGTGAATGGCTCAATGAAGCCCATAACGATCATTTGCGTTGCTTCTGCTTCCGTCAAACCACGGCTCATGAGGTAGAACAATTGGTCCTCAGAAACCTTGGATACCGTAGCTTCATGCTCAAGCGTAATGTTATCGTTCATGATTTCATTGTAAGGAATTGTATCGGATGTTGACTCGTTATCGAGAATCAACGTATCACATTTGATATTCGCTTTGGATCCTTGGGAGTTGCGTCCGAAGGAAGCCAGACCGCGGTATGTTACTTTACCGCCGTGTTTGGAGATCGATTTGGATACGATTGTTGATGTTGTATCCGGAGCCAGATGCGTCATTTTCGCGCCTGCATCTTGGTGTTGCCCTTTGCCGGCTACAGCGATGGAAAGAACCATCCCTTTCGCGCCGCGACCTTTCAATACAACTGCCGGGTACTTCATAGTCAGCTTGGAACCGATGTTACCATCGACCCACTCCATTGTAGCCCCTTCTTCTGCAACTGCACGTTTGGTAACGAGGTTGTAGATGTTCGGTGCCCAGTTTTGGATCGTTGTATAACGAGCACGGGAGTTTTTGAGACATACGATCTCAACAACCGCACTGTGAAGCGAGTTTGTGCTGTAGATAGGAGCTGTACAGCCTTCTACGTAGTGCACAAAGCTTTCTTCATCCGTAATGATCAATGTACGCTCGAATTGACCCATGTTCTCGGAGTTAATACGGAAGTAAGCCTGTAACGGAACTTCACATTTAACGCCTTTTGGTACATAGATAAAGGAACCACCGGACCATACCGCACTGTTGAGAGCAGCGAATTTGTTGTCGCTTGGCGGGATGATGGTACCGAAGTATTTTTTGAACAGCTCAGGGTGTTCACGAAGAGCAGTATCCGTATCTGTGAAGATAACGCCTTGATCTTCGAGTTCCTTTTGCATGCTGTGGTAAACAACTTCGGATTCGTATTGCGCGGATACGCCGGCAAGGAACTTTTGCTCGGCTTCCGGAATACCCAACTTATCGAATGTTTCTTTAATTTCGGTAGGAACTTCTTCCCATGTTTTCCCTTGTTTCTCGGACGGTTTCACATAGTATTGGATGTCATCAAAATCAAGATCATCCATGTTGCCGCCCCAACGAGGCATCGGCATTTTGAAGAACTGCTCCAAGGATTTCAGACGGAATTCCAGCATCCAATCCGGCTCGCCCTTCATTCTGGAGATTTCTTCAACGATTTCACGAGTCAAACCTTTTCCTGATTGGAAAATCGATTTGTGCTCATCTCGGAAACCATACTTATAATCTTCGAGATCTGGCATTTGTTTTGCCATGGTTATTTCCTCCTTAGCGTTATGGTTTACAGATCAATAACAAGTTCTATGCGATCGCGAAATGCGTTAGTTATCGGTCTTTTGGGTATGTTCAATACCTTTGCGGAGTGCATTCCATGCCAGGGTTGCGCATTTGATCCGCGCAGGGAATTTATTCACCCCGGATAGAGCCTCTATATCTTCATATTCAAATTCAACAGATTCGCCCTTCATCAGGCCAGAAAAATCTTCGGCCATCTTCAGCGCCTCTTCGATCGTTTTACCTTTGACGGCATCCGTCATCATGGATGCGGAAGACAGCGAGATCGAACAGCCTTCACCTGTGAATTTCGCCTGTTTCACGACACCGTCTTCCACCAGCATTTGCAGCGAAATTTTGTCACCGCAAGTTGGATTGTTCAGATCGATGGTGACCGCTTCACCAGACTCAAATTTCCCCCGGTTACGAGGAGTTTTATAGTGATCCATAATGACTCTACGGTATAAATCATCCAATTGCATGGCCGAAGTACTCCTTTGTTTTTTGTAAGGCCATCACAAGACGGTCAATATCTTCTTCTGTATTGTATAGATAAAAGCTGGCACGAGCCGTACTGCTTACTTCAAGCCATCTCATCAAAGGCTGAGCGCAGTGATGGCCTGCACGAATAGCTACTCCCTCTGCATCCAGAACCGTTGCCACGTCATGTGGATGAACATCACCCAAGTTAAACGTAACAAGTCCCGCACGGTTGCTAGCTGGTCCATAGACAGTCAGATCCTCGATCTGCGTCATACGTTCCATCGCATAATTCGTGAGCTGAATATCATGTTTGAAAATATTGTCCATGCCGACTTCTTGCAGGAAATCAATCGCCGCGCCAAGGGCAACGGCCCCTCCGATGATTGGCGTTCCGCCTTCGAACTTCCAAGGCAGTTCCTTCCATGTCGATTCATATAGATCCACATGGTCGATCATCTCGCCGCCAAACTCGACGGGCTCCATGTTTTCGAGCAAAGCCTTCTTGCCATACAATGCCCCAATTCCGGTTGGTCCACACATTTTATGACCGGAAAGCGCATAAAAGTCGCAATCCAAATCCTGCACATCCACTTTCATATGCGGAGTGCTTTGTGCGCCGTCAACCACCATTTTTGCGCCATGTTTGTGGGCAATTTGGGCGATCTCTTTGACAGGGTTGATAACACCCAGCACGTTGGACACATAAACAACCGAAACGATCTTGGTACGGTCCGTAATTGTGTTCTCTACATCTGCCAGGGATATCGATCCGTCGGGCTGTAAAGGAATATATTTTAAAGTGGCGCCTGTTGCCTTAGCGGCTTGCTGCCATGGAATCAAATTGCTGTGATGTTCCATTGGCGTGAGGACGATTTCGTCGCCTTCGCGCAAAACCGCTTTGGCATAGCTGCTTGCCACAATATTGATGGCTGTTGTCGTGCCTCTGGTGAAAATAATTTCTTGCTCGCTGGATGCGCCGATGAACTTAGCGACTTTCGCTCGTGCTCCTTCGTACGCATCTGTTGCCCGGGAACCTAGGGTATGAACACCGCGATGTACGTTCGCATTGTCCCATTCATAATAATGCTTGAGTGCCTCAATCACCTGAATGGGCTTCTGGGATGTAGCAGCGCTGTCCAAATACACCAGTGGATGACCGTTCACTTCTTGTTTTAGAATGGGAAAAAGTTCACGTATCTCGGCTGTTTTCATTGTCCCAGCTTCCTCTCCACTAAGCTTTGCAGCTGTTCTTCAACGCTTTTAATCGGAATTTCGGAAACGACTGGCGCCAAGAATCCGTAAATGATTAAGCGCTGAGCTTCTTCTTTGGTAATACCACGGGACATCAGATAATGCACTTGCTCGGCATTTACTTGACCAACACTCGCAGCATGGCCTGCTTTAACATCATCCTCATCGATGAGAAGGATCGGGTTCGCGTCTCCACGAGCTTTCGGGCTAAGCATCAACACTTTCTCCGTTTGTTGGCCGTTACAGCCTTGAGCTCCTTTTTCGATCTTCGTAATCCCGTTGATGATTGCCGTTGCGCCATCTCGCATAACAGCACGCGTAATCATATCACTCGTGGAAGCTTTGCCCCAGTGAACAGCGCGTGTCGTTAAGTTAAGCTTCTGCTCTTGGGTACCTACACAGATCACTTTGGCATCGGAGTCAGAACCTTTGCCTTTCAGAATAGACGTCGTATCCGACATGGTATTCCCGTAGTTCATTTCTCCGACTACCCACGCGATGCTAGCATCATTATCCAGGATAGCGCGGCGGTATGTTAAGTCCGTAACGGACTCTTCAAAGTTGTGAACGGATGCGTAATTTACGCGTGCACCCGGCTTCGCGAACACTTCAACGATACCGTTTTGTACGAGCTCAGCTCCCGATAGGGAGGATACGAAGTTATCTACGTATGAAACAGAGCTGAATTGCTCAGCAACGATCAGCACGTGCGGAGCGAATGTAGCTTCAGCATCATCCGTAACAAACAACGCTTGAAGCGGAACATCCACACGAACGTCTTTTGGCACGTAGATGAAAATACCGCCGTTCCAAAGCGCAGCGTGAAGAGCTGTCACTTGATTTTCGTTCGCTTCGACAGCTTTCATGAAGTAAGGCTTCACCAAATCGGCATGGTCACGAATCGCTGTCTCCAAATCAGTGAAAATAACACCTTGCTTTTTGAGTTCTTCGGAAACCTGGCTGAACACAACACCGGAGTTGCGTTGAACGATCAGGTTATCTGAATTGGTCAGGCCTTGGGCAACTTCCGGTAAAGACTCAAGGGAAGTCAAAGGGGCTTGCGTTTTATAGGAACCGTAGGAGGAAATGCTCCAACGATCAATTCTTGTCTTTTCAAGCGTAGGTAATTCCAAAGAATTCGCTAACGCCAACCCTTCTGTACGAAGGGCAGTCATCCACTCCGGCTCCTGCTTGCTGCGGGAGAGCTCGATGACAGCATTAGAATCAATGGAAAGTTGTGTTTGAGTACTCATGGTATTCCTCCTAATATATAAGGACCTTTGACCCTAAGATCAAAGTCTCTCCTCTCTTTAGTACTTCGGCGCAGTCGTGTTCATTGGGATTTTGAATTCTTCCTCGTCTTGGCCAACTGTTTCGTCCACGATGCCGAGTTCTTCTTTGATCCAATCGTAACCTTCCGCTTCCAGACGCTCAGCTAGCTCTGGACCGCCGGACTTCACGATGCGACCTTGCATCATAACATGTACAAAATCAGGTTTAACGTAGTTCAGCAAACGTTGGTAATGCGTAATGATCAAGAAGCCGCGTTCTTCACTGCGCATAGCGTTAACGCCTTCAGCAACGATACGCAAAGCATCGATATCCAAACCGGAGTCAATTTCATCAAGAATAACGAATTTAGGCTCAAGCAAAAGCATTTGCAGGATTTCGTTACGTTTTTTCTCACCACCGGAGAAACCTTCGTTCAAATAACGGTGCATGAACTCAGGGTTCATTTCAAGCTGTTTCATTTTCGCTTCCATTTGGCGGATAAACTTGATCAGGGAGATCTCGTTGCCTTCGCCACGGCGCACGTTGATCGCACTGCGCAAGAAGTCAGCGTTCGTTACGCCCGTGATTTCACTTGGGTATTGCATAGCCAGGAACAAGCCAGCGCGTGCTCTCTCGTCAACCGCCATTTCCAAAACATCTTCACCGTCTAAAGTAACGGAACCCTCTGTCACTTCATATTTCGGGTGACCCATCAACGCGGATGCAAGCGTACTTTTACCAGTACCGTTCGGTCCCATGATGGCATGAACTTCTCCGCCTTTGATTTCAAGGCTCAGCCCTTTCAAAATTTCCTTTCCTTCGACGTTCGCTCTAAGACCGTCTATTGTAAATGTTGGTGAGTTTGCCATTTTCATTAAGCCTCCATAATGTTTAAATGTTCTAGATAAACAATAATCATAAATATGATTATCATTGATTCTCATTAGAATAATTCTATTATAACTTACTATGTCAAATCAAGAAAGGGCAATTGCTTGAAAAAGATGGGCATTCTGTGAAAATGCAACCATTTATTTACGACAAAGTTTGCTTGATTTCAGCAACCTGTGCAGCAAAATCCTCATCGCTCAAAACCGGTACTAACGAGGATTCGGGCGGTGTTTCGGCCCCAAGCGCAATCCATGATTTACAGCCGATATAGGCTTCCTCAATTGGAATATGTAAAGGTTCTGCCAGTTTATACACTCTTAAAAGCATGAGATGCAGCGGATTTTTACGTTTCCACTTCAATCTTTCTTCCGTAAAATTTTCCGTCCAAATGTGATAAGGATACAGCTTATTCAGCAGATCTCCATCACTAATCTCAATATCCTCGATCATCCGGGCATACGAACGGATTGTGACCTGATCATCCTGCGCACTCCAGAGGGCCAAGGTTTCGTCAATCACATTTCGATAATTTTCCTTGAGTAACTCTTTTCTCTGATGCTCGTAAGTAGGATAAAGAAAAAAATCATCCGATTCGACTTGAAAATCCCTCGTTTCTTCAACTATACCCCCTTTGCGCATAATAAAAATTTGTGTGCCGTCTTCCAGTGCTTTGATAGCCGAAGCCCATTCTTTCAGGGCTTTTGGTTTTTCCACCGACGCCAACTCCTTGTTCTCCCAATAATTCATTAATTATAAGGAATTTAGAGAAGCAAAACAACACATCTTGATAGGCGAAAAGAAAGGGATGGCTCTCAGGCCATCCCTAAGTCTACTTATTTACATCTTCGGCGTAATACGATTGTTGTATACGGGCAAACTGTGTTTGATTCTGTTTCATCGGATTTGGGTCTTGATTCTTCCCGGGAGACTCCGCCTCGAAAGCCATGAATAACAAGAAAAAGCACGCGGCCATTACCAGCAGCACATTCAGGATTTTCATCATCATAAGATCCTCCGAAAGCGAATTTGGTCCCAGTATAACGAAGTATCGTTAGGCGCATGTTTTTTCAGCTTAAAGAAATTGTAAAGAGGTTGGTAATTTAAACCTATCCAAGGAAAGATTGCAGCATCCAGCGATGTTTTTCCAATGAAGTCTGAATGGCTAACAGCATGTCCGAAGTCGTTTCGTCCTGCACTTCTTCACATGCCTGCATACCGGCTTTTAACTCTTGGGTAAGAATCGTGAAATCTTCGATGACAGCTTCAACCATTTTGGTTGCTGTTTCGGTTCCTTGCGCTTCTTTCAAGGAAGACAGTTCAATATAGGCTTTCATGGTCGCCGCAGGTTGGCCGCCAATCGAAAGAAGACGTTCAGCAAGTTCATCAATGTGCAGAGCCGCTTCATTGTACAGTTCCTCAAATTTGACGTGCAGCGTAAAAAATTGATTGCCTTTTACATACCAGTGGAAGTTATGGAGCTTCACAAAAAGCAAGCCCCAATTGGCAATTTGCTTATTGAGAATGGTTTGGATGGATTGAGCCGATGTTAAGGTCGTAGTTGCCATAAGAAATGCCTCCTAGTTGTTGTTGTCGGTAGAGCATGTACACGTTACTGTGCGTTCTTTGCACTTATTTTATGTAATTTGTGCAACATTTCCGAAGAGAGTATTTCAAGCGGCCCCTTTTTGCCTTATACTAGGGAAAGACGATTAATACACAGTAAACTAGTTGGAATTAATTTCAATGACTTATCTAGGAGGCAAACCATGTCTACATATCATCCTTTAAGTGAAGCTCAAGCGATTGAATACGCTCGTCAAATCCCGGATTTGTTCCAGCCGGAATCGGAATTGACCAGCCAGGAAATCGGCGACGGCAACTTAAATCTTGTTTTTCGCATCTCAGAAAAGACTTCAGGAAAAAGTATCATTTTGAAACAAGCCCTTCCTTATGCAAAGGTTGTCGGAGAATCCTGGCCGTTGACGCTTGATCGGGCACGTATTGAAAGCGAAGCGCTGATTATTGAAGAAGGATTAGTTCCGGATCTTGTTCCACATGTTTATGCGTATGATGCGGATCTCGCGCTGACGGTCATGGAGGATCTAAGCGATCATATCATTATGCGCAGAGGGTTAATTGAACGGAACGAATATCCGCTGTTTGCCGAGCATATCGGCCGCTTTATGGCAAATACCCTTTTCTTCACATCGGATCTAGGTAAAAATCAACAGGAAAAGAAAATCCAGCAAGGCCGCTTCATCAATCCGGAGCTTTGCAAAATTACAGAGGATTTGATTTTCGACGATCCGTACCGTGATGCTGATACGAACAGTTTTGAAGACCCTATCCGCGATGCGGCAGAGCAGCTTTGGTCGGACAGCGAGCTTCACTTGGAAATCGCGATTCTTCGCCAGAAATTTTTGACGAACGCGCAAGCGCTGCTTCATGGCGATTTGCACACCGGAAGTATCTTCATCAAACCGGATTCCACGAAAATCATCGACCCGGAATTCGCATATTACGGGCCAATGGGTTTCGATATCGGGGCTGTGCTCGCGAATCTGATTCTCAACTTTGCCGGACAAGAAGGGTGGAGTCAAGATCACGAAAGCCGCGAAGCTTTCCGCGCTTATTTGTTGAAAACGGTGAAAGAGGTATGGACGCATTTTGAGGCGAATTTCCGCGCCTTGTGGAACGAACATGGTGTAGATCGTGTTTTCCAAACGCCAGGCTACCAGGATCATTTCCTTAAAAACCTGCTTCAGGATACAGTAGGCTTCACCGGAGCAAAAATGGTTCGCCGTATCGTAGGGCTTGCGCATGTTGCAGATATTGATAAAATTGAGGATAACGCCGCTAGAGAACGCGCTCAGCGTTTGGCGTTAGCGATCGGCACAAGCTGCATTCGCGCTAACCGTCAAGTAACTTCAATCGATGAGCTCATTGCCATCGTCACCAAAGAATCAGCAGTAGAAAGAGGATTTGTTCTATGACTAACACGAACTTAGAAAATGTAGAGGCGCAAGGTGCCTTGCAATCCTTGCGTTGGAATGGACAGCAGCTTGATCTGTTAGATCAACGATTGCTGCCAGAAGAGATTGTGTATTTGCCGCTTGAAACGCCGATCGAGGTGTGGGAAGCGATTCGTCACTTGAAAGTTCGCGGCGCACCGGCTATCGGAATCGCCGCCGCGTATGGTGTATATCTGGGCATCCGTAACGTGGATGCTGCCGTTGATGGGCTTCTGGCGGAAGTCCAGAAGCAAGCCGACTACCTGGCGACGTCCCGTCCGACAGCGGTGAACTTGTTCTGGGCGCTCGATCGGATGAGAGCGCAGGCAGGCGTTTTGGCAGCAGCTGGCGTTAGCGCAGATGCTTTCAAGGCAGCGCTCTTGGGCGAAGCGCAGAAGATTCAAGCGGAGGACGAGGAGACGAACCGCCAAATCGGCGAACACGCGCTGACGCTGTTCGAGGATGGCTTCGGCGTGCTGACGCACTGCAACGCCGGCGGTTTGGCGACAGCCAAGTACGGCACGGCGCTAGCGCCGTTCTACTTGGCTAAGGAAAAAGGCGTGAACCTGAAAGTGTTCGCGGATGAGACTCGGCCCGTGCTGCAAGGCGCGCGGCTTACAGCCTTTGAACTGCAGCAGGCCGGCGTCGACGTGACGCTGATCTGTGACAACATGGCCGGTGCGGTCATGTCCAAGGGTTGGATCCAGGCGGTCATCGTCGGAACCGACCGCGTAGCGGCTAACGGCGATGTAGCCAACAAGATCGGCACGTACAGCGTGGCGGTCCTGGCGAAAGCGCATGGGATTCCGTTCTACGTGGCAAGCCCGATCTCCACGATCGATTTGAACACACCTACGGGTGGGGACATTCCGATTGAAGAACGCCATGAGGATGAAATCACGCAAGGCTTCGGCAAACGTACGGCACCGCAAGGCGTTAAAGTGTTTAACCCTGCCTTTGATGTCACACCGAACGAATATGTAACGGCGATTATTACGGAGAAAGGCATCGTTCGTGCTCCTTATGCGGAGAACTTGCGTAAGCTTTTTGAATAAACTAGCACCGTTTTTGCACAATTAGCGGAACCTGAGGGCACTATTTCTGCAGAATCGGTCCGTTTTCAAGTTCTTGGGGAACTACAGGTCCTTATTTCAACGTTTTGAGCGTGATTTCAGCCCAATCCGTTGAATTAAGGGACTATAGTTCCCCTTCCGTGCATAAAGGGCTGCTTTCGCAGAAATAAGGCCCTGTAGTTCCTTACCGAGCCGCAAGACCCCGGACCCCGGACCCCGGACCCCGGTCCCGGTCCCGGTCCGGCCTGCCCGGCCCTGGCATCGTCCGTTCCCTTTAATGACTCACCAACTAAAAAAAGCTGTTCCTGCCGCATCCTAGTTGAACTCAACTAAGATGCGGCAGAAACAGCCTTTTTCTTATCCATGCAGGCGCTCACGATACCGGTTTGGCGTGACGCCATGCGCTTTTTTGAAAACATAATGCAAATAATTGCTGGAAGCAAAGCCGCTCTTCTCGGCGATTTTCTCCAAGGTCATCGTCGTTTGCAACAGCTCTGTGCACACGTGCTTTAAACGAACCTGCTCCAAATATTCACTGAATGAAATGTTCGCTTGTTCTTTAAAGATGCGCTGAAGCTGCCGCGAGGAGATTTGCAGCCGCTCGGCAACGCCTTCCAGTGTCAAAGGGCGCCGGAAGTTGTCTTCGATGAACTGTACGGCCAGCTGGTAGCGGTAGCTTTTCATATCGCGTGCAGGCAAATCGAGCCCTTGATGATCCGCTTTGTAGGCGCCTATGGTTCTGAGCAGCATCTGGATAATCGATTGCTTGATGATCGTATACTGGCCGAGCTGGTTGTCCCGCCAAGCTTCAAAGGCGACCAGAAAGCATTTCATCGCTTCCTGACGGTCAAAGGCGGGAAGATGCGGAAGCTCGCTTAACTGCTTGATGCAAGCATCTGCTTCTGCAATCTCCCACGCTTCGCCCCAAGCCTGCGATTCGCTTCCAGCGTCTCCGTCCGGCGGTGACTCTTCCAGCCGCACAAAATCAACATGCAAACACAGCTCATCCATCTTCTCGTGTTCATCCGCCTCTTGGCGGTGCAAAACACCTGGAGCTGTGACATACAGCATCCCTTCTTGCAAAGGATGGGTTACCCCATCCAGGATAACTTTGCCTTTTCCGCTAGGGATGTAATGAAACTCGAATTCGGAATGATGATGGAAATCGATTACCGTTCCAGCCGGAAAGGAGGTCAGATGACAGCGAAGCACACGGATTCCGTAAGAACCCCACCGAAATCGCAAGTCCAAGCGATCAAGAGCCGTTGGATTTTCAAGCATCGGTTCGAAGTAAAAGGGCTGACTCATGCTGAACCTCCATCCATTCTATGCAGATGATTTATTACTGAGCTAGAGAATCAATACGTACTTGTTGTTTGGACCCGGCGGAGCGGTTGGAAGCCTCCATCAGCTTCGTTAAGTCCACAGCCAATTGAATATTTTCAGTGGCTTTTGTTCCGTTTTGAATGTGAGCTACCCATTGATCAAAAGCAGAAGGTCTCTCTTTCGGCCCATTCTCATAGGCTGTCCAGCCAGCGTCTGCATTTTTTCTTGTGCGCACTAGAACTCTTCCGTCATGATCGGAGTACAGCACGCTGCCTTCAGTACCATGAACTTCAATCACGAATGGTGAATGAGCATTTACAAAACCAGCTTCTACGATGCCTAGAGCGCCATTCGCATATTGAAGCGTAGCTACAGCATTATCTTCAACTTCTCTGCCTGTCACGTAGCCATAAGAAGCGCTTACAGATTCAGGAAGACCCAAGAATAGGCGAGTTAAATACATCGGATGACAGCCAAGATCGATTAGCGCGCCGCCCCCGCATTGTTCAGCATTATAGAAATGCTCAGGCAGCCAGCCTTTCGGATTCGCATCTGTCGAAATGCCGCCATTGTGGGATAGACGCGTGCGCACCAGTGTAATCTGGCCCAGCAGTTCCTTCGCGATAATCTCTTGAACCGCTAATGTATACGTTGGATTCAAACGCGGCAATGAAACAGTCAAAGTTACACCAGCTTCATTCACCGCGTCCAAAATCTCATTCACTTCATGTAACGTTGGAGCAATAACTTTCTCCGTAAAAATATGTTTACCCGCCTTGGCAGCGGCAACCATCACATCACGGTGCATGTTTGTCGGTGTGTCTACAACGACGCCGTCAATATCCTTATTTGCCAGTAACTCAGCAAGATCCGTATAAAAGGCAACACCACGCTGCGACGCTTCTGCTTGTCCGCGCTCAGGAATTTCATCCCACACCGCTACAATCTCGGTATCTTTGTGCTCAGTAACCTGTTTTGCATAGTCTCTTGCATGCACGTGCCAAAAACTTAACATTGCTACTTTAATCATGTTAACCTCCAAATAAGTGACTTGGCTTCATTTTAACATGCCTAAGCAGCTTGATAAATTTCGAATTAGCGACAGATGAGGGTGCAAAATAACGACATCACTTTACTTGCTTACAGGCACCGCATTATAGTACTCTTCCATCGTCATCTTTTTGGCAACCATATCCTTAGCCGTATCAACACCTACATATCGAATGTGCCATGGCTCGTATTGGTATCCGGTAATTTTCTCTTTCCCCTTGGGATAACGGATCACAAATCCGTAGTCCTGGACATGCTTCTCCAGCCAATTTGCTTCTTTGGTCCCGCCAAAGCAGTCTTCCGCGGCACATTTCCCATCACTGCCGGAGACATCGATAGCAAGTCCCGTTTCATGCTCACTGGTTCCCGGCACGGCGCTGTACATCTTCGCTTTCTCCTCGCCATCCTTCTGAACGTAACGTTGGAATAGCGACTTCTGCGTGGCATATGAGCGATAAGCCGAGACACCCGCTATGTTGACGCCATCCTTTTTCGCGCCCGCAACCAGCTTTTCGATCGCTTCCGCTGCGACGCTGCGCATTTTGCGTTTTTCAATCTTCTCCGCGAATGTAAAGGGGATATCCGGATAGACCAAATCCGTCGGCTCATAACTCGAAGGTAGTGAGAATTGTTTATTCACAAGGACCGTTACACTTTCCGGCTTGGCAATGACTTGAAGTCCATCGCCTTTGGAAGGCGTGCTGGATGCCTTGGGAGAAGCCGAAGGACTCTGGACCGGCTTAACGCTTGTTTGCGGCGAAGTTGCCGCCGTTGCCGCAGGTGTTGGTGTGGAAGTTGCCGTATTGGGCGTAGCTGTTGTCGTCGCGCTGTCAGTTGGACTCGTGCTTGGGACAGGTTTCTCTTTGCCGCAACCCGTTAGTATGGCTAATATCACTAGCAGGGCGAGCGAGTATGTTGTCATTTTGTTCATGCTTTAATTGAATGCCTCCTCGAAGTTGAAAAACTTACACTTGAAATAGACTTCTCATCACCAGTAAAAGTTGCATGAAGTCGAATTTCAACGTAAAAAAGACTGCCATCTAGGTTTTGCGCCTAAATCGCAGCCTTCTCATATTTTATGCCTAACAGTTGTTGGTTACAAGTTTATTCTGGTTCACAGCGTTTGCCTAAGCCTGACTTGCGGCAATTGCCTGCTCCAGATCATAGATGATATCTTCAATAGCTTCAGTTCCAATGGATAAACGTATAAGTCCAGGAGTCACGCCTGCCGAAATTTGTTCCTGTTCATTCAATTGGGCGTGCGTCGTGCTGGCCGGATGAATAATGAGTGACTTGGAATCCCCTACGTTGGCCAAATGTGAGAAGAGTTCGACGGAATGAATCAACTTCTTACCCGCATCAATGCCGCCTTTGATCTCAAAGCTCAAGATAGCCCCTTGACCTTTAGGCAAATACTTCTCGGCAAGCGCATGGGAAGGATGGCTTTCCAGTCCGGAATAGCTTACCCATTCTACCCCATCATGAGACTCCAAATATTGAGCCACTTTCAAGGCATTCGAGCTATGGCGTTCCATACGCAAATGCAGGGTCTCCAGTCCTTGCAGAAGCAAGAACGCGCTGTTTGGCGACAGTGAGGCACCTAAGTCGCGAAGCAGCTGAACTCTTGCTTTGATAATATAAGCAATGGGTCCTACCGCGTCTGTGTAGACAACACCGTTATAGCTTGGATCAGGCTTCGTCAGGCCCGGGAATTTCCCGCTTGCTACCCAATCGAACTTGCCGCTGTCAACAATGACGCCGCCGATCGTCGTTCCGTGGCCGCCAATAAATTTCGTTGCCGAGTGAACGACAATGTCAGCACCGTGCTCGATGGGTCTTAGGAGGTAAGGACTTGGGAATGTATTATCGACAATCAATGGAATGCCATTCTCATGCGCGATAGCCGCCACAGCTTCGATATCAAGGATATCACCTTTGGGATTGCCGATTGACTCAGCGTAAACCGCTTTTGTTTTATCCGTAATAGCGCTGCGGAAATTTTCCGGATTGCTTGGGTCAACGAATTTAACGTTAATTCCCAGCTTAGCTAGTGTATTTGAAAATAAATTATAAGTTCCGCCATACAAGGAAGATGCTGATACGATTTCATCGCCGGCTTCCGCGATGTTCAAAATGGCAAACGTAATAGCAGCCTGCCCGGACGCTACGGCAAGAGCCGCTGGGGCACCTTCCAGTGCAGCAATCCGCTTTTCAAAAACATCGGTCGTTGGATTCATAATTCGCGTATAAATATTACCAAACTCTTTGAGCGCAAATAAATTGGCAGCGTGGTCCGTATCGTTAAAAGTGTAAGACGTTGTTTGATAAATCGGAACAGCTCTTGAATTGGTTGCAGGATCGATCTCTTGACCTGCATGAATGGCTAGTGTTTCCGGTAAGTACTGGCGTTTTGAATCTGACATTGCACATGCCTCCTTGGATGGTGGATGGATTCGCGGATATTAACTCGATAATTCCTACTGGAATACTATGTATTTATTCTAATGGAAATATCTAGTCCTAGTCAATATACCATACTGGCATTATTTTCTATACTTGTTTCATTGAACAAAAGGTTTCTGCAAGTTTCCTTTCATGTCTTGTCTGGCGGTAACAGGACGATCCGTCCATCCTCCATAGCAACGCGCACCTTATTCGTCCGTGAAGCTCCAATCGAGTCGAGGAAATTGGCCGGAATTTGCAGTCTGCCCGCTTTATCGACAACGGCATATTCCACATGGGAATCCTCTTCGGCAGCCAGGATGCCCTGTTCAAGCTCCAGCAATTCCTCTTGATAGGACTTGCGCCTTAGAATCTCCGAGGACGTTTTGCCGTCCCGAATGGCAACCACCCGGTCCACCTTCTTGGCCAAAAGCGGATCATGCGTAACAATCACAACGGTTAATCCTAAGCTGCGGTTCAGCTCACGAAATAGATCAAGAATCTGATTCGCCATTTTTGTATCGACAGATCCCGTGGGTTCATCCGCCAGTAGAAGCCTGGGCTGATTCGCAAGCGCAATCGCAATAGCGACACGCTGCTGCTCCCCGCCAGAGAGCTCATTAAGCTTATTGCTTCTACGTTGGCTTAAGCCTACAGCTTCCAGCAAATCCAAAGCACGGTGGCGCTTGCGTCGCCCTTGGAGAAGGATGGGCAGCTCCACATTTTCCAAAGCCGTCAAATAAGGAATCAGGTTCCTCGCATTATTTTGCCAGACGAAACCTACGGTTTCCCTTTTATACTTGACCAGATCAGCTTCCTTAAACTTCAACAAATCCTTCCCATCCACATGGAGATTACCTGCTGAGGGCCGATCCAGCCCTCCCAGCATATTCAACAACGTCGATTTTCCGCTGCCGCTGTTTCCGATAATCGCCATCAGTTCCCCTTCCTCAACGTGAAGGTCAAGCCCTTGCAAAGCCACAACTTCAAGATCGGCGGCCTTATAAATTTTAACCAAATTTTCACAGTGAATCATGCTTAATCCTCCCCAAGCTTAATGGCTTGATGAATCTTAATTCTGGAGAGCATCCCGCCAAGCAGCAGCAGTCCAATCCCTATCATCACTAAAACAATGACGTATAAATGCAGCTGATCGTTGGGATCGAAACTCACTTGAAAAGGCGGTACTTGCGTCGATGAGTCAAACGTTAATTGGAACAAGGGAACGAATAAACGGCTGGCCGTATTCCCTGTGATCATCCCAATCAGGACGGCTGCGCCGGAGGTTAACAGCTGCTCGGCAACCAGCATTCCGATCAATTGCGCATAAGAAATTCCCATCGCGCGCAGCACGCCAAATTGTAGAATTCGACCGGATAAGGAGAGCACCCAGTATAAAAGGAATCCCATGAAGCTGATGCCGATCGCGATCAAAAAGCCAAGCGTCATAACGCCGTTCACGGCGAGTTGAAAGGGATCATTTTTGGAACGGACTAACATCTGTTTCGTATCAACCAAGCTGGTAATCTTGATATTCTTAAGCTCTAGCGCTTCATACAAAGATTGACTGGTCATGCCAGGTTTCAGCTTAAGCCATACCTCATACGGCTCCACAGCCAAATTATTTTGGAAGTAGGAGAGATGTCCCACGACGAGCTTAGGCGCATCCACTTTCGTCTTCTTCGTCGTGCCTGACGTGCTCCCGCTACTCGACGGAGCCGTCAGTATCGGATTAGGGTTCCAGCTTGGCCAGTAGTCGATAATCCCGTAGACGATAGAGGAGGTTCCTCTCACATCCCCCCAGCCAATATTCACCGTGTCGCCAACTTTAGCTCCTGTTTCTTCAGCAATGGACCTGGAAATAAGCACTGCTTTGGAATCCCCAGCAAGCAAATTCAGATAATCGTAGAAGTGATGATCCAGCAATTGATCGCGAAGCCAGGCCGTTTGGCCGAATTCATCCGTATCGATACCCATCAGCGTTGTCCGCTTCGTTTCTTTGCCGATTGAGAGGTAAGCATCTTTCTTCTGAAAAACACGTGCAGCAGATTCTACACCCGTCAGTTCGGTAAATGGAAGAAAAGGCGGCTCCGTATATTGCACTCTTTTTTTCACGATAACTTCATTACCAGGAGAACTTGCATCACCCGAGGGCCCTGAAGGGCCAGACTGTGGCGGTGGGGCGTCGTTATCCCATGGCGTTTGCAAAACAATATCGCTCCCATTCGTATAGCGGATCTTCTCTTCAATGTTTTTGTTCATCGTCCGGGCTGCGCTTGCACTAAACAAACCGGTAGCCAATGTCATCACAATAAACAGCATGATAAATTGGTACTGGGTAGTAGACCTACCTACCTGAAGGAGGGTCGAATACAGATAAGGCGGCCACCATTTGCGCCCCACCGTATAGATCAGTTGAATCACCACCGGATAGATTCGTAGGAGGAACAAGCCCATTGCAAATATGAATAAGGCCGGTACAACAAAAAGGAGGGGATCAACCTTCATGTCCATGGAATCCAGCCCAAGAGCTACCAAATCAGACATCCGTCGATTAAAGCTCTGCAATAAATAAATGGATACCGCTAATAAGACAATATCAAGAAAGATTTTATGTACAAAAGAAAGCTTGTTTTTCCTCGCAAGCGATTGCTTATGCCCGACAATGGTCGTGCGCGTCGCGATAACAGCCGGAATGAGCGTCATGCAAACCGATGCCACCACAGCGACCAATGCGTATTGGTAAGCTTCTCGATTCAGCTTCACTTCCATAGCAGAGCGCTGTACGAACTCCAGAAACCCATTGGAGGCACCTAAAATTTTGGTCAACTGCATGCCGATGGCAGGTCCTATCAGAAGAGCTACTCCCCCCAGCAAAGCTCCCTCCAGCACATAACCTAATAAAATCTGTGTACGGCTTGCTCCTCTACTGCGCAGAACGGCAATTTCTGTTTTTTGCCTCTCCGTAATCAAATTGGCCACCATGAATAAATAAAAAGCTAACAAAATGCTGACGGGCACGTTCAGCGACCATAACATCATTCTTAATTTCTTCTCTTTCTCACCGTACACTTTCAAGGTAGGCAACGCAGGATTCTCAGCTTTATAAGAATTGAAGCGACTGCTTAAATAGCCTTCCATTTGTTCATGTGCAGCGGTATAAGCTCCCAACCCCTCCAACTTTAATTGATGATAATCGAGTACGTAATTCCAAAAGCAATAGAGGCTAGTAAACGCTTTGTTATTCGTAACTTCTTTCTCAAATAGTCCAAAAGGAATGAAAAATCTTGAACGCAAGTCATACGTATTATTCGTCCAATAAGGATCGGCATAATCGCTGCGATCAATGACCGCTACGGGTTTAATTCGAATCGTTTGTTTCAAATCCTCGTCTTGAATGGTTAATTCATTGCCAAGTACAATTTTCATCTCCGTTAGCAGCTCAGGGAACACCCATGCCTCATATACGCCGTTCACAGGCTCTGCTGAAGGCATGACACCGTCCACAAGACGAATATGCTGATCTAACGACGACATCGCTGTCAGCTCGCCTAGACGCTTTACACTTGGGTCGACTTTACTCGGATCACTCGGTTTAAAATTGAAATTCATCGTACTGCGCGTAGTCGTTGAAAGCAGGATAGGAACGCCAAATGCCTGACTTTTTTCCGTCAAAAAAGCATCCGTTTCCGCGAGAAGACGATCTTCGTCCGGCTCCTTCTCGGATCTCACAAAGTACGCGTAGTCATACACTTGCCCCGGATATTGCGTGGTGTCTGTTTGCAGAACTTCCAAGTCTTTAATCAGCATACGCTGTAAAATGGCGTGCGTATAAATAGGCATCGAGCTTGCAAGAGCTACGGAAATAATGAGCCCAACTAATAAACTAAGCTCGAGCCAGCGATTTTTAACCATTTTACGGAGAATCATCAGAATTAAAGCCATTGCAATCCTCCTAAGTTGATCTAGTTCTCCAAAATGACATTTTGGCCTTCCTTAAGTCCTGTCCGGACTTCAACTTCCGTTGGGGTGACAAGGCCTTTTTCGACATCAACTTCTTTTCGGCTCTCTCCATTCAGCACTTGCACATAATCTCTGCCCAAATAAGTCCGAAGACCTTTCCGCGGGATTACGATGACATTCTCCCGCTGCTCAACAACAATCGTCATGTCGCCGGATGCGCCAATCTCTGCACCCTCTGTTCCGACAGGAACCCCAATAATGATCGTTTTGGCGTTTCTTTCAGCTTGTGCCTTGTTATCGGTTGGCGGCGAGCTTGAAGGTGTTCGCAGCACTTTGCCTTGTACCGTATTCCCCGACTTCGCGAGTTTGACTTCTACGTTCATGCCCACTTCTATTCCCGTAAGTGTTCCAACGTCTGTAGCTTCATAAGAGAGCTCCAAATGCTCAGGATCGGACAGAACGACAAGCGTATTGAAAGCATCTATTACACTTCCTTGCTGAGCATCCGTTACAAAAGTGACAACGCCACCGGTCTCTGCCACTAACCTTGTCTTATTCAGCTGATCTTGCAAGGAAGTCAATTGCAGCTGCGCAGCTTCAATATCAATATCTTTTAAACGCAGCGCAAGCGTTTGGTCAGGATCAGCTTGCCTGGACTGCACACTAGCAATCTGGGCTTTCTCCAAATTCAGTTTCTGCAGGGCAATCCTTGTTACCAGATCCCCCTGCTCCAGCTCAGCAAGCACATCGCCAGGTTTGACCACATCGCCTAATTTAACGCGCAAACCAGATAAGTGATGGTCAGACTCTTTAAAATAGTAATTGCTCGTTTGGCTGGACTTGAACGTCCCCATAAAAACCGCTTTTTTCGTGATGTTGCCTTTCTTCACTTCATAAAGATCAAAGTTTTCTTTCACCGGTTTGACTAATGGCGGCTTCAGCGCCTCCTCTTCTTTGGGCAATAGGGAACACCCTGCCAGGACTAGTACAACTCCCGTGATCAGAACGAGCTTAGACGCAAATGGATTAACCTTCATCGACAATGGTACCATCCTCCAATGCATACACTTTATCTACAATTTCCATAATCGCGAGATCATGCGTGGTCAAAATAATGGTCATTCCTTCTTGTACCAAATCTTTGAACAATTTCAGCACTTGAAGCCCCATTCTGCTGTCTAACTCCGCTGTAGGCTCATCGGCCAAAATCAGCTTGGGTTTGTGAGCGATCGCCCTGGCAATTGCTACCCGCTGCTGCTCACCGCCAGAAAGTTCATAAGGACGATGCTTCATTCTCATTTTTAAACCGACGAAATCCAGTGCTTCTTCAGCTAGTTGTTTATAATGCTTGGGAGAAATCCCCGAAATGCGCAAACCAAATTCAACATTCTCGTACGCGGACATATAAGGAACTAAGGCAAAAGATTGAAAAATAAGACCGATCTGCTTCCGTCTGACTTCATTGCGCTTGGCCTCGGATAGGCTGCTGATCTCCAGGCCTTCCAAATAAACGGCACCTTCCGAGGGATGGTCAAGTGCCCCAAGAATATTGAGCAGCGTAGTCTTGCCGGACCCTGATCTTCCGCGCAAGGCTACAAGCCTGCCCTTGGGAATACTGAGGTGAGCTCCCCGCAATGCGTGAACCGCTCCAGATCCTTTTCCAAACACTCGCGTAACACCGATAGCTTGCACCATTGGCACCTGATCTACCTGCATCGTCAAAGTTAGCACCTCATTTTTATTCTAAATCTTGGATCTTGTTCTAAATGTAAACCTTTACATAACTGAAGAGATGACATCCTTTTCATGTTGCAGTTGATAGTTATTTCATTATAAATCTATTTTTTGCCAAAAAGATAGACAGAAAAAAAGAGCCACCCATCAGGTCATTCCTGCCCCAATGTGATAGCTCCTTTTTTCTGCTTCTACTATTCTTATTCACCGTACTAAAGCACTTTGGACAAAAACGACTTCGTCCGCTCTTGTTGCGGGTTTTCAAAAATTTGCTTCGGCTTGCCTTCTTCTACAATAACGCCTTGCTCCATAAACATAACGCGGTCGCCGACCTCGCGGGCGAAGCCCATTTCATGGGTCACGACAACCATCGTCATCCCTTCCTTCGCCAGCTGTTTCATAACGGCCAGTACCTCTCCGACCATTTCGGGATCCAGCGCGGATGTCGGCTCATCGAACAGCATAATCTTCGGCTCCATCGCAAGTGCGCGAGCAATCGCGACACGCTGCGCTTGACCTCCGGAAAGCGAATCCGGATAAGCATCAGCTTTATCAGCGAGCCCAACTTTCGTTAGAAGCTCCAACGCTTTTTTACGCGCTTTATCCTCCGGCCATTTACGCACTTGAATCGGCGCCAGCATAATATTATCAATAACTTTCATATGCGGGAAAAGATGAAAACGCTGGAACACCATGCCGAGCTCCATGCGGATCTCATTGATTTTATTCGTCGGGTCCATGATGTTCTTGCCCTCAACCTTGATGGAACCGCCATTAGGCTGCTCCAAAAGGTTCAGACAACGCAGAAACGTCGACTTCCCCGATCCCGAAGGACCAATCACAACCAAAACCTCTTGGTGCTGAATATCTGCGGAAATATCCCGCAAAACAACGTTATTGCCGAAAGCTTTTTGAAGATTTCTAACCTCAATCATCGCGGTCATATCTCTACACTCTCCTTTCCACATAGCTAAGCAGCTTGCTTAGAGAATAAGTGAGGATGAAATAAATCAACGCTGCCGTCAAATACGGCTCCCAAACAGCGAAATATTGGCTGCGCATCGCATTAGACCAATACATCAATTCCGGTGCAGCAATAATTGCGAACAGGGAGGAATCCTTGATCAATACGATAAACTCATTCCCAAATGGAGGAATCATCCGCTTGATCGCTTGCGGCAAAATGACCGTTTTCATCGTTTGATAATGTGTCATACCTAGCGAATGCGCGGCCTCCGTTTGGCCTTTATCGATGGACTGAATACCTGCTCTGAAAATTTCGGCCATGTATCCTGCAGAGTTCAAAGATAAGGCAACAATAGAAGCAATGATAGCATTGGTTGTACCTAGAAATAAGGGAACGACCCCGAAATGTACTAGCAAAATTTGCACCAACAGCGGTGTGCCGCGGAAAAAGTTCACGTAAATGCTAGTTGGCCATCTTAAGTAGCCGCGGTGAGACATTTTGCCTAATCCAACTGCCAATCCCAGCACGGAGCCGAAACAAATGGATAGAATGGATATCCCAATGGTCCATAGCGTACCTTTTAATAAAAGCGGTAAATATTCAATAATAATATCAAAACGAAACTCCATTCCACACTTCCTTTCTTACCTTATTATGCCGATAACAGAACAACAGCATGCGTAAGGTTGAAGTCACGCATGCTGCTTCTCTTCTTATTTTTGTTCAAGCAATTTTTTCGTGTCAGGCTCTTGACCGAACCATTTTTTGTACACTTTTGCATAAGCCCCGTTTTCAATCACTTTTTTGATTGCCGGGTCAAGTTTCGCTTTCAGCTCGCTGCCTTTTGGAAGCAGGATACCGTAGTATTCGGACTCAAAGTTTTTAGGATCGGGAATCGCGACTAATTTTTTGTTCGGGTTATTTTTCACATATTCACGAACGATTGCGATATCCGCAACAACTGCGTCTACCCCGTTATTTTCAAGTTCCATCAGCGCAAGCGTGTTGTTATCAAGACGTTTCAAGGATGGATTTTTATCACCCATGATTTTGCTCATAAGCGTATCAGCTGTTGTGGAGATTTGAACAGCAACCTTCTTGTCTTTCAGGTCAGTCGCGCTTTTAATTGGGCTGCCTTCTTTGACCAGAATCATGTTGGTGGATTCGAAATATGGGATGGAGTAATCATAAGACTGTTTACGCTCATCCGTAATCGAAACGCTGGAAATACCACCTTGATACTCTTTACCTTGTTTAACACTTGTAAGCATGGTGTCCCAACCTGTATTCGTTAGCTCATAGGAAAGTCCTGCTTCTTTCATAACCTCTGCAAGAAAATCGACGTCAAAACCGGTCATCTTGTCTTTGTCCATATATTCCATTGGCGCATAAGCAGCATCTGTCGCAAACTTGATCTTCGTGCCTCCGGCGCCGCCATCTTTAGCTCCACAGCCCGTTAATCCGATGACTAGAGCTGCCGTTAAAACAAGAAATGATATTTTTTTCATTAAAATTCCCCCCGTGCTATGTATGGAACGAATCATATTTTAACATCTGGTCAATAAAATGACAACGCCTGTGTTTAGAAAAATACTCAGGAAATTGCAGGTAATTGCCTTTCCCTTTCATTTTTGTTAGTTCGCACAATGGAAACGGGCAGCCTTTGTTCTTTTTACCGATAAAAAAACAGAAAAATAAATAGAAAAACGCCCGGATCTGCTGATCCGAAGCGTTCGATTTACATCATTCTCAAAATGGCTTCCCTTCCCGTCATTCCAGCATAAATGCCCAGGTCTTCCGCCGTGTACGTCACCGATTCAAGCGGAGCTTCCAAAAGCTCCTCAATCGTGCGAACGCCAGTAGCTCTTGCCGCAACAATGTTGCGTTCGCTCAAACGCTCGTTGAGCAGTGCAACGTCTAACGCGCCGCACATAATGTATCCTTTATCTGTCGTTACTACCAGCAGCGTCGTCTTGGGCAATTTAACCTCTATCGCAATTGCAGTATGTCCCTCAAGGAGAATAGGTTCAACGCGCATCATGCTCTGCACAGCTCCTCTTTGCAGTCTTACGGTAGTATATGCGCGTGCGGCTAGTACGGTGTGATGTTTGGTGGAAAAAGAATTTTCGGGTCGTTCGAGGTGCTTATGGATCGAGTGGAACTTCGAGGTGCTTAAGGACCGAGAGAAATTCCGAGGAGCTTACAGACCGAGAAGCCAGGAAGAGATCGGGATTTGCGCCGTACGAAAACCTTACGGACCGAGCAGCCCTTATTCGGAGAAAATAGGCCTTTTTCAAATTTTAACGGACTCCACAGCTGCTATTCTCATGAAAAGCATGAAATTTAGCTGCTTATCGATCAATTAGCGGCTCTGGAGTCCGTTAGGTTTGCGAAAAGGGCAATTTATCGAGAATAACGGCTCTGCGGTCCGTTAGCTCTCCATGAACTGCAGCGGTGAGTTCTGTTAAGACGTTTACTAGCTCCGACACTGCAGTCCGTTAGCTCCACGAGCCGCGGCGGTGAGGTCCGTTAGCTCTCCACGACCCGCGCACTATCGCCCGTTACGCTCCCCGCAAGCCAACGCCCGCGAAACTGGCTGTACGGTTCCTCGCCGGCGCATGGCTGCGGCCCCTTGGTCCCTCTGGCTAATAAGCGATATCCACCAGCCGCCCCTCAGAAGCGGTCACCAAATCTTCCCCCCGCAAAAATATCTGCAACCCCCGGCGGCCGCCGCTGATGCTGACCAACTCCATCGACTCCACAGTCGCATGCAGGTAAAAGGGGTACTTCTTCTTCATGCCCAGCGGAGATACGCCGCCTCGTATGTAGCCTGTAAGTGATTGGATGTCTTTGACAGGCATCATTTCAATTTTTTTATTCCCGCTTACGGAAGCGAGACTCTTCAAGTTCAGTTCCTGGTCACCGGGAATGCAAGCTGCGAGAACACCTGTCTTGTCCCCTTTTAAGATGAGCGTTTTGTACAGCTGACTAGGTTGAAGCTCCACTTTAGCGGCAACGGTTGCGGCATCTAGCTGATCCTCATCCCACTCGTATTCGTGCAGCGAATAAGCAATATGGAGAGAATCGAGGATTCGGCAGACATTCGTTTTGTTTGACATAGGTTCCTCCTCATTTTGTATACAAAAGTTGTACGAATGAAAAACCAATCTATATTTGGATATCATAACATGATATAGTTAGGACATGAGCAATTTCTAGGCTGCAAGGAGGCCATATGAGTCAAGGTAAACAGAACCACACAGGTCACTTATTCACTGTAGAAATTTTAATTGAAGAGGCTACAAATGGTCTTGCGATGGAAAAGCTCCTACATCTTCTTAACGCACAGACGGTCAAAGATTACCAAATCCTCAAGGGCATCGAGCTCGGTAAGCTAATTGATTTGAATACAACGAAAAAAGAGAGCACGCCTCCTTCATATACCGGCAAAAAGGCAGTAACTTCTCCCCCGCCTGCAACTCCCGCGCCAACGATGACGTCGACAGCGCCAAGCGGAGCGGCCGATCACATTATCACGCAGCTGGAAGGCTTCAAAGCTAACAACACATTGATTCGGCTAACCGTTATCAAAGGTCAGGGCATTAAGCTCAATCTTCCCTGCCGGATTTTGAATTATGACAGCAGCAATCAAAACGTTGCCGTGTATCATGTGGATGAGAAGAAGGTTTACTCATTTAGACTGAATGAAATCGACGATTACGTCGCTTTCTAAACAAAGAGGATGTTCCCTGACCGACCAGGGACATCCTCTTTTATTTAACCCGAAGCCGCGGCATGCACGCCGTGGCTTAGCATATTTTCCAGCTGGACGGCGTTCACAGGCGGGCTGAACCAATAGCCCTGTACTTCGTTGCAGCGGTTCTGATGCAGGAAGTGCAGCTGCTCTTCCGTTTCTACACCTTCCGCAATGACTTTCAAATTCAGATGACGCGTCATGGCGATAATCGTTGTAACGATTGCGGCGTCATTGGGATCCACCATAATGTCGCGTACAAAGGAACGATCTATTTTCAACTTATCAATCGGAAACTTTTTCAAATAGTATAAGGAGCTGTAGCCGGTCCCGAAATCATCAATGCTCACGTGAACACCCAGCTCCTTGAGCTCGAGCAGAGATTGAATCGCGTGATCGACATCCATGGTCATGCTTTCCGTAATTTCAAGCTCCAAATACTGCGGATCAAGCCCCGTTTGCTCCAGCACATGAGAGATCTTGCCTTTCAGATTATGCTGGAAAAACTGCCGCATGGATAAATTCACGGAAATCGGCATCGGGGAAAAGCCTTGATTTTGCCAGGCTTTATTTTGCTTGCATGCCGCGCGCAGCACCCATTCTCCGATCGGTACGATCAAACCGGACTCTTCTGCAAAGGAAATAAAATAGTTCGGCGAGATCAGCCCTTTCTCCGGGTGATTCCAGCGAATCAACGCCTCTACACCGACAATGCGTCCCGTCTCAATATCAACCTGTGGTTGATAGAATAAAACAAACTCCTCCAAGGCGATCGCTCTGCGGAGTTCATTCTCCAACTTGAGGCGATTGATGGATACGGATTTCATATCCGCGTTGAAAATCTGGAAATCGTTGCGCCCTTTCTCTTTCGCTCTGGCGAGTGCGATATCGGCATACTTCATCAATGTATCCGCATCTTCCTCATCTGCCGTGGAGATGGCGACACCAATACTTGCTGTAACATGCAGTTCGTATTGTTCAAGAACGAATGGTTTCTCCAGAACGCGATTAATCTCTGCGATTACAGCAATGACATCATTGGAATCAGCGACATTCGTATAGAAAAAAGCAAACTCATCGCCTTCGGTTCGTGCCAAATAATCATTTTCGGTTATGCATCTTGTGAAGCGTTCAGCAAGCTGCAGAAGCATCATGTTGCCGTAATCGTAGCCGAAGCTATCGTTGACTAATTTGAACCTATCAATGTCCAGATAAAAGACGGCGACTTGTTGCCCCGCTGATCTGGCAAGACTCAACCGTTCATTCAGGTGGTCTCTAAACATACGCCTATTCGGCAGCCCCGTCATGTCATCGTAATAGGCCATATACCGGACTTGTTCATCGCTGCGCTTACGTTCCGTTATATCCTGACAAATGAGGATAAAGCCCCTGGCATCCGTGCTCAGTTGAACGGGAACGGCTGTTGCATGCAAGTCAACCCGATAGCCGCTTTTGTGAGACACGGAAGTTTCAAAGGTAAGCGGCTCTCCATCCGTCGCCAGTTGAAGTTGATTGATCGTCAACTCATACTGCTCTTGCGTCACAAAATGGCTGAAACGTTTCTCCAGCAATTCCGATGCCGAATATCCGAGTATCGTTTCTGCCGCTGCATTAATCCGGATGAATGTCCCTTCTTGGTCAAAAATGCCAATCGCATTCGGATTATGCTCAAATAAGGAATCCAGCACATGCTGATAGGAGTGATGCTGCAGAGCTGATTTTGATAAGTGCTGTACGTCTCTTTCTTTTCTCAACAGCTGAATAAACAGCGGCAGGGCAGCTAAAACGCATATCCATACAGCATACGGCTTTACGTAAAGGCTTACGAATATGGCGACAATCAAATATCCGCCAATATAGAGCCGGTTTTTCACAAATTTGCCTCCTCTTACAATCTCACTCTAGGTAATAGGAAGCGTCGCACGGACTACCGTTCCTTCTCCTGCTTAATCTTCATAACGAATTTGCCGCGATGAAAGAAACAAGCCCGCACTTCACTTGTCTCCTTGTGTGATTCATCCGACACCTATGGGAAAATCAATATGTATTTTAAAACCATTTGCGTTAACTACTACTTTCTACATAAGTCGAGCTTTTCCTGCAAATAGGGCACAAAATAAAGAAAAAAGAGTCGGAATTTCCTGACTCTTTCCAATTTTATTATTTTAGAGCGGCAATCGCTAGCAGAATCCATCCCACTAAGAAACTCAAGCCGCCAAGCGGTGTAATCGGTCCAAAAAATTTGATTCCTGTCAAGCTAAGAGCATATAAGCTGCCCGAGAAAAGAATAATTCCGATAAAAATCGCCCATCCGGAAGCATTCACCATCGAAGTGTTCGCAAGCTTATCTGACAAAATAGCAATCGCGATTAACGCAACCGCATGAATCATGTGATAATGTACACCCGTTTGAAAAACTTCTAGTTTGTCAGGCGTTAATTTTTGTTTCAAGATATGTGCCCCGAAAGCGCCCAATGCAACAGAAAGAAACGCGTTCAAGCTGCCGATCAGCACAAAAAGTTTCATCATCGTTTCCAAACTTCCCTTCATTAAAGCTTAAATTTATTCTACTTCACCGATATCATGCTGTCCAACGATCAGTCGTACTGGCTCCAGGTAAACCTTGGTGACTGTCGGATGTGTAATTAAATCGATCTCAATATCTACAATTTTATTGCGGGCTATTTTGCCTTCTCTTTTGTCATAAACGACCTCGAATTGCTTGAGTCCCAACTGATAAATCAGAACGGAAGAACCGATGGAAAGCGCGTTAGACTCGAACTCCCCGTGCTCAAACAATACCTCGGATAAAATTTCTTCATTCATGTCCACAATCGTAACATACTGGCAAAATTGGTAGTTCATTAAAAACTGCCCCCTTTAAATTAGTAAAATGTACTTACCAATTCGCCGGAAAATGTCGAAATTCCTGCATCATTCAGTATGACCAAGAATGTTCACAGAAAACCCGTAAAATAGATGACAACAGGAATAGTAAACATACTAAACAAGGTGGAGGTAAACACGGCCTGTGAAGAAAACTCCGGTTCATTCTCATACTCAATCGCCAGCAGCACACTGCTAAGGGAGGTCGGCACAGCACAGGAAAGAACTAGCGCCTGTGCGGTCAGACCATTGATCCCAAGCATCCACACGACCAAAAATCCGAGCAATGGCCCCGCAATCAGCCGTAAAATATTCGAAACAGCCACGTTCGAGAAGTGAAATTCCCACTTCATCCCGCCAAGCTGTACGCCAAGTGTTAAGAGCGCAGTTGCCATGAAGGCATTGGATATGTACGTCAGCGGCAGATGAATGGAAGACGGGACGGGCAAATGAAAGTATCTCAGCAATAGAGCAACCGGAATGGCATAAATAACAGGTAAAGACAAGATCGTCTTCATCGTTGCCTTCCAGGTGGATTTGTGGGCATTTAACGTGTAAATGCCGTACGTGTTAGGGATCAAATTTTGCATAATCATGATAATAATTTGGATAGAAAGCGTATAGGCATTCCCGCCGAAGACGGTTTGATTAAGCGGCAGCGCGTAGTTTGCGCTGTTATAGAAAATAACGCTGTTTCGCATGGCGATCCGCATGCCCCGCTTCATTTTCTTAATGCGTATATAGATCTCAATCACTGCAAACAAAAGGCTGAAAAATAAAGCGAAAAACAAAAGGACTTGCAGAATGACATTCAGGTTCATTTCAGACTCATACAGTTTGACGAAAACGATTGCAGGAGAAAACACATAGAAATTGAGCTTGGATAACGTTTTAATATCAAGATGAAAGGCACGATACATGACTGCGCCAATCGCGATCATGATCGAAATCGGCACAATATTATTAATTAGAATATAAATAAAATAACTCATTTCTATTCCTCACTTAAATGAAGTTCCGTTGCTGTAGTACGCATCCTTGCTGTAGGTCGTAAAAGCAACTTCAACCTCAGGCAAGCCAAGCCCAAGGACATGGGTCGTAACTGCCGCAGCGACGGCATCCCTGATCTCGTCCCCTCTTTCAAACCAGGCTACTTCAACAAACGGATAGGCTGGCACGATTTTACCGCCGAATATAGCCGGATGCTGGACACACTCTAACGTAAAATTATCGCTGTCACACTCGCAAATCGCCGCAAGCTGTTCAACTAAGCTCTCACTTATTCCACACACTTGCTCGATTGTTACTCCTCTGAACGCTAATCTAGGCATGCTCCAAACTCCAATCCCTTATCGCCGTATGGCTTCTCATTTCGTTGATGCGTTTACACTGTTAATGATACGTTTCAACTGTACATTGAAATTATGAATTTCTTCCAGGGACAACCCGCTGGATTCAAGCAGCGTCTGCGGGATGCAAAATGCTTTTTCATACAGCGCAAGTCCCGTTTCCGTAATGACAATGTTCACAACACGCTCATCTTCGATTGACCTTTTCCGCTCTACCAACTTCTGAGTTTCCATCCGTTTGAGCATCGGCGTCAACGTGCCTGAATCCAGATCCAGCTTCTCGCTGAGCTCCTTGACGGTGCTCTCTTTTTGATCCCACAGAACGAGCAGCACCAAATATTGCGGATAGGTAATTCCCAAGTCTTCCAGAAAAGGACGATACATCCGTGTGATAGCTCTCGAACTGGCGTATAAACTGAAGCAGAGCTGATTATCAAGTTTTAATAATTCTTCATTGGTGCTCATACCATCGGCTTCCTTTCTCATTCATATTGCGAACAATCGATTTGCTTCAAATGTATATAAAAATAACCCTACTGTCAATGCGAATAGTCAGATAAGTTCATAAATGTTGCATGATTCCATCTTGTGCCGCTCTCCATTAGGGTGATATGGTATTAATACTTAAAATCACTGTACTCGTTAGTCTGTGTGGGGAGGCGCGCCTGTGAATGTGAATTTTTCCGGGGACAATCGCAAGCTGTACATTAAACTTTTACTGACTACAATTCTCTGTACGGTTCTTACGCTGCTTGTATCCTCCGCTATTTATTTTGTGAATTACAGAAACATCAACTTAAACCAGGTCTATCAAACCGATTTAGAAAACTTAACCCAAACAAGCCGCGAAGTCATCTCGATGACGGAGAGTGCGCAATCGCTTACATTCCAACTATACCGGAACGGCAATATCAGCAAACTGATGTTTTATGAAAACCCTGATATCTATGATACCACGGCTGCTATGCGAGAATTGAACAATTATCTGAACTCCATGCCTTACATTGCTTCCATCTACGTCTACAACCCGAAAGCCGACTATGTGTACATTGCCTCCGACGCCGGGCAGAACGGGTTAATGACCAAAGAAGAGTTGGTCGACAAAGATATTTTGAACGTGCTGGATCATTTCCAGGAGTTCAAACCTTTCGTCCCCATCCCCCGTACCTACTTGAAAAGTGCATCTAGCACACAAAAAAGCAATGTCTACACGTACCTTTGCTACGATGCGATCGGCAATAACAATGCGCTTAATTCAGCTATTATCGTCAATATCACTACGGACTGGATTAATAAAGATATCGGCAAGCAGATCAGCAACGGAACAAGCAGCTCATTTATTATCGATAGTAAAGGCAGGACACTTAGCGGCGATCTTCCCAACCACACGCAAGCACTAACAGCCGAATCCACCATTACCAAACACATTATGAGCAGTAAAGAATCCGGTTACTTCATTGATACAGTGGGCGCCGAGAAATCCTTAATCTCCTACACAGCGCCGGATTCTTTAGAGTGGCGGTACATTCGAATCACACCTTATCAAACAATTACGGAGAAAATCAACAAGATTCGAACAACAACGATTTACATTGGCATCTCCATTCTAGTTGCCGGATTGTTGGTTTCATGGCTATTATCCCGTAAGCTATATGTCCCGATTGATCGTATTGTTACGAAAATGAAATCCTTGGAATCGGATAAACGAAACTCTTTATTTACATTAAAGCAGGAAGTCTTGCGAAAACTGATTCAAGGTCATGAGCCTATTACGCCGAAAATGATGCGGGAAAAACGCAGCGATCTGGGCATTTCGTTTGATTTTCAAAGCGAATATCGTCTGATCCTGCTTCGTATCGATGGTTTCCAACCCTTTTTGCAAAAACATCAAGACGACCTTCACGTGTACAAATATGCGATTATGAATATTTCCTCGGAAATAGCCTCGCAAGCGTACCAAGTGGAAACGGTCGATATTGGAAATGACAGCACGGTGCTGTTGATTAATGCCCGAAGCGCATCGCTCGATACTGACCAGAGCATGTTTCTAGGACTTTTGAAGCAAATTCAAAAAGCCGTAGGGGAGCTGCTCAAAATAAGCCTTTCCGCCACCTACAGTCCACCCAGCTCCCAGCCCCAGGATTTGGTTTCCATGTATCGAAAAGTCGTTGATGCCTCTGAGCATCGCGTGTTTCTTGGACCCAGCTGTTTGATCGCTTCTCTGGATCACCAATATCCGGAAACAGACGACTATCTATTTACCGTTGAAAAAGAGAAAAAACTAATTGACGCCTTAATGGCTGGTAAAGTGGCTGAAGCGAAGAAATTGTACAGCGTCATTATTGAGGAAACGAGGTCGTATCCGATCAGCGTTTTTCAAGCCACCCTGTCCCGATTGACGATTACTCTAAATGGCGTCGTGCACACGATTCTCAAAAATAATTCCCTTGATGTCCCCATGAGCATACAATTATCCAGAAATGAATTAGCCAAACTCGAAACAATTGAGGACATAGAAGCTGTCGTATTCGAACTGTTCGATGAAATGAAGAAACGTCTGGATAACAAGCGAAGCATGAAGCAGGATGATCTTATTCGTAAAATCAACGATATGATTGAGCAGCACTGCGGAAATCCGAATTTATGTTTAAATTGGATCGCAGATAGAGTGGATATGTCACCGATTTATCTAAGCCGTGTCTACAAACAGAACACGATGAACGCTGTCGTGGATGTCATTAACACGATGCGCATGGATCGCGCCAAAGATTTGCTCAAGCACTCGGATTTACCCATCGCTGATATCGCCGAACGAATCGGCTATTCCAACAGCTCTTACTTCTACCGGATGTTCAAGAAAAATTTTGGCGTAACCCCCACCGATTACCGCAAATCCGGGCTCGAACCCGGCAATCAAGCTTTTACCTAAATAAACGGCCGCCCTGCAACCAATTTCGCTGCAGGGCGCCCGTTTCATTTTATTTAATGCCTTTTTCGCTCACATATTGCAGCCATTGCTTCTTGTACTCTGCTTGCACCTTTTCAAGTCCGGCTTGTTTCGCTTTGTCCATGAATGTTTTCATACCTGCATCCAGATCAGCAACAAGACCCAATTGCAACGGCCATAAATACTGCTTCTCTACTTGCTCCAACGCTGCCTTTTCTGCTTGGTATGAGCTGTAATCCTCAGCAAACCCAGTGAAGATATCAGGTTTTTGAATCTTATCCAGATCCTTATAAATGGCTTTAACCCCATCAAAGCTTTTCTCGAACAGCATGAAGTCAGGGTTGCGCCATGCCCAGCTGTTCATGGACTCCCGAGGGAAACCGTTGGAATTATTATCGCCAATCATTTTGTAGTAACCATTTTCAACTTGAAAGTTTTTCCCCTCAATACCATAGGAAGTAAGCCAATTGTACGCTTTATCGGTAACCATTTTCTCATAGAATTCCAGCGCACGCTCAGCATTTTTACTGCTTTTAGGAATAGCAAAACCATTATGAATCGGATGAACAGGCTGCGCATATCCTTTGATGGTCGGAAACGCGTAATAGTCAAGATTCCAGTCTGGGTGCGTTGACTTCATTTTGTTCAATGAATCGTTAAAGCGTGCCGGATTATCGCCGAATTCTGCAGCTGCTTTGCCGCTGACAAGCTGATCCCACGTGGAGTCTTTCACATTCAGAACGTTTTTCGGGATAAAACCTTTATCCATCCAGCGCTTGGCGATTTTAATGTCGCCCATATGCTCTTCAGAGCCCCAGTAGGAGTAAACTTCACCTGGTTTATTGTAGTTGATCCCTATGCCGTAAAGAGGTGACCCCACGCTGTTGTGCACGACATCACGAAGTCCGTTGACAATCAAATTCCCGTCTCCACCGCTGGCAAAAGGCAGGATATTCGGCTCATTTTTCTTGATCCCGTCCATGTACGCTTCAAATGTTTCAATCGAAGTTGGCTTTGGCAAATTATATTTGACCCTCAAGTCTTCACGCCAAACGAAGCCATTCGTGACATACTCCTTGAACGTTGCCGGTACGGTATAAATTTTTCCGTCGATTTTCACGGCTTCCCACATATCCTTCGGTACATATTTATTCAGTATGGGCGCAGCCTTTGGCAAAATATCGTCAAGCGGCAGGAAGGCGCCTTTTTTCGCGTAGGATTGATATTGTGTCCAGTCTGCGGTAAAAATCAAGTCCACTTGCTGACCGGAGGAAAGCAGCAGCTTATATTTCTGATCCCAGTCCGTCCAAGTTGTATAGTTGAATTTCACGGTTGTATTTAAATCTTTTAATGCCAGCTTGTTAACCTCGTCCTGAATAATTTGCAGATCCTTGGGAGCATTCCCTAGCATGTAGAATTGAAGCTCGACCTTCTCCCTTTTCGGCGCTTCTGCCTTAACTATCGCTGCCGGCGCAGCCGCACTAGCTGCCGGTGTTGTATTCCCTTGCTTAGTCTCTGGCGAACTACTGCAGCCTGCTAGAGCTGTGATTAGGAACGCCCCGGAAAAAATGGCGGAGAATCGGTGGGTTGCCAACATTTTCATTTGAATCCTCCCTTTAGATGTATGGTTATATGTCAGCCGAGAAAGTTGCCAACCTGCATGCTCCTTCTTCGGTTCTAACCTTTGACAGCACCGATTGTCAATCCCTTGACGAAATAACGCTGAACAAACGGATACAGAAACAAGATTGGTCCTGTAACGATAATTGCCATTGCCATTTTCGTTGATTCCGTCGGCATTTCACCGGTCATAACGACCCCAGTTCCTGCGCCCATTTGAGAGACGAAGCGCATCGTGTTGATCACGTTGTACAAGTAGTACTGCAGTTCATACTTATTAGGATCATTGATGAACAGCGACGACAGCAGCCAACCGTTCCAATAATGCAGCGCCAGGAACAGCCCAACGGTCGCGATACCGGGCATTGATAATTGAAGCACGACACTGTAGTAGATTTTGAAATCATTGGCGCCGTCAATTTTGGCGGATTCAATGAGCTCTTCAGGAATAGCTGACTTCATGAAGCTTCGCATCAGGATAATCAGAAATGGACTCATAAGCCCTGGCAGTACAAGCACCGCATAGGTGTCCGTCAGCTTCAAATAGCTGGCCAGCAAGATATACCAAGGGACCAGGCCCCCGCCAAATAACGTTGTGAAGTAAATATAGAACGAGAATTGATTGCGGTATCGGAAGTCCTTACGCTGTAGAACATAGCCCGCCATCGTCATGAAAAACAATCCGAGAGCTGTCCCGATAAGGGTGACGAAAATGGTTACAGCGTAAGCTTTGAGCACCTGCTCTGGAAATCGAAATACCGTTTTATACCCCTCTAATGAGAAAACCTTCGGTATGAAGTGATAACCACTGCGAAGAATGGATTCATTCTGAGTGAACGAGGCCGAAATAATCATCAGGAAAGGAAACAAACATACTAGAAAAGAGATAATAATCACGGCGTAAGCCATGGTTTGAAACACATACATATATTTCTCGTCCTTAATTCTCAAGATAGCTGCACCTCTTCCACTTAAAATAAAGCGTAATCGTCGTTCATTTTTCGAATCATATAATTTACGGTAATGATCAGGATGAATCCGAAAAGAGATTGATACAGCCCTGCCGCAGTCGCCATGCCGACATCGAAAGTAACCTTGAGTGAGCGATACACATAAGTGTCTATGATATCGGTCGCATTAAACAAAATCCCATTATTTCCAATCAACTGGTAAAAGAGGTCGAATTGACCTTTCATAATACTGCCTAGAGAGAATAAAAGGAGCACCACAAAAGTCGGCTTCAGCATGGGAATCGTAATAAACCAGACACGCTGGAAAATATTCGCGCCGTCAATTTTGGCAGCTTCGTAGTATTCTTCGCTGATGCCCGTGATGGCCGCCAGGTAAATAACCATGCTGTACCCGAGATTTTTCCACAAGTAAAAGATAATAATGAGGAAAATCCATGCCCAAGGCGTATTGTACACATCGACAGGTTCAGAGCTGAATTCCTTTAACATCGTGTTAAGAAATCCGCTCTCATAGTTAAATAAGTTGTAAACAATGACGCTCAGAATAACAAAAGAGATGAAGTAGGGAAGAAACATCACTGACTGGGCAATTTTTTTGAACCAAGCGCTGCGAATTTCACTAAGCAATACGGCACATACAATAGCGAAAACATTCCCAAATACAATGAAAGCCAAATTATAGCCAAGTGTGTTCAGCGTTAATTTCATTAAAATGCCGGATTTCCATAGAAAAGAGAAATTGTCCAGGCCTACTAAAGGGCTGCCGAACAAGCCGGCATTGAAATCAAATCGTGTAAATGCATAGTAGATGCCCACCATCGGGATATACGAATTAATAAAGAAGAAGATCAAGGTTGGCAGCAGCATAAGAAACATGATTTTGTTCGTTACGATTTCATAGAGAAAACCTCTGCGTTTGAGCATGTTTGGGTGCGATCCTCCTTGGGGCAATGTGTCTTGAGACGATCATATGTCAGTGCATGGAAACTGGATAGTGAAGCCTCTCTAGGTATGTGAACAATATGGTAAATTGGCGTATGAACAATCTTAACTTCAGTGAACTGCCTATGCTAAACGTTGATACGACAGGGTTTAAAAAGAAATTGTATCCGCGCCGCATTCATGCTACGCTTGTTTCAAAAATATACCAATAAAGGGGAATATGACCTATGGATTGGTTTTCTGATCATAAGGAGAGTATGGATGAGGTATTCGCAGAAGCGGAAAATCTTATTCGCGCATTTCCGGAACCGCTGAATCATCACGGACTAGCCTACTTCACTAAATTTGACTTGCGGGAGCAAGAGAGCACGAAAAATTACATCTGCTATCTACTTCCCTATTGGATGCAGGAAGTAACTCAGCTGCCGACTGACGTGGTCAAAAGGTTGAGCTTAGCTAACGTTTTCGTCATGCTCTATTACTTTGTGGTAGATGACATTATGGATTCTACTAAAGGGGCACATACGGACAAGCTTCCACTCGCGAACTTATTTCAATTGCAATTTCAAATGATGTATCGCGCATTGTTCCCGCCACATACTCCTTTCTGGCATTATTACGAGACTTACGTGCTGGAATGGGCCGACGCAGTTGCCGGCGAGCCGGGTGGCGATTACTTTCACACGGATAAAAGGAAGGTTGCCTGGAAAGCTAGCCCTGTCAAAAACGCCAGCACTGGAGCTTTGCTCCTCGCTGGTCAAGCTAAGCAGATCCCCGTTGTGACAGGAGCTGTTGAACAGGTGCTCGTTACGCTGCAAATGCTGGATGACTGGGCGGATTGGGAAGAAGATTTGGACGAGGGTTCCTATAATTGTTTGCTTGCTTTTTTGCGTGGGAGTGTTGAAGGATCGGAAGTTGGTTCACCAACTCCTGATTGGGTCAAACAGATGATATATGTTCGTGATGGGTTGGAGGGATATAGCGAGGTGGCAGTTAAGCATCATGAGGAGCTGCTAGCTTTAGAGTTATCGATGAAAGAGCTTAGTCAATTTCACTCTAGTCTTGTTGATAGTTTGCGTGTAACGGCAAAAGAGATCAAAGCGAAGCGGAACCAACTTCTTTCTGGCGGGTTATCCTATTATTTGTCGGAAACTAGCAAATTCTGATAGAATATTTTGAATATTCGTGCTATACTTCTTGTATTGGTAAAATTAGCCAATGGCTCATGCAAAAATGCTGAGCCTAACGGACTGAAATGCCCTTATTCATGGTTTTTGAGCTTGAAATAGGATTTAATGGACCTGAGCGACGCTATTCCACTCAAATTAGCCTATAACGAGGGTAGTAACAGTGAATAACGCCTCCTCAGTCCGACAACTTCCCATTTCATCGCCAAACATCAGAAATAGCGGCTTCCATGTCCGTTACAATTAAAGGGGAGTGACTGATCATGTCATCACATGAACAATTAAAAGCAAAAATCATTCAAAAAGCGTGGGAAGATGAAGCATTCAAAAACCAACTTCTTGCCAATCCGAAAGCAGCGCTAAAAGAATCCTTTGGTATTACGCTCCCCGGTGATTTTACAGTGAAAGCAGTAGAAGAAACTTCGACGGACTTTGTGCTTGTTATTCCGGCTAATCCGGCAAAGGTGTTGGTACCGGCGGGTGCTGTTGCGCTTACTTGGTAAATAATACAAAAGAGGTGCTACGTTCATACGTAGCACCTCTTTATGTTTATCTATTAGCTGGAAAGCGAAGAATTACTTCTGTGCCCACGTTTTTTTGACTTTTAAACTGGATATACCCTTTCATATTTTCGATGATCTGAAAAGAAACCATTAGTCCAAGTCCTGTTCCCTTTGTTTTGGTGGAATAATAAGGTACCCCCAGCTGGGCCAACTGCGCCGCTTCAATTCCTTCTCCATTATCTTTAATATGTATAAAAACCTCTTCACTTTTTTCGTAAGCCCATATGTCCACAACACCATCGTCCTGAAAAGCTTCAATGCTATTTTTTATTAGATTAATCAGAACTTGTTTCAATTTTGATGAGTTACCTTGGATAACCAAATGCTCGGGAACATCGACGGATATCCTTCCACTGTGCAGCGCAACCAAGGGAAAGATGATACCCTCAATTTGCCTGAACTCCTCGAAAAGATTTAATTTCTTCGTTTCTTCTCCCTGAGGCTTGGAGAAGGTTAGAAAATCCGAAATAATAACGGAGGCTCGATCTAACTCCTCGATCGCAATCATCATATATTCCTGATTCTTCTTATCCGATCGAGAAGCAACGAGCTGCAAAAAACCTCTTGTCACTTGAAGTGGATTTCTCACCTCATGAGCAATCGATGCCGCCAATTGACTTATAATTTCCATTTTTTCGGATTGTTGAAGCTGACGATTATAAAATTCCAGTTCTTTAGAATAATTAATAATCCTTTCCTGATTGATCGCAAAGCGCCTGCCAAGTATAACAATAAGAGAAACAATAAATCCTAAAATACCCCATTTCCATAAGAAAATCTGCTTATTCTGTGAATTCATATAGTATAGGATAAGGTCCAACGTACTCATAAAAGCAAGTGAGGCAAAACCAACTGAAAATATGACAGCTTCTTTATTCCCTTTGAACATGAGCAAAATGGATGATCCAATAAGCAGACTAAACTGAAGGATCATAATAAACCCCAATATGGTAACAGCTACAAAGAAGTAAAACTTATTAAACCCGTAATTACTCAATATGTTAATGAACAAACATATGATTACAAAGACGGAATAGACCGTTTGACTTTTTCTAAGCCAATAAATGACCTTATACTTACCCTTTCCAAAAATGCGTTCAAAATAAAACGTAAGTGCCGGCAAAAAAACAACAAGTGAAATATCAAACAGAGCACTATACAACGCTCCATATTTCGTGAGGCTTTCATACATGAATGGGGTGTAGGTAATAAAAATAATGCCAAGCGAAATAAATAATGTACTAACTAAAATCCAGTCTGTACGTTGAACTCTTTTTATGAATATTGAACCTATCAACACGATTACAGCAATAAACAGAAGAGCACTGCCTAAAATAATGTTCTGTAAATCACCAAGCACAAAGGTTCTTAATAAGACATCATAATGGTCTAGTTTTATAATGGAAGTTATGCCCAAACGCCCCATTGAAGTCTCCGACTTCATTAAAACCATGTGTCCTTCGTCCTCACTGCTAATTGGGAATAGACTGCTTTGTTGATCATAATTGAAATCAAACTTAGTTTCCTTGACTAATCGTTGGTCAATGTACACCGAAAGGTGCTGCGCGTATATCCCTTGTATGTACAGGCCGTAGCCTTTAGGAATTTGCGAGGGCAGTTGAAGCCTGATCCACGCCGTAGTAACATCCTTCGGTTTCTCTGGAATGACGTCACCAATCTTCACCACCTTCCAACGCTCAGGCGAGGCAGCCATGACACTTTCCAGACTCTCTGATGGATCCCCCCACAGGATCGAGTATTCTGAAATCGTTTTCATTTCTTCTGGAACATCAGCGGCAAATACTCGCGGCATTAAAAACGAACTGCTCAACACAGCAACAAGTACCACTAACCAAAGCGTTGGAGAAAACCGCTTCATGTGTTCACCATCCCCGTCCAAACTTAACTTACAATGTTTAACAATAAATCAAATTCGACAGGATGCACACTTTCCCTTCTTTTACCAAGTAAACAATAGTCAAACAAATATAGCCACCCCCTGCCAATTAGGGGGTGGCTATTACATCCAATATAAGCGGCTTCGAGCAGGCTCCGTTTCAGCTACAACATGGCCATGGCTAATCACATACCGGCAATCCGGCTGAACGCGTACAAGATCCATAGCATCCCGGCCAGGCAGCAGGATAAAAGATGCCGGCTGGCCAACTTCCAGCCCATAGTCGTGCAGCTGCAGCACTTTCGCAGCGCGCACCGTCACCATGCGCACAAGCTCAGCAATTTCTTCACGCCCAGTCATATGCGCGAGATGGGCTGCCATGTGAGCTGCAGCCAGCATGTTTCCAGTGCCGAGCGGATAAAAAGGCGTCTGAATGTCATCGTGCGCGATGCTAACATTCACACCGGCCGCCCGCAGCTCCTTGATCCTGGCGATTCCACGCCCTTTGGGAAAGCGGTCGAAGCGGCCTTGCATAGCACTGTTGATGAGTGGGCAGCAGACGACGTTCACGCCGGATCGAGCCGTGATGCCTACCACTTTCTGAAAGTAGGCGTCACTATAGTACGCGGAAGCATTCGCATGCGCTGCGGTAACACGCTCCCTTAGGCCATAACGAATGGCCAAGTGAGCCGTGCTCTCAAGGAAAGTGGAATGCTCATCGTCCATTTCATCGCAGAACACATGGACGAAGCAGCCATACTTCTCGGCTAAGCGGAAAACAATGTCGAGCGACGCGAGGCCTTCCTCACGCGTAGGTTCAAGATGCGGAATGGCGCCGATCCCATCAGCGCCAAGCTCGAGCGCCTCCTCCAGCCGGCGCTCATTCTCCGGGCAGGCGCGAATCCCGTCCTGCGGGAAAGCGATGACCTGCAGCTGCATGTGCGGCTTCACGCGTTCGCGCAGGTCAAGAAGCGCCCGCAGCGCCGTCAGGTTCGGGTCCGATATGTCCGCCTGCGTGCGAACATGGAGAATGCCTGCCGCCATTTGCAGCTGCAGCACCTTCTCTGCCCGCTTCCAGACATCGTCATAGGTGAGCGACTGCTTGCGCTTTTGCCATAACCCGATGCCTTCAAACAGCGTGCCGCTTTCGTTCCAAGCAGGTTCCCCCGCCGTTAAGACCGTGTCCAAATGGATATGCGACTCCACGAATGGAGGGAGCAGCAGATGCCCGCTGCCCTCAATTTCTTGTTCGGCTCCGCTATCGATAACGCCAATTCCGACGATCCTGCCGTCTTTTACGCCAACATCGACAACACCCGGGTCATCCAGCAGACGTACCTGTCGAATGATTAAATCAAGCAGAGCGATCACCCTCTTCCTATGGCGTGTTCATTAGCTGTCTTTTTTCATTTCGGATTCATGCCAGGAGCTCAGTACCCATTTGGAGAAAGCATTGACCAAGAGGAAAAAGGAAATGCCCAGCGCTGAAGCCGACAGCCCGCACGCGAATAAATACGCTGTTTTTAACCGGGCAGCCGCATACGTTATCGCATAACCAAGCCCGCCTGCTCCTCCGCCGATGCCAGCGATATACTCACCGACGATGGCGCCGACAACGGATAAGGTACAGGAAATTTTCAGCCCCGCAATAATATAAGGCAGAGCAGCCGGGATGCGAAGTCTCCACATCGTTTGAAAGGCATTGGCATTATACAGGTAAAACAAGTTGCTCATATTTTGATCCGTAGAATTTAAACCGATTAAGGTATTTGAGAGCATGGGGAAAAACCCGATCAAGAAAGTAATGATGACAATGGCATTCATGCCCGCATCGAACCAGATGACGATTAATGGCGCAATAGCAACAATCGGAATGGTTTGCAAAATGATGGCGTACGGATACACGCTTTTCTCGATCCACTTGGAGCTGGCAAGCAGAATTGCCCCTGCTACCCCCATGATGATGCTGAGGAAAAATCCGAGCACAGCTTCAAGCGTCGTCGTTGTGACTGACACCCATAACGCATGTTTGTTTTCCACGGCGGCAGCCACGATGTCAGAAGGCTTAGGTACCAGATAAACAGGCGCCTTAGCTAAATAAGCAATGAGTTCCCAGCCACCGATGAAAACGACAAAGGCAACCAAGGGAGGCAGCATGTGCTTCAACAACATGAGGAAGCGATAGCCCGGTGAGGCGCCTTCATCGAGTCGGTTAGCCCAAGCGGAACGTTCACGGGCAGGAAATATTTCGTCAGGCAGCATTTTAAGATAGTTAGAATCAACAGCCATTTGTCGTGTCTCCCTTCATTTAAGGCTCAACCTTCATTTTGCCTGGATTCAGAAGTCCTCTGGGGTCATTCTCGCGTTTCTTGCGCGCCATGCTGCCAACCTCGCCACGTCCGCCTTGTTCGAGCACCCAAGTGTGCGGATCGAAGATCTTGACCCCGATGGATTCGCAAAAGGCAACGATTTCGTACAATCGTTCTTCGCTTTGAAAGCGAACAAGCGGAAGCGCATTAAGCGCAAGTTCTCCACCGCTACGCACCCATTCGAAATGCAAGTAAACTTCTTCGCCCCATTTTGCTTTCAGAAGCTCGATTTGTTCCTCATAACGGCCCAATTCAAAACCTGCCTGCAAATACGTCATAGAGGAGTCCGTCTTCATTGCCCATAATGTCGTATGATTCCATGTAAAATCCGACACGCCAATCGTTTTCCGATATTGCTTGGCTTCTATGAAATGGTCGATGCATCCGCCATAGCCATCAACCAGCGCTTCAACGGAGTCCATACTGTCCTCCGCAATCTCAAGCATAACAGCCGCCTTGCCAGCTTTGATCACTTTGGCAAATGGAACAAAATAGGACGGAATCGGCCATTCCATCGGAGCAATAAGCCTCTTCGGAATCGCTTCCTCTCTCGCCAACGTCTCCCCGAACTTCATGGACTGCTGCAGCGTATCAAAGCTTACAATAACCTGAGCCCACTCCGTGCGCGGAGAAAGCGGAATCGTCACCTCGGTTAAAATACCGGTCGTTCCATAATTATGAATATAATTAAATAAGTCACGTCCTTGAACCACGAGGCGCTGCGGCGTCTCTTCCATGGTATAAATCACAGCTTCAAGCACATTGCCGTCCCACAGGTTACCATGCGTGATAGAACCGATTCCCCCGGAACCCCCGCTGACAAATCCGCCCACCGTTGCTTTGACATAAGTGCTCGGATAGATGCGAATCTCCTGCCCGGCCTCGCGAGCCTTTTTATCTATGACACCCAGACGCACTCCACACTGAAGCCTTGCATAGCCAGGTCCGATTTCGAGAATTTCATCCATACGGCTTAGATCAAGAACAATACCGGCCTGCAGGGGAACTGCTTGGCCGTAATTCCCTGTTCCGGCTCCACGCACCGTCACTGGAATGTTATGGCGGTAACCGAAAGCGATAACTTCAGCCACCTCAGCCTCAGAACGCGGTATGGCAATGACATCCGCTGCTTTTATATGCTGCAATTGCCGATTAAGGACAGGAGAATACCAGTAATAGTCCTTGGAAAGCTTTTCTCTCGTTGCACGATCCACATGCACGATCTCGTCTCCGAGCCGCTCCTGCATGATTTGCTCCCAGTTCATTTGCATCGCCATCTGTGTCATCCTCTCGTCTTAATGCTCTAACGCTGCGGATACTTCCCGCACCAAATCGCTGAACTGCGCCGTAGTTCGGAAGCTTTCATCCCGTGGAAAAGGCACCGGAATATCTAATCGCGCCGATATTTTGCCAGGACGTGGTGTCATGACAACAACACTTGTGGATAAAAATACGGATTCAAACACATTGTGCGTCACGAACAGTACTGTCATCGATTTATCCTGCTGCCAAATATGAAGCAGCTCCATCTGCAGCGTTTGACGGGTAATTTCGTCCAAAGCACCAAACGGCTCATCCATAAGCAGCAGCTTAGGCCTAGAGATCAGCGCGCGGGCAATCGAGACACGCATTTTCATACCACCGGAAAGCTGCCTTGGCAGCACCTTCATATAATCCTTCAAGCCGACAAGCTCGAGTACGCGCTGCGCCTCATCTTTTTGCGTCTTCTTGTCTACGCCTCGCAATTCCAGTGGCAATCTAACATTCGCTTCGACCGTCGACCACGGCAGCAGGGTATGATCCTGAAAGACGAAAGCGATATCGCTTTGCTTACGCGCTTCCTTCGGCGTCGTCCCAAATACGTCCAGCTTGCCGCTGCTCGGTTTGGCCAGCCCTGTAATCATTTTGAAAATCGTAGATTTCCCGCAGCCAGAGGGACCCACGAAGCATAAGAACTCCCCTTCTTGAATAGATAGATTCACATCCTGCAAGGCAATCGTTCCGTTCGGGTACGTTTTAGACAGATTTTCCATACTTACAAATGTAGGACTTGCTCCGAGTTTGCTTGGATCATGGATGAGGGGGGAATTCAGGGCCATATCGATCATCTCCTATACTTGTTTTTGGATTCAGCTGATCTATCGGTACTGTTTCAGTGATTTCATGTCAAAAGCTTGAAATTCGAGCAGTGCCTCGGCGATCATCGCACCATAAGAAGCCGTCATCGCTTCGCCTTTTTGAACGGTAGCTTGCGTAGCGTCCCCGGAGATGCCGGAGTGGGATAAATCGTCCATGACCCATGCAAAAGCACGGTTACGCAGCCCTAGATAGCGGGAGTTCGGGTAATTTGGAAACTCCGTAGGCGCTGCTTCCATATGCACCCAATGTGGAACTGCCGACATCACGAGCGATGTTTCCATATCTCCCGCATGGATTCCCGCCTGCTTCTCCAGCGGAGTAATCCATTCATCGGCACCGCCAAGTCCGCCAGGGTCTAACCGGAAGACGGCCAATCCAGTCTCAATGCGGATTTCACGAGCCATCATATGGAGCAGATCTGTGTTGCCGCCATGCGTATTCACCAAGGCCAACTTCTGAAAGCCGCTTCTAGTAAGGCTTTTGGCGATATCCATAACGACGGCCATCAACGTTGTTGCAGATAAGGTGATTGTTCCAGGATGACCGAGATGCTCGGTGCTTTTGCCATAGGGGATGGCCGGCAGCAGCCAAATATTCGCATCATCCGGAAGCTGACGGAACGCTTCTGTGAGCAGCACCTCGGAGATCAACGTGTCCGTAAACACCGGCATATGCGGACCATGCTGCTCAACCGCGCCCACCGGCAGAACGATCAACGCGTCATCTTTTGGTAGCTGATCCACCTCCAGCTTACTTAATCTAGGGAAAAAGTGGCGATCCCATGCTTTACCTGTATAGCGACTGAATGTCACAATGAGCGCCTCCTTATGCGTCGTAAGATTTATTTTTCACCTGTATGAAAAAAGACCCAATCTCATGGACAAGAACGGATCCTAGCTTTCAATGTAGCAACGTTTTAACCGGAAGCTTCTCTTGACCGGAAAAGCTGTAAAGCTGCGGCAACATCCGCAACCCGCTCCCCTAACCGGGCAGCCATCAGCAGCTCCCTCGGATCAGGAGACAACGAGCTGTCTGGACCCGCTAACGTGGAAGCGCCATAAGGCGAGCAGCCAATCGCGTCCGCAGTTAAATATTCTGGATTCTCGGAGTACGGAAGGCCTACGAAAATCATGCCGAAATGAAAGAATGACACCATAGCCGTCAAAATGGCTGCCTCATGACCAGTGTGAATAGAAGCTGTCGAGTTAAAAATGCCCGTTGGCTTCCCTTCTAAAGCCCCTTCCACACATAACTCTCCAGCCATTTCTAGAAACAACTTAACTTGAGCGGGCATCGTGCCATAATAAGTGGGAAACCCCCACAATATACCGTCAGCCCACCGCAAATCATTATTAGTTGCATAGGGAATATTCTCCTGTAACACACCTGCTGCTTCATATTTACTATAGCGATCTGTCAGCCGAAATTGATTGGATAAGCTTCTGCTGCTGTTTGTCGGCTTCTCCGTATCTGGCTGGATGACGCGATTCTGAGAAGCGGCCATTTCCGGAATACGTACGATCTTTACCTGATGAGCCCCTGACTGGCTGGCCCCATCGGCCACAGCTTGTGCCATCTGAAAGACATGACCGAATGCACTGTAATAAACGACCAGTAGGTTAGCCACCTGCAACTTCACCCTTTCGCGAATTCATGTTTATGGAAGGATATTTCCCGTGAAGCCTCATCCCAATAGCGGGCTAACGTGTTGTCCTGCCATTTGGTTTTGGCTGCGGCCATGCGTACCCACCTTCCCCCGCTATACACCCAACGCCGTTCCGGCAGCATGGTGAAGACCTCTTCTGGCGTACTGCCGTCTATGATGACAAAGTTTGCTTCATTCCCAGTCTTAATGGCATCATCGGTAAGTCCCAACACTTTAGCGGGAACGCCCGTCATCATGCGCAGTAACGTACGAAGATCGTCCGGCCTTCCCATATGAGCGGCGTAGGAGCTGATTAAAGCAATTTGCAGCAAATCACCTCGCCCGAATGGATGAAAAGGATCGTGAATATTATCGGAAGCTACCGCAATAGGAATGCCTGCCTCCCATATTTCCTTCAGTCTGGTAACTCCACGCCGAATCGGAAAACTGTCATGTCTTCCTTGCAAATACAGATTCACCGCAGGTAAGGAAACGGCTTTGAGCCCAGCATCCGCCATTTGAGCGATGATGTTATGCGCATCTTGATCGGTCATGGATGCAAGCGCGCATAAATGATCAACAGTCACGCGTCCTTCGTAACCTTCCGCCTTCGTTCGATAAGCGATATGCTCAATCGTGCGAATAGCTGGATTATCGGTTTCGTCACAATGCAGATCAATCGGCACGTCGTATTTCTCCGCTAATTTGAATACATAATCAATATCTTCTTTCGGGGTCATGGATAAATGCGGCGCTCCTCCAATTCCGTCAACACCCATCCTTAATGCTTCCTCGATGGCGTCTACGTCCATGGACATAAAATTGTAAGGACACATTGGAAACAGCTGCAACGTTAGGTAAGGGGCCAGTGCTTCTTTTGCTTCCAGCGCAGCTTCAATCGTACGTAAGGCAACTTCCCTCGAAACTCGCAGGTTAAAATCCAGATGCGTCCGAATCCGTGTCGTACCAAACGATAAAGCTTGCATAGCCGCACGAATCATTCTAGATTTAATTTCCTGTTTGCTAAAAGAAGGCGATGCTTGCGAGTAATTCTGCACAGCTTCTTCTAACGTCCCGCTTCGATTCTCAACCGAAGTTAAGGAGAAAGCTTTGTCCAAATGCATGTGTGCATCCACAAAGCCCGGCAGCATGATTTTACCTTCCAAATCAATAATCGGTCTGTTGGGATCCAGATAAGCCTGCGTCGGATTCCACGTTTCCAAAGAAACAGCGCCAGGCGGGGCGGCATCTCCTTCTTGCTTGAGAATCTGTGTCCAAACCCCATCCCGCATCGATAGGCGAAACAAATGCCCCTCATCTTCCATGGGTAATCGAACATTGATGAAATCCAAATTCGTAACAGAAGCCAATGCCGCCACCTCCTGAACCGGTATTATTTTTTAGGTAAAAATTGCGTTGTGAACACCTTATCAATACTTTCAGCCGTTTTTAACACACCAACATCCACTAATTGCTTCTGAACTTCCTCCCAGCGCTCCTTGGTCATGACACCGGTCCCTTTGGTTGCAGCATCGCCGCCAAACACGAAATCCATTTCTTTTGCAGCGCTAAATTTCATCATATCTAAGCCCATATCGGGGTTCTTTTGTTGAATGCTCGGGTTAATCTCCTCAGAATGATCTTTGTAGTAGTCCCATCCTTTGACCGTAGCTTCCACGAAAGCTTTCACTTGATCCGGATGTTCGGCAATCATCTTCTCCGTTGTGAAGTAAACTCCGCCATAAATGTTGTATCCGGAATCGGCATTCAGCAGTGTGCCATACTCCACTTTTTGCTGATCCAGGGTGAAAGGCTCGCTAGTCACGTAACCTTGTGTGAGCGATGTTTTATCGTTGACAAAATTGACTAATTGACCAGTGTATTTCATTTCTTGGGCCGAGTCTAATTTGTATTTCTTCTTAATGAACTGCCAGAAGCTCGCCGTGGAAGCCACATACACCTTGTGTCCATTAAGATCAGCAAAATCTTTCACGCCTGAATCTTTATGGTAAAACAAAGCTTGCGGGCTCTTTTGCAACGAGGTTGCGATCGCTACAATTGGAATCCCCTCTTGTCTGGCCACCAAAATATCGTCGCCGTTAGCCATCCCGAATTGCGCTTTGCCTGAAGCGACAATCTGTGTAGACGACACCTGCGGCCCGCCTGGCATCAGCGTCATATCCAAGCCTGCATCTTTGTAGTAACCTTTGGCTACCGCCGCAAAATTCCCGCCATGCTCCGGCTCAGCGAACCAGTTCAAAACAACCGTCGCTGGAACGATAGCTTTTGGCGCCGTCGTAGCCGCTGTTGATGCTGCGGGAGCCGTGGAAGCCGCCGGCGCTGTGGAAGGTGGTGCGCTTGGCGATGATGAAACTGAGGTGCTTCCACTACCGCAGGCGGCAAGCATACTTGAGATCGCAATAAAACTGACTGACAAGAGTACCGGGCGTTTGGCGACTAGCGGATTCGTATCATTGAATCGTTTCATTTGAACATCCCCTCCATATTTGGTTATCTCTACAAAGTACTTATCGACCTTTAGTCAAATATAGAATTGATCGTCTATGCGCGTCAACGAAGATGCTAACGTTTTGTGTTTAATTACAATAAAAGTACGTCTTTTTATTATATTTTCAAGAAATAAGCAAATGACAAGCTGTAATATCCACTTAAAAGCGAACATTAAACAATTTTACACAACACCAACCTTGACTCCAAGTTCACGCAACCAACGGCGATAGGCGATAGAAAAGCGGTCTACCTTATGATTGAGCTCCACTTGTAAATCTAGCGGAAGCAGCTCCGGTTTCTGCGTCTCAATCACCTTGGCATCTTGATCAAAGACGATATCCTGAAACCGGATGAAATTCGCATCATCCACATCAAAGGCATAATTACGTGACACCATCATGTGGACAATACATTCTTCTGCGGCTACAGGGAGGACCGTCAGCATGATCCACAAGGTTTGGCCGTTGCTCGGATCCGCTTTGCTTAGCCGGGCCGATAAAGGCCGGTACACTTCCTTCCTATACACGTAAGTCGTTCCTTCACTTTTATCTGAACCGGAATGGGCTACAGGCTGAAAAATCGGAATATGTTCAATATAAATCCGCTCTTTTTCTTTGATGACCTCGAAGTCAGGTAGCTCCGCATAGTCCGGGTGTCCCAGCAAATTCTGGTGGACGAACATCAGATGGGCGAAATCCGTAAAGTTTTCGATCACTCTGGTACCCGCTGCCGCCACCTTATAAGGGCCGCATGGCAGTGGACGAAACTCCGGATTGGCAAACTCGTCGAAATGAGGCAGCGGTGCTGTCGGCTCACCGATACACACCCAAATAAAGCCGTATTTTTCTTCGCAGTGGAAAAGCTGGGCTTTGGCTCTTGGGGGGATTTTCTCCCCCTTGGGCTGTGCCGGAATACAGACACATTGGCCGGAAGAATCATATTGCCAACCGTGGTAAGGGCAGACTAAAGCATCGTTTTGCACCCAGCCTCTGGAAAGCATCGCTCCACGATGAACGCATAGGTCCTGCATGGCATGAACCCCTTTGCTGGAACGGTAAAGCGCCACTCTTTCGCCTAAAATAATAACACCGACAGGCTGCTCCTTCAGTTCTGACGCGAGGTATACCGCATGCCAATCATTTTCCAGAACGGGATCGTGTAGACGTTGTAAGGCCATAACTATCATCCTCCTACGGAATTTATGAACATCATTTGAGCCTGTGAAAAAATGTGAAAAACTATTCGTTGTCTGCGAAAACAGGATATTTTCCAGCTAATTTGGCACGCAGGACGTTGACCCTTGCCTGTGCTCTCTGTAAAATCTCCTGCTCATCCACCCAGGTGCATACGCCTTTGTCGACAACGACGTTGCCGCCCACGATGACAAGATCCACGTCATTGCCGTTCGCGTTGTATACCAAGGCAGAAGAGGCGCGATGGACGGGGCTAATATGCGCCTTCATCATATCTATCGCAACCAGATCTGCCTTTTTGCCAGGCTCCAGACTGCCCAACTCATCGCTCTTTCCAACCGCCTTCGCGCCATTCACCGTCGCCATGCGCAGCACATCCATCGGCGGCAGTAACGTAGCATCCAGCTCATTTACCTTGTGCAAGCAAGCTGTAAACTTTAGAACTTCTAGATTGTCTTGGCAGTTATTGCTGCCGGGACCGTCCGTCCCCAATGCGACATTTATGCCCATGCGCAGCATTTCGGGCACTCGGGCCACGCCGGATGCCAAATACATGTTGGAGACAGGGCAGTGGATAACCGATGCACCTTGGTCTCGAATCATGGCCAGTTCGCCGTCATCCAGCCAAACCCCGTGCACAACCTGCGTTTGCTCGCCCAGAAGTCCAACTTCATTCAGTAGCTCCAAGTTGCGCAGTCCATAACGTGCCATCGTCGTATCGATTTGCTCGCTCGTTTCCGCCACATGCACGTGTGAAATGAGATGGCGATCCCGGCTGAAAACCGCCGCCCGCTCCAGATAACCACGCGAACAGCCATATAAATTGAGCGGCCCAAGCGCGATGCGGATTCGTCCTGAAGCCGCTCCTTCCCATTCATCAAGCAAGCGGTCCGTAGCGCCAAAGATCTGTTCCTCGGTCTCCCGCAATCGGACTTCTCCGGCCAAATCCGATCCTCCTCGGGCCAAATGCCCGCGAATGCCGGAATCGACCATGGCTCGCAGCACACTCGCGTCATTCTCAGGGTAAGTATGAATATAATGATGATCCATGATATAAGTGGCGCCCGATTTCAGATTTTCAATACATCCAATCAATGCAGCTAAATAGAAATCTTCGGGCTCCATCGCCAAGCTCATCGGCCAAATGATCTCCTTCAACCATTGCGCAAGCGGGGAGTGATCGGAAACGCCTCGCATGAACGTCTGAAACAAATGCGTATGCCCGTTGATGATGCCAGGTATCACAACTTTCCCTTTTGCATTGTAGACATATTTTGCTTCCGCCTTAAGGTCATCCATTCTTCCATCTTCGCTCCATGCTCCGACTTCCACGATGACATCGTGCTCCAGATAGACGTAACCTGGTTTGAAAATCTGATTGGTGGCATTCATGGTCATAATCGTACCGTTGTAGATCAGTTTCTTGGACATTTGATTGCCGCCACCTCTTCTTTGTTAACTTTTATTACACGGTTTAAAAATTCATGTATATGTGTTATGTTTATTAACACGATTATAGGAGCGGCAATCTTTTCCGTCAACGTCACTTGTAAATGAAAACCAAACAGTTTGTAACTTTTTTTAGCAGATTATCTTCAAACTGATTAACATTTTTCGATTTCTAAAGGGATACGCGCTGTTTTTTCGTGAAAACAAGTTTTTTATAATCAACTGTATATATTTTCTGTGTTAGGAGTTGTGTCATGATGGATCTTCCACATCTCGATCAAGTGGATCAAGAAATTATTAGGCTGCTGCATGAGAATGGCCGCCTTTCCTACGCCAAAATCGGCGAAATCCTTAATCTGTCACGTGTAGCTATTCAAAAACGGGTCGAAAGTCTGATCGACAATGAGGTCATCGAGAACTTCACTATTCGATTGAATGCAACAAAGCTAGGAAAGGTCGTCAGCGCTTTTTTCGAAGTGGAGGTTGAACCGCGTTTTGCTGAAGAGGTGGGCAATCAACTATCGGCGGATCCCAATGTCATCTCGATTTATCAAATGACAGGAAGCAGTTCGCTGCATATGCATGCTCTGCTGAAGGACGAAGCCGCTTTAGAGGCATTTTTGTATCAGAACATCTACAAACTGGGTGGCGTTGTTCGCGTGAATACGCAAGTGGTGATCAAACGTTTTAAGCAGGGGACTGGGCTGGAGCTTTAATTAGTAACCAAGAATGAAATACTGCCCAGTAGTTCCTCGTTGAGGAGAAAAGAATCGTTGGAGAGTTAATTTCCCTCCTTAGTTTAGCTTGTTAAAAGCCCAGTGGGAGCGAATTTTGGCGGTGGAGAACACCCAACGCCGCTAACAATCCAGCGTTACTGAGACATTTGGCGGAGGGGGCATCCTCATAGGAGAGATAATTTGGCTGGCAGGCCACTTTGAGGAACTACAGGGCGCTATTCTAACAAATTAAGCCCGTTTCCGCGTTCAAGCGGAACTGCAGGGCCTTATTTGACCGCCTAACCCTGATTTCTTCAAGAAAACGGACAAATAGAGGACCTCAGTTCCCCTCCACTTGAAGATGAGCCTATTTCGATGAAATAGAGCCCTGTAGTTCCCCTCCAGGAGGAACCGCTGGAGCAATAGCAGCGACAGTACGGCTATGTTGTATTTTGCGCAACCATTTGGCCGTAAAGGGGCCTCACTTCGCCTCTATATTGCACTTCATACAACAATTGTTGCATTTAAACCGCTTACAATTAACCTTTTGCAACAAATGGTTGTATGATGTGCAACGAAAGACCGCAATCGCGGTCTGACCACACCATTACGTTGTATGTAATGCAGCGTAGCCCTTCAGCTTTGCTGCACAGCCGTCTTTACAACGAAAGACCCAAAACATATAAATTTCTTAACTTTACAAAAAAAACCGTCAGAGCATGATAAATGCCCTAACGGTTTTTTTTATAAATTCAATCGATACATCGCCTTATTCTCTAGTCCGCGAATCATAGGCGTCCAAGCGTCCGTCTCCGGAGTGACTTGCAGCGTATCCTCGACCATCTGCAGCTTCGCATCCATCGAATCGATATAGTGCAAAGCAACAGCCTCAGGAATTTGCGGCAGCACCGGGCTTCCCCATTCCGGCAAATTATGATGCGACAACACGATATGCTGCAGACCGATCACGACATCGGATTGCAGATCAAGCGCATGGTGCAAAGCCGCCTCTGTAATCCAATTCGACGCCATCGAAATATGACCGAGCAGCTTACCTTGCACGCTGTACTCCGTCACGATGCCCAGCTGCGCAATCATCTCCTCCGGTTTCGCGATATCATGCAAAATGATGCCCGCTTTGATCAAATCCGGATTAAGAAACGGGCGCTGTTTGCAGATGAATTCGCCAATTTCCAGCATCCGCACGATGTGATAAGCTAACCCGGCGAAATAGGCATGATGGTGTGTTTTGGCAGCAGGATAGTGATTAAGCTTCTCTCCAACCTTCGCCACACAGAAAGAAACGATTGATTTGATGTTGGGATTCTCAATGCTTTCCAGAACACCATTTATAGTATGAATAAGATCGACTGGACTGATAGGAGCCGACCGAATGAAATCAGTCATTTGTACGCCATCTTCCGGCAATACCTTGCGTATTCTACCAATTTTCACTTGCAATCTATCGCGATAGGTTTGAACCAGCCCTTGAACCTTCACCAATGTCATCGGGAAAAAGGTTTCCTTATCGGCAGCGCTGACGTCCCACATTTTCGCCGAAATCTGCCCGCTGGCATCACACAGCACAATGTCCATGAAATCCTTCGCAGGCGTCGTGTTCGTTTGCTTAATTTCCAATTCTTTAATGAGATAAAATCCAACAAATTCTTCCGGTGCTTGAAGCTGTTTAATTAATGTCATTTTAGTTCCTCCACATGTCATTAGGAACTATTATACTATGAAAATGACAAAAATGGCTGAATTCATTCATAGATTCGGCGGCGGAGGTCGGGAGCGACTAGCCGCCGCACTTCGTCCAGCTCCCTATTTCCCCTGTCCCTGCTTCACTTTCTCCGCAAGCATTGAAAGATCGTGCCCTTTCAGAGCCCCTTCAATCAACTCGGGCAGCTTATCCGGTGAACAACCGAAACAAGGAATGCCGTATTGGGACAGCTTTTTGGCAACCGCTTCGTCATAGGAAGGCACTCCCTCATCGGATAAAGCGAGTAAGCATATAGTTTTCACGCCGGCTTGGTGCATGTCGATAAGCCTTTGCAGCATTTCTGTACGATTGCCGCCTTCATAGAGGTCCGAGACCAAGATAAACAACGTTTTCTTCGGTTCCGTGATAAAAGAGGAGCAATACGAGATCGACTTGTTAATGTCGGTCCCTCCGCCGAGCTGAATCCCAAATAGCATATCGACGGGATCCTCTGCACACTGCTCGCTCAAATCAACGACCTCGGTGTCAAAAGCAACCACACGTGTATCCAGTGCTGGCATACTGGCGAAAATCGAGCCAATAATCGAGGCGTAGATGACAGACCCCGCCATCGAACCGCTTTGGTCAATGTCCAGAATGACCGTCCATTCCTTGCTTCTGCGAGCACGATCGAAGAAATAAACCTTTTCCGGCAGCAGAAGTCCGCGTTCCTTGTCGTAATGCTTGAGATTTTTGCGGATGGTTGTGTTCCAGTCCAGCCCTGTAGCAGATGGCAGGGGCGAATGCTGCCTGCGGTTTAGCGCGCCTGTAACCGCACGGCGCAAATCCTGGGAAAGCCGTTTTACAATTTCATCGACAACGGCTTTGACCAGCTGCCTTGCCGTTTCTTTGGTCCTCTCCGGAATTTTGCCTTTTAGCGCCATTAACGTGGCAACCATCTGAATATCCGGCTTGACTTGGGACAGAAGCTCCGGCTCATAAAGCAGTTGATGCAATCCTTTGCGCTCGATGGCGTCTGCTTGAATGACAGATACGACATCCGGTGGAAAAAAAGTGCGAATATCGCCTAGCCATTTGGCAAGCTTAGGAGCAGATGCTCCCAGCCCGGCTTTGCGAGATCCTCCTGCATCTGCATCTGCACTGCTGACCGAAGTGTCGTCATAGATGGCAGCCAGAGCCTCATCCATCAGCCTCGACTCCTCGTCAAGATGAACGCCGCCTGTACCGAAAGACTGCAGCTTTTCTTCGGAAGCTGCGCCTAGAATCAACCGCCAACGGTTCAATTGTTCTTGATCAATCATTGTCATAGGCTACAAATCTCCAAAGTCAAAATCATTGAGCTCATCCAGCTTCCCCTTCTCTTCTTCACTAAGAGGCTGCTGCAAAGCAGCTCCTGTTCGATCTGCGCCAACGCCCCAGATGTCGCCCATCATTTCAGCAACTGCCGCTTTCTCCCGAGGCTCGAACGAGCCAAAAGCCCGACGCAGGAAAACAAGCGAACGATGGAACGCCTCTTTTTCTAGTGATCCGATATACGTATCGAGCTGCTGCCATAACGTTACTCGCGACAATAGCGCATACCGATTCCGCATGGACATCCCTTCGAACCAGCCTGCCCCAAGATCCACGGGAATCCCCGGTGAGAGCCGTCGCGAAACCTCTTGTGCAACATGTTCATCGGTTATATCATTCCGTTCAAGCAAGATGGCGAAAGCGAAGCCCGAAAGCTTCGCATTGCGATCATCCCGCGAAGCCAGCTCCTGCAGTTTACTGAACCATAAAAGATCGTCCACCACTTCAAACTCATCTTGAGCTATCGTGTTCAAAGATTGCATCGCGCGGACCATGCCGTGAGCGGCATCATCGTTACAGCTCGAAGCGTCCATCAGCAGCAGCGTTCCTCGTAGGAACAATTGCCGGAGCAGCGGAAGCAGGCTGTTGGTTTCAATTCGGCGGATTGATCCATATCGGATCAAGACTGAAAGTTCATAAGCCGCAGCAGCGACTTGTTCAAAGCTGCCGGCATCCACAGCAAGCCCTTGCAGCGCGGAGGTGGCTTGCTCCATCAGGTCTGTCAAATCACAATCACAAGCGATTCGAATGATGCGTGAAGCTTCAGCAATGTCTACACAGTTATCAAGTCTTTCTTTCAGCGCATATGCCGCCGCCAATTCGATAGTCTCCCCCTTGAGGGTTGATTCCACCGCCTGGATTTCAGCTTCCGGCGTCCATTGCAGCACCCATACCTCTGCCCACGAAGCTGATGCTTGATTAACTCTTTGTTGCTTGGCGAAGCTAATGCCCAGAAGCTCCAACCGCTGTAACAAAATTGAACGTTTTAAATCCAGAAAAGCGGCTTCCTCCGACTTCACCCTGCGGTTTTCACGTAAATCCAGTTCTAAAGTTGTAGCAACCGCTGACTTAAACTTGCCAAGCTTAAGCCTATTAAGCTCTCTGTTCAGATCGTCTTGAATAGGCGTTTGACTGACGCCTTCGGGCAATCTGCCGATCGCTGTCCCAATATCTGTTCTTGCCAGGGCTTCGGAAATGGTCGAAAGTTCCCCGTAACCAAGACATACCATCGCCGCATCGCGCAAATCCCTCCACGTTGGCTGGCTGCCTTCATGCATGGCAGCAAGAGCTTCGGAGAGCCTTACCGCCTCGATAAGCGAAGCTGTAGATCGATACGTCCCCTGCTCCCTGAGATGAACGGCTACCTGTGAGAAATACAAAGCGGGTAGTCGCTTAAGATCCCCTTGTTGCAAACACTGCCAGAGGAGTTCGAAATAAGCAGGTGCCTGATTCCCAGCTCCGTAGCCGGAATGCGAAGAAAGCTTATAGTAGGAATAGGGCATTAGTGTTAACTTCGTTGCTGTCTTTGGCAGCCCATTCAACTCTTGATCCGTCATAGAAGGGAACCGGAAATCCAAAGCCGAAGCATGGTGCGCACCCGTGACGACAACGATTTTCTCAGGAACATGGCCGGAAGCGATAGTTTCTTGAATTTTGCGCCGCATGTATGCTTCGCGAATCTCGTTATAAGCCGTTTCCTGAGGCGCGAATTTCATTTCTTGTCGAGCGGTCAGCTCCCGCATTTGTAATGAAAATTGATGTATGCTCATCCGGTAGGCGTTTTTTTGAAGATTATGCTCAAAATGCCGCTCCCAATAAGCCTCATAATCCGGCTCCTCCGAGAGTTCAGCAAGCTGCTGATACAGCGTTCTCTGCTGATGAACATACATCTGAAATTCTTCTGCCTTTGCGGCTTCAGAAATAAATGACGATCGCTGTCTTTGCTCATACAACGCCAAAGCGTGCTCAGAAGGCAAATCAATGAACGCTGCAAATGCCGAATTTCGGCTCGCCCATTGAAAAGCCTGATATTCCGGTGAGTAAGCCGCATATGGATACAGCAAAGTTCTTACAGGCAGTTCATTGGTATAGGCTAAAATGGCAATTGGCGGAACAACGCCGGACGATGATAACTCTTCGATATATGGACTTGCATCGCTCGGTCCTTCTACGAGTACAGCCGTGGGCTTAATCTCATCCAAAAAAGCAAGCAGATGATACGCACCTGCAGGAGATAGATGCCGAATACCGAAAACGTGAAATCCCGAATCTTGAGCTAGTTGTTCATCTCCGAGCATGCGAAGTACAGATTTCTCCATGTCGATCCTCGCTTTTTCATCACATTATCAAGATATTCCTTCCATACAACGCGATCCTTCTCTTCGTCCTTTACAATTGCCCCTTGCAGCCCGGCCGCAATATCCTCTTCACTGATCTTGCCGCTTCCAAAGCTGCCCGCAAGCGCCATGCTTCCCGTCAGCAGCGATATCGCCTCGGCCGTGGAAATAACTCCGCTCGGCCCTTTCACCTTCTCTTTGCCATCAAGCGTCATTCCGCTGCGCAGCTCACGGAAAATCGTCACAACCTTCCGCACCGATTCCTCATCCGGCAGCGAAGCTTTCAGTTCATAGCTGGCCGATATTTCGCCGACCCGCTTACGGACAATTTCGACTTCTGTTTCAATATCCGACGGCGAAGGAAGCACGATGATGTTAAAGCGCCGTTTCAAAGCCGCAGACATCTCGTTCACGCCGCGATCGCGTGTGTTGGCCGTTGCGATGATTGAGAATCCTCTGGACGCGAATACTTCTCTACCCAACTCCGGAATGGAAATCGTCTTTTCCGATAAAATCGAAATCAATGCGTCCTGCACTTCCGATGCGCAGCGAGATATTTCCTCGAAACGCGCAATACCGCCGGTTTCCATCGCTCGGAATATCGGACTTTTAATAATGGCCGTATCCGAAGGTCCTTGTGCAAGCAGCATCGCATAATTCCAGGAATAGCGGATATGCTCTTCGCTCGTCCCGGCCGTGCCTTGGATCACTTTGCCGGAGTCGCCGGTAATCGCAGCCGTCAAATTCTCCGAAAGCCATGACTTCGCTGTCCCCGGTTCCCCGATCAACATAAGTGCACGGTCGGTTAACAGCGTCGCTATCGCCATTTCCACAAGCCTTTTGTTCCCAATGTACTTAGGCGTAATAGGGACTCCTTTCACCTTCCCGCCCGTCAGAAACATCCGTACAGCCTTTGGAGAAAGCTGCCATCCAACCGGCTTGGCATCTTCATCCCATTTCTTTAATGCCTCCAGCTCCTCCAGGTAAAGTCTTTCGGAAGGCAATCTTACGACATCTTGCTTTTGATCCATCCCCATAATCCCTGTCCTTTCTCATCTGTTTCTAAGTGATTGGCTTGTTCTGGCTTAGCGGCTACTGTTTCCGCTATGTCCAGCAATTGACTTTTCATCCCCTGATAAGAGAGCCCCTCTGCGAATTTGCTCAGCCTCTCGGCATAGGATTTCGGAAGCAATGACAACAACATAAGTTGGAGGCGGTCCAAGTAATAAAACTGCTTGTTGCCGGGTTTCTCCAAAATATCCATAAGGAGAGCTGGTGCTTTTGCGTAATTTTGCTTAAACAAAACGGCTAATATCAACGTTGTCTTATTCGCATTAAAATGAGGCCGTTCCTCACACTTTTTAACGAGATAATCTGTCACTTTAGGATCTGGCTCGCCGGCGAACCGGCATACCAATTCTTCCTCATCCAGTTTAACAAACAGATGCACCCATCTCGGGTCCCATTGCGTGCGAATCGGGGCATTCATCTGATCAAACACCTGCGCATGCAGCGAGGGAGTTACGTCATACATAACACGCAGCAATTCCTTGGCTGCAGGCTGCTTTTTATCCTTAAGGTCATGATAAAAACGTTCATAAACATCCTCTGGCGGCAGGATTTTGATAGCCGCTCTCAAGCTGTATCCAATAAATTTGCGATTGTATGCCTCATGCAGCTTAACCGCAAAACGGTCTGCTTCGGGCAAATCCAATTGAAGCAGAAGATCCGCAGCAGCCTCTTGAACGGCTTCTGTTTCCGGCACGACAAAACCGGCTGTCGACAGCAATGTTTCCAGCAAATTGACGACCTCAGGTACCCGCTTACCTTGTAAGCTGCGGATGTCTGCCAACAACATTTGGGCGGAATCCGCTATATTCACGCGCTGAACGATTTGCTCCAGCATGGCATTGGCATGATGGATGACGCGAAGTGTCAAATCATTGGCTCTGCACAATTGAACAGGTTCAATTGCGATATCCTGATCCTTCGAAGCAAGAGCTTTGTATAATCGAGCAATCGCTTGCTCGGTTCCAAGACGCGATAAAGCGAATAGTGCCGCTTTGCGGATCTCTTTTTTCTTATCATCTGCCTGATCCAAAATAAATGCTTCTTGCTCGGGATAGTCGCCTAAGCGTTCAATAGCTGTTGAACGAACATCTGTTGAACCTTTCGTCGCTGCTTGGAGAAGCCAATCCAAAGCTTCCGGTTCGGGAAGTAACGGATGAATTAGCTCTAGTCGACGGGCATCCCCCTTCCCGCCATCCTGCCTAAACTGCTGCTTCAACGCCGGCAGTGCCGCTTGACCCAGGGAAGGCAGCACCTTGCGGTGCAGAAAATCAGGAATTTCCGCATAGCTGTCATCCAACGCTGTTACAGCTGCCGAAATGACACGGAAATCTTGAAACAAATTCTCTTCGTGCCCAAGCCGAAGCTGTTCCATTCTGCCCTGTCCCTTTTGAGTTAGCGCCTCAATTAGAGGTTGCAGCTTGCGGTAAGGAATGGGAGATACAAGGGTGGCTTCTGCCCCCTCAATGGGGAAGAGCTCATCTTTCGTTTCTGTTTTCCCTTGTGTGTACAACACCGAGTTCAGCAGCGTACCCAGTTCCAACAGTTTCCCGGCCGAACTGCTCACTTCCGCCTCCAAGACTTGGCTGACTGCCTGTGCCATTCGATTAAAAATCGGCACCGATTCGCCCAGCTTTTGCAGTTGAGGCAGCATTTTTTGCAATCGCAAATCGCCTGCGGCCATCCCGCTCCCCGCAATAAACAAGCGGCGTATCTCGTGCTGCAGCTCAAACAAAACATCTATACTCATAGAATCGTCTCCTAATTCTTTTCATCAATACAGTAAGCGAACTACTTCATTGGCGGTTACAATGCTTAAAGGCTGTGCTTCGAGCCTGTTCAATTTCCAATTTTGCTCAAACATAACCAATACAACTTGATTCATCAGTAACGCCTTATTCAGCATTGGCAGCAGATTGGTCGTAGTTTCATTGAGATACTGGATGTCCGCAAGAGGGAGCTGCTTGCCCTGTTCATCCAACAGCACATAAGAATCAGCATCCGTCCTTCTAATTTCAGCAAAACGAAGCAGCATGACGGGATGTTTATCAGATAGCGGATTTTTGATCACATTTTTCACCTGCTTGATCACTTCCGGGAATGGGCTCTGAGCACTGGCACAGATTTTGTTAAAATCTTGCGAATCAACCGTGCGAAACGTTGCCTCCTCCCACCGCACTCTCCTGTTTAACTCACCCGGGTATTGCGCGAGCTCCTTTGTTTGCACAATTTGAAAAATAGAATCTTCTTCGCGTATATGTTTGGCAGCACGAAAAGGACGATACGTCCTTGTAAGGTGAATTTGCCCGTTGTTGAGATCGGACCAGTATCCTTCATCGATGAACTCTCCTCTTGCTTGATCCGTATAGGACCGGAAAGCAAGCTGCAGCAGTTCTGCCTCCGCGCGGACCCGGCCTAGTTCTCTAAGTTCTGCTATTTGCCAAGCATGCCCGATCCATTCCTCCAATGTCGATTCCGCATCCATCGGAAGATCAGGGTTTTCCAATCTGCCGTTTAGATATTCCCTACTTTTCTTGATCAGGGACTGCAGGATAGTTAACTGCTCAATGACGACGTCATAGGCGGCTTCCCGATTTTCCTCAACGCGAAATTGAAGCGTCAGATCCTTCAATGCGGATTGAATTCCCGGGATGTAATAGTTGCCTAACTGCTTCGCTTGTTCGTCTGCGGTTTGCAATGCCTTTTTATCCAAACTGCCAAGCCCCGAAGAAACAAGCTGAAGGATAAGCTTTTCCGCGATGCTGATCCCTTCCAGCTGTGCCGCTATTTTTTTCAACAAAGCCGACTTATTCGTCTTACGCTTCGCGGTTGGTGCCTCAGGATCGACGGCTTTCTTCTTCTCTTCCCGTTTCTCCGCCTTTTCCCTTTTGTCCAAGATATCTGGAGGAATGGGGGAATGGATGAATGTTTTCCCGGAGGTAAATGCATACATCAACCCGAGATTGTGTTTGCACGGGAACTGACGGCTCGGACAGGTGCAGCGAAATACGGGATTCCCTTCTTGCTGCCAATCAATCGAACAGCGATAAGGTTCCTTCCCGCTTCCTTTGCACTCCCCGAAAATGATTGTCCCATCATCAGACTGACAGAGGAGGGGAAAGCTATTTTTCTTCGCCAAATCTTTGCCATTCTTAATTGCACTGCTGTTTTGCGCCAAACTATCGACATAAGCTTCCGTTAAATGATTCATCTCGTACTCCTCATAACATGGTTATATAAACTGTTTCCACATAACGCCTAAATTTCCTGTTTCAAGGGTATGGCTTTTCCCCAATGATTAGAACGAAAATAACTGAAATCAGGCCACCTTCGGGGAACTACAGACCGCTATTTCGGCAGAATCAGCCCGTATCCGCGTCCAAGCGGAACTACAGGGCGTTATTCGCCCGCGCAGCCCCGTTTCCCCTGCCAAAACGGACGAATAGCGGACCACAGTTCCCTCTCTGCGCGAAAAAGGCGCGATTTCACAGAAATAGCGCCCCTCAGTTCCCCTTCGATGGAGGAAGGGGTAGTTGGAGGAAGAAAACATCCGAGACGTGAACCCCTTCTCCGTTATTTAACTTGTTAAGAGCGCGATAACAGTGAATTTTCATGGGGTGGGAATACGTAACACAGCTAAGAGTGAGGCGTTTGGCGGAGAGGTGCAACCTCATACTTAAGTTAAGTTTGCCGGCAGGGCCACCTTAGGGGAACTACAGTCCGTTATTCCAGCAAATCCAGCCCGCTGCCGCATCCAAGCGGAACTACAGGGCATTATTCGCCCGCACAGCCCCGTTTCCCCTGCCAAAACGGACGAATAGCGCCCCACAGTTCCCTCTCTGCGCGAAAAAGGCGCTTTTCGAAGAAATAGCGCCTTGTAGTTCCTCTCGGCGGGGAGGAAGGAACCGTTGGCGGCAGGTGCAACCTACCTACCGCAGCCCAAAAAACGACCTCGCCGTACTCGTCGTCGCCTCCGCAACCTCCTCCACCGTTGCACCTAAACAACTAGCAACGGCAGCCGTCACATGAGGAAGAAACATCGGTTCATTCCGGCCATCCTGCGGCTTAACGGGCAAATCGCGAGGCGTCAGGAAAGGCGCATCGGTTTCCAGCATCAGGCGATCCAGAGGGATTCGCTTTACCAGCTCGCGCAGATGCCGCCCTCTACGTTCATCGCAAATCCAACCGGTAATCCCAATATGCAGGCCGAGCCGCAAATAAACTTCAAGCTCCTGAGCTGAGCCTGTGAAGCAATGGACAACAGCCTTAACATTCCCTTTGCCCAAGTAAGGCTTCAGAATTCGCACGAAATCGAGATGCGCTTCACGCTCGTGCAGAAAAAGCGGCTTTTCCAGTTCGCAGGCAAGCTGAATCTGTACCTCAAACCATTTGCGCTGGATATCACGAGACGAAAAGTCACGGTTGTAATCCAATCCGCATTCTCCAATCGCAACTACCTGCGGTTTCGTGGCTAATCGCCGCAGCGTATCTATCGTTTGCCCTGTACAATTCCGCGCATCATGCGGATGAATACCCGCTGTCGTGAACAACTGCCCGGGGAATTTCGCCGCATACCGCGCAGCTGAATCGCTATTTCTCTCGCTTGTGCCCGTCAGGATCATAGGCGATACACCAACCTCAAGCGCTCTTGCGACGACCTCATCACGATCCCCCTCAAAAGATCGATGCATCAAGTTAACACCTATGTCAATAAGCCGCTTATTCATTCCGTCCCTCCGCTCCGTGCTCATAAATGCTGCAAAACTCCGCAGGAACAGCATCAGCAAGCCAAACTTCATTGCCTGCATAATAGAATTTGATCCCTGCACGGCTAGCTTTTACCGTATCAATGTTGAGAATGACAAGTTCCCCTCTACGCTTACCAGCCAATGTCGCAAAATGAAGCCCTTCAGACATATGAACATACTGACGCTGCATGGGGCGCAATCCTTGCTCCAGTATGCTTGGCGCAGCTTGCGCATTCGTACCATGATACAGCACCATCGGCGGCACTCCGGTTGGATAGCTGACTTTATCATGGCTATGCCCGTACCTTGCCCTGATGCGATCGCCAATGATCTCAAAACGCTGCTTTTCACAATTCTCGACCACTTCCTCCAAATCAGGCAAGCTAAGTTCCGACCACCCTGACTGGCCGCGCAGTACTTGCAATAAATCATCAACCGCACAGGAACCATCAGCCGAGTCGAGCATCAGCCCGAATTGTTCCGGAGAATGCCGCAGTATTTTACTCATCAATTTGCTTAATCTTGTTTGTACTTGTTTAGTCAACATTCCGAATCATACTCCTCTCTTATCCATCGTCTCAACCCACCAAAAATCCAACCCGAACCTCCGATTCTTCCTTCAGCCACGACATCGACTGTCCCTTTTGCAAATCCGATTTCATGGACTTCACCAGCTTTTCTATATCCACACTCATCTCGTAATGCCACTGAAGCGCCGCCGCTGCGTACAATTCATTTAACTGGGCAAAAGTAAATCCTTCCGTTTGCTTCGCGGTTACCCTCAATACATCATCGGTCAGCAGCTTGCCCATCCCTTTTTGCTCCAAATAGATTTCCCTAAGCGCCACATCTGGAAGTTTAATTTCATAAGCGCGATCAAAACGCCCTGCGCGGTTCATTAACGCCGGATCAATTTGCTCCGGATAATTCGTCGTGCCAATGAGGAAAATCCCCTCTTTCGATGTGGCACCGTCCAAAATATTCAAAAAATAAGACCGCGCCCGCTGAGGCATCGCATCGATATCTTCGATCACAAGGATCATAGGCGCCAGGTTCGCCGCCGCATGAAATACCTCCTGAATGGAGTCGCTGCACGTATTTTCTGTGATTTGCCAATATGCAACAGGGGCTTTCACACTGCCGGCGATGGACTTCACGAGCGTTGTTTTCCCATTCCCCGGTTTGCCATAGAGCAGAATGCCTCTTTTATAAGGAAGCTCATATTCCTTGAAAAAGGTACGATCCTCATCAAAAAACTGATCGATGGCTCTGTAAATGTCCCGCTTCACTTCCTCCTTCATAATGACTTCGGAGCGTTCGACCATGCGGGTAATCGGCGCCAGCTCTTTTTCCATCCCATGCGGTCCATCTGTAAAAATCGTCACTTGCCGCCGATCCAAATCTCTTCGCCGCTGCCGCGCGTGCTCCAGAAACCGTTTAAGGCTGGCATCATCTACGGCAAAAACAAAATCCTCAGCGCCAATCCCATGCATCCGAAAAATCGGGACCCTCGCTAGCGCGATCCCCCAGTCGGGATAGGCAAAGACGTTATTGCGCAAGGTTGGAAATACCCCATACGCCGAAGATTCCTCTTCCCCTTGGATGCCAAATGCGCGAGATTCCATAAGATCAAAAATTTTCGTAACGTGCTGGACTTGAGGACTACCCGCTTTGACGTCCTGCTCCAGCATTTCCCAATATTCTTCTTTCCCGTCGTCGCTTACATAGGGTTCAAAATATTCGCCAAACAAGTCGCTCAACACGCTTTGAATGCTCCCCAGTACATAAGCATAATCCCCATATGCGGCCAGCGGGCTGCCTCCAGACCCGATCTTAGCGGATACAGCCACCGCAGTTACTTCTCTTATTTTCAAATTGGAATCCCTCTTCATTTGGCACCTTTTACTGCCGCCATTGGCTTGCACTTTGCTACAACCTGTGCCAGATCCGCCCCGACGACACTCTCTATGATTTGATCGACATCTTTATAGGCTTGTGGAGATTCATCAAGAATCGCCTCTAATGACTTTTGATTAACAACGATTTCCTCGTCAGTTCCGATACGCATGGAGGCGGCGAATTCGCTCAGCGTAATCAGCTTTTTCGTTGCACTGCGCGAACGGATGCGCCCTGCGCCATGGCAGATCGAGTGGAAGTTGGCTTTGCCGCCCGGCGATCCAACCATGATATAGGATGCCGTTCCCATCGAGCCCGGAATCAGCGCAGGGTGGCCCGTGTGCATATAGGGCTGCGGATTATCCGGGTGCCCCGCAGGAAGCGAGCGCGTCGCCCCTTTGCGATGGACAAAATAGGACTCGCCCTCCTGTTTCTCCTCCCAGGCATAGTTATGCATGAGATCGTACAGGGTCGTCATTTCAAACTTTGAGCCAAATACATCTTTGCCGGCCTCACGAATGGCGTAAGCAATGAGGTGGCGATTCACAACGGCATAATTCAGCGCTGAGTACATCAAATGAACATAAGTCTGCGCTGCCTGGTGCTCGAGTGGAGCAAAAAGCAGCTTAGGATCTGCGGTTCCCAAGCCCAGATTGCGCATGACTTTCATCATGTCGCTGCTGCTGACTTGGCTGACGGAGCCTCCCCAAGCACGTGATCCGGAATGGATCATTACCACGACTTGGCCGTCAAACAGCCCCCAGGCTTCCGCCACTTCGCGGTTCTCTTCAGCGATCTCAATCGCTTGAATTTCGGCAAAATGATTCCCATTACCCAGCGTACCAAGCTGACGGTGCGAACGATGCCAGACGGCATTCGGGAACCGATTCAACACATTTTCATCCAGTGTAAATTTGCTGCACTCGACATGTGTAAGGGAGGTCGCTTTCCTTGGCGTATAGCCATCCGGGATATATTTTTTCGGCAAGCCGTGCAGTCCTTTCGTCACAACGTGTTCCAAACGAACATCGGAGAAGTGACCGCGCGCGTGATCTTCCACAGGCAAATATTTCTCGATGGTCTTCACGAGCTTGCGGCGCAGCTTCACATCCTTGAGCTCATCTTTATGCACATTGGTCATATGCACCCTCATGCCGCAGCCGATATCGCTGCCGACAATCGACGGCGACACATAACCATCATGAGTTTGCCACGCAGCCGTTGTACCGATACAAGTGCCTACACCGACATGTACGTCAGGGGTATAGCTCATAAATTTTTGATTCGGAATCTGCAAATTGTTGTTCGCCATCTGAAAAATTTGATAATCTAACGTTTTAAACAGCTCAGGCGCTGCGTAAACATGGACAACCCCCGAAGGGAGCTGAACGTGTTGAACATAATTTTCTTTCATTCCATTGTATCCTCTCTATGAACCCCAAACCTCCTTCAGCGCATCCCGGAACAAATCATCTAAAGCTTGATCCTGCTGTTCTCCAGAGACTGAAATGTGTTTGGCGGTTTCTTCAAAATAAGCGATTTGCCGCTCTAAAAAGTCGTTGATCACCGAGATTTTCGGCTCTAAGTCGAGTTCGACGCCAGCCTTTTTCCGAGCTAACAAGGTGTATATTTCTTTTTTCAATATCGAGTCTGGAAGCATCTGCTCCACCAGCTCTTCGAATTCCATCGGCGGCATCGAGCCGTATTTCTCAATCCATCCGCATGCAAGTATAGGCCGCAGCACATAGAAATATTTTTTGATTTTAACGAGATCGCCTTGCAAATATGCCCGTAAGTTCCCTTTAGCCATGTGCAGGTAGTGATACATAGTGGATCGCGGAGAAAAAGTCAGCGGAGAGAGCTGGCGAATTTTCTCTGTTACGCTGAATTGCTCCAAATAGGGTATCGGCGATTGTAGCCACTCTAGCAAAGGCGGGTTCGATTTGCGAAACAAATTCAAAGCCTTCATCAAAATAAGCATACAAAAAAGCCATAGACCAACAAGGTCTACGGCTTTTCATGTCAAATTTTAACGAAGCCACTCCATAGAGGACTTACGTATTCGTCACAAACCCGGCTGAGACCGAAGGTAATCTGTTTAATTCAATTGTCAAATTACGGATAGAAAATTGATTGCGAATCATATCGTCGGCCTCCTTTCCATTCATTTACAAACATCATACGAGCGAAACCTGCATCACGTCAATTACCCTGCGGCGGAAAAAATCATTATACTAAATTGTCTAAACCCCTTTAATCGCCACCATAGGCTTACAAACCGCCACCACATCCGCAAGGGAAGCGCCCACTACGCTGTCAATAATTTGATCCACATCCTTATAGGCTTGCGGGCACTCATCCAGGATTGTTTGCAGAGAACGATGGTTCACCAGGATCTCTTCCTCCGTACCTACTTTGAGCGATTGCGCAAATTCATCGACCGTGACCAGCTCTTTCGTTGCTTTCCGTGATCTTGCTCTACCGGCTCCATGACAGATGGAGTAAAAGTTCATGAGCCCTTCCTCTCTCCCCACCATGATAAAAGACGAGGTTCCCATCGAACCCGGAATCAAGGCTGGATGGCCGGTAGCTTTGTAAGCAGCTGTATTGAGAAAATGTCCGGCAGGCAGCGCCCTTGTCGCCCCTTTACGGTGAACAAGCATCGGCTGATTGCGGTGAAATTCTTTTAGCGCATAGTTATGCATAAGATCGTAGAGCACAGGCAGCTCTTCCTTTTCGCCAAAAACTTCCCGGAACGCTTCACGTACACCGAAGGCAATCATATGCCGGTTACTTACCGCAAAATTTAAGGCTGAATACATCAGATTCAAGTAAGTCTGTCCTTCAACGCTTGAAACCGGAGCGTACATGAGATTGCGGTCTGGGTTTTCAATCCCCCAACTGTGCATCGCTTCTCTGAAAACTTTGGTAAATTCTTGGCCTAATTTAGCCCCCCAAGCGCGTGAACCGGAGTGGATCATGACGACCACCTGACCGTCGAACAGCCCCCATTGTGCTGCCAACTGCTGATGCTTTTCAGCTATTTCCAAATATTGAATCTCGATAAAATGATTCCCTCCGCCCAGCGTCCCCAGCTGGCCATGCGCGTATTTGCCGATTTTTGCAGGCAATTTTTCAAGATACTTATGGTCGAACTGGAACGTAGCTTCCTCGACATGCGTCAACCACCGCTCGCTCGGGATATATGATTCTGGAAGTTCTTTCAACCCATGTTTCACAACTTCCATAACGTCAATGTCAGCGTAATTCGTGTTCGTGCGCTCATTGGTCGGCACATATTTTTCAATCGCTTTGATTAATTCCCTGCGCACGCCTTTATCCTGAATGTCTTTTTTGTGCAGCGTCGTCGTATGAACGCGCATACCGCAGCCGATATCCACACCCACAATCGAAGGGGACACGAAGCCGTCTTTTAGACTCCAAACAGCCGTTGTTCCGATGCAAGTCCCGATCCCCACGTGGGCATCCGGCGTGTAGCTCATATGCAAATTGCGGGGAATCCGCAGATTGTTGTCCGCCATTTCATAAACACGTTGTTCAAAAGATTGGAACACCTCGTCGTTAGCAAAAACGTGAAGGCGGCCATGGTCCAGCTCCATTTCGTAATGATTGTTGCCGTGGTTTTTCATTTTCATTTCCATAACGTTTCTCCTCCATTTGTCTTCTACACCTATCTTCGCTTATTTAGGATGAGGCGAACATGGCGAAAGTATGACGACATCTGAAAAGTTTTCCATTTTCTCCAAAACGCACCCCTGCTACAATAAGATCAGGATAGAGGAAGAGTGAGGGGATTGTGTGGCTAGGGAAAGCTTTGATAAAGAAGTCCAGTTTCTGCGGATGTTCGTGCTGACAAGCGGGGCCTACAGCCGACAGCAATTTGCGGAGAGGCTAGGAATTTCGGTACATACCTTTGATAAAACGCTGCGCCGGTTAAAAGAAATCATCGCCACGATGTACCAGCAAGCACCGGACGCACAACAGAAAGAATTTGCCGATATGCTGCGCTACAGCTATTTCGATTCAACAGAGCCCATGCTGCTGTTCTTATTTCGGGCCAAATCGCTGAAAGAATCGGAAAGCCATCGAATCGCTGCACTGCTGGCCGCTCTGAATGAGCAGCCTTTAACCGCAATTGAGCTGCTAGACGCTTGCAGTAAAGGCATCCCCAGCGAGATGGCTCTTCCCGATGAGAAAACCATTCGTAACGATCTGAAATATCTGGAAGAAGTCGGCGTCATCATGAAAACTTCCGGGTCACGCCCCTATCGGTACCGTATACATAATGCGTTCATCGATGAGCTTTCTCAAGATGAGTTGATTGATCTTTATGATTTTATAGATGTTATGGCCAATACACAGGTGCCTTCGGTACAAGGTTATTTACTGCGTGACGGGCTTAAAAAGCATATGAATCGGAACTCGGCCGAACTAACGGCTGTAGAGCCATTTCTGTATAAATATCAGTATTACTCCCGGATTTTGGACGAAGCCCATCTGTCCGGCTTGCTGTCTGCGATCACCCAGCGCCGTAAGGTTCAATTCCTTTATTTTTCACCCAAAGCCGGCCAATCTTATTCTTCAAAAAATACGAATCCCTTATTCGAACGGGAAATGGAAGGGAAGCTACAGAAGGCTCTGCCACTGCAAATCGTGTATGATCACCAGTACGGACGGTGGTATTTGCTGGCCCATGATTCGCGGCATGGCATCCGTAAATTCCGGGTCGAAGGGATGACGCAGATTGAGCATGACGAGCCGGTTGATCCTTCTTTTTTCAACGAGCAAAAGTTGGATTTAGAAAAGCGAATCAAGCTAAGCTGGGTCATAGACACTGGGAATGCCGTGATGGTCAAAGTGCGCTTCTTCAATCCAGGCCGAACGGGTCCGAATTTCATTAAAGAGCGCGTACTTCTTCAAGGCCAATGGGGAGAAATCACGGAGGAGCTGGAAGATTCGTTCGTTTACGAGATTACCGTCAATGGGACTACGGAAATAAAACCTTGGATACGAAGTTTTGGATCGAGCTGTGAGGTGCTGGAACCAAGCGAATTCCGGCAGGAGATGATTGCGGAGTGGAAGGAGCTGTCGGGCTATTATGAACCTGTTCGAGAAAATATTTAACTATGATATGGTTACGAAATTGGAAAATGCAGGGACGTTCATGGTGACTTCCGTTGAGCGCTCATGGTTAAAAACCATGCTGAATCACCCTGCTGCTTTGCATGCTTTCACACCAGCTGCTATGGAGAAACTTCAGAGGGTACTTGATGCGGAACCTACCCTGGATTTGTCCGAGGCCTTCATGGAGAAGGCGCGCAGCAAAGAGAAGCAGGTGTTTCATCCGCAGATGCGCACGCTCCGCCGAGTGATTACACGGCAAGGTGCCATCAGGCTGACTTACCGAGTGAAGGATGAGCGCATTTTTGTTAATGAAATGGCTTTTCCATACAAGCTCGAATATTCTCAGGTTAAAAAAGACTGGTATTTGCTCTGGTATCATCTCAGGCATCGGGCCATCATGAGCACAAAGCTCGACAACATTGAAGCTGTTCATGATCTGCCTTTCTCCACCGAGCGGGCTGCTCAAGTGCAAATTCAAATCGAAAAGCTGCTGCACAAACGTCATATTCAGGCAACCATCGCCGTCGTCAAAATATACAATCGAGAATTGTCCCGGATTCTTTATGCATTCTCTTGCTTCGAGAAACAGGTCGACTACGACGAAAAAGAGGGTACATACACCATCCAGCTCACCTATCTCAACAATGAAGCTGAATATGTGTTAAGCAAGCTTCGTTTCCTTGGCAAGCGGGTGCGCGTCGTGCGAGGCGAGTATTTGCAAAAGAGGATGCTGGAGTCCGCGCAAAAGGCTTTAGCGAGGTACGAAGCGCCGGCTGGCGTGGAGTCTGCTGAGGGGGGCAGCGGGTAGTAGCTTGTGAGGGTTGAATGGGAGGAAGACCGTGCTGAAAAGGCTGTCCCAAGTTCTTCGGGACAGCCTCCTCTTCGCGGGCAAACCTATTAACCTTTGCCGATCCAATCGGCTTCGGCGATTTTTTGCCATCTTTTGCGAATCGTAGCATATGCTTCTTCAGGTAAATTGCCTCGTTCCAGCAGCTTCGCGTTTTCCAACCAACGAGCTGGATTCGCCGTGCCGACAATGGCTGTATGGACGCCTGGCACAGTCAGCGTGAAGCGCAGAGCAACTTCAATAGATTCCTGAAGTTCCGTTTCCAGGAAATCGTATTTCAACTGCTGCAAACGGTCCCAATAAGCATGATGATAGGCGCTTTCCGGCTTCCGGCCCGTTTTCCACGCTGCATTCGCAATCGGGCGCTTCACAACCACACCCATGCCTCTCTCAATTGCAACCGGAATCGTAAGCTCGATAGCTTCCTGATCGGCAATATTGATCGATGTCTCCAACGAGTCGAATAAGCCGGATTGAACCGCATACTGAGCCGCTATATGATCACCGCTGTAGCCGATGAAACGCGTTTTCCCTTGCTCCTTCGCACGCTGTAAAACCTCAATAACTTCTCCTCGCCGAAGCAATTCTTCCGAGCAGCTGTGCAAATGAATCACGTCGATGTAGTCTGTATTCAGACGTTTTAAGCTGCGATCGATGCTCAGTTCCAGCAGCTTCGGATCCCAATCAGGGAGATCAAACCCGGAGGCATGGCCGCATTTGGTGAATAAATAGTAGTCATCTCGGCGGTGCGATACCGTTTTGCCGATTAACTCTTCGCTGACGTTATAGCATTCAGCCGTATCAATCACATTTAAACCGGCATCCAGCGCACTGCCTAGAAGCTTATCCACATCTTCCGGTGAAGCCGAAGAAAAACCGATTTCAGCGCCACCAAAACCTAGAACGCTAACCTGCATGCCTGTTTTGCCATAAAGACGCTTTTCCATCATCGCTTGTCTCCTTTGAAGAGATTTCGTCTTATTACTTCGTCATGATCGCTTCTACGCGCTCTAGAACGTCAGAGGATAATGTAATATCCGAAGCTTTCGCATTGTCCTCAACCTGTGCAGGACGGCTCGCACCTACTAAGGCGCTGGAAACATTGGGCTGACGCAAGATCCAAGCAAGCGCCAAGTTCCCGATCGAAATGTTCAGATCCGCCGCAACCGTTTCAAGCTGCTGAACTTTCGCGATATTTTCCTCCGTTAGACCTTTGCGGAAATTATCCAGCTTCGCTGCTCGGCTATCTTGAGGAATATCAGAAACAGACTTGTATTTGCCCGTCAGCAAGCCCTGTGCCAATGGCGAGAAGACCACCTGACCAATCCCCTGCTGTTCGCCTAAAGGAATCACTTCTTTTTCGATATACCGATTAAAAAGATTATAGATAGGCTGATTGACGATAATTCTATCCAGCAAGTACTTATCAGCTACCGCTAAAGCTTGCGCCATTTGGGTCGCTGTCCATTCACTTACGCCGACATACAGCACTTTGCCTTGTGTAACAAGATCATCCAGTGCGCGCAGCGTTTCCTCAATCGGCGTTTCCTTATCATAGCGGTGGCAGTAATACACATCCACATAATCCGTGCCAAGGCGCTGCAAACTCGCATGCAGCTGTTCAAAAATATGTTTGCGAGAGAGCCCTCTATCATTAGGGCCATCGCCCATGCTGCCGAATACTTTGGTAGCAAGCACATAGGAATGACGCGGGTAATTTTTTAAAACCTCGCCTACGACCTTCTCGGCTTCTCCACGCTCATACACATTCGCTGTATCAAAAAAATTAATCCCCAATTCATAAGCTTTATGAATGGAGTTGACTGCATTCTCACGCTCAACGTAACCACCATATGTCAACCAACTGCCTAAACTAATTTCACTTACCTTTAATCCTGAAAGCCCTAATTTACGATATTTCATTACATGCTAACCTCCTAATATTTTCAATTACAGGCTTTACTATTATATCAATAGTTGATTAAGGATTATAAGTAGTGAAAAGTTTCTTACATAATATCATTTTGGTAAGTTAGTTACTTGAAGGTAACTAGTTGTTACTCGCTGCCAAGTGGAGACATGTGGTTGCGCTGGAGCGGGGGTGGGATGGCTAAGCGTTCAAGGGAAGCGTCGTGGGGGCGCTCGGCCTCATGAATGGAGTATGGTGGTGGTATCCGCCACACCCACGCTCATTCCCAATAAACGCGCCGGCTTCATTCAAAAGAAAACCTGATCCCCAGCCCCTCGGCTTAGAGATCAGGCCATAATTCGTTCAACTCGCCGCTACTTGAGCATTCGCTTTCACCAACCGGATTCTCTCGCCCGGGCTTGTCGATAAGTGAACGATGTCATCATAGACGGTTACATCTCCACTAGCTTGCTTGCATACAGCCCCGTGCTCCCATGGATTGTAGAACCGCAGCTCAGCACCGGCTTCGCTTTCAATCTCCACCCACTGCACATCGCCGCCCGCAAACGATGCGCTCACCAGAAAAGCTCCGACCGCCCTCAGCGTGGCAAATTCAGCATCCTGCTCGCTAGGCCAGTTCGGGAACAGGCGAAGAATGCCGTTATAGCTTTGGAGCAGACACTCATTAATGACGACCGGCAGCGCGAAGTTTTCGAACCAAATGCCGACTCTACGCATAAAATCAAAGCTTAGCGTGTCGCTGTACCTGCCCCCGGACAGCAAAACACGGTCTGTGCATGTGCCATTAGGCAGCAGGCAGTAGATTATTTGCCGTTTGAATTTTTCCAGGTCCAGATGGCCCATTCGCGCTCCGGCAAGATGGTAGAAAACAAGCTCGTTGCCGCCCTCGTTCCGATGATTCAGATAGGAATTGAGCGCGGTTTGGTACGCTTCACCCGTTGAGTGAAGACCATGCTCCTCTCCCGGAAAAATCGTCATAATGCCGTTCGGCGTATTATAGACTACCTCGGCATCCTCCCCTGGCACGGATACGAATACGGTACCACGCTGTGATTCGGCTGTTGCATATTCAGGAAATTTGCTTAAAATTTCTTGCACGCTGCCCAGAAGCTCATCTTCTTGCTGCTCAAATCCAAGTGTTTCACAAGCCTCCTTAAAAGCGTGAAACACAAATTTGGTCAACGTCAAATCCACAAGACAGTCGTAATTTTTCTTAAAACCTGGCGTCAACTCGTACAATTCAGGAACGACAGTAGGGAAAATGTGATAACGGTCATCCCCCCACGCCTCCCCGTGCGTATCCGGCCTGCGCATATAATCCGTCAAAAACAACACGGCCTCCTTGATAGGTACAAACGCACGTTTCTCCAGGAAGTCCCGGTCCATTGTGTAAAGGTAATGCCACCACAGACTCTGTACCGTCCACGGTGTTTCACAGACCTCCCAGCCCCAATGCGGCACTGGATAAGGCATGATGTTCATTTCGACAGGGTAGGCGGAATGCGGATAATAGGCTCCTCGCATACCGTAGTATTCACTCGCCCATTTCCGGCTTACAGGAAGAATATGATCGACCATATTGACGTAAGCCAGATGTTTGTCGACATGGTTGCTGGAAAAAGCAAGCCAGAACGGCTGCTGCGTATTGTAGTTCATGTGGTAGTCGCCATGCCACTCCGAGCCTATGGAACGGTAGCTCCAATTCGCGAACAACCCCGGACAGGTCGCTTCGGGTTTGACAGAGCAGTGATAGAAATATAAATTCCAATACCAGATCTGCTCTAGAAATTCATCACCGAGGCTCACACCCGAACAATTCCAGTACGATGTCCAATTGTTCTCGCAAGCAGCGAAAGCGGCGGCAACCCCTTGCTCCGCAGGCACCTCCAGCTCCTGAAGCTCTGCCGCAACGGCAGCATCCAAGCCTTCTGTCAATTCCACATAAGCAAGGAACGGCGCCGTTTGGAGCAGCTTGGCTTGTACGCCGCCTTTGGTTTCCATAGCCTCGATATCCTCGGCAACGCGAACATCCAAGCGGAATGCTTTGTCCTTGACATCGCGCTCATTCCCTTCTGGCGCCCAAGGGAGCCTCTGCCTGAAGCTGAGCTGACTCCGCTCATCCTCAACAGCCAGCTGCGCAAGCGGCAGCTCCTTCGGCGTCTCAGGATCGGGGATGAGCTTGACCCGATCGAATAGTCCTCCGACGGCGCCTTCCGGTGATACAAGCTGCATCCACATCCGATCCGCCTCAGGTTCAATAAACAATTGCAGGGTAGCCTCCTCCCCTGCTTCCAGCTTGAAATATACTTCACAGAGACCATTGTGAATATGTATTTTGTGGCCCAGCACTTCCGCCTTGCGCCGGTCATAGCCGAGGAGAAGAGAGCCGCACGGCATAGGGCGAGGATACGGCTTGCTGTAATTCTCCGCCGTCATGTCACAGTATTCGCGATACCATTCGTTCTCTCGGAACGTGTCCAGATCTTGCGGTATCTGCTTCAATTGCTCGAATACGTCTTGAAATGTGCCGATCTTCTCTTGATTATTCTCAGCAACTCGAATGTCCCACACATTGTTATGTCCAAAATGGATGACAACCGCATCCGGACGGGTTGTAACCACGGCGCCAAGGCCGCCGTTTCCCATCAATGCGCCTTCAAAAAAATCCGGCGCCGGCTTCTCATAGCTAATGGGGTGTCGCTTCGCTTGCTCATTCCTGTTCATGAAGATCCTCTCCCTTACCTATCGTTTGGCAGCGTAAAAGTCCTGTACGCCCCTCCGGGCCGTACAGGACCCCTGCGTTATTTTTTGAATGACTTGTCGTAGGATTGCTGCATGATTTCTGTGTAACGTTTGAGGTTCAATTTATTCAAACCGGCTACATAGGCATCCCAATCCTTGTTCAAATCTTTGGCGCCGGTGACGAACTGCAGTGAGTTTTGATCAATGTAGTTTTTAATATTCGTTTTCAGCATAGCAGCCTCGTCGGCTGTTGACGGATCAATCCAGATCGCCCAGTGCGGGAATACATCTTTTGGCTGCTTGCCATCATACAGATGCGTAGCTTCTTGCAATCTGCGCTCATAGCCCGTTGTGTCATAGATATCCGTAGCGGCTACCCAGCTGTCCCGGAACTCTTTCGGTTGGAAATATTGCGCCATCGCGCCCCAAGACGAATTGTGCGGAGCTTCCCCTGTCGGCGTTGGAATCGTAGCCAGAAGCGGAGTCGCTGATTTCTCTACAGGAGAATCCCCATCCTTCGGTTTCCGCCAGTCTTTCCCTTCTTCGCCGAAGTGACCGCGGATCTGGCCTTCCTGCGTAAACATGTAGTCGACTAATTTAATAGCGGCGATTTGCGCTTCCTTGCTTGCTTTATTCGTAAGTACGAAAGTCGCGCCCGGATCGCTCGGGTAATTATAAGTCGCAAAAGCCCCATTCGGACCTGTCAGCGGTGGTACAGGATCATACGTTTTGGAATTATCCGATCCGCCCGTAACAAAAATGTACGGGTGCATAGCGGCACCGGCGCCTAGAATTTGCGCATCCGCATTGTCGCCAATCTTCTTGTAGGCGGTTGCATTTTGCGTAAATGCTCCTTTATCAATTAAGCCGGCGTCATACATAGACTTCACGAACTGCAAACCTTGCTTCCATTCATCTTTGTTCGCTGCTACATCCACTTTGCCATTGTTCAGCAAGAGGTAGGTGCGATCGTCGTCATAGATGAAACCGTTCATGAAGTAAGGGATGATGTGAACCCCGTAATCCTCAATAGATCCGCTTAGCGGCACTTCGTCGGCTTTGCCGTTGCCATTCGGGTCCTTTGTTTTGAAAGCTTCCAAAACTTGCTTATATTCATCCAGTGTTTTGGGCATCGTCAGATTCAGCTTTTTCAGCCAGGACGAATTGATCCACATTTTATTCGGATACGAACAGTGATAACATTCGACCAGTTGCGTTAACCCGTATATTTTGCCATCGGGAGCTGTGTTCATCGCCTTGAAGTAAGGGTATTTATCCAAAGCCTTTTGTACATTTGGCGCATATTGTTTAATGAGATCGTCCAGCGGAAGAATCACGCCCTGCTGCGAGTAACGAAGAATATCGGTCTGTGAAAATTTATCGACCCACGGAATCAGCATGTACAGATCCGGGTAATCGCCGCTGGCCAGAGAGATTTGTCTTTTCTCAGCCGCACCATCGAATGGAACTGTCTGCCATGAAAATTTAATATTGAATTTCTGCTCCGCCAATTTGGAAAAGCTGTTTGTCGCCAGATCGACATTCGCGTCTTGTTGCGCAAAGATCTTAATTGGAACCGGAGCGCCCGTGCCCTCCGCTGGTTTTGCCGCGCCCGTTGCGCCTGGTGTACTCGTATCAGAAGCAGTTGGGGATGTACAAGCTGTGAGAACTAAGCTGATTGTAAGCAGCATTATCCATAAGGTTGAAACTGTTTTTTTCAAATGCGCCCTCTCCCTTTCGTTGTCAAATGGTAACCCCTGCATGTGTTTTATCCAAGCTTTCAAACTCCTTCACCTGTAATCCCGAGCCGCACCACCACCTTTCCTAGGTGTCTCTTATCCTTTCACAGAACCAATCAGCATTCCTTTGACGAAGTAGCGCTGTACAAAAGGATAGATGACCAAAACAGGTAAGCTTGCTATGACAATGAGCGAGTATTTGGTCAAATCGGCAAACTGTTGCCTTCTCAGCTGCTCTGCCGCATCAATATTGCCTGACGCCGCCGAATTGAGAATTAGAATACCGCGAAGGATTAACTGCAACGGGTATAAACTTTGTGTTTTCAAATAAATTAAAGCATCAAAGTAAGCGTTCCACTGCCCGATGGCATACATCAAAATCAGCACAGCGATGATCGGTTTGGACAACGGCAGCACAACGCTCCACAGAAAACGGAAATCGCTGCAGCCATCCATTTCACTTGCTTCCGCCAATTCCTCCGGAATGGAAGACTGGAAAAACGTCCTGGCAATAATGATTTGCCATACCCATATGGCTTGCGGGATAAGCAGCGCCCACCTGGTATCGAGCAGACCCAGCTGTTTGACGACCAAATACGTTGGAATCAGACCGCCGGAGAATAGCATCGTAAAGGTAATGAACATCATCAGCGCGCTGCGCCCAAAAAAGGTCCTTCGCGATAGCGGATAAGCCAAAACAATCGTTAACGTAACGCTGATTAACGTGCCGAAGAAGGCATAGAATAACGAGTTTCCATAACCCTGAAGCACCTGGGGATTGCTTAATACAACCTTGTATCCCACGAATGTCAGGTCCACCGGCCATAACCATACACGTCCGGATGAAACGGCGAGCGGACTGCTTAAGGAAGAGCTGACAATAAAGACTAGCGGATATAGAACGACGATCAGTGCAATCCCCAGCAATAGATACACGCCCGCTAGGAACAGCCGGTCTCCCGTCGATTCACGAATGCGACGCCCCATCTTGATCATTTGGCGGGTCCTCTCCTTTCTTTTACCAGAGACTTGTACTAGAAATTCTTTTGGCTATCGCATTCACCAGCAAAAGCAGAATCAAATTAACGACCGAATTGAACAAACCAACTGCCGTTGCGAAGCTGAAATTCGCATTCAACAGCCCGATTTTATAGACATAAGTAGCGATAATTTCAGCGGTTTCGAGATTCAGCGGATTTTGCAGCAAATAGATTTTTTCAAATCCGACAGACATGATGTTCCCTACGCTTAATATCAAAATGATGACAGCCGTGGGCATAATGCCAGGTATATCAATATGGATGATTTTCTGAAATCGAGAAGCTCCATCTACTTTAGCCGCTTCGTACAGCGACGGATCCACCCCGGCCAGTGCGGCCAAATAAATCACGGCTGAGTACCCTGCGCCTTGCCAAACGTCCGTCCATACATAGACACTACGGAACATGCTTGGGATGCCAAGAAAGTTAATCGATTCTATGCCAAAGCTTTGCAAAATGATATTGATTACGCCTAATCTCGGGGAGAGAAGCAGCATAATCATGGAAACCATGACAACGGTTGAAATGAAGTAAGGCGCGTAGGTGACGAGCTGCACGGCTCTTTTGAAAAAGCCGTTCCTGATTTCGTTTAGCGCCAAAGCGAGTAAGATCGGAACGGGAAATCCGATTGCGATCTGATATAAACTAAGGAACAGCGTGTTTTTGATCAACACCCAAAATTGCGGGTTATTGAAGAAGAGATGGAAATGCTTGAGCCCGGCCCAGGGGCTGTGCCAAATCCCTTTGACAACGCTGTAATCCTTGAAGGCGATGACGGCGTTCACCATCGGAATGTACTTAAAGATGAGGAAGTACAGAACAGCCGGAATAATGAGTAAGTAGAACTGCCAGTGCTTCCGAAAGCTCTTGCTCGCCTCCATCCACAGCCTGGACTTCTTCTTGATCACACTCGGAGCGCGTGTTTCTCTGACAGATACGGTATCCAGATCAATCCCTCCTGTTTGGTAGCGCTTTCTATCTATACAAGACCACATTTTCCCCATCAGCGTAAAGGTACATCTCAAAATGATGCGTACATCCGCCAAAAATCGAAAAGGTACACTTGCATTTATCAGGTACAATTCTCAGAAGAGACACCAAACGGCGGTTCCTGATGGATCCCGCCGTTTGGTTATTGGCCTTTATACACTGCGTAGCTTGTACGTTCGACCTGTCTCCGTATCGAAACGGATGACTCCCTCTGTCACACGTTCAAAAGGTACTGGCTTGCCATCCGATTCAACCGTGAGCACAGTCTCTTTGGTGCGAATGCGGCAGCTTCCATCTACTTGCGCTTCGATCTCTGCTTCCTTCAGAGCGCCGCCCTCCCATGAGAGACCAACGCCTATCGCTCCTCTTGCTCGAAGGCCCTTCACATAGCCATTCGGCCATGCGTCCGGCAAAGCAGGCAGCAAGGCAATCTCGCCGGCATGCGATTGAACGAGCATTTCCGCCACACCGGCGGTAAATCCGAAGTTGCCGTCAATTTGGAAAGGCGGATGCGCATCGAACAAGTTGGCATAGACGCCACCACGATGATAGTTCGTAGCATCTTCCTCCACCAGCTGAAGCAGATTGGAAATCAGCTGCAGCGTGCGGTTTCCGTCCTGGAAACGCGCCCATAAGCAGATTTTCCAAGCCAAGCTCCACCCTGTGCCGCCATCCCCGCGCCGCTCCAAGGAATTTCGCGCTGCCTGATACAGCTCCGGCGTTCCCTGCTCCGTCAATTGACGTCCAGGGTAAATACCGAACAAGTGCGACACATGACGATGGTTGACATCTTCATCCTCCCAATCCACCGACCATTCCTGCAGCTGGCCGTGCTTGCCGATCTGCATCGGCTTTAACTTCTCTAAGGCTGCCGCTATCTCGTCTCTAAGGGACTCATCCTCCGCCCGCTTCAGCACGTCGACAGCCTCGATGCTATTCGTAAACAAATCCCAAATTAACGACATATCCATCGTCGTTGCCTGGCTCACACCAGCCTTCTGCCCATCTGCCGTCACAAACTTGTGCTCCGGCGAGGTGGAAGGCGAAGTGATCAAATGGCCGTTTTCGTCCGTATGAAGCCAATCCAGACAGAAAAGCGCTGCTTCTCTCATGATCGGATAAGCGTGCTCACGCAAATAGGTCTCATCCTTGGTGAACGCGTAATGCTCCCAAAGATGCTGACTGAGCCACGCCCCCGACATCGGCCACAGCGCCCATACCGGATCACCTTGTCCATAATCCCCGATAGGCGCTGACTGGCACCAGATGTCTCCGTTATGATGCGCAACCCAGCCACGGCAACCATAATTCGTTTCAGCCGTTTTCCGCCCATTGGTGGACAAGTTCTGTATGTAGCCGAGCAGCGGTTCATGGCATTCGGATAAATGGCATGTTTCTGCAAGCCAATAATTCATCTCCGCATTAATGTTCAACGTCAAATTACTGCTCCATGGCGGTCTCAATTCTTTGTTCCATATGCCCTGGAGATTGGCTGGCTGCGATCCGGCGCGTGAGCTTGCAATCAGCAAATACCTGCCATATTGAAACAGCAGCTCGACGAGTCCGGCATCCTTCGCCCCATACTGCTTAATTCGCCGGTCCGTTGGCATCCCTTCAGGCGCCTCAGAAGCGCCCAGGTTCAGCTCTACACGATTGAATAACGTCGTGTAATCCTGAATGTGAGCTTGCCGCAATTGCTCATAGGATTTGCTCAGCGCCTGCTCCAGGCGTACCTCATTCGTGGCGGAAATATCGCCGATCGCCCTCGCAGGAGGTTTATCGTATCCTTGAAAGCTGGTTTCCGCGCTGAAGATTAGCGTTACAGCACTGGCTTTTCTAATATGTAAGCCATCATGATCAAGGGTAGCAGCGCCATCTTCCAGACGAACGCCAAGTCGCCCTTCAAAGCGCATGGCCTCCGTTGTCTCAGGATCTCCATATAGGACGGGTTCATCGCGGTTGTAATAATTAGGATCAACGTGCTCCGGGCAGATGCCTTGCAAGAAGAGATGCTCGGCCGTTAGGGTCGTTCGATACGGATGAGGACTATCCAAACGAGCTGTGAAATTCAAAGCGCCTGGAGCGCTTGCTTCAAGACGAATTACAATGACTCCATCCGGATATGAAGCGAACATTTCGCGTTTATACACGATTTCCCCAATGCGATACTCCACCTTGGTGATGGCATTCGTCAAATCCAAATTGCGCTCATAGGCGCGAACCACGCCCCCGTGGAGAAATTTCAAATAAAGATCGCCAAGCGGCATATAGGATTGGTTGTATGGCCCCATCATCCCCTTGCTCTTCTTGTCGGCTTCCTCGTAGCGACCTTCTGCAAGGAGTTCGCGAACTTCCGCCAGAACGTGCTTCGCACTCGGATTGTTTCCGTCAACAGGCCCACGGCCTGACCAAAGCGTATCTTCATTCAGCTGCAAATGCTCGACTTCCGGTTCGCCGAAAACCATGGCTCCGAGTCGGCCGTTCCCGATAGGAAGCGCTTCCGTCCATGCTTTGGCGTATCTTTGATAACGTAATTTCAAAGTTAACAGCTCCTTTTTACGAATGAAATCATGAACTCCCCCACTAAATCACAAAACGGACCTCCTGTATAGGTACACTTCTATCACAAGGGTACGCCTATGCAAAAACTGCCTTAATTGACCGTTTTTCGGTAAAAGCTGGGGGAAACGCCTGATACGCGCTTGAAAGCTCGCCGGAACGCATGCGCGCTATTATAGCCGACATATTGCGAAATTTCATCAATCGTATGTTGGCTGTTAAACAGAAGATCCGTCGCTTTCTTAATCCGAATCTTCTCTAAATAGTCCGATAAATTTTCACCGGTGTGATCCTTAAATAACTGGGAAATGTACTTCTCCGGCAGCTCGACGTCAACCGAAATCTTATACAGATTCAAATCGGAATCTGAGTAATGCTGATCGAGGAAATCCACAATTTTGTTGATCATTTCCCCCGTGCTATCCTCTTTTTTCTTAAGCACTCTACTGCAGAACGCTTCGAGCAGCTCAAGAATGTCATTGCGGAATCGATCGAGGCTAGCGGAGAGCTGCAAATGCTCAATCCGCGTTTTCAGCCCTTGCGACACAGCTTGATCCGTGAAGGGACTGTGCTGCAGCAGCTTAAAGAACGTCCCTTTCAACTCGCCGAATAATTGCTGAACCATCTCCGCCGATAGCTGCCGTTCTGTGAAGTTCTGTGCCAGGAGCTGTTCAAAAATGCGATGGACCTCTTGCAGCTCGCCGATCTTGACCGCATTCAGCATCCGCAGTTCCATATCAATCGGGTAGTAATAGCTCGTTGATTCCTTGATCACATCCCGGTACCAGATCATTTCCGCCTCTTCCATAAAGACCGAATAATCAAGTGCACCCCTCGCTTCCTCAAAGGAACGGCTGCTGTCGGAAAGGGACTGGAAGCTGCCGCCAATGGCCACCGTCATTTGAATCCGGTACTCCTCTTTCACATATTCTCTCAGTTGTTCAAACAATCCAGACAAATTAGCCGTCATGTCCTCCCCTTCCAATTCGGCGTCCACTTCCTTCAGCGTCATCAGCATGGCGATTTTATCCGAGTCGATATCCGTTACATTGAGTTGAAAAACACGGCTCAAATCAACGAGACATTTTTTGATCAAAAGCCTTGCTGCATTCAGCTCGTGAATAATTTCCTGACTGACCAAACCGCTATAACCGTTAATTCGAATAATGGCGACATGGCCGGTTTCATTTTTCAAATTCATGCTTGGCAGGGAGTGCATTAATGTCTGGACTTCCTGCAGAGAATCAAATTCCCCTTTCAATAGCCGCTTTACAAAAGCATCTTCTAACAAAGGCAGCTGGCGCTTCAGCTCCTCTTCCAAAGAACGCTGACTTGCTAATAAGTCGGAAATATTTCCTTGCAGAAAATCGAACGCATTTTTCCCTTTGTACCCGCCCTGGCCAATTTGCTCCCGGAAAACCGAAACAATCCGATTGATGGGCGCACTGTTCCTGTAAGCAAATAATAAGGCCGCAATAATCCCTAACAATAACGTTGAAATCGTGATCGTCCAAGTTACCTTGGCAATGAACACCGACTGCTTCAAAACGACGCTTTTGGGCAAGCCGACAACATACACCCAGCCGTTATAGGTCGATTTCGAGGAGATAAGCAGCGTTTCGCCTTCGACGATGTTCCCGGGTTGTTGACCGATCATCTGCGGGATATTCATCGCTTGAATTTGGGCATCATCAATGCCGACTCTGGCAATCGGATGACCATCCTTATCGCTGATATAAGCCCAGCCCCCATACTGCTGCGGAATGCGTTCCAGCATTTTGGCGATTTCATTTTCATCAATTAAAATCACGGCCGTACCGAGCGAATGCTGAAAGCTATCGAAAGGAATCGACTGCAAATAGGTGATGACGTTGCTTTTCTTTCCATTGCCGATAAAAGGCTTTGAAGGCAGCGTTTCCCTACGGTGAATATTGCCGAGCAGCCCCTGCTTCCACTGGGCCGGATCCACATCCTCGTAATGGTACAGGTCGAAGTAATCATCAGGGCGTACATACACACCGGATGGCGTAAAAATAGCATGATAATTGTTCAGATAAATGTAGAAATCCTCCAGAAAAGTGTTCGTCAAGCTGTAAGCCGCCGTATTACGCCATGACTTCCATAGTGCATAAACGTCGTAGTGATCGACATCTACTTGCTGATTCAGCACATAGTTCAGTTCCTGGTCCAACGACAGTTGTCTTGTAATGTTTTCAACCTCTTCCATTCTGCGATCCAAGACGTCTTTACTTTGGTTCAACATCATGGCGCTTGCTTCAAGCGAACTGGATTTAATAATGTCCGAAGAAACATAATAGGAGATGAACCCCGTCACCATCGGAATAAACAGAATGAGCACATAGGAAACAAGAAAACTTCTGAAAATGGGGGAATGCTCCAGCTTCAGGTTGAAAGTCAGCTTCATCACAACTTGTTCACCTCATCTATTTGTAGGAGCTCATTCGAGTAAGCGTTTTCATTTCATCTTCTATCATAAAATAAAAGCTGGATTTTGTCTGTCGAAATTAGGCAGCCGGCTAAAATCCAAGACGGGCCCGTTCCGACGCCAAAAAGAGCCTCCGGTGACTTTTATCTGACGAAAATGGTACTTTTCGACTGAGATAGGTGTCTCTGGGGCTCTTTTTTTCCCGATTTTTAAATGATTACCCGTTAAAGCTGTCGCGCCACTTCAATAGTTTCTTTTCCAAAATCCGTACCAAGGAATCGGAACCTTTGCCTACGAAAGCAAAGATCAAAATCCCAACAAACACAATCGCCGTCTGCGAGAACTGTCTGGCATCCAGAATCAAATAGCCGACTCCCTCGCTTGAGCCCATGAGCTCAGCTACGACCAAGCCTAACCACGCAACGCCGATCGACAGCCGTAAGCCAAGCAAAATATTCGGCAGCGCCGCTGGCAAAACCAACTTCGTAATTTGTTTAAACTTACTGAATTCCAGCACCCGAGCGACATCGAACAGCTTGGAATCTACGTTCCGAATCCCCAGGAAAGTCTGCACATACAGCGGGAAAAACGCCCCTTTCGCAATAAGCAGCACCTTGGAGAACTCACCAAATCCAAACCAGAGAATAAAGAGCGGCGTGATGGCCAAATGCGGGATCGTCCGCAGCATCTGCACAGAAGGATCAACCGTCTGCTCGAACTTGCGGAACAAACCCACCAGCAGGCCAAAGGCCAGCCCTAAACTGCCGCCAATCAGAAAGCCGACAGCCGCACGCCAAATACTGATTCTCACGTGCCTGAAAAGTTCACCGCTAATGAGCAAGTCATAAAAAGCCTGACCTATCGCATACGGAGTGGGCAGCAGGGTTTTGGAAACGATGCCTAATGACCCGAAAATCTGCCATAGAATCAGAACGGTCAGCGGCAAAATGCTCCCTCGCACAACAAGCTCCCATTTGGCTTCTTTCCTTTGCGGCTTTGAAAGGTTCGGCTGTTCCGTCGAAACGGGTGGTTCCGCTGCCTTCGGCCGGGATATGGGCTGATTTTTTGCAACAATAACTTCGGCTTGACTCATCGCTGCTCCCTCACTTTCATTCTCATTTCGTTAAATACCCGAGCTGTCGATCAGCTCTAATTCGTCAATAGGTTCAAATTCACTAAGCACCAGCTTGCGCAGCTCTTGGAACGAGACGGTTGTCTTTTTTCGCGGATAAGGTAAATCAACAGAAATGATATTACGGATCGTGCCCGGACGCGCATCCATCACGACGACTCGGGTAGCCAGAAACACGGCTTCATCGATATCATGCGTGACAAGGATCATTGTTGTCCGGTTCTTCTCCCAAATGTCGAGCGCAACCTCTTGCAAGTGCGAACGTGTGAAGGCGTCCAAGGCCCCAAACGGCTCATCCAACAAGAGCACCTTCGGATTCCTGAGCAAAGCTCTTGCAATGGCAACGCGCTGCGACATCCCTCCCGATAACTCCCTCGGGTACGATTTCTCGAAGCCTTTCAGCCTCACTAACTCAATCAGGCGATCTACGCGAGCCCGGACGTCAGGGTCTTTTAAGCTAAGATCGGCGGCGATGTTCTTTTCGACGGTCAACCAAGGAAATAAGCGATGCTCCTGAAAAATAAATCCTTTATCGATACCGGGCTTTTCAACTTGTTTCTGTTCGAGAAGCACCTTGCCGTTATGTTCGGTATCCAGCCCGGCGATGATCTTAAGCAGTGTGCTTTTACCGCAGCCGCTTGGACCTATGATGGTTATAAATTCACCTTCTTTAATTTGTAATTGAATGTTATGAAGTGCTTCAACCCGGTGCCCTTGGGGCGTCTGAAACCATTTGCTCGGTAAATCAATATCTAATGATAGTACGCTCATCAAGCATTCCCCCTTTAGTCATTATTCGAATATAAAAAAAGAGACTCCCATAGGAACCCCATGACGGGGAAGGTGGGAAGTCTCCAGATATCTGGTCGACATGATTTAATTCATAGTGATTAACTTGGATATAAGGGGATCATATCACTACAAAAAATGGAAGTCAATCCTATAATTCTTATATAACCCACTTGTTTTATCGGAATTAATATGCTAGCATAACTAATCAATAACCCATACAGCCCATTGGTCCACCAAAGGCTCTCCAAGCACCGCTCATCAGCGGCTAGCTTGTGAGAGCCTTTTTGCATACTCGGGGGCTTATATGTAAGGACATTATTCGGGAGGGATGAAAGATGAGCACACCAGAGCAGAGACAACTGCGTTTAGGAGCATTTCTATTTCAAGTGGGCCACCACGTGGCGTCTTGGCGTTATCCGGATACGGATGCCCAAGGCATTTTGCAGCATACGTTTTACGAGCATTTTGCCCAGACAGCGGAGCGCGGCAAATTCGATATGATTTTTCTCGCAGACACACTTGCGGTCGTCGATCGATTTAAAACGAACATCAAGCATACCGTAACCGTTCGGCCTGAACCCATCACGCTGCTTTCCTATTTGGCAGGTGTTACGGAACATATCGGATTAGCGGCAACTGTATCTACTTCGTATCATGAACCGTACAATTTGGCACGTGAGTTCTCTTGCTTGGATCACTTGAGCGGGGGGCGAGCAGCGTGGAATGTCGTGACCTCAGGCCGCGATGAAGAAGCTCATAATTTTAGTCAAGACCGTCACCTAGCCCATGATAAAAGATATGAACGAGCACGTGAGTTCGTTGATGTCGTCACCTCCCTCTGGGATAGCTGGGAAGATGACGCTATTGTGGCAGACAAAGAAAATGGCATTTTCGCTGATCCCAACAAAGTGCATGAGTTGAATCATCGCGGCGAGTTTTTCGCTGTACGCGGTCCTTTGAATTTGCCGCGCTCACCGCAAGGCAGACCCGTTGTGATTCAAGCGGGAGCATCGGAGACAGGGAAACACCTTGCTGCCGAGACGGCGGAGGTCGTCTTCACCGCTTGGCAAACGCTGGAAGAGGCGCAGCTCTTTTACCGCAGCGTCAAGGAGTTGGCAGTCACTTACGGCCGTTCGCCGGACGACATCCTCATCATGCCGGGCATTTTCCCGGTTATCGGAGCAACCGAAGAAGAGGCGCGTGAGAAAGAAGCGCTGCTCCAATCTCAAGTGCTGCCTGCCGTCGGACTATCCATGCTCTCTGCATCGCTGAATGTCGATTTGACCGGCTATCCGCTGGATGGCCCGCTCCCTGATCTTCCGGAGCTGCAGCAGGTGAATGGCGGCAAAAGCCGCTTCCAGCTCGTCTCCGATATGGCGCGCCGGGAAGGCTTGACGATCCGCCAATTGATGTACCGGGTGACGGGCGCTCGCGGGCACCGCACCATTTATGGCACACCGGTCCAAATCGCCGATCAGCTGGAAGAATGGTTCAAGGGTGGCGCTTGCGACGGTTTTAATATCATGCCGCCTTATTTGCCGGGAGGTTTGGAAGAGTTCGTGGACCTCGTCATTCCTGAGCTTCAGCGAAGAGGGCTGTTCCGCACCGAATATGAAGGAACAACTTTGCGCGATCATCTAGGGTTGTCTAAGCCGCAAAGCCGTTTTCAGAAGGCTGAATCTGCAGTGGATACTAAGTAATAACTGATATGTGATACGTAAGCATTGAGAATTGGGGGAATGTATCAATGGGAACTAATCATGGGCAAAGACAGCTTCATCTGGGGGCTTTTATATTTGGCGTTGGGCATCATATCGCGGCTTGGCGTTATCCTTTGACAGATACAGGCGGGCTATTGAAGCTTGATTTCTACAAGCGATTTGCCCAGACAGCGGAACGGGGGAAATTCGATCTCGTTTTTATCGAAGACATCCCCGTGTTGCCGGAGCCGCTGAACCGAGCTGTCCAGTATACGCTGCCGGTCCGGGCGGAACCTTTGACCCTGCTATCTGCACTGGCTTCGGTCACCAAGAAGATCGGACTGGTCGGAACCGTATCGACAACCTACAGCGAGCCCTTTCACGTGGCGCGTAAATTCGCTTCCCTCGATCATTTAAGCAGAGGGCGGGCAGGCTGGAATGCCGTGACAACCAGCATGGAAAATACCGCCAAGAACTTCGGGCGCGACCATCATTTGGATCACTCCCTTCGTTACGAGCGGGCCAAGGAATTCGTAGATGTGGTAACCGCTCTCTGGGATAGCTGGGAAGAAGGCGCGCTCGTTATCGATAAAGCAACCGGCCAATTCGCTGATCCGGATAAAGTTCATGAAATCAATCATGTTGGTGAACATTTTTCCGTGCGCGGTCCCTTGAACGTTCACCGTTCAGTGCAGGGACGTCCCGTTGTCGTGCAAGCCGGTTCTTCCACGACGGGTCAAGCCTTTGCTGCCCGGACGGCAGAGGTCGTGTTCACAGCTTGGCAGACACTGGAAGAAGCACAAAGCTTCTATGCCTCCCTTAAAGGGCAGCTTCCCGCTTATGGACGTTCGCCGGACGAACTGAAAATATTGCCTGGCGTCCTGCCCTTCATCGGCGCGACAGAAGAAGAAGCGAAAGCGAAGGAAGCCGAATTTCAGAATCTTGTCCTCCCTGCCGTTGGGCTGGGGATGGTGCAGAACATCCTGAGAGTCGATCTTTCCGGCTATCCGCTGGACGGACCGCTGCCTGAATTGCCGGATGCGACCGAGATTAATGGCGGCAAAAGCCGCTACCAGCTGCTGCTGGACATGGCGCGTAGAGAGCAGCTTACGATTCGCCAGCTCATCCACCGGGTGACCGGGGCTCGCGGACATCGAACCATCGCTGGAACGCCAATCCAAATAGCGGACCAATTGGAAGAATGGTTCGTGAATAAAGCCTGCGACGGCTTCAACATTATGCCGCCTTATTTGCCCGGCGGACTGGATGAATTCGTCGATCTGGTCATTCCCGAATTGCAGCGGCGGGGCTTATTCCGCTCCGAATATACGGGAACTACGCTGCGCGATCATCTCGGTTTGGCTGAGCCTGCGAATCGCTTTGCTCAGCGCTCAGCCACATCTGTTCACTAAATTATAGAGTTACCACGAGAGGGGTCATGTCCGTATGAAACAGAAATCATTTTATAATAAAAGCTTATCCTTCCTGACCATTGTTACGTTAATACTTTTGTCCGCATGCGGTGCCAAAACGGCGGGCGCTCCAACAAACGGCGGAACTGCAGCTCCGAGCGGAGCCTCCGCTGCGCAAAGCAGCAGTGCGGCAGCTACTCCCGCGGCTGCTTCGAAAGAGAAGGTCGTTGTAAACATCGGCATCCAAGGTAAAACAGGCGTCCTGAACTTCGCCCGTGAGAAGGGATACTTCGAAAAAGCCTTCCAGGCTGCCGGCGCTGAGGTCAAATGGAACGAATTCGCCAGCGGCCCTCCGCACTTCGAGGCGATCGCGGCAGGCAGGCTCGATTTTGGCGCCACCGGCGGAACTCCCCTCATTTCCGGGCAAGTCGGCGGGGTTGATTTCAAAGGCATCGCTGTGACAAGCGACGGCAAAAAAGGCAACATGATTATCGTGCCGAAAAATAGCCCCATCAAGGAACTAAAAGATCTGAAAGGCAAAAAAGTCGCCGTAGCCAAAGGCAGCAGCGCCTATAACTTCCTGTATATGGCCATTGATAAGGCCGGGTTAAAGGGCGATGACGTCAAAGTTATTCAGCTTCAACCGGATGAAGCGCGACCCGCTCTTGACAGCGGCGCCATCGACGCGTGGTCCATTTGGGAACCTTATGCGACTACAGCTGTGTACCAAACGGGAGCAACGATTTTGGTCACCGGCGAAAACCTCAATATCAACGCTCCCTCTTTCTTAATTGCCCGCACCAAATTTACACTGGAGCATCCGGATCTGACTGTGCTTTTCCTCAAAACTTACGAGGAAGCACGTAAATATTACGTCGACCATCAGGATGAAATCGCGGATGAACTATCCAAATCCCAGAAGCTGGACAAAGCCATCATTGTCGATGTTTTGAAAAACACATTCCCGATCCTTTCTTCGATCACACCGGAATTCGCCAAAGCGCATCAGGAGCAGGCTGACTTCCTGCAATCCGTCGGCGCTATTAATAAGAAGCTCGACACGTCACAAGTCCTTGAGAGCAAATTCATAGATCAAGCGTTGAAGAAGTAAACTTAAGGCTCCCTCAAGCAGATACTCTACTTGCGGGTGGCCTTTTGTTTTGTAGCTATCCCAGCTGTGAAGCCCTCATTGGATCGTCCTCTCCGCAGCGAGTAAGTGGATTACTTGCAATTAACACCGATTACTCCAGCTACTTCCCGCAAAACCATCCACTTTTATCCAATTAACTGTATTTTCTCCCGCTACTCTCTGCAAATTCAGCAGATTTCGGCTAGTCACAGGCGGTTTAGATGGAGTTCCTACCACTATTGGGTTCCTAGCCACCGAGCAGCGTAGAATAACGGTAGATTTTCCAGCACCGGCTACTCCAGCCGGGCACCTTCATCGGATCGTCCCGTCGGGCCTACTGCCTACAAATAGCGCCACTACAGGCTGCTATTTCGCGGCAAAGTGGTCATTTCCGGAGCTGAAGGGAACTAGCGTCCGTTATTTCCACGTTTTCGCAGAGAAAACGGAGATTGGTGGGCAAATAAAGCCCTGTAGTTCCGCAAACACGCGGAAACGGCTGATTTTGCCAGGAATAATGGCCGCAGGTTCCCCTATTTTCCGCGAATACCTGCGAACAAACAAAAGAGGCCATCTGATTCAGTCATTTCTTCTGACTAAATCAGATAACCTCCTATTCACAATGCTATGTCGCAGCCGCTTTAGACGCAGCTTCCAGTGCCAGCTTCTCCCTGATCTGCACTTTGCGCTCTTCGCGTTCACTCGGTTTCAGCCGAGGACATGTGTAGCAATAGTAGCCGCCTTCCGTGCAGTAAAACATGCAACAGCCCGACTTCATCCGCACTTGAGTATCCGGTTCACCGGGAGCGCTCGGGTAATCCAGGTAAATGAACTTTACGTTCAGCGGATTTCCCGCACGTCCGAAAACCTGGCCGTTTAGCTCTCGCGAAACAAACGTCCACTCCTCCTCGATGCGCAGCTGCTCCTGCTCCGAACCGGCCTGCTCTTTCAAACGGTCGAACATATAACGCATCCGTGTCGGAAACAACTTCCACAAATGGGTGATATCCGTATCGGCAGCCAAGGAAGCCGCTTCTACAATGGGCCGAATGTGAGTGCCGTACCAATGGCTTAAGTGCTCTTTGCGCCATGCGCTGCGCTCTCCCTCTCGCGGTCCTTCCAGCTGCCGAATCTCATCAAGCACATAGCGGAACTCTGCATATCCTTGTTTGTGCATGTAGATTTGCAGCGTCCAAAGCTCCGGAGCCAAATCGATCAACTCATCCTTCAACATCATGCCATGCACAGCCATGTTCAAAACACCTAGCCTGCTCATAAAATACACGCATGCCGCCGCAGGCTCAAGCGCCTTCATAAGCGGCGAGTAAGCGTTAATTAACTCCCTCATGCCATCCACGGTAGCTAGGCGGCTGCCTGCTATTGTAAATAACGGCTGTGGATGCGACTCCGTAGTAACACCGAACTGCTCTGCGAGAACATGTTGTAAAGATGAATTCATGATCTTGCCTCCTTCTGCTTTTTAGCGAGATTCGCCAGCCGCCACCGCGGCTAATTCCGGCTCCGATTTTTCCTTTTTCTCTGTACCTACCAGATCATAAGGAATACAAAGCGGCACACCCGTGCGCGGATCCTTCACGATATCCGCCTCAATGCCGAAAACTTCGCGAAGCACCGGCTGCGTCACTACCTCCTCCGGCGTCCCTTCGCTTACGACCTTGCCCTGCATAATCGCGACCATGTGATGCGCATAATGAGTCGCATGGTTCAGGTCATGAACGACCATGATAATGGTCCTTCCTTCTTCCTTGTTCAGCTTTTGAAGCAGCTTCAGCACCTCAAGCTGATGCGCCATATCCAGGAACGTCGTCGGCTCATCCAAGAAAAGGATGTCGGTCTGCTGCGCCAATGCCATGGCAATCCACGCCCGCTGGCGTTGACCGCCGGACAGCTGATCTACCGGCCGATCGGCAAATGGCATCATACCGGTAACTTCGATTGCCCAGCTAATCGTTTCCTTATCTTCCTTCGTCATAGAGCCGAAGCCTTTCTGATGCGGGAATCTTCCGTAGGAAACCAATTCGCTCACCGTCAAGCCCTCAGGCGCAGTCGGATTCTGCGGCAGAATCGCCAGTTCCCGTGCGACTTCCTTCGTCGTCCGTTGGTGGATCGATTTCCCGTCGAGGTACACCTGGCCTCCTTTTATTTTCATAATACGCGCAAGTGATTTCAAAATCGTGGACTTGCCTGAGCCATTGGCGCCAACAAGTGCTGTGATTTTGGCATCAGGTATGGATAAATTCAAGTTGCTGACAATCAAACGATCGTCGTAGGCAATGTCTACTTGCTGTGTATACAAACGAGTCATGGGGATGTCTCCTCTCAAAATAAGCTTTTTTAAGCTTTGGATTTCGCAAGCAAAAATAAAAAATAAGGAGCGCCGATGACAGCTACGACAATGCCCGTTGGAATCTCACTTGGCTGTAGAATCCAGCGGGCCAGCGTATCGGCCACAATCAGCAGGAGACCTCCCGTTAACATGGAAGCCGGAAGCAAATACTGATGCTTGGGGCCAACCAATTGTTTGGCAAGATGAGGACCAATTAAGCCTACAAAACCAATGCCGCCGCCAACAGCAACGCAAGCTCCGGCAAGAGCAACGGCGGATGCAAGCAGACCAAGCCGTTCCTTTTCGACAGAGGTCCCAAGCCCACTTGCCAACTGATCTCCCAAATGCAGTACGTTCAAGGTCTGCGCTTTATATAGGACATAGGGGATAAAAATAATAAGCCATGGCAGCAGAGCCAACACAAACTTCCAATTCGTTCCCCAGATGCTGCCTGCCAACCAAATGGCAACAAACTGGTAGTTTTGAGGATCCATTTTGATCGTAAGCACAAGCATCGCTGCATTGATTCCAGCTGCGACCGCAATACCTACCAGAACGAGCCTCGTCGGTGAAATGCCGAACCCTTTTTTATAGGCCAAAACATAAATCAATGCTGCTGCAGCTCCAGCCCCAAGCATGGCGAGAAGCGGCATCATGTAGACGGGAGCCGCCTGTTTAACAGGGAAGAACGAAATAAACAGCACAACCGCAAGCCCCGCGCCGGCGTTAATGCCGAGAATCCCTGGATCTGCCAGCGGATTGCGCGAGAGCCCCTGCAGAATAGCACCCGATAAGGCAAGTCCTGCACCAACCAGCACCGAAATAATAATGCGAGGGAGGCGAAATTCGAAAAGAATCAATTCCTGTTTATCCGTTCCTTGGCCGAACAACGTGCGAAGCACGTCCATCGGAGACAAACGAATGAATCCTGTATTCATACTGATGATAAAAACAAGAACGATCGCCACAAGCAAAATAGTTAACATCGTATAGGCTTTGACTGATCGCTTGCGTGTTGTAATTTCTACCAGAGAGGCCATTACAGTTCTCTCCTTTCCTTACGAGCCAAATAGAGGAAAAACGGCACGCCAATCAGCGCGATCAAAGCGCCGATCGGTGTCTCAAATGGCGGGTTAATCATCCTTGCGCCAATATCGGCGATCACCATAAGCAGCGCGCCCAGTATACCCGAGCAGGGAATAATCCAGCGATAATCGACGCCGACTAATGCCCTTGCCATATGCGGGATAACCAGCCCCACGAAGCCAATAGAACCAACGGCCGATACCGATGTTCCTGCGAGCACAAGAGACAGCAGCATGCCTGCCGCTTTCACCCAGCCCGTGCGCTGCCCTAGTCCTGCAGCAATTTCATCACCCAGACTCAGCACCGTAATCGATCTGGATATCACAAGCGCACCGATGATGCCGCCTAGAATCCATGGCCAGACGATTTTGATTTGCAGCCATTTCGTTCCGGCTACACCACCGGCATACCAGAACGCCAAGTCCTGCGAAAGGCGAAAATAAAGCGCAATCCCCTCGCCGAGCGCTAAAAGCAAGGCGCTCACCGCAGCGCCGGCCAAAGCAAGCCGTACGGGGGATAAACCTCCTTTTGACATGGAGCTTATGCCATAAACAAGCCCAGCACCGATAGCAGCTCCGACAAAGGAGAACAAAATCAAATAATGAAAGGGCAGCCCCGGGAAAAAAGCAAAACAAAGCGCAAGCACAAAGCCTGCTCCAGCATTAATCCCGAGCAAACCCGGATCAGCAAGCGGATTCCGTGTCATTCCTTGCATAATTGCGCCGGAAACAGCAAATCCAATGCCAACCAGCGCTCCGGCCAACGCCCTAGGCAGTCTCAACTCCTTAATGATTTGATGCTGGGTTAAATCCGGGTTGAAACGAAAAACGGCTTCCCAAACGGTAGACAGCTTGATATCAGCCGCTCCTACCGATACGGACACAGCAAGACCGAGCAGTAAAGCAGCCAACCCTCCGAAAATAATAAATGAAGCTACAAGCGGTCGGCTTCGCAGCTTAGGACGTGGAGCATCGGTTGATGCTGCAGTTGAACGCATGAACATAATCCCCTTCCGATATGTACCCCAATCAAGATGAAATCAGCTTCATCTTATTCATGAAAAACATTATAGCACAGATGATAATGATTATCATTGTTAAATTGACTTCATTCTTTATTTGATATGGATACGTCAGGTTCCGTGGCATTTCGGAATTAACTAAAAAGCCTGCTTGATCTCCGGCGCGAATTCGCTGCAGGTGATTAAACAGGCTTTTTTATTAATGCAAGGGGTCATTTACTTTTCACCAGGAAATAAAACAGCAACAATGGTAAATATGTCATCTAGGGGACAATGATTTCAAAAACTCACTAGTTGTCATTCCCTTACCTTGTTTATATTCTTCACGACTTTCATCAATCATGCGCTTAAGATCTGAATTAGACTTAACCTCAGAACTAATGGAGAGGTGATCTTCCTCTTGAAGAACAACCGTAAATTTTCCTTTTCCAGGTATATGAAATTGACGAACGGAATGCTCGCTATCCATATTGATAATGGTTTCCATAAGCTCTTCAGAGTTATTTACTTTCTCCATTATTTATCACCGCCAATTTATTTAACTCTTAGCTTAATAATAACATAAATCTATAGTAGTACGTAATTTATGAATTCGTGCTCCTGTTAGTACGGCTATTACAAAGCTCACTTTCTTTTTTAGATAAATTCCAACTACAATCACCACATATCCCCCACGCTCTTGAATATATTTAGTAACAAGCTTTTTTTCACATCTAAATCATTGCTTTGTGCATGCCATACGATAAGGGTAAGGAGCTACTTGCCTAGGAAGATCACCCCCAAGGAGGTGTCAACATGACAGAACCCCTATTTACCGTTTCCCGTGAGGATTGGTCATTGCACCGTAAAGGGTACCAAGATCAAACCCGACACCAAGAGAAGGTCAAAGATGCCATTAAACAGAACCTCCCTGATTTGGTTACAGATGAAAGCATTGTAATGTCCAACGGGAAGCAGGTTGTGAAGGTACCTATTAAGAGTCTGGATGAGTACCGTTTTCGGTATAACTTTAACAAAGGGAAACATGTCGGACAGGGAGATGGCGACTCGCAAGTGGGTGATGTGCTTGGAACCGACCCTCAGCCAGCTCAAGGACCTGGGAAAGGCGAAGGCGCGGGCGATCAGGCCGGTGAAGATTATTATGAGGCCGAAGTCAGCATGGAGGAGCTGCAAGCGATGCTGTTCTCTGAGCTGGAGCTGCCGAATTTGCAGAAAAAAGAGAAGCGCAACATGACGACCACAGAAGTGATTTTCAATGATATCCGCAAAAAAGGCATCATGTCCAACATCGATAAAAAGCGTACCATCATTGAGAATTTACGCCGGAATTCACGCTCGAATTCGCCGGGTATTCACCATATAAGCCCCGATGACCTTCGTTTCAAAACGTGGGATGAGGTCGAGAAGCCGCACTCGAATGCCCTCATCATCGCCATGATGGATACGTCAGGCTCCATGGGGTCCTTTGAGAAATATATTGCACGCAGCTTCTTCTTCTGGATGACGCGGTTTCTGCGTACCAAATACGAAAACGTGGAAATTGTGTTCATTGCTCATCATACGGAAGCCAAAGAGGTTACGGAAGAAGAATTTTTCACAAAAGGCGAAAGCGGCGGTACGATCTGCTCCTCCGCATACCAAACCGCCATCGATATTATTGATAAAAGGTACCCGCCTTCTCAGTTTAATATCTATCCGTTCCATTTCTCCGATGGAGACAACTTAACGTCGGATAACGAACGCTGTGTGAAGCTCATCTCCCAATTAATGGAGCGCTGCAACATGTTTGGTTACGGAGAGGTCAACCAATATAACCGCAGCTCTACGCTGATGTCCGCTTTTCGCCACATTCATGATCCTAAATTTCTACATTATGTCATCCGCGAAAAAGGCGAAGTTTACAAAGCGTTGAAAACCTTTTTTACCAAGCAGGAGGGAGTGGCTGTTCCGTGAGTAAATCCGAAATTCAGCAGCTTGAATATGCCATTGATGAGATAACGGAGATTGCCAAAGGGTTTGGGCTCGACTTCTATCCCATGAGGTACGAAATATGTCCCGCCGAAATTATCTATACGTTTGGGGCTTATGGAATGCCAACCCGTTATAGCCATTGGAGCTTCGGGAAAAATTTTCACCGCATGAAGACGCAATACGACCTGGGGTTAAGTAAAATTTACGAGCTGGTCATCAACTCCGACCCTTGCTATGCTTTTCTACTGGATGGCAACTCGCTCATTCAAAACAAGCTCATCGTCGCTCACGTGCTGGCGCACTGTGATTTTTTCAAAAATAACGTCCGTTTCTCCAAAACGAACCGCAACATGGTCGAAAGCATGTCCGCCACGGCCGAACGTATCCGACAATATGAAATCGAGTACGGTATTGACGAAGTCGAGCAATTCATTGACGCGGTACTCGCCATTCAAGAACATATTGATCCTGTGCTCACCCTTTCTTACAGGCAGACGCGCGATCGCCAAGAAACCAACAAAGCCTCAACCCCCGCTGCGAAATCGGAAGCGACTTACGGTTATGAGGATTTATGGAGTTTGGATGCTAAAAGTAAACCCGCTCCTTCAACGGATAAAGAGGAAGCCAAGCGCTTCCCGCCAAAGCCCGAGAAGGATATCCTGCTCTTCATTGAAGAGAATGCGCCCTATATGGAGAATTGGCAACGGGATATTTTGACCATGCTGCGCGATGAAATGCTGTACTTCTGGCCGCAGTTAGAGACCAAAATCATGAACGAAGGCTGGGCTTCTTACTGGCATCAACGCATTTTGCGCGAGCTTGATTTGACCGAAGAAGAGACGATTGAATACTCCAAACTCAATTCGTCTGTCGTTGTGCCCTCCCGTCATACGCTGAACCCGTATTATTTGGGCGTGAAAATTTTCGAAGACATCGAAAAGCACTGGGATAATCCGACCGAAGAGGAAATACGGACGCAAGGCCGTAAAAAAGGCGAAGGCCGGAGCAAAATGTTCGAGGTACGCGAGTACGAATCCGATACCTCCTTTATCCGGAACTATTTGAACAAACCGTTAGTGGAGGAACTGGATTTATACGTATTTGAGAAGAAAGGCCCTGAGTGGAAAATCACGGATAAAACATGGGAGAATACCCGGGATCAGCTATTCGCATCGCGAGTCAACGGAGGGTTCCCGTATATTGTCGTGGAAGATGGCGACTATCAGCGCAATGGGGAACTGTATTTAAAGCATTGTTATGAAGGCGTCGAGCTGGATCTCAAATACGTGGAACGGACGCTTCCCTATATTTACAAGCTCTGGGGCAAGTCCATCCATATGCATACGGTCGTGGAAGAGAAGCCGGTTTTGTTCTCTTTTGACGGTAAGAAGCATCACCGCAGATTTCTGTAGAGTTGAGCGGAAAAATAAAAACCTCCAAGCCTTGTGGCTTTGGAGGTTTTTGAATTTGAACAGCCACAAATAAACTCTCTATGAACGATCACGGATCTTCGTGGGAGCTTGGTTGTTACCTGTTTTGTGATAAAATGGGGTTATAAGAACCTTGTGGAGGTGTGCCAGCTATGGAATGGGAAGAAGTTCGTAAGATTTATCCTGATCAATACGTTAAGCTACAAATCCTTGCATCCCATATCGAGGGCAATACCAAATATGTAGACGAAGTTGCTTTGATTACATGCTTCCCACACTCGTGTCCATACTTACAACCTTCTGCTCCACTAAACGCAGCAAATCAATCTTATAGTCAATGGTCTCCTGTTCGCTATAATGATCACTCATAATTTGTCTGAACCGATTTCGCGCCGTTTCGGTCCATTGTACGATCAACTATATTTCACCACGCTTTATAGCTTCAACCATCTCTTCTGTAGAATAAACTTTCCCTTGCTTTAAGTCTTTCTCGGAAGCCTCAATCATTTGTCTAACTTCCGGATCGGAATCAAACTCATCCACGGGACAGTAGACCTCATATTCCATGCCTGCAATTTGGATAAACTCTTTGTGGTCTTTCAGATACGAATCAATAACTGTACCGTCTGGAGCTTTGAGACTAAAACTCATGAGCTTCGCCTCCTTTTTTTTGAATTGTACCATATTCAGTGCTGCAATTGCAGTTTGAACCATCGCGCAGAGCGGAAAACCTCCAAGCCTTGCGGCTTTGGAGGTTTTTGAATTTAAACTTATTCTATATTGAACAGCCTGTTCATAGGTATCTGTAAATCTTTAAATGTAATCGACTGGATTGCTTCCTGCTCCGTATACAGATGCCGTACCTGGTAACTACCATCCTGCAGATAATAGACGTGAGCTGTTCGGTTGCCAGGATCGACAATCCAATACTCCTGTACCCCGTACTTTTGATAGAAATTGAACTTCTCATTAAAGTCTTTCAATGCCGTTGAAGGGGAAAGCACTTCAATGATTAGCGCTGGAGCACCATTGCAGCCTTTTTTTGAAATTTGATCTTTTGAACAAACAACGGTAAGATCGGGCTGTGTAACATGGTCGGGCGAGTCATACGCTTCACTTTCGCTAAAAAACACATCAAATGGAGCGACGAACACAAAGCAACTCCGATTCTGAAAGAATGTCCGCAAAGCGAAATGCAGTTCCCCTACAATGAATTGATGCAAAGAAGTTGGAGCTGGTGACATATTATAAGCTTTCCCATCAATTAACTCCCATGTTCCGTCCCATGTTAGCCAATCTTGATAGGTGTGAATTTTCTTCTCATCCGGATTTGACACGATGAAGTTCAACCTCCTTCAGATTTTGCTCTGGCATATATTAATTGTATCATGTTCAAGCGAACCATTGCTAATACGCAAAAACAAACGATCAAGAGCTATTTTCCAACCGACAAAAGTAGTGATATTCCGACAACGTTAATCGACGGACATCCTATTCAAGGGATGTTACGCTTAAAACTCAGTTAATTGATAATAATTTTCATGTCAGGAGATGAGTTGAAAGTGAGAATGAATATTTTATTTAACAAGAGACCAATTTCTGTGAACTTTATCGGCACGGACCACAAACTAATTCCCTCTCTGATCAACGCTCTTCGTTATAACAAATTCACAACGACGAATCTTGGTCATACTTTAGAGCATGTAGACTTATTCAGCTCCGAAGCCATTTTATACGCAAAGGATGGAAATAAAGCGAGAATTCCAATTTTTTAATCAGGATACGTACATACAAGAAAAGCCTATTCGCTAGAGTGACTCCTTCACTTTACGGATGGGCTTTTTTCGTGCGGCTTAGCATAAATTAGTTCTGAGTTTCATAGACTGATAGAAATGAAATGATTGAATTGATAGGAGTTGCTTTTATGTATACGATACGTCTCGCCAAAAATAAAGCAGCCTCCCTACTTATCTATCTCCTGATTATGATAACTAGTTTCATATGGACCATCGTCTGGGGGACTCATGGACATGTAGGGCCGCCGAACCTCCCCATTTCCGAGTATCGCGTCGATCAGGCAAGCAATGGCGTTACCCTCCACACGATCCGAACTCCGCCGCAAAATATAGGACTCAAAGCGATCACTGCGAATATAACGGACCTGAGCGACAATGGGATCAACGGAGGGTTCTTCTGGCAGGGTTATCTGCTAAGCATTGCCGTCATTAACGATCTCCCGGTCAAAGGGCAGCCCGGCGATTACGGCTCCGGCTGGTTTAATATCGACCGCAAACGAGGGACGTTGGTCTGGGATGAAAAGGCGCAAACTTTCACGATTCAAGTGGTCGAAAACGCCAATGAACTGAAAGTCATGGATCGCAACCAGTACTGGGCGCAGGGCGGTGTGAGCATGGGACTGACGAACCCGGACGGTTGGGCGGCCCAAGCGGTTTCGGAAGAGATGCCGGTCATTGACGAGAAGCGCATGCGCTCAGGTATCGTGTATGACCGGAACAACAACGTGTATCTGGTCGTAGCTCCTACACCATGCACGGGTGAACAATTCCGCACAGCCATTTTGGAGCAAGTGGGGAGCGGTCAGCTCGTGGACGGGCTTTTCCTGGACGGCGACGGTTCTTCGCAGCTCAAGGTTGCGGACTACGTGCTGCCCGGCGATCATCGCGAGGTGTATCAGATGATTACGCTGCGGAAGTAACCGGAGTCGAAGGGACAAGTCCCTGAACATGGATGTAAAAATGAACAGCAATTGTAGGGAGGGAACTAAGGTCCGCTATTTCGGCAAAATGAACCCATGAAGCTGCTGAATCGGAACTACAGGGACTTATTTCTGGCCAATACCCGTATCTCGCCATAAAATAGGACAAATAAAGGACCACAGTTCCCATCCAGCCGCCAAAGAGCTGTTTCGCGGGCAAATAACGCCCTGTAGTTCCCCTCGAGCCGAGAGGGAGGCCAACAAAAAAAGAACTCCCGCCAACAAACCGCGGGAATTCCATTTTTAAAACGGCACGTTGTCTGGATCCGCTCCAATTCGTTTGTTCTGGTTCAACGAATCCACGAGAGCCATATCCTCAGCGCTCAGCTCAAAATCAAAGATATTCGCATTCTCGCGAATCCGATGCGCTGTCACCGATTTCGGAATCGTGATGACACCGTTCTGTATGTCCCAACGCAGCACAATTTGTGCCGCCGATTTCCCATGCTTGGCCGCGAGCTGCGACAGCACCGGATGATCGAGATTCCCCTGCATCAGCGGACTCCAAGCTTCCAGCTGAATGTTATTCTCGCGAGTGAAGGCGAGCAGTTCTTTTTGCGCCAGCTGCGGATGGTATTCGACTTGGTTCACCGCAGGCACGACACCTGTATCCTCAATCACATGCTGCAAATGATGAATTTGAAAATTGCTAACGCCAATCGCGCGCACATGGCCTTCTTTGTACAAATGAACAAGGGCTTTCCAAGTTTCCCGATACGTCGCCGGTTTAGCCCAGTGAACTAAATACAGATCGATCGTCTCGAGGCCGAGCCGTTTACGGCTTGCTTCAAAGGCCCGCAGGGTGGACTCGTAGCCCTGATCCGAGTTCCACACTTTGGTGGTGACGAAAATCTCTTCGCGCGGCACACCGCTTTCACGCAGCCCCTGACCGACACCTTCTTCATTCTGATAGATTGCGGCCGTATCAATACTTCGGTAGCCCAGTTGAAGGGCCGTTTTTACAGCGCTAATGACTTCCTGGCCTTCTTTGCTTTTCCAAACACCTAGTCCCAACCATGGCATATGCACGCCATTACCAAGTTGAACTCCTTGAGTAAATGCTTGCGTCGACATTGGATAATCCCTCCATCAGTTCATAGGATATGACGGCTCTTGAAAGAGTACGCACAATCCCTATCATATCACTCGGAGTATCCAATCACATAATGGTATGCGCATGGATCAAATTCATTTTCAACTCCCATAGCTCTGTGCTTAAGTTAACACGATAGCCTTCCGGGTTGAGTTTGCGTAAATATTGCGGCCAAAACGTGCGGATTTGCTCCTTGTGATACGCCCGAATCTCATCCAACGTAGGCAGCTCATAGACAAGCTCGCCTCCCGTAAAAATCGGTTTAAGCAGCGGAACCGCTTCGTAGTCCTCGATATACTTGTAGATATACGTATGCGTGGGATCGAACAACTTCACTCGCTCGCCGCGCTGAATATCGGCCTCGTGCTCCATAGCCAGGTAATCGGCTTCCGCCTTACCGGTTTTTTTGTTGATAATCCGGTAGGCTTCCTTGAAGCCAGGATTGGACACTTTCTCGGGGTTGCCAGAAATTTTGATAACCGGCTCGAACTCGCCGTTTTTCTCCAGGGCAACAAGCTTGTAAACCCCGCCGAGCGCAGGCTGATCGGCAGCGGTAATGAGCTGGGTGCCTACGCCCCAGACATCGATTTTGGCCCCTTGGGCTTTCAGCCCCTCGATGATATTCTCATCGAGATCGTTCGAGGCGACGATCGCCACCTCGGGAAAGCCCGCCTCATCCAGCATCAGCCTCGCCTGCTGGGATAAATACGCCAAATCGCCGCTGTCGAGGCGAATGGCGTTCATGCGCTTGCCTTGCTGCTGCAGCATGCGCGCGATCTTAATGGCGTTCGGCACGCCGCTGCGCAGCGTGTCGTACGTATCCACGAGCAGCGTCACTTGCTCCGGAAGCGCCTCAGCATAGACACGGAAAGCTTCCTCTTCCGTGTCGAAGGCCTGCACCCATGCGTGCGCGTGGGTGCCCTTGGTCGGGATGCCGAACAGCATCCCGGCCCGCAAGTTCGACGTCGCGTGGAAGCCCGCGATGTAGGCGGCTCTTGCGCCCCAGATCGCGGCATCAGCCTCTTGGGCGCGCCTCGTCCCGAACTCGAGCAGCACCTCGTTCGGGACGACCTGTTTGATCCGCGAAGCTTTCGTCGCGATAAGCGTCTGGTAGTTCACGAAGTTGAGAATCGCCGTCTCGACGAACTGCGCCTCAAAGATGCTGGCGACTACGCGCACAAGCGGCACGTTCGGGAAAACGAGCGTACCTTCCGGTACGCATTGCAGATCGCCGCTGAACTTGAACGCGCGCAGAGCTTCAAGAAAGTCTTCGCGGTAATGCTCTTCCTGTTCGCGCAGATAAGCAATTTCGTCATCCCCGAAACGCAGGTGCTTGATATAATGAACGAGCCGCTCCAAGCCGGCAAAAACAGCGTATCCGCCGTCAAACGGCAGCTTGCGGAAATACACCTCGAAAACGGCTTTCTCTTGATACGTGCCTTTCAACCAATGCGCGTACATCATATTGATTTGATATTTATCTGTGTGAAGCGTCAAATTTTCATAATTCTTTTCGTAGTTCATATAAAATCATCCTTTCCACCAAGTGTCGTAGCAAGTTACCGGTCCTCTGCGTTTATGTTCCGTAATCGTATAACGTTCCTCAATTTTCTGAGCGATATCAGCAGGAACGGGGCGGCCCTCCAAATAGGTATCCAATTGCACGTAGCTAACACCAAGGGCTTCTTCATCCGGAAGACCCGGCTTCAAATCCTCCAAGTCAGCCGTAGGCTTTTTCATATACAAATGCTCCGGACATCCAAGCCGCTTGAGTAGTTCCTTGCCTTGCCCCTTATCGAGCCCATAGAGGGGAGCCACATCACAGGCGCCATCCCCATGTTTCGTATAAAAGCCCGTAATAGCCTCAGCGGCGTGGTCTGTCCCCAGCACCAAAAGCCCATAATGCGCAGCTAAATCATACTGCACCTTCATACGCTCGCGAGCCTTGACGTTCCCTTTATGAAAATCACTCAGCGTTTCGCCTGTCGCTTCCGCAAATTGCTTCACCGATGCATCAACGGCCGGTTGAATATTGACCGTGACGACTTGGCTTGCCGCAATGAACTGAATGGCTGCTTGCGCATCTTCTTCATCTTTTTGGATGCCATAGGGCAATCTAACCGCCATAAACTGATAAGCATCCTTGCCGCTTTCCGCATTCATTTCATCGATCGCCATTTGAGCCAGCTTGCCTGCTAATGTGGAGTCTTGGCCTCCGGACATGCCCAGTACGTAACCTTTGGCTCCTGTATAGCGAAGATATTCTTTAAGGAACTGGATGCGGCGTTGAATTTCGTTCTCCGGCTTAATTTCGCTTTCTACATGCAATATAGTTTGAATTTCAGCTTGTGTCGTATGTGGCATTGAGAACATCTCCTTCATGATATTGGATGATCCTAGCATTCCTGTTAATGCTGCTGTTTCATACTACCAACAGCGAACAACTTTAGCCCCAAGTGTGCTTTCAAAATGCTGCAAAGCCCATGCATGGCCTTGGCCGTTAAAGCTGGCAACCGCGTCCTCATGGACCACGATGTCAAAGCCTTTATTATAAGCATCCACCGCTGTGTGCAGCACGCAAATATCTGTGCAGACGCCAATCAGATGAAGTTCCTGAATGCCTCCGGCTCTGAGCTTCAGCTCCAAATCCGTACCACAGAAGGCGCTGTATCTCGTTTTATCCATCCAATAAATATCGTTTTTATGCTGCTCATACACGGTTTTCAACCGGCCGTATAAATCGCGGCCCGCTGTGCCTCGGATATTGTGCGGCGGGAACAGCTTTGTCTCCGGATGATACGGATCCTTTTCATCATGCAGATCTACCGCCATAACAACGAAATCCTGCTGCATTACGAACGCCTCCGTGATCTCCGAAATCCGAGTTTCTATGGCAATGCCAGGTTCCCCGCATGGAAGCTTCCCGTCAACAAAATCGACCGTATAGTCAATAATAATCAATGCTTTCATCTTAACCAACTCCTTGATTCAGTATATTTGATAGTATTAATAAGACAATATCAAAGGGTAAAAGAGAGGCCTAGCTGTAAATGGACAGCTGAGGCATATAATCAGTGAAACGGTAGAGCTGAGCCGCACGTTGGGAATAGCGATTTGACATTTTGCCTTGACCGTTGTGGTCCAGAACCTCTTCAATAATCCCTTTGCGGCTCTGTGTAGATGTAATTTTACGGATAAAATTCCGCTCGTTGAAGGTCGGGACGACCGTCTGAATCACTTGATACAATTCACTGATTGTGAATTCCTCGGACAAGAACTCTTTCGCAATCGTTGTCGTGAGCATCTTCGTCTGAATTTGGGCAAGCGCATCACGAACGATGATTTCGTGGTCAAACGCAAGATCCATCGCGAGCGCTTCCTCCACAGGAAACAGCCGGACATCTGCGGCATCATCCGCGGCTTGGCGCTTCTCCAGGAAGCGCTCATGCACTAACGCGAAAAACGCGTGGGAGATGATCCACCCCCTAGGATCCCGTTTCGGCGTGCTGTACACGTTGAAGTAGGCAAGGTGGACATCGGAAACTCCCGTTTCCTCCGTCAGCTCGCGCCGCGCGCTCTCCTGAATCGTTTCGTTTTCGGACGAGAATCCGCCTGGCAGCGCCCATTGTCCTTCGAAAGGCCACTGCTTTCTTTGAATGAGCAGCACTTGCAGCTCTCTATGCGGGAGCGACTTCTTCGTGGAATCCTTGCCTTCGGAAGTGATGGTGAAGATCACGATGTCGGCAGGCGCACCGTCTGGCGTACGATATTTGCTGGCTTGATAATTGCTTTCATTTTCTGCGTTCAAGGCGATCACCTGCTTGGATGCGATTAATCATATTGTCGTTTTGATATTTTCATTATGACATATTAAAATGGCGCGTGCAATAGTTTTTTTCCAGAATGGCAAATCGCAACTGCCTATTTTTCGATGACTATTAAACAGGTGCTGTCCGGCAGCGCAACCGCGGTTCCACTTTCATCCAGCAGTTTTACTTTGCCCTTCAGCGCTTCCGTGTATCCTTCCTGCAGGAAATGTCTATTCTCAATAATTTTGGCCCCAGGTCCCAGCGTACGATGGATAAAGGCTATGTATTCACTCGGTGTAAAGTAACCGAATTGTTCCTGCACTTCATGCACATACGCTTCCTCGCCCCAAGTATAGGTATAGAGAAACTCCATCGCATCATTGACTGGCATAACCACTTTATCCGCCTCAACAACCTCATACTTGATCTCTCGTCCAGCAAAATCCTTCGCATACCGTTCGAGATACGCCATATCCCCATTCTGCAAAAAGTGAATTGTTCGCTTTTGCTCGACAGGCTCCGTCATAATCCCATCGCGAATCACGATTCTTCCGCCAGGCGAAAGAACATCGTAAGCGCTGCGCAGTGCCGCCGCAATGGTCGCATGGTTGAATTTTCTCCCATCATAAGGGATGTAGGAGTAAAGTTCATGTAGGATGGAGGAAAAGATGACCGTATCTATGGTTCCTTGTTCCACGTACTGCTTCAGATCAAGCGCGTCCCCTTTTAGAACCGTCCATTGATGACCTTCCAGCTGCTTCTTGCGCTCCAGCGCCTCGATCACGTTTGAGGAAATGTCAATCCCAATGGGATGCTTGTCCGGCAAATACTGTTCAATCAGATCGAGCATGACACCACCGCCCGGACCGATATCGACAACACGCTTCCCAACAACGTAGTCCAGCATCAACTTCTTATAATCTGCCGTTTGATTCATTGTGTTCAAATAATCTTCTTCATTGTGAAAACGGTCATAGGCATCTCGCCGCAATTCAAACAGATCGAATAGCAGCAGTACAGCCTTTTCATATAACGGGGACTTCTCGGCTTCTACGCAAAATTCAATCAGCTTCTCAGCAGCAGGGGAAAATTGGCATGTAAAAAACACGGTATCCGCAAGCTGAGATTTCCGCTCAATGAGGTGCTTCAAGTGGCCGTTGCTCCACGCCAGTTTTCCTTCAGCTATTTCTTCCCACGTCATCTCATCCACATATTTTTCGATCATCCGTTTCTTGTAGACGTTGACTTTCTTGCTGCCTTTGTAATCGTAATACAAAATATTCATGAAGGGCTCAAAGCTGATATGGCGGACCGAATCCCCTTCACGGCAGGCCTCCTGGATAATCAGAAATAAACGAACCATCTGCCTTAATGTAAAATCCTGAAAAGCCGCTTCTACATACCACAAGGTTGTCGCTTCCAAAAAAGCCCCTAAACCATCCAGCAGATCAGGTGCTTCATCCAAAATCCTTTGATAGTCCCGCTCGAAATTTTCACCTTTTCGGATAGAGTTGCCGCGTAATTTAGCCAACCTGTCTTTCAAAGAAATTTCTGGTTTCAATGCTCCTAATAAAATCTTCTCAATCAACGACCTTACTTGACTGCTGACCGAAAGCCAAAGCTCTTCCGAAACCGCCGCAATGATGCACTCGTTCAGCGCCAGAAGCAAATCCCTTAACTCATCTGCCGATAACAAGCGATCTTCCACTAATTGGGTTAACGGAGCGTGTTCCCGCAGGGGGACTTCCCCTCGAATCGTCTGTCCAATGAGCCCGTGCGTATAGATTAACGTATGTATCACAGCCGATTTATCACTTGAATTCCCAGCATGAAGCTTGTACAGTTGGGCGGAGCCTTGATTATGTACATAGAGATGAATGCCTTGATTTTGCCACGTGAAGCGATCCCTCAGAGTACCTCCTTTAGAGACCTCAGACCAGATCAGTACTTCTTCCAACACTTCCTTCTTCCAAAAAGACAACCCAAGCTCGTCCAACCTGAGCAAGGTCCGCTGGACATAATCAAGAACAGGGTTCGCCTGAGCCAGCTCCTGGATCGACTGAATTCGCTCGAAGTTCACGATGCGCTCTTCCGCCGAAACCATGTAGGATAGCCATTTATGCTCAGAAGCTGCTGCGGTGTCCCCTGTTCGATAGTTGTGTATCAGTTCTAATGAACGGAGCATATCTATGTGTTTCCTCCTATAGGAAGTTGGTACTTAACAACAGTATAATCGATCATTGCTCGTCGGCATATAAATTCGCGTAATTGATGAGAATGGTTAAGAAACCAAGCACGACAAACAAGAAATAGGCCATCAACTCTACGTAGAACACATTCGGAAAGAGAATAAAAATGGCACCAATCAACAGGCACAGCCAGTTCTGCCAGACCCGCTTCCCAGACTTCCCTAGTGCGAGCAGCGATCCCACGAATTGCACACTTCCAAGCAGCACACAGACAAAGAACGCATTCGTTTGAGCCTCAAATCCAAACACCCAGGGGCTGACCAAAAACCAGAGTCCCATGCACGCCGACAATCCATTTTTCAAATACATGGTCATCTTCCACCTCCTACAAGTTTTGGCAACGTAAAAGGAGTCCTTTTACGAGATAATATAGTATACGCAAACGCTTTCAAAAATGTGATATAGAAAAGCCTCCAGCTTACCCATTTATTTGGGCGAACTAGAGGCTTCGTGGTTATGAGCTTATGGATGAATTACTGTTCAATGTGTAAAACGCCGGCATCTCCCGTTTTCACTTCTGCTTTCAGAATATCTGACACGAACTTGAGCGGCACATACAAGGTATCGTTCTGAATGACCGGGGCTGCGCCCAAGGACACAGGTGCCATTTTCGCATAAAAATAGCTGTCTTTGCCCACGGTCACACTCGTCCATTGCGCTCCTTTGTGTAGCTCAGCCGCATACGTAGCTTGGTTCCAAGTTACTTCATATCCAAGACCTTCTGCCACCTTACGGAATGGCACCAAGCTTACGCCTTCTGCACTCGTTATTTGGTCACCAGCAGCCAAATCCAAAGCCATTTTGGGAGCCGGCTCCGGTTTAACAGGAATGGTCAAATCCGCAGCTAGTGGAAACCGGAATTCCGGTGAACCCATCACGCCCGGTGCGATCGCATATTTCGGGAATACGACGACTGCTTCTCCCTTTTCCACATAAAAGCCTTGTGACTCTTCAATGCCCTTGAAATCGTCCTTAAAATAGTTTTCCGGATGCTCATCCATGGCTGCTCGAACTCCAGCATTTACGGTTTCTTTGTAACTGTCACCAAGCACATCCTGCAAGGTAACCCGCTGAGCTTCTTCACGGTTTAACACATTGTAGGTGTCAACGCGCGGCATGCCAGTTCCTCCAGTGGCTCCGTACGTCGTAATTTGCAGGGAGACAAGCCCCGCCGGAGAACCCGTGCCATCCGACTTCAACTCATAAATAATGGTGAGTTCATAAGGACGATACGTAAACCCTTTGGTTTTGGCATCCGCTGCAGCTTCATCCGCCTCTTTCTCCCAGTTCGCCAAATCTTCATTGGCATGGGACAAAAGAATATCATTCAACTGCTCCTGATATTTCGTATCCAGCATCCCGGTAAGCTGAGGAACTTTGACATTCGTCTTCAAATTTTCCGTCTTGGAGGTAAGCACTACCTCTTTCATTTGAACCGCTGAGGCTTGGATGGCAATCGGTGTCACCTTCGCGCTGATAGGAACAGCCGTCACTGTTTCTGCTGATGCTGATCCAGCGGTTAGTACAGCACCGCTTACGCCAACCAGCACCGCACATCCGAGCACACTCATTTTCAACATGTTAAAAGGATTTTTTCTCATTTCACGTCACTCCTCATTCGTTATGGTCTAGTCATTTGTGTTTGTTCTAACCTTCACGGTAACAAGACGCACGAGCGAATGAAAAAGTCTGAACGTTTTATCATTTTAAAAGCAATTCAATAAAATCTACAACCTTGCCGTTCATTGAACTGTTTTTTTGTCTAATCGACATTCCGCCTCCTGAAGAGTTGCGTGTGAACTCAACGACTACCTGACGTTTTGCGTGAGAAACATCAATGAGCAAAACTCGCAGAGTTTCCGGGGGAATTTGTACCTCATCTGCTAGATACTCTCCATTTATTGTCGCGGGCAGCCTGTTTCCTGTGTCGGCATCTCTTACAGCCAAAGAGAGAGTACGCACTTCTTTCGAAGAGTTGTTAATCGTAATGGCCAAGTCATCTTGATTTTCTTTCTTGATAAAAGAGAATTGTGATTTTGAACTGTTAACTAGACTCACAGAAGTGCACCTCCTAGTTGATGGAATTGTTTTGTTTTAATAGCTCAAACATCATTTGTTTTTTCTCGCGTTCCTCTTCCAAAAACTTCGTAACAAGCCCTTCCAAACCGGATAGTCCTTTCAAGCCACCCCCGCAACTGCACCCGCCTTTAGCATTTGAGCCGACCGGGTGACAGCAGCAATTTTTCGCCAGGAGGAGCAACACACTGATCAGCAACGTATTGTCGCTAAAGTTAATAAGCGTGCTATTGCCCACTGTGAAGCTGTTTCCGTTGGAGACGGTATTCGCAGAATTATTGGCTGAACTCGCCAATCCGTTGGCTGCTTGTTGCGTTCGTATCGGATGTATTGTTCGAGCCGCTTGTGCTTGTGAGCGTTTCGTTGACTGTAGCTGAGCTGTCTGTGTCCGAAGCATTATTAGCCCCACTGCTGCTCGTTGAAGATTCTGTTGCCGTTGAGTTGCTATCTGTGTCTGATGTACTGTGCGCACCGCTCAAGCTCGTAGTGGTTTCATTAACCGATGTAGTCCCCTCGGTACTTGAAGAATTAGTCGCTCCGCCCGTCGTAACTGAATTTGCGTTCTGGGGAGAGAGCAGGGCTGATGCATTAGCAAGTTTCTTTGGTGCGCGCGAGGCCTATTTCAATGAAATGGCGCCCAGTCGTTCCTCGTTGAGGAGAAAGGAATCGTTGGACAGTTAATTTCCTTTTGTAGTTTAGCTTGTTAAGAGCCCAGTGGGAGCGAATTTTGGCGGTGGAGAACACCCAACGACGCTAAAAATCCAGCGTTACTGAGACATTTGGCGGAGGGGGCATCCTCATAGGAGAGCTAAGCTGGCTGGCCACCTAAAGGAACTGAAGGGCGCTATTCTAACAAATTAAGCCCGTTTCCGCGTTCATGTGGAACTGCAGGGCCCTATTTGACCGCCTAACCCGATTTCTTCAAGAAAACGGACAAATAGAAGACGTCAGTTCCCCTCCAGGTGAAGAAGAGACTATTTCGATGAAATAGAGCCCTGTAGTTCCCCTCCAGGGAGGAACCGTTGGAGCGATAGCAGCGACAGTGACAGCTATGTTGTATTTTGCGCAACCATTTAGCCGTAAAAGAGCCTCACTTCGCCTCTATAGTGCACTTACTACAACGATTCTTGCATTTAAAACGCTTACAATTCACCTTTCGCAACAAATAGTTGTATTTTGCGCAACGAAAGACCGCGATCGCGGTCTGACCACACCATTACGTTGTATGTAATACAACGTAGCCCTTTTAACTTTGCTGCACAGCCATCTTTACAACGAAAAATAGTTGTTTGAATAGAAAAAAACTTCCCTGAGACAGCCTCAGAGAAGTTCTATTAAACTAGCTTATGAAGCCAGGTCTAAACACGGAAAGCCGTCACCACTTGATGCAAATCCTGGGCAATCGTCGACAGGTTTCTCGCCGAAGAGGTTATCTCCTCGGTGGAAGCCAGCTGCTCTTCCGTTGCAGCAGCTACAGACTGCGCTGTTCCTGATGTTTGCTGTGCGACAGAACCGACATTGGCCACTGTTGCGGCAATCTCCTCGGTGGAAGCAGCCATCTGCTGTGCAGCCGCAGCGGTTTCCTGAATTTTGCTCGCTACTTCCTGAGAAGCTGCTACGATCTGACCGAAGGCCATCTCGGCGCTGCCCACTTCTTTCAAGCCTTCCTGTACTTCCAGGAGTCCAGTGTTCATAACCCCCGCAGCGCGAACAGAATCCCTTTGAATGTTGGAGATGAGTTCAGAGATGTCACGCACGGATTCATCCGTTTGGGAGGCCAGCTTGCGAACCTCTCCCGCAACAACCGCAAATCCTTTGCCGCTCTCCCCGGCACGCGCAGCCTCAATCGCTGCATTCAAAGCGAGCAAATTCGTTTGGGAAGCGATATTTCCAATCAGCGTCGAGATTTGCCCAATGCTCTGGGAGTGTCTCTCCAGATCTTGAATGACCTGATTCGCCGAATCAACCGACTGGCTGACCGCTTGCATTTTATAAACAACCCGCTCCATAGCGTGTGTGCCTTCCTCCGCCATTTGCGTAGCGGAAATGGACAGCTCCGATACATCCGAGGTCGTCTCTGCGATTCGCTGAATGCCAACCGACATTTCCTCCATCGCTCTGCCGCACTCCATCGAGCTTTGCGCTTGGATATCCGCACCGGTTGCGAATTCCTGCACAGCTGCCGCCACGTGCTGGGAAGCGGACGTATTTTGCTCCGAACTGGCAAATAGCTGCTGGGAGGATGCTGCCACACTACCCGCAGCTTGCAGCATATGATGCACCGAATGGCGCAGGTGGTCGACCATTTGATTCACGGAGCCGGCCAAGTCGCCGATTTCATCTTTATTTTTCACGATAATTGGCTCCACGGTAAGATCGCCGTTCGCAATGCGGTTTAAAGCCTGTGACGTTTTGCGAACAGGTGTGGAAATATTGCTAACAAGTGCGTAACAAGCAGCCAGCATGAAGACGATCAATGCACCTAATACGATGAGTGAGATCATGACACTTTTTTGGTACAGATTTTTATTTTCTTGATCCGCCAGCTTTCCGCCATCCTGGTTAAAAGTTACCATTTCCGCCATCGTTTTTTGCGCTTTGCCAAATGCGGTAGACAGAGCCTGAAGGCTTTCTGCAGCCTCCTTCGTTTTCGTCGAATCAGCGGAAAGTTGTTTGTTTACCAAGAAGGCTGCTTTAAACTCTTCCCAGCTTTTGTTAAGCTCATTGAACTTGGTTGTATCTTCGTCCCCGGAGAGACTTCCCTTATAGTTTTCTAACAATTTGTCGATTCCTGTCATTGCTTGAGCAATGCCTGCATCGAGAGGCTCATGTTTTTTGGGATCCGGTTCTAATTTTTTCTGATAATAGAGGGTTAAAATATGCTCCGAGTTAAAATGAATCTCATCAATGATTTGCACCCCTACCATCCAATTCGTAGCCATCTCCGCACTGTTGTCTTTGAGCACGCCCATCCGCGTCATATCGGTTAAACTTAACCCTGCGACCATGAGAAAAATAATTGCAAATACCATCATCATTTTCGATCTTACAGTAGAACGCATGATTGAAATCCCTCCAAGTAATGAATGAATGACCCAACAATGATGTATACTCAAATCATCCTGTTACCTATCATCATAAAACGAAATCGTTAAATGAATTACGTAATACGGTTATCAAAATTGTAAGTTTTCCTAACATTTTGATGAATCTTGACGATTTATGGAGGCTTCCGATGTCACTCTCTTTACGTTTCAAGCTTGTTGCACTTCTTGTTCTAATCACTACTTTTTCATTAACGGTTGTAGGTTTTACGAATTACAAGCTTTCAAAAGAAAAATTAATTGGGCAAATCAAAGCCCAATCCATCACTTCTGTCGCCAATTCCGCGCAAAATTTATATGACTTCCTGTCCATTCGCCTAGCCGAAGTTGAGATGATAAGCCGTGTTAGCGTCATGAAAAATGGAACTGTTCAGGAACGGTTGGCCTACTTAACCCAAGAACTGCAAACCGGGAACAATCGCTTTTTGGCAATGGGGGTCGTGGATCCGGACGGGAATCTTCTTCTTACCACGGGTCAAAAGCTGAATATCAAAGGTCAGCGGAGATTCGAAGAGGCTTTGCTCGGCAAAACATACATATCAGATCCTTATATCGGTGAAATTTCAGGCCAATATATCATTACCATTACCGCTCCTGTTTGGGACGAAAACAAAGAAGTTACTAGCATCGTCGATATTTCACTAGACGCGGAAGCTACCTTTCGCGATCACCTGCATACGCCCCTTGAAGGGGTTCAGACCGTCATTGTGAACCACGAAGGAACCATTCTGTACCATACGGATGCCAGCAAAATTTTAAAACAGAATGTTATCAACAACAACCCTTCATTGGCTTATGTCTTGGATGAAGCCTTCCAGCAGGATGCTGGCTATTTGGACCAATATTTGGATAACGGTAAAAGAGCGCAATGGTTCTATGCCCGTGTGCCCAATTTAAATTGGCATCTCGGTTATTCCATGCCGATGACGGTTTACCAACAACCAGCCAGTTCATTGCTTTGGTGGACCGTTGGCTTAATCGCTGGAACCGCCGCGATCTTGTTCTTGCTGATTTGCTTAACGGCGGACTCGCTCATCATTTCACGGATTCAACAAATTCTGCGCGTCACAGAATCTGTGGCTGCCGGCGACTTTTATATCAAGCCGCTCCAGTTTAAAAGCAAAGATGAGCTAGGCGCTCTTGCGCATTCCGTAAACGGTATGATTGAAAATCTGCGTGAACTTTTCGAACCGTTTGAAGCTTTCATTCAGCACAATCAATATGCAATGATCGTCACGGACCCTCATTTTACAATCAATCACCTGAACCGCCGGGCGACCGAACTTCTTGGCTATACGTTCACGGATGTACATAAAAAAGCTACACCTCTGATATGGTTGAATCACGATCAGCTAGTTGAAAGAGCTGCCAAATACACGATTGAGCTCGGAGAATTTGTGCCTGCCGATTGTACAGCACTCGTGATCCGCTCGCTTCGCCATCTGAAAGAAGATAGCGAATGGATATGGCATCATAAAGATGGAACCCGCCTTTTTGTCCAATTGAGTGTCAGCGCTATTTCGCATCCGGGGGGCGCTCTCAAAGGTTACGTCATCATTGCCCGCGATATCAGCGACATTAAAGAAAGCAATGAAACGAAGATGCGGCTGCTTACCATTGTAGAAAGCGCGCGGGACGCCATCCTTTCTTTCGATCAGCAAGGCTACATTTTCTATATGAATCAAGCAGGTAAAAATTTAATCGGCTTAGAGAATGAACAAACAGGAAAATATCATTTCAGCGAGTACGTGGATATCCGAAGTGATGTCGATCTCGATGAGGGGCTTCTTACCGCAATAAGCGAAGGGTTCTGGGAATTCGAAGCGGAGGCGTTAACGAAAGGGCAGCGCCGGATTTTCATCTCCGTGACGGTCGTTCCCCATACGCCTGCCGAAAAGGGAGAACGCTACTTCTCCGCCATCTCGCGGGATATTACCGACCAAATGTTGGCCAAAGACGAGTTGATTCTGGCGAAACAGGAAGCTGACGACGCCAACTTGACCAAAGGCATTTTCCTTGCGCGGATGAGCCATGAAATTCGAACGCCGCTTAATGGCATCGTGGGGTTATCCTACTTGATGGAACGAACCGCGATGACTCCGCTGCAGAAGGATTATATGGCCAAGATCACCAAATCTTCGCTTTCTTTATCACAAATCATCAGCGACATCTTGGACTTCTCCAAGCTGGAGGTGGACAAGCTGGCCATTGAACATCATGCCTTCCTGCTGGATGATACGATTGACCGTGTGTGCGAAACGCTTAGTGTGCTGCTTGGTCATAAGTCGGTCGATTTTATTTGTGATATTGATGAGCGAGTGCCGCTTGGCCTCATCGGCGATTCCTTGCGCCTGTATCAGGTTCTCTTGAACTTAACCAGCAACGCGATTAAATTCACAGAACAAGGAACCGTCACACTGCGAGTCCATGTCCAGGAGCTTCAGGAAGATCGAGTTTCTATCGGTTTTACGATCAGCGATACAGGGATTGGCATGAATGATGAACAGCTCGCCAAACTGTTCCAGCCATTCGTTCAGGCTGATGAAGTCACGAGCCGCAAATTCGGGGGAACAGGGCTTGGACTCGTCATATCCAAAAGTATCATTGACAATATGGGCGGCTCCATTGAAGCCTCCAGCGAGCCTGGCTTGGGCAGTGTGTTCCGCGTCAGCATTCCTTTTGCTTTAACCTTGCAAACGACGAAGTCACAGACCCGCTTCCCGCTTCGCGCCTTTCTTGTGGAAGATCATCCCGAACTGCACCGCGTGCTGCTGCAAACGCTGGCATCTATGTGTTCGGAAGCGGCAGGTGTTTACTCCTGGAAGGAAGCAAGGAAAGCTATCGAGCTTATTCCACTGGATTTGGTTCTGCTCGATATGGAGGCTTTTGACATGTATGGGGAAGAAGTATGGTTGGACATGCTGGAGACCTGTAATCGGAACAACTTGAAAACGATTATTTATACAACCTTGCCGGGCCGGGATGCCTTGGAGCAGCTGCCTGCGGAGGCCGCACCGCACGCGATTTTGGTCAAGCCGGTTTCCCGGAGCGTTCTGTACCAAACCCTGCAAACAATCACAGGCAGTTATGCATCCGATGTTGCCGACCAGACTTCTGAAGCCGGAAAACTTGAAAGTGAAGTAGCTTGGCCATCCTTTCCGCGAATTCTGCTTGTCGAGGATAATGACATCAATCAGACCGTCGCTCGCTCCCTTTTGGAAAGTATGAATGGTGTTGTTCAAGTAGCTTCTAATGGTTTCGAAGCTTTACAGCATCTGGAAACCTCAGATTACCAATTAATCCTGATGGATATCCATATGCCTGATCTTGATGGCATTGAAACTGCGAAACGCATTCGGCTTCAGCCCAAATGGCGGCACATTCCCATTATTGCCGTCACCGCCGACTCTACCCTGGAGAAGCGTCTAGCTTGCATTCGCGCTGGCATGAATGAGGTCATCTCCAAGCCGATCATTCCTGATCGCTTATTTGCCGCTGTGAGCACTTGTTTAAGCTTGAGCGGAAAAATGGCGGCACCCGGACTTGATAGGGAGGAAGCGCTGGAACGTCTGCTTGGCAAAACCGACATTTATCATCAAATGCTGAGGAAATTTCATGTACAGTCCCAAGATTTGATTGAGCAGCTAACAACAGCTATTCAACAAATCAAATATGACGATGCCTTGCATCTCCTGCATACATTGCGCGGTTCATCAAGCAACCTGTCCGCCAATCGCGTGTACGCCGCGGCTACCGCGCTCGAAGAAACGTTGAAACAGTCTACTCCTCTGGATGAATCCAAAACCATCCTGATTCAAAATCAGGTGCAATCCCTGGCGATCGCTTTGGAAGAGGTCTTTCACACCATCCAAAAATTGCTGCTTGATTGAAAAATGTGCGATTTTATGTCACTATATGCATAGGGCTCCCGCTGACAGGAGCATGTATTTTATATGTATAGGTGGTTTAAGATCATGACAGAACAAAGCGCTCCATACCGCATTTTGTTGTATTATAAATTCGTTAATGTGATAGATCATGAAGCATTAGCTCGAGAGCATCTGGCTTATTGCAAAAAGCTCGGCGTCAAAGGCCGTATTCTGATCGCCCCGGAAGGCATCAACGGCACCCTCTCCGGAACCGTGGAACAAACCGACGCTTACATCGCCATGATGAACCAAATGCCTCTTTTTAAAGATATGGTCTACAAAATTGATGAGAGCGAAGGACATGCTTTCAAAAAGCTTTTCGTTCGTCCTAAAAAAGAGCTCGTTACCTTCCGTCTCGAAGAAGATGTGAATCCGAATGAGCTGACGGGCACGCATTTGAAGCCCAAAGATTTCTATGAAAAGCTTCAACAAGAGGATGTTATCGTCCTTGACGGGCGCAACCATTACGAGTACGAAATCGGGCACTTCCGCGGCGCCATTCGTCCGGAAGTGGAAACAACACGCGAATTCCCGGAATGGATTCGCAACAATCTTCAGGAATTTAAGAACAAGCCGATTCTCACTTATTGCACTGGCGGTATTCGTTGTGAGAAGTTGTCGGGCTTTCTGATTCAAGAGGGCTTCACAGATGTTTACCAACTCGATGGCGGCATTGTCACCTACGGGAAAGATGAAGACGTGAAGGGCCGCCTTTTTGACGGTAAATGTTACGTGTTTGATGAGCGAATCTCGGTTCCTATTAACCGTACGGACGAGGATATCATTGTAGGCAAATGCTACCACTGTGGCAAACCTGAGGATCGCTACATCAACTGTGCGAATGATTTGTGCCATCTGAAGCATGTATGCTGTGAAGCTTGCGAAGAAGAGCATAACAGCTTTTGCTCCAAGGAATGTGAAGAGAAGACGCTCAGCTCGTTAGAAGCATAAATTCATTGATATAAATTTAGAATTATGGCCGTGAAGCACAAGGACCGCTCTCTCCGGATTGGAGATGGGCGGTTTTTTATTTTGATATTATGAAAAACAGGGGGATAATGAAGTTCTTACTAGCTAAAAAAAGGGCCCATTCACAAGTTCGGCAACTTGAGAAAGGCCCTTTTTCTATGTACTCAAGATAATTGCTCTACGATGCGGTCGGCAAGCGGATACACAAGTTCCTCCTCCAAGGTGAAATGCCTGAGCAGGATTAAGCAGGCCGTCATTAATTCCGACGCCATCACATGCAGGAACTCTTCATCTATCGGCACTTTCATCGCATTCACACCGTCAACGAAAGTTTGCACAACCCTTTTAGCCAAGTCATGATCCTGTTCCAGAACCGTCACAGAACGGGAAACCGACAGCGCAGTCGTCGGAGGCAAGTAGGATTGCAGGAGTGGAAACAGCTCACTTTCCTCCCATTCCGAATGCTGCTCCAGCTCTTCCACCAGAGATAGAATCAGATCTTGGAGTTCAATCAGCTTACACATGCCTATTGAGCAATCCTCGAGGGAGTACAAGGAAGCAGCCATCGTGCGGATTTCGGCAAGCTGTCCGCGCATCTGTAAATGTTCCTCCTTCAGACGTTCTACGAGTACGGGAAAATAACTCGGATCCACGATATACTCCGTATTCGTTTGAATGCTCAAACGGTCTTTCATTCTACATCCTCCTTTGGGGGTCTCCTCCGAAATCTTCGTGCGTGAGCAAACGCAAAAAAAGCTGACCTAATCTGCATTATCATTCTATGCAGGTAGGGTCAGCTCTCATGCGAAGGAATAAAGAACGATTAGAACATTTATCGAATACGGCTTTCGGTTAATTGGAACTGATTCATGAGCTGGAGCAGCGATTGGGTAATCGCCCCGACATCTCCCGTCGTTTGGCGCACATGCAGCATGTCCTGCAGCAGCTCATGCACCGTTTGCTCCACCTCCGCGGAGATTTGGCGGTTCTCCTTGCTCACGCCCGCCACCTTCTCCATCAGCGCCACCACTTCCTCCACCACTTGCGTTTTCATGGTGTCATGGGCGCTCGCGCTGCTGAGAATTTCGGAGGCCGCCGCCACGATTTGCGTCCCCTCCAATACGACCTTCGTGCCCTCCTCCATCGAGAGGAAGGCCTCATTCGCATGGCGCTCGATCTGTTCAATCGTCTCGTTAATTTCCGTCGTCGACTTCTTCGTCAGATCGGCCAGTTTACGAATCTCGCCGGCGACGACGGCGAAACCTTTGCCGTGCTCGCCAACCCGGGCCGCCTCGATCGAAGCATTCAGGGAGAGAAGATTCGTCTGCGCCGAAATTTCCTCAATGACTTTCAACAACTGTGGAATTTCTTGCGTAGTAAGCAGGAACGTCTGAATGGTCTGATTCGTTTCGGCTACCTTGGCTGAAATCTGATCCATCTTATCCCCGATGCGGCCAACTTCATCCTGGGCTACTGCAATTTGATCCGAGGCTTTCTCTTCAAGCTCTCGCAGCGTGCCGCTCATATTTTGCGTCACATCCTTGGCGACGTCAATGTCCCTAAGCTGTCCGCGCAAGGAACGGATCATATTATGGATCTGGGTGCTCATACGGCCAGTCGATTGCTCTGTTGATCCGGTCGATTCATTGAGCCGATCTTGACTGATCTGAACCTCAGCCGCCGCTTGTTTCACCTGCAGCATGATACCCTCAAGAGAATCGATCATATTGTTAATCCATTTCGCCAATTCCCGGGTTTCATCCCCTGCAAACTCCTGCACGCGCAAGCGTTGTGTCAAATCCCCGCTGCCTTCCGCGTTTAGGCGGATGAACTTATTGATTTGGGCAAGCTGTTTAACAACCGGCTTACTGCCTTTGCGCCTGATGATACTAGAGCCGATCCAACCGTATATCGCACAAGCGGCAGCTGTAATCGCCGCGCCTAACCCGCTTGAGACATGACCGTTTAACAGCCAAAAGCCACCGCCCGAGAGTAATATAAAACCTACAATAAATTTGAGTTGTAAGCTGAACATTTTCCAATCAATGCTGCGAATCCGGTACACCTCTTCGAGATCCCCTTCACACATCATCCCCCAAATATCCGGGCAATGCGGCAGTTGGAACGTAACTCCCTTTCCAATAACCGAGATGTGCCGGTAATCCGAATAACCCGGAAATTCCACGAACAGGTTGCTTCCTTTGGCAATCGTTCCCGCAACGCCCGGATGCAGCTGCCCTGTGGCCGGATCTGTAAAGATCAGCTCCAACTCCGTATGTTCCTTAACGCCAACGATACCGAAATCCGTACGCACGCCGTCTTTCAAATTATCGCCATGCGTGAAAGTCAAATCCTCAAACCGGCTGCGGGACAACGCCGTTCCTGGCGCAATTTGTTTATTCAACACCGGCTTCGCCATGAATAAATAGTTATCCCCTGAATCTGGGTAGACATGTCCGGATTCCCGTTGAATCAAATCCCCTAGCACATCGTTAGGCACGCGGCCGCAGATAGCCCCTTGCCACTCTCCGTTCTTCACCAAAGGCAAAATAAAAGCCATCGTCATCGCATCATGAAACGGCGAGGTGCTTGGACCGATCTGCAAGGTTAGCGGGTCGGAAAAAGGACCAAACAAACATTTCTCCCCTTTTCGCGTCTCCTCCAACCCTTTCATAAGACCGCTTCCAACAACATACGTCTTGCCAACATGAGCAGGGTATGTCGAGTAACTCACACCTGCTTTTTCATTCAATATAAAAATTTCCGAAAAGTCCGCTCCGCTCTTCAGGGCAGCAGTGAGCATTTTCTGTATAACTGCCGAGTCCTGAGAAATCGGTGAAGAAGTTGAAGCCGACTCGGATAACATCGCATGCAGCCTATCCAGATGTGACCAATACGTTTTCACCCAGCTGCGCAATATTTCTGTCCGTGTATGAGCGATCCCTTCAAAGATATGTTCCACATCTTCTTTAAGGTGACGATTCAACCGATATGACCACCAAAGCGGCAATCCTTTCCGAAACCCTAACCAATCAAACATACCCCGTCCCCCTATATTCACATAGTGTGTGAATTTTTTTAACATTTACCTTATTCGACATTCTATAGGTGTTTCTGTCGTAACGCAATACAAAATTAGGAATTTTCGAAAATTTTTAATACTTTTGAACTATACGGTACTTTCATCCTTTAATTTTACGTCAGTTATATTGACATAATTTTCTGAAAAATCTACAATATAAGAAAATGTAGGCATCGTCATCAATTTACGTTATATTTTCTAACACATTTTAAGAATGAAGATCAGAAAGGAGGCCTGGTTTCTGCTTCGGGCCCATATCTCCATGTAGCTTCCGAATGCATAGTTAAGAAACCAGGAAGCTGCGATGTCAAAACCTGAGAATCTGGTCACCACGCCTTATAATCCCCACCCCTTTTACGATGAAATGTTTATGAACGCCTATTCGGTTCGTTCGCATTATCAAACGGTATTTCGCCAGTTCATGACGATGAAGTCCGGCAATCTGAACAAGCGCCAAACAGCCACCATGAAACGGATGATGGAAGAAGGCATCACCTTCACACTGTACAGTCCTGATCAGACCGAAGCGCTCGAACGCACGATTCCTTTCGATCCCATTCCTCGCATCATTCCAAGGGATGAATGGCTGAAGCTTGAGAAAGGGCTTAGGCAGCGCGTGAAGGCGCTGAATTTATTCCTCAAGGATATCTACCATGACCAAAACATTCTCAAGGATGGCCTTATTCCAAGAAAAATGGTTCTCTCGAACTGCTACTTCCGGCCGGAAATGATGCGTTTATCCATTCCTAATGATGTGTACGTAACCGTTTCAGGCATTGACTTAATCCGCGATGAGCACGGCGAATACTTTGTTCTTGAAGACAATCTCCGATCGCCGTCAGGATTTTCCTACTTATATAAGAGCCGTTCCATCATGACGCATTTATTCCCCGAGCTCGTGTTTAGTCACTCCATCCAAGATATCGAAAAAAGTTTGAATGTGTTTCTATCCGCTTTGCGCAGACTTAGTCCCTCCGGAAAAAAAGATCCCGTTATTGGCCTGCTGACTCCAGGTTGCTATAACTCAGCTTACTTCGAGCACACCTTCCTTGCTCAGCAAATGGGAATCGAGCTTGTAGAAGGGAACGATCTCGTCGTCATCGATCACAAGGTGTACATCCGCAGTATCAAAGGGCTTCGCCAAATTGATGTGCTTTATCGCAGAATTGATGACGATTTCCTTGATCCGCTTGCTTTTGACCCTAATTCACTGCTAGGCGTTGCAGGCATCATGAATGCCTACCGCGCCGGCAACATCAACATCGTGAACGCGCCAGGCACAGGGGTAGCGGACGATAAAGCCATCTACGCCTACGTTCCAGATATGATTCGCTACTATTTGAAGGAAGAACCTATTCTCAATAACGTGCCTACGTACATTCTTTCGAGACCTGATGAACGCGAGCATGTCCTCGAACATTTGAGCACGATGGTCGTCAAAGAAACGTCCCTTTCCGGTGGATACGGTATGCTCATAGGACCAACGGCTTCTGAGAGCGAGCTGGCGGATTTCAGGCAGAAAATTATCGCGAACCCTGATCGATATATCGCCCAGCCCACCATTCAGCTGTCGAGAGCGCCTGTCATGATGGATGGCCAAATGGCTGCACGCCATATTGATCTTCGAGCCTTCGTTATCGCAGGCGAAACGATCGACGTGATTCCCGGCGGACTTACGCGAGTAGCGCTCAAAGAAGGTTCACTTGTCGTGAATTCCTCCCAGGGCGGGGGTTGCAAAGACACATGGGTGACGAATTCGTAGAAATCCACATTTTGACGGGAGGCAGCGGAACATGGTGATGATGGGACGAACAGCAGAAGCTTTATTCTGGATCGGACGGTACACGGAAAGAACAGAGAATCACGCGAGGTTAATTGATGTTTATTATCATATCCGCGAGGAACGGGAGAGCGGCAGCGGTCAAATGTGGAGCCGGTTAATCGACACGATCGGCGACAGAGCTGCTTTTAACGAACAATACAGCAGTTGCACGGAGCAGCACGTCCTTCAATACATTACACTGGATAAAAATAATGTAAACTCTCTGCTCGCCTGCACCAATCATGCGCGAACCAATCTGCGCAATATACGCGAGAAGATGCCGGCTGAGCTATGGGATATTATGAATGGCTTATATTTGTGGCTAAAAGAAAAAGATGTCCGTGATATCACTAGCGATTCACCGCATTTATTTTACCGATACGTCCGTGACCATTTATCGATGTTTCACGGAGCTGCCACCTCTGTCATGCCGCGCCAAAATGAATGGCATTTCATAGAAGCAGGACGATATTTGGAGCGTGCGGAGAATTTGCTTCGCTTGCTGCAATCCTTATGCCAGGACTACGCCAAAGAGGAAATGTCCTCCTACCCGCTTATGCTCTCTGTTCTCAAGTCAGTCAGCGGTTATGAATCGTTCCGCAGAGAATATGCGGATACGGTGAACCTGACCAATATCATCAAATTCCTGATGCTGCATGAGGCTTTCCCGAGATCGATCAGCTACTCTTTTCAAGCGATGGAACGTTCCTTAAAGAGCATCCAGCTAGAAGATCCCGATTTGAACATGACGGTACACAAACTAGCCAAGCTGGCAGGGAAAGTGAAAGCTAACCTGGCCTGCATGGACGAGGAAGATATTTTATCCGGTAAATTGGAAATGGCCCTGCATGCTCTCCGTGAATCGTGCAACCTGATGGGCATGCGGATGTCCAAAGTCTTTTTTCCCTCCAGGGAGGAGGTCATTGCATGAAGAAGCTGGAGATTACGCATATCACACGTTATTCTTACGCAGATACGGTGCAAGACAGTGTCAATGAAGTCCGGTTAACACCGCTGACCGACAATCGTCAATCCTGCTATCATCACAGTTTGATCACCGAACCTGTATCTGCTTTCTTTACGTATTCGGATTACTTTCATAATCGGGTGCATGCCTTCACCGTGAATAAAATCCACCGAGAGCTCACCATCAAAATGAAGTCTACCGTTGTGACTCACGATAACGATAACATCCCGAGTGCAGCACTCTCCCCTTTTGAGGAGAAGGCGCTGCGGCTCAGCGATGATTTTCAAAATGAATACGCGGAATACTTGCTCCCTACAAGCTACACAGGGCTCACAAGCGAAATTAAGGCCTATTCAGATGCCATTAACGACCAACATATTTCCTTGTATGACTTGCTGAGCACTATCAATACAACAATCCATCGCGATTTCACCTATGATCCTTCTGCTACGTCCGTACAGACCACAGTGGGTGAAATGTTGAAGCTAAGACGAGGCGTATGCCAAGACTATTCGCATCTAATGATCGCCGTTTGCCGGGATAAGGGGATACCTGCCAGATACGTCAGCGGCTATCATTTTGTCGGCGATTTGCAAGGAGGCAGCGCTGAATTCACGCAAGCTTCCCATGCTTGGGTAGAGTGCCTGATCCCAGGCAGCGGCTGGTTCGGGTATGACCCCACCAACAACTGCGAGGTCAACTGGCGTTATATCAAGTTAGGCCATGGTCGCGACTATAACGATATCGTCCCTGTCAAAGGGGTCTATCGCGGAGCCGGCGGGCAAGATCTTGAAGTCATTGTCGATGTCAAACTGGTTGAGTAAGCCTCTCTTGAATGAGTGAGGAATAGGCATTCCGCTTGCTCCTCACTTATGATTTGGGCACCCAACACTGCGGCTCTGTCGTGATCGTTTCCCCGGTTGAAATAGCTTTCTCGATCATCATCCCGAGATAATGGTCCTGCGAAGCCTCTTCCAAGCTATAAAAGCTTGGCCCACCAAAGGCATATTCAGCCATTTTCTGCAGGCATGCGGCAATGGCAATTTCATCATCGTATAATCTAGCAGGAGCGAATGGATTCTCGTACACCCATTTATCGCCGCAAAGAATTCCTTTCAGGTAATACCCTTCCGCGTTTTCCAGCTCGCCTCTGTTCATGCGCTTCAGCTCCATTCGAAGCTCTGTGCATGATTCCTGCTGAATCAGAACCCGGTTATCGAAAATTTCCCCACGCTGCCCTCTAACGGATAAATGATTGGAGCGTGTCCAGGAGCGGTGCTGGTCTTTCGTAAAATCATAAATGCCCAGCCGATCGCCAAAATCCAGCCAAGCCAGATCTCTCTGCAAAGGAATAAGCTTATCTTCTGTTGGCGGACCGCTGCGGTTTGGCCCCTGAACCCACGAGGACTCGAAACGCATCGCCCTAATGCGAACATCTTCGAAATTGACCCCTAACATTTTCCGAATTAAGCTAACGGCATGATAGGTTTGTGAGATGGAAACCGTTGTTTCTGTAATTTTACCCAACTGGCCTGAACGAATAAGTTCCAATCGCGCTTGTTGAACGGGATGAAGATGGTACTGCTCCGCTACCTGAATACGCGCACCCGTAAGAGTTAATCGCTCATACAATAGCTGAAGTCCGCTCAAATCAGGAGCCGGCGGCGTTTCCAACAAAACGGGAATTCCCCGCTCCGCCAACGCCAGAAGGTAATCCAGACTTTGTGAAGGTGAAACAGAAACGACGACAAAATCAGGATGCTCGTTTTCCAACAGCTGTTCAAGCGACCGGTATGTAGCTGTTCCCCACTTCGCTTCCATTTCCTTGCCTTTGTCTTCACTTCTGACAACCATCCCGCTAATTTCAAACCGCTCAGGCAGCGCCTGTGCAATGCGTAGGAAATATTGCGCGCGAAAACCGGCACCGCCGATCAAGCTGAATTTTACTGGTTTCATCATAACTACCTCCCCATTCTGCGTTTACAGGATTTCGTTCGGATATACCATGACTTTCAAACTGCCGCTTTTATTATGAATCGCCCGTTCCAACGCGTCTTGCGTCTGTTCAAGCGGATAGCGGTCTGTAATGAGCGCTTGTGTGTCTATGCCGCCGCCGGCAAGAAATTTAATGCCTGTCGGGTACGTATTGGCATACCGGAAAACACCATAAATATCAATCTCATTGTCAGCGATGAACGGGACATTGAGAGGGATTTCATCCTGGGCAGGCAAGCCCACGATGACAAGCTTGCCGCCGCGGCGCAAGGAGTAAAGCGCTGATTGCAAAGCTCTCGGATTGCCGGCCGTTTCCCAAGCGGCATCAGCGCCAAGCCCATCCGTCAGCTCCTTGATGCGCTGAACCGCATCCTCTTCTTTGACGTTGATGACGTCCGTTGCGCCCAACCGTTTGGCAGCCTCCAAGCGGACCTGTTCCAAGTCCGTGACGATAATCCGGCTGGCACCGAATGATTTTGCTGCCGCAACGGCCATTAAGCCGACCGGGCCCATGCCCATGATGGCAACCGTCGAACCCGGCTGCAAGTTGCAGCGCTTAGCCGCGTGAATGCCGACGGAGAAGGGCTCGTTGAGCGCCGCAGCCTCGAAGGTTAAATGTTCCGGAATCGCAAATACCATGTCCGCGCGGATTTTCATATATTGAACGAAAGCACCGTCCACTGGCGGCGTAGCCAGGAACTGCACATCCGGGCACAAATTATAACGACCTTCTTTACACGCCTGGCAGTGTCCGCAAGTGACGCCTGGCTCGATGGCAACACGGTCGCCAAGATTCACGTTAGTCACCGAAGCGCCTGCAGCGACAATGATGCCCGCGCATTCGTGCCCGAGAATAATCGGCTTCTCGACCACGTAGCGGCCAATTCGGCCATTTTCAAAATAATGAACGTCCGAACCGCATACCCCGACAGCCATCACCTTGACCAATACTTCATTCGCGTCAACTTGCGGGACTGGGCGCTCCTCCATCACAATCGTTCCCGGCTTCGTCATGACAGCCGCTTTCATTTTTGCAGGTAGTTGTCCATTCATTTCTTCTTTCTCCCTCTGGCATCATTTAATGAGTTCTGTCGGGTTCATGCCGGTAAATTTTTTGAAAAGCGTGCTGAAATAGGGCACGTTTTTGTAGCCCACGCGCTCCGCCACTTCATAAACGAGCATGTTTCTTTCCAGCAACAGTTCTCTGGCTTTTTCAATACGCACGCGTGTTAAGTAAGTATTGAACGTTTCTCCGGTCATGTTTTTGAAAATAATCGACAGATGATTTCGCGAGATATACACCTTATCCGACAAGTCGGCAAGCGTCATGTCATCCGCGTAATGCTCATGAATATATTGTGTCATAAAATCGACGGCTTGTCTGTGTTTGCTGTTCCCTTTCCATTGTCTGCTGTTGAAAATAACCGATATTTTGGCCGTAAGCCATTCCCTTAATTGCCCGGGCAATGTCAATCCAACCATTTCTTTCACAATCTGATCATTCGGGAAAATATCATCGAGCACCATGCCGACCTCATAGAGGCAATAGGCAAAAATACCCCATAGCTCCCCCGCCAACATTTGCACATAGTCCGGTGTTATCCCTTTTTGTTCCTTTAACTGATCGATATACTGCGCCACAAGCTGCTGTGCTTGCGATTCCTGTGAAGCCTTCATCGCACCGGCTAATTCAAAATAAAACTTGGCCGGCCGCATCACCAGCGTCCCCTGATCTTTTCTCATTTCTTCGCTATACACGAACAAATCATAAGCCGAATCAACACGGCGATCCCGCAAATCGATCGCTCGAAACGCTTCCTCCGTTGAATCCGGCATTTCCGTCCAAGCTTCTTTGGTGCCCCCGATGCCCACACGAATGACCAGCTTCAAATAACTTTTGATGCAATCGATGAGCCTGATCCCCAGCTTGCCGAGCTTCTGATCCAGCTCTTGCTGCGAGCTGTCCGCTTGAGGATGAAGGATAAGCACAGCCCGCGATCCATGAAGCTCTACATATTCAATGGCCGGGAAAGTTTCGCGCGCCACCTCGCAGACGATATTGCTAATCGCAAAACGGAACAAGCTCCAATCCGGCAGCGACAGGTCCGATGTTCGAACATCTCGAATCAGGTCAATGCCTATGACCACATGTTTGCTCTCACACCAGAAGCGGTACGGCTTCGGCAGCCGATCCTCAATCCGATAGGAGCTGTCCAGGGTTCCGGCAACCGCCGATTTCACCCATTCTTTTTCTATAAAAGGCTCGTACAGCATTAATTTCTGTTGAAGCTCGTCCTGCTTGATCCGCTTCTCTTCTTCTTCCATTAGCTCTCCAATAGCTTTGCCAAGAATCGTTTTTAACGTAGGAACGCTGATCGGTTTAGATAAATAATCACTCACATTGCACCGAAGCGCCTGCCTCGCATGCTCAAAATCCGAGTATCCGCTCAAAATAATAAATTTCCCGCCGAAGCCTTCTTTTCTTAGCTGCTCAATCATATCAAGGCCATTCATGACCGGCATATAGATATCCGTAATGACAATATCCGGGGCAGCCGTTCGAATGAGCTCCAGTCCGTCCTGCCCGTTGAGCGCTTCGCCAACCCAATCTGCGTCAAGCTCGTCCCAAGGTATGGCTCGTTTCATTCCTTGAAGAACTTGGCGTTCATCGTCAATGATCGCGATTTTCCACACAACGCTCGCCTCCTTAACTTCAACCTTTGTTTGATGATAACTGCTATGTCATATAACATCGGCCCGGAACAAACTTTTGTTCCAGGCTTCATTATTCCTATTTGATCACTTACCTTTATACTATCAATACAAGCCCATCTTTGAAATGAGAGGATTGAACGATTTATTTTAAAATACAACGAACTACTCCGCTTTCTCTATCTGATCCTTCACGGGCGGCTGAACCAGACGGGGCAGCACAATGACGACACGCGTTCCTCCTTCTGGCCGTTCCTGCAGCGTAATGCCATACTCGCCACCGAAATATCCCGCAATTCGCTCTCTAACATTGCGAATACCATAACCGCCTGTATGGCGTTTATGTTTCTTTTCCACCACTTGCTGAAGCCCAACGCCATCGTCATCAATCACAATTGAAATAGTATTCAGTGAATCCAGCAGTCGAATTTGAATGTGACCCTGACGGCGTGAGTTAAAGCCATGAACAATCGCATTTTCCACAAATGGCTGCAGTGTCAGCTTCGGGATGAACAGGTTGCGGAGGTCCGGGGACGCCTCGATGCCATACTCGAGCCCTGTTCGCCACCTCAGCTGTTGAATTTCCAAATAACACTCGATGTGCATAAGTTCCTCGCCGATCGTAATAAAGCTGTCCCCGTTCGAGAGGCCGATCCGAAACATACGTCCCATGAGCTCCAAAATACGGCTAATCTCATCCTGCCCCGCCTCAATCGCCATCCAATTCAGCTGATCCAGCGTATTGTAGAGGAAATGCGGGTTAATATTCGCCTGCAGCGCCTCAATTTCCGCCTTGCGCTGTTGTTCGTACCTGCGCTGCAAAGAGAGATATAACTCCTCGATTCGCTCATTTTGTTTGCGGTAACCAGCGAACAAGTAGCCGAACTCATTTTGATAATCGACTGGAAGCTCCACATTATTACCGCCTACGGAATAGACGCCCATTGCGCTCACAAGTTTCTTAATGGGCTTCGTGAATTGGCGGCTCAAGAAGTGCGTCAAAATCAGCGTCAGCAGAACAGCCGCAATACCAATGATGCCGATGACTTCGGCCAGCCTGATACTGCCTGCGGTAATTTGCTGCCAAGGCGTGATTTCAACCAGCGTCCAGGTAGAATCGAGTAACTTTGAGTAAACCAAGAGGGAGTCGCCCGCTTCGCTGCTGCCTTTGGTGCGCACATAACCCGACTGCTTCTGTTTCACACCGCTTTCCATCCATTTGGACAATTCGTTATGATCCGGGATCTGACCAATCTTGAGAAACTGCTCTCCCCGCGAGTCAATCATGATCCGGTTCGCTTCCGAAGAATGACCCGCCAGCAAACTTCTAATCTGATCCGCTTTCACGTGGATGACCAGCACACCTAAGTATTTGTCGTCATACATAATTTTTCTGGCAAAGCTCAGGACCGGCACATCGCCTTGAAAACTGGGAATCAAATGCTCAATCGACCATGTAAAATCATTGCCCGTCAACAGCCCTGACCAGGACTGCTTATCCAAATCCGCCATGTCCCGGAACTGAATGTAGCTCTTGGCATCGCCCTCTAGCGGTCGGTTCATATACAAATCAATGCCTTGGATGAGTGGAATGGAATACGTCAAGTTCGCAAGCGCTTTCTCAACGCCAATGGATCTCCGATAACGATCGAACTCATCTTGCTTATTAGCCAGGAAGGTAATGAGCTCGTTGTCGCGCGATGTAGATAAAGAGATTTGTTCAATGGTAACAAGCCTTGTCGTGATTTCGTTATTCAGCTCATCGAGCAGCTTCTGTTGGTATTGAAATGTCGTTTGGGCAAGCTCTTTGGACGATATGCTATAACTGGCCCATACGCTGCAAGCCAATACAACGATAATAAATCCGGCAAAACTGCGGAAAAACAGGTGATCGATTCTAAACTTTTTGAATGGATTCGTCATGCGGTATTCGCTCCCATTAAGTATCCGATTAGGCGAAAGAAACGGTAAAACAACGAAACTGCTTCGCCGCTTTACCGTTCTATGGATTCCTTAGTTGTTTTTCATCTTATCCTTTAATGCCCGACGTTGCAATCCCTTCGACAAAGTACTTCTGCAGGAACATGAATACAAGTGTCGCAGGCACAATCGAAACAAGCGACATCGCCAGCAGCTGGCCCCACTCTTGGCCGGACTGGGAATCATTGATCATCCGAAGAGCCAGACCGACCGTGTACTTATCGACCGAGTTAATATAGAGCAGATGCCCTAGGAAATCGTCCCAGTTCCAAAGGAAGCAGAAAATCATGACCGTAACAATTGCCGGTTTCGTAAGCGGCATAACAATTCTCCAGTAAATACCGAACCAGGAGCAGCCGTCTATTTTCGCCGATTCATCCAGTTCTTTCGGAATACCGCGTACGAATTGGATGAGCAGGAAGACGAAGAATGTTCCACCAGCGCCACTGGCGAGCAAATGAGGCACAATAAACGGCAGGTATGTGTTCACCCATCCCAACTGATGGAACATCGCATACTGCGGAATAATGAGCACTTGTCCCGGAAGCATCAACGTGACCATAAGCAGCGAGAACCAGAAGGTTTTGAGCGGGAAATTCAGTCTGCCGAAACCGAATGCGACAAGCGTGCTGGAAATCAAAGTTACGGCAAGAACGGCAATTTCTAGTCCGAACGTGTTGAGATAAAAGTCAGTGAACGAATGTCCCGGAACCGAATTCCAGCCTTTCACAAAATTGCTCCATTGCGGCGAGGCCGGAAATAAGTTCGGCGAACTTAATTCGCTATTGGATTTAAGCGAAGCGCCGATCCACCAAAGGACCGGATAAGCCATCAATAAGCTGAAGGCAATCATGAATAAGTGACGGACAGCTTGATTCCATTTGATCGTCATTTGCTCTTTTTACCTCCTGCATCGGTTTCGTAGAATACCCAGTATTTGGAGGTGCCCGCAATAATAGCCGCCACGATAACAATCATAATGAGCATGATCCAGGCCAATGCAGAGGAGTACCCCAATTGGTAACGGCTGAAGGCCCTCTCGTATAAGTACATGGCATAGACGTAAGTCGAGTTCATCGGACCGCCGTTTGTGATGACGTAAGCCGAGGTGAACATTTGAAACGCGTTAATAACGCCCATAATCAAGTTGAAATATAAAGTTGGTGAAAGCATCGGCAATGTAATTTTGAAAAACTGTACAAATCGGTTCGCTCCGTCCACGCCGGAAGCTTCATACAGATCACTTGGGATTTGTTTCAGTCCCGCTAAGAAAATAACCATCGAGGATCCGAATTGCCATACGGTTAATAAAATAAGCGTCCACAAGGCCGTGCTCGGATTAGTAATCCAGCCAATGCCTTGAATGCCGAACTTCGCAAGGATTTCATTGAAAATACCATCGACGCCGAAAATGTTCCGCCATAGCAAGGATACTGCGATGCTGCCCCCAATCAGGGATGGGAAATAGATCGCCGTACGGTAAGCCGAAATTCCTCTCATGGCTTTGTTCAGCAGTACAGCGACTAGTAGAGCCGCTACCAGCTTCAAAGGTACGGAGGCCAGCACGTAGAAGAACGTGATTTTGACGGATTGCAGAAACTTCGCGTCTGCCGTGAAGATTCTCTCATAGTTATGAAATCCGACCCAACTAATAGGTTCCATCAGCGTGTAGTCAGTGAAGGAGTAGTACAACGATAAAAACATGGGATACGCGGTAAGCCCGAAAAATCCGAGCAGCCATGGCAAAATAAATAAATATCCCGCAATTGGCGCGTCCCAGCGACTTAGGAAAGAACGGCGTTTCTTCGTGCTCGCAGCGGCTTTCACGGCAACGGCTGTGGAACGATTCATGTAAGTTCACCTCTGCAGTTAGTCTGTTTACTTGTATACCTCAAGTATAAAGGCTTATCTTCAGGTACTAAATGAGAGGAATCATCGAATTCTTTTAAAATATCCCGAAAAGAGGGGGGGACGGCGTATCTCCCTGTAAATAACGCCGATAACTCCTGCTAATTCCCACCTCTGGTCCACTTGTCGCCCCAGTAACCACGTTCTGAGTTAAGTTGGTCAACGATACATCCTTGAGGAACTACAGGGCGCTATTCTAGTCAATTCAAACCTTTTCCGCGTTCAAGCGGAACTACAGGGCTTTATTTGAGCGCCTAATCCGGATTTCTTTAAGAAAACGGATAAATAACGGCCCACAGTTCCGCTCCGTGCGAAAAAAGGCCTATTTCGATGAAGTAGTGCCCTGTAGTTCCCCTACCTCTACCAAAGAGCCACCGCTCAAGAGATTGAAGTAAAGTTCATGGAGTGGAGTGCTCAGCACAAATATAGGGTAAGCTTCGCTTGCTCCAGAACCCGGCGCATAAAAAAAGAAGCAGCGAAACAAGCTGCTCCTTGCTATTCTCAATAAATCTTTCTTCCCAAAGCATCCGCAATGCCGCTTTTCCGGAAGAAATACGTGTTGATCATATCGCGCCATTCTTGTGCATGGGCGGCCTGCTCCGCGAGACGATCCGCTACATGCTTATGCACCAGCTCGCCCACGCTTCCTTCCAGGCTAGCCCACTTAGCTACCAGCTGCTCAGCCCGCTCCACGCCTTCGAAATGCGTGTTATATATATGCTGAATCACGGTTTCGCCAGAATGCAGCACATGCGTATACGGCACGTGATGGAAAAACAGCAGCAGCTCGTCCGGGCAGTTTTCAACCGACTCATAGATGTCGTAGTTCATGCCTTTGTACTGCGCAGCATAGCCGGTCCCTGTCGCCTTCGTCCGATCGACGCCAATGCTATGACAATCCGCAAAGTGGTACGTCCCCCACTTCGAATACTCGTAGCCGTCTACGTTCGGGCCGTAATGATGGTCTGGATTCACCATCCAACCCACGCCAAGCGGCGACGTATACCCTTCATAGATGCTCCATGAGTCCATGAGCATCCCCATAACAACGCTCACCAGCTTCTCGTCCGCGCCAAGCGCCATGCGAATCCACTCCTCCGCGATCTCTTCCGCGGACAGCTCTGGATTCCATGCCAGACGGCCGTAACCATACAGGTTCGCTTGCGCCAACAAATGGCCTGTCCAATTAGTGTCGTTCCCGATATTCGAGACGGCGGCAAAACCGCTAAATCGATTGCCATACAGAGAACCATCGACAATACGTTTAATACTGGAGCCGTCCCCTTTCGCGTAAGTCTCGAAATCAAGGACTTCTTTCCATTGTGGCACGAGGTAGCACAAATGGCGCTGCTGCCCGGTATATTCCTGCGTAATCTGGAATTCGATCATTTGATTCGTCGTTTCCATGGCGCCAATCAGCGGAGAAACAGGCTCCCGCACTTGGAAATCCATCGGGCCATTTTTCACCTGCAGAATGACATTATCCATGAATCTTCCATCCAGCGGTTTAAAATGATCATACGCCGCCCGCGCCCGATCCGTCGCCCGGTCACGCCAATCCTGCTTGCAGTTATAGACGAAGCAGCGCCAAATCACGATGCCGCCGTAAGGCTTAAGCGCCTCCGCCAGCATATTCGAGCCGTCCGCATGATCGCGGTCATACGTAAACGGCCCTGGGCGGTTCTCCGAGTCCGCCTTCACCAGGAAGCCGCCGAAATCCGGAATCGCGGCGTACACTTCAGCTGCTTTAACACGCCACCATTCGCGTACAGCAGGATCAAGAGGATCCGCCGTCGACAGGCCGCCAATTTCAAGCGGGCTGGCATAGTTGACGCTCAAGAACAGCTTGATGCCGTACGAACGGAATACACCAGCTACCCTAGCAACATCCGGCAGGTACTCTCCAGTCAAGAACTTCGTTTCCCAGTGATGAACGTTCACATTGTTGATGGAAATCGCATTAAGCCCCGAAGAAGCCAGCAATCTTGCATAATCGCGAACGCGCGTCAAATCCGTTGTGATGCGGTTATTTTCAAAGAATATCGACTTTCCTGCGTAGCCCCGTTCAATACTACCATCAATATTATCCCATTGATTTATCATGCGCAGCATGTTCGCTGGATTTTCAATAACATCTAAGTTGTTCACGAATTGATGAGTGCTAATAAGTCGAAGCAAATGAAAGACGCCATACAAAACACCGGACGCCGACGAACCACCGATAACAAGGCTGCCGCTCGCTTGATCCGTTTTGATCGCAAACCCTTCAGGTTTAACAGCTGATCGAGTCCCTACGTCAAAAACGCGATCTACCAGCGCATTACCGCCGCCAAATGTGCCCAGCGCAATCACAACTCTGTCTTCGCCATTTTCAGAGACAGCAAGCTCCTTGCCTAGCATCTTGCCGATGCCGCGGGAGAGTTCTTGGACAGCCGTTTGAATTGTTTCTTCCTTTTCCGTACAAACAATTCCGCTGTATCCGGCATATTGTTCAACCTGATTCAGCGCAATTGGGTGGTATTCAAGCCACCCCTGATAGCCGGTTTGTTGTGTTGTTGTATCGCTCATGAGAAAATCGTCCTCTCCCTGTCAAGATTATTCTAATATTTTAGTAATTACATCACTTGAAAAACCTGCTTTTCCGAAATGAAATGTACGGGCAGACTCGGATATAACGCCGCCATCATCTCCGCCAAATATTTCATGCCCGGCTCTTCGCTTTCCGCATGTCCGAGTGCAATGAAAGCCTTCTTCCTGCCTTGGTGCACAGCGTCACGCACATATTCCGGTGTTTCCCATTCGGGGCCTTCCCCGGCGATAATCACATCCACCTCTTCCTGAAAGAGAGGAATCGCCATGCCGCCCCCGCCTCTATATCCCGCAAGCAGGCCGATGCGCGTGCAAATCATTGCCCCGTCGCCGGCAACTCGGACGAAAGAGATACCCAGCTTATTTTTCACATATAGAGCAAGCTCTCTCACCGTTATTGGCGGAACCGTCAGCATCGAAGCCGCAGGTCTATTTTCCGTTACAAACGGCGCCCATTCTAAGCTCTGAATTAAGCCCGTTATGATGCCATCCGGCCGATATCGATGCCAATAATCGTGGAACCGGAAAATCGCAATCCCGGAATCCTCGATCAGCTTGCGCTTCGCTTGATAAACCGGATCATTCACAAGATGTCCAATCTGGTCATGATGATGATAAAAGGTGCCTTCATGCGTTATGAGCAAATTCACACCTTTTTCAATGGATTTTTGAATGACATCGTGGGTTGCCATGAACGTCGTAGCAATACCCTTTACTTCCATCGAGGGGTCACCCGACTTCAGCGTATCCACCGTGACATCTAACCGTCCAACCGGCTCGATTAGCTGATTCAGGACATCTTGCACACGAATCGCCATAACCATCAGTCCCTTTCTTTCCCGAGTTTATACAGTAAAAAAACAAGAGCCGGAACAGGCATGTCCCGGACTCGTTTTCGCCTTATTTTTCGTAGGCTTGTGCAGCCACTTTCAGTTGTTCAAAAGCTTGCTCCGGCGTTGATTTCCCGAAGCTCAGTTGATCGCGAACAAGCGGCCAATCCTTATCGATATAGTTCGTCCACCCCTTCACGCCTGGATTCCAGGTTTGACCGTCTTTCTCGGTTGCGTGCAGAAGTGCAGATCCGATTTTATCAACATCGCTCATACTGGACTCCAAGGATGCGGCAATGTCTTTATTGACTGGCAAACCGCGTACGGTTGTCAAAATTTTGGCAGCTTCCGGATCATTGACGAACCAATCCACGAATTTTTTCGCCTCTTCCGCTTTCTTCGATGTTGCGGAAACACCCAAGTACAAGGATGGTTTCAACCAACCGCCTGCTTGGACCGTACGAGGCATGGTAACAAGGGCATAAGCGCCTTTTTTCAAGCTATCCCAAGAGCCATAGTTGCTGGAAAAGCCCATGCGGAACAAGATTTTACCGTTAACCATCAAATCCATTTTCGGATCAAACTCTTTATCCGAGGAGTTCACATCCGCAGGAGGTACGATGCCATTCTTACGCATCTCGTCAAAATTACGTGTCCATTCTAAGAAAGTAGCCTGGTCCACATTGAATTTCCCTGTATCCGATACGACCATGCCCTTGCCTTTCGCATATTGGAAGGCGGAGTAAGCGAAATAGTCGCCGGCGTAATCCTTCGTGAAGTATTGACCTTCCGGAAGCTTCGTTTTTGCTTCTTTTGCAAGCGCGAAGAAATCATCCCATGACCAGCCGTTTTCCGGAGCTTTCAAACCAAGTTTATCCATAGCAGCTTTATCGTAGATCATCCCGTAGGCCACTGAACCTAAAGGCATCGCATACTGTTTGCCCCCAGCTTGTCCACCGGACAATACTTTCGTATCGATTTTGCTCACATCAACACCTGTCAGCGGAGCCAATTGATTGCGTCCCGCCCAATCCGAAATCCAACCTGGATCAAGCTGCATAATATCCGGCGCATTATTAGCAGCTGCTTGCGTAGACAGCTTGTCCAAATAGCCGTCAATGCCGGAATACTCAGGCTCAAAAGTAACGTTCGGATGCTTTTCCGTGTACAATTTCAATGCAGCGAGTGTTGCTTCATGGCGAACCGTAGCCCCCCACCACATAATGCGTAATTTCACCGGCTCATTCGAAGCCGCTGCGGTAGTTGCTGTCGCTGTGCCTTGTGAATCTGCCTTGCTATTTGTATTGCCGCCGTTAGCACAGGCTACTAGAGACCCGGCCAACGCGGTCGCTAACACAACGCCTAGAGAACGCTTCCATTTAATCATCGTTTATAATCCCCCTACTTCGTCAGTGATGTTTTGCTTATATTTATAGTACCAATAGTGGATTAGGCTTTATATAAGAGAGATGCACGAATTATTTTAAATTTGCCCGATATTGATCACCATTATAGGCATCCTCCAATACTTATGCAAAGTTTAACATAATACCTTCGAGTAAATAAAAGGAATTCAAGTTCAAATGTGGAATAAGAGTAGTTATCCATGTAATGAAACGATTAAACTCAAATTGTCCAGGAGGCTGTTTAACATGAGATCAACGGGGATTGTAAGGAAAGTTGACGAATTAGGGCGTATCGTTTTGCCGATTGAGCTTCGGAGAACGCTGCACATTGATATTGGTGACGCAATTGAAGTCTATGTCGATCCGGAACGTATCACCTTGAAAAAGTATATGCCCGCTTGTGTATTCTGCGGTAATTTCGAGGATATGACCTATTTCAAAGGGAAAATGGTTTGTAGCTCCTGCGTTGAGGAAATCAATTAAAAAAAGCCTCTGTCCGCTAGGTTGACTGTCGTCAGCTGCTGCGGCGCAGAGGCTTTTTTATTTATTTCACGTTGACGACCACTTGATTCGGACGGTAAACAGCTAACAATGCGCCTTCCCGATCTGTCGCGAACATGACGGTACGCTCCGACTCAAGCTCAAAGGCATAGCTTCGGCCGGTACCCGGATCTTTCACTTCGATCGCTGTATCTACGCTGTATTCCGACACGAAAATATACAATGAACCTTCGGCGAAGTTCAGCTTGCGTCCGTAAACGCCGGGCAGTTGCCCGCCTTTCACCCACGTCATTTCCTCTGATACGCCAGCTTCCGCCAAAGCATAGTTGTACAACGCTTCTATACTTTCACCGCGTTCATTTAATTCAACCGGCAGCGGACACCAGATGAGCTGCCCTTTGCCAAGCGCATAACGGCGGGTGGTTCCATGTCCAGAGCTCCATCCGCTGTTCTCATCATCGTCTTCAGAGAGCGTGACCTCTTTGTTCACTTGTGAAATCCGGGCACCGCCGAATGAGACGGGATACTGGCTGCCGTTCAAGACCATCATTTCTTCCCGCAAAATGTTGCTCAGCACCGTCTCGCCCACCACGTCCGTCAGACGCGATACCGGTGTCCAGTATTCATTCAGCCCAAGCGGCCCTGTGAATAAAAGCGTTCCGCCATGCGTGCGCACATGCTGGGTCAATTTTTCCAACGCTTCATCGCTGAAATTGTGAGCACTAGGTACAATAATCAGCTTGGGAGGATTGTGCTCCAAAGCGTCCAACTGGTACTCGCCCATCCCGCGGAAAGGTACATTCATCGAATACGCCAGCGTGCGAGTCAGCTTGGAAGTGGCTTCGCCAGCTAATCTTCTCGTTGAAAAATCATTGGAGTAAGGGAAAATAGCCACGACTTCCTCCAACTGACGATCTACAAACAAATCTCGAATACCGCCCATAAAAGCGCCGAAATCATACGAAACATCCGCTTCCGGTTTCTCTGTGCCATCTGCTCGCAGCGCACCAATGTGCGATTCATTAATATTGTTCATATAGAAGTTAATATTCCAAATCCACTGCACAGCGCCCGCCCCGCCCGTCGAAAAGGCATAGGCATACTTGCGCTCCAGAATGTTCCGCAGCTCATGTTCCGAACGTTTTGCGCGTCCATCAGCTGTTTCTATATACATGATGCCGGTTTCCTGAATCAGGCTCGGCTTATCCGGCGCTTTGGAGAAAATACCGTCCCACACTAACTGATCCATTAACCACCAGGTATGAACCGTCGTATAATCCACTACTTCCGCATAGAAAAATGGTGATGGACGCAGTGCGCCAAGTCCCTCATCCTGACCAACCGTTGCCAAATGAGCAGGATTGATGCTGCGGATAGTCGCAATTAATTCACTAGCCCAGCGATTATGCATATCCATCGTAAAATACGTATAATCCAGCCATGGTCCGCCTTTTTTCTCCAGCATTTCGGTCGTCTTCATATTCATTTCCGAAACATCGGGAAGTTTTGCGCTCTGAAAATCAGGCAGTTCCATTGGCGTCATATTCCAACGCTCCTGCAGCTTGCGAATATCGCCGTGACGATTTTCCAGCCATGCGGTGAACGCTCCTTTCTCGAATTTGTCCTGCGCGGATTGCGGCCCGGAAAATGGCTTATTCGGGTTAAACATGGACGGCTCATTGATCAGATCCCAATGGACATTCGTTGTTTCTTTATGGCGCGACACGATTGCCGAAATAAATCGCTTCTGAGCTTCCACGCTGCGCGGATCCAGATACGGATTGACACCTTCCCACAGCTCCGGTGTAAAGGCGAAGAAATTAAACGTGACTTCAATGTTGTGCTTTTTACAAGTCAAAATAAAGGCGTCAATGGCACGCAGCACTTCTTCATAAGGATGGCCATCGACGAACATCACTTGGCGCCATGCGGACCAAATCCCTGTGCGCAGCAGGTTAATTCCTGCTTTGACCATTTGTGAGATATCCTTGTCCCAAACCGATACGTTAGGCAGAAAAAGAAATTTCCGCGCCACATCACTCGTCATATAGGTCATGCCAACGATCGGCAGCGGACGTCCATCTTTGATGAAATAGTCGCGATCGCAGGAAAGCGGTGTTCCTTCGCGCAGCAACTCCGTATCATATCCCCAAAAACCCTGCTGGTAGATACGCGTTTCGCCTGTATTTGCAACGGCTGTACATACCGCCGAATAATAACCCGGCTCTAGATCGACCGGCACATTCATTTTTTTATAAGTCAGCTCGCGGGATGCCTCCATTTGAACAGAAGTTGACCATAACGGTTCCGAAACGCCGTCTTTTTTCACCTGAACATCGAATGTCCACGACGTATTAGCGGAGACAGCTGCTTCGCGATTGGCAAGCGTTTGCAGTTGGATGGTCAATGCCGCTCGGTCACCGGGATCATAACAGGCGTAATTCGGCTTGAACCAAATTTCGGTTACCCCCCGCGCCGTAAAGGCAGCCAAATCCCTCAGCACTTCCGCTCCCCCTTGTGTCCAGAAGGCATCATTCGTCACCAAGTTGGCGAAAATCCAGCGTCCGCCTGCAAAATCACCCTTCGTGTTCTCCAGCAGCACGATTGGCGCCGCAACTTCGCGGTCTTCCGAAGAAATTCCTTTCAGCAGCGGCAAAAGGTGGGCGTCCATCGGCCCGCTTGAGCCGATCTGACCCGGATGATCATCCGCGCGAGTTACGTGAAGCGCGAGACCAACTGTTGGCTGCACTTGAAACAGCGCCTCTTTGCCGGCTAGCAAAGGCAGATCCGCATGAGCCGCATAACGGGCGATGGGTGCAGGATCGACAGGAAGCACCTCGTGAATCTGCAAAAGCTGGTGGTAGCCGGTTTGCTCTGCTTCCGCCGTCCATCCCTCGTTGCTTGGATAAACCGGTACTCGAAATGGCGCGCTCCCGAGATGAAGCAGGCCTTTCCCTCTGCGAACATGCGACATCACCGCTTCCCAAGCTGCTTTTGGAAAATACCGCCCATGAAGATGAAGGAAATTGTCAGCCGTCCCTTGCAGCAAAGCTTCCGGTAGCTCCTCAGCGCCAACAATACGGCCCAATTGTGCCAATGTTTCCAGACTGCGGCTGTCCGGCCGAGTGCCTTCATAAGGAAACGCTGCATCATAAAAAATTACACAGTTACCCATTTTAAAACCTCCCGTTGTGGTGAGTATGATTATTATGTTATTTTTGTTAGGCTAACATTCATTCCGACACCCCTACTGTAATCATTTTCACTCTTAACGTCAATTCATTTTTATACGTAGACCTCCTAATAGATTGACAATACTTCTTTTATATTCGACAATGAGATTTGTTAGTTTTGTTATGTAAATGATGATTTTAATGAAGTAGGTGCATTCATTGAGCAAAAAAGTTTCCATGCAGCAAATAGCAGATCGACTAGGACTGTCTAAATATACCGTGTCCCAAGCGCTGTCCGGAAAATCAGGTGTAAGCGAGGAGAACCGGCTGCGAATTCAAGAAATGGCGAAAGCCATGGGATATCTCATGCAATCAGCAGCGCAGACCTCCGGAAGCCCGAATAATGATTCTTTGAGCGTTAACGGGGAAACGCCTTATATTCTGGTTTGGATTCAGGCCATTTATCAGCAGGACAATCCCTTCTGGGGGAAAGTTCTCGCGGGGATCGGGGCGGCCAGCAAGGAGTTGGGCTTCGAGCATCTGATCATCCCTGTTCCGGCTCATCATAACGAGAAGCTGCAGATTCCTTCGTATGTGAATCCTGACCACTGCGCGGGCCATCTTCTGGCAGGAACTTTTCCTACCCTTTCTGTCATCTCCCTCCAGCAAACCGGGATTCCGCTCGTATTAATTGACCATTCCGAACCTTTAGTGGATGTGGATTGCGTTCTCAATAATAATTTGGACTCGGGTAAAATGGCCTGTCAACGCCTTCTTGCCGCAGGCTTGAAACGACTTGTTTTCGTCGGCGATGATCAATTTGCCGTCAGCTTCAAGGAGCGCTTCTGGGGCTGCCGAATGGCCATGGAAGATTTGAGTAAACCGGACGAGGACTACTCGTTGAAGAAATGGAACATTCCCTACCAGAGTCGTCAGGTCCTGCAGTACCTGGAGCGCAAAGTATCGGCACTTTCATCTGAAAGCCTGCCCGAAGGCATGATCTGCGCGAACGATCAAATCGCGCTGGAGCTGATTCCCATTCTTAAGCGCCATGGCATCGATGTTCCGGGCCAGGTTAAGGTCATCGGGATCGATAACATTGATGCCTCCGCCTATGCGCACCCGCCTCTTAGCACCATTGAGCTGGCGAAAGAATCGCTTGGCATTCGGGCCGTGGAAACTCTCCTGTATCGGCTCAAACACCCGGGAAGACAAGCCGAGAAAATCATTCTCTCGTCCCGTTTCATCGCGCGAGATTCCGGTTAAACGAAAAAAGGCATATAGCACGGGCTCCAAGAGCCGCTATACGCCTTTTTCTGTATTAAAAGAGCCTACAATCGAGAGAGTAGGACGGATACGAGCATGCCTGCAATCGCAATCCAAAATAAATAGGAACGAATCACACGTTTTAAGCTCTTATCTTGACGCTCCATGACCGCCTTCTTGCGGGCGGAACTGGAATTCGTCTCCTCATCCAACTCATCTGTCACTTGCGTGCGCCAGTTCACGAATTGAAACCCGATTCCGCTGACCACAACGGAAATCATCAGTAAAATCAAAGAACCCATAAATAGTTTGTCCGAAATGGACTGCATCACCGATCTAACCTTTCTGTCGTTGCCTCATTTGCCTTCCTATTATACTGCAAATGCAGCCCCGAATGCACACGAAAGCCCCAATCCGTGGATTAATACGAATTGGGGCATGCTACATTTATAAATTATAGCGTTTTGTCACCGGGTTTCCAGTTCGCCGGGCAAAGCCCTCCGGCTTGAAGCGCTTGAAGCACACGCAGCGTCTCGTCTACCGAACGTCCAACATTCATGTCTGTCACGACTTGGTACCGCAGAACGCCTTCAGGATCGATAATGAACAAACCGCGGTGAGCCGCGCCTGTTTCATCATCCAGAACGCCATAAGCACGCGCTGTTTCTTTGGAGAAATCGCTGACGAGCGGGAATTTCACGGGACCGATACCGCTTTGATCGCGCGGCGTTTGTGTCCAGGCTCTATGCGTGTACACACTATCCACGGATGCCCCTACGATTTCGCAATCCAAATCAAGAAACTCTTCATAGTTGTCGCTGAAAGCCGTAATTTCCGTTGGACATACATACGTGAAATCGAAAGGCCAGAAGAAGAATACTAACCACTTGCCTCTGTAGTCCTCAAGAGAAATTTTTTCTTCTAAAGTTTCCATGTTTTTCGTGGACAAGAGTGAAAAGCTTGGTGCTGGCAGTCCTATTTTAGCAAAAGATTGGGATGGTTGTGCGGTTAATTGTGTCATGATTCTCTCTCCTCTTTATCTATCTATTTTATGTGGATTGTGGATTATACAGTTACTTCAGCCAAAGCCTTTTTGAGCTTGGTCACATTGAGACCCAGAATTTTGTGCTCGCCAATCACCGTTACCGGCAGCGACATCATGCCCATATCGTGAAGCTCTTGGCCATATTGGTCATTTAGATCAATATTTCTTTCTTCATAGGCCACTTGCTGATCGGTTAAGTACTTTTTTAACTGCTGGCAATAAGGGCAATTCGTGCTTGAATAAACAATGACATTAGACATATGATTTCATCTCCTAATAAGTTGTAAGATTATTTATATTGCGGGATCAATTGAGCCCGTTTATTAATAAATTTATCAACGGCCATGGCCGCAATGGCCCCATCCGCAGCTGCAACGACGGCTTGCTTAACAGGTGTGCGTCTAACTTCGCCGGCGCCGAACACGCCTGGAACCGATGATTGCATCGAGCTGTCGAGAATCATAAAACCCTCTTCATCCAGCGGAACTTGGCCTTGCAGGAAGTCTGTCCCGGGTTTGCTGCCGGATAGGAAGACGAAGACGCCGTCCACTTCAAGCACTTCCTCCGTACCAACGCCTGTGCGAATGCGAAGCCCTTCTACCTTATTCGTGCCAAGCACTTCAAGCGGTTTGGCTTTATAGAGGATGTCCGTTCCCGGTATCTCCGGGGTATGATGAACGCCTTGCAATTCAGGCCGTGGTACTACGAAGTGGATTTTTTCCGCAAATTTGCTTAGTGCCTGGGCTTCTTCCAGCGCTTCTTCCGAATCACCGATGACTGCGACCGTTTTCCCATCAAAAAAAGCTCCGTCACACGTTGCACAAGTACTCACGCCACGCCCGAGCAGATTCTCTTCACCAGGAAGCATACGGTTGCGTCCTTTCGACCCCGTCGCAATGATAATCGATTTGCCTTCATACATACCGTCCGCCGTAAACACGACTTTCGTCTCATCTTCCACATCTACAGCCGTAATTGTCGTTTGAATAAATTCAGCGCCGAAACCTTTTGCTTGCTCCCGCATCGTATCCAACAGTTCCTTGCCGGATAACGCCCCAATGACCCCAGGGTAATTCGCAATTTTGTGCGTGATGGCCAAAGCTCCCGTGTTCGGTGCCTTATCAATCACCAACGTCTTCAAGTTTCCTCTAGCTGTATAGATGGCAGCTGAAGCTCCTGCCGGTCCTGCTCCAATAATAATGACATCGTACATCGCCGCTGCACCCTTTCTATCCGTTCCACTGCTTGTCCACTGATAATCGATATCAGATAATAATTATTATAAATAAATATAAATGAAAGTCAATACTTTTTGAGAATTATTATAAATAAGAAAAATAAATAGAGGAGGAGGATTTGCATCTACGAATTGAGGATGAATCCATAAATTCCAAATTCTTTTTTTAAAATTCTAATTCTGTCGTCAGTCTCTTAGATATGTTGTGTTGATTAGTAAGGGCGAATATTTTAATTCCATGTTCTTTAAGAATTGCCATGTTTCTAATGAAAAAGGAGCTGCTGCCGGCCGCGGCGAACTGCTCCCTGAATGTTCAACTATAGTGTCCCGTTGAATCCCGTAATACTAATTACTTCCATTTGTTGTCTTATATCCGCGATATTATTGGGATCTTTTGCTTGTCAATGTATAGAGTTTCGAGGACTATTTTCTTCAAGTATTGTAAGGGCAAGTTGAACAGACAGGCGCGATGTCTTAATGACGCCCTCTTTGCTAAGTTCGCTCATTGCGGCACTGACCGCTTCGCGGCTAGCACCGAGCATATTGGCAATCTCTTGATGGGAAAGAGGCAGATCGATCAGCGCATATCCGTCTTGAATGACGCCGAATTTTGCGCTCAGTGTGGAAAGAAGATGGAGCACTCGTTTCTTAAGACTGTGAAGCGCAAACTGTTCCAATTGATCCTCTCGCTCTTTCAACCGGTCACTAAGTGTTTTAAGAAATTTGAGCGCAAGCTGAGGCCGATTGATCATCAGCCGTTCGAACTGAAGCTCGAACATGGTGCAAAGAAGCGACGGTTCTATCGTTTCAATATAAACTCGTCTGGTTCCGAACGAGAATGAATTTAACTCTCCGAATATATTTCCTTTTGTCAGAATGCCCAGCGTAAACTGTTTTCCGCTGTCATTCAGTTGATAGAGTCTAAGCTTGCCTTCCTTGACGAAATAGAGCCCCTGGCGGATAGACTCTGGACCTTGGACTAATGTGTTTTTTTCAATCCAATTGAAATGATGAATGGTATCTAACTGATCGATCTCTCTTAACTCTTCGCTCGACATCTCTTCAAAAATGCTGATTTGCGATAAATACCAGAGCTTGTTCATTGAATATCGAGCCTCCAAATAGTCATAGTCAACTTACGGAAAAAGTGTCTTTTGATAATACGGATAATATAGGCCCGATTACATACAACTAACAACACCAGTCAAAAAACAGTAAAAAGCACCATGGAACGGAAGGCGCAACCATGTGTTTCGAACGTTCCGTTCACGTGTCTGAATAAAGAAGGTTCGAAGGTTCTTCTACTTCCTGAAACTTTGTATTGGCAACATTCATCATAGCATGTAGAATTGGATTCCATCAGATCCACTTTCACTTAAAAAATAGCATACCACTTTTCTGAAACGAAGGAGGACTAGCTCTATGCCCCGACGCACGCTGTCTGCTACAAATGAATCGAAAACGAAAGAAATCTATTCTTTACTGCGCGAACAGATATTTCAAGGTATCTATGCAGTCGGTGTTAAGCTCCCATCAACGAGGGATATGGCAAATGAATTCGGAGTATCGCGGTCACTCATCGTGGACGTGTATGAACAGTTAATCGCGGAAGGGTACTTGGAGGGCCGTCAAGGTTCTGGCAGTTATGTCATTGATTTGGGCGGAAGTAGACGACAATTCCCTTCTCAGCTCCAAGACATCGATTCCGGTGAAGCAACTGTCGCGGAACCCCCGGCTCGCTTCCAAGGCATTGATTTTCGTCCAAGTTTTCCGGCTCTGGAGCACTTCCCTTTCAAGATTTGGAAAGAAACCGCCGTTGCCTCATACACAAATACGCATTCAGGAGAATTTGGCTATGACGAAGATCCTGCAGGACATTGGCAACTTCGCACAATTATTTGCCGGCTTTTGCTGCATACGAAGGGGATTCAGTGTCTGCCTTCACAGGTGATCATAACTGCCGGAGCAACTCAGGCCATAGCCTTGCTGTCTCGGCTTTTATTAAAACCAGGTGACGCAGTAGCCATAGAAGATCCTAGCGCCACCTTCATTCAACATATTTTTGCATCGACAGGTGCTGATCTTATACCGGTTCCCGTAGATGAACATGGCATGCGTATTGACGACATGCCGACTCATCGACACCCCAAATGCGTGTTCGTTACTCCTTCACATCAATTTCCTTTAGGGAGCATTCTTTCCATTGGGCGGCGCATCCAGCTTATTGATTACGCGCGACAAACCGGAAGTTATATTATCGAAGATGATTACGACAGTGAATTCCGTTATACAGGAATGCCGATACATGCTCTCCGAGAACTCGACTCGGAACGTATCGTCTATGTTGGAACTTTCAGTAAAAACTTGTTTCCTGCGTTGCGTATCGGTTATATGGTCGTTCCGAATGAGCTGCTAACTTCACTTCTGCGTTTAAAGAAGCTGACAGACATGCATTGTCCGATCTTGCCGCAAATCACATTGGCGAGATTTATCTCCGAACGCCACCTGGAACACCACACCGCTCGTATGAAGCGCATTTACAGCACGAGACGAAAAAGTCTCATTGCCGCTCTGTCCAACGTTTTCGGAAATAGAGTGAAAATATCCGGGGATGCCGCAGGCCTGCATTTGGTTGCGAAAATAGCCGGAAGCCTATGGGACGCCCAAGTAGCCGCTCAACTTGAGGAGCTTCATATTAAAGTATATCCAGCAGAAAGATACACCATCGTTAAAGGAAGGTACGAAGATCATCTTATTATGGGATTTGGCAATGTGGAAGAAACCAACATTTTGGAGGGAGCCAAGGCGATTGCGAGTGTCCTAAGACATATGTCGTAAATTTCCATTACTATAGCCTCTTAAATGGCATATTTTATTTATTATGGAAACAAACCATGCGGACACTATACCTTATACCAAAGCCCAGCCTACTTTCTTTTCCAATCATTCATGAAACTCGTCTTTGAGCATAGTTTTTGGAAATTGTACAGACATTCGTGATGTTTTGATGCACCCTTCTTTGACAAGCTCGTTCATCACACACCTGACAGCCTCCAAGGAAGCACCGAGTATATTGGCAATCTCTTGTTTGGAAAGCGCAAGATCAATCAGTACATAACCTTCTCGAATGACGCCAAATTTAATACCCAGCGTAGTAAATAAATGAAGAACGCGATTTCGAAGGCCATGGTTCTCGAGTTGCTCCAACTGATCATTTCGTTCCTTCAATCGTTCACTTAGAACCTTTATTAATTTTAGCCCAAGCTGCGGCCGACGGAGAATCAGCTTGTTGAACTGATTCTCCGATAAGGAGCAGATAAGCGATGATTCCATCGTTTCGATATAAACACGCTTTGTCCCGAGCGAGATTGATTTTAGCTCTCCGAACAAATTTCCTCTTGCCAAGATATCAAGCGTAATTTGCTTCCCGTTTTCCTTCAGTATATAGAGTCTAAGTTTACCTTCTTTGACAAAAAAAAGTCCCTCGCAAACTTTCTCCGGGGTTTGAATCAATGTGTTTTTCGGAAACCAATTGAAATGATTGATGGTGTCCAGTAGATTAATCTCAATCATATCTTCATTTGTCATTTCTTCAAAGATGCTAATGTGCGATAAACACCATATCTTGCTCATAAGAATATCACTCCTCTTTAATGACCTTTATGACTTATACGCAAAAGATTGCTTATGCACGAACATGGATTAATCGTCTTTCCCTTGTTCCGCTCGGGCTAGTCCGTATTTAATTTTTGGTTACTCATCGTTCTGAAACCTTCAATATCAAGTGATTGCTTAATTATAAATCCTATTGAAAGTGGAGTTCTGTGAGGTACATTACTTTACTCCATTTATCGAGGGTCAATCACGATAGCGCAGCCTTTGAATTCATATACAAGCTGGTAATAACTGTGCCTCTACCCCTTACTCATCTTCTTCCTTACCTGCGTGACTACGAACATAATCGGGATATATCCATAGATAAAATAAATTCCGACGTTTGAATACAACTCGGAACTCCATCGAAATATGCTATGGTCCTTCAAAAAATAATTTAATATCAGAATTCCGATTAGAAACGCAAGCAAGCTCACACGCGGTTTAATCTTAGAAACAGTTTTCATTCCACGGCACGCAGCCCATAAGCTCAAACATATGCCTGCTAAATTTTTTACATACCACAACGAAATCGCAAGATATTCTACTCTCTGGAACACAGGTCCTTCAACTATCTTGAGCATATTAAGCGTTGGCCATGAGATTTCGCGCAGCTGACCTTCACTGAAATACATAAACGTTACGATTAATACCATCAAATACAATAATGTAACAAAAAGCACCATCAGTTGCGCCCATTTTTGAGATTTTTCCGGTGATTTAATAAATGGGTAAAAGAATAAGAGAGCTTCAAATCCCAGGAATTGATATAGCATGCTTTTGGAGGAGAGCAATATGTCAGTGATTGAATGGTTAAATAGAGGCAACAAGTTCAACGGATGTATATACGGCAAAACAGATAAATTTTCTGGAATAATAAAGATAAGTGTCATTAGAAATCCCAAAAAGCTTAGTCCGGTAACGATACGAAACCCGCCTGATACCGTATAATAAATAAACAACAGTAAAATGCTGCTTATGGGTAAAATTTTTATAGATGGAAATACCCAGATTTGAACAACTTCAATGTAGGCTTTGAATTCAATATAAGCTCCAAAAAAAAAATAAAGAACGATTGCGAAATTGATTATGTTCCCTGCGAATTTCCCGAAACATAAATTATTGATTTGAGTGACATCTAGGCATTCTTGATTCGAATGTAAAATTTTATAAATCATCCATATGATTAAATGTATGCTCACCCCTACTAAAAAAACAGAGATATAAGCATTATATCCCGCATGTTCGATCAATTCTCTTTGGAAATTCAGAACTCCGACCCCAACCATACTGACATACATAAGAGGAACAATTAAGAACGGAGATATTAAATATTTTTCGTTAACTGGATTTTTCATATACAAAATACCTCCTCAACTGTACTTCCAGATCTCATTCAAGCACTAGTATTGACAATTTTTACTTGAATGTTTACTGTCGTTTTGATTGCTTGATAAATTTTTTCAAAATCTTGGTCACTCCATTCCTTTGACTGACTTCTTACTAGGTCGCCCAAGCCGATTGGATCAACCTTTTTTTCCTTCAATAATAGAAGGAAGTCTTCAATTTTATTTTTCAAATACGAACTTATTGTTTCTTCGTACTGAGACAACTGTTCTTCAGATCTTAAATCCATCCATTCTGGGATTTCCTTAAGTTCCGCCACCAATTTCAACTGAATTGAAATAGAAGGAATTGGTTTTACTTTGTTCACAATATAATTTGCTTTTGAGTCTTTGCTTCTCAATATAATAAAATCTTCATCCTGTTTATTTGATGCCTTTCCTGCAAATGGAACCTTGTAAGTTCCATTCTTCGAGTTCTGAATAAGTAGTTTTAATAAGAAAGCGTCCTTCATGTTAATGTCGGTAATCTTCTGATCACGCCTAAATAAAGCGAGTCCGTTGATTATTACTTCTCCGCCATTTATTTTAAAATACGGTAAAAACATGTCTCTTCCTTCGCCATAATAATTAAATAAGGCTAAATGAAGGTTCATCATCGGTAAATTTCCGTTTCTGATGTTTTGCTCGATCATTTCGGATAAAAAATATGGTTCTTGGTATTTTTTAATGATTTCCAAAAGCTCGGAAGCGTCTCGATCCACCACTCCAAGCTGAAGCATAGATGAAATTCTAGAATCGCGAATTAAATTACGCATTTCAGCCCCAGTCCCTTTTTCTGCACACATTTTACCGAATAACACCATCCGTAGCTGTCCACTTACAAGGAGATCTTTTGCCTGCATATTTAGTCGTGGTATAGTCCCAGTATTAGTGTTTGATTCCGTATGTATGACTTGTAGTTCTGTTTTCCCCTGTTCTTTATAGTGAGCAATTAGAGCAGTGCTTTCTTTGCCTTTTGCATCGGTATCAAAGCTAATTGCATGGACAAGACAAACCTTATTCACAATTCTCTGATCGGCACAAGCCGATAAAACTGCGCACATAATCATAATGTGAAAGATTTTCCATCTATACATATTGGTCCTTCTTTCATCATTTATTCTTCATCAAGGTCATTTTTTTGCTTAACTGGTTTTTTAGGCAAATACTTAACTGAAGATTCAGGTCTTAAATGTTGAGGTCTTTTATTCAGAATTTGAAAAGGTGAACGAATAAAACCGTCTTTAAAAGACATAATCCTGAATGGAAATATCGGAACAGAATAAGGCGAGCCTAGAGATTTTAGACGAATAATATGGACGAACAAAAAACCCACCCCGATAAATATGCCAATTGCTCCCCATATCGCTGCCAGAATGATAATAGGAAAGCGTAAAAACCGTATCGTATTTGACATCTTATAAATGGGTGTCGTAAATGAGGCTAAAGCCGATAACGCGACAAGAATAAGTAAAATATTGCTTGTTAAAGCTGCTTGTACCGCAGCTTGTCCGATAACAATTCCTCCGACAATACCTAAGGTTTGCCCAATTTTTGTAGGTAATCTTGCCCCTGCTTCCCTAAGAAATTCAATGCTTATTTCTAAAAAAAACACTTCAAATATCGGAGGAAATGGAACGTTTTGTCTTGAAAAAATAAGAGGGCTTAACAAATCTTTTGGAATGACTTCATAATGGTAAGTGGCTATCGCAACATACATTGCTGTGGTAAATAGTGAAAAAATGACACCAAAGATTCGAATCAATCGAAAAAAAGAACCTAATATCCATGGTAAATAGTAATCTTCCGCGGAAATAAAAAAATCAAACAACGTAGAGGGCCCCGTAACAAAATAAGGTGATCCGTCGCTAATAACCGCAACTTGCCCGTTACTAAGTGAATACCCCACCCGGTCCCTGCGTTCCGAGGATACAAACAATGGAAATGGCGTCATAGCATTGTCTGACATCATTTGATCCAATAATGATGAATCAAACACGACATCATAATCAATTTCAGAAAGCCTTTGCTCAACCGTTCGGATAAAATCCTCATTTGTCAACCCAGCGATATAAATGATAGCGACTCTTGTTTTTGAAGATGATCCAACAGTAATTTCTTTTATTATCAAGTTTGGAATATTGAGTAGTGTTCTGAGCAAACCGATATTTGTATCCAGGTCCTCTACGAAACCGATTTTAGGGCCCACGACGCTAAACTCGTTTTCCGTATCATTATTTTCTCGCAACCCTTGATGGGCCGATAAATTAACCAATGCACACTTCTGCTCATTCTCATGAAGTTGAACAATAGCATAACCTTTCAGAAGTTTGGATTGAATAGTTGTTAACTCGTTGGTAATCTCAATATCATTAATGGGAATCCATGTCTTTATATCTTCGATCTCATTGATTTCGGAGTCCAGTGAACGATTTTGCATGACAAGAATCAAATGTTGCTGCATCCACTTCGCATCAATCAAGGAACTATAATAGAAAATAATCACTTCTTGTTTACCAAGTAAAACCACTGTTCTCTTAAAGTCATTTGATTGTCCACATAATTTCAATAATTGATCGAGGTTTTCAAATTCAGTTTCCATTGCAAATAAATCCTTCCCAGCGAAAGTCTCCAAATGCCTGAATGATACTATGTTATTATTTAGTTAAGAACCCTTTTATATACACAGACCATTTCTAGGATGTCACCTTTGACATCATGGTCCATATTAAGCATGATGAATGGCAAAAAAACCAGAAGCGCGTTTGCTTCCGGTTTTTTTTGCCACAATTTAAATTGTGTCCTTTAGGCCTACATGTTGAGCTACGGGAACGCTATTCTGCGATACCTGGTTCCGTTTCATTGCAATCAATAACATACCGGAAATTGTCATTAGTCCTCCGAGCATCTGCGATATCTCCAACTCATGCCCCAAGATAACTGAAATAATGGCTGTAAAGACAGGAATCAGATTCATCGTTATGCCAGCCTTGCTCGCACCAAGAATTTTAACACCTTGGTTCCAGAGAATAAATGAACCGACTGACGGGAATATCCCCATGTATAGAACCCCTATGATCCCTAAAGATGTGATGTTGTGGGAGTGAATCGGATGAAAAAATAACAAAGGAATCATCAGAATAGCACCGGCCAGCGCAATCATCGCAACCAATGTTACAGGTGGAATGCCTTTTGCTTTTTTTAGAAGCAAAGAATAACCAGCCCAACATAAGACAGCGAATAACATGATCGCATCGCCCTTGTTATACTGAATATGAAACAACTGAAACAAGTTACCTTTCGTTAACACAATCATAACACCAATAAATGAGGTGATTAATCCCATGAACTGAAAGACATTGACTTGTTCTCTTAGGAATATCAACGAGAAGAGCACTATCAAGCCAGGTGTAAGGGTAGTAAATAGAGCGTTGTTCGTTGCAGAAGTGAACTGTAATGAAGCATAGGAGAGGTAGGTGTATAGCACAATAGCTAAAATAGCTAGCAAAATGATCAATACCCAGTTATTCCTCCATATTTGTCCCCATGAAGGTTTCTCCCTAAATTCAGCAATGGGAATTAGAAGAATCAGTCCGACGACCCATCTGAGAAAGACTGTCCACTCCGCCGGAAATTCAGTCACAATCAATTTTCCAAAAATGATATTACCTGCCCAAAACAAATTAGCTCCGATCAAAAATGTCCAAGCCTTAAATATCACCTAACTTCACCAAAAGTCGTAAACAAGTCCCTCAATTCATTAAAAATAACATTCTGATAATCATTACTAACTTGATAGAGTTCTCCGATCTCCCCATAGGTTTGGTTCAATTTCTCCTTATAATCCGCTTCCTGTTTGTCTGGATTGTTCTTTTTAAACCGATCCATCACGGCTTGAATATAGGCTGGACGGGCTCCCCATCTGCCTAGAACATCTCCGGACGCATTTAAGAAGACCGCGATCGGCTGATTTCGCCCGCCATTTGTGAGAAAGTGATCCATAGTTTCCAGATGCTCCTCCATCGGCAACACTTCAGTCGGAATGCCGCTCTGCTCCATCACTCGAAACAGTAAAGGAACGTTCCAGATGACGTCTGGACACCAATCTGTGCATAGAATTAAACAGTGCAGGTCGGAGCGATTGTTTAAAGATGTAAAAAATGATTTCTGATCTTCATGCGCCCATTTGAAATTATCGTAGATGGTAATGAACTTTTCTTTGGTATTCAAGATTTTGCTGTTTTCCATGTTCCGATTCTTCATTCCATCCGTGAATTGTTGCGGTGAAATCCCTTGACCAATTTTGTGTTTTAAATTCAATTGTGCTTCCATTTCTTCACGCCCTCTTCTTTATTTTTGGGATATGCAGACAGCGACTCTCGACGCCATCAACCTTATCGCAGCTTCAGCTTGATAGCATGATTATAATTCCAAAAAAATCGATGTTCTGTCATTTAGATGACAGATGCCAATTCTTGTGGCCTGTTAACTTTAAAACTAAGTGCATCAATTTTAATTTGTCCTGGATGGTAGGCATAGATTCACTTAACTAAATAAAAATAAAATGCAGCCGAGAGAGGAGAATACGAATGAAAAAAGGGGAAAGAAACTTGAAAGATGAACTGGATGAACTCCAAGGTCGTAATATGTCACCAGATGCCGCAGCAACTTTTGCCAGATTGATTCTAGAACTTCGAGATCAGGGTGCAGGTAAAGGACTGAACATCGGAGATAAGGCTCCCGATTTCACTCTTGATGATTCTACAGGTAAACCCGTCACATTATATGAAGAACTAGTCAAGGGCCCCATATTGATGATGGTATATATGACATAGGACAGGAATGGCGAATGCCATCCAGTCCTATGTTATTCCTTCACCAACCCAAATAACAAAGAGACTGTCTTAATGACAGCCCCAAGGTTCATTTTATTTAAACACTCTTATGCGTTCTTGTATCGGATTAAATTTCTTTTCACCTGCTGAAGCAGAAGGTTTACCGAACGGCATTTGGGCAGTCAGTTTCCAACTTTCCGGCAACTTCCATTCTGCCTTTACCCGTTCATCAATCAATGGATTGTAATGCTGTAGGTTTACCCCCAGCCCTTCAGCCTCCAGCGCCATCCAGATCACCAATTGGTGCATTCCATTCGTTTGCTGTGACCAAATCGGGAAGTGTTCTTGGTAAGATGGAAATTGATTCATGAAATTTTCAACAGTTGACTGGTCTTCAAAGAAAAGCACTGTACCGTATCCGTTCCAGAACCCGTTCATTTTTTCCTGTGTGGATGAAAACTGTTCGGCAGGAACGAGTACTTTGAGAACTTCGGTCGTTATTTCCCATAGCTTGTTATGTTGTTCACCTAAGAGCAGAACAACACGGGTAGTTTGATTGTTAAACGCCGATGGTGTATGTTTAATGGTTTCTTCGATTATTTCTTGAATACTTTGATCCGATATTGGTGATTCTTTGGTTATTCCATAAATTGAGCGCCGTTCGCGTAGTGCAGTAAATAAATCTCTCTCCAAGGTTTTCATGATATCTCTCCTAACCTTATTTTTCAATGTCCGTAGACTGAATCCAGTGACAGTTCCGAATTGGAAAAGTAAAACGAAGATTCAGGCTTGTTTGGATACCTCCCAGTTATCCATGATGCATCTTCTCACTATGTCCTTCGAATTTGCACATAATATAATTATAAACATTACAAAAAAAAGATATGTAGTGTACATTACATACTAAAGCTGATCTAACTTGATAGGAGAATCATTCTGTTTTCGTATTTCTTCTCCCATCAGAAATACGAAATACAGAAGAACACTGTAAAGTAGATTACTGACACTGATTCAGCCCGCATGTTAATCTGCATAAAACAGAAGACAGCACAGGCAATGAGTTAGCCATTTATAAAGGAGCTGAGTCGGTATGAAAGATCATTTAATTGAATATTGTCTAAACAAAAAATCAGCATTTAAGGATTATCCCTCGGGACCTGATCCACTCGCTATAAAAATTGCTGGTAAAGTATTCGCGCTTTTTTTTGAGAAGAAAGGATACCTGGTTCTAAAATGTGACCCGATGATTGCGGAAAACATGAGAGAGCAGCATGAGGACGTTCGACCAGGTTATCATATGAACAAACAGCACTGGAATACGATTATTCTTGAAGGTTCTTTACCAGAGACGGCTATTTTTGATATGATTGACCATTCTTACGAATTGGTTGTCAAGAATCTTCCTAAGAGCGTCAGGGAATCTATTTAGGATTATTTAAGACCGGCCAGGCGTTGATTTATGTCAAAACCCTCCTCAATTAATATCGAGGAGGGTCTTGATAGGGGCTGAAACTTTGATTAAGCCGCATTCGTGAAAAAACCACATTTTACCGATTAAGCATTCCTGTAGCTGGATTAATGTCGTCCTCGCTTAACAACTGTTGCGGCATAAGTTTTCCCCTTGGAGAATTATGATTCACGCGGTTTTTAATTACATAATCAAGAACTATGGCCAGGTTTTAAAACTTGGCGAATCACTGCTCAGCAAATTTTCATCAGTTAGCCAGTAAATAGATCTTTCGCGTTACCAGGCTGAGGCAAGCTTGGCCGCCTGTTTTATTGCTGCCCAAACGATCTCCTTCGCCCGATCTGGTTGAAAATCATGGCCTTCCACGTACAGAGCTTGTACGTCACTGATCCCGACAATGCCGAGCACCTGGCGAAGATAGGGATGACTGTGATCCATAGCTACTGAAGGCCCAGTAGAGTAAATTCCGCCGCTAGACTGGATGTGCAGCGCTTTTTTGTCATGCAGCAGGCCGACCGGTCCGCGTTCCGTGTAATGGAACGTCTTTCCGACGATGACAAAAGCGTCGATGAACGCCTTGAGACGAGGAGGAATGCCCCAATTCCACATAGGTGAGACGAACACGTATTTATCGGCGTGCATCGCCATTTCGGTAATGTCGTAAAGAGCATTAATTTTCTGCTGTTCCACGGGATTCAGCTTGGAGAATTCTACGCGCTCTTTTCTCATTTTCTCCCATGCTCGAACGACATCGCCATCAACCGTCTGGAATGTTTCTTGATAGACATCGAATACCCGTACCTCGTCGTCCGGATGGGCTTCCCGATAGGCTTTAAGAAACGCATCGCCGACCTGCAGACCGACCGAATGTTCCGGCGACTTGGGAGTAGCGGTAATATACAATAATTGCGTCATGTTGCTGCCTCCTAGGTTAATTCGTAACTTAGCTATCCACCAAAACCTCAATATGGGGGGGGTGGATAGCTTGATTTTATAATCCAGCCGGGCCAGTACCCATTACAATTGTCTTGAACATGTTAAGCAAATCCTTATTTAGATTTACAGCGGGCTGAGAGTAGTGATAAGGAAATACATAGCGGCTTTTAGAATTGCAATGCCTGCGCACTTGCCTTGGATGGGAGACCTTCCGACACTTGTATTCGGTTTCTGGAGGCGTAGTACCGCGCAAATCTTACAGAATACCCCAACATGTAGAGAATCAACAGGGAAGCCAGAATATTCAGGACGATTAAAGATACGTTTAAGTCAAATAAGTAGCTTAGGAGACCGACTCCCACGATAGGAACGATAAATCCGATATAGCCAGCAAAGTAATAAGTCGATATCACCTTCGGCCGCTCCGATGCATTCGGAAGTTCGCCGGCCAGTCGCAAGCTAATCTGGAACGTCCAACCGCTGCCTAGTGCCTGAACGAGCACCCCGATCCACATTAGGTCTATACTTTCCGACATCCCTGAGAGAACGACAAGCCATGCTCCACATGCCAATAAAGCGATACCGATCCGAAGGCGTACGACCGGTTGCTTGAACCAAGGCAGCATTTGCATCATCGTGCCGCCCCCCATAAGCAATAGTATCAGGAGACCCGACACAGCAAGGTTTGAAGTGTGAATTACGTTTTTCACGAACGAAGGAATCAAGGAGAGAACAGTTCCGTTCAAGGTAAACAACGTGAACACGGGCAGTGCACTGAACGACCAGAAATGAGGCTTGATCTCGTTAGGTACCCTAAGCGAGATCGGTACCGACGTCAGTTGACGGCGTCCCTTTTGGGCTTGAAAATCTTCATCCTGCAACTTTTCCAGACAGATCCCAGCGCTTAGTAACATAACAGTTAAAAGCCAAAACGGTGCGCGTAACGGCATTAGATGCAGATACTCGATGATCAAACCGGCCAAGGCAGGTCCTAGACCGAATCCAAAGGAAACGGCCATGCCTGATAGAAGAATCGCCTTGCCTGATTTCTCTTTGGACGTTTGCTTCAGCAAGAATGCGACTGCCGTACCTGTAAAGCTTCCATAAGCGATTCCTTCCAGCAGTCTCGCCCCGTAAACGAGCCAAGCCTGCTGGCTTGTCATAAAGAGAATGGTGGCTAGGATTGATAACAGGATGCTGATGCGAAGAACTCGCTTCAGCCCCCAACTGCTCCCTCTTGAGCTGACTACGAGCAAAGAGGGCAGCAGGAAGATTGCATACATAGCGAATAAAATGGTGATTTGCAGACTGCTTAATCGGTATTGTTCCTGATAGAGCGGAAATATAGGCGATGTAAAGGAAGTTCCAGTGGACATCATGAAGATGACCCATAACATTTTTTTCATAGAGAGCGGCCTCGCTTTAATTGAATGATTATTTTATTACGAGTTAACGCTGAAATCCATTCCATCAATCTTAGCCATCCACCTTTTTAATCATTACTTGCGAATAATTGATGTACGAAACCGGAGCTCCTGATAATCTGCGAAGCATCGCCAATTGACCGATATGGCTGTTAATGAATGAAGTAACATCGTCACAGCTTTCTTAGCTCGCGTAAAATTTCCTCTGGGCTTTGACGTTGCATGAAATTCGGATTGACATAGGAGGAGCGAATAATGGCGCTCTCATCAATCATGAAAGTAGCCGGCACCGGCAAAATCCATTGCGATGTATTGTTGTACTCCGCAAGATCAAGTGGGATACCTTCCATAAGTTCCCTTACTCCCGGAGGAACATCGAAGAGCAGATTGTACTTAGCCGTTACCAAGCCATTCTGATCGCTAACGACTTGAAATTCCAAACTTTCTTTTTCCTGAAGCGATAACGAATGATCTGGTTTTTGTGGGCTAATCGCTATAAGTTGCGCTCCTATCGCCTGGATTTCCGGCAAAATCCGCTGGTAAGCCCTTAATTGCATATTGCAAAAAGGACACCATCCGCCTCGATAGAAGACCAGCACAACCGGCCCTTTCGCAAGCTCTTCATATAAAATCACATCCTGGCCTATTGCGTTCGTTAATTGAAAGTCCATTGCCTTCTCGCCTGTTTGCTTCCCGGATGCGAACCCCGATTTCTGAAGTTCCTCTATCATTTGACCGAGCTTAACCTGCGCATCAATCGATGCATTGGCCTTAAATTGCTGTGTCGCAGCTTCCAGTTGTTCAGTTAAACTTTGGTTGCTCATGCTTCTTATACCTCCAATATCCAATGTGTAGCTTGATTATAATTTCAAATCATAGTGGACTTCTGTAAAGTAAATTACAGTTCTCTACTTCAAACCCTTCTTGAGTCAAATAGAGACGGAGGAGATTCCGCATATTGGTTTCATCGTCAACAATTAGGTTATAACCTTTTATCATGCCCCATTTTAAGTACAGAACAATTTTCCTTTCCTAATGCGTGTTTGCAGAAGCCCGATATGGTTCTGAAAGGTATCGTCCATCTAGACACCGGATTACGGCTATTCGTAAGTCAAAAAGAGAAGGAGAGATGTGTTATCCCCCCTCCTTGTTTAATGCTGTACAAGATTTTTACTTTGACTGACGTCTTTCTTTGGCCTGCTTGTCTTTTATGATTTAAAGTTTACCGCCATTCAACAATATCATCGAGATGTTGTCTTGTTTGTGGACGTTTGGGATTCTTTTGACGATATCCGAAAGCAACCATACAAGCTACACCGAAATCGTCACCGTTAATGATACCCTCATTTTGTAAAATAGCAGTCACCTGCTTTTTATCAAAACCTTCAATCGGACAGGAATCAATCCCGATTTGAGCTGCGGCTGTCATCATGTTTCCCAATGCTATATAGGTTTGTCTGATTGACCATTCGAAAATGAGACGATCATTATCTTCGAGTTCTGATTTGACAAAGGAGCTGTAGAAATCGGACCAATCTTGCACAATTTCTTCAGGCATATGATGAATGTCTTTAAACATTCTGTTCACGTGATCTGAGCCAATTCGTAAACATCCTTCTCTTCTGGCCAGTATAACTACAAAATGGCTGGCAGTTGGCAGTTGTTCCTTGGCACCGCCAGATACAGGTTTTAATTTTTCGCGAAGAGTTTCATTCTGGATCACCACAAACTTCCACGGTTCGAAGCCAAATGAACTTGGAGATAATCTTCCTGTCTCCAAAATAAAATGAAAATCTTCATCCGAAATCTTTTTGTTAGTATCAAATGCCTTGCAAGCATGTCTGAGCTGGTAAGCTTTTAGAATTTCTTGTTTTTTACTTTCCGTTCCTATCATTGAATCATTCATCCTTTCGAATTTAATCTTTTGATAATCGATCGTCTGCTCACAATTGAATTGATGCGAATTTTTACAGTTTTTTTAGCTCTTGTAAAATTTTCTCAGGGCTTTGACGCTGCATGAAATTCGAATTGACATAGGAGGAACGAATGGTGGCGCTCTTATCAATTATGAAAGTAGCTGGAACCGGTAGAATCCATTTCGAGGTATTGTTGTACTCTGAAAGATTAACTCCGATACCTTCCATTAGTTCCCTTACATCCAGCGGAACATCGAAGAGCAAATTATATTGAGACGCTACAAATCCGTCCGGATCGCTAAGAACTTGAAATTCCAACCCTTCCTTTTCCTTAAGCGATAACGAATGATCCGGCTTTTGTGGGCTGATAGCTATAAGCTGCGCTCCAATCGCTCGAATTTCCGGTAATATCTTCTGATAAGCATTTAATTGCATATTGCAAAAAGGACACCAACCACCGCGATAAAAAATCAGCACGACTGGCCCTTTCTTAAGCTCTTCAGATAAAATCACATCCACGCCTAGTGCATTTGTTAATTTAAAATCTACTGCTTTTTCGCCTGTTTGTTTCCCGAAAGCGGCCCTTGATTTCTGAAGGTCCTCAACCATTTGCCCGATCTTCATCTGTGCTTCAATCGGTGCGTTGGCCTTAAATTGTTGCGTGGCCGCTTCCAGTTGTTCAGTTAAGTTTTGGTTACTCATCGTTCTGATACCTCCAATATCGAATTTATAGCTTGATTTTAAATCGAATTAAAGAAGAGTTCTGTGAAGTAGATTACAGTCCCCCATCCTCATTGGATGGTTGATTGGCTTGTTGCAATAAAAAATCCACCCGAACGGTAAACGTTTAGGTGGGTTCATTCATCGTGTAACATTATATGTGTCAATTTATTTATAGGATACGTGCTTCTCATCAAGAATATCAATTGTGCACGTCGCTTCTGAATGCAAATCAAAAATAATGATGTGAGCATTCTTCTGAATTTCTTTATTCTTGTTTTCATTGTGGTGTATTCCAACTGCATTCTGTAATATTTTTGCCACCGAACAGGATTTACCTGAACTAGCTAGTCTGAAAAATGCATTGTGCGGATCGTGGATAAACCTTCAGGGTTTTAATCATGTAATGATCTAAAGTACTTTGCGTGTTCATCAATCTTTTTGTCTTTGCTACATCTTTCAATGATGTCATTAAGAACTTTCAAATATTGTTGTTTTTGTTCGTTTTCAGATCCATTTATTATTCTGTTTAACATCCAAAGAGTATGATTCGTGGGGTTTCTGTATAGTGAAACAATAAGTTTTTCTTCATATCCCTTCTTGTAATACTTTTCTACGAAATGAACAATCGGTCCAGGTGAACCGAAATCTACATCTGGATTATCTTCAAGCAGTTTGAGTAATGGTTCTATTGCATCAAATCCATCTTCTCTTATTTCAAGTTGCTCTGTCACATCATAAGAGGTTACAATGATGCCTTCGTGAAGTGCATTTTTTAATTTATTGATAAGAGAAATAATTTCACTGTTCATCAACATTAGCTCCTTCTTAAACTTTAAAAAATCGCCAGTCTTTGGTTATTAAGCTATCGTCTCCCGTTAGTTCAACGGAGACTGCTCCGCACGATTCTTTCTCCATGTTTGCAAATCCTTCATTACTACCGGTTCGGTTTATATCATCTCCTTAATACATCTAATAAATGGAGTTATGGCAAAACAATCCTCTAACTCCTCACTTTCTACTGACCAATATATTATTGTATTTTTATGGATAGCTATTTCTTTTAATAATAGTTCTTTTGTTTTACTAAATACTGAATCATCAACATCACCATTTTCAATAGCGTCATTAAGTGACCCAATAATAACGATCATCAAAGCAAATTTTTCTTCTTCGTTTAAACTTAAATTTTCATATAAAGAAAGAAATTCATTAACTCTTGTTTCATCTGCCACTTCATATTCCCAATCTTGGGTAAATGGTCCTGGTTTAGGTAAACTTAATTTTTTAACAAGACTATCTATGGCTTCCCTCGTTACATACTTTGGATAGTTCCTCAATTATTTTCCTCCTACTGATAAAAATTCGTTTGGATATGAAAATACTCGAGCAATATGGTACCCAATTGCTGGTTATTAATAGCATTATTATACTCTACTTTTTGAGCTAATCACCACGCTAAACTCCCATTAGTTCAACGAAAAAGGGAGCAGTTGCCGGTCGCTGCGATCTGCTCCCTGAATGTTGAACTAACGTTCCTACGTTAGCGTAATGGTTTTATAATTGTATTTAGAGAGAATAATTGAAACAATGAAATTCCAACAGCAGGAATCCAAAAATAAATATGATTTTAAAAATTTGGTCAACATAGTAACTTGATTCTCCATTATTAATTTGTAATCATGATCCATTTGCAGATCTGTAGTAGATCCAGTGGCACTAGAAGAATTGGTCATACCCCTACCTCCAGTTGCAACAAATGTTTTAAAGCATATAGATGGGCAACCAAATCTTAAAAACAGATCCTCTACCTTTACTACTAGTGACCTCAACGTATCCTTCGTGCTCTTCTAAAATCCATTTTGCAATAGATAGCCCTAACCCAGTACCTGGAGTTTTTCCTCTAGAAGAGTCTGCACGATAAAATCTATCGAAAATATGGAGTAAATCATCATTGTCCATTCCTATGCCGGTATCTTTGATTATCAGTCCGATTTTATTACCTGACCTTTCAATATCCATTTTTACATATCCTTCGAGGGTGAACTTAAAGGCATTATCAATAAAAATGAATAATAACTGTTGCAAGTAATCTCTGTCTCCTAAAATATAAATCCCCTGCAAAAGCTCTAAGTTCTCTGCTGTCCAATCAACTGACTTAGGAATTAACTCAGACTTTCTTACTATAGTTTCAACGATCGGTTTCAATTCATAAACTTCTTTATTGATTTGAAGCCCTACATCGGCTCTAGCCAGAGACAGAAGGTCATTTACTAGTCTTCCCATTCTCTTTGATTCATCTATAATATCATTCATTGCTTCTAAAGAAATTTCAATCTCTCTTCTTTCAGGTAAATGATAAAGTTTTTGACGCAAGGATCCCCACATTTTATTGAGAAGTTCAGCATTGCCTTTAATGGTTGTAAGCGGAGTTCTTAGCTCATGTGATGCATCAGCAACAAATCTCCTCTGAGTCGCTGAAGATTGATCTAATTCACCGTAAATTGATTGTATACGTTCAAGCATACTATTCATAGTTTCACTAAGAAGACCAATTTCATCTAGAGGTCCCTTATGAATTATCCTGGTAGCGAAATCTTCACTATTTTTGATGTTCTTTGTTGCGTTTATTAAAGAATATATAGGTTTTAGTGCTTTACGTGAGAACAGCCATCCCATACACAAAGCAAGTAATACCACAATTACTGATAAGATACAAAGTATCCATTGCAAACTCGAAAGGAAACTCCCTATATCGCCAACATTATAGGCAGCTTGTAGAACCCCAACTAACTTTCCGTTTAATATCAGCGGATCACTATACATTAAAAAAGGCGAGTTATGAATACTAACCGTGGAATAAAACCCCTCACTTTTGTTTTGTAAAACCTCAGTTGAAAAAGGGAGGTCTACATTCATAAGATTAGATGATTTTGTCTTATAGCCACTGGTAAAGTTGGTAATTTGCATAAATATACCCGAGCTAACGGTATCAAAATCATCAAGTCGAATAAACAAATTCCACCCATTAGGGGAAATCTCTAATTGATATTCAACATTTTTTTGAATCAAATCTGTTTGATCTCTAAGTGATTTTTTTAAATCATTAAAAATATAAAATTGTAAGAAAAAGTATAAGGTTAAGCCGAATAACAATAATACGAATCCCAAAATCCCTGAATAAAGTAAGGTTAATCTTAAGCGGATAGTCACTAAACCCACATCCATCTCTGAAATTATCACCTTAATTATCCATTTATAAATTAATTCAAAATGAAAATAACATAAATATTGGATAAGATTCAAAGAAAAATGTCTCGAATATCCATTATCGTAAACTGCCCGTTACTTCAACAAAAAAAGAAGCAGCTGCCAGCCCGCGGCATTCTGCTCCATATTTGAACTATCGTTCGCCGTTAGTTCAATCCTTACTGTAAATTATACTGAACTCCGCCCAAAAAAGTGGATTTCTTCTCCTCTCCAAAATACTCTAATGTATGCTGATTACAGTGAATTACATTACTTTTAAAGCTAAGGGTATTTGATACCTTATCGAAGCTTCTGACTTCGGACCCATCAAATAAAAACTTATTATGTTTCAAAATTTTGATTGTTTCCATATGACTGATTCCAAATCTAATACCACTACCAATCGGAAAGGTTATTGGATTAGTTTCAAATCTAAAATCCATTCCCTGTAAGTTTAGTGAAGTAGTAATTTCCAGCATTGAGCGGTACACATACACATTTAAAGCGTATTCACCAATTTCTCCATACTCAATCCTATCAAGATTTTCTATATTGAACTGTCTTTCCGTAAAGCCAATAAATATCCCTTCACCCATGTAGTAGAGGGGACGGTCTTTTATCTTTAATTCAGGGGCTTTCCAATCTTTAAATACTTGTTCCATTGGGCAAAAACGAACAATACTGCATAGCGAACTCCACTCCATCTGATATCTACACCCACATTCATATAAACTATTTAAAACACGAAGCTACCATAAATTATATCGGAAATCGTTGAGGTATGGGATCAAGTTCTTGTCATTGGGCCGTGACAAGAACTTGATCCCATAAATAATAAAAGCCGCGATTTACGCGGCAGGTAATGAGATAATGTTCTTGTCACCCGACAATTATAGATCTATGTAAGCAGCTGCCGTGGCAGAACTGCTCCTTATTTCGTTCAACTATAGTTTCCGTTAGTTGAATCACCCTGAATTAATTATTCGTATATATACCCCAAACATTATTTGAAAATTCCCCTGCTGCAAATGTGACTTCGTAGTCTTCAATCTTCCAAACAATAAAGTTTTTTTTAACCCCATATATTGGGTCAATAACATTAGCAAATATGCCAGTAGCGACCCACTTTTCTTTGAAAATATCCACTCCATTTAATATAAATGAATCGTTGGTAGTGCTCCCAATAAACTTCCAACTTTGATGTTCTTCACTCCCCCAGCCTAGAGATGGAACCATATCATGCTTTCTAAGCATTTGGTATAGGATCTACCATCAATAATTAAATCAGCAAATTTAGTAATTTTTATTCCCATCTTGATCCGGGTTAAACTCATCATATCGACTTGCAGGTCTAGTTTCTAAGTAATTTATGTTTTTCATTTTACTCCTTTACAATATTAACAGGGATTTCACCTAACGTCTTTTTTGTGAACTTCATAATTTAATGAAGCTGCCAATCATGCCGACAGCTTCGTCTTGTATGTTTATTCAAGTATCGTATCCCGATAGCTTAATCTCTTCATTTCAAATCATTCTTGGCTAAGTCCAAAGCAACGGCTATTTTAATCTGATTTGTTTTACTGAGTCCCTTAATCAAATTCTCTAATGGACATACTTCTACTATTGGAGTTATTTGATCATCGTAACGATCAAGTTCAATCGTAATGACTGTGTCAATATCCACTAGAAAAGTAATAATATCTTCCCCTTGCTCCGGTATCCAATATAAGATATATGCTGTTTTCATTTCGGGGAAGCTCTCTCTAATAATCTTTAAAAACCTTCGCATGGATATATCGTTGAAGATACGAATTCTTGAAGATTGTAATTCCTTTCTATATGCCTGCTCTTTCATTGTACCTCTGAGCTTCATGTCTTGCCCTCCTCTCCTAATGGAAAGGGCAGCCGATTATCTGCAGGCAGCCGCGGTATTCTGAATTAACGTTATTCGTTAGCGTAATAAGTCCCTTCATTGCTGGCTTAACCAATTTAATCATTAATAAATGCCCTATAACGGACAAGTACACCATTTATTTCCTTATCAAATCTGTAAATAACCCAAAATCTCTCGTAATCAGTCTGAAGCTCATTAATCCGCCCTTTATAACATTTATAAATGTCCTCTACGAGTTGATCTGTCTCTAGATTATATTTTGTTAGTACGACCTTTAATATTTCCAGAAGGTCCTTATCCTCAGCGTTTCTAATATTTATGCTGAAGAGTGCATGATCGGGTGTCATCGCGCATTTAACACTGCTATTATTTTTCTCATTATATAATTCAAACCGAAGATTAGGGTCTAGATTGTTATTCAAAATATATCCGCTTCTACTGCTAAGAATTTCTTCTAAATTGTGTAAACCTGGAATAATTACAGAGTCTTTATTTAACAAGAAGAACCCTCCATTTAAATATATTTAATTCCTGTACGGGTGTAATCGGAGCTCTATTCATATCATCAAATTATACGACAAATCATATCAAACCGCTCAACTATCCTCCCTTTAACGTAATGGAGGCCGCCGATTATGCCGGCAGCCTCCTTCAGTGAATCCTGAAGCATTGTTTCCTAACTTTTCTCTAATATAACAAGTGAATAAACTGTTGCACCCATCTCACCGCCTGACATAGCACTCTGAGATACAACCCTTCCATCCCTCTTGTAAAAGCTGATTTAAATCATTTAAGTTATTCTTTTTATCGCTGCAATAATGAACTACAATCGCCTTTTGCATGAATGCACCTCCAGATCACCATTGTACCATACATATTATTCCATTAAACTGCCCTTTAGTTCAATGAAAAAGCAGCAGATCTTAGTGACCGGCTGCCGCGCTGTTGGTATTGCACTAAAGTTATCCGTAAGTTTAACGACGGTTGCCGACTTGCAGCATCCGCATAGGGGTTGAACTATATTAGAAAATCATCAGGCTCGGTTGCTAAAGTCATCCCAATATTGATTACCAATTGTTTTTAAGTCTTCAAGTGAAATTAAATTACGCTCGGGGTCATAAATGTAGATTTCACTTGCTTTAACGTTAAGATATCCAAAGGACTGCCCTTCGTTGATACTGCAAAAAACCTTTACCTTATCCTCAATTACTTGTGCCTTCAAGATTTCAATATGAAGTTTGTTTAGTTCCTTAAAGTCCCGAATCGTCTCACTCGTGTCAACGTCTTCTAAGTACAACTCAGCAGGATGAATAAGTTTTATAATAAAGCCTCGAAATTGTGACTTAATTAGTTCAGCAAGATACATAATATCGATGGTACATTCAATGCCGTCAAAGGTATTCCTGATGTCTTCTACACCACCATCGTGGAAAATACTGAAAAGCAATTCCTGATTTTTTAGGTTCAAATGCATTCCTCCACATAAGTGATAATATACCTTTTTCACATATACTTTCATTAACTTTCAAGTGCAGCAAGGCTTCCGGTTAATCAAGTATCTTTGCTTGGTGTATGAGCTATCGTTCGCCGTTAGCTCAATCGACCAGCTCTAAAAAATTGTTATTTTATTGCATTTTCATCGAACCAAATATCTTGTTCTTTCCCTGTGGTATTAAATCTATATCCAAAAGGTAAAGCGAGATATTTGATTAGTTCTTGTCTTATAAATGCTAAATGGTGATAATGAACCGTCATCAAAGATTCCACGTTATTGTCATACAGTTCAGTTGTAAGCCACCATCCCGACATATGCTCGGGTGATGGATATCTCACCGCATCGACTGCTAGTCCTTCGTACACACCTTTAGAAATAACTATCATTTGATTGAAAATTGGAAATATCGCAGTTGCCCCGTATTCCTGACATTCTTGTTTTTGTTCTTGAACTACTTTAATTGCATAATCCGCACCTTCTCCAAAACCTTCACCATTGCTTTGGACTTCCCATATTTCATAATAAAGTTCAGAAAATACACAACATTTTACCAACCAAGAATGGTATGCAATGGTTTGATCAGGCTTAATTAATGGCTTAGCATCAATTACATAATTAATTAAGTAACTGATCAGCTCTACATACTCATTATGCAGCCTTTTTTTAATGGATATAAGAAATTCTTTTTCAATCATTTTATTCAATCCATTTGTCCGAATATATCCATTTTCAAACAATATCTCAATTCCGCGGTAATTAATCATCATTTTCTCCTCATATAAAAATCAATGCACTTCATCCCATTTTTACAGTTGATTAGTATTTCTAGTTGCCAATCACTTTTCCTTGTCATTTAGACTATACTCTCTGAACGAAATTAGGGAGCAGCTGCCTCGAGGCGATCTGCTCCCTGATCATTACGCTATAGTATCCGTTAGCGCAATATTTCAAGGCTTCTTTTTGGCAGCTAACATTTCATTTATACTGTGCAGTTCGATCCGATCGGCTTCATCTCTCTGGTCCAAGTATTCATTCTCACCTATAATTGGAAGTTTGTCATCTTCAAAAAATGCTAACAACCTTTTCGCCTCTACTTCTATAGGGGCCATATATTGATGAAGCCTTTTATGATCGTTTTTTAACGCTTCTATATATTCCTCGCTGGTTGTAATAAAATACAACGCAATGTACCTAAGAAAATTAAAACCACCGCAGTAATCGTCGTACAATTGTTCCATTATTCCTAAGGAGTCCTTATCATTTAGATCCAATCTATTTAGTAAATCACGTATTCGTTCTTGTTCAAACACGCCGAGAGAGATCAGATTTCTTATTTGCTTTTCTGTATCTTGAAACGAATACTTATTTTTATAATCTCTAGAAACAAATTCGAAATATTCTTTGTTACCAAGAATGGCTTCCAATTCATCATGGTTATACAACCACTGTTCAAATTCAGATATTGGAATTTGACTTTTAATAAATCGATACATGAATCGGTATGCTTCAATTTTATTTATCATTTATGAGGCCCCCGTAATGCAAGATAATCTAGATTCCAAAATGAAACAAATAAAATGAACCTTTAGACAATGCATTTGAAAACGATATAATTTTATCAAATTGCTTCAAGACTTCATTTCTATTGAAAAATAACTTTTCATAGTGACCAGAATCGACTTGGTCTACCACTGTCACGTACTCTCCCGTTAATTTTAAAACCTCAGGAGAATTCTTAAATAAGTGCTTCCAAGAATTAAACACATTGCCTAAGATAATTGCAGATTCCTCGTCAAAAAGAGTCACGCCGTGGTAGTTAATTCCTGCCCCAATCGGGATTCCTTTTAAAGCAGGGTTTTTACTCGGAATCCACTTTAAAGTGTCTTTAATGTATAAAATAATATCGTCTTGAATTTCTGCACTGTCAACGATCTCTGTTCGATTTTGTATCCCCATCCAAAATTGACTCACGTCAATTGTTTTCGGTACAAGATAAAATTCATGTGTTAATCCGATATTCAATCACCTTCCCTCTTAAAAGTGTTCTTTATTTTACTTCCATAGCCAGACCTATTTTCCCTCCAGATTTTATTATGTTTTCCACGTTAACCTGCCAGTTAGTGTGGAAAAGGCAGCCGATCGGCTGCCGCGGGTATCTTTATTCAGCTATCGTTCTTTCTTTAGCTTAACAATGCATTTTACTGCGTCTTGACTTCCTCCTTCATCGTTATAGACCAATCTGCGTTGGTATAAAGTCGATCCACTACCTTTCGAATCAATTGGATTCTATCCGGTATTGTGGTTAGTCCTTTGGCACGGAAATCGAATGCCCCTCCTAAATTTGCTCCACCCAGTATAATATAACCATCTTTCCAATCTGATGCTTCCGTGGTCGAGGCACCGCGTCTAGTAATCATATAATCTTTGTTGCTACTAGGAACTCTTAGTATCCATTGACTGTAGCTATCTTCATTCCGTAATCTTCCGGTCAGATGTAAGGCACCTTCGGCTTCTTTTCCATTTGTATTCGGTGGGGATTCTACTGTGAAATCTTGTAACATGAGTTCATCACCGTCAAATCGGAAAGGAACTGGTTGATCTTTCAATTTGGTAGGTTCAAACTCGACCGATACACCATCACGTTCTGAGACAAAATAACCATCCAACACGAAAGTGTAGGGGGTTTCTTGAGGTAAATATTTGAACGTATAGCTCCAATGCATCAATCCATCTTTGTCGCCGGGGATATGAGACTCCGCCATTAAACTCTCTTTATGCTGCCCCTTTCTAGCGTTAACACTATGAATCTCATCCCCCTGCATATCCTCGAAATGAAACTTCAAGCCTTGTTGCTTCCACAATTCACCTGGAGAGCGGGCTAACGCTTTCTCACTGAGCTCTGTATCGATTTCTAATCGAATACCCTGCACCATTCGGGTCAACCTCTTCAAGTGAATCGTCATTCCGTCCGGAGCTGAATAACTTCCCTTTAATGGGGTAACAGTCGTTTTTTTCTTAGCTTCTTTCATATCGATAGAAAAGTCGAAGTTCCATTTCCCTTCAATAGAGGGGACATTTGCGCTTGTGTTGCCCAACTGAGTAATTCGACCTTCTATCGTAATTCGGTCCGTTTGAAGAGGCTCTCTAAAGTTCGCAACCAGATAGTAAAAATCATTCGTCTTTCCCATATCATACATATCTCCGACGATTTGCCCCTTATCGTCCCTAATCTTAATACTATTTTCTAAAGCAAAAGCAATCATTTCTCTTTCATGCTTTCCATCTGGTCCGAACAACTGTAGTGCCAAGATAACTCTGGTAGGGTCTGCTACCGCTTCATCAATTTTGACAGTATAGCCTTTATCTTTTACCTTTATGTTCGGATGCTCCACCAGCCCAAACTCTTGCGCCCGGAGCAGTCCGATATCGACGTTATCGCGCGTGAAAAGGGAACGGAGAGTCTCAGCCAGCGTTGGCCCGGAATACATAATCACGGTACTTAAAAGAATCAGTAACGAAGCCGCTCCGATTATTAGCTTCCAATAGTATGCGCCTCTTAGCTTGAAAATGCTTTTTCCAGCATCTGTTGGTAGAGTTTCTTTGATGGTCACGGACTCAACGGAGCCTACGATCGTCGTCATTGTAGCAGGGAATGATTCTTTCATCGTATCTAGATCTACTTTCTCCAGCGCTGCCATTACTTTGGAGGTAAACGAATCAGATAAAGCTTCCGAGAACAACTGTTGAGACCATCTTGCTTGCTGTTCAAGTTCCTCAAGGTAAAGGGAGCGGCACCTCGGGCAGTTGTCGATATGCTCGGCCATTTGTTGATTATGGGAAGAAGGAGCTACCAGGAGGTATACCTCCATCTCAACGGGGCTTAAGCATGCCATCGATCCTCACCTCCTCGACAGTCATCATTTTTTTTAATCTCTTTTTAGCCCGATAAAGATCATTTTGAATTTTGTTAAGAGGTACATCCAATACTTCACTCATTTCCTCGTAACTCAAGTCGTTTGTGTAGCGCAGCAGTAACACGATTCGATAATTAAGTGGCAACTGCTGAATTAAAAGTTGAACCTCCGTGCGCTGTTCCTCCTGAAGCAGAACCATTTCCGGATTTTTACCGGGCAAATGGTCGGGAGGGGGATCCGCTAGCCACTCTGTGGGACGTGATCTTCTCAGAGTGTCCTTCAGCAGGTTAGCCGCTATGGTATATAACCATGCAGCAAGGCTTTTATTTGTGTCATGCGAAGCCAGTTTACGGTATGCCTTAATAAAGGTCTCCTGAGTCAAGTCTTGGGCATCCTGGTGATCCGCCCCCATTCCCCGCAGTAGGCCGTATATTTTATTTTTGTATCGGTTCACCACAAAGGCGTAATCCTCTTTACGGCCATCAATTACATTACTAATCCATTGCAATTCACGATCTTTCTCATTTCCATCTACACATTCCTCCACTGCTAAGCCTCCTTGGAGTTCTATACAATATAGACGAATAATATTAGCGGAAACTCTCACTCCGAAGACGAAACAATTTTTTTATAGTAAAAGCCGGCTCTCCAATGGCCGGCTTTTGATCATGTTATTTAACTAACGTTCCCAGTTAACGCAGTGGATTGTCCTGTTCGTATCCAGATGCACTGATGTATTGGGCTGTTCTTGAGCGCCCGTAAGTTACTGTCATTGGCGTTCATTTGCTTCTATTTGATGGAGGATTTCGTCAGCGACGTGCGCGATCGGTGCGGTCGCGTCGATTATAATCCTGTTTTTAGGAATGCCTTCTTTCGTTTGATGCAAGTGCGCACTGATTTCCCGTTCCTCTGGTCTGCCACCCCAGTCAGTTGGGTCCAGTGCCACTCGCTCATCAATCCGCCGAAGAGAGGTTTCCAGGTCGACCTCAAGGACAAACACGCCGTCGAAGAGATCGATGAATTTGGGGAAATTCCGCGAACCACCGCAGAAAAATGTTACCGCCTCATCCTGATTGTCGACCAAAGCTTTTACTTTATCTACATTCCAAATGTGGTGTTCAGGTTTAAAGCCATCCGTCGGGGTACCAGTTTCCGGATCGCCTTGATAAGCCAATTCACGGTCACCATGAATGGCATGGTAGCCTCGCCGCTGCAATTCGTTGCAGACCGTAGTTTTGCCTGCGCCGGAAACGCCTCCAATCATATAATTCCTAATGCCCATGGTAGACCCTCCATTCAACTGGATAAGCACAATATATTAGAACTTTCTGGGATATAAACCGTGAGGACCCCCATAATCTTCCCATTGTATAAAATTATGCTCTTCTTTGATAATGATCCTGCTCAGCGAATACTTCAAATACACGCCCTAATTTCGTGAGCCAAATAAACAGTACCAGATAAAATATAATTATAATAAATGATTTTTAATCGTATTGAGCAAATCTGCCCGTTATTAATGTAGTGTGGTGCTTATAAAATATGAGTGAGCCCATCACCGTAATTTGGAAGAGTTCTTAATTTCCAATTTGCAGGGCAATGGGCTATTTATGTTCTATTTAAGACCGTGTAAGATACTGTCGTTTATAAACTTCATTATCATCTTCCATCAGCAAGAATCCAAAAACATAGTGTAAAAGCTCTTCAGTTGATCTAATTTTGCAGTGAGCAGCCTCAACTTATGGATCCGCATTAGGATCCACTCCCCTCATGCCCGGCAATAATACCGAAAACCGCCGGATCGCCGATCATCTTTTGCATTTCTTCCTTATCTATGATCTTTGTCTCTTTCGCTCCCCCCATTTCCAAGTGGATGGAAGTCGGTACTATCCGCAAGGCATACTCCCCAGGGACAGCAGGTATCCCGCCAGTGTCCTGTTGATCCCATTCGAATAATATCGATTGCGAGCTCATTCTTTCTGGAAACGCCGCTGAAAGTGGAGGAAGCTTTCTTGTCCATATGAGTTCATTCTTCTCCAGATTTTTCAATGCTTCTTCCGGTTCTCCGCCAAGTTTAAAGATTTGCATTTCAAACTCAGTCGGTGAAACGGTTAACGTTTGATCCGAAATGTTTCGTACTTGAAGTGTAAATGGAATGCCCTCATCTTGGTAGAAGCTATGCCTCTGGGAATATTTCATCAGAGTGATTTCAAGAGGAGCTTTTTGTGGTTCTCGAACCTCCTCGGATTGCTGCGACTGGTACTGTCTCCAACTTCCAACCAATGACCTGTCGGTATCCTTTCGAGGCTTCGGAACCCACAGGTCTCCGTCAGAGCCACGGAATAAGTACCAGTTCAGTATGCCGTCACCAGACCATTTAGCGATGCTTTGCACCTCCTGCGGAGCATAGTAACCTTTTGGATGGGCGATAGCTTCAGGGCTTGGATAGGTATAGGCAGCCGTTTCCTCGGTAAAATGCAGCATTTCGCTAGAAGCTGTCGTTCCGAGAGGGCGCTTATGAAGTGACAAACTCGGACTGACCCAAACCGTTTCCGCAGTGCCGGCCTTAATTTGAAACCAATCCCCCCAGCGCGCCGATGCCTCCAACTTACTCCCCGCATCGAACCATATCAATAGATCGTTCGATTCTGGTGCGGATGCACCATAGCCTCCTGTAGGTAGCGCGATGAACTCGTGTACAGGCTTGACGCCGGTTTTTTCGTCGTTCGGCAGAACCCATAGAGGTCCTTGATCCGTTTGAATCTTATACCAAATGATTCCCCTGAAGCGGTAACCCTCTTTTCCCGTGTCCCACCGGGCAAGAACATGAACAGTTTGCGGAGCGAGAGTCATCGGCGATTTTGTAAGGTAAGGAATTTCGTACAGTTGTTCCTTGCGTGTGAGAAGCATATCGAAGTCAGCGGATTCCTCGCGGATTTCCTCCTGCAGCAAAGGCGAATAAAGCCAATACAACTTCCCGTCGTCCTTCTTGAAACGATACCATCTGTCATAGCGCCCGGTAATGTGCACCTCTTGTGGGGGAAGCGTCACGAGTTCCTGTTCCACGGAATATGGCGAATCATAAATCCTCTCAACGTTCACAGTGTGCGCATTGTAGTCCACGGGATCGATTTTTCCGAGTACGACCACACCATCTCTTCTAGGCATCCATTGCTCGCCCAGCCAAGTATCTACCTTGTACCAAACGTCCTTGCCGTCACCTACCGTTTCCTTGACTTTAAGTGTTTGAAAACTGCTTACAGAACCCGTGGGCGCTTCTTCTGACATATGGGCATAAAATGGAGCATCCTTCACAGTGGTAATGACTTGCGATTCTGGCTGAACAGTCGAAGCCGCCGCCGAGGTAGTTGCAAAGATGAAACTCACTGCGACGCATGCATATCCTGCTATGTTAACTATCCATTTCCTATTCATCCGAACACTCCTTCCACCTACTTCATTAGACGGAGGCCACCGTAAAAAGTTTCTTGAATCACCCATTGAACCCAATTTCTAACATTGGCAAACGACTTCGTCGCCCCTGAAGGCCGAACGAGTTTGTAAAGGTTGGTGCGAAGAAAAGTATAGAAATTTCTCTCTCTAATCAACTAAAGAGGAACGCTCCCGCGCCTTCGCTAGGGCTACGTCCTCTTCAATATATTCCATTTCCAATTATAAATTAAAGAACGTAGCATGTAGTGCTTTAGAAAGAGTCTTATCTTAGTCTAAGTCTAAGCACTAAGAAAACACTATATTATCTTCAACAAAGACCTGTAAGTAAATTAAAAGTGCAACCACCCTAGCCTCCCGTTTGCGGGGAAAAGGCAGCCGGTTGATGTTGGCTGCCTGGTTCTATTCGGTATTAAGCTGTAGTTCTCCGTTAGTTCAATACACAATTAGTTTATCAGATTACGATTTCCTTCTTTATTGGCTCCTCATCTCGATTTCTTCTCAGCAATGCTTGGTATAATGCAATAACAAAAAGCAACGTACCAATAATCATAAACAGGATACTAATTACATAAGGTGCCCTTAACATGGTTGAATCCAAAGCTAAGGAAAATTTACCAGGCGGCTCACTCCATCCCGTCATATGGGGAACATAATTTGCAATTGCCAGATACACCATTCCAAAGAGTAATGTTCCACTTAATAAGAAGCTAAAGGCTGATACTAACAATAATCTCATCAACAGTTGGACTCCACCTAACCCGATAATAAAGAGGTTTAATGGTTTTCGTAATCTTGAACCCGAAAAACCGTCGTTCCAAAGAACCGCCTTTATAATACCATATTTCGGAAAGATCCTGCCCGTTAACGTAATGTTCATTTCTTCTTTACAGGACAGAATATTTTTATTTCATTCCGTTCATCATCTAAATCTCTTATTGTTTTCTCGTCGTATCTTTCAAAATAATAAGCTGTATCATCATATGTATATCCGTTTTCATTCAGCCATTTAGTAGTGAAATCATAAGCTGTTACCGTCTGGCTTGCCAATCCCTTATAAAGTGTTAATGAGTAAGTACGAGGCAATAAATGTATATGAACCATTCCATGTGGTAAGTTTTCAAGAGATTCCACTTCAACACAACAATAGAAATCAACTGTTCCGTTGTTACTTTTGTAATTTGGAGGAGATATTCCATATGTCACATTTGGATAATTAATGTTTTTTATTTCATTTTTTCTTCTTACCAATTCATCGTATGCATTTTTAATGTTGTTTCCTAAATTAGACATATTAGCACTCGCTCTTACCCCAACAAATGTTGAGATATTGTCAGTTTGAATGATTTCAATCTCCATGTAATTCATTCTCCTTTTTTGTTATCTCTCTGTATTCAATTTTTATACAAAATATTCCTTTTTATTGCAGACAGGAAGAGGCACAACTTTCATGTTAGCCTGCCCGTTAGTTAAAAAAACGGCAGCGTTCCGTGGCTGCCGTTTTTGTGATTATTCAGCTATAGTGTCCCGTTAGCGTAATTACGGTTGGTAATCAGTTACGGCCCAATATTCATCCGCTTCACTTAGATTTTTTAATGCCTTGTATGCAACTTTATCGTAGATATTACCGAACAAGTTAAATTTGTCATACCTAAACCAATTGTCTTTATCTCCAATCCTTTTTCTATTTTTAAGATTCAAATCATATGGGGTTACTTTGTTCGGCGGGACTTTTTCTCCCCAATGATGAGTATGACCCGCTGGAGGACAAACGGCTACTTCGATGATGAAACCACCACCATACTTATCGAATTGAAATGTTAGGAGGTCTATTTTCTTGTCGGTTACTCTTCGAAAATGCGGAAATGTACCCTTGAAGCCACGCTCGCGCAAGCTGCTGGGAATATAGATGTTTTTCAGTGAGTTTAGCATTTTATCTCTTTCTACTGACAACTACAATCACCCCACCTTATTTCTTTGTTCGGTAGACGTTAGAATTCGATAATTCGTTGAATTATCCTGCCCGTGGAAAAGGCAGCCGTCTTTTCAAGGGCCGGCTGCCGCGGTATCTTTATTAAACTATAGTATCCATTAGTACAAAAAAGTTCAATGTTACCGTACCGTATTATTCCTCTATTTCAACTAATTCCTCATCGTCACCAATGATTTCAAGCACTGGCTTTGTAAAAGCTTTCTGAACTGAATTTAACGTCAATTCTAAGCCTACTTTGCTCTCACCACTAAGTACATTTTTACCCCAAATCCATGATGTGGGTTTGTCATTCTCATAATAAACTTCGCAAACATCATAAGAAACAAGCCCATTTTTCCAATCCTTTTTAACAACTCTATAATTCCAATAATTATCCAAACTTCATTCTCCTTTACCAGCAAGTTTTTTCAACTCCCGATAGCATAAAAAGGCCACCCTCGGCAGCCTCACGATATTGATCCTTCGTCCCCGATAATCATTTGCAAATTAGCCCTTACATCGAAGTTGGTTATAGTGATTTACGGTATCGGCAACACTTGAGACATTATTTAAATCAATAATCTTTCGAAGCTTCATATTCCAACATTTTAAATTCAAAGAATCACATAAATCCTGGCAAATTCTTAGTGCATTAACTACACTTCCCTCTTCTCGAAAAATATTTGTTCTTATTGAAATTTCTTCGGCTTCTTCTGTAGCCTGCCCTGTATTCAACTCAATTTCAATCTTGTTTTTCCCATCAAAATACAGAAAATAACATTCATCATCAAAGGAGTTCCATGACTTCAAAGTTGAGTCGTTCTGAATATAGGCTGACTTTTTGAGTACATCTACAGCTTGATGAAAACTAAATTTATTTTGACCAACAAACTCTATACCATCTTCGGAGAAATTCGGAACGTTTCCCACGGGAAACAGAATAAATTGATAATCGCCGATTGCTATAATGGTCACCCCTAAGCAATATGATTGCATATTACTAATTCAAGATATTTCCATGTTATCCTGCCCGTTAGCGTGGAAACGACAGCCGATCATCATGACCGGCTGCCGCGATGCCTTTATTAAGCTATAGTTCTCTTTAGTTCAATAATACAAATTATTATTTGTTCTTTTGTTTTTTCAATATATATCCACGTGTAATAAATTAACCAAAAAACAATAGGAACAAATAACACAAGAGGTCTCTGGTTTGCTGCAAGAAAGTAAAGCAAAAATACGCCAATTATTAGCGCAGGTGGCATTAGAATAAAATACTTTTTATTATACACTTTCATCCTTTCATCCTTTCATCCCCTCCCTTTTCCGATCGTCATGACCGGCTGCCGTGATATCTTTATTAGCTATAGTTCCCGCGTAGTAAAGATTGACAGAGACAGCATTACTTTAATGAATCTTACATTACAAAGTGATACAAACCTGATAATAATAGAGCAACCATCGGCCCTATTACGAAGAATGCAATAATCTTCATTGGGGTTGACAACCCATTGGGTTCATTTAATATATCAAGTTTTTCATTTATCTTCTTTAGTTCTTTTAGTATTTCTTCACTTAACTCATCTTACAAAATTATCCACCCTACTATTACTCCGTAGTTGCTTCATCAAACTGCTCCATATATTAGAAAGGGAATTTAATTATTACAAATATTAAAATTATAATTCCGACTCCTACAGGGAGCAGTCCTTTTTTATCTTTTTTTGTTAAGTAAGAAGTACCACCATTAAATATCAATGAACCACACATTGTAACCATCATCCATGAAAATCTTGATTGGTCTTTATAGCCTTCATCATCTACAAAAAAAGATATTGCAATAACAACAGTTACTATACTGAATAAGATACCAAGTATTTTTATTGGTTTTTTCAATAACAAACCTCCGTCCAATTGCTCAACTAACGTCTCCCGAGGGAGCTTAATGATTTCCTAGAATTCTTCTAGAATTCTTATGTAAAAGATATTCCGCAATTTCTTGAACGAATCCTGAACTTGATTCTCTAAGTCTATATTTTAGAAATTGTGCTTTTCAGATCAATAATAAGTTTCTTGAAATCATTATTCTCTCGCTCAACATCTATTTCCTCTTCTTCCTCCTCCAAGAAAACTAGCTTGTATGAATCAAGTTCATTTAATAGTAACAAAACCTCATCTCTAATTTCTGAGTATTCCAACAAGAATGAAGCATCTACTCGGCTTAGGGAATATATCATTTCCCCATCATACAGCCCTCCAACAATTGGATTTATTCTTAATCTTTTAATAGCTTCAGGAATAATATAAAAAGGATGATAATTCTGTCTTAACAGCTTGGCTAGGTCCTCATCGGACAATTCTTTAACCTTAGTATTGAGTATTTTTCCAAACCACCTTGACATCGAAGAGCTCTCATCTACAACATACTCCTCTGTAAATCCTTCGTTCTCTGCAATCTCATTAATCGTTAGTTCACTATGATCACTTCTCATAAATCCTCCTTATCTATGGTCATTCGCATAGTTTTTAATATCCTGCCGTGTTTCCACGTTATTCTGCCCGATAGTTGAGTAGATCTCACAGAAACGAAAACAAGCGATGGAATGTTTCCCTCGCTGCACTATCGTTTTCCTTTAGTTCAACGAGTCTTCATTCAAAATGACACAAAACTCCTCAAATCTTTTTAATTCATCAAGCGCATCATGCACTATGTCTTCTACCTCTCCGTAAATACCTGCAGTTGCTAAATAATATCCGTCACTTAACCGATCTAAAAATGAAAACTCATTTAACTCTTTATCAGAGGTGCATCCAAGTACATACAATGCGTAAATATAAGAAAAGAAATTTACTGTCGATATTTTCTCATTAATAAATTCCGATCGTATTCTACCCAATATTAAATACATTGGATGTTGAAAATCACGCTCTCCGTACAAAGATTTTAAAATTGAAAGCATGTCGGTAATCCTCTTGGAACTGGAGAGAGATAGTTCAATAAAATTATATGGAACATCATATCTTTCAATACAATTATCCGCCCATTTTATGATATCGTTTTTATTTTTATATCCCGTTGCTAATGCGAGATAATAGAAACCTGCAAGTAATCCCAAGTTATTCATATGTACTTTATCCTTCGCAGTTTATTATGAAACGTTCTGCTTTTAGTTAAATCAATTAATAAGTATCGTCACCATTCGGTTCCCCAGCAAATTGATATGTAAGGTTTCGTCCGAAGAGTTAAGGTCTTAAGATTTTTATCACGGAATAATAGCTGTGCGAATTCAGAAGCTCCCTGTTTTTTTATTTCTATTCCATAAACTTTCTCCAAAGTAAGTTCAACTAGAACATTATTTTTTGATGCCATCTTATATGAATAAAACAGTTGTTCGGTTCAATTTCTATCTCTAAAACATCAGTTCGCCTTTTTAGAATGAATCTCCATTAATTGTAGTATTCGGGAATGTCCATTTCATCTGAAAATTGTGGCTCACATTCAAAAAGCCCAATAAGTTCGTGTTTATCAGGAAATATCTCCATTCTTTAACCCGCCTCCAATAACCCGCATTTCCCATATTATACTACATTTGGATTACGCTAAACTTCCCGTTACTTCAATAAACAAAAGACAGCTGCCTGTCGCGGCGATCTGTCTCTTGTTTTTGAACTATCGTTCCTCGTCGTCATGAAGGGCGAATGCCCGAAGAGTGAATATGGTGATATCTGAAGTAGCCAACTTCCTCGAATTATCAATCAGATTTATGCTTTAATTATCTCTTCTATATACATCGTTTTGTCCTCAACATTTATATCTCCTTCTAATCTCACAACCTGACACGGCAATGCTGCCAACCATTCTTCATGTAATATCCTGCTTCTCATCTCTATTCCAGCTTCATCATATTTGGATGCCCATTCCATGAAATTCTGATAAGACTCATAACGCTTTCCACCAAAAGCAATATCTTCTCCATATCTTAATGTCTCTCGTTCCTTTAGTCTTCTCATACGTATGTCTTTAGTAATCCATACATAGATCACCAAATCGAAATACGGAATGAATACGTCTCCCCATCCACATAATGATCCTGATAAAACCCACTTGGGATGACTATAAAGATCCTTCATGAGTAAATTGATTCTCTCTTCAATTGGTCGGACTTTCGTAAATGGTTCTTTATCTGGTATCCAATAATAATCATCAGTATCAAAATGCTTATATCCAAATTCATTGGACATTGCTTTAGCCAATGTGCTAGTACCCGAACCAGATGCCCCTAAGATATGAATTTGATTTTTCATGTCATCTCACCACTCGAACGTAATTAAGGTTTTTTTTATTGTTTAGTCTCGGCTATTTAATATAACATCTTTTTCGCGTACTTCGTAAATTCGCCGTGCCTAAGGTATTCGACGAAATAGTTGAACTGCCCGTTACTTTAACGAAAGTAGGGAGCACCTATCGTATAGGTCGCTGCTCCCAGCTTACTATGTTATCGTCTCCCGTTAGATTCCTGTAGATGGATAAATTTCAGCTTTGTAAAAAAACGAGCGCCTCGGTACGATGGGGTTACGCACGAGGTCATTGCCTCAAAAATCCCATCCAGGAGGACGCTCTACTATGAAGTTTAAATCACAAGAAAAGCAAAATCAACTCATTGAAAACATTACCGTTAATCATATTGTTGTTGGCGTAGATATTGCTCAAGAGACTCATGTTGCCAGAGCGGTTAACTTCCGTGGTGTCGCGCTCGGGAATCCTTTAGAATTCAGTAATGACGAAGAAGGTTTCATATCCCTCGACCGTTGGATTAGCGACTTGTTAGCTTCATATAAATTATCTCAAGTTATCGTTGGTATGGAACCGACTGGCCACTACTGGCTAAGCCTTGCCGGGTGGCTCAAAAACAAAGCCATTGAAGCCGTACTTGTTAATCCTCACTTGGTTAAAAAGAATAAAGAAAACCGCGACAATACACGCTCTAAGAGCGACAAAAAAGATGCTTTAGTTATTGCCGACATGGTCAAAAACGGTTACTACTCCCCCGTCCGCTTCCACTCTTCCGAATACGAGGAGCTGCGAGTGCTCATGGCTAACCGCGAAACGGTCGTTAAACGACTCGTAAGTGCCGTTAACCAGATCCACCGCTGGGTCGACATTGTCTTCCCTGAACTGAGACAAGTCTTTAAAATCTTAACTTGCAAGGGTGCTTTGTTAACCCTTCGGCTTTTTCCGCTCCCGGCTGAGCTATGTAAACTAAGTCCTGACGATGTCATTAAAGGATGGCAGAAATCCATGAAGCGGCATTCTGGTGTGCGTAGAGCTCATCTACTCATCGATCTTGCCAAGAAAACAGTTGGATCTAAGCAGGCAACACATCCTTACAAACTCCATCTAGAGCAGCTCCTTGAAGAGCACGACTTAGCCACGAAACAACTGCAGCGGATCGAAAAAGAAGCCAAAGATGTTCTTGAACGTATCCCCTATTCAGGCAAAATCCTTGCCATTAGTGGAATAAGCGCCATTGCTCTAGCTGGTATTTTAGGAGAGGCTGGAGATCTTCGAGGTTATGCGCACGGGAATGCTCTACTTCGTCACGCAGGACTTAATATAACCGAAGCAAGCTCGGGTAAATGGAAAGGACAACTGAAGCTCAGTAAGCGAGGTCGTCCACGCCTGCGTCACTTTCTCTATTTAATCACGATGTGCATGGTCATGAGTAACCAAGAATTTAAAGCCTTACATCACCATAATGTTCAGGTGAAAAAGCTTAAAAAGATGAAGTCCATCATGAAGTTATGTGGAAAACTAGCTCGACTCTTAGTAGGAATGGCCCGTAGTGATGAAGCCTACAACCCCGAAAAAATCTTTGCATTAGCAGCTTAACATAAACCTTTTCTCACGCAAGTTGGCGTATTCGCAGGAGACAAAGAAAGCACGGAGTATCGGGATACATTGCGCAAAAGGGCTCCGACCCGTTCCGTTAGAAAGACCGACCTCCACCTCTGTTCCCGCATGCCTTTTTAACGACACATCCTTAAGTATCTCGCTATCTTTCATTTATCATCGATATCTAAGGGATGAAATCCTGCGAGTAGACGAGCTTGCGTGAGGAAATCAGATTATACCGAGGGAGCGCAATGGACTCACTTTCTTGTCAAGATATTTCAAGCTTATTGCGCAATTTTGCAATACCTTTTGACAGGTCTTCACGATTCTTCCTGCTCTGAATCCAATTAGGAAGTCTACTTGCCAAACTCTGATTTTTATTTGGTTTTCTTTCACGTAAGGAAGAGTTAATATAGCTATCCAAAAAATCTAAGTGTTCTTTGTTATAAGCCCAAAGTAAGTTCCCACAACAATTAGTTCTTAACCAAAGGTTTAAACCCATAAATGTCCCATTCCCCCACGTACCAACTACTGGATCACTTAATACGCCACAACATTTGCATTGCAGAATATATCCGAACTTACTATCACTTTTCCTTAACCCTTTAGCACACTTCTTACAATGGGGACACTCAATGAGAATGGTATAATTGAACAAAAAATCGTATATTCTTTCAGCATCATCTTGAATCTTAAAATGGTCTCTAGAATCATCAGAGCAGTTTCATTCACCTCTTCCAGTAATTCACCTTTGGTTGGCGTATTAGCAATTCTAATTAACTCTGGTTTTGAAATTCCTTGATTAAATGTATTGGCGGCCAATTTATATCTTGAAGCCATTCAACAAGAATAGGAATAAGGGCAACTACAGCTTTCTAAAGTGTGCAATTGACTAATTCCTTCAAAGTCATGTTTATCTCTTGGTAGATAGATATCTTGATTATCCATGAAAATCCTCCAATTTAACGCCATTAGCTTACTCTAGAGTTCAACCGAAATAATGCCTGTAGTTCAGTTCCGCGGGAGCTTAATAACAGATACCCTGGAGGGATTATAGAGGGGTTCTTTTGGAATTACATATAGAATTCCCGGCTTCTCCTTGAGACAAATTTGTTAACTGGAGAAGATCATTATTAATTACTCACTACCCATCTTATTTCCTCTCATTTTATTCCTCTGTAATCTGCTTGAGCACCTTGGCTGGATTACCTGCGACTATTGTGTTTGCTGGCACATCTTTTGTTACTATTGAACCGGCTGCCACAATGGAATTATCACCAATTGAAACCCCGGGCAGAATTGCGCAATGCCCACCAATCCAAACATTATTTCCAATCGTAATGGGGATGCTGTAACCAGATTTATTTCGGTCTTTGGGTCCGATATTATGACCAGCCGTGTAGATCCCGACATTCGGTGCTATCATGCAATCATCACCGATACGCACCTCTGACATATCCAATATGGTGCAGTTATAACCGGCATAGAAATTACGGCCAACATGAATGTTGTAACCCAAATCACAATGGAAATTATGTTCGATATTAATGCCTTCACTTACGCTGCCAAATAGCTCTCGAATCAACCGTTCTTTCTCTTGTCCATTTTCAGGATCACAGTCATTGAAGGCCTTCACAAGCTTTTGGGCTCGCATGCTTTTCTCCCCCAGTTCATTCGTTCCCCGTTCGTAATAAACCTTCTCTTTTTTTTCTGACATGATTTCCTCCAGGCAAAATAGTTTTTCTAAGTATATACTATCCGGTATTAGCATTGAAAATGCTGCTCGTTACAACAATGAAACAGGGAGCAGCACCGCGACGGTCTGCTCCCTGTATTAATTGAACTTTTTTTCGTTAGCTTAGTGGACTGCCATTTTGTACAGCCCAAGTTACAACGTCACTTTTCAGTAACACTTGTTTACCATCTCTTAAGATCTCAATTTCGTAACCTTTTACAGTATGTTTCAATACATGCCAATCCTTATACAACTTTTTGAGTTTGTTAAGTAACTCATCTGTATCAAACAATAATTCGAACATAGGATCCATTTTTACACCTGTTTCCATTTCAGTTTCACTAATGTTCGAATTCAATTCTATCAATTACACCGTATTGCTTACCGTAATTATCAAGATTCCGAATAGCAGATTGTAGTAAATCAACACAAACAACTTTCCCGCCTGTTTTTATTAGTATTTGGGCTAAAGGAATACTGTTTCTTCCAACGCCGCACCCTAAATCCAGTAACCGCAAGTCATTATTCTCATCCAATAGATCAAATAAATCTAGTATCGTTTTTACTGGTTTATGCAGCCAGGAACCATCCTGAAAAAGTATTAGATTTTCGTAACAATCATCATGATATAGTTTTTCTTTCATTCTGATTTCCTCGAGTCGGTTAACAGACAAACATTATCCCCCCATGATTCCTACATTAAAGTGTTCCGTTACTTCAATGGGAACAGCGAGCAGCTGCCGCGGAGATCTGATATCTACCGTTGTGGCAAACTGCTCCTGGATGACTGAACAAACGTCTCCAGTTAGTTCAATCAGCACTTCCAGCTTCTTAGCCCTTCATCAACATGACCTTAAACACGCTCCCCGATTCGGAGCTCGACTCCAGTTCAACGGTCCCCTGGAAGATGGCAAGCAAATGGCGGACAATCGACAGACCTAAGCCAGCCCCGCCATGACTACGTGCCCTGGATGAGTCGAGCCGGTAAAACCTCTCGAAAACCAACTCCTTTGATTGAGGGGATATTCCCTTCCCCGTATCCGAAACCCGAACCACAACCCGTTCATCTTCCTGCGATACCTCCAGCGTTACATTCCCGTTTGGCCGATTGTACCGTATGGCGTTGTCCAACAGATTTCGAAAGACCAGGAATAAGAAGCTTTCTTCCCCCTTAACCAAAACATCGCAAGGCTCTATCAGATGGAGTGTTACCCCATATTTGACTGCCATCGGTTCCATAAATGATTTGGCATCTGCGAGAATGTTGGCCAGTTCTGCAACCTTGTGCTCACTTTGCGACTGATCGTATGTGCCGTCAGCCAGCAGCAGCAAATCCTCCGTCAATGACTCTAGCCGTGCAAGCGTCCGCTCCGTTGTCGCCCTGTAATCTCTCCATTCATTTGGATCAATGCCATCGTTGTCTCCGGATACTTCAAGATTCGTGCGTAGGATGGAAAGCGGCGTTCTTAATTCATGCGCGGCCGCGGAAACGAAACGGGCTTGTTGTTTAAAAGAATATTCCAGGCCATCCAGCATCGTATTAAATACAATCCCTAGCTTTTTCAATTCATCATGAAGTTGATCAATCTCTAGTCGTTGGTGCAGGGTGGTTGCCGTTATTCCAGCGGCTGTTTCGCTCATCCGTTTCACAGGCTTCAGGATAATCACGGCGAGCCAGTGCGAACTGAAAATCATGCCTGTTAGAACGACAACCAAGCTTATGATTCGCCCCTGCAGCTCGGATACAATTCTGAAAACGGAGAAAAAAGACTCTATAGCCACATATAAAGTAATCAATATCGCCAAAAAAAGAATAGAAAACAGCGTCACTCTGGCACGCAGCGAAAGCCGGTTCCATGATTTCATGTCGTTTCCTCTTTCTTTGCAAGAGTGCTTAGAGCCCATTTATACCCATAACCTTGAATGGTCTGAATATAACGTTCTCCTGCTTCTGGCTCATGATGCGAGAGCTTTCTGCGCAAAGAATTGATGTGAACCCGGACTGTTGAGGAAAGGGGATCCGCATGGATATCCCAAACATGCTCAAGAAGCCTTTCCGACGAAATAACCTCGTCTGGATGCAGCATCAGATATTCGAGCAATCCGAATTCTTTTTTCGTCAATGAAATTAGAGCATTATCGAACCTGACTTCCTTTTTCTTCGAATCAAGGGTAAGCTGATCGAACTGCAGGACGGGGCTTTTCAACGACGAGCTCCGGCGAAGGAGCGCTCGAATGCGAGCAAGCAATTCATTGAACATAAAGGGTTTACGCAGGTAGTCATCCGCGCCCGAATCGAGCCCCTCTTCCACTTCGTCTGGATGGCTGCGCGCTGTCAGCATGAGAATAAATACATCGTTATGGTGCGAGGACTGGCGAATGCGTTGACAAAGTGAAATGCCGTCCAACTCCGGAAGATTGATGTCGAGAAGAATCACATCATATTCATTGGTATCCGCGAGTTCCCACCCTGTTACACCGTCAATAGCGCTGTCCACGGCATAACCTTCTCTCCTTAACCCCTTGGCTAATGCGCGTGAAAGGTCCTCCTCATCTTCGACAATGAGGATTCGCATATAACCACTCCTTCCTTTCATGACAATGACATTAGAATATCACACATCTTTTTATGAAACGAGGAAAAATCATTCAATCTTTCGGAGTTTTACTGACTTAACAAGGATTTAACAGTCCGACCTTTATAATAAAAACAAATCTTCCTTTTGCACGGAGGATGATTATCAGAATGGAAAAGAAGGAGGAGTTCTTTTGTTAATCGAGGTTGTAACAGCTGGACCGGATTGTTCCATCTGTCAAAAAGCGATAAAGATAGTGAAGCAAGTATCAACGGAATTTCCGCAAATCGAGTTTCAGGAGTTACATGTGGTCGATCAGTTTGTGCGTCTTCAGGAACTGAACATTTTTAGTAGCGGAGCGATTATCATCAATGGGAATGTGGAATTTGCCATTTTGCCCTCACTACCTAAGCTTCGTGAACGAGTGTATGAATTATTTAATCAATAAATCCGCTAGTTAGAAGGAGAAACAAATGGAAAATTTATATCATTTTACGATTGCAGGCGGAATTTCCGCCTCTACCTACATTCTTGTGTTCATCGCCGGAATCGTGAGCGCGGTATTAGCATGTTATTTGCCCGTGCTTGCCATGTTTGCGAATTATGTACAGAAAGGAGCTAATGGCGATAAAAGAAAAGCCATTGGGATGGCTATCAACTTTATCTTGGGTATGGTTGTCACATCGGTGTTGACGGGTTTAATCGTCGCGCTGCTCGGCCAACAGTTCCTGCCCTATGTTGAGAAATACAATTTACTAACTTTGGTTCCTCCCGTCTTTGACATATTGGCTGGATTGCAGTTGCTTGGTGTCATTTCATTCGCAATGCCTACTTTCCAAAAGTCGTTGAACCAGCCACAACCGCAAAGCAACTTTGCCGCTTTCAAGCTAGGGATTCCTTATGGACTTGTTATTTCGCCTTGCGCGATTCCCATCTTTTTTGCATTGATTAGTTATATCGCACTTCAGGGAAGTCCGCTACACGGAGCGTTGCTCATGACGACCTATTCGTTAGGGAAAGGTGTAATACTCTTGGCCGTCGCAGTCTTCTCCATTTCCATTCTAAGCAAATTAGCAAGGTGGGGTGGCCCTGTTAGAAGAGTTGCAGGCTACCTCTCCATCGCGTTTGGTATTATTTTCCTGGTTATTGGATTTATAAAATCAGATAATTAGTTAGTTAAAACGAAGGCAGTATCCGTATTTGCAGGAAATCTCAACATTATGACGAAAAAATCAAATATTTAAAGGAGAATGACAATGACCTTAAATCAGGAATTAGCGCAGATGAAGAAGACGTTTGATCCTCATACGCCGCTGGAAGCGCAGGCCGCTCTATCTCGGCTCATCCGGGAGCAACAAGAATCTGCTAACCCTTTTGGTCTGCAGATTGGACAGAGAGCCAAGGATTTTACCCTACAGGATGCACTTGGTCGGGTGGTCAATCTATATGATGAGTTAGCTAGAGGCCCGGTCGTTTTAACCTTTTACCGTGGAGGTTGGTGCCCTTACTGCAGCAGACAGCTTAAGTCCTATCAGCAAGTGCTGCCTGAGATAGAAAAACTAGGTGCTCAACTGATTGCAATCAGTCCGCAAAGCCCAGATGCTACACTCTCCCAAACGGAGAAGGATGAGCTGCGCTTCCATGTGCTAAGCGACCGGAACGGTTTGGTTGCGGCGATGTATCGTATTCTTTACGATGTTCCAGACTACATACAGGACGTATTTCAGCAAGGCTTAGGTCTCGATCTAGCAGAATACAACGCCACAAGCCGATGGATTCTGCCGGTGCCCTCAACATTCCTGATTGACGAGAGTGGTTCCGTCCGTTCGGTATACGTTAATCCAGACTTCATGAAACGGTTTGAGCCTGAAGATATATTATTTGAATTACGCAAGTTGTAACCCCCAGCGTGCCGGAGTTACGGTTGATAACCTCTTTATACAATATTAAGATATAAGTAAGGATGAGGAAGATTGACGCCACGCTCTACTACCCGCTAGAGCAACGACAGAAGGAGCAGTTGTTAAGATGGCAAACTGCTCCCTGACCGCTAAACTAAGTTCACCGCTAGCATAAACGCTAACGTTCAAAAAAATAAAAAAGACCTCACTTTTAAAGTGAAGTCTGTGTGCTTGGCAACGTTCTACTCTCCCAGAACCCTGCGGTTCAAGTACCATCGACGCTGGAGGGCTTAACGGTCGTGTTCGAGATGGGAACGCGTGGGTCCCCTCCGCCATCATCACCAAACAGTCAAAGCGTGGTTTGCGCCTTGAAAACTAGATACGAAACTTGTGTAAAGTTGAATTTCTTAGGTTTGCCCTAGGTTTTAAATCCTTTGGGCCCCGTTAAAGTACTTGAGTCCACTTCGGAGCTCTTCATCACTTTAATGGGAATAGGTTAAGCCCTCGACCGATTAGTATTCGTCAGCTGCATGCATTGCTGCACTTCCACCTCGAACCTATCAACCTCGTC